>CAVRDX010000004.1:0-399374 GCA_963719945.1 uncultured Thermoplasmata archaeon | reverse complement strand
TATTCATATATCTCAAGCCGTTTCACAACCCGGTCTGCGTGGAAGAGAAGGTCGAGGACGGAGTGACGGGAGAAGAGAAGCCGTTCAGGAATCCACATCGAGGTCAGGGAAAGGCCCTATGACCTGCTGATGTGCATCGTGCTCGCACTGGTGCTCATCGCCTTAGTCCTATTCGTTCCCGACAGCCTTGCGCGCCAGATACTCGGACTTGTCTTTGTTCTGTTCCATGCCGAGGATATGCGGCTACTGCTGCACTGTTTCCGGAGAACGACCAGATAGACGGCATAGAGAGGGTCGCCCTGAGCTTCGGATTGAGCATAGCAATCGTCCCGCTCATCGGCCTCGCACTCAATTTCACGCCATTCGGGATACGGCTGGACCCGATACTCGCGAGCGTCTCCGCATTCATAATAGGCGCATCGTTGATCGGATGGTACCGAAGGGTCGGCATACCAGAGGACGAGCGGTTCGCGATCGTCATCGACTTCAAGATGGACTGGAAGGGCATGCCGATGGTCGACAAGATGCTCACCATAGGCATCGCGGTCATGCTCATCGCATCGGTAGTGGTGCTCGCATGGGCCATCACCACGCCGAGGGAAGGAGAGACATTCACACAGCTGGCATTACTGGGCCCCGACGGCATGGCTACCGACTACCCCAGGAACCTCACGGTCGGCGAGGATGCGACAGTGCTGCTCAGCGTGAAATCCTTCGAGCACGAGCCGATGAACTACACGATCGTGATCGTGCTGACGAATGCGACCGATTACAACTTCACGGTGGACGACTACTCGATCGATTGGGGCCAGACCAACGCCATGACACCGTACAGTGCCATCGCGCAGAACTTCTCGATCGATCATCTGGAGTGTTACAACCAGACCTTCGACTTCAATGTCACCGAGGAGGGCACATGGAAGCTGCAGTTCCTGCTGTTCATAGAGGGGCAGCCGCTCACGCAGGACTCCTACAGAGGAACGCACCTATGGCTCATTGTGTCTCCGAGGGAATGATCGGGCGAGGGCCTCGATGAAGTAGAACACGAGGGACGAGACCTCTGGCATCTCACTATCACCAAATGCACCCGTCGCTATTCTCGACTTCACCCGTTCTTGCGCGTAGAGGGAATCGTAAGACCGGACATCCTCCTCAGCCAAGCTGCGAACATGGGGTCGACCACATGCCCGCGCTCGATCAGCCCACGCTCGACCAGATGACCTTCGGCCCGCTGGACATGGGAGCGGGATAGGAGTCCGTGCCTCAGAATGAAGTCCACACCCATGGTGGGTTCCGGTTCCGAAGCGAGAGCCAAGAGCAGGCGCTTCTGGACCGGGCTCTTCATGGACTCCCAGACATAGAGATAGGCGAGAGACTGGTGCTCCATGGCGCGTTCCATCGCCTCGTCGAGTTCTGAACATTCCCCCGAGGGAGCGTTCGAGATGCTCCACAACTCGTGGGCCAGCTGCTGCGTGTAGTACGGGTGCCGCCCGTCCTCTGGACGAGCGCGCGAGCCAGGTCCTTAGATATCTTCCCGCCCTCGAGTCGGAACTTGCGCACTATGAACTCGGAGAAGGGTTCCACGCCGATCGGTCCCAGGTCCACTGACACCCCCGACTTGTAGAAGGCACCCTCGTGCTCCTCGAAGATCTGCCGGAGCAGGTGCACCTTGCTCCCGGAAAAGGCGCATCAGACGTTCCGGTGATGCTGGAACCGAGACCTCATGGTCTTGAGGAGCGACACACCGCCCAGGGCTGAGACCTCCTGGAACTCGTCGAATACTACGACCAGCCGCTTACCCTTGGACGAGGCGAGCCTCTCCGGCATGTCGAGGGCGTCCGCAGTCTCAGCCACTGTGGGACCGCCCCTCACGAAATCGACTGCCAGCTCCCCCTCAGGCGTGACTGCCAGACGGAGCCTCGTACTCCTGAGGAGGTCCCATGCAGACATTGCGAACCTCTCCACGCCACCAAGACAGGCCATGGCAGATTTGCTGACGATCTGTTCAAGGAGTCTCTCGGCCGATGTCATGCCATACAAATCGATGAAAGCGAACACGAGTCCCTTCGGCTTCCTTCTCGCTAGCTCGCACATGAGCGATGTTTTGCCCATGCGTCTGTGCGAGTACAGTATGACACTGATGCCGGATCTCAGCTCTCGCTCGATGTTCGCGAGTTCCTCATCCCTGCCGACGAAATCATCGCCCGTGACGCTCGAGCCGTAGACGAACGGGTTGGCCATATCTTCCATACCACCTGGACGCGACCTCTGGCACTACAGTCCCGCCAATGCATGTATGCTACTCCAATATACATTTAAGTATAATACATTCTCGTCATATACGAAATTGTATATTCGGCCCACGTCGTGATGGCGACCAAGCCGCGGGGAGAACGTCCAATTCTGTACCGTTTAGATTATATATCCGGCTCATTGTGGCCAATATAACAGACAAGGGACCACCATGAACAACAAGAAGATAGCCATCATCGGCGGAGGCAACATGGGTATTGCCCTTGCGAAGGGCATACTCCAGACCACGTGGGCAGCACCGGATCATATCATGGTAGCTGAACCTCTGAAGTCTAGGTTCGAGCACATCAAGACTCTGGTGCCAGGGGTCGTTGTCTCTCACTCCAATAACGAAGCGGCTCAGTTCGCGGACATAATAGTGCTGTCCGTGAAACCGCAGATACTCCTCAAAGTGATAGACGAGATCAAGCCAGCCCTGAAGGACAGCAAACTACTGATCTCTGTCGCGGCCGGACTCACGACCTCCGAGATGGAGAAGAAATCCGGCGGCAAGGTCCCCGTGGTCAGAGCGATGCCGAACATCGCGGCTGTGGTCAGAGAAGCCGCTACTGCGATCTGTCCGGGCAAGTACGCGACTGAGACTGACATGGCCGCCGCTCAGCACATATTCGAATCGGTCGGCATAGTGGTCGAGGTCGAAGAGGTGCTCATGGACGCCGTCACTGGCCTGAGCGGTACCGGACCAATGTACGTCTTCCAGATACTCGAAGGCCTTTCCGACGCAGGCGTCAAGGTAGGGCTGTCCAGGGACATCGCCAACACGCTCGCGGTGCAGACGCTCATAGGATCCTCCAAGCTGATACAGGAGACGAAGGAGCACCCCGCGAAGCTGAAGGACCTCGTGACCTCACCTGGTGGCACCGCGATAAGCGCGCTCCACTCGCTCGAGAGGAACGGACTCAAGGCTATGTTGATCGATGCGGTCGAAGTGGCTTCGCTGCGTTCGGCGGAACTCGGTCTCAAGAAGAAGGAATAGAGTTCCGAGTGAGCGCACTGGTCTCACCGAAGTATGATCCATTTCATGATCCAGCGGGAGCGAGATCACACTATTGCATTATGACAGTATCTCCCAGACACGTCTCACGACTATGATCGCGAAGACGACTAGGAATGTGTAGATGAAGAAGTCGATACGTTCCTTCAGATGAAGAGGAGTGAACGAATCTGTCAGCTCGCGGATGACCAACACTCCAATCAATATGAGAGTGAGGAACACTTCCAGGCCAGCACCCATCGAGAGCACGAGGGCGAAGAACACCCATATCAACATCGCAAGGGCTATCTTCTCCGAAAGCTGCATCCCAGGGCCTCAGGTGAGGATTGCCGAAGGTACCATTTGTCCTTTTCGATTGGGGAGTGGACGACCTTGGCAGAGAAAAACTAGATATCGGAGCGAAGACAATCACATCACTGGGATGCACTGAGACTCTCTCAGCATTTCGACATACAGGAGAGGACTCGATTGAAATATCAATTTCAGGAACAGCGACTTGCGACAAAGATCCGATCGAACCATCTTCAATCAGTGTTCATCGTGTTCCTCGTCCTTACTCTCACCGCGAGCATGACGGTCGGTCCTATATCGATCATCTGAGCATCCCGCTCAGGCGCGCTATACCTGTTTTGAACCCTTCTCCGTTATTGACGTGACCATTCCATACCTCGACGAGGATTGGGACCTCTGATCCACTTAGCACTGAGAAGTCCACATCACCCTCTCCGATCTGCAGACCTTCGCGGTCAGGCGCCTTCGCATCGGAAGCGTGAATGTGCATGACATCCGATCCAAAAGCCTCGATGAAACGTCCGTTGTATCCTTCATCGCCTTCCGGACGTGAGAGATATCCATGGCACAGGTCTAGCGTGAATCCGTCGACGAGGTCCTGAACGAGCATCAGGTCATCTATCGAAACGCAGATGTTGGAGATCATCTGCTGCTCCTTCCTGTACCAATAGTACCATGGCATGTTCTCGAGCAAGATGTTCTCGGGACCGAGGTCGGCCAATGACCGTTTCAGGTTCTTGAGCAGAATAGAACGGTCGACCCGCGAACTGCGGATACCTCCAGGATGCACGACGACCATCGCGCAACCCAGCGATCTTGCGATTTCCCTCGTCCTGCGCACGATGTCCACGGAAGATGACCTGACCGTCTCCGATTCGGACGATAGATCGACCATGACCTCTGACCCTTCGCACTCCATGAACTCCGAGACATGTACGAGTTCGATGCGCGGCACGGCGGAACGCATATCCGAGATCTGCTCCGTCGATAATATTCAGATCCCCGTTGAACAACAACAGCTCCGAGAAATCCGCGCCAGGTATTCTCATACTGGAATAATCATTCAAGCTGACCATCGCACCAAGCCGAAGCATCGAATACAACCGAGGACATGATGCACGACACCATATGTAAATCACTCCGATGAGCGGCGGTTTCAGAAACAATTATTACCTCAGGCGAGGGTAGCCAAGGCGTACATGGCTCCACCCGTGATAGAGATCAAGGACCTGGTCAAGACGTACAATGGAAGACAGCCGGTCCTAAACCGTGTCTCCTTCATAGTGGATGATCGAGACTTCGTGACTGTATACGGAAAGTCCGGATGCGGGAAGACAACGTTGCTGAACATCATAGGCGGACTCGACAGACCTTCATCGGGAGACATCGCGATAGACGGTACGAGCATCGTCGGGCTGACCGAAGATGCACTCGCAACCCTACGCCTCGAGAAGATTGGTTTCGTTTTCCAGGATTATAATCTGCTCCTCGATCTCACAGTCAGGGAGAATCTGGAACTTCCGTTGAAATTCTCAAAGAAGAAGGATGCAGGCAGGGTGGGGGAGCTGCTCGAGAAGTTCGATATAGCCGATATCGCTGGTGAGAGGGCGAACAAGATCAGCGGCGGAGAGGCCCAGAGGACAGCTATCGCGAGGGCTATGATGAACAACCCACGGATCATCCTCGCGGACGAGCCTACGGGCAACCTGGACGATGAGAACGCGGAGAACGTGATCGAAATGTTCCAATTGGCAAGGAAGGAGTTCGGTACCACGGTAGTGCTAGCTACACATGACCCGAGCCTGGCAGCTCATTCAACGAAGAGGATAAGGCTCTTGGAAGGTTCCGCAGAGCTTGAGAGTCAGGGATGATTGTCATGGCCTATTCCACGCGACATGAATGTATTTATTTGGACATCGTTACCTGGAAAGTATGAAATATGCCCGGTAGATGACAGGTGGGTACTCAGTTGGCTGACGAGTTCGCATACATCGGAGCATTCGCAGTCGCTTTTGCGATGACATTCCTCATCATACCCTGGATGATGCCCAAGTTAAAAGCCAGAGGCATCGTCGGCAGAGACCTCAATAAGCCAGGCACCCCACAGGTTGCCGAAATGGGCGGCATCGCTGTTGTCATCGGTTTCTTTGCAGGCGTGAGCCTCCTGCTTGCCGTGGATGGCATCACCAATGTCTCGCTTCTGAATGTATCACTGGCAGTCGTCCTCGGTGCTGCTTTCATAGGCATGGTGGATGACCTCTTTGAGCTCAGGCAGCGACAGAAGGCGTTCTTTCCATTCCTGCTCGCGCTCCCACTTGGGGCTGCATCTAGAACCCACGATCAACCTTCCGTTCTTTGGCAGATGTGGACTTCGGCCCTTTAATGATAATAGCCGCGCCTTTTGCAATTACTTGCGCCGCCAACGCGGGTAACATGCTTGAAGGATTCAATGGCCTTGGAACCGGGTTGGGCATCATAATGTCCTCAACCCTAGTAGTCCTCGCATTCCACCATGATCGGCTTGATGGAATCTACCTGCTCATACCTCTTCTCGGATGCCTAGTGGCGTTCCTATGGTTCAACAAATACCCGGCCAAGATGTTCCCAGGAGACACGCTGATGTTGTTCACGGGAGCGACCATCGCGGTTGCAGGAATGCTTTCAAGCCTTTACATCCAGACTATCGTGATATTCATACCCATGATTATCGAATTCTTCCTGAAGCTAGGTGGGAAGTTCAGAGCTGAGAACTACTGCTCGAACGCTGGAAACGGCCATCTTGAATACCATGGCGCTATCGAATCGCTCACCCATGTATTCATGAAGAGGATGAAGCTTACAGAAGCGGGACTTGTGATTATGATATGGCTTCTTGAAATCGTTGTCTGTGTCTTCGTGATATCCGTCGACTTCGCAACCTAACGAGCAACTCATGAAGGATTTATTAAAGGTTCTCACAAATCGAGCGACAGATGATCGTATGCAACATCGGAGCACTGGAATACGAGTATATTATCAGATACTGGCCCGCCGACGTAAAGTAGGTTTGAGGCGCATAGGATCGCATCAGCATATTCAGCATCTATTACAACATAGCCACGCGGATAGTCGTTCACTCCAGAAGTCGTCCATTCCTCCAAGAAGATGTTCAGACAGTTGGACGCGGACAATCTACCCTCCAACATTATGCTGGGCAAATAGGGATCCTTATTCATATCATAAATCGCACGCGCAACATAGGATATTCTCTCGTCACTACGTATGAATTGGTCATTGCTTGCGTGGTAGTCAATCCAAGTCAGAGCATCCACTTCATACTCCTGCGTGTCGTGCCTCATGCCCAGCAGGGTATTCGTGTAGTAGGCGAATGGCAATGTGATGAGTAAGGCTATCAGTAACACAAGAACGATTATTGCCCGTAGCTTCAATTTATCCCTGAAATGGGCAACTGTTATCGATATGCCTATGGCTAGTGTGATATCTGCGAAATCGAAGGTCCGATACATCATCTTGTGACCAGATAGCGAATCCGAGGTCATGACCGCATATGCCAACAATGTCAACACAGGCAGCAAGGCACCAATCGGTATCGTACGGAACTCGGATTTCGATTCTATGATAATCTCGAATCCGAACCAGGCAATGCCCACTATAAATGAGGAAACCAATCCAAGAATCAGGACATTGCTAGAGAATCCTTGGGCATATGGGAAAATCGGATCGAAATAGTCCCAGACCACGAAAGCCATGAGGAATACTGCGGGGATGGACGCGAATGTGATCTTTGCGTGAGATTTCCTTGTAAGAACGACCAGCATGGCTGCGAACAAGCCCGCAAAGAGCAGACCTATGACTATTGCGTCCGAAATGGAATCCAGGTATGACAAACGAGACAATGAAGTCGCGGAATAGTACGTGTAGGAAACTATCGAGAGGGTCACGATTATCATGAGATCGATTATCTGCGTCTTCCCTAGTTTCTTCTGAAGTATCGATACAATTACTGACCACGATGTCAGATACGCCAGCATGAGATATGCGATCACTGCCACGAGGTGATGGGTAAGTGGAAGAATGGCCAGAACAGCCAGCTCGACCATCAAATATTTCCTGTCCCTTCTGGACATATACGAATAGATCAAGAGAACCAGAAGTGCGACGCCCATCGATTCCTTCCAGGCCGAGCCCGTCAGGAAGATGAATGTTCCAAAGAGGGATGCGAACATGGTCGCCGCGAGAGCCCCGGTCCTATTCCGGCTAATGCGAAGTGCAATCACGTACACCCCTACGATTGTAAGGAGCGAGATCATGGCAATAACTGATTGAGAGATGTCGAATGGTGTCGAACCAACAGCTCCAGCAACGAATGCCAGTATGACATCGAATAGAGGGGTGATGGTGCTATGTGTATCATAGTAAAAACTGGTCTCCGGATATTCGAGGTGACCGGCCTCGAGTATGTCGCTCGCGATTCTCGATTCCGTGATGCTATCGTTATTGTACGGCAAAGGGGAGATAGAGAGCGGAAGAAGCCGCGTGGATAGCACGAGGATTACGATTAATGCCAATAGGAATCCGCGCGAGGAGAGAACTCTGACGGCGCGTTCTGATGACCATCGGGAATGACCGAGAGACAATCGGAATCCTCTCCTCGGTCAAGAGGGTACAGTTTTTAATACTTTGTCTGAGCAGATAGCAAAGATACATAAACCTCTCGAAAGTGTATGCTCTACTGGTTGAATCAACGTTCCAGACTGTATCATACGCATCGATTTTGAGCAAGGGTTGTCACATTTAATAGGGCATTCAGATGGATGAGATGTATTCCAACAGTCGCGATATCGATCTCGAGTCTGAGTGCCCAGAGGCGGCGATAAGAGCATTCTGAGACAGCCTCGTGCGAAACGATGGGTCATCCATGATTCGCTGGAGGGCTTCGGCCAATGATTCCGCCGTGTATTCGATAATCATCGAGTTGGAATTATTCTTCAAGAATAGGTGATGAGTAGGCAAATCATTAGCGATCACAGGCAATCCAGCGGCCAAGTATTCGAGAACTTTCAGCGGCGGCGAAGCGCTAAAATAAACATTGGGCTCGAGGAGGGATATACCACAATGGGAAGACCATAACATCTGGGGAATCTCCGAATGCGGCATCGGTGGGTGTACCTCGAATAAGTCCGTGATTCCAAAGCGAGAGGTAGCTTCTGATATCTCGTTCGCAACCGAATTGTCGCAACCAACAAGGCGTATCTTGAAATCTCTTCGATTATCAGATAGAATCTTCGCAGCGCCCAGAATTACATCGAGCCCACGTTCGAGAGACAACGTGCCATGATGAACCGCAACGAACGGACGGATGTTCTCATCCGGCAGATTATCGGGCGGAGAGAATTCATCCAATGAGACACCTACCTCGAGAGTCTTGACTCGCGATTTACGGATTCCCCATGCAATATATGCATCCGTGAGCTGAGGGGAGATTGCGAGTATGAGATCGCATCTCTTCAAGCCAGACCGAATGATCAAGCCGTACAACCTGTAAATGAGGGACGACCATGGACCGACACACTGGCGGGCGCCAATCGTGTGCTGCAATGGGTGGGTATTGCCATAGCAGACGATTCTACGACCACATATTGTGAGGATTGTGGGAGCATTGTATATTTCAGATAGGTACACGACATCTGAGCGGATGAACGGCAGCACAAACCAGCAGAAGAGTAAGAAAAATGCTGAACGTTTCGGAATAGATAGCTGAGGAATGCCGATTATCCTCGCATTCCTGAACATATTCCTGCATTCCGCCCATGATGAAGTCACAACCGTTACTTCGAACGAATCACAGAGGGCTTCGATTCTACGAGCGATATCTGCCTTCGACTTCTTTGTTGATTCAATTCCTTTGGCAATCACGAGGACTCGCATTTTACCAGAGGAACGGCAACGGCCAGCCATTATATGTGCCAATACTTAGTGAGTATATCGTCTTTGCTCTACAGAAACGCGCAACCTTATACCTTAAGTCGAAGCCATAGAATCCAAAAAATTAGTATAATTGTACTCGGAGCGTGGGACCGAGACACGGTAGATGGTCATGATGAATGACTGCTCGACAACCGGTAGCCCGTTCTATTTGGGATTGTCTGGTTGACGATGTCGGTCAGGCCAATTCGCGCCACACGATCCACTACCGTTTCTTAGAAGGCGAGTTCCCACCATACATTTCGGGAAGTGTTGAGCCAGGTGCCTTCGAGCCATCGTCGAATCGTCTAGCTCTGCAGATTGTTGAGAATGGGGTTGCCTTGGCCAATGAGCTTGTCTGTTGGTCCCGCCTGGGTCGTGATTAAAAAACCATGGACCATCCACGCACAAATCCCGAAACAGACAATCCATGAACACCATTGAAATACTAGCGAAATCAATGCGTCGCATCAATTATGAATGTCGCGCAGATTTCGACCATAAACGGCTCAGTGACAGAAGGCACATCAATGCGAGTTTTGGGTCTGTCAAGGGGTTTAAATGAAATGGGTCACTCAGTGATCACAATCTGTGCATCCGGTTCTGAAAAACTTGTTGGCAATTTCGAGAAGACGGACTTTCGGCTTGTGAGATTGCTGATCAGACTATATGGCCCTTGGTCTCCGCTGGAGTCTCGGTTCATGGACTCCACTCATCTTAGGTCGATTGCGCACCGAATGATTTCTCCGTTGCCCCAGCTTAGTCTCGATGTGCTCAATTCTTATTCTATCCTGCATTGTCATCAACATTGGGCAGCATCAATTGCGGAGAGGAAGAAGCGAATAGGAAACCAGAAACTGCTGTTTGACTACCATGGCATGATCTTTCCGACCGATGTTAATGGCACGGTCATCGAGCATGTCGAGAATCACAGTTATTCGAAGGTCTCGAAATGGGAACAACGAATTTTCAACGAGGCAGATATGATATCATTTGTGACTGCTCGTCTTAGAAATAGGATTGTCGACCAGAACGATATCGACATTGAGAAAACCTGCGTCATTCCCGATGGTGTTGACTATACTCACATCTCTGAGGGGTGGAGCAAGGATGCAGTCAGTCGGTTGAGAATCTCTTGGGGAGCAGAGAATGCAACGGTTGTGATGTACATCGGGACTCTTGACCCCCTTCATGGTGGGAGCTATTTGATGGAGGTTGTTTGTGAGCTGCTCGCACGGAAGGATATTGATCCTGGCCTGAAGTGCATTATTGTAGGCGTTGGCTCACAGGCGGATGAGTTCGCCCGACTACAGACAAGATTCCCTGGTCGATTAATGCTTGTTCCCGGAGTCTCGTATTCCTGGCTTCCGACATATTTGGCGGCTGCAGACATTCTGCTTGTTCCTCACCCCAGGAATCAACTCATGGATAGCATCGAGTCTGGCAAACTACTCACATATCTGGCCAGTGGAAAACCCACTATTGTGACAGGGTTGACAAGTGCGAGGAATTACTTGGACAATGGCGTGAATTCTGTTCTCTCGGACCCAGATTCGCCTTCGACGATGGTCAATGGAATTGAGCGACTTGCGAAATCGCCAGAACTCCAGA
Source organism: uncultured Thermoplasmata archaeon (assembly GCA_963719945.1). Taxonomy (GTDB): domain Archaea; phylum Thermoplasmatota; class Thermoplasmata; order UBA10834; family UBA10834; genus UBA9653. The sequence continues at coordinate 388,201 of CAVRDX010000004.1, read as the reverse complement.
AGCGAATTGGATCGCAGGGTTCGATGCTGGTGAAAGGCAGTCGCGACTGGTCATGTGTCGCTCGCACTTGCACTGATGTCTATGATCTGATGATTTCACGATGAGGGATCGGATTCCCAAGCGAGTGGCCTTAGGAAATCATCCTGCAATATGCATCGAACGGGTTAGAATAGGCAAGGGTTCGGGGATGATAAGATGTTCGTTGTGAATAATTCTAACGAGCGGTTCAAAACTTTGAGTCCGACACGTCAAGCATGCTATTAGACAATTAACCCATCAAGGCTGCGTCCCAATTAGGATGCACATATGGGATTTCCATGTAAGATGATTTCAGCTGGTCGAACTTGAAGGTTCGCGCTCTATCCGAACCCTACAAGCGCAAGAATTATCCACCACTGGCGCACTTCAGAGGCTCTGCCATGAGGCGAATATTGGTATTCTCAGACCTTCATGCCTGCAAGAGCGCATTATCCAGCATAGCTCCTTTGCTCGATGAGGTTGATCTCAGCGTATTCTGTGGAGATATGTTAGGCTACGGAGAAGATATCGATTACTGCGTCGATTATGTTCTTGATGAGATAGATTTAGTGGTTCTGGGTAATCAGGACAGACTGGCTGTCACGGATGAGGATTTGTCTCATCAGCATCCAGCGGTGCAAACCTCTATCAAGCACGCAAGAGAGGCATTAACAGAGGATCAGGTGATAAAGATCTCATCCTTACCTCGAGAGCTGTGGCATGAGGATTTGTATGTCACCCACTCAATCGGTGATGATTATCTCAGAAATGAAGAGGACATCGAGAGGATATTTGCCAGAATGCACGAAGACACGCGATATGCATTCTTCGGGCATACTCATGAGCAAATGGTTTGGAAAAATGGTGGGAAAACCGTTGTGAACCCAGGTTCAATCACGAAGGGGAGGAGAGGCTTTCATAGAGGGTGTACCATTATCAATGGAAACGATATCCGGATGCTGAAGTTCGAGGACATACTATGAAAGTTGCTGTGACTGGAGTCGGAGGAGGAGTCGGCCAGAGTATTATCAAAGCATTGCAGGAGACTGAATATGAGGTGGTGGGAATCGACGGCGAGGTCCTTGGCACGGGACTCTATGCCACTAAGAAATCATATATAGGCTACTACGCAAGCGATGCTAGATTCGTTGAGAGAATTATCGACATATGTAAGGATGCGGACTGCGAAATGCTGTTTCCGGGCCTCGATGCAGAAATGGCCCCCATTTCCAATGCAAGAGACGAGCTGATTCGGAATAGCATATTCCCGGTTGTCAGTGATGCCAACGTTGTGCGTATTGCAGACGACAAGTTGGAGACTTCAAGGTTCCTTAGTAGAAATGGCTTTCCATCAGTGGAGACATACAACCTTGCGGAATATTCGCACGAACTGGACTATCCCATCTTTCTCAAACCACAGAAAGGAGGAGCTCGGTCAATTGGGACATATGTGGTCAAGAACCGCACTGAGTTCGAGAGCAGGATTGTGGGACTTGACCCTGAGAATTACGTTGTTCAGGAATATGTTGAGGGGGATGAGTTCACATGTGGTACCCTGTCGTTTGGAAAAGGGTGCGTCGGCACGATATTGATGAAGCGCCAGCTCCGTTTCGGTGACACATATAAAGCATTTGTCGTCAAGAACTCTGCACTTTCCGATTACGTCAAATCTGTTGTCGACGCACTAAAGCCTTTCGGGCCGTGCAACGTTCAGCTGCGGGTGAGGGATGGAACACCGCTGATCTTCGAATTCAATGCAAGATGTTCGGGAACAACTGCAAGTCGTGCATTGGCGGGATTCAACGAACCACGTATGATTTGTGACTTCGTTACTAAGGGAATTGACAACCCGAAATACGAAATCAAAGAGATTGCCATTCTGAGATATTGGAATGAATTGGTCGTTGACTATAGCGCAATCGAACAGCTTGAGGACAAGTGGATGATGCATCATAAGGGGTTCAGGTTATGAAGGTCCTAATCAGTGGTGCTAGTGGAGCATTTGGCTCTGAATTCGTAAAGCGTCTGGACCGCTATGAAACAGTCTCCTTGAGATACGGAAGAATGGAGGAACAACATCGAACCAAGCTTTCTGAATGCGAAGTGTTCGTGCATTGTGGAGGACTGCTCAAAGGCAATCGTGATGAACTACTCGAATCGAACACTCTTCTGACAAAGGAGATCTTGGACCATCTTGGCAAAGAGAATCCCAATGTGCATTTCGTATATCTTAGCAGCATGAGCGTCCTACGAAAAAAGAATAAAGTGGCGGCAAGAGACTATCTTGAATTCTGGGAGATGACGGACTATGCGCTCTCGAAATATATCTCGGAGATACTATGCTCTCGATCGGGAATATCAACCACTATTGTGCGTTTTTCAACGTTGTTCTGCAGGAATCCAGCTAGAGATGGATTGTCTCGGCTTGTGTTCGATGCTGTCACCAAGAAGAAGATAACCGTTTTGAACAATGGGAAGGCTAAACGTGACTATATTCCATTGGATATCGCGACTGGATATGTGGCGAGAATGCTTGGGGACGAATCACTCTTCGGAAGAACCTTGAACATTGTCTCGGGAAAGGAGACGAGCTTTCGCGAAATCGCGGATTTTCTCAGCTCAAAGATCAGTCCCTTGGAGATTGAGGACTTTCAGAAGCAACAGGTTGACAGCGTACCAACTGACTTCGACGCGGAGGATATCCGCTCATTGGGTGTGATTGACTTCGACTTGTATGACAGAATCGAAGAGTACAAGAATTCGCTTTAGGATAGACGGGATAGAGCTGCATATGCCAGAGGTTCCAAGATGTTCAACTCTTCGAAGGTGCATTAGTAGTAGTTATTCCTTGAGCCAGACCAGCCGGACTCGTCCGGTCACTAAGGATAAGTGTACTTGCCCTCGTAGAACAATTTCAGATTGAGGATATAGTCACCATAGTTGTAGTATTTTGCACAAAGAGCGAATTGCTTACTCTGATATTCCGAATACTCGTTCTCCCTATTGAGTTCGCAGATATCTGAGCAAATTCTCTTTGCCAATGCATCGTAGCTCTCATACACTGTCTGCAGAGACTTGAAATTCTGTGTGAAGAAGTCTGAATTGTAGACAGCAAAACCAATTCCCCCGCTAAATATCGTTTCGACAAAGTAGCCATCTAATCCTTCGCCGAAGGTCAAAGCCCATTTAGCGTGTGAAATTGCCGTCTTGAACTCATCGTACGTCAGGTTCTGAATAATCTGAATTTGCATTGAAGGAAATTCCTTCGAGATCAGACCCAAGATATCAGATTTGCGCGGATTCGTGTCGGGTGACACAATCATCAGGTCACTCCTCTCAATGAATTTCGAGCATGAGTATTGCTCAGGACTCAGGTATACTGACAACTTGTGCAGCGGCACACCAAGGCTCGTCCTAATCTCCAGCGATGAATACTGCTCGTGGGCAGTGGTGCAAGTCACTAACCCGAATTCTTTCAGAGATGCGGGCAATTTGAAATCTGAGAGGAGTTTGATATTCTGCAGCATGACATTAATTCGGATCGTTTTGATCTTCTTCAGATTCTGGCAATCCTCAGATGAGAGGTTCCGGAGGAATTGCTTTATGCAGTACTCTGGGATGTGAATCATAATCTCGTTAAGATTCGTGAAGTGGTTCAAGATCCCTGAAAACTCGAAGAGGTGGTTGTCGTTCTTGAACTTGGTATAATTCAATAATAGAGGATCGCCTGGAACAGTACACATCAGAACCTCGGATTGGTGTAGACCTTTCAATTTCATGGTTTCTGCAAATATCGACGCAATCGACAGGATTCCACCAGTGACGGTGTCGTTGCCTGGCGTCAGAATGACAATTAGTTTCTCTGCGACAGGATCGAAGTCTGTCTTCAACCGTCTGTTCTGGGTTCTGCGTATTCTCCACTGCCCAACAGAATACCTCAACGCGAGCCTCTTAACGATGCTCGTCCCGCTTCGGACACATCTCGTAGCTGCGGCTCTCATCGTATGCGTATCCATCCCTACCTCAAGCTAGCCTTGATTGCCTCACACACAATCTGAACAGAAGAATCATCCATCTCGTTGAATATGGGGAGGCACAGAATCTCACTGTGGAGTCGTTCGGTCTCTGGTAGAGACTTCTTTGAATATTCGGCATAAGCGGGCATATTGTGAGCCGGGAGGAAGTAGCGTTTCGTTTGAATCATCTTCGCTGAGAGCGCCCTCTCAACCCTATTACGACCTTTCTTGATTCGGATACCGAAGTCTTTGTATGCGCACCGAGACTGCCCATCTATTGACTGGAACGCCACGCCATCGATGTCGCATAGACCATTCATGTATGCGCTGGCAATCCTGTTTCGGCTTGCTATCGCATCCTCAATCGTCTCGATCGTGAGGCATGCTAGGGCCGCATTCAGTTCGGACATCTTGCCGTTTAAACCCACGTAGATCGAACTGTAGTCTCCGTAGAACCCGTAGTTGCGCAAGAACTTGAACTTCTCGGCTAGCTCGCCGTCTGTCGTCGCAAAGAGCCCTCCCTCACCACCGGTAACGAGCTTGGTACCACTGAGACTGAACGCCTCCACTTCACCGAACGCGCCAATCTTCTTGCGTTTGTATAAACTGCCATATGCGTGGGCCGCATCGAACACCAGGTGAAGGTTGTGTTCATCAGCGATTCTCCGGAGTTCCTTGATGTCGCATGGGTTTCCAAAGACATGCGTAGCTACGATTGCCTTAGTCTGTTCGGTGATTGCCCGCTCGACTTCATCAGGACATAAATTGAATGTGAATGGATCTATGTCTGCAAATCGGGGGCGGAGTCCATTCCATATTATGGAATTGATTGTCGAGTTGAATGTGAACGGGGTCACAATGCATTCGCTTCCCGGAGGTATATGAAGCGCCGCAAGGCCGAGGATCAGAGCGGTGTCGCAGCTGGAGACTGAGAGTACATGCTTGTTTCCAAGATATTTACGAGCTCCCGTCCTCCAATTCGGCTGCGTTTTCGCCAAAGTTGGAGAGCATGCGACAGTCCCAAATCTTTCGGACTCGTTTCATGTAGTTCTCAATTGGCGGCATAGAAGGTCGCATGATTGGTATTGGTTTGAAATGCGTTCTGGAACCTTTGCTCTTGGCAGCCATATCGAGTCCTCAGTCTCCCTCAATACCAAATGGTCGCATAACCCTTTCGCCCCTGCGATTGCTTTGATATCGTCAATTCGTATTCATTAGGAGGACTTCCTGAGCAGTTTGGATACTGCCCATCTTCGCTCAGCTTTATCAGTTGCATAATATAGCCAGATAGGAACGGTCAGTGCCCCGAATACGTAGGATACGAATGGATCATAAATGTTCACGACGAATAACGAGATGATCAAGACTGTTGACGTTGTGAGGATTATCCAGTTCTTCATCCAATAGAAAAGCCCGAGGATCCTCTTCACAAACACAACAAATAGTACAGTATGGATGATATATGCTGCGAGCACTGCAAGGCCAATCGCCTCAATGCCCATGGTTGGGAGTAGTGTTATCACTACTCCTGCGAACACAAGGTACCAACTGACTTCTATCGGGAGGTATTCCTTCAGACGTTTCTTTGCTACGAGAGTGATAGATATCGGAAAAGAGATGATCCTGAATGCGCCCGCAATAGCCATCATCTGCAGCAACCACGAGGCGTCCGCGAACTCCGGCGAGTAGAGCAGGGTTAGAATCGTTCCAGGAATCAAGACAATCAAACATGAAATGGGTGTCGTAGCGATTGCCAAGAATCTGACACCATTGTTCACCTGCAGGGATAGATCACGATTCTCCTTCGTGGCACTCATCGTGGGAAACAGGTATGTGACGACCGAGGTCGTGGCAAATGCAACATATAACCAGAACAGAGACCAAGAAGCAGTAAATAATCCGTTCTCTGACAGACCTTCTTGGCGAATCACGGCGGTCTGCGTTATCAATAATGTCAATGGGAGCATCAGTCCAGTTAGCGTGGAGACTGCCCCATAGTGTAAGAGGAGCTTGGATTCCTCTGCATCGAATCGAAAAGGTCGAATGTCGACAGGCCAGGTCTTCTTTATCTCTCGGCTGATAGAGAAGTTGATGATGAAAACGATTGCCGCGGCAGTTACAATCTGGATTATCACGCCAATCTTGCCTAAGAAGTAGACCGCAGGGACTGCGACGAGAAGAGCTACAAATTGAGAGTACACTGAGGCGCGCGCAAGAGGTTTGATTGCTCTTGCACCATTGATGAGGCTGTTGAATATCGTCGTCAAGGATGCGAGTGGTATGGAAATCGCGATTATGGTTACGTATAGCCAGGCAGAATCGTCGCCCACAAGGAGAGATGATATCCATTTGGAGAGAACAATCAGAATGATGGCAGCTGATATCGAGGTACATATCACGAGGCTTATTGCAGAAGAGACCGACTTCGATATCCGGTCATATTCATTTGACTCCAAGTACTGGCTCAGGTACTTTATGAGCCCCGTTCCCAGGCCAAGAGCTGCGATTCCAGCTATCAGGGCGTGAAGGCTCAAGAATTGGCCAAGGAGTCCTACTCCTTCGGTTCCCTGGAGTGTGGCAATGACTCTCGTCTTGACCAATCCGATAGCGCTTGCAGCTATCATTCCGAAACCAGTGATTGTGAAGGCTTTTGCAATCGTTCCCATGCTTGAATCTTGTCGCGACACCATGACTTTCCATCCAAACAGCTTCGCTGGGAAATGTGCTTGTGAGGGGACATGTGTTCATAGGTTATAGTTTTCGGTTGGCTGAATGTGCATGAAGCTGTTGGGGTTTCGATCATACTGTTGGCTGGGGCTTGTAGTGTCGATAATATGTCATGACCTGAGAGCGATTGGAACGCGATTGCTGCGACAAGACTGTTGGATTTCAACCCACGTCCTGTAGAGAAGACAGTGGACGAGGGCACCTGACAAAGCATAATTATCCAAATCCATATCTGGGAGCCGATTGATTCGATACAATGAAGAGAATCCGATGAATGGGGAGATTGACATCGGATTAGCTTTAGAATCGGAATTATCGTCAATCGATGTGTTTCTCAGATGAATGGGATTTGATGTGAATGAGAGTGCAAGTATGGACAGGCGGCCACACCATCGCCGAGTCGTTATTCCTGGAGCCGCCCGAGAGCGTACAGATCATCTCCAATGCCCAGGCCTTCGTCCAGAAGAATCGAGAGGCTGCCGGAGAAAGAATGTTTGTGGTTCCTGATGAGGCAAAGAAGTTCGCGGACCGAGCAGTGTACGCCCTTGGAATCCCGAGGTTTCTCCCAACGCTTTCGAAGGCAGACATCATCCATACGATAAGCGGTCTTGTCCCAACAGTTCCGAGACCATGGGTCACTACCATCTCCATGCCATCATCGTTCTTTGGATTAAACGATGAATGGTACACGTCCAGAAGGAGAAGATGGATACTGAGAAAGACTCTCGGATCCAGCAACTGCAAGAAGATCACATGTTTCTCGGAATCCACGCTCAATGGATTGAAATGGTGCTTTGGGATGAAATTGGATGAATCCATCTCATCCAAATTTGAAGTAATGTATCCCGCGATAAATCCTGAGAGATTCATACAACGAAGGGATAGAGATAACGGACCGTTCAGAATACTCTTCATTGGGAACCATTTCTTCGATAAAGGTGGAAGGGACATCTACAGGGCCGTTGAGAGGCTCGCGCCAAAATACGACATCGCGTTGGATATCGTGACCAATGCACCGCCACATCACAAAGAAGCGCTTCAAGAATTCATGAAACACAACAAGGCGCCATGGGCCAATTGGTACGTTCCCGGTGTAAGTAGAAGACGATTGATAGAAGAGTTCTTTCCTGCAGCTGATGTGTTTGCAATGTGCTCCTACATGGAGGTGTTTGGTTTCGTATTCATCGAAGCCATGGCGTGTGGACTGCCGATCATTGCAGCTAATGTCTACGCCCAGCGCGAGATTGTCAATCACGGAATGAACGGGTATCTGATTACTGCGCCCATCTGCGCATTCGAAGGACAACCACAAGTCAGAACACAAAGAAGCGTGGAGAGGTACCGGAGCGCAATCTTATCAGAGAAGATATTCGAACCTGTTGTGGATCAAATCGAAGAGCATCTTAGGACTCTGATAGACGACAGTAGGCTGAGAGAGAAGATGTCCAGGAAGTCCCTCGAAATGGCGACGAATGGAAGGTTCAGCATAGGAGAACGCAATAGGCAACTGAAGAGAATATACGAGGAAGCACTTCAGTAAAGAGGGCGAAGCCTCCGAAAATCGAGGATAAGATGACTAATCAGGATAGTGTCACCGGCATAAACGAAGCGTTTTACGAATCGATAATCGCGGGGAAAGAACGTGAAGTTGGCTCACAGCGGGAGCTGCACCATATAGGCAGTCATTCCTCCACTTGAGTAGTAAGAGTAGCTCTGGAATGTCTTGGATGAATCGCCATCTTCCGTGCTCAATTGTGAATGGCTCATCTGTAGTTCGGATAGAAAGTTGGCTGGAAGTATCGAATAGCTGGTTATGAACTCGGATGACCATCTTGTGTCCACCACGATAATCAATCGGCTGTGAGCAGCAAAATAATCCGACGTAGATTTGGAGCTACTTGGTCCGGACAGGGAACCCAAACCGATGGTCATCAATCCACGAACATACGAATCCACGTTGGGCTCGTCGGGATACTCGAACCATTTGTATAGATTGCTAGGAAAAATCGATGATTGCCAGGTGATATTATCGCGGACGTCCTTGCTGGTTAAATCACCATTTATCGTTAGGTAGATACCTGAACTCAGGAACCTCGTCCTGCTGAGAGAGAATAGACTAAGGGTTTGAGTGTTGACATTAGCGATCGCATAATCACCATCGTTTTCGACTCTAAGGTAGGCAGCGTCGTTGAAGACCTGGTTACTGACTTCCACCTTATCCCCACTCAAGAAGGCTACATCATTCCATCTATCTACGGACAATATGGGTAGCGCCACGGTGGCGATGATCAGTGCTATCACAAATATCTGTTTCATACGGCGAAATCCCTGACCGTGCATCATCCGATCTATCATCTGAACCCCGAGAATCGCGACGAATGGAGCAATGATCATCGACACGTACAGAGTGTTGCCAAGGATGGGGACGAATGCAATCAAGACTCCCAAGGGATACATGCTTTTTGGCGTCAGATTGGAGTACCTCAGAGTATAGACGAGACCGATTAGCGCAATTGGCAGAATGAAACCGATCTGATTAGTATAGCTCGCTGCCATGTTCAGCAACACGGAGAGTGTAGGAGGGTCGATATCGAAAAGAGAAGTGGTCTCGAGATTCCTGAATGCAAGGTTTCCAAAGAAGTCGAACGCCAAAAATGCCACCGAGAAGACGCCCATGAATATCAATATATGAGCGCTGACAACAGCCAATCGCTTATTGATATGCAGGATCATGGGAACATGGTGGGTCGAAATAATGGATATCATGTATGCGGCGGCGAAGAGTATCAATAAGACAGCCATGTGATGGGTTGCTAGACAGCCTAAGCATAAGATAAAACCGAGTGCGTACAATTTCCAGCATCTCATCTGATTCGCACGGAAGATCACGAATAGGCTGAGTGTGATGAGTATTATCATAGGACCGCGCGCGCTACCATCGAAGTAGGATGTGTCAATGAATCTTGCTCCAAGCATAGCGAAGAACACCACGAAGAGAGCATGTTCGGACCTCGTGACGAATTGCCTGGCCAACATGAACACTCCAAGACAGAATATCATCGCGATGATCATATCCAAAATCAGTATTGAACACTCTATGTTGAGACCAGATATCATGGAGAATTCCGATATTACGAATGGCACCCCAGAGGGATATGAGAACGGGAAATAGCCGAAGTAGGAAAGAGGATGAAACACCCATGGCGCACTCCCATCCCTGATAATCGAATCCGATAGGAGGTGGATGTAGTATGAATCGGTTTGATATCGTTCGTGTTCCACCAAAGGATATCGGAAAGCGATGGATATGACTACCAATGCTACAAGCAAAAACAACACCGTTCGTTTAGAGAAGAGCGTCATAATATGATTCACCGGAATCGGTCCAATCGCAATTTGGTTCGAAGGCGTTGATTGTATTAATTGGCTTCGGTGTCATGCGCTGGTCGATCTTCCGAATGTCTTGAGGTGTATCCGAGTATCACCCACCAAAACAACGACGACCATGCGAGGAAAATCACCCACCCGACATTCTCATGGGTCCAATGCAGTGCATCCAATCCCCAGTAGTATCCGACGAGACCGATCACGACCATCCTGATCAGATTCCCTAGATAGGCGATGAACAGTCCGAGCAAGAGCACCGATGTGAGCATTCTCCTAGACATCCTCTCAAACACCAGAACGAATGCGAAGAATGCGGAAATGAATATGGAGAACGAATAAAGCCCTGCACAATAAGCGGATATCTCGAGCGTGTGCATGCTGCCGTCCTGGAATACGATCGTCACGAAATTGCCGACCGAACTCGATTGCACCCCGATGAGATCGAGCATTCCAGAGAACGGAGCCGCAAGCATGTAATGGACATACCAGTTGCCGATCGACGAGGTCGTCTGTCCATCCGCGGTCGCTGACATGATTATCTGAGGAATGACTAGGAAGAGGACTACGAAACCTATGAAGATGATAGCGAACGATGCCTCCAATTTCATCCTGGGAGCAATCACGGGATATACCAGGAGCATGGCACCGAAGAGAATCGAGAGCGTGTCTGTGTCTCCGAACTCCGGTCTCGGCGACACATACATGTTGTAAATCATAACGATTAGAATCAAAAATGCGCCGAGCAACATTACGACATAATCGCCGCCTAAAATTCTAAGGAAGGAGTCAATCAGGCGGATCCCTGGAGAATCCTGGTCAACCTCTGGCGCAGGTTCAGGCGGCCTATGTAGCAGAATCATCAATAGTAGGCCAATCACGAGGGATACCACACCCATGATGAGCCCGACATAAGAGAACAATACGATGACAGATAGACCTTCAATGAAGAGGATGATAGATACGATCCGAAGAACCTTCCTTCGAGAACTATCGAGAGGTAACATACGGTCGATCAAGGATAAGATCCGGTCCGGAAGAGACATCATCGTTATCGGAACCGACTGCGTTCGGATAAAGATAACCTAAGAGGCCACCTGGTTTGAACACGTAGTTAATACACATGAATTTTTATGCCTAGACGAGGGCGATCGTTGACTTCCAAGCTCGGAACGGGCATCCGCGGGCTGGCACGCACTGGCCAGGACGGGGTGAAAGGAACCTTCGGCTATTATGCAGACAGCGGAGCTGACGAACGAAGGTTGATCAAGGTCGCCCTGTTCATGGGCATCACCAGCTCGGTCCTATGGTACATCCTATCGACATATTGGGACAAGCTTGGGTTCTCATCCCTCGAAATAGGGCTGATGTTCGCGATCGGATCCGCATCGAGCGCCTTGACGCTTCTCGCCAGCGGGTTCCTCGCGGACAAGTTCGGCAGGAAGAACCTGCTGGTGATAGGCCTCATCTTGGACGTCGTCGGGATCGCGATGTTCCTGGCAGAAAAGAACCTGCCACTGTACGCCACAGCCAGCGTCATCGTGAGCATGGCAGGGTCCATCACCGGACCTTCGATAATCGCGCTGCTGTCCACGAAGGCCACTCCGTCCAAGCTGAAGTATCTCTATGGAATGCAGTCCGTCTCCAACACGATAGGTCTGACGGTCGGGACGATGGTTGGCTTCATGATGCCAGACCTGCTCAGCAGCCTTCTTGGCTCCGACCTCATCACGGGATACAGGTGCGTGTACGCCGCCGCCACGCTCGTGGCGATCCTGCCGGTGCTCTACGCGTTCAGAGTCAAAGAGGTCAAGACGAAACCGGAGAAGCTCCTGTTGGACTTCGACCGACCCATGCAGAAGAAGCTCGTCATGTTCTCCATACAGAACGCGCTCATCGGGTTCGGGGCGGGGCTCGTGATGCCGTGGATCGCAATCATCTTCTCCGATGGCATGGGAGCCACGGAGACGGATCTGGCACTGATGCTGACGCTCTCGAACATCATGCTGGTCGCAGGATACTTCATAGTCCCGGCGCTCGCACGGACGAGAGGGGCGGTCGCGCTCATCAGCGTGTCACAGCTCGCATCGATCGGGTTCCTCGTGCTGATTCCATACTCCCCGACCTTGCTCATAGCGGCCGTGCTGTATGCGGTCAGATCCCTCCTGATGCTCGTGCCGATGCCTGTGCTGAACGCATATCTCATGAACATAGTGACCGAACGGATACGCGCATCGTTCTACGCGATAACCACCCTGGTCTGGACTATCGCGTTCCTGATCTCAGAAGTCGTCGCTGGCTACGTATGGGACAACGATTACACCAGAACGGAGCCGTTCCTGTACTGTGCCATATTCTACCTGATGGGCACGCTTGCGTTCTACTTCTGCTTCAGGAATGTAAAAGACACGGGTTCCGAAGTGATCGCGAAGAAAGTATGATCGCCTGAAAAAGTAACTGAGTGGGGCCGGTCTTATGCAGTTTAGACTTGATCAGGGGAACAGCAAAGAACTCAAACCGCGATGAAGGATCTGCGGTTGTTCAGAGAGACCGGACCGACCACTCAGGGGTCCATCATGATTTATCGGATGCGGGAGTCTCTTCGGAAGAGGAGGTCTCGCCCTTGAGTCTTAAGGCCTCTGCTAGGAGCTGAGATACCCATTCCTCTTCCCAATATCGAATCCGAGCATCATAACACATAGATTCTCCTGGCATTGTTGTCGACCTCCTGCTAGATACCTTATGTCTGTGACCATATATCAAAGTTATTTCGACAATCCTAGACAGATGAACACATTATGGCGTTATTTCGCGCATATTGACCATTCGGTTCACTCAAGTATGCAAGTTATTTATAAAAGCAAGTGCTTGAGCACACTCAATGGTCCCTGAAAACAAGGATGCTGGCATGATGGAGCTCGATGAACTTGACATTGACATCATGAGAAGCCTCAATGACAACGCGAGGAAGAGCTTCAGGGACATCGCCAAGGAACTGCAGGTTTCGCTCACGACCGTATCGAACAGAGTGAAGGCGATGGAACGTGCAGGAGTCATCCAAGGATACATGCCGATGATAGACGCGACCAAGCTCGGGTACGACATCATGGCCGTCATCGGGATCAAGGTCATCCATGGCAAGATCGTGGACACCGAGAAGGACCTGGCCAAAGGACCTGGGGTGTTCGCAGTGTTCGATTCCACCGGAGAATGGGACGCCATCGTCATGGCCCGGTTCAAGAGCAGGACCGAGCTGAACTCCTTCGTCAAGAAGGTCCTGGACCATGAGAACGTCGACAGGACTTACACGCAGGTCGTCCTCAACATCACGAAGGACGAGAAGAGAGTGCTCGTATAGCGACGTTTAGCACCATACTGACTGCGAATTGTTATGTAGAGCTGTGGAGATAGAGGTAACGAGGCCGCATGGTCTCGGGGAAGGGAGATGGGCTATCAGTCAAGGCTCGTCTTATCGAGCGTCTTGATTCCGCTATTTATCAGCGCATTCTGCTGTGCACCAGTGGCAGCGATGGCGGCCGATACGATAGATGTGAGCTTCGAGTTCGTCCCTGGAAAGTCGCATTACTGTCCCGGTGATATGCTCGATGTCCGGGTCATGGTCGTCAACGCGATGCCGGCCGGGGACTATGTCTACGATGACCTCGCGTACATGGTCAAGGTACAGAACGTGTCGATCCACTTGTCCTGGATGGCACCTAACGAGTTCGCATGGACAGATGTATCGAATTCATCTGAATGGCTCGCTCCTGATGGCGAAGGGATCGGCACTTACGCAGTGGATTTCTGCGTGCCCGAGAACGCGATGGATCAGAGCTACAGCTACTACTTCAAGCTCACATACCTGGTCCACACGGCCTGGGGGAACATCTCATACTTCTGGGGCGTGGGCACGACCTACGGTGATTTCGAAGTGGCCACCCAGCTGGCCGTAGAGGATTCCTCCGTCGCAGTCGACTACACCCCGTATCTCGCGTTCTTCGCGGTCGTCCTTTCGATCGGCGCGCTCGGTGCGGTCATGTATCACAGACGGAGCGGAGGGGGCGGCAAATACGATGACGCGAAGACCGCGTCGGTCATGAACACGATCACACCCGAGGAGGCATTCCCGACGATACGTCCGGTCCCCGGAGAACACATCCCGGTCGAGAATGGGTTCATCTACCTCGTGAAAGAGAAGAGGCCTTGCATATCGTTCACCATGTATAACGAGGCCGTCGAACAAGGCGCCAAAGGAATGCTGGTCGTCAGGGAGCATCCGGACAGGCTCAGGCAGGTCATCCAGTTCCAGGCCGAGAAGATACTGTGGCTCACGCGCAGGGCAGGCAAGGATTATGTCGACCCGACGGAGCTGAGCCTGGTGACGCTCCTGATAACAAAATTCGTCGAGACCCACAAGAAGGCCGTGGTGATGATCGAAGGTCTCGAGTACATGATCACGCAGAACGATTTCGAGACCGTGCTCAGGTTCGTGAACCATCTGCACGATTTCGTGCTTGCCTATGACTGCGCCATCATGCTCGTGATAGACCCACGTGTCCTGAACATAAGGGAGTTGGCCCTCATGGAAAGGTCGGCGAAGGTAGTCGAACCGTACGAGTCCCTCGATAACGATGTTGAGGAAGAGAAGGCGGAAGCGCAGGCGTAGTTGTCCTTCACTACCCAACGTCCCCATCTATACATCCGTACTGACTAGAGGTAGTCAGTATCCGAAAAGCCCTTAATCGGGAACGCCCTTCGGACCCTCAGACAAGGAGACTAGACAGGGGTCGCGCGCTGCTCGGGGGAGTGGTTTTCGCAGTATCCTGTCAAGAAAAGGGGGAGGGAGTCTAGTGGATGCACTCTCTGGGAGTGGAGAACTCAGAGGCTCGTGGACAGCGTTAGTCGTCGTCCTATTGGTATTCTCAACGGGCTTCAGCGCCTCATTGATATCGATCCTATCGGCGACTCAAGGCGCATCTGAGCCATCCGTCGTCTATGAATGGTCCAGTGCAGGTTCGATGATACTCCCTAGAATCTCGCCAGCCGCACTCGTCCTGACGAGCGGGGACATACTGGTCATCGGTGGGATATCCACGAACGGTCCCACCGCGACCACGGAGATCTTCGATTCCGAGGCGCTCGTCTGGAAGCCGGGACCCACAATGAACTCCGCGCGTGTCGGCCATACCGCCACATTGCTGGACGATGGGACCGTGCTGGTAGCAGGTGGGGAGTCGGGACAAGGGACGGTCTCCTCTGCAGAGATAGTAGATGTCGTGCACGGGAGTTCCGTTTCAGTAGGATCCATGTATTTCGCGAGGTCGGGTCACGCCGCCTCGCAGCTGCCGGATGGCAGAGTCCTCATCAGCGGTGGCACGGACTGGACATCAGGGACTTGGTACCAGGCCGAGGCGTACAACCCATCGACGCATTCGTTCGAGCCTGCAGGATCGATGCAACATGCCAGGATGCTTTTCACGATGCATTCGCTCGCGAACGGCGATGTATTGGCAGTGGGAGGGGATGCGGCTGGGACCAGCGAGATATTCGATCCATCGACAGGCGTCTGGGGCGATGCGGTCTCGATGGGCTGCAGCAGATACGAGTTCGCCGA
Organism: uncultured Thermoplasmata archaeon; assembly: GCA_963719945.1. Classification (GTDB taxonomy): domain Archaea; phylum Thermoplasmatota; class Thermoplasmata; order UBA10834; family UBA10834; genus UBA9653. The sequence goes on along the minus strand of CAVRDX010000004.1, from coordinate 372,442 downwards.
TGCAGAGCTGGAGGATGGAAGGATGATGGTGGCGGGAGGCATGGACGATGGCGTGGTCCTGTCATCTGCAGAGATCTATGATCCCACCTCGAACTCTTGGACATCTGCCGGATACATGACCATGCCCAGGATGCGGTTCTCGCTCACATGTCTGTCCGATGGGAAGCTGATAGCTGCGGGATCATCGAGTTCTGTCGGGAGCACCGAGTCGACAGAGATATTCTGCGCGGAGAAGATGGAATGGAGCGCGAGTGCGGACATGACCAGGGACAGGGGCGCCCACGGAGCCGTCATGATGACCAATGGTTCAGTGTGCGTGATGGGTGGCAAGTCCGGAGAGGTTCCGCTCTCGTCCGTCGAGATCCTGGTGGAGACGCAGGTGGAGCCACCCGTGACCGAGCTATGCCGACCGATCGACCTGGTGCCGCTCGTCCTTTCGGTCGCTGACGAGCTGAGAGGACACTCGGAGAACGGACTCATAGCCAAGCTGATCGTCGCGCAATATGCCCTGGACTCAGGGGACATTGCGCTGTGCCTCGAGACCATGGAGGACTTCTACAACCAGTTGCACGGTCTGTTCATGAGCGGGCACCTGAGCGATGATGGAATCACTCTTCTATACACGGGTTATGCGAGCGTTGTCGAGTGCCTGGGAGGCACACCGCTGCCCGAAATCCCATGAGACATCATCCGTGATTACTATGTAATCAGATGAGTCGGGGGATGCCGAGCGACTAGCTTAGAATAGCCTGCGTCTGACAGTGAGGTCCTAAGCCAGGAGTCGCTGTCTGACGCAAGAGCATTAAATAGTAGATTAGCAGATGACGTCCTTAGGCTCAAAAGGGTTGCGGAGCAATGGGAGGTGAGAAGGATAAGAATTAGCAAGAGATTGCTCACTTCGGTGGCTGTGGCAGCGATACTCATTATCGCTACAGTTCTGATAGTGGCGTTGATAGGAGGCAATGACAAGCCTGATATCTCGGCCGATATCCCGCCGGAAGATGAACAATCACCCGATGATACAACGGATGACACGACCCCGGCCGATGATGATACATCGAACGATGACAGCGAGGATGACACATCTGATGATTCATCAGATGATACTACTGACGACGATTCATCCGATGATGGTACTGATGATGATGATCAGACCAACGACGGTGATGACGAGGGTGGATCGGATGACGACCTCGACGATAATGATGGCGATTCGGGCGATGATGATCAAGGCGATGACGATCTGGATGATGATGACGACGATCAGGATGACGAGGATGAGGGTGATGACGACCAGGACGATGACGAGCAGGAAGGCAACGGAGAACAGAACGGCAACTGCTACCGTCACCGTGAGAGAGAACAGGGCGACAGCACTCAGAACCAGAATCAACACTCTGAGGACCACGAATCCTCTGTCGAATCTCTAGACGCCAAGGCCGAGGAGAAGGGTTCAGACGAGGGATGTAAGAACGAGCAGCAGGCAGCACAGGAACCACAGGAGCAGATGGTTGAGGCCAGCGAACCTGAGATGAACAAGGAGATGAACCAGGCAGTCGAGCCAGAAGAACCACAGCTCGAACAGACGGTGGACAACGGCTGTAACAACGATGAGGGACAGGGCAATGAAAACGCCGACCCTCAGGAAGATGACAGCAGCTCGGACGATGATCCCGCAGACGAACCCAAGGGAAAGGGTCAATCCGATAATTAAGCAAATGAAGTCGGGTCCGCAACCAAACAAAGAAGAGGAAGATCGACGCGCTGGAGTGACCGCAGCGAGACGCGCTGGCGAAGGGTGTGAACGCCCTCGTGGTGGTCCGAACGCGTGTCAGGAACCCTCGTTCCTCTGTCTGGCCGGACTCGCTTCCCCAAACTCCCCCAAAACCCGAAAACAAAACACTTCTGAATTCTGAACTCGATAAATCACGGGCGGACTCATCGGCTCACAGGAGATTTCGTATGTGTCGCTGGCTCCCCGCTCTTCGATGATTGACTGTTGCTGCTCTTGTACGGTTCGACGACTATCTTCGCCTTGCCCCAAACAGCGGTCAGGTAATACTGGTACACCCCGGACCTGTGGAACGTGCAGCTCCAGTAATCCCCCGGCGCGATGAGCAGACCGCTCTGGAACAGTCCGTCCGGATGCTCGCCAGAGGAATCGAATCCGCCGGATCTGATGCCCACTCCTGGAGGAGCTGCCCATGTACGGTTCACCCATATGACCTTCGTCCCCTCGACCACCTTGACCACTTCGGGCACGATGTTGTTGCCCACGATGTCCACATATGCCTCGAAACGAGGCGGTGGCGGTGGTGGGGGCGGCAAGTGATGCACACCAGTCACGGGCTGGTAATGGTCCAGCTTGCCGGGCGCTGGAGCCGTCGCAATGGTCTGGGCCTGTACCTTGCGCTTCTTCGGTCTTGCCGCGACCACGATGACTGGAATCGCTATGAGCACGCACATCAGGAGAAGGAAGTTGATGAGGCCAAGGTCGTTGAATATGAAGTTCTGGATGTCCTTGAAGAACTGCATGAAGAGGTTGTCTGCTATGGATTCCGTCACAGAAACCATCTCGATATCGGATTCGCATTCTAACCCGTCGACGACCGCGTAGGCCTTCAGATAGACCGTGCCATTTGTCGGTAGAGATGGTATGTTAGTCACCGAGAATTCAGCCCACGTCGTGCCAGAGAATATGTCGGATTGATAGACGAGTTCGGTCTCAGAATAGCCCCATGTGAGATATGTCGATTCAATGTCACCTGGGTCTCCGCCGCTGACCATCCATGAGACGGATATTGTCGCGTTCAGGTCCACCTGCTCAGGAAACTCGGTTATAGTGACCGTTGGATCCGCGACGGATTCGACGGCGCGGAACGCGTTGACTATGCCCCAGCCGGTCGATGTGTCATACCCGACCCTCGAAATGTCCGTGGCAGTCGAGTTGATGATGTCGCCGACCTCGGTCGTGGTGAGCGCGGGATTCAATGTGAGCATCAAGGCTGCGACAGCAGCCACATGAGGAGCGGCAGCGGACGTCCCTGAAAGCGACTGGTAGCTGCCTCCACCTTGCGTGGAGTATATGCCCACACCTGGTGCCATGATGTCCAGGTTCAGACCGAAATTGCTGAAAGACGCTCGTCTATCGAGGTTGTCCGAAGCCCCCACCGCGATGACGTTGGGGAAAGCCGCGGGATAACTCAGCACGCTAGTGCCGCTGTTGCCTGCGGACGCCACAAGGACCACGCCTCGGCTGGTAGCGTAGTTGACCGCGTTCTGCAGCGGCGTGGACAGCCCATCCAACCCCAGACTCATCACGATCACATGAGCGCCGTTGTCTACCGCCCACCTCACTCCGCTCGAGACGGTCGAATCGGTGCCTTCGCCGGAATCGTTCATGACCTTGACGGCCATCAGTTTGACCTGAGCGATGCCTGCGATGCCGAGCGCGTTGTCGATGGTGGCACCCATGATGCCTGCCACGTGCGTGCCGTGATATGTGTAGATGTTCGATAAATAGTCCCCATTTTCATCATAGCCGTTTATGTTGTCATCCATCGGGAACCAGTTGTCGTCGATGAAATTGTAACCATGATAGCCCTGAGCATTGGTCCAGATATTCGCAGTCAGGTCCGGATGGTTCCAGTCTATGCCGGTGTCCAGGACTGCGATGATCGTATCCTCAGTGCCCAGAGTGATGTCCCAGGCCTCGTATGCATCAATCGTGTCAAGGCCCCATTGGTATTCCAATCCAGAATCGTTAGGTACGAACGATGTGCTCGCCCTCATCTCAGAAGATACACTCACTACTCCTGGAATGAGCGAGAGGGTCTCGGCGACCGATTCAGCGTCCTCGGCAGCTGTGAACGACAATATCCCAGTATCCCTGCTCGAGAATGTGATGATAGACCCCGTGCCGGTCACGATGGCTGAGACTTCGTCGAACACATCCGACCCGATAACCTCGACTATGAGGTCCGTCGACCCGGGGAGTACGGATATGGATGCAGTTGAGGAGACAGATTGCATGTGTGACCCAGATTGGACTGGTTGCGAAGGCCCGACGAGCATTATCGCCAGAACCAACAACACGCATATCGAAATGGTCATCCTCATACAAACTACCCTGAGATTCCTGCAACGACAGACTATCTAGCTGCCGAGAGCAAGGAGATTCAACTGATCGATTCCAAGGGCATCCAAGCCATTCCTAGCGATAAATACGTTTTCCCTCTGTTATCTAGTTTGATATATCCGTCAGGTTTGGAGAAGCTTGAATAGGGAGAATCTCTTTTGACCACGTAATGGACCTGATCCACGCACTGCTGCTCGGCATCATCCAGGGAATCACCGAATGGCTACCTGTATCAAGCTCGGGCCACCTGGTCATAGCACAGGAGCTGCTCGGCATGTCGGCTGAGGAGAACCTGTTATTCGACCTGTTCGTCCACGCAGGTACTCTCGCTGCGGTGTGCGTGTATTTCCGAAGAGAGATACTCAAGATCTTCTCGGCGATGTTCATGAGCAAGGAAGTGCGGAACAAGAACGACGATCAGCTCCGCAAGCTCGGATACCTCATACTCATCGCCACGATTCCCGTGGGGATCACAGGAATACTGCTCACCGATGTCGTGGAGGAGATCTTCACACTGCAGCTAGTCGGAGTCGCATTACTCATCAACGCATCCATCCTGGTACTCGCGGAGAGGTCAGGAACGAAGAATGTGAAGAAGAGCGTCGGGTTCGTCGAGGCCATGGTCGCAGGCATATTTCAGGCGGTCGCGATAGTTCCGGGCATATCCAGGAGTGGATCGACCATATCCGGAGGGCTCTTCACAGGAGTGGAGCGGGAGGTCGCAGCGACATTCGCGTTCCTGCTGTCCGTACCAGCGCTCGTGGCAGCGTTCGCATACGGGATGGTCAACCTGGACAGCTACGATTCTGATGTGATCATCATGTCGATCGGCGCCGTGTCCGCCTTCCTGACCGGGCTCGCATCCATCGGGTTCCTTCTAAAAGCGGTCAAGTCTGGAAGGCTGTGGATCTTTGGAGCGTACTGTGCGATCCTCGGATCGATAGTGATCGCATTCACGATCTGACGGATGGTTCACTCCTCGTCCAGGGACTTCTCGATCTCGATCGCATATTCCATCTTCTTGCGCTCCGTATCCTTCATCTTCCTACGGTATCGTGGGTAGAGAATGGCGAATGCAGCCAGGGCCGCAGCCGCGGAACCTGCGATGTATGACCAGTACTTCTCGAAGAAGCTGGGAGGGATGGCTTCGTCAAACACCAAAGGGTTGGTGTCGGACTATGTACTCATGGAAATTGTCGTAACTGTCCCCATCCGGATTATCGCTGGCATTCTGCGCGATGTCGCCGAAATATGCATTCTCCCACCAGTCCGGGAGCTCGTCATGGTCGTAATCGATGACCGATATCACTGCTGTGAAATTGGTGCCTGTGTGCCCCAATGCGTTGGTAACCGTCAGCTGTATCTTGTAAAGACCCAGTTCCCTGAACTTGTACTGGAAGTACCATGAGTAGTTGAATTCATGAGTGTTGTTGTATGTGACCATCCAGGTCCTGTTCGTGATGATGCCGCCACCCGGGTCATACGATTGCGAGCTGTTCAAAACCCCCCAGCTGCCGATCGATACAACATCGTTCAATGGATCGATTATCGCTACTGGGTCTGGTGGTTCATCGAGCGTGACCATTCGCTTGACATCGTCCGAACGACCAGGAAGGACCGAGACGAAGACGAACATCGAGGACAGTGCCACTGCCATGATAAGAAGCGATAGTCTCCGACATGACCGTCCAGAACCCATGGAAGACACCTCACAAGTCAATCTCTCGTTCAGAGTTGCGGGCGCGAACCAACCCACCTGCAACGTGTCGGTACCAGTGCGTTATGGACTGTGAATGATATATCACTTGCTGCACATCGTGCTCACTTGACCTAGGTGGACTTTTCGACCCGAGACTACCGAAAATGTTTAGGCAGGGCAGAGCCATCAGAAGTCTAGGTTAGAATCGATGGCTATTGACGGGAAGAAACTGTTTGGCTGCCCTACATGCGGCTTCAGAGTGACAGGTCGCGAGGAGGCGTGCCCGAGGTGCAGCGTCAGATATGGCAAGAACACGCTTTTCGAGTGCCCGTTCTGCGGAGAGCATGTGGACCCGACATCCGTGAGTTGTCCATCGTGTCATGTCGCCTATAGAGAGTTCTATTCGAAGTCGGATAGCAGGAACACGGACGAGAGCATAGACATCTTGCTGACCGAGATAATCGCAATCGAATCGCAGCAGGTCAGGGAGGAGGACAAGAAGCTCAGCTGCCCCAGTTGCTCGTGGATGCTCGACGGGACGGAAGCACGATGTCCGAAGTGCGGCGCGACATTCGATGATAACGTGAGCTACCAATGTCCGATCTGCGCGGCCTTGGTCGCAGCAGAGGCTCTAAAATGCGATGAGTGCGGCTCTGACTTCGCATCCATCGGGCAAATTGCGGAAGAGACCGGCCCCGAAGAGATCGTCGCTGAGACTATCATCCATGAAGCCGAGGTACCATCGGATCTCGAGCCTGAGGTCGTCGAGGTGGCGACCGAGGAAGAGGTCGTTGTTCCGCAGATAGAGGAGGAGACGAGGGCCGAAGCGGTGGAAGAACCACGGCCCGAGCCACCGGCGGAGATCATCGAACCCGTGGCCGTACCTGAGCCGGTGGAACCTGCCCAGGAGGTAGACCAGCCGGTGATCGTACCTCAGGAACCTGAACCAGTCGAAGAGCTTCGTCAAGAGGAGCCTCCGGAGAAGGAAGAAGAAGTCGAGAAGAAGGAGCCTGAGACGGCTCCGGCCGAGAAACCGAAGCAGCGGAAACTCAAGACCAGGAAGGTCAAGGCCAAGTGATGGTCGACCGGTTCCATCCACTTCTGAGGCTACAGAACGATTATCTCGGACATTCGCATTCAAGATATCCGTGATTCACATAGATGCGCGAGAGGGCATATCCGCCGACATGCTGCTCGCAGCGATGATCGATCTTCTGCCCGAAGCGGTGAAAGAGGACGCGATCCGAAAGCTTGTCTCAGCAGCCGATGAGATGGGTTTGTCGATGCACATCATCGACGTCGAGGATTCTGGAGACAAGGGCATAGGCATCTCATATGTTCAGAAGATGCAGAGCGAAGGCACGACCGAATACCTCGATGCCTACAGATGTATTGATGACATAACAGCTCGCCTGGGCTCCGGGAGAGAGTCGTCGCATGCCATCCTCGACAGGATCTTCGAGGCCGAAGCCGCGGCACACGGCGTCCCTCCTGAAGAGGTTCATCTGCACGAGATAGGCAGACCGCAGGCCATGATGAACATAGCTGGGATCGGAGCCGTCGCAACCCTGCTGGAGAAGGAATTCCCAGGAGGGTTCGTGGCCTCCACAGTGACGACGGGAAGAGGGATCGTGGTGACTGGACACGGCACCATGAGGCTTCCAGCACCTGCCACGACCCATCTGCTGAAGGCATTGGACCACGTGCCGGGAGATTGTCCGGGAGAGAGGGCGACCCCGACGGGCGTCGCGGCCATCTCCGCATTGATGAACGGGCAGACGGACGATGTGCCCGAGAATCCTTTGAGGAAGAGCATCGGCTTCGGAACGAAGAGGTTCGCGGGCAGGCTGGGAAGGACCACCCTCAGACTAGTCTGATCAGACGAGCAGGGCTCCAACACCACACTAGGATGGGAAAACCCTTATCAACACAGAAGGCCATCCCTAAACGCCGTTACTAAAACGGACGTCGTCTGCCGAGGCGACTCGAGGACAATTATGCCTGGTAGAGGCAATGGATTCCCCCGACCCACCAAGACCCTCGACTGCATCGGTCTTTACTGTCCGGAGCCGGTGTTCAGGACCAGAGAGGATATCTCGAAGGTCCAGGTTGGACAGATCCTGGAGGTCTTGGCAGACGACCCAGCCTCGGAATCTGATATCCGGAGTTGGGCAAAACACACGGGCCACGAACTATTATCCGTCGAGAAGACGGACGAAGGCTTCAGATTCCTTATCAAGAGGACTTCGTGAGCCTCGGAGATTCATGGAGGATTTGGTCATGGGCAAGAAGATTCTGTACGTTCAGACATCAGGACCCGACACGCCTGAACGACTATACTCGCCGTTCGTCCTCGCGACCACGGCGCGCGCGATGAACATCGATGCGACCGTGTACTTCCTCGCGAAAGGAATATTGTCGATCAAGAAGGGGGAGCCTCAGAAGATCAAGATGGGGAGCTTCCCGAGCCTAAAGGAAGTGATGGACCAGGCCACGAATGCTGGCGTGGAGATGCTGATCTGTGCGCAGAGCGCGCAGCTGTGGGGCAGCAAGGCGGCCCCCGAGGAGTTCGAACAACCATCGAGGATAGTGGGCGCGGCGACGCTGAACGACCTCGCATTGGAAGCTGATGCGGTGCTAACCTTTTAGGTCACGATCGGAATCTCTACCTCGGAGGATGTGTGCACGATATCCATCGATAAGAGCGGGACGAAGAGGAAGGTGTACATGGATTATGCAGCCGCCTCGCCTGTGGACGAGAGGGTCCTCAGCGAGATGATGCCCTATTTTTCAGATAATTTCGGGAATCCCTCGTCCTTGCACAGTTCGGGTAGGGATCCGAAGAAAGCTGTCGAGACTGCCAGAGGGAAGGTCGCAGGACTCATCAACGCCAAGAGATGTGAAGAGATCATATTCACCTCCGGCGGGACTGAGGCGAGCAACCTTGGCATCAAAGGCGCCGCGTTGAGGATGCAGAAGAAGGGCATGCACATCATCACTTCTGCCATAGAACACATCTCAGTCCTGAACATCATGAAGTATCTTCAGAAGAACGGGTTCGAAGTGACTTTCGTGCCGCCCACCCCTGAAGGATTCGTCGATATAGACCAGCTCAGGGGCTCGATCAGGGATGATACCATCCTCGTCTCCGTGATGTACGCGAACAACGAGATAGGCACGATCCAACCGATAGCCGAGATCGGCGACATGATCAGAGGGAAGGATATCAGGTTCCACGTGGACGCCGTCGCCGCGGCGGGCAGGGTGCCGATAGACGTGCGCGGCCTTGGGGTGGATCTCATGACGATCTCCTCGAACGACATGTATGGGCCGAAGGGTGTGGGAGCGTTATACGTGAAGGACGGTGTATCAGTCGAAGCGGTGGGACAGGGAGGCGGACAGGAGCGTGGTCTGAGGTCCGGCTCCGAGAACGTCCCAGGCATAGTAGGGTTCGGAACCGCGGCCGAGTTGGCAGCGAATGAGATGGTGGAAGAAGGTGCTAGGCTAGGGAGACTAAGGGACCGACTGATCAAGGGGATGCGCGACAATGTACAGGACGTGTTCCTCAACGGACATCCGACCAAGAGACTGCCGAACAACGCGAACTTCAGGTTCAGATACGTCGAAGGTGAGTCGATGCTGCTCAACCTTGACATGATGGGCATATCCGTCTCATCGAGTTCTCCGTGTACATCGAAGAGCCTCCTGCCTTCGCACGTCCTGCTGGCGTGCGACATACCGACCGAGGAGGCGCAGAGCGCAGTGCAGTTCACCCTCGGGAGGAGCAACACCGATTATGACATCGACTACGTGATCGAGGTGGTGCCAGGCATCGTGAAGAAGCTGAGGGCGATGTCACCGTTCAGTCCCGAGAACCTCCAAGAGATGAGGTCGACCGCGGGGCACAAAGAGCGGGACGACCATCATCATCACGATGAATGAGGAGTGCTTTTCAGTTCGCGTGCGCGCAGCTACGTGCGGGTGACTATGCACAAAATCCGTGGTCAAAAACGACATCTGCAATTGCCTTATGGAACCTACGGCGAACTCGGGGCACTTATATAGTCAGGTGTTCTTTTACGAAACGTATATATATAGTCCATCAAATAATGGACTTGGATGGGATAGCCCATGAAAAATAGGATTCTGAGTATAGCGCTGGCGCTGTGCATGGTCGCTGTGGTTTTCGTCTCTGTCCCCACTAAGGGAGAGATATACTACACAGGCTCTGTGCAGACGACAGACGATTCTGGCGAACTGAAAGACGTGTTCTTCCAGGGCGACCATGTATATGTGAACGTCGAACTCTACTACGATGGCGCGTTGACGGCGGACAACATAAGGGTTAACCTTGTCAGCCAAGAGGGATGGATCGAGGACAATCTGTACGCGATCTCGAACGAGCCAGTCGATGGATATTACAACAGCTCTGATGTCGGCGAGTGGCTGACCGCTGATGTATGGATTGATGGAGACATGACGGTATGCGATGTCGTCGTGCTCGTCAACGGGATATACGGATGGGTCGAATTTGCCAGCACGCAGATCATAGTAAAGAAGAGCGGCGTGACTCTTGACCCGGCCTCGTACGAATACTACCCGGGACAGGAAGTGACCATAAACGTCCTGACCGGTGAGACCGAGGCATTCAGGGTCGAGATAACCAACGAGACCGACCACATGGTCGAACACTGGGACTTCCAGACCGCCGATGACGAAGGCGTATGGAGCGAAGTGTGGACTGTTCCCGATGACGCAAAGGATGGAGAGTACAGGATAAGTGTCACGTGGGAAGTCACGGATGTCGAATGGTACCACGATTACTTCGATGTAATGAAGTACATGCTCATGATCGATTCGGACAGGTCATATGCCCTGCCCGGAGAGAGCGTGACCGTGGAATACATGGTGGTCGACTTGGCCACACTGGCATTCTACACAGATGTCGGGATCGAGTGGACCGCCAGCTGGTTCAACGACACTGGTGTCCAGATCAACGCGACCGGCGATCTCTCACCCAGCTATTACGGAACGGAGGATTTCACCATACCAGCCAGAATCAACCTGACCTCCGATTACGAGATATCCTTCTGGGCGAACGATTCAGATGACAGGTCCCAGGAAGCATACATCAGCTTCTCGGTAGGCATGATGGATGTGTCTGTCGAGACTGATAGCGAGATGTACCTCGCAGGCGAGAAGGTCGTCGTGAGCGTGTCCGCTGACGTGGTCAGCACCTGGTCAGAACCTTTGCCTGATGCAGAGGTAGAGATCATGGTCGAGAAGAACGGTGTCGAGCTGGATGAGTACGGTGCGACCGAACTCATGACCGGCGTCGAGGGAATGGTCGAGCATGAGTTCGTTCTGTCGACGGACGCAGATGCCGGCACATACCTCGTAACCGCGACCGTGTCCAAGGTAGGCAACACCATGACCGTGATGACTAGCTTCGATGTCGGATTGGATGGAAGCTTCGCAGTCAGCTTTGACCTTGAGGATTACTGGAGCGGACAGAGCGCGACGGTTACATTCGAGACCTACTGGGGCGTTGACAAGATAACCGAGAACTCGATCTTCTACATCATCTCAGGAGACTACGGGGTCATCGAGGCTGCCAACACGAACATGAGCAGCGTGGTCTTCCAGATACCGGCGGACTATGTCGGTGGCCTATATGTCGAGGCTGGCACAATGGTCAACGGCTACATGATGGGCAATTGGGATGACGCGAATGTCGAAAAGGCATATCTCGCAGTCACTCCTAGCACCTACATGTATTCGGGCGGAGATATCGTCACCTGGACCTACCAGATTGTCACGGCAATGACCAATGGGTCTTTGTCATACGAGATCGCTGACAACTCGGGAGACATAGTCGCCTCGGCGGCTCTGAGCTTCCAGAAGAGCGGGTCGTTCAGCTACCAAGTCCCAGATGAAGAGCCGGCCAACTGGTACAGAGCAACTGTAATGGTGAAGGATGGACTGGGCAACAATGTCGATGCAAGTGCGACCGTCTATCTGATGAACGACTACATGCTCAGCATCTGGGTCGAGAGCAGCTCTAAGACCGTCTCCGGAGCGTTCGAGCCCGGTGATGTGGTGACCTTCGGCTATTCGATCACGACGAATGGTGCGACTCCGCTGTCGGTATACGAGATATGGTTCTCGTCAGACATGGAGGACCAGGACTGGTCATTCCTGACGACTGTTTCGAGCGGCACATTCACGATCGAGGTGCCACAGAACCTACCTGATGGAGGCTATGATGTCTGGGCCACTGTATACGACGGTGTCAGTGGTGCTTGGCTCTCCAGCGATTGGACGCCGATGAGCGTGCAATCCGACCAGGGTCTCTGGGAGAAGGATGTGGCCGGAATGAGCATGACGGACTTCACCATCATGATGCTGATATTGGTCATGATAGTGTTGCTCATAGTCGTGCCGTTCGCGAAGGGCAAGATGGGATCGAAGCCGAAGAGGCCCGAGACCATGACCCACCACGCGCCACCACCTGAGGAACCTGGGCCACCACAGTAGGTCGCTGAAGGAGATCAGACTCAAACCTCTTACGAAATCCCTTTCATTTCTGATTTTTCCTCGCATGGCCATGGTGCTGGACCCGTTCTTCGAAGACGGCCTGGACCAGGCTGAGAAAGTCTTATACACTCCTCGGCGATTGTGCATCCGATGCCAAAAGAGAAATTGGCGATTGTGGGCCTGGGCTATGTCGGCATTCCACTCTCCGTCCTTCTGGCGGACAAGGGTTTCGATGTCGTAGGCATAGACGTCTCCGCGGAGCGCGCGATGAAGATCAACGAGGGTGTGTTTCCGCTGAAAGGGGACGAGCCCGAACTCGACGAACTCCTAGCGAAGGCCGTCGCGAAGGGCAAGCTCAGAGCCTCCACCGATTTCTCCATGTGCTCCGACAGGGACGCGATATTCGTCTGCGTCGACACGCCCATCAATGAATCGCACAAGCCCAACAACTCGAAGTTGATAGCGGCAATGACGAGCATAGGGGAGAACATGCGGAAGGGCACCCTGGTCATCATCGAATCTACCATCGCTCCAGGCACCATGATGAACGTGGTCGCACCGGCCTTGGAACGATCGAAGAAGATGAAGATGGGAAAGGATTTCAAGTTGGCCCACTGCCCGGAGAGGGTGATGCCAGGACGATTGCTCTATAATCTGAGGAACTACGATAGAGTGCTCGGAGGGCTGGACAAGCAGAGCATCGCAAGGGCCAGTTCCATTTACTCGCGCATCATGAAAGGCAAGCTGCACCCGACCGACCTGACGACCGCAGAGGTCGTCAAGACGACGGAGAACACATACAGGGATGTGCAGATCGCGTTCGCGAACGAGGTCGCGCTCATGTGTGAAGCGCTGGACATCGACGCGTTCGAGGTCAGGCGCCTCGTGAACTCGTGTCCGTTCAGGGACATGCACGTTCCTGGAGCGGGGGTCGGAGGACATTGCCTCCCCAAGGACCCGTGGCTGCTTGTCCACGGGGGCAAGGCAGCGAAGCCGAAGCTGATACCGATCGCCAGGGAGGTGAACGAGGGCATGCCACTGCACATCGTTGACCTCGCCATGAAGATGCTCGCCGACGCAAAGATAGAGAAGCGCGATGCCTGCGTGACGATCCTCGGAGCATCGTTCCTACAGGAGAGCGGAGATATCAGGAACTCGCCGACGATACCCGTCATGAGCGCGTTCAGAAGCTGCGCGAAGCTCACGGTCCACGACCCTTATGTCTCAGAGATCGACGGGGTCGAAGTGGTCAGCGACCTCAGGAGCGCGCTCGAAGGCGCGGACATCGCCATATTCATGGTAGCGCACAGCCAATACGCGAGGATCACACCGGCCGCAATGAAGAAGCTCATGAGTACACCGAGGGTGGTGGATGGGAGAAACATCTTCTCGACTGAGAAGATGAAGAAGGCTGGAATCGCATATTCCGGCATAGGCAAGAGGCTCAGTTGAGAAGTTCCGCGATGCCGTCCCTCATGGACACCTTTGTGCCGAAGCCCAGCCTCTCTCTTGCTAGTCGCGCATCTGCCAGGCTGTGTTTTATGTCTCCCTTGCGCGGAGCGACGAACTCCGGCTTGAGATCTGGCTTCCCAGAGGCCGCGATTGTCAGATTCGCCAGGTCAGCGATGCTCGTGGACGATCCCGAACCACAGTTCATGACGAGGCCTGATATCCCCTTCTTGTCCAGGGTCATCTCGACCATGCGGGCTACATCACGAGCGTGTATGAAATCCCTGGTCTGCGTGCCATCGCCTTCTATCACAGGCGGGTCGCCAGCGCGAACGCGAGCCACGAACTTCGTTATCACTCCGGAGTAAGGGCTCTTGGGATCAGCCCTCTCCGAATAGAAATTGAACGGACGGATCACGACTGTCTCCATAGAAGTCGTGTGAGCGAAGGCCAGGGAGAACTTCTCGCCGGACAGTTTGCTGGCACCGTAGTTGCTCATCGGCTCTGTCGGATGAGACTCGTCGATAGGTGTCCTGAGTGGGTTGCCGTATACCGCTGCGCTGCTGATGTATATGAAACGAGACACATCGGCTCTGGATGCGGCATGAAGCAGGTTGATGGTCCCCATGACGTTCGTCTCTGCGTCGGCGATGGGGTCCTCGGTCGAGCGTTCTACGCTCACCTGCGCGGCACAGTGCACGACCACATCCACGCCGGCCATGATGGACTCCACATCACCCATCCTGCGGATGTCTCCCTTCCTGGTGAGCGACTTCACGGAATCATAGACCGCTGGCCTGTTGTCGATACCGGAGACCTCGTGTCTATCCAGCAGCAGCTCGCACACGTAAGACCCTAGCTGACCTGACGATCCAGTGACGAGCACCTTCATTGAGCCACCGGCCTGAGCATGAACGAGACCATCTGAATATACCACCTATCAGCGCACCAGTTCCTTCCGTCCGGACTTCATGGATCTAAGGGCAGCCTCTGCGATCTTCAGGGTGTGGACAGCGCTCTCACCTGTGACGAGCGGGTCCTTGCCATCATTAATGGCGGATATGAAATCGTTGAGCTCCCGTCTGAGCGGCTCTTCCTTCCTTAGGGCGATACGCCTCAGGTCGAACTCGAGCGGCACATTGAACAGGTTGCCCGATTCGAAAGGCTTGAATGTGGACGAGCAGACCTGAACGCTCTGATCCATATAATCCACCTCGACGAAGTTCTTGTCGCAGGTCAGGGCGAGCTTCCTCACCTTCATCGGAGTGAGCCAATTGACCTCTATGAACCCAGTCGCGCCCTTCTCGAAATCTATCAATATGTTCGCGTGGTCCTCGAACTTGATACCTTTGCCAGTCCCGCCGAGGGCGTACACGGACAGTGCGCGCTCGCCGACCACGTGCTGCACGACATCCATGTCGTGTATGCCCAGGTCCATGACCACGCCGATGTCCCTTATCCTAGTAGGCAGCGAGGACACGCGCCTGGTCGCAGCAGTGATGAGCGTACCGAAATCACCCTTCTGAAGACTGGTCTTGGCGAACGATACGACAGGATTGTGCCTCTCGACGAAACCGCCTGCCAGAACGAGTTTGGAACGCGAGGCCTGGCGGTTCAATTCCACGAGGTCCTTGGACGAGCCGGTCATCGGCTTCTCGAGAAGCACGTGCTTCCCCGCGCGCAACGCACTCGATGCAACCTTCTTGTGCGTGGTCGTGGGCGTCACGACCACCACGGCATCGATGTCTGCCTTGAGAAGATCGGAGTAATTGGTCATGTGAGGGACCGAATACCTGTCGCCCACCTTCTTCGCCGCCTCGGGCGAGATATCCGAGACACCAGCCAGAAGACCCATGTCCGCCAGGATCCTCGCATGGTTCTGGCCCATCGAACCGACGCCTATGACCCCTATGCGCATGCGCAGCAAATCCCCATACCGCATTATTAATCCTTGGCAAGGACAGTCTTCTCCGTGAAAGACTTATTATCACTTCACCATACAGTCCTGGTGTAAGGTATGAAGAAGAACCTCATGGACATACTCGCATGCCCCGTCTGCAAGCACCATCCGCTCGAGCTCAAGATAGACAAGGAGGACGCCAAGGAAGTGCTCGCGGGGAGCATCAGATGCGCCAAGTGCAAGATCGATTACCCAATAGAGGACGGCATACCGAACATGTTGCCTCCAGGCGCATGAACTCAATAATCGTCTTCATCGGGGCTGGGCGGCTGCGATTCTAGGATCCATTTCAGCATATCCAGGCTCTTGGCCCAGGAATCTTCCAGATCCTTCTCCAGCATGTTTATCTCGCCTTCCCTGAGAGTCAACCCGGTCGGAAGCTCGAATTCGAAATCGAGTGTGGCCAGTATCTTTCCGCCGATGTCCTTGAACTCCCATCTCGTCTTGGTCCTTATGCCCCGATGGGACTTCATGACGATGAGCCTGTTCTTCAGAAATTCGACTACGTCAAGAGTGGTAGTCATGACGACTCGCGTACCTAGCATCATGGTCATGTCCAGGGAGGTACCAGGACCATATTGTACGAGACTGGTCGGCTCGATCTTGACGAACATCGGTATGTAGTTGGCGAAATTCCTCCAGTCTGCGACATACTCGAAAGCGTCACTGAGCTTACAATTGATCGAGGCTCGACGCTTTATCGCGGGCATTGAACTCCACCTCTCCACAACATACGGTAGATATATAGGGGTTATGTTGGAAAAACGCAGAACCGAAAGTGACGGGGGCGCGCATTCGAATAGCGTCATCCTGCAATCACTGTTCGACACGATGCGCCATATCATAGCACAAAAAGGAACACTTGAACGCTGGCTACGTCCAACACATTGATATTGGGGAGTCTCAGTTCCCATTTTGCCGAATAGATTTGGCGAAGAGAGGGTGACCTAGATGAGAGTACTCGTCGCAGACGAGATTTCAAAGAGCGGCGTGGACATGCTGAAGGCCAAGGGCTACAAGGTAGACGTTAAGACTGGCCTGAAAGAAGACGAACTGATAAAGATCATCAAGGACTACGACGTGATCCTAGTCAGAAGCGCGACCAAGGTGACGAAGAATATCATCAAGGCATCTAAATTGAAGGTCATCGGAAGAGCCGGCATAGGCATAGACAATGTGGATGTGCCGGCGGCGACCGAGGGCGGGATACTCGTAATGATCGCACCATCAGGTAACGTCATATCGACCGCTGAACTCACCATAGGACTCATATTCGCTCTTGCGAGGAAGATAGCGGAAGCGGACGCCTCCATGAAGAAGGGGGAGTGGAAGAGGAAGGAGCTCAAGGGACTGCAGGTCTCAGGCAAGACGCTCGGCATAATCGGACTCGGGAGAGTCGGTGCTGAAGTGTCCAGACGCGCAGGCGCCTTGGGCATGAAGGTCATCGCGTACGACCCGCTCGTGTCCCCTGAAGTGGGCATCAAGCTGCATGTGAGGCTCGTCACATTGGACCGGCTCCTCGAGGAATCGGATTTCGTATCGCTCCATACCCCACTCACACCACAGACGAAGGACCTGCTCGGAAAGACCGAGCTGTCCCACATGAAGAAGAGCGCCATGCTCATCAACTGCGCGAGAGGGGGCGTCGTGAACGAGGACGCACTCTACGAGATACTCTCCGAAGGAAGGATAGCCGGTGCCGCTCTGGATGTCTATTCCGAGGAGCCACCGAAGGGTTCTAAGTTGCTCACCCTGAACAACGTCGTGCTCACACCGCACCTCGGAGCCACCACGAACGAGGCTCAGGAGGATGTGGGCTCCGAGATCGCGGAGCAGGTCATCGCGTACCTGGAAGACAATGTGATCAAGAACGCGGTCAACCTGCCGGCAAAGCTCGACCCGGAGATAGTGCCGTACATGCCTCTGGCCGAGGCGCTGGGCACATTCATATGCCAGCTGGGCAAGTGCGGGACGGGCAAAGTGGAGATATCGTGCAGAGGGGAGCTGGCACAGAAGGATACGAAGATAATAGCCGCTTCCGTCGTCACCGGGCTGCTGAACCCCATATCCGAAGAGTTCAATGTCAACTACATCAACGCCCTCAACTTCGCGAAGACGAGGGGCATAGAGATCGTCACATCGACCTCGGATGACGCTGGCCCGTTCAAGAACCTGATAAGGGTCACGATGCACACGAACAGCCACACGACCTCCGTGGCAGGCTCGCTCATCGCGGACAAGGGCCCCAGACTCGTGGAGATAGACGGCAACAAAGTGGACATCGTGCCTGAAGGAAACCTGCTGCTCATATCGCACATGGACAAGCCAGGTATGATCGGAAAGGTGGGCACCGTGCTCGGAGACAATGATGTCAACATCGCGAGCATGGAAGTCGCCAGACAGGAGACCAGAGGGCCGGCGATGATGATCCTCGAGATAGACGAGTCCGTATCACCCGAAGTGCTCGAGAAGGTCAAGGCGATCACTGACCTGACCTCCGCCACCTACATCAGGCTTTAAGTGGCATGAATCACATCGCTGCATAACCAGGAGCAGCAGGTGAGAATATAGCTCGGACTAAGATAGAGATACGCGAAGCGCGCAAGGAGGACCTAGAGCAGGTCGTAGACCTCTGGGAGGAATTGGTCGCACATCATTCTGATCTCTCGATCCACTTCCTTCCGGCAGAGGACGGCCGCAAGAAATGGTCCGATTACGTTTCAAAGAAGTTCTCCGAGAAGAGCACGAAACTGGTGGTGGCCGAGCAGGGCGATGAGATCGTCGGTTTCATGCTCTGCATGCTGTCGCCGAACGCACCCATCTTCAAAGAGAAGACCTTGGGGACCATCTCAGATGCATATGTGAAACCTGAGCTGCGGAAGAAGGGCATCACGAGGGAGATGCTCAAGATCTGTCTCAAATGGTTCTACAAGAACAAGGTCAGGACGGCCAATCTGAGCGTCGCCGCCGCGAACTTCGAGGCGAGGGCTGCCTGGGGCCAGATGGGATTCAAACCCCACATGATCATGAAGAGGATGGACCTCGACAAGTACCCGGCCAAGGAAATGATAGCAGGGAAGCCGAAGGTCGTCCGTAAGAAAGTTGTCAAGAGCAAGGACAAGAAATCGTCGAGAAAGTTGAGATAGAAGGGGTTTGGCCAGAGTTCGGAATCAGGCCAGCGCTTTCTTGATGCGCTCCATGCCGATCTCGATGTTCTTCTTGCCCGTGGCGTATGAGATCCTCAGGTGCTGCTTGCCCGCCTCACCGAACGCCTCACCGCCCGTGACCGCGACCTCTGCCTTGTCCATCAGGTACAGCGCCATCTCCATCGTGTCCTTGTCCCCCTCGTATCTGGGGAACACATAGAACGCGCCTTTCGGAGTGTCGCAGTGCAGCTGGGGTATCTCCTTCATGAGTTTTATGATGAGGTCCCTGCGCTCGCTGAACTCCTTGACCATCGCCTTCACGCAGTCCTGCGACTCCGTCAGCCCCGCGAGCCCGCCGTACTGTGCGAATGTCGTGGCGTGCGTGATCGAGTGCTGCTGGATCTTGCTGATGGCTTTGAACAACGGCTTCGGTGCGACCAGCCAGCCCAGTCTCCAGCCGGTCATGGCATAGGTCTTCGAGAATCCGCTTATCGTGACCGTGCGGTCGAACATCCCGGGCTCTGCTGCGATGGAGTAGTGCTTGTGCCCGTCGAACACGATGTTCTCATAAACCTCATCGGACAACACGACGAGGTCGTGGTCCTTCGCGAGGTCCGCGATTCCCTTGACGTCTTCCTTGGTAGCGATGGACCCGCAGGGGTTAGATGGTGAGTTCAACAGAATCATCTTCGTCTTCGGAGTGATCAGCTCAGCGACATCCTCGGGAAGCACCCTCCACTCGGTCTCTTCCTTGGTCGTCACTGGTACCGCCTTTCCGCCTGCGAGTGCGCAGGCAGGCTCGTAAGACACCCAGGCAGGGTCCGGCATTATCATCTCTTCTCCCGGGTTGATGGTAGCCATGATCGTCTCGAACATGGCTTGCTTCGTAGGCGTGACTAGAACATTAGAGGTCTCGCACGGGATGCCGTTATTTGCCTTGCTCCTCTTGGCGATCGCCTCTCTGAGCGCAGGCAGTCCGGGACCGTCGAGGTACCTTGTCTTGCCCTCGTCCAATGCCTTCTTCGCTGCCTCTACTATGTGTTTTGGGGTGTCGAAATCCGGCTCTCCGACGGTGAAGGAGATGATCTTCTTGCCCTCTGCCTTCTTCTGGCCGGCCAGCTCCTTCATCTTCATCGTGCCTGACTCTTTCACACGTTGTATGCGTTCTGCTATCATTGTTCTCGCCCGAAAGGGTGTCAGGAATCCCATCGATATAAAGCATTGGTGTTCAGGTTTCGTCAACTTGCCGGACATTTGTCGAAACCACGCGAAACACTATTATCTCGCTATCGCTTTCGAACGATCAATGCCTCTGCAAACGGGTAAGCTTCCACCATCGGTTCTGAAGAAGATGCTCAAGCACACAGGAGCACGTGACCCGAGAGTGATCCTCGGTCCGAAGCTCGGAGAGGATGCCGCACTCGTGAGGATAGGTGGACAGATTCTGGTGCTGAAAACGGACCCCGTCACATACGCCTCGGACATGATTGGATGGTACGCCGTACATGTCAACGCGAACGATGTGGCGACAAGGGGCGCGAAGCCCTGCTGGTTCCAGGCGACAATATTGCTGCCCGAAGGATCGGATGAGAGACTCGTCGAAGAGATATTCAAACAGATCTCGTCCGCTGCAAAGGGTCTCGGGGTGGCGGTCACCGGTGGGCATACCGAAGTGACCCCGGGGATAGATCATCCGATAGTCGTCGGCGACATGCACGGAGTGCTGATCGGCCGGAAACCGATATTGACTTCGGGAGCGAAGGTCGGGGACTCGATCATCCTCACGAAGGGCGCGGGGATCGAAGGCACTGCGCTGATCGCCAGAGAGAGGCGAACCGAACTCCTGAGCGTTCTCGGCAAGAAGACCGTGGACCGTGCTTCCCGGTTCTTGACGGATCCTGGCCTGTCCATCGCGAGAGAAGCTCTGCTCGCGCTTGAATATCACGTGCATGCGATGCACGACCCTACCGAGGGCGGCGTTGCTATGGGCGTGAACGAGCTCGCGGATGCATCTGGAAAATCGGTCGAGCTCTGGATCGACGAGGTGCCGATATTGGATGAGACGCGCAAGATCTGCGCTCATTACGGGATCGATCCGCTGGGACTGCTGGGCTCCGGGGCACTCCTCGCCACATTCTCAAAGGATGATGCCGTCCGCTTCGTGCGAGCGCTCAATAGAAGAAAGATAGACGCTGCGATAATCGGCAGGGTCGTCCGCGGAAAGAACCGGTCCGTGGCCATAAGTGGCGGTGTCTCTATGCCGCTTTCTTCTTCGGAGCGGGACGAGGTTTTGAAGCTTTCTTAGGCT
This sequence comes from uncultured Thermoplasmata archaeon, assembly GCA_963719945.1. Classification (GTDB taxonomy): domain Archaea; phylum Thermoplasmatota; class Thermoplasmata; order UBA10834; family UBA10834; genus UBA9653. The sequence continues at coordinate 351,205 of CAVRDX010000004.1, read as the reverse complement.
TTGCCTTCTCCTTGGGCTTGGGCTCCGACTCCGGTTTCTTCACGAACACATCGGCCATCTTCTCCGACATGTCTATCGCGCAGAGCACTTTTGAAGTGACCGTCCAGACCTTCATCAACCTGTCTCCGAGAGAATATCTGATGGGCTTCAGTTTCGAAAGATCGGATCGGAACGTCCCTTTCGAGAAACCTCCGACGATCACGACTACGCGCTCTCCTTCGAGGTTGGCGAACTTCTCTGGGAGCAGTTCAGCCTTCTCGCCATTGTCGTCCATCACTATGACAGTGTCTGGCTTGAGCGCCTGCACAAGCGTCGCGAGAGGGACTTTCTGCCTCAATTCCAGAAGCGGGTTCTCGGTCGACGGGACTATCTGTTTCTCGAAGACGGTCTCGATGAGTCCGACGAACCTCGGGAAGCTCGGAGGAAGTCTCGTCTCCGGGTTGATGGCGATGACATCGTCGTTCCTCGTATGCACGAAGGTCCTGAGCCTGCCCTGAGCGGACAGGTCGGAGTCGAGGCACAGCATGAGGTAGAAATGTATGATATCGGGTCTTCCACGCCTGTCGGATTCCCTGAGCTTGGTGAACGCAGGATGGTGATGCGAGGCGTCGAGAAGTATCTTCTCCGGTGCCTTGCCACGAGCGCGCGCGTTGTTCAATATGCATCGTTCATTCAACAGCTCCTCAGGAATCAGTTCAAGTTCAGAATCCGCAATTATGAAGAAGAATTGTCTGTTCAAGACAGCACCTCCATGAGCATGTCCTTCTCGTTGGCCAACTTCAGTTCCTGGGCGATACGGCGTCCAGTCGACAGACCAGGCTCGATCAGGTCCGCGTATGGCGACCCCGAGATGAACGGGTTCGTCCCCGCGACGATCCTGGACGATATCTCGAACACCTTGATCTTGAGGTCATCAGTGACGATGCTCTCTATGCAGAACGGACCGATCATGCCGCCGAACAAATCGATCGAGCGTTCGATGATCCTCTCGCCCATCTCCAAGAGCTTGGGCAGCAATGACTCGCGCACGACGACCGGTATGTTGCCGGTGACTACGAACGACGGATAGAACCCCAGCTTCTTCAGTTCTTCCTGCGCGCCTAGCTTGTACATCTCATCTACGTTCGACTCGTCCCTCCTGTCGACGCTGAGCATCTCGAGGATACCCTTCTTGAGCTGATACCCCTCAGACCTTATTGGCGAGTAGAAGTAGTGTATGTAGTACCTGGTGCCGAGGATGTATTCCTGTATCGTGAAGCGCTGCGTGTGATCTATGCCGAGCTTGAAGTCGGGATAATCCTTCGCGATGAAGAAGCCCCTTCCACCCTTCGCACCATCGTACTTCACGAGGACAGGCCGGTCGATCATCTTCGGGTCCTCGATCCTGTTCGGCATCTCGACTCCGGCGGATGTCAGCCATTCGCGCTCCATCTCACGGTTGCTCTCCCACTCGAGCACACGCCTGTTCCCGAATGTGGGGACTTCAAGTTCCTCGAAGTTCCTGGGAGTCATGTACTCGACGAACGAGCCGTGGGGGACGATGATGACGTTCCTGGCCAGTAGCTCGTCTTTCATGTCAAGAAGGTCGAGGTAGGACTTGACCTTGAAGAACTCATCGGGTTTGCCCTTAGGGAAGGCATCGTAGAACTTGGTGTTCTGACCGACGGTTATGCCCAGCGTCTTAAGACCTTCTTTTCGGGCACCGTCGAAAATCTGAAGAGATGTGTGAGAGCACGCTGTCGCTATTGTGAGCTTGTTCCTATCGTAGCTCTCGAGTATCTTCTGGATGCGTTCCCTTGGAACCATTGTCGCACATATTCTATTGATTGATTTAAAGCTTGTCCTTTATAGACTTATAAACCTGGTAAGAAGAAGCACCATAGAATCGAGTACTGGCTTTTCCTTCAGCATCTCATGTTCTGGCTTCCGAGAAGAGGTGTCCATCTTGCTGAGAACTGTGGTCAGGACCGGGGCATTCGTATCAAGACCGTGGCCACCCTTACAGAAGCCATAACCTAATATCTCGTGAGCCGCTCAACCCTCACCGATCTACAAGAGGGCGAGAACATAACCGTCGAGGGTGAAGGCGCTCGAGGCAGCAAGACCAAGAAACGGCTGCTCACAGGAGTCAGCACGAACGTGTTGATCCTCGGTATCGTGAGCCTGCTCACGGACATGAGCAGCGAGATGATCATCCCCATCCTCCCGATGTTCCTGACGGCCATAGGGGCCACGGGCCTCGTAATCGGGCTGATAGAGGGAGCTGCGGAGACTACCGCATCCCTGATCAAGGTCGCCTCTGGATGGTATTCTGACAGGTTCGACCGGCGCAAGCCATTCATACTGGGAGGATACGGGGCAAGTTCGGCGGTCAAACCAGGATTGATACTCGCCACCCTGCCGTGGCAGGTCCTTGGCATCAGGATCACCGAGCGCATAGGGAAGGGGATAAGGAGCGCACCCAGGGATGCGCTCATAGCGGATTCGACAGCGCCTGAGAAGATGGGCAAGGCATTCGGGTTCCACAAGGCGATGGATTCGACGGGCGCAGTGATAGGCCCGATCATCGCGCTGATAATACTCGCCTATGCATCCAGTATGGAGGAGCTTTCCCAGTACAGACTCATATTCATCTTCGCAACGATACCCGCGTTCGCCGCCGTCCTCGTCGCACTGTTCGTCAAGGAGAAGGCGGGCGCACGAACCACCAGAAAGCGCAAGTTCGTCGCTGAGATGCGGGGCCTGAGCAAGGATTTCTGGTCGATAATCGTTGTCGTGATGGTCTTCTATATCGGCGAGATCAGCTACGCTTTCTTCATCCTCCAGGCGATCGACTCAGAGTTCTCAAATGTCACAGCGATCCTCCTCTATGTCCTGTTCAACATAGTCTTCGTCCTCGTAGCCATACCATCAGGCAGCCTATCGGACAGGATCGGGAGAAAACCGGTCATCGTGGTGTCTTTCCTGCTGTTCGCCGTCACATCGATGGTAATGGCCTCGGCGCACTCTCTGCTGCTGCTCATACTTGGCTTCTCGCTGTTCGGTGTCTACAAAGGATCGTCTGAGGGTGTGCTCAAAGCATATGTGGTGGATTTCGTCCCACGGGACCTCAGAGGCTCCGCACTAGGAGCGTTCCACACGGCAGTGGGGCTTGTCATGCTCCCAGGAGGCATAATAGCTGGGCTCCTCTGGGACGGTTACGGACCGTCTGCAACCTTCACATACGGAGCAGTCATGGCATTGGTCGCGGTACCGCTGCTGCTGATACTGGGCAAGAACAGTGTTGGCAAGAAGATGCATGCCGCGGAATGATGAGTCATCGATTAGCTCCAGAGCTGACACCACGAACCAGAATCGAGGTGTTCGCCATGCTTCTCCCCCAAAAGATCTGCAATCCCGCGCGGTGTCCGTAAACACCGTGATATCTTATAACACTGTTGCCTTACAGCCTCACGTTCATAAGGACTCAGGGGTAGGTTCATCATGGGAATTGCCGTACCCCTGTCAAAGGTGCCCGCTGTGGTGAAGATAACCAAGAACATGGCATATGGGATGATGGCAGCAGCGGCAGTGCTGTGGGGCACTTCGGGCACATTGACGAAGATCGTCATAGACGAAAAAGGTGCGACTGCAAACGAGGTGGCCGTGTTCGCAGCACTGTCAGGCACGATTGTGCTCATAGTCATCCTCGCCGTGTTCGACAAGAAGGCGTTCAGGGTGAGCGCGCGAGACCTCCCTGCGTTGTTCATATTCGCAACCATCACGGGTGCGCTCTTCTCGCTCGCATGGTACAACGCGATCGACATGACATCGGTCGCGACCGCAGTCATACTCCTGTACACCTATCCCAGCATGGTCACCGTCGCCTCGGTGTTCCTCCTCGGTGAGAAGATGACGGCGGTCAAGGCGGTCGCGCTCCCACTGACATTCATAGGAGCGATCCTGATCGCTGGGGCCTACGACCTCGAAAACATGCGGCTCAACATCTGGGGGATAGGACTCGGCCTCTTCACGGCAGTAGCCGCGGCGGTCTACTATCTCTGGGCGAAGAAGTTCATGGTGAAGTACTCGTCCAACACGGTCGCGCTGTACATGTCCATACTGATGCTTCCGGCCCTGATCGTGATAGTCAATCCTTTCGCTCTGATCGAGACTTCTCTCAGCACGGATGCCTGGCTGTACATCTTCCTCATCGGACTGGTGCCAGGCACGATCGCATTCGTGGTGGCCATGATGGCACTCGGACACATCGAGGCCAGCAAGGCGAGCATAATCGCAGGCATCGAGCCTGTCGCTGGCGTCATACTCGCAGTCATCATCATAAACGAGGCGATCAACGGGATACAGATCGCTGGCATCGCCCTCGTCATAACGGCAGTCCTGCTCATCAGGTTCGCACACAAGGACGAACCCGAGACCGTGATAGAGTCGCCGCCCAGCAGATGAGGGGCACCCGCAACGTCGCAGGCTGCAGCAAACGGCAAATACTCACGGCGGCCATCCCACGCAGAGGAAGATGATAATCGCAAGGGTGCCATGCGGCGTCCATGGATTGGACACGCTTCTGCAGGGTGGGATACCGACCAATTCGACGGTCGCCATCAGGGCGGAGCCGTCGAATTTCACGGAATGTATTCTACAGCAGTTCATAGCCGAGGGCGTGAAGCACGGTTTCCCCGCGATCTATTGCTGTCTGTCACGACCTGTCGCAAGCCTGATGAGGAGCATGAAGCAGCAGGGGTTCGATATGCTGGAAGCCGTCGCGAACGACCAGCTCATCATACTCGATTGTTACTCCCTTCACAAGCGGACTTCTGCCATGGGCGTCGAGCAGGAGATACAGCACAAGATAATACCCGTCACAGAGGTAGACGACGAGCGCATGCTCCAGGACGGTCTGGCGACGGCCGTTGAGCGGCTGTCGAACCTGAAAGGTCTGAGGGCGGTCTGCGAGAGCGTCCCCGGCACACTGACAGGGCGATCGCCGATAGAGATCATGCGGTGGGGAAGGAGAGCTTTCGCCGACCTCCGGGCGTTCGAGACCGTCGTCTTTCATACGTTCCCGATAGGCATCAGGGAGGAATTGTTCAGCATGATGGCCCACGATTTCGACGGCGTCATGGAGATCAGGACCGACCGCTCAGGAGACAGGATGAGGCACTATCTGAGCATCCCCAAGATGAGGATGACGACCGTGCCGCAGAAGCTCTTCGAACTGGAGATGGAAAACAACCTCGTGATGCTGAAGACCGTTGAGAAGATCACCTGACCGTTCAAGCACGGAGCCAGTGGGCGACCATGTCCTCGTATTCTGACTTTGATATCGGCACCAGGTCGTCGCTGACGCACTTGCGGATGTCGATCGAGAAGTTGAACCGGCCACGGGCCTTGTAGATTTCGAACACCATATCGTTCCCGTTCAGTTTCGCGCGTATGGACAGCTCGGAGCCGCTGCTGAACTCGTACTCCATCTCGAAATGGCCGTCCACTCGTTCCCTGCGTTGTGAATCCAGGACGAACTTGAGCTTGATAGGAGATGCCTCATACTTCCTCACGAGCACCTCGTGCATGCCCAGTACCGCGATCATATCCTTGCCGATAGGCAGACCTGCCTCGGGAGCGCCGACATCCATCCAGATACCTCGACGGCCGAGAATCACCCTGTACGCAATTAAAGGCTTCTGATAGATTATCAGCCGAAGAGCTGTATGTCGAAGATGAAGAACAGTGTGTAGATCAGCGCCGCCCGGGTCATCCCAGCCATCACATTGACGATGACGAAGCCTTTGAGCGTCATGAGCTCGCCCTCTTTGTTCAGGATCGAGAATATGTAGAGGGGTATGGTGTCCACCATGCCAGGTATGGACATTATCAGATACATCGCGACATACCCGTACCTTCTGACGAATATCTCGCTCTTATCTAGAAGCCACTTGAACCATCGCCATCGAGAGAACCTCCGCACGACCTGTTCGATCTCCCCACCTATGTAGAATACGGCAAATGCCCCGACACCTTTCCCGAGGCCCATGACTATCGCTTTGTACACGAATGGGACGCCTGGCACGACCAGCAGTATCTCCACGGGTATCGGGAGTATGATTGCCGCGGCGATGCAGAAGAGGAAGAAAAGGAACAGGTAGGTGACGGGATCTGCCTGATACTGGTCCAACCAAGTGATTAGCGAATCCCAGAAGTCCATGGTATCTCTTCCGTGAACCAGATTTGGTTACTTCTACGTTGCTGTGGGAAGCCGTTTGCGCGAAGACCCTTCCGAACGGCAAATCAGGGGTAGCCAGAAAAATAATCGTCGTTCTGAATAAATACCAAAGTCTTATATTCATGTAATATCATGACCATTCAAAGGGATGCGCATGGCCAAGGCCGAAGAGAAAGAAGCTGATTGGTTCGCAACGCTCGACGAGGAGCTCGAGAAGAAGACACTCCAGATCACCGACAACCTGGTCGAGCAGAACACATCAAAGATAGCGATCAACAGGAACCTACTACAGGACCTCTTCAGAATCTGGATCAGGTTCAACAAGATCAACGTGCACTACACGATGTCGCCCGAGCCGTCCAATTTCGCCCACTTCGTCGTGTATCCTGAGCAGTGGGACCTCAAGCCGGACTTCAACTTCGGCGGCGTAGAGAACGTCGCGCTCACGGACCGCACCCAGGGAAGGGTCGGAGACTCGCTCAAGGCATGGTTCTACAGTGTCGACAGCCAGACCAATTTCAGGCTCGCATTCGAATTTTGCGAGGGAGAGCACTACTACAAGTACGCTGGATGGAAGAGGATCTTCAGCAACTACGTGCTCATGGACTTGCCGATCGCCAAGTTCGACGAGAAGAAGTACCACGAGATACTCGCGGATGTCATCAAGGTCTGGTACGAGAGCCACCTGAGGAGGGACAGGGAGATCATCCTCAAGCACCTCAGGGAGAAGTACGAGAAGGGCGAGACATTCACGCAGTGAGTTCTCAAACTTCATCTTTTATTATCTCGATATTCCAGCGCGAGCTAGGTCGTCGCAATCGCATCATTGAATTACCAGGCACATGATTGCCCAATGGGACCATGACGGATAATTCCAAATCGTTCGACCGGGTCGCCGACAAGTTCGACGAGACGAGGAAGTACCCTGACGACATCATGACGACCATCGTCAGAGCGCTCGAACAGGAACTCAGCGTGGACGGCAGGACATTGGATGCAGGAGTCGGTACTGGCAGGTTCGCGAAGCCGCTCCAGGAAATGGGGTTCTCCGTCATCGGGGTGGACTTATCGAAACGCATGTTGGGCAAGGCGGCTCAGAAGGGGACGGCCGACCTCGTCCGAGCGGACATGTGCTGTCTCCCGTTCGCCGACGATTCCTTCGAGGACGCGATAAGCGTCCATGTCATGCATCTCATATCGGACTGGGAGGGCGCATTGCAGGAGATCGCCAGGGTCACCACAGGGCGGATGCTCTCGGTCGTTTTCTCCAAAGAGGACTCCGAAGTGGAGGATCTCAGACGGTTCTACGCGGACACTTGCGAAGAGCTAGGGTATCCGTTGATAGACCTGGGACTCAGGGAGATCGAGCTCACGGAGGTGCTAGAACCGGACACATCCAGGGAGATCGCAAGGCACATCCACCCCGTCCATGCGGGCGTGATGATCGAGAATTACCAGACCAGGACTTTCTCCGACCAATGGGACGTCCCGGACGATGTGCACGAGCAGGCCATGGAGGCCATGAGGGAAAGATACGATGGAGTGGACCAGCTGATGGGTAGGGAGCGGATCTCCCTCGTTGGCTGGCAAGCCGATAGACTCGGCTCCATCCCGGACGAGTGAACTGTCACCCTCGTATCAGACCGTGCCGTAGTATGTCATCAGGCACTGGTACCATTGAGATTCCGAGACGATGTCCAGATTGCTCTCGTGGTACACGAACTGCATCGCCCACCAATAGGCGCACGAATCATACATCGACTGAGACGGCGGGAAGAACACGTTCAGGCCATGGACCTTGTCGTCGTACCTGTCACTGTGTGCCTCGAGCACCATCGCGTCGTCTAGCGCCTCGAAGTAGTCCTCGATTGCAGCATCGAGTTCCGGACTGATCACACCCACGAGATCCTCCATGAACACACCGAGGTCCGGTTGCCACTCCCATCCGCCTATGTTCGCCCAGATGCCGAGCGTGGCGTCCATGCGGGCAGACATCACATGCTTCAGGTGTTTGTCCATCTCGGATGACAACACCTCAGTGAACGTTATGAACGCGTCTCCGACATCCCCCATGTAGGACATGTTCAGCGCGGCGACTGTGGAGAAATCCTGATTATATGAATAGATGTGCTCGTAGGCCTGCTTGTCACTGTAATACTCGACATAATCCTCCACGATGTCCGCTGCGAGTTCTTCGGGAGACATCTCTGGATATGCGACCATGTCGCTCACCGTCATCATGTACGGAAGGCCGTCGTATGGCACCACTGTCTGCGAGGCCACCAGATACGATACCGCGTCCCTGAATTCGTAGGCGACCTCTATGGTCGACATGCTGCATGCATCGAACGCCAGGATGTCGACGCCTTTGCCGTCCCGGTCGTTCTTGACGTCGAGCAGGGCGTTCGCGAGACCGTCCACCGACATCAACGAGCTACCGTTGGTCTCGTCCTTGCACATCCCACGCCATCCATAGCCGTGGTCCTGCACGACCAATAGGGTCTTCTCGGAAGGATACATGTCCAGTCCATAATTCACGAACATCTTCAGCACAGCCGGATCCGAAGTGTTGAGTTCTGGATATTCCTTGACCACTTTCGAATCCCCGTCCTTGACTTCGTATATCCAGGTGCCTTCGACAGAGAGGAGGTCTACCATCGCGACCACGTTGACCTCTTCATTGCTCGTGAGCGACCGCTCCCAAGCGTCCATCGCGAACTCAGTGCAGAACTCCAGGTTGTTGTCTGCGCACCAGAACACGAGCATCGTCCATTCCTTGACATCATCATCGTTCGCTTGTGGCAGACCCAGGACGCTCACGGGCATCATGATCAAGAGTCCGATAAACATACAGGCTGCCAATCTCCCCTTCCTAAACCTCACGCTAGTATCCCCCGACTAGACCGTGATACCCCTCCATTTCAATAACCTTTGCTCGGAATCATGCGTACTGACCCCCTACTTTCGCGTACCTCTAACAGACCCATTTATATGAGCAATCCACACTCCCATACTCAGCAGCAGAGAACAAAACGGCTGCTCCACAACATTGGGGGATTTATAATGGAGATAGAAAATCTAGCGCCCCACGTACAAGAGATCGCCAGGGCGCTCGGGGATAAGTTGTCTGAGGATGAGATCGCTGAAGAGCTGAAGAAATACGTCGACGTCTACAGGCTCAGCATACCAAAGGCCAAGGAGACCATCGTGAAGAGATACGGTGGCGAGATGAAGGACTTCTCCGTGGGTTTTCAGAGGAAGTTGGCTGAGATACGGCCCAACGAGCCGAACGTCGATTTCGTCGCTAAGGTGCTCTCGGCGAATGACAAGGAGATCACTTCGAAGGGCGAGAAGAAGAGGATAATCTACGGATTCATAGGTGACGAGTCCACGACCCTTCCGTACACCGCCTGGGAGACCGAGGGGCTGCAGCTGTCGAAGGGAGAGGTCATCTCAGTCAAGGGTGCGTACACGAGGGAGTACCAGGGACGTGTGCAGATCAATTTCGGCAACAGGGTGACCATCAAGAAGGAGGATGCGGCCACGATCGGGGATATACAGGTCGCCGACGGTCCTCCGAAGATCGTTACCATCAACGACCTCCGAGAGGGCATGGGCTATGTGCAGACCAAGGGCCGCGTGCTCTCGGTCGAGGACAGGGAAGTCGTGGTCAAGGGCGAGCCGAAGAAGATATTCTCTGGCGTGATAGCTGACGAGACCGGCAAGGTGCAGTTCACCGCGTGGTCTGATTTCAAAGTGAAACAAGGGGACATACTCAGGATATCGAAAGGGACCGTGAAAGGCTGGAGGGGCATCCCGCAGCTCAACTTCGACGACCGCGCAGACGTCACGAAGGTGAAGGAGAAGTTCCCGACGATCGAAGAGCTCCAGAAGACCGGTATGTCCATGATATCCGACATAGTCTCCAAGGGAGGGGCGGCCGATGTGACGATCAAGGGCGCCCTGATAGAGGTGCGTGACGGCTCTGGGCTCATCATGAGATGCCCGGAGTGCAAGCGCGCGCTCCAGAAGGGCATGTGCAAAGTACACGGACGCGTGGATGGAGTGCCGGACCTAAGGATCAAGGCCATAGTTGACGACGGCAGTGGAGCTGTCAGCGTGGTCATAGGGCGCGAACTCACGGAGAACCTGGCCGACACGACCCTCGACGAGTGCATGGAGAAGGCGAAGCAGGCCATGAACTTCGACATCGTCAAGGACATAGTGGAGGAGCGGCTGATGCTGAAGATCATCACCCTCTCAGGGAACGTGACTTCTGACGATTACGGCCTCTCTATGATAGTCAGGGACGCCAGGCTCGGATTCGACGATGTCAAACAGGAAGTCGAGAAACTCCTTGTCGACCTGGAGGATAGCAGATGAACGCCCGCGAGGTCGCGTGGCGGATATTCGCCGAGGAGTACAACTCATCCACATTGGAGTACACGGGCGAGGGCGAGAAACCCGCATCATACATAATCACCCCGCTCGGAGCGAAGGTCAACAGGATGATGATCGTCGGTGTGGCCACAGACATAGAAGAGGTAGGTGGGGAAGGTAAGTCGAGGTACAGGGCGAAGATAACTGATCCGACAGGTACATTCTACGTATCAGCCGGCGAGTATCAACCGACTGCGGCCAGGTCCCTGTCGAAGATGTCGCCTCCGGCGTTCGCCGCCGTCGTCGGGAAGAGCAGGGCGTACTCCCCGGAGGAAGGGGTGAAGTACCTCAGCATCAGGCCCGAGAACGTCATCGAGGTCGACGCCGAGATGAGGGATCATTGGATCCTCGAGGCGGCCAAGAGCACGCTTCTCAGGATCGACGCCGTCAGGGACGCGATGCAGATGGCCGAACCGAGCGTCAACGAACTGATGAAGCTCGGATATCCCGAGAATCTGGCGGACGGCGTCGTAAAGGCGGTCGAGTACTACAAGGACATAGACCTGGAACGATTCAGGAACTCGGTCCGAGAAGCCCTCCGGTCAGTCCTCCCAGAGAAGTGGTCTAACCACGCGGAGGAGAGTGCACCATCGCCAGCGGTCCCGAAGCAGAAGGCCATGCCCGCAGCCGCGAAGAAGGAGAAAGCTTCTGGCGAGGACGAGATGAGCGATGTCGAGGTCGGCACCGACGAGGATGGCACCGTGCTCGCGCTCATAGATGGCCTGAGCTCCGGAGGCAAAGGGGCCCAATGGGACAAGCTGGTGGAAGCCGCGAAGTCGAAGAAGATCGACAAGGTGCGGCTTGAGGAGATCGTCGCGAGCCTCCTAGACAAGGGCGACGTCTACGAGCCAGAGCTCGGCATGATAAAGAGGATCTGAACGGGTCGTGTGGCTGGCACGGAGAACCTCAACTCACGAATCTATCCCTGATGGACACTATGAATATGACAGCGGCCAGACTGATCGCTCCGCTAAAGGATACGTATGTGCTGGAGCTGAAGTACGAGGCCAATAATAATACGTAGTAGGAGTTCGACAGGGCGAGGACGCTGCATATGATCACAAAGACGAAGTTGTTGCCCGTCATCGCGCGAATCCCGCCTGTGACTATGATTCCACCAACGAGCATATTCACCGACAGCAGCATCAGCTGATGGGCGGTCACATCGCTGATATCATCACTCCCCGCCAAATCGATGTAGAAATAGATCAAGAGTGCCGAACTCACGATGGTCGATATGCCTATGAGTATGAGGAGGACTCCTGATATCTTGAGCAAGTTATCATCCTTGTTGGGAGCAACGAGGTCTTCGGTGAGGACCCTGAGGTTGAAGCCACAATGCGGGCAGAACCTGGAATCGTCTGGCACTTGCAGGTCACAGCCAATGCAGCGTTGTGAAGACACCATCTCATCCACCTCTGCGGACCATCGTGTTATGTTCGAGTTGGTCTCCAGATGCAGGGTTGTTATCAAGCCAATCAACACTCTTCTTCAATCTCATCTCACTGAAATCATTCTTTGATATGGCTATAAGCGCCGAGCCTGCGAGCGACAACATGAAAGCCAATCCGAGCGAGCTTATCAGACATAGAGCCAGAGACAATCGGTATCTCGTCTTCAGTAGAGCGAGTATTCCACCAAAGACTCCTGAAATCCCGGAGATGCAGTGCAAGAATAGGAAGGCATCTAACAGGGATTGGGATGCGCTCAAGAAAGACGATGAGTTATCGTCCTCGTAGTAGGATCGGTGTGAGATGACGAACACGAGAGTCAATATTGACGAGATGATGACCAGCACACCACCGATTCTGAGATAGTCCGGCTGCTTCTGACAATGAAAGAGATTTCGCGACTAGATAGCTTTCCAACATTGATTCTCTGGAAAATGAACTGGAATGGTTTACTGAAGGGGTTTCGGACGCTGGTTCCTACGTGAACTCGTCCTTCGAAATGATGACCAAAATCAGGGCTACGATCCCCAACATTGTCCCGAGGGAGAGTATCGAAGCGACCAATGCCAGGCCGAAATGCCTCTTCTGAATCGAGAACACGCCGCCCAAGAGCACTATGACGCCGAGGACCGCAATCAGAGCGCCACAAGCAGCAAATATGTCTCCGCCAACGTCCTCGGTCAAACCCATGATCGATGTCCCGGCGCCCATGAACCATATCCCGATACCGAAGTATCCCAAGCTGCAGATTATCAACAGTATTCCAGCTACGAGCGGCATCGACGAGTCCTTCTTCTGCATACCTGCAGGTCCAGCCATTGCCACTCTGAAATCGTGACCACAATATGGACACACGTTCGCGTCCCAAGAAATCGAACGACCACAGGAAACACAGTTCCTAGAGGGAGTGCTAACAGGTGCTGATGTCAAGTTTTTACCTCCTGAATAGGATAGGTGGGTGCACCCCACCAGTCCGAATATGAAATGGCAAAGGAAATTATAAAACAGTTTCTATGATTTTATTGTCCCTCGAAACGGACATCTGCCAGTCTACTGATAGGCACGATCATCTAGACATTCGGTTCATTCGAATTCCTGCTTCGACATCACGAGCAGTATTATACCAATCAGGCCAAAGACCGAACCTATTATGAATCCGAATCCGAGGATCGCGAATACCGCTCCCATCATGGCCAACATGTAATGCTTGCGGGTGAAAGCGATCGCCCCGCCTATGATCGCTATCACACCGAACAGCATGCCGATCAGGCCACAGGCATTCATGAGTTCTCTGATCTCAGATATCGAATAGCCCGCCTCGTTCAAAGTGGCTTGATCCATGCTCTCTATGAACGCATTGTCCGCCATAGCAAGGAACATGCCCTGGCCCAACGCAAAGAGACCAGCCAGGAGGATGAGGACGCCTGCCACCGCAGGCTTCGAAGACCTGGGCTTTAGCGGTGGTCCCACTGCGAGCCTATAGTCGTGACCGCAGTATGGGCATACATTCGACTGCCAAGCGATAGCGCGACCGCATGTGATGCAGTTTCGGTTCGAAGGTGTCTGTACCGGCTGAGGAGATGGTTCCAAGAACGGGGCAACTCCAGGAGGTCTTTCCATGATGTTCACCATATGGTCCGGCGATTGTCGGCTCTGCTGGACCGCGCCATCATCGGATCCACACTATATCATATTTCCACATGGAATTCCACGCGTCACTGCGAAGGTTTGCTCGATTCACGAGGCGCATCTTCCTGCAACGCGAACATGAAGTGCGCCAGGAGCAACGCCAAGACGAAGCCTGCGATGAAACCGGTTATCATCCTGAGCGTGTTGTTGGATTCGTAGTCCGTCAACAATTGAACGCCGCCGTCCAACGCAAGCGGAACCAGACCCATCAAGACGAATGCTGGATGCACCTTGTATCTGTAGAAGGTCATGACCCCCGAACCTAAGGCGAGACCGATGAACAATCCGAGGTCCCTCGCACAGAACGGCATCTGGTTCCCGTTTATGAAGTAGCTTCTGTCTGCCAGCTGGTGACACTCTCCGTCCCCGATCCAATAGATCGCATGCGGGATCGGGTCGAGCTGCGAGAAGAGGGCCTCGTTGTCGTGGTATCCCACCCGTCCCGACAGATTGGTCAGCGTATTGCTCGGGACCAGCATAGGAGCGACGATGACAAGTATGAGCCAGATCGAAGTCAACACGAACATCAGAAGTATCGCAGCGGATGTTATCTTCGGTCTGAACATGGGACCCTCTGATATCGATGCGGCCTAATGTTACTTTTCGAAGACCGCGGACGCGTAGCCGACCACGTCCCTCATCGGACGGACGTCTCCAGAGGTCGCATACTTCAAGACCTTCCCTTTGTTGGCTCCTGATGCGATCATCATCGCCATGACAGGACCGTAGCCGCACATCGAGATGTTCTCGTCTCTGACGACCTCGTACAGCTTCTTAGGCTCCATCGACATGATGGCGTCGAGAGCCTTCGAATCCTTCACCTTAGCAGTGCCCTTCGTGACATAATGTGAGAAATCCGTGGATGCTATGACGATGATATCCTTCCCCTTCGCTGAGTCTCTTATTATCTCGCCGACCGATTTCGAGGCATCGTAGTCCTGAAAACCCATGCATATGGGGACGATCTTGATGCCCCTCGACAGATGCTGCAGGAACGGCAGCTGCACTTCGATCGAATGTTCGAAATAATGGGCTTCTGGATCGACATCTATCAGATCCTTCCTGATCGCCTTCGCAAGCTCCTTGTCCACGCTGACGGTGCCGAGAGGCGTCTCGAAATCCTCCGCAGTGATAGCCATGCCAGTGCCCCTGCCCGTGTGATTGGGGCCCAATATGATGAAGGTCTCCGGAAGACCGTCCTGTGCGATCCGCCCATAGAGATGGGCCGCGACCATACCCGAGAACATGTATCCGGCATGGGGGGCTATTCCTCCCTTGATCCGTCTGGGACCGTTCCTCAATTCAGGCAGCTTTCCAGGTCCGAGATTGCCCAGATAGCATGATTCGATCTGCCTGATGAGCGAGAGCTCATCACCTTCGTAAAACTGTCCGGCAACGGCTGGATGTCTGACCACCAACAAACCCCGATGGTAGAATATCGGCTAGACAATGTAATAGTTTGCCCAAGAAATGGATGGGAATGATAGAGGGCCCCACTAGAGGGACGCCTCGAATTCCTCTACTGTAGGCTTGAAGTCCTCGTCGTTCTTGACGACTCCACGGGCCTTCAGGACCTCTCTTGCCAAGAGCCAATAGATCGTCGCCAATGCCCTCCTACCCTTGTTGTTCGATGGGATGACCAGGTCGACGTTCCTCGTCTCGTTATTGGCATCGCAGATGCCAACGATCGGTATGCCCACGCTGAGCGCTTCCCTGAGGGCTTGCTCATCTGCCGCGGGGTCGGTGACGAATATGACTTCGGGCTCAACGAAGTTCGGAAGTATCGGGTTGGTCAATGAGCCGGGGACGAATCTGCCTGCAACCACGTGTGTGCCGACGATCTTGGCGAACACCTTGGCGGGTTTCTGTCCGTACTGCCTTGCAGATACCAACAGGATCTTCGACGGATCGTACTTCGCAAGGAAGTTCGAGGCGACGCGTATGCGCTCATCCGTCTTCTTGACATCCAGAACGTACAGACCATCGGTCCTGACCTTGAAGATGAAATCCTTCATGTCGGCGCTCTTCTGCTGGGTTCCGATATGAACGCCGGAAGTGAGGTAGACCTCCTCTGGTATGAGCAGCTGCTGTCCCTGCGGTTCAATCGTCGTCGTTGTCTCTGCTACTACCTCATCCATCGTGATACCTCAGTCTTCTCTCTTGACAGTCATTGGGATGACTTTCATGTCGTATTCGCGGATAGCCATCTCGATCGGGTCTATGATACTATCGTCGCCGATGTCCATCAACACGGGTGCTCCCATGCTGATTTGGAGCGCTCTAGCGCCGATAATCCGTGCCTTCTCGAATCTGGTAAACCTCAAATCTACAGCCTCTGCGGAGATATCCCCTAAAATGTGACCCCTTTATATACGTTTGGGGTCCCCTGCTAGGTATGGGAGACCATCACGCCTATTTGAGGAATATGAACGAACGCGCGAGGCGGTGAAGAAGAAACCCCGAAAACGATCATATTCGGCCAAATTCTTCGAATTCATCCGGTTTTCGTATTCCCGGGTTCGAAATCGGATATTTTTCACCCCGAATAGTTGTGTATTACCATAATCGATTTATCAGGCATGTGCTTACGGAAAAACAAGGGAGAGTTTTCTCATGGAGAAAGTACCTGATATCAAAGTAGAGCCCCCGGGACCGGAGGCAAAGAAGGCAGTCGCCAAGGATGACGAGTGGATCGTGAAGGCCACGAAGTCCTGGCCGCTGGTATTCAAGAAGGCTGAGGGAACCGTCATAGAGGACATTGATGGCAACAAGTACATCGATTTCTATGCAGGCGTCGGCGTTCTGAACGTCGGTGCGAGGCATCCGAAGGTCGTCCAGGCAATCAAGGACCAGGTCGACAAGTACACGCATGTCGCGGGTACTGACTTCTACTGCAAACTGCAGAACGAGATGGCTGAGAGGCTTGCCAAGACCGCTCCTGGCGCGAACAAGAAGATGGTTTTCTTCTCCAACACTGGCGCCGAGTCGTTCGAGTCCGCGATCAAGATCGCGAAGCGCGCGACTGGCAAGCAGGTACTCATGGATTTCATGGGCGCGTTCCACGGCAGGACGACCGGCGCGATGTCAATGACCGCTAGCAAGTGGGTCCAGAGAGAGGGATACACCGCGACACTCATGCCCGGCGTATACCATGTCCCGTACGCATACTGCTACAGATGTCTGTACAACCTCGAGTACCCGAGCTGCAACATGCGCTGCGTCAGCGCAATCGAGGATGTGTACTTCGAGAACCAGATCCCGCCGAACGACCTCGCCGCGATCAGCATGGAGGTCATCCAGGGTGAGGGCGGATATGTCGTCCCGCCAAAGGAGTTCGTGCAGGGTGTCTTCAAGCTGACAAGGAAGCACAAGTGTCTGTTCATCGACGATGAGGTCCAATCCGGAATAGGAAGGACCGGCAAGATGTGGGCGGCTGAACACTTCGATGTCGCGCCCGACATCATCTGCAGCGCGAAGTCCCTCGGAGGCGGTCTCCCACTCGGTGCGACGATCGTCGACGCAAAGTTGAACTTCGACAGGTACGGAAGGCACTCCAACACATTCGGAGGAGCATCGTTGTCACACGCAGCAGGTCTGGCGGCACTCAAAGTGATCGAGGAGGAGAAACTCCTGGACCGCGCAGCCAAGCTGGGTAAGGAAACGAAGAAGAGGCTCGTCGAGATGCAGGAGAAGTACGAGATCATCGGTGACACGAGAGGTATCGGTATGATGCTCGCTCATGAGTTCGTCCAGGACAGGAAGACGAAGAAGCACGCAGCTGCGAGCAGGGACAAGATCACCGAGCTGGCGTTCAAGAAGGGTCTGATGCTGCTCCCGTGCGGAAAGTCCGTCGTGAGATACATACCTCCTCTGAACGTGCCCGAGGAACTGCTCAACAAGGGTCTTGAGATACTCGAAGAGTGCATCAAGATCGTCAACAAGAACAGAGCAGAATAGGCGAAAAGATAAACCCATCAAAATCCAGGAACCCTGGAATCACCAGGGTTCCGCATTTCATTTCTATCAACGATTGTTGCAGAGCATGATTCTTGAACGGCATTCCGGACTTGGCTGGGGTCTAATCCTCTTGCACGGTCGTCACTTGCCTAGATGTCGATGTGGAAGACCACGTCATCATACGGATAGTGGCGCCTGACACGGCGATGACCAACCCAACCCAAAGACCACTCATCATAGGGACCACTTTCATGTAGACGATGGCCGTCATCTCCGTAGACCATTCGAAACCGAGGCAAAGGTCGGACACAATCGAGCTATGGACGTAGACATCGCTGTCCAACTTGGACACCATACCTGAGCCTTCCGCGATACCGTACAGATCCCTCAATACAACGACCGCACCAACGCTGCCGTCTGATCGCATTATGCCCAAGGTCGCCCTAGCCTCCGCAGTGACCGTCCACCCAGATTCGACGTATTCGTCCTCGACCAGCTCAAGCGACAGCAATCTGATCGTGTATCCGCCGGCCGCCAACTCTCCACCCAAGTCTATGCTTGTCCATTCGCCCTGAATGGGTCGGGAAGCCAGCTGAGAGGATGCGATCGAACTCAGTAGTATGAGTGCAATGCCGAAGTGAACCAATTCGGGCCCCAGTTTGTATAGATGGGGCTTCAGCCGACCACGATATTTCATATTAGACACTTTGACGATGATCGATCCGATTGCCAGCGCGTAGATCGGAACGGTGAATGCGAGGAGCGTGTCGAACGAGCCGGTCACATAGGAGTAGGCTGCCAATATGACTGAAAACGATGACGCTCCGACGGACAACAACAAGGCGTTTCTCCTTCCGATGACTCGCCACACAGACGACACTGCTAGGGTCAACATGAGGAGGCAGAAGAATACTGACATCTTCTGATTGAGTTCCGCATAATTATCGCTCGCGGACGCATCGGCGTTCTTGACTAGAAAGGCGACCAGCATGATGGCGATCGTGACGAGCAATATCACTGATGCCATGATGGAGTTCCTGTCGTTGATGAGGTCGCTCAATCGATTGGCATGGCCGTGGTTGGTCGATGCTCCCGTGTATCTGTATGCGAACACAGCAGACACGACGGTGAGAGAGATCGATACGACCAACAAAGAGAATATGCCCATAACGGTTGGATCGTTCCCGATCGCGTCGAGCAAACGAGATCCCAGGGGGAGATCAGATGACGAACCATATGTGTGAATGGAGGACCCCCATATTCCTCCAGTGCGCGTAACGAATGTGGCGAATATTATCGAACAGAAGGACAGGGCACCTAGGAGAGGCGCGGACATCATGTATTCCCTTTTTTCACGATTCCTCCGGAGCGTATGCAGGAACGCACTCACGAGCAAGAACGGAATCAAAGAGACGGTCTCGACCGGGTCCCAGTACCAATATCCACCCCAGCCGATAACGTAATACGCCCATACTGACCCTATGCCTATGCCGAGGGTCAGCAGGATCCAAGTCACACGTCCCCATGACAGCGAGATTGAACTCCAATCGGACTCCCTCGCCCAGAAGAAGGAAATCGATGCCGCGAACAGTCCGAGACACGACGCATAGCTAGCGAATATCACTGGCGGATGCAATGCCATCTCCGGAGTTGCGAGAACAGGCTTGAGACCGCAACCGTCCGGACACGACGCGAGTGCCGCCGAATCCGTCGCTGCAAAAAGGTCCATACCTATGAGGATCAGAGCGAATAAAAGGACTATCGATGCAGATACGATGATGAAGAAAGACCTGTAGGACGCGTTGAGATTAGCTCGTCGATCATAACATATGCCGGCCAGAACAACCAGGGACATGAACCAGGTCCATAGCAGCACAGCACCCTCCCCACCGGACCAAACTGCGGATATCCTGTAAGGAAGGGAGGTATCTGTAGAAGATTTTGACCACACATAATCGTAGCTCATGTCGGAAGATGCGAAGAGGAAAACACGTGTAGAACAACGACAATGAGATCGCGAACACAGACACCAGGAGCAATGAAGTCGATACGCGGCCTGGCAGGATCCCACCAAATCTCGATTGAACGATGCGCGTGAATATTCCGGATATCAGCGCGGTGGCGGCGATGACCAATAGCAGATTTCCTAGATCCATACGGCCCTAGCTCTTCGGGCGATGATTGACATCGTTGGAAATCAAACCATCGCATGGATTGCTCGAAGTGCGTTTTCATGGAATAGCAGGGCTTTTTATTCCGAATCAACCATGTGGCTCAACATATCCAAACGATTAGATGCCAGTCTCGCGAACAGCATGGGAGGGCCGATTTGAGAATCAGGAGCGTTGTGATCATCATTCTCGCGATATCATCTGCGTTCGTTTTCTTGGCGCCTACGATGGTCGCCTATCCTGGAGGGCCACTTCCAGGAAGTTATGATTACGGTTGCGGTGGGTCGTGTCACGATGATGAGAGTTCCGCGACGATCACCATGTGGACTCCGCTTCGATTGATTGAGCCTCACGACTTGATCAACGTCACGGTCAACGTGACTGGAGCGGAAGCGGATGGTACGCCACTAGGTGTCATGATACTCTCCGCGCTTGGAGGCGAGAACAGCAGCCTTGCAAGTCAAGGCTGGACAATAATCAAAGATCCTGGCGGGATTACGAGCTATAACTACTATCAAGTGGCATCATATGCAGGATCCGTCTCAATGACCTGGACCCTCATGGCCCCTGTTGCCAACTGCACCGTATCCCTCTATGCAAGAGAGATGCATGGGGACGGCGGGAGCTATGTGACAGATTATGCCCAAGGCTTGACTTTCACAGTGCTCGAGAACAGTCGCGATCCAAGCACATTGGCCCCGCACATATCCATTACATCGCACCTAAGTGGACAGACTGCGGAAGGCATAGACGAATTGGCTGCTACGATACAGAGCTACGATGATGTCGAGTATGTTATCCTCAGAATCGATGGCGTGATGGTGAGTAATCTATCGGATGAACCATTTGAATGGAGCATCGATACGACCCTCTACTCGGATGGCTCTCATGAACTCAACATAACCGCCATTGATATTGCTGGCCGAGTAGGCTGGACTGATATCCAGGTGATATTCGACAACGACAAGGAGATGACATCGTGGGTTCTGACGATCATCGCAATCTCTGCTGCGGCGATCGCCCTTTGTGTCGCGACAATAGCGATGATGGGCATAATGCATGGAAAAACGGACGAAGGAGATGATTAGTTGGTGAGCATGAGCGCGCTCCATTCACTGACGGCAGAGCTCCATGCAGGATTCCTCACCCTAGCATTCGCCTGCATCTTGGTCACAGCAGCTGCATCAATGATCAAGAGGCGAGGGGTCAGATGCTCCAGCGATCGGTCGGAACGATTCGATAAGATGATCGTCTATACCGATGCTGCGGGGTATGTCGCATCCATCGCAGGAGTCGTCGGCCTCATTCTATCAGCAATAACCGGCATGTTAGCATGGCCAGTCGATGCATTGCTCGATTCCCCACTGGTCCAGAATAAGATCATGTTGACAGTGCTCGGGACTGTGCTCTGGTGCATCGTTGTAGTGACCAGGTCGAAGTTCGGAATCGCCGTTTACAATAGCCCGCTCATGTCGAGTCTTTTCGTAATGATTACGTTTGCATCATACGCCGCCATCTCGGTAGCCGGTTCCATGGGTGCGCATCTCACGATAGGAGAGAGCGTGCTCGATCCATTGCTTCAGTCAATCCACATCGACATAGAGAGCGTGTTCTATCTATCAACAGTCATCGCGATTGCGATCGTCCTGATCAGCGCTGCGTCCATCATATTGATGCTGATCATCTCCAGGAGGAGGACGAGACCAGCGCCTGAGGATGACGATGAGGAATAATCCGTTCTCCATCAATAAGATGCCAAGACCATCCTACAACCCGCGCACCTGTACCCTTCTGCATTGCCAATCGAGGCATACCTTGTCAGTGGGACTGACCCCACCAAGGGGACCGTCGGCTTGCGATCGAACCATTCCAACCGGGTCATGGCCCCTGAAGAAGTGCTGCCGGCTGCGAGATATCCATGCTCCATCTTAGTCCCACACTTCGGACAATTCATCAACAGTCCTCCCTTCGAAAGCATCGTTGATCGACCAGACTGCACATACCAAGAATGAATCGAACGATTCCTCACAGCATGTGCAGTCACAGATGTAGCATGCATCCGAATCCTCGCAATCCTCTGAACAAACATCGTAGAGATCGAACGCACTCACGGATTGCTTCTTGTATGCTACGTACACGTCAGCTTCGATCATGTTCATATCAGAGTCGAAATAGTGATGGATGAAGTAGAGGTTGCCGTCTTCGTCCAGGGTCGGCTCACCGGCAAATCTTGTGACGATCTCTTCAGGCGCATCCCATCCTGACCCGTTCCACAGAGAACGGAACACTGCGGGACCTGGATACTCGTGGCTGTCGCTTGTGAACCATAGTTCTTCACCATCGGCAGAAATGAACGGCATATTCTCGTTGCCGTCGCTGTTGACGTTGGGCACTCTCGCGGGAGAGACCCAACTATCACCGGATCTGTGCGCGCACCAAATGTCAAGATCGCTGCCCGTCTCTCCCGGTCCACCATAATAGATCGTACTGCCATCTGCGGTGATATGGAACTCCCCGATATCGAGGTCGTCGTTCAGCACAGTCCCGGCATTCTCAATATCAGTCCATATACCGTTCACGTAACTAGCAGTGTAGATATCGATCTCGCCGATGTTCCCGACACGGACGGATGCGAACCAAAGGACATTGCCCTGAACAAAGGCACAACCATCCAGAGCCACGTCGTCGTTCAGCAATATCCTCACGGGTTCGGTCCAAATGCCACCTGAGAGCTGAGACCACCATATGCCTGTCACACCATCCATGAGCTGTTCCTCGACAGGTACGGATACATCTGGTGTGAAAAAGAAGAAGAACCTTCCGCCGTCAGGAGTGATGAAAGGAGAATCCTCTGCACCTGCTGTGTTGATCGGTCCTTCCATGGGGACGGGCGTCTCCCACTCATCGGAATTCAATATCGGTGGGTAGAGATCATTGACGGGAGTACCTTTCACTGCATCTTCAGGAATGGTTTCTTCCCTGGTCAGAGTGGTCTGCGCATTATTCCCAGAAGGTTGCATCAGAGCGATAACAATCAACATTGCGAAGAATATGATGAAGATCATAACGACTGCCAATATCTTGCGGGACATCGACAGACCGTATCATTCAGATTCCAGATAAAGAGTATCTTGGCGATGAGCATTTGTCTCGACACACCCACGGAGATGGTTCTGGTACAAAATATTCATATGGGGAAGAGTGTTCTGCACAATCTGGGCTGACTATGAAAACAGATAGGATTCTGAAGGCGGAGCTGTCAGGCGTGAGCGCAAAAGCCTTCGTCGAGAGATTGACTAAATTTCATAGGATTCAGGCATCCGTGATGTATCATGATGCTGTTGAGTATGTGAAGGATGAACTCTCCAGGATCGGCCTAGAAGATATCTTTGTCGAGCGATTCGTCGCTGATGGTAAGCACAGATATTGGACACATGTGACGACTTTGGGATGGTCAGTGAACGATGCGGAACTCAGGCTGCTGGAACCTGAGGAGAGAATAATTGCCAGGTTCCGGGACATCCCACAATCACTCCACACATACAGCAACAAAACCCCAGAAGGCGGTGTCACCGCGAGATTGATAGATGTTGGAATGGGCACCTCAGACAAGGACTACAAGGGAAAGCAGGTGAAGGGAAAGATCGTCCTTGCGACTGGCCGAGCGAAACTGGTGCACGAGCACGCCGTGGTTAAGAGAGGAGCTGCCGGTGTGATCACTGACAGCCTATCCTATGAGTTCTCCAAATTCAGAGAGAATGTAGACATCCCTGACGCGCATTCGTATCAAGGCATATGGCCAAATGCAGGTAACAAGAACAAGATAAGATTCGGATTCTCGATCAGCAAACGCCAGGGGAACGAGCTGCGCAAGATTCTCCAATCAGGTAAGCCAGTGAAACTGCATGCGGAAGTGGATGCGAAACTGATGCTCGGAAAATACGAGGTCCTCTCTGCATCGATAAAGGGGTCCGAGAAGCCTGACGAAGAGATACTCTTGGTCGCACATCTATGTCATCCGAAACCTGGGGCGAACGATAACGCATCAGGTTGCGGATTGCTAATGGAAATCGCACGTACCTCTAATGGCACTCATCAAATCAGGAAAGATGAAACGACCAAAAAGGACCATCAGATTCCTGTGGTTGCCCGAGACGGTCGGCTCAGTGGCGCTACTATCGACGCACCCTGAGATGAGAGAAAGACTGTTGGCGGCAATCAACTTGGACATGGTGGGTGAGAATCAGGAGTTATGCGGGTCCACTCTCTGCCTTGATTGCACACCAGATTCGATACCTTCGTATCTGAACGATCTCGTCTTCTCTGCGATAGAGAAGGCGAACGAAGCGTACGATGACAGAGTCAAGCTCGGAATGATCAGCAATTTCAGATATGCGCGAACGCCCTATACTGGAGGAAGCGACCATTCCGAATTCTGCGAATCGACGACCGGTGTCCCGTGTGCAAGCCTCACACAATGGCCGGACAAGTTCTACCATACCAGCATGGATACGATGGATAAGGTCAGCGAGGATAGCCTAAGGAGAGCTGGGTTTGCTGCTGCGACAGCCATTCTCACGGTAGCCAATGCGGACGAGCGCACAGCGATAGAGTTGGCTGCAAACACCTGTGCTGAAGGTATGAAGAGGGTGACGGATCGTGTGCGGCATGCATCAGAGGAACTGTTCGCCAAGATCGATTCTCCGAAGCAGTCCAAGAAGACAGGAGAGGAGCTGGCGAAGCTCATCAGACATCACCGGATGTGCATCCGACAGATCACATCCCGGGAAGCAGGTGCGATAAGATCTGTCTGCAGATTACACGATTCTGAATCCTTGCGCGATTTTGTCGCCGAGCAGGTGAACGATATCGAAACACATGGTGCGCGAGAGAGCTTGAGGTTCGAACACATCATCGATACCATCACGGCTGACAAGAATGTGATGATACCGAAGAGATTGAAAGAGACTGAGATCGAGATCGAAGTCAGAGGCATCGTTCCAAGGAGATTGTTCAAGGGTACGGTCGATTCGGATTACATGGCCGAAGAACTCGGGGACGATTATCAATGGTACCATGAGGTCGAAGAGCAGTGATCGCGATTTCTCGAGAAAAGCCTACGACATGGTGAATCTCATCGACGGAAAGAGGAATCTCCAAGAGATAATGGATGTCGTCTCAGCAGAATTCGGACCGACCGCACATGAACATGCTTTGAGGTTCATGAGCGATCTCAAGAAGATGGGGCTTGTCACATATTGAGAGGCTGACGCCCCAAATCACCGGACAAAACCAGTCAATATTTAAGTATCAAGGAGAAGTATGGATATTCATACGGAGAGGTATTATTGGCATATCGCAGGAAGTACCAGGGACGCAAGAACACGAATGTGAGAAGACGCGTAAATCCGGATAGTGAGAGGATACCGATGTTGAACCTGAACAGGGTCTCAACGTTCAGATACGCGATAAGAGACATCATGACCGACCACAAAATCGACGAGGCGGTCGCTTCCACCGTAGTCGCATCCGTGATAGCGAAGGCATCCCGTATTTCGATTGCAGCCGCCAGAGAGTATGTCCTTGATCAGGAGAAGCTCGGTTCATTTCCAGAACACACCACAGACGATATCCTCGATCTTCTGGATAGATACTCAAAGTACCGATGATCACCGTATGATCATCGGGAGTCCACCATAATACTCATCGACGTGCCTTCCGGCGCTGTTTCTTCTTCGCCGGAGGTTTCGAATACTCTTTTGGAATGTGGATCGAGAATCTGCATATTGTGTCGCCATCAAGGATCGATTGTTCCACATCAACCCAGACTGGCTGACCAAACACCACGTCCCATGGACGCTTGTGATATCCTGCGCTGCAGTAACAGAAATCGGATGGGATATTGACGCCCGATAGTATCGATTCGCGCGCCCATGGACAGTGGCAACCGTAATACCGCTTCATCTTTGTGTCGCTTTCTGCGAGGTATTCACGGGTCATGTACGGAATCTTTGTCTCATAGATGACATCGCCTACCCTCACTCCGCCCATTATCTCCTGATTCCCTCTGACGAACTCCAGCACATTCTTGTCTATCTCTTGAGTGTAGAAGAGAGTCTTCTCCTTCATGTGAGTCTCCAGAGTCTTGACCGATTGTCTGTGTCTCTTTTTCAAGAAATCGTCGAGGTCCTTCGACTTCAAGAATAGCTCCCGTTCGAACTGATAATCCTCTGGTGGACCGGCATGTGGTCCCGTCAGCAGAAGACTCCTGCAACGCTTCTGAGTGAGATTCCCTTCCAGACGTTCCATGAATTGCTTCGTTATCACGGGCCAGCCCGTATTCGGGCTTCCGAGCGTGGGCAATTCCAACCCACCCAGGATTTCCGCCTGTCTCCTGGCACCCACCCTCTTCTTGAGGGTGTTAGAGAGATCGGGGAGGACATTCACCCCATCCAAGAGATTGAGAATCGACAATTCGACTTTCCTGGCATCCAAGAACCGGGCGTATCTAAGCAACGATATGTAAGTGTCCCAGGTGTTCTTCCCGGACTTGATGAGATGCTCGGAATACGCCTCGATGTCTGCCTCAGTGGCGGTGCCCATGCCCCTTCGCTTGCGATTCTTCCTCAGGAACGAGTCGAACTCCTTGACCGCCGCAATGTTGTCCGCTATGCCCTTATCGTCCAGATGCCTTCGCAACCGCTTGCTGGTCTTGCAGAATCTGGCAAACCCTTTCTCATCCATCTCTACACCACCGCTCCAGTACCCAAATCGCTTGTTCGGATATATTGCATATATGTTGCTTAGAAAAATTGATTATCAGGGCATCCTACACGGGACTAGATGAGCAACCTGACAGTGGCCATTCTTGGCTCCCCTGAATTCTCCAAGGGAATAGGCAAGAAATCGACAGAGTCAGATATGACATTCTATGATGTCAAGAAGGGGGAGACCACGCTCACTTGCGTGGAGCCGACCAAGTACCCCGACCGTCTATCATCCTTGTTCCATGTCGTTTCGATGGCGGACTGCGCTGTATTGGTCGTGGACAAGATCGACCATACATTCGGCGAATGCGTCATCATGCTTGATTGCGCAGGGGTCAAGAAGGGTTGGATACTCCCACGCAACTATATCACGAAGGAACAGTTCGCACCGTTCATCAAGGGCACTGCGCTGGAGCAATACGACATAATCGAAGATGATCCGGTTAAGATAAGGGAACTCTTGCTCAAGGAAGCGGAGGGACTCGATGGGTCCGAACCAACTGGTGCATCTAAAGGTTCCGTCCCGATCGACCACTACTTCGACGTCAAAGGTGTGGGAACGGTCGTACTCGGACGAGTCGCGGACGGACACATGAAGAAACATGACTCGATGAAGGTCCTCCCAACAGACAAGCAGGCAATCGTAAGGTCGATACAGAAGCACGATGACGATTATGACTGGGCGGTCAGGGGAGACCGTGTCGGTCTCGCGCTCAAGGGTGTCTCAGCAGGGGACCTCGATAGGGGTATGGTGCTTACGACCGACGACGACCTTGTATGCAGATCATCGCTCAAAGGGAAGTGCCAGGTAGTGAAGTACTGGCCCTCGCAACTCAAGAGCGGGATGGTAGTTCATATCGGTCATTGGATGCAATTCTCGCCAGCTAGGGTGGACGATGTATCAACTGAAGGCGAAAATTGGAGATCCCTGACACTCACACTTACGATGCAGAAGGACCTCGTATTCAAACCGGGGTCGAGGGGGATCGTCGCACATCTAGAAGGCGGGAAGCTCAGAGTGATCGGAACGATCGAACTGTCCTGAATAGACCTCCGCAATCCTTGCTTAAATGCTTATATCTCCGAGCCCATGCACTTGTTGATGCCAGGGGAAGTGGCTCATCAACCAGAGGACAAGAATAGGAGCAGTTCACCCCATCTCTCGGCGTTGGGGGTGACCGTTCGGTTTGGTCCAGTCGTTGCTCTCGATGACTTCACGGTGGACATTCCCAGAGGTATAATCGGCCTGCTAGGACCGAACGGAGCTGGGAAGAGCACGTTCATCAAAGCTTCCTTGGGACTCGTTTCTCTCGACAAGGGAAGAATCTCCGTCAGCGGTCTCGATTCACAGCTACAGTATCTGCAGATAAGGGACGACATCGGCTACATGCCGGAGCACGATTGTCTCATCCCTAGCATGAGTTCCGTCGAGCTCGTTTCCTACATGGGCAAGATCTCCGGCATGTCCTCAAAGGATGCCATACAGCGGACACATGAGGTGCTGGATTTCGTCGGCATCGGTGAGGAGAGGTACAGGCTCATCAAATCATACTCTACCGGAATGAAGCAGAGGATCAAACTGGCGCAGGCGGTGATCCATGACCCATCTCTCTTGTTCCTCGACGAGCCGACTAGCGGCATGGACCCGAACGGAAGGGAGGAGATGCTCGACCTGATCAAGAAGATAGGGGCCTCCGAAAAGACGGTCATCGTATCGTCACACATCCTCCAAGAAGTCGAATTAGTCTGCGAATATGCGGTCATAATCAGCAATGGTAAGCTCGTTCGACAAGGGAAGATGGAAGCCCTCATGGCCGGTGAAGAAGACCTCCAGAAACTGACCGTGCGAGGAGACGAACAAGCCATGACCAAATTCGTCGACGCGCTCGCGCAGATCTGTGAAATCGTGGACAGAAAAGAGGAGGGGTGGAACCAGATCGCATTCACCGTGCGAGGGTGTTCGGATGGGAAGAGGGTGTTCAAGATCGCCCACGAGAACAACGTGCAGATCAGAAGATTCCGTCCGGATAGACTGAGTCTGGAGGATGTGTTCCTCAGCTCTTTCAAGGGAGGTGGTGCGGGTGGGAATTAACCCGATCGAGTACCGCCCTTGGAAAGGACAGAGGACCGCTCAGAACGCCAGGTTCTACGTGATCGCAAGAAGCATCTTGAACCACAAGATCAGATCCGTCGGTGTAATAGTGCTCCTTGCCCTCGGTTTCTTCCTAGTCCACGTCATGCAGATCCTCACGACTGTATTCTCACCCCATGAAGGACTAGAGGGAGACGTCATGAGCAGTTACATGGGAGACGGGATCCTCACAGTATTCGCCATGCTGCTCGCAGCTGTCCTCACATCCGACCTGATATCGGAGGACTTTGCCAACAGCTCCTTTGTGCTCTATTTCTCCAGGGCGATCAAGGTCAGGGATTATCTCATCGGCAAGACTGGGGCGGCACTGATAGTCATGGGCGTTCTGTGCGCCATCCCGCCCGTCCTGGTAGGAATCGTCTCAATAGCCACTCAGACGGGGGATGACTACTGGCACAGCGCGGGCATACTCGGACGAACGGTCGTTGCGGGAACCCTGGTCACCGTGTTCTTCGTACCTTACGGTCTCATGATCTCCTCGTTCACCAAACGCAAGAGCTACGCAGCCGTCGGGACATTCATGTCGTTCTTCGCCCTGACCCTGGTCTCGGGGATATTCTCAGATTTCGACCCAGCATGGGGCGTGGTGAGCCCCGTAGAATCACTCTCATATGCCATCGACTGGATATTCGGATTTGGTCTGCCGACGGAGATCCCAGGAGCGGGGCTTGCCGCATTCATCGCAGCGTTCATCGTAGTGCCTTCAGTGATCGTGTGGATGAAGATACAGAGGCAGGTGATCGGAAAATGACCGGACGCGCATCCGAATCTGACACCGTCATCGAAACGGCCGCGCTCAGCAAGTGGTACGGCGAGGTGATAGGGGTGAACAATTTCAACCTCAGGATCCGACCAGGAATCACTGGCATAGTTGGACCCAACGGCTCAGGAAAGAGCACTCTGTTCAAGCTTGCACTCGGGCTCATAAGACCGAATGCAGGCAACATAACTGTGCTGGGCGAGAGACCATGGAGGAACGCCCCCCTGCATTCGTCCATCGGGTTCTGCCCGGATTACGAGTCGCTCCCGACAGAAGCCACTGGACGAGAGTACCTACGACTGATAGGCGGACTTCACGGCATGAAGGGCGACGCGCTCTCGAAGAGAACGGCAGAGGTGTCCGACCTCGTGGAGATGAGGCGTGCGTTGGATAGGAAGACTGGCGGCTACAGCAGAGGGATGAAGCAGAGGATGAAGATCGCTGGAGCCCTGATACACGACCCAGACCTGCTGATCCTGGACGAACCGTTGAGCGGCACCGACCCCCTCGTGAGGAAAGAGTTGATCGATCTCATAAAGAGCCTCAACAAGGACCATGGTCACAGTGTAGTAGTCAGCTCTCATGTCCTGTTCGAGATAGAGAGGATGACCCATGATGTGGTATTGATCTACAAAGGTCGAGCAGTCGCGACGGGAGACATTTCAGAGATAAGGGACCTGATCGACAAGCATCCACACAACATTATCGTGGAAGGCGAGGGAATAGAGTCTCTGGCAAAGATACTGTTGGGCGAGGGTTACACCGTATCCGTCGCGTACGGCGATGACAGGAACAGCATAACCGTCCAGGTCTTGAGACCAGACGACTTCTTCAACAGGCTTCCCGAACTAGTCCAACAGTCCGGCTGCGCTGTCCGCACAATGTACAGTCTTGACGACAACCTGGAAGCCATATTCAGATACCTGGTGGGGAGATAGATATGGATCTTGACAGAGCATTCACCGGGATAATCGCGATAACACGGTACTCCATCAAGAAGCTGCTGTTCAGCCGAAAAGCAGTGATTTCCGCGCTGGTCGCGGTGTTCGTCGCAGCCGTGATGGGATATGCGGGCACACAGGATGTTGAGCCACTGGACGAGGGGGTCAATCTCCTCGACACACTCATACTTCTGTTCTTCATGCCTGTGATGGCTATGATCTACGGCTCGTCACTGATCCGTGACGAGATAGATGACAAGAGCATCACGCACGTGGCCACTGCGCCTCTCGACCGAGCATACTCGTATGCCGGCTATTACGTGCCATTGGTGATAGCAGTCGCAATATCCATGATCATCATCAACACCGCAGGGTTCCTTGCGTTCTTCTCTCAGAAAGGGATCGACTCAGATAGCCTGAGCATATACCTTGCATTCACAGGCCTTGTCATCATTGGTTCGGTTGTGTATTCTGCACTGTTCCTATCCATGGGCGTTCTGTTCAAGAAGCCGGTGTTCTTCGGCCTTTTCTACGCATTCATATGGGAAGCATTCATAGGATCGCTCCCTGGCGTGATACAGAAAGCGTCCATCAGACATTATCTGAGAAGCATAGGCTTCGAATGGGTCGACTATGGAAGCATCAGCCATTACGAACAGGCCACTGGCTTCTTCGACTCAGTCCTCGTGATAATCGTTCTGACGATCATATTCCTTGTCCTCGGCGCGTACCTGTTCCGCGAGAAGGAACTCGCCTAGTCATTCAGATACTGGCAGTGACTGAAAAGATATGGATTATCGATGCAACGGTTATCAGCGGAGATATTTCAGGGAGGCTCTATCATACCAGGGCGAGCTACGATGAGAATAGCATGAAGACGATGGCTGTTAGCAGGATATCGGGACCGCCTTCTCGTACAAACGTTGGTGCCAAACCGGTTTCATACCAAGACCGCGATAGAGCTCAAGGCCGTACGTCATGTTGTCAGAATCGACATGCAGCTCAACGATCCTCCCACCGCGTTGCTGCAGCTCATGGAATGTGGTGCGGAGAAGCGTCGTAGCTATCCTGCGGTTACGCCAGGCGCGACGCACGAATACATGATAGAGATAGCAGCGTCCTGGGACATTGCCGAAGTTCAGGAAGCTGCCGACGCTCCCCACGATTGTGTCACCGTCAAGAGCGACGAACCACAGGCCTGGCACGTACATCTGACCCCAGGACTTGAACTCCGCCTTCTTTCTGCGCACCTGCTCGTCTTGCGGAATGTCGACGTGGCCCCAGTGATCGCGAAACGCCTCTCCATAAGCCATCGCATAGGCATCCATATCAGTCTCCAGGTCGAGTTCGCGTATCGTGACCCCGCTTGGATTTGCCACGTCCTTCGACACGACCTCTGGAAATCTAATCCGCATCAGAGTCTCGTTTCGAATATGTTTGAAGTCCCGTGATTCGTATTGTCTACGCTTGTCTACGTCGTTCTCATGGATGCGAGCCCCGCAGACCATGCTCGTATGTGATGTGCTAGACTGATGTCGCAGCTTCCATTGATACTGGTCACACCATGCAAAGGCATCGTTCCAAAGCTCGTCGTTACCAGCCTCATCTGGGTGAACCGTAACATCGTGTAGTACGTCCCACATACCCGGAAATCCAGGTCGGTAGACCTGTGCATAAGCCACAAGCGTGCCGTCATCCCACCACCAAGATTGCGTGTCGTCCTGTCCTACGCCCGGGGAGGTGAACCACGTCCTCACTTCATCCAATCCAATACGGTCCTCGCCATAGTAGTGCCGCGCGTGGGCGTTGATTAGCGCCACTATGGGCCCTGCATCGTCAGAAGATGCTCGGCGTACTTGCCAACCCGCATGAGTTCTTCTAGACATCATACATCGTTCTCCGCATCACGACCAATCATCGTACTGCAGAACCATGTGGAGCAATTAATAGCTGTCTTTGATTGTGTTCGCCCACATAGAGATTCACTAGCTCAACCCATGATGAAAGGGTGGCGGGCCCGGTGGGTATCGCCATCATTCCGTGCCAGTAGTCAGACACGGAGGTTCAATCAATGGGTATGATGCATTCGACACAAACCACTTACAGTTCTCTTCGTGCATATCGACTCTGCAGCACACGTGGATTCTTAATACTGAAAAAGCATCTTGGGATTTGCACGGTGGAGTGGAAATGGACACAACTAGGAAAGCAACTGTTGGCATAGTTGTCGTAGCCGCCCTGGTTTTCACATCGAGCTTTGCCTGGGAGTACATGACAAGTTCTCGGTGGCCAACTCAAGAACTCGGTTACACATCTGCCGGAGACGGGTTCTACCAGTTGGCGTGGGATTCTGAAGGAGAGCTTCAGCTCGCATACATCGGAGTATACGGTCCATATTATGCACTCCTTTACGGACAGAGAGTAGGAGGCGAATGGGACCTCACCTGCTTGTCATATCTATCCTGGGACCATGAGGGTGCTTCGATAGCACTGGATTCCCAAGATAGAGTATACGTGTGCACATCGTTGTACAAACCGGTCATGAACTTATATGGTCAGCACATCTTATTTGCCACAAACGCTGGCGGTGAATGGGAAAGCGAGATGATCAACATAACGGGGTACCCTTCGTCTGCCAAGGTTGCAATCGATGCTCAGGACAATGTCCACCTGATTTACTCAAGAGATACCGGGCAGTCAACCGTGAACATGAATTCATCCATCATCGATATGATACGCACTCCGCAAGGCTGGGACAGCACGATTCTAAAGGAGTCATATATTCCGTACAGAGTATTCTCAATCGATGATGTCGACAGTCGCCCGGACGGATCAATAGGCATGATCTATACGACCTACGACCTGTTAGGATGGGACACTATCATCTCATGGCAACTCAATTACAGTGTCATATCGAACGGCGAGTTGACTGACGCCACCGTTATTCCAAATCTGGGCGGATACCCTGGCGAGAAATCGCTCTGTCATGACGCCTCAGGTAATGCGTACATCAGCGCTTACAGAAGCAAGGGAGACAATTACAGCTTATGCTACTTCACCAATGCTGATGGCGATTGGGAAAGCGAAGATGTGGCATATGGGGGAAATGAGAAAGGATATGGTACAGGTGTGGCGATCACAGTCGACTCAGACGGAGATATCCACATGGGGTATTTTGTCGAGGACTATGATGGAGAGACTGCCAACCACACCGTGAGATACTGTACGAACGCAGATGGAGCATGGAAGGTGCAGATACTAGACGATTGTCAAGGATGGTCTTGGGAGGAGAGCATCGCGATCGCGACAGATGAGAGCCGGGATGTACACGTGGTCTATTATCAAAAGGTGCGCATTCCAGATAGTGGCGAGACTTCTGTGACTGTCTATGTGACCAGCCAGCTCGACCCAGATCGATTTGAGTACGCGCTGTACGATTCTGGCTTGCGGACGGCTCTAGTCGGATTCGTTGCTGTCGCGGTCGTGGGCCTAATAATGCATAGACGTAGGAAGAGGAGAGAACACCAGGAATGGATGGATGTCACGGGACTTCATGAGGACCGGTGATTCAAACCGAATCCTTGGCCCACGAACCTTCGGTAAATGGTAGGAACCCCGGCACACTAAAGACCCTGATTGAGAAGCGAGACTTGATTACTGGCTATGGATGGTGGCGGGCCCGGTGGGTATCGCCATGCCGCTAGACCAGTAGTCTAACTCAGAGATTCAATCACGGGGAAGATGCACTCGGGCACAAAACCCTCTTTCTTTCCATCCAATCTTCAGGCTAATTTGATGCCCAGGCGTAAAGCCTTTCGTGATGGATTGCGTACTTGAACTGTATGGATGAATGCAAGAGATTTTCTGAAGAGTATAGTCCTATGCCATATTCAGTAGCGCTTTGAAATCCCTGTTGAGTCAGTGTGCCATTCTCATAGACTCCATAGAAGAGAGAGATTGCGTCCCCATAGTCAAACAAGCCGTTCTCATTCTCGTCCGTTATGAAGACTCCGTACGCGCCAATGATGCGGACTCCATTCACAGTGTTGTCGGAATGCCAACCGACGATGTAAGTCTCGAACAATGTTGTCACGTTGTCCGGCAGCTCGAATTGAGATATGCTCACCCGAGGGAATGTCGAATTCAGAGGTGGGCTCCCGTAATAGACGCCACCGAAATCGGTCCACAACAAACTAATGTTCTCAAACGGAGACACTAGAAATAGATGATCGAGATCTTCCTGCTCCATGACCCAGCTGATTCCCCAGGAGCGCAACACGAGAGGAGTTTCTTCGGACGGGTATCGGTGGGCATCCAGATAGTACAAGATACCAGCCAAAATCACAGTAACGGCAACTGCGAGAGCCAGAATTCCGTACAGCATTCGTCGATTTACTTGAAATAGTCGCGCTTTCGATGCCATGTCCCCACGCTACGACCCAATTCCACCTATATGACCCTTCCCACAATAAGTATTTGGGAAGTCTGGCGGGCCCGGTGGGATTTGAACCCACGTCACCGGCTTCGAAGGCCAGAAGGATATCCTAACTACCCCACGGGCCCGCAATGCGGTGATTAGTCTGGCATATAATAGCCTTTGCAGGATGGGAGCGTCAGTGCCGATGCGTCAGAAGGCGCAAAATCACGTAAACGACTATGAATAACAGTATCGCTAGCCCGAGATATCCGAAAGTGTCCTCGACCACGAAGTCTGCCATTTCGATAGGAGATCGGGCTAAATGAAGAATATGATTCCACCGTTCTGGTTCGTTTCGACCGTCAATGCTCCCTCTTTCCGATCTGAGACTTCAGATGAGGTATGAGTCCTCCGGAGTCGATGATCTTCTTTGCGTGGTGTGGGATCTCTTTGAGCTCCACGCGACTGGATCCGTTCTCGGAGCACATCGTATGAGCATCGATATCCAGCAGAGCGATCTCGCCATCCGAGAATACGCTAGCTGCATCATCACATTCCACTGCGTGAAGGCCGAGGTTGATCGCGTTCCTGTAGAATATCCTCGCGAATGACTTCGCGATCACGGCCGACACGCCAGATTGCTTCAAGGCGATCACTGCTTGTTCCCTGCTCGAACCGCATCCGAAATTGCACCCCGCGACAACGATATCTCCAGGAGAGACTTTCGACGCGAACTCCTTATTCGCACCCTCCATCGCGTGCGCTGCAAGGTGCGAAGGATCGTAATTGTCAAGGTATCGGCCCGGGATTATCAAATCGGTATTCACATCGTCACCGAACAACCAGACTCTGCCCTTTACGTTCATCGCATCACACTCCTCGGATCGGTTATCCTTCCGACGATCGCGCTCGCAGCCACGGTTGCTGGACTAGCGAGGTATATCTCGGCGATGTCGGATCCCATCCTTCCTGGGAAGTTCCTGTTGCTGGACGATATGCACACCTCTTTCGGCCCGAGGACTCCTCCGTGAGACCCGAGACACGGTCCGCATCCAGGTGGTAGAATGGTTCCGCCCGCTTTCAGTATGATCTGCACGTATCCTCTGTCTGCAGCCTCCGTCAGGATATCCCTCGAAGCTGGAGCGACTATCAACCTGCAGTTGGGTGAGACCTTCTGGCCTTTCAGGATCATCGCTGCCGCCTCGAGATCTTCTAGTCGTCCATTTGTACAGGTACCTATAAAGGCCTGATCGATTACTTTGCCCTTCATCTTCTCAACAGATTTGACGGCTTCCACCTTGTGAGGACCAGACACCATCGGCGTGAGGCCATCGACTTCGATGTCGATCCAGTTATCGTAACGCGCATTCTCATCCGAGGAGACTGGAATCAGTTCGGAATCCGTGTGACCTCGATACCACGACCGAGTGACATCGTCACAAGGCATCACCGCACCCTTCGCCCCCATCTCCATGCTCATGTTGCAGAGAACCATCCTACTCGAGATGGACATCGAAGGGATGAGTTCTCCAGTGAACTCCATGCACTTGTACTCTGCCCCAGACGGACCCATTATTCCTGCAAGGTACAACGCAATATCCTTGGCGAATACTCCTTTCGGCATCGTACCGAATATATTGATCATGATGGACTTAGGAACCTTCAGCCATATGCGGCCAGTTGCCCAGACACCCGCCATCTCGGTGGCGCCAATGCCTGTAGCGAATGCTCCGATTGCGCCTGCCGTGGTAGTGTGGGAGTCCGTGCCCAGAATCAATTGGCCAGGGCGTGCAAGCCGCTTCTCCACCAGAAGCTGATGACATATCCCTTCCCCGGCATCATAGAATCTATTGATGCCAAAGCCTTTCACTATCTCCCTGATCTTCGAGTGCACCGTCGCGGTCTGCGTAGTGTTTGCCGGGGTACGGTGATCGAGGACTATGACAATCTTCTCAGGGTCCCAAGGGCGTTCTCTGCCGAGCTCCGAGAATGATTTGTTCACCAGGAACGTGTTCTCGTGAGACATCACCAGATCTGGGGAAGCTTCGAGGATCTGCCCTTCCCTCGCCTCGGGATAACCCGCTGACCTGCCTATAATCTTCTCCGCGATCGTCCTTCCAGTCAACGCATTCTCAATCAGACCATGACTATTTCAAATCTAGGTCTTCTTCCTTCTAGCGCGAACCACCAACACCATCGCGACCATCATCGGGACGACTATCAGGATGGAAAATTCGGGTATCGCGAATCCCGAGCTGTAATCATCAGGGTAACCGTCAAGATCGCAATCTATGCAGAAGTCGTAGAAGTAGTACAGCTTGGTCCAGTCGTACCATGTTGGTATTAGCACGGAATCTGGCGCGGAGTCGAATACATTGGTATCCGATCCACCAGTGACCACTGCAACCATGCGGATGGTTGACCCGAGTGGGACTTCACCAGGATCCATTCCAAATATCGTAGTCCAGGGGATTGCTGCTTCGATGAATGCACTCCCACCATCCACGGTTCCGGTGGCCAAGGCAGCCATCCCCAATGTCGCGTCCTCATACAATCCGTTCGAGATCAACCTGAGGAGGACAGGATATCCGTCCTCGTATCTGAGAAGCATATAATCCGCTTCGAAACCGTCTCGGAACTCCAGGTGCCTGGAGCAAGCAAACGGATCCCATCCCCACATATCTGTCAAGGCTGACACATTACTAGCCCCTTGCCCAGGGATTGCGTCAATATACACTATTGCCGAACCGTATTCTCCGATGGCATACTCTACACCTATGTGAAGGAATTCTGAGTCCCACGTTGTGTACAAACACTTCATTTCGTAGCCAACGATATTGGCATCGCTGTCAGAATCGTCGACGGCCATCTCGGACGAGGTCCAATCGTCAAGATAGCCATCAACGTTTGGTGTCCAATAAGGCCCGTCACCATGATCTATGTCCGAGGATGACCGCGGATTCAGTGCGTATGAACCATCAACATAGAACATCACTCCGGTCACCATCGCAAATCCATCGTAATCAGAGAGTGTGAAGTTTGTCGCCTGCACTGTGAAGTTGCGACTATACATCCACAGGGTGGATGTGCACGAAACCTTCTCCCAATCTGGAACGGTATGGGAAGTGTTGTCGTAGCTGAAGTTGGTCAGGTATCCGTTCATCTTGACAAGCATCCCCTGATCCGATGCAGCCACGAGCGATGAGTTGTACATGTGCTGTACATAGACGGTGTTACCGGTACCCATCAGCCAATAGCTCTGGGCATCCTCTATCACGTGCATGCCCTGGACAGTCTGCGCCACCGTCCCATACAATCTAACATAATCCCCTCTGTTGAGGTTGAACGTGAATCCCGAACCTGCGGTCCGTACCATGAGTCCGCCTGTGGAATCCTGTATGAAAAAGCAACCATTGTCATATTCGTCAGGGGCAGCCGTCACATTTCCCTGAACAGCCACATCAGTCTCATCATAGGTCGAGAAATCAGAATGGATAGTGCCAATAGGTATCACAGTGTCGTTGAGGTAGTCGACTGGCCAGTCGTAAGAATATACCGGTTCGTCAGAGTCAGGCACAGAAGGTGCCTTGCCGAATGATGGAAGGTGAAGGCCATTCAAAGCAAGAAGTGCCATTGATGCGACGATGCCAAATGATACGAACGCCAGAACCAATCGTTTCTGTACAAATCTGCGGTTCATTGGCCTCTGATGATCGACCGTCTTGGATTTGATCACCTTATGTTGTGTTCCCTTGTAGTTGCTTCCGTAGAATCCCTGTCCACTGTTAAGACTGTTGTCCCTGGCACCGTGATCCATGTATATGTCCCCTGGAGTAATCGAAGTTCGCTAGAATCGCAGACGAGGGAGAATCTGCGATGTCCCTATTTTTAGGTGCCGAGCCATCCTATTTCTCGGTCGCTAAATCAGTCGAATGCACGATAATGGTCACTCGAAAAGGTATTTCCTTTGGAAATCGTTAACAGGAACACCATGGACAAGGTTCTGTCATCCGAACCAGGGTCCAAGATCCTTCTACTCGGAAATGAGGCGATCGCGAGGGGGGCCTTGGAGGCAGGGATATCAGTCGCCACAACATATCCAGGCACGCCAGCGTCTGAGATAGGTGACACGCTCGCGCGCGTGGCCAAGGATGCGGGAATATACTTCGAATATTCGGTCAACGAGAAAGTCGCGGCCGAGATTGCCATGGGGGCGGCTGCTTCAGGCGTGAGAGCCATCGTCAGCATGAAACATGTAGGGGTCAACGTAGCCGCGGATCCTCTGATGACTTTCGCGTACACGGGCACCAGAGGCGGCTTCGTGCTAGTTACCGCGGATGATCCGTCATGTCACTCGAGTCAGAACGAACAGGACAACAGGTACTATTCACTTCTCGGAGGGTTCCCGCTCTTCGAGCCTGCATCACCACAGGAATGCTACGAGATGACGAAGAAGGCGTTCGAGATCTCTGAGAAGCTCGAGCAACCTGTGATGCTACGTACGACTACGCGCGTGTCGCACGTGCGCGGACCCGTAAATGTAGGTAAGATTGTCCAAGGTCCAAAGAAGAAGGAGTTCATCAAGGACCCCACGAGATTCGTGACGGTCCCTGCAGTCGCCCGGGTCAGGCACTTGGTGTTGCTCGAGCAGCTCAAGAAGGCTCAAGAGATCGCTGAGGTTTCAGAGTTCAACCGATCCATCAAAATAAAAGGCGGTTCCGAGAAGTTCGGTATGATAGCATCCTCCGTCGCCGCGAATTACGCTTCGGATGCAGCGGTCAGCCTTTCACTATCAGTCGACCTACTGAAGCTAGGATTCTCCAATCCGCTGCCTGTCAGAAAAGTTACAGAATTCCTGAAGTCCCACGAGATCGTCACTGTGGTCGAGGAGCTCGAGCCGATCCTGGAGACTGCGATAAGGGCTATCATCCAGAGAGATGGGTTGAAGACCAAGGTGGTAGGGAAGCTCGATGGAGTGTTCCCGAGAGCGCACGAATTCGATCAGGATATCGTGGCGAAAGGTTTGAGAAATGCATTCGGTCTTGGAAGCGCGGGAGACCAGAAGAAATGCGAACTCCCTGAAGACCTGCCAAAGCGCCCGCCAGTACTATGTGCAGGATGCCCACACAGTGCGACTTACTTCGCGGTCAACAAGGCCACTAACAAGAAGGCGATCTTCGCATCGGATATCGGCTGCTACACATTGGGGGTCGCGCCGCCGTACAGCGCCGCGGACTTCCTCGTATGCATGGGCTCCAGCGTCGGTACCGCGGGAGGACTCGCAAAGGTGAACGATCTGCCGATCATCTCATTCATAGGCGACTCGACATTCTTCCACTCCGGTATACCGGGATTGTTGAATGCGGTCCATCAGAGACACAAGTTCCTGTTGATGATCCTCGACAACCGCACGACCGCGATGACCGGGCATCAACCTCACCCTGGAAGCGGCAGAGACCCCTGCAATCCCGAAGCGATATCCCTGCCGATAGAGGATGTCGTTAAGGGATGTGGGGTGAAGTGGATCAGAACCGTCGATCCGTATGATGTCGCTTTGATGACCGAGACCATCAAAGAGGCACTCGCTCAGGATAGCATCACAGTCATAATCGCCAGAAGAGAATGCGCCCTCATCGTCAAGAGGGACGAGAAAGGGGCCATCATCAAGAAGCACTTCATCGACCAGGCCGACTGCAAGAAGTGCAGGACCTGTGTCACGAAGTTCCAATGCCCAGCGATATCGAGCGTCGACAAGGTGCAGACCATAGACGAGGCTCAATGCGCGGGCTGCGGAGTATGTGCGAATGTCTGTCCATACAATGCTATCAAGGAGGTGCAGTGATGGTCGACATCTACCTCGTAGGTGTTGGTGGCCAGGGGATAATCACCGCATCCAAGATAATCGGCGATGCAGCGATCCTAGCGGGCAAAGGCGTGATAATGAGCGAGACGCACGGCATGGCCCAGAGAGGCGGGTCCGTCGTCTGCACTGCGAGGATCGGCGACCATGCAAGCCCATTGATAACCGATGGCGACGCGGATGTAATACTCTCGCTTGAACTCTTGGAGACCGAGAGAGCGGTCTGCAAGTCATCTAAGAAGACCGTGGTCATCAGCTCCACTGAGAGGGTCGTGCCCCTGAGCGTGTCCACGCAGAAGATGAGGTATCCGGAGCTCGAAGAGATCAAGAAGAAGATGGAAGAGACCTCGGCCCGAGTCTTCATGATCGACTCGGGGGAGATCGCAGAGAAGGCTGGCGTGCCGATATCATCGAACGTCGTCATGGTCGGAGCGCTGGCAGGGACCGGTGTAA
The DNA here is from genome assembly GCA_963719945.1 of uncultured Thermoplasmata archaeon. Lineage (GTDB taxonomy): Archaea > Thermoplasmatota > Thermoplasmata > UBA10834 > UBA10834 > UBA9653. Next base: position 309,927 of record CAVRDX010000004.1, on the reverse strand, counting down.
CAGGAATCCCAAGGGAGCATTTCGAGAACTCGGTAAAGATGAATATACCGAGGAAGCTCGAGGAGAACCTCCAGGCATTCGCCATGGGCTTCGATGCTGCGAAACGCTGAACCGGGCTGAGAATGTTTTAAGAACAGGTAGGGCATAAACTGGTCCGCCCCAACGGGCCCATGGTCTAGCGGTTATGACAACGCCCTTACACGGCGTAGATCACCGGTTCAAATCCGGTTGGGCCCATATCCATTGTTTCTGCGGCTGAACAAATACACACCCTACAGTCAGCCAGGGCGGGCGGGTGAGTGGATATGATATCCAAAGACGCACAGCTCACCGATATCATTATTGTGCCTCTTGTCGATAGATGGGGGGGCTGGGTTCGATGAGATCCGACCAATCAGTCGGATTAGCAGCGCGACGCACGCTATCTGGAATGGTGGAAAGCATTACAGATCCAGTAGAGAAAACTAGGCAGAGAAGGTTGCGGAGCAAGCAAAAGAATGCGAATGGCCGCACATACTATCGATTATTAGCAGTGTTCATAATCATAATCCTCTCAGCCACGGCGTTCTTCTCCGTGGAATATTTTGTTGATGGGAATAAGGAACCTATCAGGATAGGCGTCATACTCTCGCTTACTGGCGCAGGAGCTGCATCCACAATAGACGTCAGGGATGCGTTGCTCATCGCAGTTGACGAAATCAATACAAGAAACCATCTGAACGGAAGGGAAATTCAGCTAATCATAAGGGATTGCGAGTCCAACTCATCGAAGGCAGTCGAAATCTATGCAGATATCGAGAACGAGTACCATCCCCTCATGTACATCTCGGCAGTGAGCTCAATCTCCATTGCACTCGCGCCGCTCGCGGAAGAGAATGAAACGCCTCTTGTCGCGGTTGTCACTTCATCTGACACCGTGACAGCCGGAAGGGATTGGGTCTTCCGATACTACTTCGGTGCGCAGGAGGAAGTCCGACCAGCCCTGATCAAGATGGATTCCCTTGAAATCGGGAAGCTGGGACTCATCTATATCAACGATGAGTATGGCAACTCGGTTCTCAACGCATTCCTACCCGAAATCGAGTCGAGAGGAATTCAGTTCGAGTACGAAGGATTTGAGCCATGGGCGGATGATTTCTCATTGCAGGTACAGAACCTTTCCGAGAATGACGCGATCTTCGCGGTCGGATTGACTAGCTACTATGAAGGTATACTCCAGGAGCTAAGAGATTCCGACTACGCGGGACACATCTTCCTCGGGAGCGGAGCAGCCACTCCGTCCGTCAGAGAACTAATGGTCGCGAACGGGGCTTATGTTTCAGCGCCGAACATATACCGGCCAGCCTATTCGTACTCTGACCGGCTCGAGAACAGCTTCCAGGCCTTGTATAACCGTTCGATAACGCATCAAGGTGCATCTGGATATGATGCAATCAAATTCCTATCCAGCCTCCTTATCGACCAAGAGGTGTCGAGGGAGAACGTGCGCAACCTGCTGTTGAAAGGTTTCGTCTACAACGGGGTCCTTGGAAATATATGCGTGTCTCCTGGTGACCACAACTTCGCAATCCCCCTCTTCCCAGCAAAGGTAATCAATGAAGAGTTGGTGTATCAATGACCAGCGATACCAAACTCCAGTTCGGATCCGGTGTGACATTCAAGTTGGGTGTCGGATTCATAGCTGTACTTGTCTTAATGAGCGGACTCACATGGTTGGTTCTTATACAGAACAGCGAAACCCTGAAGAACACAACTGCGGAGGGCACGATTGCTGTCGCGTGGAAATCCTCGTTCAGCCTGGATAGAGGCATATTATTGAAACATTATGCCATCGACCTCCTGTCCCAAGACTCGGAACTCGTCGATGCTGTGTCACAATCGAACATTGATTTCGGTGAGTTACCGGATCTCGAAGCATACATCGCAGAAATCGATTCTGAGTGGCACTCCGTGCCGTTCGATGAGACTTCAGAGCTCATTCAATCAATCGAGAACAATAACCTTTCCAAAATAATCAAGGAACGGTTGGTTGATAAAAACCTCGTGGAGAGAGGATACGATGTCTACAATAATGTCCTCATCACCAACATGTATGGAGCGACTATTGCTATGTCTTCTAGAGTGACCGAGTATCTGCAGGATGATGAATGGTGGCACGCTACTGTGGAGAACGGGAGTTACATCAGCGACATGGGCTACGATGATTGCTCTCGCACATACGGAGTCAGCGTATGTGTGAGAATAGAAGATAGTAGCGGAACCATGGTCGGCGTCATGAAGGGCATCGTGAACCTGATTGGCATTGTCAGGGAAACCGAGATAGAACTGACGCCGTCACCATATGCCAGCAGAGTGATCAAGGCGGTCACTCCAGATGGTAGACTATTGTACTCTTCGGATGCATATGCCACCTTGGAAAACATCTCGGATAAGAGTTACTTTGTACAATTGGATGGCGAGACTGGATCATTCGTCACGACTGAAGGAGGATGCGATGTGCTTTATTCCTATGCCACTTCGCCAGGATATCTGAATTATGGTGGATTCGGATGGATCATCCTCGTCGGCTACAACCTCAACGAAGTGCTCGCTCCCGCACACGAGCTGCGCAATGTCGCAATACAGATAACAGCGGTGCTATTGGCATTAGGAGGGGTCGTAGCATATTTCTCGATGCGATCCGTCATAAGACCTATCAGACTGTTCACGGGAGCAGCTCGAGACGTTTCTGGAGGGAATCTCGATAGGAGGGTCGACATACAGTTCCAGAGACGAGATCGGTGAGCTCGCATCCACATTCAACGAGATGACCGCGAGCCTCAAGGAGTATCGGGACGACATGGAGAAGAAGATACAGGAGAGGACCGTGGAACTAGACTTGGCCAATGTAGAGTTGAAGAGGTCCAATGACGAGCTCCAGCAATTCGCATATATCGCATCTCATGATTTGCAGGAACCGCTTCGCATGATCGCCAGCTATCTGGAACTCCTGTCTCGACGATACGAAGGGAAGCTGGATGACGATGCGGATGAATTCATCGGATATGCTGTTGATGGAGCAAACCGGCTTCAAGGAATGATAAATGATCTGCTTGCATTCTCGAGGGTTGGAACGCGAGGAAAGCAGTTCTCCAAGATCGATTTCAATAATGTCCTCAAGGAATCAATGCTCAATTTGAAGATGGCGATAGAAGACAACGGGGCCATCATCACTACTGGCCCGCTTCCGATTGTTGTAGCCGATCCAGGTCAGCTCGTGCAGTTGCTCCAGAATCTGCTCAGCAATGCAATGAAATTCCGAGGGGATGACACCCCCCGAATCCACATCTCTGCAGAACGAGGGATTGGCGAATGGGTATTCTCAGTCCAGGACAATGGGATAGGAATTGAAGCGCAATATTCGGAACGGATATTCATCATATTCCAGCGATTGCACGCAGGTCGTAAATATTCCGGGACAGGCATCGGACTCGCGATATGCAAGAAGATAGTCGAGCGGCATGGCGGCAAGATCTGGTTAGAATCTGAGCCCGGAAAAGGAGCAAGGTTTATTTTCAGCATACCGGATGGAATAGAGGGATCGACAGGAATTGCATGACCCTGGAAATAATCCGTCGATCAGAGTGTCACCATCCAAATGATAATGGTCCTCAGGTTGACTCAATGACATGGTCTGACTTCAACTTCCGAACGTTGGCCTTCTCACCGTCAATCTTGGTGGAGAACCCCGGTATGCTCTTTTTGATCGCTACCATGAAATCACGCAACTCGAACGGTTTCTGAATGAAGTCAAGCGCACCATGGCAAAGCGCATCTCCCCTAACCGATCCGTCCGCGCTCACAAACAACGTCTTGACATCAGGCCATATGCGAGACATCTCGAGCATCGTCTCTATGCCATTCTTCCCAGGAAGCCTGTGATCCATTATGACCAGCGCGGGACAGGCATCCAGTTGCTTGAACTTGTCAATGCCCTCCTCGCCGCTGTACGCCCAACCGACCAATTCGAGCCCAAGCAACGAAAATACCGCATTGTATATCTCGAAGAAGGCTGCCTCATCTTCGACAACGAATATTCCTGCTTTCAAGTCACTCACCTTTTGGCAATCTCAATGTGATCTTGGCACCTTTCTCAGGGTGGGATTCAATTCGGTCGCCGATTATTATCTCGCCTCCAAAATGCTTGACGAAACTGGAACAGAAAGACATGTTCGTAGCGACTCCTCGCTTGAAACGCCTCATTGGGTCGAAACGTAGAGAAGAGAAGATCCTTCATATCGTTTGGAATGCCAGGGCCATCGTCACTGAAATCAATCTGCCAACCTTCAATTCCGGACCCACAGTCAACCTCTGAAATGCTGATGCGGATATTGACAGCGTTGCTATCGGAGTGCTTGACCGAATTGTTGATAATCTCGGATATGACATGCTTCGTCCATGTGCCACCTTTAACATGGACGCTTTCCCCTTTGTGACCAACGATCTTCAGACTGACGCTCTTCGACCAATACTCCGACCTTGCCTTCTCGTTCACATCCGCAATTACTTCAATGAGGTCGATCGATTCGACGTTCCCTGGGCCGACTCGCTCAAGCTCCTCCAGCATTCTGAGGTTGATGATCAATGATGATGCTCTTTTCGATTGGTCTGACAAACGCTTAGCCCGAAGCAGAGTCTCCGAGGAATGATTCTTCTCAAGGCGGGTGAGATCGCAATATAGCTGAATAGGCGAGATCAGGTTTGCAATGTCGTGTGCCAGCAAATCGAAATATGTGCGAGCCCGCTGCCGCTGCGCCTCGGCCTCTTCGGTTCGTTCCTTAAGCTCAATCTCATATCGCTTGCGATCAGATATGTCTGCGACGCACGCAAGTGCTCCAGAATACGAACCATCCGGATCCATGATCGGCGTGGCGTGCAGAAGGGCATACAGCGCGGATCCGTCCTTCTTCACGAAAGTGATTTCGTGTTTCTCAGACATGCCAGACTTCCGCGGCCGCAGGAGCATATTGATGAGCTCCTTGCTCTCGCCATCCATGAACTCGAAGAGGCTTCTGCCAGCCATTTCCTCAGAAGTGTATCCGAGCATCTCAGCCATCCTGGGATTAGCTAGGATAGTCTTGGCAGAAGGATCAATCACCCAGAATCCTTCCATTGCAATAGTGAATAGGTGCTGATACTTCTTCTCTGTGGCTTGAAGCTCATGCTCCGCAGCCCTCAGAGCAGAAATGTCCGAGAAGGAGACGATTATGTACGTGACTTTGCCAGATTCGTCCTTGACAGCGGTGGCTGACACTTCGGCCAGCAACGGATCGCCATCCTTTCGAATCATCTCGATCTCATCGCTCCAGCTTGAAGTCATCACAACGGATCTCAGCCCAGCAACGAGTTTAGATTCATCCTTCGAGAACTTGGTCAATAACTGATTATGAAGCTCTGTCTGGGTGTAGCCTAGGTATTGTGAAGCGGACAAATTCGCATGTTGTATCTCCCACTTCGGTCCAGCTACAATAAGCCCGCTGTTCGCAGATTCGACCGATGCGTCGCTCAGCTTCAACTTCTCAGTCAAGGCCTTTCTCTGAATCGCATACAATATCGCATGGGTCAGATAGCTTGCGTTCAGCTCCCTCTTATTCAGAAAATCATCTGCGCCTATTTCCAAGGAAGATATCCCAGTGACTTCATCCGCAAGTCCGGTGATGATGACAATAGGCGACTTCGGGGCTTTGGACCGCAACGTCCTCAGGGTATTCAATCCCTGGCTGTCTGGCAATCCCAAGTCGAGTAGGATGATATCGAAGTGTCCATTGTCGATGGCCTCCAGTCCGTCCTCTAATGTCGATACGTATTCGAGGGCGAATAGAGAGACGGTCTCTCTCTCCCTGATCATTTCCCGAATCAAGCGGACATCGCCCTGGTTGTCTTCTATAAGCAGTACGCTCAACATACCCTAAGGTTCACCTCGTGCCATCAGGAGGCAGCTTCACTATAGAAAGCCAGAATGACTCGATAGATTGAACGACTTTCATGAACTCGTCGAGGTTCACAGGTTTCGTGACATAGCAATTTGCGTATGAATCGTAGGTCCTGATTATGTCCGCCTCTGCCCTGGACGTGGTCAGGATGACAACGGGGATCCGCTTCAGTTTCTCATCGGTCTTGATCTCTTTTAGAACCTCGCGTCCATCCTTACGTGGAAGGTTGAGGTCCAGAAGTATCAAGTCCGGATGTTTCGAATCGGCGTACTTCCCCGCGTGTCTCAGGTATTCCATTGCTTCTATGCCGTCGTTGACGACAAACATGTCGTTTCTTATCTTGCATTCCTTGAAGAGTTCTACGGTGAGTCGAACATCCCCTGGATTGTCCTCCACCAACAATATTTTGATCGGGTCTCCAATATTCTGTCTATCCACCATCTCACCTCCATGCACCATCTCTGAACCGGACGGAGATGGTCAACAGTCGGTAGCCTGTCAGCTCAATGGGTTCCCCGGCCTCTGGATGCAGAGGCACCGGTGGACCGATCTACTGGTCGCTCCATGAAACAAACCACCTACCCTCTCAGCGAATGCCAAGAGTCCTAGGAATAGATATGGAGGTTTACGGGTGTTAATGGTTTCGCCTCACTCATAAAACACGCATCAGGAATCAAAGCATCTGAGGTCATCATTTGACTATATAAATGATGCATAATAATCGACGATGATTTTCAATTCCATCGGGACACGTTCGTGATGATCGACGCAGATGCCTAGCCTGAGGTTCGGTATGACTGCTCGACCTCGAGGTTATTCATGGACAAGATTAAAGTAGTTATGAATTATTATTCATAACCGTGCCTAGACCAAAGAGATGCAGAAAGGTCTGCCTGGACCCCAATTACAAGATATTCAAACCACAAGGGACTCCCTTGAACGAACTATCAAGCATAGAGATGGAACTTGGATGAACTAGAGGCACTCAGATTGTCGGATCTGGAAGGATTTTCACAAGGTCAATCCGCAGAGAAGATGGACGTGTCACAACCGACATTTAATCGAATATTGTCGAGCGCCAGATATAAGGCGGCAAAATCGTTGATCGACGGTTCTGCACTCAAGATTCGCGAGGAATGTCCCGCATACAATCGACCCGTCCGCTCGAAAGGACCGGAGTCAGAATCGATCGAGACGACGGCAGAAGGAAACGGATGATCGGTTTGAGATTCGCGTCACTTCTTATCAAGATACCAGGCAACTGGATAGGGTGCCTCGCGAGCAGTTGCGACCTCTCAGTGAAGATACTCAGATGCATACCGAAGAACGGTACCGGCGGACAGAGCCTCCTCCAGATAGATACGGATCCTGGGATCACGCAAGAGGAGCTTGTCGATAAGATACGCGCCATCGAACCGAACTGCAACGTGCAGCTCACAAGCGCAGGGCCTGGTCGACACATCGGCACCGTGGAACTCCAGACTTGTGCAGCCTGCAGATTGATGGCCGATTCTGGATGTTTTCTAGATTCCGCATCCAACCGCGAGAACGGCGTCATGCAATGGAACGTGATAGCTCCAAATGCTGCGGTTCTGACAGACCTTGTGGCCAAGGTCAAGGATTTGGGTTGCACCGTCGAGGTGGAGAAAGTATCGGTCATGAGAACCGCCTCCGAACTGACTGTTGCCCAGGAGAAAGTGCTCCAGATCGCGTTCCAGTCAGGATATTTCGAAATTCCGAGGAAGGTCACGCTCGATAAGCTCGCGAAGAAGTTGGAGATATCAAAAGCGACTCTCGATGTCATCTTGCGAAGGGCTGAGAGGAAGCTTGTTGCGAGCCATATTGGAGAGATCTGCTGATACTGCTGCGAGACGAAGGAAGGTGTGGAAGATGCGAACGGATTGCGCGCATTGCGACAAGAAGGACTGCTACGAGGGTAAAGACTGCTTCGGTTTGGCGCAGAAGGCCAAGAGAGAGTACGAAGGGTTCGACCTCGAATCCATGCTCGTCTCAGGCAAGATCGAAGCCGAGCACTACATGAAGCTAACGAGACTCGAAGAGCTGATCATCTACGCGAAAGAGATGGGAATGAAGAAGCTCGGGGTGGCATTCTGTGTCGGCCTTTCATCGGAGGCAAGAACCATCACGGATATCCTGCAGAAGAACGACTTCGAAGTCCATTCAGTATGCTGCAAGGTCTGCGGAATAGACAAGGCTGACCTTGGAGTGGTCAAGATGCATGGAGATAGCGCCAATGAAGCAGTCTGCAATCCAATCGGTCAAGCCATGTGCCTCGCAGAGGTAGGCACTGAAATGAACATCGCGATCGGCCTGTGCATCGGGCACGACATACTCTTCACGAAACACTCGAAGGCACCTGTGACGACACTCATAGTGAAGGATCGAGTGCTCGCGCACAACCCAATTGGAGCCATATACAGCGCGTACTACAAGGAGAACAGGTTTGGCCTTTCTGAAGATTGATATTTGGCGGGCGGCGAACTTGTTCGCCGTTCCTGACTTGACCCTGATGCCGCTAGTATCACATAGGTATCAGAATGTCAGAAGCTAAAGATTACAGCAAGAAGTCGTTCATCGTTGTTGGAACGCACGGAGACGAGGATGTCGAAAGAGCGACCATGACCTTCGCTTGTGCAGGCGCATCATCCGCGCTTGGCATCAAGACGAAGGTGTTCTTGACCGGAAGCGGGGTCAAGCTTGTCCAGAAGGGTTTTGCGGAGAAGCTCAAGTCGGTAGAGGGCATGGCACCTGTGAAGCAGATGATCGACGCGTTCGTGCAGAGCGGTGGCAAAGTCCAGGTCTGCATCCCTTGCCTTGAAACAAGGGGCATAGACAAGAAAGCGTTCATCGAGGGAGTCGAGTTCATCAACCTCATGGATTTCGCTGCTGAGGCTGCTGATGCAGACCGAGTGTTCACCTGCTAGATCAGATGGAGAGTGTCGATAGTATGAACGCATTCACTGGAAAGCAGACAGCTCCCTCCAAGGATAAATCCGGCAACAGCGCAGAGGAGAACCTCAGAGGGGTCAAACACAAGATCATAGTGATGAGCGGCAAGGGCGGCGTTGGGAAATCCACTGTTGCCGTGAATCTCGCTGCAGGATTAGCCAAGAAAGGAAGGAAAGTCGGTCTGCTTGATGCGGACATGCATGGCCCAAGCGTGCCCAAAATGTTGGGATTGCCGAATCTGCCATTGAACATAGACGAGAACGGCAAGATCATGCCTGCCATCTTCGGATCATCGATCAAGGTCGTTTCGATTGCATTCTTGCTCAAGGACAAAGACTCGCCGGTGATCTGGCGAGGGCCTGTGAAGATGGGCGCGATAAAGCAGTTTCTCGAAGAGGTATCCTGGGGTGAACTTGATTATCTGATCGTCGACCTGCCTCCAGGGACTGGAGATGAGCCATTGAGCGTGGCCCAGCTCGTCCCATCCCCCGACGGGACAATCATAGTGACCACGCCTCAGGATGTCGCCCTCCTCAGCGTCAGGAAATCCATCAATTTCGCGAAGGCAGTCGGACTGAGAACACTGGGACTTGTTGAGAACATGTATGGCCTGCAATGCCCGCATTGTGGAAAGGAAATAAAGCTGTTCGAGGACGGCGGCGTCGAGAGAGCTGTCAAAGATCTCTCCATATCAATCCTTGGAAAGCTTCCTATCGATCCCGAGATTGCCAAGAGCGGTGATGAGGGCAAGCCATTTGCAGGTGGCTCGAATGGTGCGTCAAAGGCTTTCGAACCAATCACGGACAGGATCATCAAGTTGGTTGAAAAAGAGGTGAGCTAGATGAGGAGAGGTATCGGAGGACGTGGTGCTGGATACAACCGCGAATATCACAAATCCGGTGACCCAGGATTCGGATCTAGAGGCAGACCATGTCAGTGTGGATGCAATCTTGGCAATCCGAGACGGATGCGCCCTCAAAGATTCTGGAGGGGAAGGATTGGCGGAGAACCAAGAATCCTCAAGTGACGACTGTTCCGAGTTCGGGTCCACCTTATGCGTGTGCCCGAAGTGCGGGAAACGAGTGCCTCACGCAACAAGAGGCGTGCCATGCAACAGGACTTTGTGTCCATATTGTGGCTCAAGAATGCGTGGGACTCAATGTTGGGAGTGAATACATGAATTCGAGAGAGTCTGCAAGAGACGAAGACAAGCGATGCATAGCAGTGAGTGCGACTGGTGATTCGATAGATTCACCTCTTGATCCACGATTCGGCCGATGCAATTACTTCGTCGTGTTCGAGACAGATGGATCACATCGAGCGGTAAGAAACCCTGGCCAGGACTCCGGCAGTGGAGCCGGCACTCAGGCGGCTCAGAAGGTCGTGGACCTTGGAGTCGGAGTGGTGATCACTGGACATCTTGGACCTAACGCTTTCATGGTTTTGAACGGCAGCGGTGTCGCTGCATTCACGAGATGCGTAGGGACGGTCGGGTCTGCAGTTGATGCATTCAAGAAAGGAGAACTGACGCAGATGGCGTCATGGACATCCCCTGGGCATCATGGTCGTGGTCCGCATGGGCCGAATCCAAATGGATGAGGGTGCCATGAGCGACGAACAAGAAGCCTCCGAACTCGACAGACTCGTCGATAACATAATGGCCGTAATCGATGCGGATGAATCAGCGATCTATTCAAAAGAGGTCATCGCTGAGTTCAGGAATCCGGCGAACGTAGGTCCTATCGACGAAGCAAATGGGAATGGCATCGCAGATGGTCTATGCAAGGACACAATGGAGATATGGATAAGAGTGGAGGACGGCCGCATAACGCGATGTGTATTCTATACTGATGGCTGCGGCGCGACTATAGCCTGCGGAAGTCGGCTGACAAAGATGGTTTCTGGCAAGACCATCGACGAGGCAAAGAAGCTGAGGGCGGAGGAACTCGAACACTCGCTGGGAGGGCTTCCGGAGGATCACAGGCATTGCGCCAACCTCGCCATAATCGCGTTCAGGAATGCAATAAGAGATTGCGAAGGAAGAAATTCAAAAACCAAGAAGGGGACGAATTGAGAATCCTCAGATTCAGATGTGGTGCATGCGGACTCGATATTGCCATGCCCGAGAAACCCGATAAATGCTTTTGCTGCGGCTCCACCAAAATACTCAGAGAAGGGTGGAGGATGCGATTCAAAGATAAGATCGAAAAGAACAGGAGTGCTAACAGATGAAACTCTGCATACCAACAATGGACAAAGGTGGATTGGATGATCTTGTGAGCGATCACTTCGGCCGCGCGCCGACGTTCACGGTAGTGGACCTCGACAGCAACGATGTTTTGATCGTGAAGAACAGGAGCGAGCACATGGGTGGCCTTGGAAAACCACCAGAGCACATAGCGAAAACCGGTGCTCGGATCATGCTATGCGCTGGCCTTGGACCAAGGGCAATCGACATGCTCCAGTCGTTCAACATCGAAGTATTCGTAGGAGCGACCGGAACTGCGAGAGACGCAATCAAGCTGTGGACCGAGGGTAAGCTGCAGCCAGCGACACATGATATCGCATGCAAGGATCATCACCACTGATCATGCCCTCGTGTAATGGAGGAGATCCAATCAGAATAGCGATAGCCAGCGGAAAGGGAGGGACTGGAAAGACCCTGGTCGCCACCAACCTCGCAGCAGTGACTGATGGTTCTCTTCTCGTTGATCTGGATGTGGAAGAGCCCAACTGCCACATCTTTGCAGGCGCCACCTCCAATTCGGAGCAAGCTGCCTACAGACCCGTGCCAAAAATAGACCGAGACAAATGCACGCTATGCGGGAATTGCGGCAAAGTATGTGAATTCCATGCCATCGTCGTGCTGCCCAAGGAAGTCATGGTATTCGAAGAACTCTGCCATGGCTGTGGCGCATGCACGATGCTCTGTCCGGAAGATGCGATCATTGAGAAGGACCATATGATGGGTGCCATCGTCAGAGCGAATGGAGGCATACTGAACCTCCTGTATGGGAGGTTGAAGGTGGGCGAGGCAACGGCTACCTCATTGATAAAGAAGGTGAAGAGGGCGATCCCTGGCGATTATGTAACGATAATAGATTGCCCGCCTGGGACAGCATGCACAGCGGTGGAGAGCATCAGAGGAGCAGACATCTGCGTTCTGGTGACCGAGCCCACTCCGTTTGGGATCCATGACCTGAAGCTGGCGCTAAACGTGACAAGAAAGCTCGACATACCCACGATGGTGTTCATCAACAAGTATGGTCTCCCCGGCCCAAATGTCCGCAAGCTATGTGAATCGCTAGATGTGCCAGTAGCTGGCACATTACCCCTTGATAGAAGGATTGCCGAGATCTACTCGAAAGGAGGAATCATCTCGGACCTTCCGGAATATGCTAGTGTATTCTCGGAGCTAAGAGACTGCATTCTGAAGGAGGCATCTCGATGAAGGAAATCGTCGTAATAAGCGGAAAAGGTGGAACTGGCAAGACCACATTTCTAGGATTTCTGGCCTCTGTGATGCATGATAAAGTGCTGGCGGATTGTGACGTCGATGCGCCGAACCTTCATCTGATGCTTAGGCCAAAGATGGTTCAGAGTGAGCGTTTCATCGGTTCGAAGATTGCGGAGATAAATGATACCATGTGCTCCAGTTGTGGTTGGTGCATCCCTGCATGCAGATTCGATGCCATACTAAGCACAGGCAATCCTGGCATTGGCAAGGTCAGAATAGATGCAGATGCGTGTGAAGGATGCGCTCTATGTGCCAGGATATGTGACAATGGGGCAGTCGAGATGAAGGACAGGTATGTCGGTGATTGGTTCGTCTCAGAAACCGACTGCGGAACAATGATACATGCGCTCCTGGAACCAGGTGCCGAGAACTCGGGAAAGCTGGTGGCGATAGTAAAACAAAAAGCCCGGATGATGGCAAGAGAACATGATCTTCCATTCATTCTCGTTGATGGACCACCGGGAGTTGGATGCCCGGTCATATCATCATTGTCAGGCGCGAACATTGCTGTGGTTGTCACTGAACCGACCAATTCTGGCCTCAGCGATCTCGAGAGAATACTGGACCTGGTACATGGTTTTGGGATCAGAGCTGCCATCGTCGTGAATAGGGCAGACATCAACGCTGACGCCACGGGTTCCATTGAGAGAATGGCAATGGAGAGAGGCGTTGATTTCCTTGGCAAGATACCGTACGATGAGATCTTGGCGAAAGAGATGGCAAAAGGGAAACGTCATCGATGATCGATTGAAATGTCCTGCCATCGATGCGATGAACGAGTGTTGGGAGCGATTATCCGGGCTACTCGAAAAAACTGACGTTTCATGAAAGGGTTTAATTCCCATGTTAGTGCTTCCATTTATGGTGGTTTGGCTGAAATTCGATTTTGAGACTTGGCTCGTTCAGAATTATGGAATAAAACCATCCTCTCTGAACGAGAAGGAACTCGATGTTGCTAAGATGGAATATAATGAGGAATATCCTCCTGATGGGGAGAGGGACATCAAGCTGAAGACATACCCATTCAAGAGGTACCTTGACCATCGGAAATGAAAAGAGCTCAGAACCCAGGTTGAACGACCTCGGAGCTGATCACACACAGGAGCAAGGTTTATAATTTAGGTCAGCCTAATTCCCTTCAGATGGCCTCGGAGATAACTGAGCAGTACCTCAAGATAGTATACAGCCTGACAGAGGATGGCGGCCTGGCAAGGACTTCGGACATAGCGGAGGCACTGGCCATCTCACCCGCCTCCGTGACCGAGATGATACAGAAACTCGCCAAGCAGGGCTATGTCAGTCATGAAAAGTACAAGGGAGTCACCCTTAAGCCGAAGGGGCGCAGAATAGCGTGCAATGTCACCAGAAAGCATAGACTCCTCGAAAGGTTCCTGCATGATTATGTTGGGATCAGAGGCAATTCCAGACATGAACAGGCGTGCAAGATGGAGCATGCATTGTCAGATGAAGCGGAACAGCAGCTCTGCAGATTGTTGAACCATCCATCCGAATGTCCCCACGGCAAGAAGATACCGAAATGTGGTCGGGGGATACCTTGTGAGAAATGCGCGAACGATACTGTGCTTCTGCTGGATCTCGACGAGGGAGAGGTGGGAACCGTCTCACATCTGGAGTCGACCAACAAGGACGAATTATGCAGGATACTAGCGATGGGGTTCGTTCCGGGCTCTGAGGTGAAGATGGAGAAGAAGATCCCAATGGGAGGACCAATAATCGTCTCCGTGAAAGGCACGAAGGTGGCGATCGCCAGGGATATCGGAGCGACCCTTCGGATCATGAGGGCTTCTTGAGGTGATGGGGTGGAGATCGCTCTCGCAGGGAACCCGAATGTTGGCAAGAGCCAGATATTCGGAAAACTGACTGGAGTAGGAGTAATCAGTTCCAACTATCCTGGAACCACGGTCGAATTCTCAGAAGGACAGGCAAAGTTCATGGGGTCAACTATCACGGTGATCGACCTTCCGGGAACATATTCACTCGACGGAAATACTGATGACGAACGGGTCGCCACGGATCTTCTCTTCAAAAGAAGGCCAGATACAGTCATTGCAGTGCTCGATTCCTCTAGATTGGAGAGGAATCTTGTGTTCCTCTTCGAGCTCATAGAATCGGGATACAATGTCGTCGCTTCGCTGAACATGTACGACATCATGAGGAAGAAGAAGCTCATAATCGATGTCGAGCGACTCGAAAGGATTCTATCGATTCCAGTCATCCCGACAGTGGCAACCACTGGAGAAGGGATCGATTCGCTTTTGTTCACTTCAGTCCAGCTTAGAAAGAAGAGCAAGTTCAAGGTCCGCTACGATTCGCACATAGAAGAGATGATCAGAAAGATCGAATCCCGACTCGATGAAAGTAGATGGGACATCCCGTTGAGAGCAGCCGCTATCAGATTGCTGAGCGGGGATCCGAAGGTGATGGAGAAGACCACGCCAGAGGTCGCAACACTCATTGAGGAGATGCGGAAGAACTTCGAAAAGCAGCATGGCGAGGATGTCATAGTCCACATTCAAAGGGACAGATTTGGGGAAGCTGGCAGAATCTCGAATGAAGCCATCGGTAAGGTTGCCACGGCGAGGCGTGACAGGAGCCTGATCTCAGACTTGACCCTTCGACCCGCGACTGGAATCCCGATCCTCGTAGCGGTACTGGCGTCAATATTCCTGATCCTGGTATTCGTCGGCGGTGCAATCGAGGGATTGCTAGTGGGGACATATTCAGACCTTGCTAGACAACCCTTCAACGATTTTGAAAACGGTTTATCCAGTGATATCGCAAAAGGAATCGTCGAAGGGATCTACCTTAGCATCGAGGCTATGCTAGCAATCGTCGTTCCGTACATACTGGTATTCTACCTGATGCTTGCAGTCCTTGAAGACACTGGATATCTCGTAAGGGTCGTCTCTTTGCTCGATGGCGTCATGCACAGATTCGGCCTTCACGGACGAGCTGTAATCCCGATGGTCGTTGGGTATGGATGCAATGTGCCGGCAATACTCGCCACCAGGGCGATGGGGTCGAAGAGAGAGCGACTGATCCTCGCCACCCTCATCACGATAGCGGTGCCTTGCTCTGCGCAGACTGCAATCATCATCGGAACCGTCGGGAATTACGCAGGTGTCTGGTGGGCGCTACTGATATATTTCATACTAGGGGGCATCCTGGTCGCGCTCGGCTATGCGATGCATAAGATTATCAAGTTCGAACCGACGGGATTATTCCTCGAGATACCCGATCTGAGAACTCCATCCTTGATGCAGATTTTGTCGAAAACATACCTACGCGTCAAGGAGTTCCTCACGATAGCTTTCCCGCTTCTGCTTGCAGGCAGCATCGTCCTTGAGACGATGATGGTGATCGGCTGGCTGGACAAATTGATAGGTCCATCCGAATGGTTCATGATGACTCTGCTAGGACTTCCTGGTGTCACCGTGATCGCATTGGTGTTCGGCATACTCAGGAAGGAGATGGCACTGCAGATGTTGATGATACTGTTCGGAACGAGCAACCTCGCACTTCAGCTGTCCCCTGAACAGATGTTCGTGTTCGCACTCGTGATGGCCATATTCCTGCCGTGCATCGCTGCGTTCGCTGTGATGGTGAAGGAGTTCGGTATGAAGAGCACAGTCCTAGTCGCGTTGGGATCCGTCTCAATAGCGCTCATCATGGGAACAGCGGCTCACATCATTCTAGGGATATGACACGGATTCATCTGACGAACATCGCAAGGTCTTCGTCCGAACGGATATCCGGTGGCAGGTTGATTTCGCCACGGTAATCCTGGCATGCCGACTGCATGACCGGATCTTCTCCATCTCTCCGAAGCACGTACTGCGATTTCGCCCCTGTCGCTATGAGTAGTATCTTGACTCGGCCAGACATCTCCGGTTCGAGGGAGCAGCCCCAGATCAACCGACCATTTTGCCTCAGTCTACCTGAGATGATCTCCGCAGCCCTCGCTGCTTCTTCGATGGTCATGTCCGGACCGCCAACGACCCTGATCAATGCACCCTTGGCCTCTTTCAGATCCATCATTCCCAGCAACGGCGAAGTCATTGCCTCGTTGACTGCTTCATCCATCCTGTCGCCTGGAGCACTATCTGACTCACCCACACCGATCAACGAGACTCCGCCTTCATCCATGATCGTCCTCAGGTCCGCGAAATCAACATTCACCAATCCTGAGCGAGTGAGCATCTCGGTCAATCCCCGAATTGTCTGCAGAAGAAGTTCGTCAGCTACTTTGAACGCAGCCTGTACAGGAAGGTTGGGGACTAGTTCGAGCAGCGTATCGTTCGGTATCACGATCGTAGTGTCGCATACTTTCGACAAGCGCGTCAATCCTGACAGCGCATTATCCATTCGCATCTGCCCTTCGGATTTGAACGGAAGAGTGACGATACCAATGGTGAGTGCGCGTGCCTCCTTTGCGAGACGCGACGCGACGAACGATGAACTCGTGCCGGTTCCGCCACCCATACCGGCGGTGACAAAGACGATCTGCGCCTCCTTCATGAACTCGCCTATCTCGCGCTCATTCTCCATCGCGGCCTTCTCACCGATCTCTGGTCTAGCACCGGCACCCATTCCCCTGGTGAGGACTTTTCCGATTAGTAGTTTCCGACCGCATTTGACGGATAGAAGATGTTTGGCATCGGTATTGATCGCGATCATCTCAACGCCAGAGAGATCGTCCTCGTAACACCTGGTGACGGTGTTCGAACCAGCTCCGCCACAGCCAACAAGTTTGATACGGACATTTAGGCCCGCTGCAATCTTCTCAATCTCAAGATCGTCATTCGATTGCTCGGAAGACGAACGCTCACTATTCCTGCTAAGCGCGCTGCTGATGAAATCCAGTGGCATCGTGCATCCCTATACGTACACTTGTGTTCCAATCGTATTTAAGCATGCATGATGGGCACACTTGGCCACGCGCGCACGCGCTCGGGCATGCGCTCAACGGACGCGCGCCAGATGATTACGCGACCGATTACAGCAGCAGATTGGCAAGGAATGGGCCGATCAATATCAACACGCCCAGCCTGAGCAAATCTGAAATGATCCCTACCTTGAACATGCTCCACATCTTGACATATCCCGAGCTGTAGACGATCGCCATCGGGGGCGTCGTCGACGGGATGGCACTAGATATGGAACAGGCGAGGGCGGCTCCAATGATCGGCGGGATCGGGGACACTCCTGCACCTAATGCGAGGGTCGCAGCTATGGGACAGGTGATCAACGCAGCGGCCGTGTTCGATGCAGCATATGTCAACAAGAACCCGAGCACACATGACATCGCGAAGATCGCCCATGCACTCGGATCCGGCCCCAGGGCGCTACTGACGCCAGTAGCGAGCCAATTCGCGAACCCACTCTCTGCGAGTCCGATGCCCAGAGCGATGCCGCCTCCGAATAGGAAGACGATGTTCCAGTCAATACCTCGAGCAAGCTCCTCCCATTTGAGAACCGGTTCTCCCTTGACCTTTATGAGACCAGCCAGCAGAATCACCAAGACCGCAGGCATCGCCTCCGGCATTATGGCAGTCAGATCGTTGGAAAGAGGCTGAAGACCTTCGTTGTAGCCCGCCAGTATCTTGACTACTGAGGGGAGCACCCACAAGCTGATCGCTGTGAGCAACAGGCCGACTACAACCTTCTCCCCCTTACTCATACGGCCAAGCTGTTTGGACAGAGCAATCATCTTGTCGCGGTCCACGGCGACACTCTTCTCCTCGGGCTTCAAGACTTTGAAAACGACCACCCAAGTGATGAGAAGGCCGATCAGAGCATGGGGTGTCCCGATAATTAGCCAGTCCAAGAAAGTGATGTCGATGTTCCCGAATTCCGCTGCAGTACTCTTGGCAATCAAGTTGGGTGGAGTGCTGATGAGGAGCAGCATCGCGCCTGCGGTCGCCGCTTGAGCGAGCACGAGCATACAAGCCTCACTGTACCTGCCACCGGATTTGACTCCAGCCATCGAGAGATATGCGATCAGGAAAGGGAACACGACTGCAGTCGATGCCGTGATGGAACCGGTAAGCGTGAGTATGAAGACAGGCAAGGCCGCGACAAAGAATGCGGCTATCATGGGATTCTTGCCCTTGTACAGCAGGCCTAGCTTCACCGCGATTCGGCGGTCCAGATCCCACTTCCTGAATGCCGCAGCAAGAACGAAACCGGCCATGAATATCCAAATTATTGGGTCAGTGAAGGATGTGAGCGATGTCTTCCAGCCGACTATCCGCGACATCGAGAAGACTATCGGAGGGATCAACGCGGCAATCCCCAGCGGAACACATTCCGAGACCCACCAGATGAGGACCCAGAGAAGTGTGCCCAATGCAATCTGAGGAGCACGATCAGATGCACCAACGTTCGATGCAGCGTCTATCATGGACTGTGGCTCTGGAATGAGCACGATGATTGCGAACATCAGAGGGCCTAGCAAGAGGCCGATCCTCTGCTTGCTGAGGAGCAATTTCCCAATCCGTTTGGCAGTGATTCTATCACTGGGCTCATTCGCGCCATGGACGATCCAAGGTTTTGGAGAGTACTTGTTCATTGTATCATTCCATTCTCGGACTCCGATGATTATAATGGACGGGAAATCGTCTTCGTACTTTAATATTGATAAGTGACACCGTCTTTCGATTGACTATCTCCGACATTTTACGGCATGAAAAGTGGGATTTGACAGCAATCGCGCACATGTTCATTTACGCACCGATTTCCTTCAGTTTTCGTACTACTGACCCCACCCTTTGACCGATAGAGTATAATACCGCTAATTGCGGTTTCGGACTGACCGGTTATGACCACTCTCAGAGTGGTCAGGTATAGGGGGAGTAAACAGTGAATACGTTTTTCAGGAAAGCCGCGCTGAGTTTCGCGCTAGCATCTCTGATGGTAATGACATCGTTCGTCGTTCTCGGCTCCGCACCGATAGCTGCGGAGCAGGCAGCGGTGAACGGAGATGTAGCGAGAAGTGTGGGTTATGTGGGCGGGTCCAAGATCGATTCCGGACTCTTGAATGATTTGTCGGAATCTGACGGGCCCTTCGAAGTCTATGTGATCGTATCGGACAAGGAGATGGTCAATGAACTCCTGGTCTCTGAAGGATTGTCTCCGATAAAGGCAAAAGAATTTCCAGGCATCCAATTGACGAGCCTCATGACTCTGGACAAGGAGACGGTCCTTGCGCTCGGAGACAGTGATGGAGTGACCAGCATCCTTGCTTATGAGAGACCAATGGTCGATTCGTACAGAGTAGACCTCGCGAGGGAAGAGGTCGCCGCTGTAGCTGCACCGCAGCCAGAGGATATCGATGTAGATGAGGTACATGGCGCGGTGGCCGCATGGGAGGACGGTTACACGGGCGAGACGATACTGTTGGCCGACATCGACGACGGGTTCGACATGGCTCATCCAGACCTGCAAGGACAGCAGGCAAGGTATGAGTCCGGCACATATGCCGGATGGCCCATCTGCTACGATGACTATGCCGCCAGCCAATGGGCGAGCGGCAGCACGGGCGGAGGCGTGGTAGACACTTCGACCGAGATCACAGTCAAGAATAGCAAGTACGTGAAGTTCGACGGCACGAAGTACCTGATTAAGGGACTGACCGATGTCGATGGCAACGCTCTATCGAGCCAGAGCGGTGTGGTCCACATGGGATACAGCCCTGACTGGACCCTTGAGCAGCTCTGGGGAGGACCCATCGCGGTACTGGTCATTGACTCACAGGTGGCCGGCGTCTACGATACGGTCTACGTCGATGTCACACGCGATTTCGATTTCACCAACGACAAGGCGTGCGTCATGGGCGATGAGATATCGTATTTCGATGCGTACAATGCCAGCACCGGGAAGAGCGACTTCTCCGCATGGAACGCTGGCGATGGATATGCCGACTATTCCGGTGGAATGGTCTACTGGATCAGCGATGGTGTCAACAAATACCCCGCATCCGAATGGACATACGGAGCGGAGTTCGTTGCAGGCTCAGGCGACGCGGTAGCATTCATGGGAGCCTATGCGGGAACGCATGGGACTATGACATCATCCGCAGCATTGGCGAATGGCTATACCTACGGCGGACAGCTGGAGGGCATGGCACCAGGTGCGAAGCTCATAGCGATACCATTCACCGGAAGTACGGTGAACGCGTGGCTGTTTGCGCAATTCGGTGTTGATGGGATCCTGGGAACCGGCGATGAGGCCGACATAGTCACGAACAGCTACGGATGGTCAGATACCACTGTGGCCGCGGGCTATCAGCTGATAGATATGATCGCCACCACGATCTCGATGTCAGGACCGACACTATGGTTCTGGTCCTCCGGAAACGGTGGGCCCGGATACGGTACTGTTCACAGTGTGACCGATTACACCTCGGTCCATGTTGGTGCGGGTACGACGATGCAGTACAGAGGCATCATGGGCTACGAACCCGCAGGCAATGCGCAGTGGGGAGACGTGGCGCCGTTCTCGAACTCCGGACCTGGAAGGAACGGCAAGCTGAACTCCGAGATCATCGCTTCTGGCATGTACTCCATGGAACCGGCTCCGCTCAACTATGACCCGAGCATGAGCGTCATGGTGAACGAAGCAATAGGGAACGGGTACAGGCACTCGCAGCTTGGAAGCGGGACGAGCCATGCGACGCCGACTGCAGCAGGAGGCGCAGCTCTCGGATACCAGGCATATAAGCTCGCGAACGAAGGCGCGATACCTGTGAAGGATTACGCCAAGGCGGTCCTGCTAGCATCTGCCGATGACATGCACTTCGATCCGTTCAAGCAAGGATCTGGCTGGCTGAACGCGAAGACTTTCACCGATGCCATGAGCGGTGCAGCAGGCGTGGTTTCCACGACTCAGGGAGAGGTCTTCACCGAGGGTGTCGTCTATCCAGGCGATGTCTACGGTCAGAGCTACGAGATGTTCCCGAACTTCATGCTGCCCGGACAGGAAGCGATCCAGGGAGTGACTTCGAACAACTTCGGCACAGAGGATGCTGAGGTGGTCGTATCGCCAGAGATCCTGCTCAAGACCGGCAGTGACACCCTGAACTTCGTCACAAAGCCCAGATCAGACATATATGTCGATATCACGACTTACGTGCCTGCATCCACGGACCTCCTGGAGGTCACTATGTACATCCCGTACGAGCAGACCGACCCTGAACAGGACTATGTTCAGAATGTCGAGTATTGGCTCGAGATGCACGACTGGATAGATCTGAATGGCAATGGTGTAATAGGCACGAGCACCGGGAACTGGGAACTGTTCAGGTACAGTGTGGACGGCTCGCAATGCAACGCCAACCAGATAATGCTCAAGGACCCGATCGAGAGGACATCCGATGGTCTGATCGTCAGGGTAAGGTCGATCGCCCCGATGGCGGGAACGGAAGTCAGCCTCCAGTTGGACTACTACGAACTGGACGAATTCCCATGGGCGAAAGTGAGGGCGGCAGGGACGGGGGAATGGTCATCCAGCCTGACCGCAACAGTCCCAGCGGGAGGACAACTCGCGTGGGAACTGCTCGTCTCGGTACCCGATGATGCATATGTTGGCTCGTACGGTGCAGCTGTCTACATAGACGATGGCGAGAGGATGCAATGCATGCCGATCGTCATACACGTGCCTGCGCAATCATACGAGTTCGAATTCGGCGGTGAATCCTACTTCGACACTCCATACAACAACGAGGTGACTGGTGTGACTGACAAATACTGGAGGTTCGAGGTAGGCGACTGGAGAATATACTGGTCGCTTCCGACGGAACTGCCCGATCCGAACGCGTACCTATTGACATGCGTCGAATGGACAGACCTGCCGACCGACATAAACATACACATCCTCGCGCCAGTCGCGACTGATCCAGAGAGCGAATGGAGTGGAGTGTTCGATGACCCATATGGACCGGGATACTATGAGACAGGTATCGCATCCAGTGACGAGCGGTACATGGGCGCGGGCATATTCGGCTCATGGACGAACACGGGCGGACCTAAGGAAGCGATAGCAGCTCCACTAGGTGCATATGAGACCGCAGTAGGCTCTCCTGCTCCGTTCGCGGTCGTCACAAGGTGTCCGCTCATATCAGGCGATGCGCCGACAGAGACACTCGAAGGATACACGAAGATGATCGTTCTGAACGGTCTTGAACCGTCCGCGGTCGAATTCGAACTGGACCTCTCGGATGGAGATCCGTTGGCGGGATCAATACCTGCGTGGTTCGATGTGAACCTTGACGGCGAGATAGAGGCTAGCGGAAGCGGCGAGGACCCGACCAGATCGTACCTGTGGGAGAACGAGCCCATATACCAGGGCGTCCTAAGCAGCAACTTCGACTCCGACCTTGCGAATGCAGAATACACGATGCCGATCTATGTCGAGAGCGCAGCCTTGCTGAAGGTGTCGGTATGGGAAGTGTCTGATTGCCCGGACATCGATATGGGAGTCTGGTACGATGCCAACGAGGACGGCATAGCGTCATTGACGGAGCCGTACTGGTATGTCGGAGCAGGCGGATCGGACGAGAGCCTCACCTTGAGGGATGTGGCTGATGGAACATACCTGGTGAAGGTTCTCGGCTACACGGTGGTCGGCAACCCTGGATACTTCGGACTGAACGTCCAGATAGGTGTCGAAGGGACCTATACAACAGCGATCGGGATAGAACCGTTAGTTTCGTCTGGCCTGTACTCGTTCAGCATCGATTACAGCATGCCCGCCATCCCTGGGACATATGTTGGTGCGGCGACCTTCGGGTTCCTCGGATCCTCGAGCATGTTCAGGATCGAGATCCTGATAACCGTGGTCGAGTGAGCTGGCGGTAGTCGAAAACTCTGAAAACCCTTTCAATTTTCGTATTTTTCGATATGTGAGATGTAGAAAGCGAAATTGCAGGATATCGGAGAAGAGATGGAGCCACTGGAGGGAATTGAACCCTCGACCTACGCCTTACCAAGGCGTCGCTATACCTCTAAGCCACAGTGGCATCCTGCGCCCGGCCGCAAGTCATCTTGCCGGGCATATTAAAAGGTTGTTGAGGACGGAGGGGCCTATTTTGACCATACTGGGCGCATACACATAATTTAATAGCGAGTCCAAGGATTCATCATCCAGATGAAGGAAGCCTTGAGCAGTTTCGATGTGACCGCGGTCGTGAAGGAACTCCAGCGGTACGTCGATTGGAACCTCGACAAGGTATATCAGCCTACGAGGGAACATCTGATCCTCGCCTTGAAGAGCCGTGGCGAGGGAAAGGAGTTCATACATTTCTTCGTCGGAAAATGGCTTTTTAGGTCAGCCAAATCAAAGGAGATGCCACAGCAGCCTACGGACTTCGCGATGATGCTCAGGAAGAGGGTGTCGAACGCCAGGTTGACGGGTGTGAGACAGCAGGGCTTCGAGAGGATAGTCGTGCTCACGCTCGAGAAGGATGGCAGGTACGAACTCGTCCTGGAACTCTTCGCCGAGGGGAACGTCGTCCTCGTGAAGGATGGCATCATAGTCCAACCACTCATCAGCCGTACTTGGAAGCATAGGATCGTCAGGGCGAGGAGGGAGTTCGCGTTCCCGCCGCCCATACCGGACCCTTCCGAGATGACCCAGGAATCGATCTCTGAGATGATGAGAGCATCCGATGCAGACATCGTGAGGACCCTAGCGACCAGGATGAACCTCGGAGGGAGATACAGCGAGGAAGCGTGCGCTCGACTCGGTATTGATCCACACACTGAGGCAGCGAATGTCTCGGTGGAGGAATCCTCCGCTATCCTCGGCATGATAAAAACTCTGATGAAAGAGGCGAAGGAATCGGAGAAGGGGATAATCGTCAAGAAAGGCGGTGTGGTAGAAGACGTCGTCCCCATCAACATGAAGACATACGATGGTGGAGAGACGAGCGAATTCCCATCGTTCTCGGAAGCTATTGAAGGATACATATCGATGAAACCCGCGACCAAGAAGGAGAAGGTCGCCGAAGAATCGAAGGATTCCGGAAAGCTAAAGAGGAAGATTGCTCAGCAGGAAGCTGCAGTGACGAGCCTCCAGAATGAGAGCAATGATTCGCAGGCTGCTGGAGATGCGTTGTACGCGATATATGGTGAGGTCAACACGATCATTGCGACTGCGAAACGGAACGTCGACGCATCTGGAGAAGTGGGCGACATGCCATGTGTGGTTTCGTTCGACAAGAAGTCCTCGATCCTGACCGTGAAGATCGCCGATTCAACATACAAGCTCGACATAAAAGGAACTGTCGAATCCAACGCTCAACGATATTATGAAGATGCGAAGAAGGCCAAGAAGAAGCTCGAAGGCCTCCTCGTCGTCCTTGTGGAGACGAGAAAGGAGATAGAACAGCAGAAGAAGATGAAGGCCTCCGATGCAGAGAAGACCAAGCACAAACCGACCAAGAGATTCTGGTTCGAGAGATACAGATGGTTCATATCAAGCGAGGGCGCGGTCGTCCTCGGCGGGAAGGACGCGAAGAGCAACGACATGCTTGTCAAGAAGCATCTCGACGATGGCGATAGGTACGCCCATGCAGACATGCACGGTGCTCCGAGCATCGTCGTCAAGATGAAGGATGGCGTGGGCGAGGAGACCCTGAGAGAGGCATGCGAGTTCGCGGTCGCAACCTCGAAAGCATGGAACGCGAAGATAGGATCCGCGGCCGGTTATTGGGTGCTTCCAGAACAGGTCAGCAAGACCCCGCAGAGTGGAGAGTATCTCGCCAAGGGAGCTTTCGTGATCCGAGGTAAGAGGAATTACACCGACAAGATCGATATCAAACTCGCAGTCGGCGAGATCATTTTCGAGAACGAACGCAAGATGATGTGTGGGCCCGTCTCCGCGATCAAAGCGAAGTGCACGAAGTTCGTGGTCATTCGCCCAGGTCAGCTAGAGAAGAACAGGTTCGCGAAGGTGCTGGCAGACAGGCTCGGAGTGCCGATTGAAGAGATACAGAGCATCATGCCCCCAGGCGATGTCGACATATTGGAGAGCTCGGGTATCGACATCAAGGAACTCACTTCTCGATGAGTGAACGGAGAGTCTTGAGTTCATTGGCATAATTCTTTTCGGCCTGAGGCGTCTCGAGGACCATAGGCACGGACTCCCACCGGTCGTCGTTCACGATATGCTTGAAACACTCGATGCCGAGAAAACCCTTCCCGATCTCGTCGTGTCTGTCGAGATGGGACCCCAACTTGCCCTTGGAATCGTTGAGGTGCATGGCCTTGACCATATCTACCCCCAAGACTTCGTCCAGGTGGACGAATGTCTTCTCGTATCCGGACCTGGTCTTCACATCGTACCCGGCAGCGTACGCGTGACAGGTGTCGAAACATATGCCCGCGCGCTTCTGATCGTCCAACATATCTATTATCTTTGAAAGCTGCTCGAAAGAATGGCCGAGGACGCTGCCCTGACCTGCTGTTATCTCGATTATGAACTCCACCTGGCTCGAACCCAATTCCTTCCGCACCCAGTTCAACGATTCCGCAACGGTCTTCAGCCCGGTCTGTTCGCCGGAACCCACATGGGCGCCAGGGTGGAATATCAGATATCTGACACCCAACTGATCCGCCCTGACCGCTTCGTCCAGGAAGGCGTTTCTCGACTTCGCCAATAGCTCCTTGTCAGGACTTCCTAGGTTGATCAGATATGAATCGTGTATGACTGTCTCGCGAATCTCGAACTTCCCAATGTCCTCTTTGAAGTGGGAGATCTCGGTCGCCTCGAGAGGTCTCGATTTCCATTGCATCTGGTTCTTAGAGAATATCTGCATACAATCGCACGTGACCTCACGTGCGCGTTGAGGAGCGTTCTGAACGCCTCCCGTGATGGATACATGCGCGCCCAATAGCATCGGAAACCCGGACGGTAATCTGCGTACGAGGTGTATAACCTATTCGAAGTCCATCGTGAACAGATAGCTTCCATTCACAATCGCGGACTTCGGCGGAACGCCGGACTTGTGCATCAGGGCTATCATCGCCACATTGTCCCTCAGGACCTCCGCGGTGAATCCCCTGATCTTCTTCTGTCGCGCAATCTTGACCAGCTCATGCATCAAGTATGTCCCGATACCTCTTCCCTGCCATTCATCGGCGACAAGGAATGCTATTTCCGCGCGTTTTGTGGAAGGGTTCAGGTGATAGCTTCCCACGCCAATCATTTTCTGCTTCGGCCCCTTGCCCTTCAGAACCACCAGGGATATCTCAGATTCGTAGTCTATCACACAGAACTCCTGGAGTCTCCTGTGCGGCATCGACTTGAGCATGCTGAAGAAACGGTTGATGATAGTCTGATCGCTCAGATCGTAGAACATGTCGCTGAGCATTTCCTCATCAGTCGATTTGATCGGTCTCACGAGGAGATCGCTACCCTGCTTCTCTCGCATGACCGTCTCGAATTCCTCTGGATACCTGGTCGTCTGAGGCGCGAGCTTCTGGTCGCCGTAGACGTAGTTCAGTTCCTTCGCAGCTTCCATCAGATCCTGACGGAACTTGGGATGTGCTATGCTGATGAGCGACATCGCCCTCTCACGTATGTTCTTTCCGTGCAGGTACGCAGCTCCATATTCGGTCACCACATAGTGGACATCTCCCCTAGTCGTGACGACGCCAGCGCCCTCGTGGAGGTGCACGGATATTCTGGAGACCGTATCGTCCTTGGCGGTCGAGGGCAGTGCGATGATCGGTTTCCCGCCCTTTGACCTAGCCGACCCACGGACGAAATCGACCTGACCTCCTATGCCGGAGTAGAACATGGTACCGAGTGAGTCGGCGCATACCTGGCCTGTGAGGTCGACTTCGATTGCGGAGTTTATCGCAACCATCTTGTCGTTCTGCGATATGATGAACGGGTCGTTCGTGTATTCTGTCGGGTGGAACTCGATAGCAGGATTGTCGTCCACGAAATCGTACAGCGCGCGGCTGCCCATGCAGAACGATGCTATCGTCTTTCCTTTGTGCAAGGTCTTCTTCGAGTTGTTGATGACGTCCCGCTGAGCAAGCTCCATAAGTCCGTCAGAGAACATTTCAGTGTGTATACCCAGATCCTTCTTGTCGGTGAGATAATACAGCACCGAATCGGGAATCGTTCCTATGCCCATCTGGATCGTTGATCCGTCCTCGATCAGGTCTGCGATGTTCTTCCCGATCTTCTTCGCAATATCATCCGCCCGGTCCCGCTTGGAATAGAGGAGCGGCGCATCTATCGGGATGACCAGATCGATTTCATCCATGTTGATGAAACAGTCCCCAAGTGCTCGTGGCATCTGCGGATTGATCTCAGCTATCACCTTAGTGGCAGACTCCGAAGCCGATTTCACGACATCTGTGGAGACTCCGTAACTGCAGTAGCCGTGTTTGTCTGGTGGTGAGACCTGTATAAGTGCGACATCGATCGGGCTCTGACCCGAACGGAACAACGCAGGTATCTCCGATAGAAACACTGGAGTGTAATCTGCCCTTCCCTCTGAAACCGCCTTCCTAGTGTTGGCGCCGATGAAGAACGCGTTATGTCTGAACTGGTCCGTGAACTTCTCCTCAGTGTATGGTGCGACACCGAGGGTCATGATGTGCATGATCCTGGTATCTGCGAGCCTCCCCGCAGAATCTATCAATGCCTTGACCAAGTGCTGGGGTTCTGCGGCACCTGACCCGATGAAGACCTTGTCTCCCCTACGGATGGTGGATATCGCCTGTTCGGCCGTTCGCACTTTCTCGCGGTACTTTTCCTGCCAATCGGCCATCAAATGTGGGCTAAAATGAGATTTTGATGGACATTTCTTGTCCGCATCAACAGACTGATCTTCATTATTTGTCATCTGGTTCATTAACAAAATCCCATTCCGAATAATAACGGTTTTGCACGTACACACAAGTCCGCCAAACCGATAGCTGGCATCCGTAAATGATCAAGATGCGTATGCGATTCATTCATTCTCCATCAACGAAGGGCGTGAACATCCGATACGTACAACATTAGGCCAAGACGTCCAGAAAAGGTCGAATACACTGGCAGTAGACGGATTCTAACGACGATGTTCGCACGTAGAATTAGTCATCACAGCGAACTCACGATGGACTTTATCGCCTCAAGTTCCTTGCCGATCTTGAATACAACCCTGTCCGCCGATGCGATAGCGATCTCCGGGTGTTCGACCTTGAACCTGTCGAACACCTCTGCAGGGAAGATCTGATGCATTTCCGCCAATATCCTGTCCCTATGCGCAGACATCGTCTTCAGGAACGGAGCGAGCAGAGGCGCCATATCGAAATCATCGTCGACCCATGCATCGAACTCGTCCTGATCGAGCTGCCCGATGTTGTTCAGAAGAAATCTGAACAGGGCTTTGCGCCATTCAGCTTCCATGTACCGGATTCTCCTCGCTGGCCTAATGGTGCCAGTCAATATCAAAGTATCATCGATTGCGCACTATCCACGATACGGCTGAACGGAATCCGACCGACATCTGGCCAAAAATGACGAAAATAGCAAAACATTATTCAAAATGGAAAGCTTCAGGTGTTCCGCTTAGAGGAGAGGTGTTGCTGATGGCGAGAGGGCGTATGGAGTTCTTGGACAAGGAGGAGATAGCGCGCATACACAGGACATCGTTGAGATTGCTGAACGAAGTGGGCATACTTGTCCATAGCCAGCAAGTGTCTGAGATGCTCGAAAAGGCAGGCGCCCGGCGGTCTGACGACGGCAAGAGATTGCTTCTGGACGAGAGGATCGTCATGTCGGCTGTAGCCGATGCGAAGCGACCAGTGCTTCTGGCATCCAGGGACGGGAAGAACGACATCAGCATACCCTCACTCGATAGGATGTATGTCACCAACGGCGGCGAAGGGGTCTTCGTAAAGGACCTGGTGACCGGTGAGTCGAGGCAGGCCACATCCGATGATCTCAGGGATTTCGCTATACTGGTCAACGAACTCCCCCAGATAGATTTCTTCTGGCCCATGGTCGGGGCACTCGAACAGTCCGTGAGGCTCAAGGGAATAACCGAACTCAAGATCTCACTGATGCACACGACGAAACACATCCAGGCCATGGCAACCGGCACTGAGGAGGCTCGATGGATGATCGAGATGGCCTCGATCTTCACTGGTGGGGAGGAGGGGCTCGCGAAGAGACCCATCTTCTCGGCCGTGGAATGCCCGATATCGCCTCTGACCTTCGAGAAAGGATTGGTGGAAGGGCAGGTCGAACTCTCGCGTGGCGGCATACCGATAGTCGCGATGGCCGCATCGGTCACCGGCCTGACTTCGCCTGTGACAATTTCGGGCACATTGGCCCAAGTCAATGCGGAGAACCTGGCCAGCCTCGTCATATCACAGGTGGCGAAGCACGGATCCCCGTTCATATACAGCACAGACTCGAGTCCAGGAGACCTCAAGACAGGCTCGATAGATTATGGCGCTCTAGAAGTGCCACTCATAAGGGTCGGCGCGGGACAGATGGGGAGATTCTACGGACTTCCGACAATGGTGATAGGTGTCGGCCTGGAGAATCTGGCACACGGCATGAGCAATGTATGGGAGGGTGTGCCGCACATCTCGATCCAGAGCATGGTGCCATCGGATCTCGCCTCAGGTTTCGGTGGGATTGACATGGCGACCGGGGCCTCGTTCGAGCAGCTGGTGGCTGATGCGTGGGTCTGGGATGTCGCGAAAGAGTTCGCGAGAAGATTCGACACCGATGACGATGCAATCTCCTTTGACACGATCAGGGACGCAGCGAAGGACGGCAATTTCATCGGCAAAAGGCATACGATGTCGAGGTTCAGAAAGGAGATTATCGCATCAGCACGTCCAGAAGCGTCCATCGAGCACAGGATGAGGGAATGCAAGCGCGGGTTGCTCATCAGCAGGGCGAGCGAAGAGGTGAAGAGGATACTGAGCAAGCCGAAGACGCCTCTGATGACGAAGGAAGAGCTGTCGAAGCTGGACGAGTTCTTCAGGAAGATCCAGAACGGCCGATGAGAGCCGATAGTCGCTCGTCCAACAGCACCTCGGAAGCGATCTTGGCGGCTTCAGGACCAGTCATCTGTCTGGATTCCGTGAATATCGACGAGATCGCTCCGTGGGGGGCCTCCTCGAAATAAAAGTTCTCCGCCCGTACTGAAGTGAGACCTGGTTCGAGCAATTCGTCCGGTCTTCGCGAATCATCCACGAGGGGAGCGGGCACGAACTTCGAGGAATCTGACAGGACCAGCAGCGGAGTTCCATAGGCTCTGGAGGAGAGGCCCATGTGAGCGATACCGATCTTGCCGATGGCACCGTTCGCATTGACCATATCCGAGCCCACGAGCATGACATCGGCCTTGGCAGAATACTTCGCCAATGCGGCATCGGCGATCACGGTCACTTCGACCCCCAGGCTGCTCAGTTCTCTCGCCATGATCACGCCCTCCCGCAGAGGTCTGGACTCACACGCGAAGACCGAGAGTTGCGAATCCGATGATGCTTTCACGAGTGCGTTGAAAACCGCGCTGCTAGAGCTGCTCGTGAGGATGGTCTTCCCCTTGATGGATGGTAGGACGATGTCCGCCAGCTTGCCTGGAGCGGACATGTGATGAGTGATCGTCGATTCGCACATCCGAGATATCTCAATCGGGGTGGGATCGGCCTTCAGCAACGAATCCGCAAGGCTCCAGATGCAACCCATGTTCGGCTGGGCCCTTACGAGAGCGACTGCCAGCTCCGAGACATCATTTCGTTGGAGTTTTGTCTTCGGGTCGCTGCATATTCTCCAGAGCGATTTTGAAGCCTCGATGGTCAGGGCGGTTGCACCCGAGAGGTTGTCTCCCCTGAGATCGTTCAATATGGTATCGAATTCAGGACGCATCGTACAAGGGATTGAGCTAAGGTGTAGATGGCTCTTGCCCTGCGATTCGAAAGAAGGAGGCGCCCGAGCTGGGATTCGAACCCAGGTCTGAAACTCCGCAGGCTTCTAGGATATCCAAGCTACCCCACTCGGGCAATGATTGCGCTCATTGAGCGGACACCTCCATGCGGGGAACGGTAGAAATAACTAACCATTCCCTGGGGCGTCAGTACGAAGTGGTCCAGTCTATCTTGCCCTTCCTCCTGGCGACGTTGTCCGCATACTTGAACACGCCCATGGATAACATGAAGAAGACGGCGGTGGATAGTGCCAGGAACGACATTATGAACAGGTTGTCCAACGTGCCCAGACCGGTCACGTCCATGCCCGACAGGGAGTTGAGCTCGTTCATCGTCTCCGGCATCAGCGCCCGGCGCATCGAATCCATCCAGTAGGTCACCGGCAGGACCTTGGATATCGACTGTGCCCATCCGGGAAGGGCGGTGATAGGGAATATGACTCCTGAGAGCACATAGAACACGCCGGCGACACCTTCGTTTATGCCGATCGAGTGCTTCGCCGTGAGGAACGTGACCCCACCCAGCGCAAGGCCGAGCACGCATATGCAGCTCATACCGAGGAGCATGGAGACTGCGAACAGCGGCCAGTCTATCGCTCCAATGTCTATCCCGACCCCTAGCACGATCACTCCGAAGAGGAGGGTAATGAACACGCCCGCGGAGGTTATCGCGATCTTTATCGCTGAACGGCCGAGTATGTACATGTAGAACTTGATGGGGGCGATGTACACCTGTTTCAGGGTCATGTAGTGCTCCCTATCGTCGTGGATGACCCAAGTCACGCCGAACAGCACCTCGGCGACGTACATGTAGAGGGCGTTCCCGATGTACATGTAGGAGAAGAAGGGCGTGGATGTCTCCCCGCCGGTCACTACCATGTACATGAACACCAGGATCAAGGTCGCGCTGATGGGTTTCACTATCGAATAAGTGGCGAACAGGAACGGGTCGGTCCAGTTCGCCTCCATCTGCCAGCCGAGCCATGCGGCGTTCTTGAGCGTCCGGAGGTCGTGGATTATTGCCATCTCAAAGTCAACCTCCCAGTCGTCTTGCCCAGGTACTCCATGTACGAGAGCGAGTACTTCGCGAGCACCATGAACAGGATGCTAAGTCCGACGAGTATGAGTAGCTCGATGTTGAGAGGCAGGAACCCATCCCCTGAGACATTCGAGAAGAACAGTTGACGCAACGCGTCGAGGCCCAAGGTGACCGGGATCAACGAAGCGCCGGCTGCAGCATATTTCCCAAGGGAATTCACCGGGAAATAGAAACCCGATACCAGATACACTGGGTCCGTCAGCAGGTTGGAGAGATGATGAGCCTCGCGACCAAATAACAGATACATCGAGGCGAACATCATGCCCATGCCGTAAAGGGCCACAAGCGTCGTGGCGAATATCAGTATCAACATGATCGGGTCGACGACCTGGAACGCGATGTTGAACAGCATCGTCCCTATCAGCAATGTCGATGCGGCGTGCAGTGTGGTCGAGAACATGCCGCCCAGGGCCATTCCCGCCAGCACAGACATCCTGGAGATAGGCGCTATCATGTACAACTGGAGGTTCCCTATCTCCTTCTCCCAGTAGAATTGGGATGCCATGTTCCAGAGCACGTTCAACCAGAAGGCGGTCATGGCACCGCCCAGCACGACATATCCGATCAGCTCCGCGCGCGCGTCCATGAACTTATAGATGTACGCGTAGGCGGCGACTGTGAACAGGGGCAACACTATCTCGAAGAAGATCCAGCTGGGCTCCCTGCCCGCACCGATCACCCTAGGATATGCACGGCCCCGGATGGCCCTCATGTTCTTGATAAGCCAACCATCTGTCATTCGAATCCCTTACCAACCATCTTGATGAACACGTCCTCGAGGGTCGGTTCAGTCTTCTGAAGCGAGATTATCTTGGAACCCTGATCGAGCACGCCAGAGACTATGTCCGAGACGCAGGAATCGTCCTGAACGACGAATTTCACATGCGTCTGATTGCGTTCTGAATCATCGATGAACGTTACTTGCTCGACCCCTTTCAACCCCTCGAAGACCTTCCTGTTCTTCATCAGGGTCACATCCATGCTGAGGGTCGTGTTCATCCTGACAGTCCGCTTCAGCCGCTCAGGGGTGTCACATGCGAGTATCCCACCCTGGTCGATGATGGCGATCCTGTCGCAGAGCTCGTCGGCCTCTGCCATGTAATGGGTCGTGAGAACGACAGTTTTGCTGGGGTTGTCTTTAAGCCAGTCGAGGATGAATGTCCTGATGACGCGACTGGCATTGACGTCCAGACCAAGTGTCGGTTCGTCAAGGAATATGATATCAGGGTCGGTTACGAAGCCCCTTATCACATTCATCTTCTGGCGCTGACCAGTGGACAGCGTCCTCAACTTCGCTTTGCTCTTGTCAGTCATCCCGAAGGTCTCCAAAAGGCCGTCTATCTTGTCCTTGGCGACCTGGCTCTTGATGCCGTAGAACTGCGAGAACATCCACAGGTTCTCCCTGACCGTCAGTAGCCCGTACCCGGACATCTCACCGCCACTGACCATGTTGATCTTCGTTCGTATACCATGGTACTGAGTCTCGACGTCAAGACCCGCAACGAATGCCTTGCCCGATGTCGGCAGAAGCAGTGTGCAGAGTATCTTGAGAAGCGTGGTCTTGCCGGCCCCGTTCGGGCCAAGCAGGCCGAACAGCTCTCCGGTCTCTATCTTGAGATCGACTGAGTTGAGGGCGTGGACTGGTTCCCCGTCTCGCTTCTTTGGTGTGAAGACACGTGTCAGTGATTGTGTTTCGACCGCGTATTGATGCATAGTTATGCACACTCGAACATCATTTGATGGCTATATAGGCGTGGTACGCCCAGATGAAAATATCAACCGGTTTGAGGACCGCCGATGATAGGCGCAATATCAGGCTTCGTAGTGGGTACGGTATCGCGTCACATACCCAGCAATCTTGTTCCTCATTGAGATCGACCGTACATCAGTGAGTTTTGACACCATCTCTTTGTTGTGTTGGTAGTCACCAGAGAACTGCTCAGGGTACTTCTGAACCAGTTCGATTGCTACCCTCTTGATGTATGTCGGCCTGATGTTTCCCATGAGGCTCACCGTGAAACTCTCCGAATGAGAAGGGTATATATATGGTTTGCGGACAGCGGCCTTCCCGTTGTGATAATAGCCAGAATATTCAACCACTTGGTTTGGCGCTCTCGACCAGCAATTCCTCGTCCGAGGGCATCTGACCGCGCCTGTAGGGTTTTCCGCACGAATACTCCCCCTCAGGGCATGGTCCAGCAAAGCAGCCAGGTCCTGCGTTCTCGAAGAGTATGGGAGCGACCTTCTTCGCCTCTTCCAGCATCTTCCAGGCCATCATGCGTATCTCCCATTGTGCCCTCCGGCAGCATCGGAGCCTGAACAGGTGCCAGAGCTCGCGCGCGTTCATGGTGACCGTTATGTTCGTGTGGCATGCGTTCGGGAGCACGTATCGGGCATCTTCCTTGGGCACGATCTCGGCGAGTTCACGATAGGCCTTCCAGGCCGCGTCCATCGCCTGCGTGTACTTCCTCCTCGCATCATCATCGCCCGCTACCGACGGAGGGAGCACATATTCGGCCTTGGCCATGCCGACATATCTCTGGCTCTGCTGAGAATAGGAGGCGATCCTGTGCCTGACGAGCTGGTGCGTGAGGGATCTGGATACACCCTCGATGCTGAATGTGAAATAGGCGTGCTCCACGACCGATAGATGTCCCATACCGACGACCTTCGTGATCATCTTCTCGGCACGCTCATCGGCCGTAGTATCGAACAGTTCACCAGCACCCTTCTCAGAGTAGCACGATTGTGCCGCTGCCGCACATACCTTGTCCGGGTTCTTGGTGTAGTTCAGCAATCTCACATTCAAGGATATCCCCGCTGAGCGTCCCGCTAAACCACTTACCTACCTAAATGCTTTTCACGAGGGATGCCGGATATGACTGACGGCGAAGATGGACCGCGCGGCGGATCACTGGATGTCGTACCGGTAGCTGATTGAATAATCAGTGGACGAGCCCTCGGGTATTGCAGACCCATCCCGCACATCCTTCAGTCTGATGGTCTCTACCTCTTGGCCGGCCAAAGCAGCGGTCAGGCCTGAGATGTGGCCATCTCCGACGATTGCCAGTATATTCTGATGCTTGGTCGCCAACGATACTAGGCGCTCCGCCATGTAGACGTTTCTGTCGTCCAGGAGCACCCTCTTGATGGACGGGAACTGCTCCCCCAACGTGTCCAGGTACTTCGCCTCGTTACCCGCATACGCATCCAGCTCGTGCTCGACCTTCTCTTTGGAGGCCACCAGACCTATGAGCGCCCCAATGAACAAGTTGACCTTCTCCTTCAGAGACATCGCGCGCCACATCTTGTTGAAGACCATCGAGGCCTCCATGTCGATCAACGCCACCTTTGCACCGATCTCCCGGGCGGCGCCAAAGGCCGCCAACATCTCGTCGCCGACCTCGGACCCGAATTTGTTGGCCATGCGGCGCTGGATGCTGGCAAGCACCATGTACTGCAGCGGGACCTTCTTGCTCTGGTTCTTGCTCATCAACGAATTGAACCGCGCTGCATCGAGTTCCAGGCACACCACTTCGGGGTTCTTCGAGCGAATGATATCCTTCAGATTGTCTGATATGGCAAACACGTGCCCGACTCCGACCAGCGTTATCATCGACGGTCTCCATCGGAAGATGCTTTTAATAAACCTTCGTTCCATTGGCTGGCTGTGACAAAGCTGGTAGTGTTCGACATGGACGGTGTGCTCGCCGATGTCGACAGCTCTTGGGTCTTCGTCCACCGCAAGTTCGGCGTGAACAACAACCATTCACTCTACGCGTATCTCAGAGGTGAGATAGACGACCGCGAGTTCATCCGAAGGGACATCGAGCTGTGGCGTGAGAAGGACCCAGGGATCACGCGAGAGGCCATCAGGAAGATGCTCGATGATGCGCCCCTGATGAATGGAGCCGAAAAGACGGTCTCGCTCCTGAAGGAGGCGGGTCATATAACCATCATAGTATCGGCCGGCATCGACCTGCTTTCCGAACGCATATGCCAGCAGCTAGGCATGGACATGCAATTCGCAAACGGCCTCGAGACGGATGCCCAGGACCGCTTGTCCGGTGAAGGCATCTTGCGAGTGAGGCTGATGGACAAAGGCAACACTGTCACCGAAACCGCCCGTCGCCTCGGGATAGAACAGAAGGACATCGTGAGCGTGGGCAACTCCCGGTACGATGTCACGATGTTCGAGGCTTCTTCGATAGGCATCGCGTTCTCTCCGGAGGATGAAGATGTGAGGGCGCGGGCGGATATCGTGGTAGAGGGACGGGACCTCAGCAGAATACTGGATCACATAAA
Source organism: uncultured Thermoplasmata archaeon (assembly GCA_963719945.1). Classification (GTDB taxonomy): domain Archaea; phylum Thermoplasmatota; class Thermoplasmata; order UBA10834; family UBA10834; genus UBA9653. The sequence continues at coordinate 273,094 of CAVRDX010000004.1, read as the reverse complement.
CGATGTTCGATAGCCGTGGTCACCTATGAGCGGAACGAACACGCAACCTCCGAGATCCTCCTGATTGAACTTCGAACCTTTACGTTCCACAAGCATCAGGTTCTGGAAATATCGACCTCCGACAGGCACCAACAATCTCCCGCCATCGGTCAGCTGAGCCTTCAACGGCCCAGGTATATCAGGCGCGGCGCACGCGACGAATATCCTGTCGAAAGGTGCCTCCTCCGGAAGACCGTTTGAGCCGTCGCCGCAGATTATCCGCACGGTATCGCCATATCCAGTGCGATTTATGTTGTCATCCGCGAATCTCGCCAGAGACGATATCCGCTCGACCGTGAACACCTTCCCACCTGGTCGGACAAGCTCAGCTACCACAGCCGCGTGATATCCAGACCCGGCGCCTATCTCGAGCACTTTCTGCCCACTCTTGAGCTGCGATGCTTCCGCCATCATGGCGACCATGTGAGGGGCGGATATAGTCTGCCCGGAACCGATCGGGAGCGGGGAGTCAGTGTACGCTTCTTCCCGCATCGAGCTCGGGACGAACTCCTCCCTAGGCACCTTCAGCATCGCATCCGCTACCCGATCATCCTTGAGGAAGCGGCTCCGCCTCAGATGCGCCACGAGCTCCGTTCTAGCCCTTTCGAAGTCCATCGTACGATAAGAGGGGGCTATTACGATTTAAACCTTGGAGGGCGCGTAGGGCGTGGAGGACGCGGCATGTTCTGATCCGTCCTCCTGACTATGTTGCCGTAGACCCTGACTATGTCCCTGGCCAGCGCCGAGCCGCGTCTGAGGACCCTCTGTTCGATCTTTATAGAGTGGATGACGACCTGCCTCTTGCTGATCTCGAGCATGTCACCGATGTAGAACTCCTCGTCCGGGAGCGCCATGACATGATCGGAGCGGCTCTTGCCCTGATGATTGATGGAAAATGGTACGCGGATCTTGTCGAACTTCTTGGCCCAGATCGTATCGATGTTCTTGGCCTTGCATCGTTTCACGCGGGCGCCCTTGGACTCGATGGATGTTATGAGCGCTGGAATCTCCGCACACATGATCTCATCATCCACGAATATCATCTCGTCCGGACCGAAAACCACCGAGGTCTTCTTGGAAGACTCGAGCCAGCTGACGATGACCGGTATCTCGACCGGCTTGTCCTCGCTCAAGACGACATGATGAACCTGTCCGCACTGACGACATTTGGCGGTACAGTCCAAGACCGCTTTGGACTTGCCTGCCACCTTGCCCGTGAGTATCTCGTGAAGGGTCTCCTCCCGACATATAGGACATTCGGCGGATATGGACGCAGGTACTGCTTTCATCACGAGTCCATTGCGGTCCTTGGTCTTACTTCTTTCCCATGACTCTAAAGGGCTTGTCGTGACCCGGGACCACGGTTTTGGCCCAGCCGACGATGAGCCCCATGCTCGCCAAGGCGAGGGAGCGGTCGAAATGTATCCCTGGAGGCCCCCATGACAGATAATTGGCCTCCGTGGGAAGGGCGTCTCCGCATATCGCATACCTTGTATCCGATTCCACGAAGACGGACACGCACCCCCTCGTATGACCCGGTGTATGGACCACGCGGATATGGGGGGAGAGATCGACATCCCCGGTCAATCGAATGGTTCCCATAGGAGGAGACTCGGATTCGTGCGCATGGAACCGGGCGTTGGTGAACAGGTCGTTGCAGCCACAATGGTCGGTGTGCAGATGAGTGTTCACCACATCGTTTATATCCTCAGGGCAAAGGCCGTTCTCTAAAAGCGCGCGTATGAGCGCGCGCGAGTCCGTGGACGCTCCCGTATCGACCAGGAAACAGCGGTCATCCTCCTCGATGAGGGTGACGGATGAAGAGGCATCCACGACTCTAGGACCATCCCTGATGATCCATCCATGGTGGAGAACCCTTACGATCGGATGGGAAGTCCGCTCGGTCATAGGATGTGCCCTCGATCACAGAACAGACCAGCCTTCCGGGACTTCAGAGGAGCCCCGCACACAGGACACTTGGCGACGGAGATGTACTTCTCGATCCATGCGCTCCTGACATCAAAGATCTCCTCATCCTCTATCCTAGCCAGCATGGCTCTTAACTCCGGTGTGGTGGCTAGTTTCCTCAATGCTGAGACGGGGATTGTCCTCTTCTCCCTGCCACGGATCTGCGCCTTCGCGAAATAAGGTGCTGCGAACATTCCGGCGACCAAACCGCCCAGATGAGATTCCACCGCGACTCCGTAATCGCCGACCAGCATAACAAGCTGAAGAAGCAGGAATCCGAAGACTATTGTCCAGAGCGGCAAAGGCATCCCGGGGAAGAACATCAGAGTCATGCGTTCCTGTGGATACAGTCTGAGCAACGCGCCTAATATGCCACTTATCGCCCCGGAAGCCCCCACGACCAGGATTGCTGGCTCGTTCCACCTGAATGCTACAAATGAGAGTGTCCCGCACACCCCAGCGAACAAGAATATCAGGATGTATTGACGAGTCCCGATACGCTGTTCCAGGATCATGCCGAGGAATGCCAGGGCGAGCACGTTCATGAATACATGGAAGAAGCTGGCGTGGGTGAACATAGATGTGAGCACCGTGTAGAACCTCTCTGGGTCGATTATGTCCCTTTGTTTGAGGCCGAGCTCTGAGATTGCCTGTGAGTGTATCAGGCTCGAGCTTCCCGCCTCGATAAGCATGAACAGGAACACTGCACCGCAGGTTGCGCTGGCGACCAGGGAGAAACTGAACTGCTTCAGATAGGAGTAGGCGATAGCAGCGATGATTGCAGCCACTATGACGAAGGCGTATACTTCCATTGTTCTGCTTCCGGATGGGGAGAATGCCCTCTTTCGGTAAAGTCTTAATCGTGGAGGCGTGCATACCGACCATGTGAAGCTCGATCATTCGATAGACATACAGGTCGCCGCAGAAGTGTACAACCCCAGTGATGATTCCTACCTGATACTGGAGGTCACTGAGATTTCTCCGAACAAGAGGCTCCTAGACATGGGCACAGGCAGCGGGATAGTGGCGCTCCATGCAGCAAAATCCGGGGCCTTGGTGACCGCTGTCGACATCAACCCGAATGCGGTCCAGTGTGCGCGGTCGAACGCGTTGCGGAACGACTTGAAGATGGATGTGGTCGAGAGTGACCTTTTCGAGAAGGTCCCGGGACTGTTCGACGTGATCGTGTTCAACCCACCCTATCTCCCGGACGAGGATGGACCACCCAGCTGGATGGAGAAGGCCTGGGCAGGAGGGGGGGACGGGTCGGACGTCATCATCGGGTTCCTAGGCGACGCGTGGAGACATCTCTCACCGAAAGGGGAGATATTCATGATCCTCTCATCTCTTGGAGGCTTGAGGAGCATTCTCAGGGCAGCTAGGGAGCAGTACGAGACTGTGATGATCGAGGAGAAGCACATGTTCTTCGAGTCGATATTCGCGTACAGACTGGTTCGGAAGATTGGCAGTCCTTGAGAATGTAAGCGAGAAGTATTATTAGGCACAGCCCCGATTGGGAGAATCCCTTCAGGAGAGGGTTCCCGTGACCGTTGAGAAGAAGAGGAAGTACAACAACCAGGAAGACCTCGACGAGCTCTGCAAGAGCTTCCTGACCTGCCAAGAGAAAAACTCTGGGGCAGCAATCGAGTACTGCAAGGACTTCCTCACGGTGCTCGCGAAGAAGGACTTCAACTCAGGAGCTGTTCTATCTTCTCGTTCAAAATCTCACTGATGACCTTTCCGTCAACTCTTCCGCGGAGTTCCTTCATAACGATACCCATTATCGGCCCCAGGGCACTCTTGCCCCGCTCCTTTATGAAAGTCTCGCGCTCCTTCACCACTCGCTCGCAGATCGAGCGCACATCGGACAGTTCGACGGATGACACTCCGAGCGACTCGGATGCCTTCTCGACGTCCCAGACATTGTTCTTGAGCATCCAGAGCAGTATGTCCGGAATCGCCTCCTTCGCGAAGGACCCCTTATCGAGGGCGGAGAGCAGCTCACGGACTATCTCCACCTTCACGTTGCTCGGATCCAGACCGGCCTTCTCTAGCTCAGGGAATATGTTGAGGTATATCCTCGCGACCACTGGGGCGTTTCCCATGCTACCGGCGAGCAGCTCGAACTCGTCATCGTTGGCGTTGTTGATCAGCGCTTCGACCTGCTCCTTGTTGATGGAATACACCTTCGCCAACCTTGAGATCTTCTCCTCAGGCAACTCGGGGAGGTTGAGTTCGATGCACTTCAGCACCTTCTCGCAGATCAGGATAGGTTTCACATCCGTCTCGGGGTACATCCTATCCTTTCCCGGGAGCGGTCTGCTGTACACGGACTGACCATCCGGAAGCGGGTCCCTGGTCTCCTCAGGAACTCCGGATATGCCGACGTTTGCGCGGTCCACCGCGCGGATGAGGGCGGCCCTCGATCTCTCCTCGGAATCAGCCACGAGCACGAATGCATCCTCAGCCTCCGCAGACAACATCGTGCCGATATCCTCGACCTCCGACCGGCTTATGCCATATCCTGGAAGCTCATCCGAATGGAACAGCCCTTTGACTCCGGCCACACGAGCGTGTGCGGCAATCTCGGCGCCCAGCCGTTTGACACCTGCATCCGTTCGTCCCAGGGTGCCTGCGAATTTCTGAAGTCTGATGCCAAGCACCCTGCCGCCTGAATCCAGAGCAGACCGTAGCACCTTGCAGCTTGTGCCCCTCAAGAGTCCGGACAGGTCCTTGATATCGGCGGTTACGGGTTTCGCACCTCGTTTTCTCAGGACATCCTTCACATCCAGGAGTGCGAGCTGTCTCTTGACCTCCTCCTCGACATATACTGGTATCAGGCGCAGGTCCTGTGCGCCTTTGATTTCCACCCTCGCTCCGCCAGCGATGGATATGTTGAGGTCCTCGCGGATCGTGCCGATGCCGCGCCTGACCTTCTTGGTAGCTCTCAACAGCGCGCCCAACCTGGCTGCAACGGCCCTGGCCTCCTCAGGTGTCGACATGTCAGGATCCGTCGCGATCTCTATCAGCGGTATCCCGAGCCGGTCCAACCTGTATGTGACCTCGGACGCGTGCTCGGTCATCTTCCTCGCAGCGTCCTCCTCGAGACATATCGAGGACATGCCGAACCGTTTACCATGGAGCTCCAAGCTCCCCTTCGTGGCTATGAGCGCGGTTCGCTGGAACCCTCCCGTGTTGGATCCATCGATCACGATCTTCCGCATGAAGTGTATCTCGTCCGCCGGTATCGTCCCCAGGAGCAGAGCCATCTCCAAGGACGCCTCGATCGCCAACCTGTTGGCGTCGTGCGGCGGCTCCTCGTCCGCCTCTACCAGGCACGAGCACGGGACAGTCTGATACCTGAACTGGAGCTTCCTCTCGGCCTCTTCGAGCGCAGCCTTGTCTATCTCGCCCAGCTCGCTCTGCGTGGGCCGAAGGTTCCTCACGAATTCCTTGTGATGCTCGTCTACGAGCTCCGAATCGCAATTACAGAACAGCTTACCCGTGCTCAGCTGTTGGTGTATCTCGATGCCCACCCTGAGACCGAGGTTCTTGTAGTCCATGTCAGACCTCCCTCCGCGAGCATATCTCTCCGGATATGTTGGTCAGCATGAGCTTGTTGACTTCCGCATGGTCCTTGGCCTGGCCAAGTGCCCACATGAGTTTAACGTACGCCGTCTCCGGCAGCATGTCACCGACAGGCAGGGCGCCAGCAGCGACCATGTCCCTCCCAGTCGAATAGACATTGAGATTGGTTGTGCCGGACAGGCATTGGCTCGTCACGACCACGTGGACCCCATTGTCCACGGCCGTCTTGATAGACTTCGTGATCTCCTCGGACACATGGCCGAGTCCCGTGCCAGCCACGACCACGCCTTTCACATGGCTCGCGATGAGGTCGAAATGCTCTCCCTCGAAACCGGGATAGAAGTACAGGAGGCTGACCTTCCGGTCCATCTTGTCCCGCACCTCTACCGGGCCAGATGAGCGTTTGGAATACTTCCCCATGAAACTCATCTCTGGCCCTTCGATCTTCGCGATCGGGTCGATGTTGATGCTCCTGAAGGCATCTCTTCTGGACGAATGCATCTTGCGGACTTTGGTGCCTCGATGGACATGACAATAAGAATCGGAGGATTCGCCATGCATTACCACGACGACCTCGCCCAGGTCCGAGTCGACGCATAGGCGAGTGGCTGCAAGCAGGTTCATCCTAGCGTCCGATGAGGGGCGGTCAGATGAGCGCTGGGAACCCACGCAGACCACAGGTCCGGAGAGGTTCCTGAGCATGAACGAAAGAGCTGCTGAAGTGAACCCCATCGTATCCGTGCCGTGGGGCACTATGACGCCCGTTGCTCCCGCGTTGAGTTCGTCCGCGACCGCGTTCGCCAAGCCTTGCCAATGCTTCACGGTCATGTTCTCGCTTAGAATCGAGTATAGAACCTTCGCACGGATATTGCACAGGTCCATCAGCTCAGGCACAGAATAGACCAGCTCCTCCGCAGACTTCGCTGGATGGACCGCGCCGGTCCTATAGTCGACATATGATGCGATCGTCCCGCCAGTGCTTATGACTGCGACATCCTTCTTTGAATCCTTCGCTGGCATCGATCGACTCACCGATATCTTGGCAGCCTTCTTTGAAACCAGTTCGATGCGCGAATTGCTGTCGATACGGACGCCGATGTTGTAACCGTTCGACAACTTTAGCGTGATGACCGATTCCGAACTGAACTCGTGGTGCGGCATCAGAACGCCCGTAATCTTCTCCTTGCCACGGGTGACGGATATCACATCGCCGACGGAAGTTCCTGTAGCCTCCAGGAGCTTTCCGATGAGGCCAGAATAGGTCATCGGGCAGTAGAAGGTGTTAGTCGTCTTAAATGATTTGCTGGGCATCAGCAAGGAGAGAAGAATGACCGAAAAAACACCGGTCCATAGAAAATCTTCTTAAGACCTGAGCCTGATGCCCTGGCCGGTTGCATATAATGAAAGTGCTGGCCGTTGGGGGAGGTGCCCGAGAGCACGCGATCGTTAGCGGACTCGCGAGATCGGGCGCTGATGTATTCGTCGCAATGAAGAACAGGAATCCCGGCATCGCTAGGATCGCTAAGGACACATTCTATGTTGACGAGATGGATGTGGCGAAGGTGGTCGAGTACGCCAAGGGGAAGGGTGTCGAGCTTGCGGTCGTAGGGCCGGAGGCGCCTCTCGAGGTCGGTCTGGCGGACGGGCTCGAGAATGCGGGCATACCCACAGCCAGTCCGTCCAAGGACGCTGCGAGGATAGAGACCTCGAAGATCTTCATGCGGAACCTGATGAAGAAATACGGTGTGAAGGGATCTGTGAGATTCATCGAGGCCCATACGATGGACGAAGTCGTGTCAGGCCTGGACGCGCTCGGGAACGAGATCGTCGTCAAGCCGACAGGACTCACAGGCGGGAAAGGAGTGAAGGTCTTTGGCGAACACATGATGACCAAGGAAGACATCCTGCGCTATTCGGAGGAGATAATATCGAGCCGCATAGGCGGCAGCAAGATCGTCCTCGAAGAGAAGCTCGTCGGCGAGGAGTTCACGCTTCAGGCATTCTGCGATGGCACCAGGATACTGCCCATGCCAGCGGTCCAAGATCACAAGAGGGCCTATGAGGGAGATAAAGGGCCCAACACCGGAGGCATGGGCTCATACTCGCAGTCCGATGGGCTCCTGCCGTTCCTGACCAAGGGGGATTATGACCAGGCGGTGTCCATAATAGAGCAGACCGTCGGCGCCCTCAAGAAGGAGGGGGCGCCGTACAAGGGGACCCTGTACGGCCAGTTCATGCTGACGAAGGATGGCCCCAAGGTCATAGAATTCAATGCGAGGTTCGGAGACCCCGAAGCCATGAACGTCCTCACATTGTTGCGTGGCGATTTCGTGAAGATATGCCAGGGGATGGCAGACGGAAACCTCGCGAACGGTCTCAATCAATTCCACAGAAAAGCCTCCGTCTGTAAGTACGTCGTCCCTGCAGGATACGGCTCCAAACCTCTCGCAGGAGAGGAGATCAAGGTCGATGAGAAGGCGATATCGGACGAGGGCGCGGTGTTGTACTATGCTAGCGTGAACGAGAAGGATGGGAAGGTCTACACCACCACGTCGAGGTCTGTGGGCATCGTCGGTGTCTCGGAGGAGATAGACGAGGCTGAGAGGATCGCAGAGAACGCGATCAGGCATGTCTCTGGCAAGATATTCGTGAGACACGACATCGGCAAGCGGGTCATGCTGGAAGCGAAAGTCGTCAGGATGAATGGTATCAGAGGGTGCTCAAGATGATCAACCTGGAGAAAGTAGTCACGAAGATAGAAGAGGAACTGGATGAGAAGGATCAGATCAGGGAGGTCGCCTTGAAATCGTCCAGGGCCGTTGTAAGACTGTCAGGAGGAATAATGAAGAGCATCCACAGGGACGAGGATATCGCCGAGGCCCTGGACGAGCTGAAGGATGAGGCTTCGATGCTGTCCAGCCTGCTAGCGGACCATCCGGACCTATGGTCCGCCGGATATGTGGAGAGCGCGTTCCAGGAGTATGCAGAGGTTGGAATTATCCTATCACTGCTGGAAAGGGACGATGTGCCATCACCGGAGGAGTTGGGGGTATCCAGCGTCGCCTATCTGCTCGCGCTCGGAGATTCGGTCGGAGAGTTGAGGCGTCTTGCCCTTGACGAGCTGAAGAGAAGTAACGTCATCAGGGCGAACTACTTCCTCGACAGGATGGAGGATCTGTACACAGCACTGATGAGGTTCGATTATCCCGACGCCATCGTCGCCATAAGGCGGAAGCAGGACATCGCGAGGAGTCTGCTGGAGAAGACACGTGGAGAGGTGGCGGTCGCCGCTAGCGCCAAGAACCTTCAGGAAAAGTTGGAAGAAGTATTGAAGAAGTTTTGAAGTGCGATATTTCCGAGACCATCAGAAGTGCTTCTTCATCGTGTTCTCGATGTTCGCCCTCGGATGAGCACCGGTCATCCTCTCGACCTGGTTCCCGCCCTTGAAGAATATCAAGGTCGGTATGCTGTTGATGCCCATCGACATCGCAGTCTTGGGGGCTTCGTCTGTGTCGAGCTTGGCGAAGGTGACCTTGCCTTTGTAATCCTTCGCGAGCGCTTCGAACGTCGGTGCGAGCATCCTGCAAGGACCGCACCATGGCGCCCAACAGTCGATTATCAGCTTTTCTGAGGATTTCACGACGGTCTCGAAATTCGCATCTGTAAGATGTACGATATCTTCTGACAGGAGCCTCACATCCTTGACTGGCCACAAAGAGCTTCTGCGATATAATATCTATCCCAGATAGGCAATCATGCCGGCCCGAGTCTCGCTCGCCATCACTTCTTCCTGCGGGACGGCTTGGTCATCATGGTCAATCCCAATAACAAGGACATAATGATCACGCCGACCGTCAGCACACCACCGATCGGGTTGCTCTGCTCTCCGATGTAGATCGTCATCGAATAGATATTGTTCCCGTCGCTGAACTCGACGATTCCGTTCGGATCGTCGATTATCACGGATACGACATGCTTGCCATCAGCGATATTGACCCAGGTCCAGTTCTGTTTGAGCACCTTGGACGAACCGGCAGAGACATTGAATATCTGCGTGTTCAGGAGTATCCCGTCAGCGTAGAACTTAGCGGTGACGTTCTTGGCATCGACCACACCCGTGTTGTGTACGGTGACTCTCAGGATGATCGGATCGACGACCTTGATCGTCACTTCACTTATCTTGTTGACGCTGTCGCCAGTGACCGAGTTCTTCGAGGTCGCGTTGACCTTCAGCGTGATTGTCTGCGGACCGTATCCAGGCATGGTGATGTTCAGTTTGAACTTGCCAGATGAGGATGTGCCCGTGCTAGAAGTGACGGATGAGCCGGTCTTGTTGTCGGCAATGATCTCCGCCTTGTACGAGTAATTGCCAGGTGCATCTGATGCTGGCCCGCCTGCGATCGTGATCGTGCACGGGATGACGGCGGATTTCTCTGCCGCGGTGGCCACTTCGACTGAGACCGATATCGGGGAGTATGCAGCCGCGTTGGTCGATGCGCGATCAACTGCGACCACGCACAGTGCCAGGACCATGACGGTCAGCACTGCCAATGTCATCGCTCGGACTGCCAAGGTCTTCATTTCTTACCCCCCTTGTCGGATGATCTGCCTAGACCTTTGCGGCGCCTCATTATGAAGAACATCGCCACAAGAGCTGCGAGCATCGCTGCTAGTATCACATCAAGGTACATGCGGCTCGAATCGTACACATACGAAACATCGTCCCGATCGACCTCGAGGTCGCCAGCACCCACTACCAGGTCCGGCAGCTTGACTGCGATCGTGCCTTGCACCTCGACACCGTCGTTGACGGTTGAGACGGCCAGAACGACCGCTTCAGCCTTCGGGTCCGGGGTCGCGCGAATGCTTGTGAACATCACCTTGAACTCCGCTTCCTCATATGCTTCGAGCTCGACGGATGTCACTTCCACACCTGTTCCGACATCCACGACCTTAGCCGTCCAGCCAGAGGACTCCAGCGCCTGCAGGTTGGACACTTCGAGCGTGAACTCATCAGCGACATTGCCAGTGTTGGTCACGACGAAGGTCGTGGCGGTGCTGTTCCCATTGACGGGGCTGCCAGTGCCCGTGCTCTCTATCGTCACTGAGTGGGATGGCAGTACGTTCACGATCATGCTGATATCGGTCCGGACACTGCTCTGGGAATTCGATTTCGCTGTCACGGTAAGCGTATTGTTCCCCGCTTCGAGCGAGGCGCCGATCGTTATCCTCGCGATGACGTATACTTTATCGCCATAAGTGCCGAAGTCGGCGTACACCTCGGCTGGCTCGAAGGTCACTTCGAAGTCGCTGTTCGAGGATGAGAGCGTGTAGGTATCTGCGACGTTCCCCGTGTTATCAAGGGAGATCACATAGCTGATCTCTCCTCCGAGCGCGACCGTCTTGAGTGCAGTGGAATCCCAGCTGCCGACGACCGAGCGCTTCGTGTTTCGCACCAGGAAGAGATCGACGAAGACATCGCTCTTGTTCATGACCACGTCTTTCGAGAGGCCGTAACTCACAGTCATGCCACCTTCGACCCTGGAGGCCGAAGAGCTGACCGTGTACTCGCCATTAGGCACGAGCGCGTTGAAGAATCCGTCTGCTCCAGGGACGAGGGACAATTGCGTCTCCCCATTGGAGATCAGTACAGTCTCCTGCGATGCCGAACCTGCGACTGTCAGTGTGCCCTTCAGGTATACACCGACCGAGAGAGCGACCGTCTGCTCGACGGGCGTGTTCCTCTCGATGTGCATATAGCTGATAGATACACGCTTGTCAGTCGATCGAGTAACATACATCGTATAGTCTCCCGGCTGAACCTTGGCCGAGAACGAACCTGATGACGATGTCGCGAACGATGTTGCGATGCCGTTGTTACCATTAGGAGTCAGCTGGATGAACGCCGTCACAGGCGTGCCATATTCATTGACGACCTGTCCACTCAGGGTCGTGTTGTCGAACCGCATGCTGAGTTCTGGACTCTCGATGACGTCAGCCGAACTCACCTCGATGATCGACTCGTCGTAGTATTCGATGTACTTCGTGCCGGATGCATCTGCCAGAGTGCTCTCCAGAAGGTACGAGACGACATAGGTCCCTTGTGGCAGAATCAGACTGTAGACTCCAGAATTCGAGGATTCTTCGGATATCTGGACGCCCAGCAGCGAGGTAGCCGTGACAGTGACCGGCTTGGTCACAGTGGAGCTCTCGATAGTGATGGTCCCCGACAGGTCGCGTGCAAGCTCGAGATGGATATCACACACCCTAGAGTCGAGAGATACTTCGAAAGAGAGCATCTTGGCGTAACTGGAACTTCCCGTGAGCCCGCTTGCGTACACGTCATATGTGCCAGGGATCAGAAGCAAGGAATAGCTGAATAGGTCGAGCGACTGTTCCTTGGTTTCAGGCCCCGTGAAGCGGACACTCAGATCAGACGATGCCCCGATGATGTTGCCGGAAACCTCGACTCGCGTGGTCACCGGAATATTCAGGGTCATGGATGCCGAACTCGGCAGTATCTCGACATCCGATTCGTACTGATACCACTGGCCCTCAACACTGGATGATTCCTGATCGATTATGACCGTGTACTCCGATGGATCGATTGCCACGGAGAAGTATCCGTTCGTTCCAGACACCACAGTGACTGGGGATATGCTGGTGCTCGTCGGGTCGAACAAGACATCGACGCCTCTGATGCCGAGGGAGCCCGAAGTCACCTTGCCAGTGACGACGACTTGGTCAGGCACCATTATTAGGGAGGTGTCTGAGACATCGTCTCCGAAGAGGATGCTGCTGGACCAAGACGAGTATCCATCATTTCCACTCGTGAGGACCGTATTGATGCCTTTCTGGATCATGATAGAGAACGCCCCGCCGGAATCCGCTCTCCAGTAGTGCATCCTTCCGAAGGAGTCGGTGCAGATCATTAGTCCGCCCGATCCAACCTCAGACATGGATATCGCCCCATCGCTATTGGAGTCCATGTACAGAGTCCCGGATATCGTGATCGCGCTGGACATCTTGAAGCTGGTTCCCACGATGTCCGAACTGACAGTGAGGGAGGAGGAGTAGATGCCGCTGTACGTCTCAGAGGCTGCCGTTACGGCGTATATGCCGGCCGGGAGCCATGTCTCCAGACTGCCATACTTATCACTCAGGACTGGGGTCCTTGCGCCGTTCTGCGATGTGAATGTGACATAGCAACTCTTCGCAACTGACCCACTAGGGGACGTGAGTCCGCCAACGATCCTGTAGGCTTCGGCGAGTGTGAGTGTGCCTGTCGACGATGTGCTCGCATCTATCGCGATTGCGCCTGCATAGGTCACATCACCAGAATTGTATGTGACGTACAGGCTGTAATGTCCCACCGGCAGATCGAGGCTGATCCGACCATATCTATCCGCGCTTCCCGTCAGGAATTCGGATGCATCATAGTCATCCGAAAGCAGATACGAGGCAAAGGCCGCGGAGACGCCGTCAATGGTCGATGCTCTGTACGATATCGAAATCTTGTCACAAATAGTGATGTTCCGCCCCTCTGTGTAGGTGGTGACGAGGAACTTCTCGTCGAACACTATCAGTCCCGGATCCGTCGTCTGAAGTCTGTACTTGGACTCGATGACCCTGTCGAACAGATATTCGCCACTCTCGTCCGTGACAGTGACGAACTGCATATCGGATGCGATGTCGGAAAGTACCAACTCCACGCCCGCGGCTGGTTCACCATCTGCATAGCTGGCGTAGCCGGTGATTCCACCTGGAACGATCGGCAGGTTGAGTGTGAATTCGGAGCCGGATGTGACATTAGCCATCGCGGCGTTCGTCAGGTTCTTGCCGAACACGATCGCACTGAAGTCGTATTGACCTGGTGGAAGCGTGCCCTCATAGGTGCCATCGGATGCGTCGAATGTGTATGCCCTGCCAGAGACCGTGTCGACCGCGACCACCGTCACATCGGAGATGAGTTCGTCCGTGCCCGCGGTGTAATTGCCCTCATTGTCGACATCCCAGAAGATGTCGCCGGACACTGGTGTGCTGGTCATCACGAAGTCCTTGGTGATTATGTAGTCGAGTATCCCGTCGCCGTTCTGGTCCTGCTTCACGCGCATGGCCTGGTCGTCAGTGACATTGAACTGAACGAAATCGATCTCGTTTGTGCCTATCAGCGAGGTCGTCAAATACGAACCTTGCGAGATCACGACTGTGACGTTCCCGAACGGAGCGAGCAGAGAATACTCGCCCACGGCGTTGGTCGTGGTCACCTGGTGCGGTATGCCGTACTCGTCCAGTACAGTCACAACCATTCCCTCGACCGGGTATCCTTCCTCAGTAGTGACGGTACCGTTAACGTATGCACCGTGGTAGTACTCCAAGAACACTGTCCCACTCTGGTAGACCGAAGCGGGAGCGTACACGTACCCTTCCATCTCGCCAGCTGCGATCTTCTTGCTGATCTCGAGCGCCTCGTCGTAGCTTATCGCGATGGTCGCGTCGGAGTGATAAGGTATCTCGTCCGTCGGGTACGGGTTATAATAGGCGGTCCTGTAGACCATCCTGAAGTGTGTCATGTTCCATCCAGGCATCGGTGTCTCGCCCTGGATATCTCCCGAGTAACCAGGGAGACCCGTGTTCTCGAGGCCGAGGTCGGAGCCGCTGAATCCACACATGGCAGAGTAGAACATGCTGTTGTAGAACATCTCAGTGTAGACTACCTCGTAGCTCACGATGTTCATATTGTAAGTGAGATCCTCGAGCTCGTGCTGGACACCGCTGGAGTCCACGGCAACGATACGGAAGAAGTCGTATGGTATCGAGGACCCTTCCGCGAACCTCCGGTCAGCCAGTTTCGCAGGAGCGTAGAATATGCCGGTGCTCGACCCTGAGAGAGGGAACATCCTGGAATCCACATTGAAGTACCTGATCTCCCAGCCTGTGAAGGTACACAGGTCATCGTACAGTGCCACCAGGCCGTCCATGCCTATCTTCGCGAGTTCGACACGCGCAACGGTTATGCGGGCGTTCTCGACATCCAGGTCCTGTGACATCGGACCGTACACATCTGGACCCGCGAGCACCTCATCTATGAGCGCCTGCCCGGAACCAAACCGGATTTCTGACATCCTCTCGGACGAGATGCCGTATCTCTCGAGAAGCGCATTGATGCCGACTTCCATGTCCCCGCCCTCGGAGAGGCCCACTTCGATCAGCCGGTATGCGAACAGAGCGATGGCTTCCTCCTCGCTCTGCGCCAGGATGATATTACCAGTCATACGATAGCCGTTCTGGAAGTTATCTGCCACCGCAGGGTGTTCGCCCACATCGATGGCTTCGAAACCGTAGTCCCACCATGCAACATAGGCGGGTTTGCTTGAATCCGGATAAACTCCTGAATCCTGTTCTGAGAACCAAGACCATGCGGCAGGATAGTAGTATGTCGGCAGAGGCAACGAGTAGCCGAAGGCACCGAAGTACCAGTAAGTCCCGTTTATCTCGTCGTAATCGCTCTGCTGCATGAAGTCTGGCAGTGTCGAATAGACCTGTTTATCGTACATCCGCTTGACTTCCGAAGGCATTCCCGCGTCCACGGAGTACCAGACATTCGGCAGAACGATAAGGAATGCGAGGAAGAGCACACCTACGATATGCCTGATCTTCACGCTCTTCCTGAACACTGTCAGGAAAGAGCCGCCGGCACCCATCATGGTCTTGCGCACACTCTCGAAATCGAGTCCGTCGACGATGAATATCAGCACCCAACCGGCAGATAGGGCGAAGGCGGGCGCAGCGTTGAACATGAACCTGCCAGCTGAGATCGCCATGAAGATTGATGCTGCGAGCCAGACGACTATGAACATGTATTCGGTCGTCGCACGCTTCGGGAGTTTGAGGACTGCCCATACGAGCCCGACCAGCGACATGAAGAATGTCACGATGCCGAAAGACAACGCGAGCTCGGAGAATATCGGTGCACGCGCTTCTGCGATGGTCGAGTACAGCTTGCTGGTCTGGAAGTAACCTGCACCAGTGATGATCGCCTCACCCAGTTCAGGGTAGAGTATCAGCACACTCAGGACACCGACGGATAGTACTCCACCAATCGCGGGCAAACTCAATGTCCATGGATAGTCCCTGGTGATTACGAACATCCCGCCGAAGAGCATAGCACCGAACGTCAGATAGACTGGCACGAGGAAACGGATCTCCATGAAGGAGTCGTAGTAGTTGATGTAGTACGGGAGCGCAATGATGTAGCCGATGCTGAACGTAAAGAGCATCAGAATGGTCACGCTTGTCGAATCTTGGTTCTTGAACCTGTTGAAGATCAACTGCGCGATGTAATAGACCAGTATAAGGACCGTCACATATGCGAATCCCACCCAAGTCATCATCAGCACGCCATAGGCGATACCCGCGAGAAGCGCGTAGAGAATCGGAGCGTGGCTGTTCGCGAAGTAGTCCTTCATGCCAGCCTTGAAGCTTGACCAGCTCCTCCAACCCTGGACCCATCTCCTGTGTTCCTGGATCTTGACCGACTTGAGCAGGAAGTAGAATATGAGCACTATGAAGAATAGGATCAGGGCATCGTGATCCGCGTTGGATAACACGCTACGTTGGACGTGAGCAGGCATAAGGGCGAAGAAGAACGCCGCGGCGAGACCTGCGCGTCTTCCGAATGTCTCCTTCCCAAGGAAGTAGACTGGCACTATCGTCAGGGCGCCCCAGAAAGCGGTCGACCAGACGATCATGAACCCAGTCGCATCATCGATCGATGTGAACAGACCCTGTGAGAGCACCGCCGGGATGGCAATGGCCATGCTGTAGACCGGAGGTCTCGGGTTGATACCGCCGTAAGGATAGTTCAACATCGGGTCGAAATAGAGGCTATCGCCCGTTTCGACATGGTAGTTGATGATTCTGTCCCAGTAATACGAGTCAGATCCACCTGATACTAAGTACCCGTTGTTCACGGATGTGTCGTATGCGAAATACGACCGTACAAAGAGCGCCAGGAGGAATATGAAGGACAGCATGAGCAGTGCTGTCCAATTCGCCCTCATCCACTTACCAAATTCGCTCGGACCCCGCTCCCCCTTCAATAGCTTGGGAAACAGGGACCTAGCAGGACTATCCCTTGTTTCGGCCAACGATAATTCCACCTAGTGATAGTAGCACCAGCGATGCTTGGGGCACTATATAAGCGTTAGGGGTCACGTCCTACGGACGTGGTGACCCGGAAGTCGAATATCTGGCATTGCCAAGGTCATGGATTCGGAACGTGCACCTCTGATGTACGCGCATCATATACAGGACTTGGTCTCTGCGGCCAAATCCGATGCAGCCTTCCCCGGGTCCGAGGCTTCGTATATCGCCCTTCCGACGATGATGTAGTCAGCACCTGCTTTTAGAGCGTCCGATGCCTTCCCGCCCTGAGCACCCACACCAGGGCTGATTATCTCCAAATCACCAATGACCTTTCTGAGGGCCGCGATCCGCTCCGGCCTCGTAGCTGGTGCGACGATGCCCCTTGCACCTGCAGTCTTGGCAAGAGATGCCAGCTTGTCTGCCAAAGGCGCTGTGAACTGCTTCCCACCAGGATGGCTCATCTCAGTCACGACGAACACCTGACCATTCGCGGCCTCCACGCATGCCCTCACGGAGTCGTCACCAGTGAAGCCATGGGCGATGACGGCGGACGCCCCCAGGCTCATGGCTTGCTCTACGATCAGACGGTTGGTGTTCGGTATGTCCGCGATCTTCATGTCGCATATGACGTCCTTGACGGCTGACATTTCACGTATTATATCCGGACCTGCTGCAAGGATCAATGGCCAGTTTATCTTGATCCCGTCGACATGGTCCTTGACTGCCCTGACCACGCGCATGGCATCGTCTCTGGAAGTGACATCTAGCGCCAGAATTATCCTAGTGTTCTTCTCCATGGGTCTGCGAATCGTCGACCGTGCCGTTAATCCTTTGCAAACGACCGGATGGCTACAGCATCCATTCAATTACCAAAACCCCGATATCAGTGGACGTGACAAGGATCCGACGCATGCAGAAAGGTTCGGCATATACTGGGAAGCTTGCGCCTGGCTGCATCATGTGCCAGAAAGGTGCCAAGCTCGTGCTTCTGATAACTGGCAGGTGCATGAAGAGATGTTACTACTGCCCTCTGTCGATCAAGAAGAAGGGGAAGGACTTCATCTTCGCGAACGAGAGGAAGATCAGGTCCCTCGATGAAATGATAGGAGAGGCAGAACTCATCGACGCTCTTGGAACGGGAATCACTGGAGGGGACCCTTTACTGTCCATCGACAGGACCGTGGACGCCATCCGGATGCTGAAGAAGCATTTCGGAGACGACCACCAGATACATCTGTACACCTCTACGACCGATACGAAGAGGATCGACAAGGTTGCCAGGGCCGGACTCGATGAGATACGATTCCATCCCACCCCGGTGATCTGGAAGCAGTTGGACCGATCAATGTTCGTCTCCGCGACGAAACTAGCCATGAAGAGAGGCATGGTCACCGGGCTCGAGATCCCGTCACTGCCGACATGCGCGGACGGGTTGGAAGCTGCGATAATGTTTGCCGATGATTCCGGGCTCGATTTCGTCAACCTCAACGAACTGGAGTTCTCCGAGACCAACTGGCAGGCGCTCAGAGCTCGCGGGTTCGATGTCAAGGACGATGTGTCTTCCGGGGTCGCCGGAAGCGAGGAGTCCGCACTCGAGTTGTTGAGACTGGACGTATCGGTTCCGATACATTACTGCTCGTCCGCGTTCAAGGACGGCGTCCAGCTCCGGAACAGGATAGCGAGGAGGGCACGGAACGTCCGGAAGCCTCACGAGATAATAACTCACGATTCGACCCTGCTCAAGGGCGTCATAGAGACGAAAGACATCGCCGGGACCATGGAGATGCTGAGGCAGAGGTTCGAGGTGCCCAGAAGACTCATGTTCATCGACCTCGAGAAGAAGAGGCTCGAGGTCGCCCCGTGGGTGCTGGAAGAGATCGCGGGAGAGCTCGAGCTGGAATCATTCATCGTCGAAGAATATCCGACCGCGGACAGGCTCGAGGTCGAGCGCTCGCCGCTCAAGCGACGCTGATGCTCTGTATGTTGTGATGCCTGCTGACTATCTCCCGAGCGATCCTGAGGTTGCGGCCGTTCTTGCCTATCGCCTTCCCCTTGACCTTGGGGTCCACCGTGACCGTTGCGTGCACGATGTTCCCGCGGTCCTCGATCGCGACGGACTGCACACTGTAAGTGTGGAACACGTTCTTCACGAAGGTCTCGGGATCTTCCGAGTACTCGATCACGTGTATGTTCTTGCTCGTGAGGTTCTTCAGGCGGATGACATTCTCGCCCTTCTTACCAACGGCCCTGGACCCCTGACCCTTCTCGACCACGAAGACGAGTTTCTCCTCAGTCTCCAGACAGTCCTTGACCTGGGTGCCAGTTATCTTCTCGAAAAGAGAAATGTACCGGAGGGTGTCCTCCGTAAAGGTGATGTCTCCCATTGGACCAACTCTTCAGGCGGATAGTATGTTCGATTCTCCAGGGCTGATTACAGCGAGCGCGGAGATCGGATAGGGCTTCCCGCATGCCGAACCAAGTTCGAGGTTCGAGCCAGGGAATGCGATCACCTTGACGCTCGAGGTCGTCTGCAACGCGTCCTTCTCGGGACAGTTGCTTGCCACGACGACCATCTTAGCTTCGCCGTTCTTCAGTGATTTCTTTGTCTCTGCGAGGCCGAACCTGACGTCTCCCGATGCAGCCGCTGTCTTCAGAGCTCTCGCGATATCTATCATGTTTATTCACCGTCCTTCTTCGGTGGGGCCCAGACCAGGTTGACCGCGCCAGTACCCACGGTAACTGGCTGGCCCACTATAATGTTTTCTACAACGCCCTCCAGCGGGTCGACTTCTCCTATGATGCCTGCCCTCAACAGGTGCGTCGAAGTGATCTCGAACGCCGCCCTCGCGAGCACGCTGGACTTGCGGCCGGATATGCCGTGCCTGCCGATCGCCTTCACATCGCCGTCGTTGGTCATCAGGTCAGCCACCAGCATGATATGCCTGATGTCGACTGTGAGACCCTGCTCCTCCAGCGTCTTCGAGGCCTCGTTTATGATCGAGTTCCTCGCGGCCTCCACGCCCAGAACCTCGTATATCTCGAGGATACTGTTGGTCGTTGTCCTGGTCCTATCCACGTGATCGATCAGCAGTACCTTTTCCAGGTTGGATCCTTCTGTGTATACGACATATCTGCCGCCGAGCTTCCGTATGACCGCCCGGCTGATACCATCGATACCTTTGATCTGACTGCTCTTGGCGTCTTCGGATATCCTCTGCAGTTTCTTGTACGATGGTTCGTCGCACTTGATGACTATCATCGATTCGCGCATCTCCGCGAGGCCTTTGAGTCCCTTGGCCTTGTTGAGCTTCCTGAGGACTTCCTCGGGAGTGATGTTCTTACGCTCCATCTTACGCTTGTCCAGCTTGACGAGCACCTCCATCGTGTTGATGTCAGTCTCGATGTCCGCGATATCGATCAGGTTCGTCAGCTCGATGTTCGATGCGATCGCGCGCACCTTATCCAGGTCGTCCTCAGCGGAGACCTCGAGGTGTATCTCCATGATAGGTGTGCTCGGGACGCGCCTCGCGTCCACGATCTCGATCAGTCTGGGAAGACCGAGTGTGACGTTCATCTCAGCGACTCCCGCGTAGTGGAAGGTTCTCATAGTCATCTGGGTACCGGGCTCGCCTATGCTCTGCGCGGCGAGTATGCCCACGCTCTCGCTGGGATCCACTGCGTGCACCTGGCACCGTTCATGGGTCGTCTCCAGGATCTTCTTCAACATCTTGTCCGGGATGTTCGCTCCGTCTAGTCTGATGGCGATCTCGTGCATGACTGACCATGGCAGCTTCTTGTTCATGTCCTCGAGCATCTTGGTGAGCTTGTTCTCGAAACTCGTGGGCTTCTCCACCTTGACTGGCAGCTCCATCTTGGTGATGGTGATCGCCTTCAGGGGTTTCTCCTTCTTCTTCTTCGGTCCCCTCTCCTTCGATCTCACCACGGACAATATCTGCTTCAGCTTCTTCTCGCCTATGAGCTTCTCGATCTCCCTCAGCGTCTTCTCGTTCGCCCTGGCGACCTTCGTGTAAGTGTAACCGTTCTCGATGAGCTTCTCCGAGGTCTTCTCATCCAAGCCGCGGTTCGTGAACACCTCGAGTGCATTCTTGGTGGCCATTATCATCCCTCCTCTCCGCCGCTCATGTCGAAGTCGGGCTCTTCCTCGGTCTCAGGCTCCTCGGGGGTCTCGAGCAGGTCCCTGTCCTGGATACCGTAGCTCACGACACCTTTCTCCTGCACCTTGGCTATGTGTTCGCCCTTGCTCCCGAGCACGCTGAGTATGACGTCGTCGACATCGACCGCGTCGCCCTGGACACTCCTTGTCGGGTCGGTTCCGTCCTCTCCGTATACGAATTGAATGATCGTGCCAGCAGTGTTCCTGACAGACCCGTCTTGCATGACCTTCAGGTCCTCCAGCGCATTCACGAGTCTCCTCTGCATGTAGCCGGACCTGGATGTCCTGACCGCGGTATCGACCAGACCTTCCCTGCCACCCATCGAGTGGAAGAAGTACTCCGTCGGTGAAAGACCGCTCTTGTAGGAGTTCTCGATGAATCCCCTCGCCTCGGAACCCAGGTCACCCGCTTCGAAGTGCGGGAGCGTCCTGTTCCAGTAACCTCTGGACAGACGCTCTCCTCTGACCGCCTGCTGACCGATGGCACCAGCCATCTGTGACAGGTTCAACATCGATCCTCTCGCACCGCAACGGGCCATTATGACTGCCGGGTTCTCCATACCGAGGTGACGGCCTGCAATCTGACCAGCTGTATCTCTTGCCTTGCCCAGGACCTTCATGATCTCGACCTCGAGTGTCTCCTCGATCGATCGGCCGGGCATCTGCTCCAGCTCTCCGCGTCTGTATGCGGATATGTGCTCCTCGACCTTCATCCTCGCCTGGTTCATCGCGTCGTCTATCTCGCGTTTCGCCTGGTCGGGTATGTCCTCATCTTCGATGCCAGTCGTGAAGCCACGCACCATGATGGCACCGATGGCCATCTTCGTGCTCGCATCTATGAAAGCGCGAGCGCCGTCAGGGCCGTAGTCCCTCGCGAGCTTGTCGAGGATCCTTCCCTTGAACGCGCCGATCGCCTTCTCGTCGATGGTGCCAGTGATCAACTTTCCGTCACGGATGACGACGAAGGAGTCGAACTCGCACTCCTCTTTCTTGCATGGGTCGCACCTCGAGCAGATCGATGACTTGAAGGTCATGTGGAGATTCTTCGGCAGGATCATGCTGAACAACCGCTTGCCGGACCAGTATGGCTTGCCGTCCACTTCGACGTCCGATTCTGGAACATCAGGTATGTTGACCTTCTCCAGTATCTTCAGTGTCTCCTCCCTGGAGAACTTCGAGTCTCTGTGCGTGAGAAGGAACGCGCCGGTTATGTGGTCGTGGATGCCACCGATGACCGGTCCGCCGAACCTCGGGGACAGGATGTGTTCCTGGACCCTCATCAGCACCTTCGCCTCGGCCCTGGCCTCCTCGCTCTGGAGCACGTGAAGGTTCATCTCATCGCCATCGAAATCTGCATTGTAGGGCGGACAGACACACAGGTTGAACCTGAATGTCTTGTACGGCATCACACGCACCTCGTGCGCCATGATGGACATCCTGTGCAGTGACGGCTGTCTGTTGAACAGCACTATGTCGCCGTCCATGAGATGCCTCTCGATCATGTAGCCGGGCTCGATACCCTCAGCGATCGTCTCGGCGTTCTTGTCCGTGACCTTTATCCTGCGGCCATCGGTCCTGATGACGTAGTTCACCCCTGGCCTGTATGGCTCGCCTGGAGGCGCCGGGCCCCGTGAGCACATCTCCTTCCCGATCGCAAGGTTCCTCTCGGTCACTCGAATCGGGACCGTGAGCTCCCTGGCAGCCTCGACGGGCACTCCGACCTCGTTGACCGAAAGCATCGGATCCGGGGAGATGACCGTCCTCGCTGAGAAGTTGACACGCTTACCGGACAGGTTCGACCTGAACCTTCCTTCCTTGCCCTTCAACCTCTGGACGAGGGTCTTCAACGGCCTGCCGGACCTGTGCCTGGCAGGCGGGATGCCGGATGTCTGGTTATCGAAATAGGTGGTGACGTGATACTGCAAGAGTTCCCACAAGTCCTCGACGATGAGCTGTGGTGCTCCTGCATCTCTGTTCTCCCTCAACCTCTGGTTGATCCTGAGGACATCGACCAGCTTGTGCGTCACATCGTCCTCCGAGCGGTCACCGGATTCTAGCGTGATCGAAGGCCTCACAGTGACTGGCGGGACCGGCAATGCGGTGAGGATCATCCATTCTGGACGGGACACGGTCGGGTCCATGCCGAGAGATATCAGGTCCTCGTCCGGGACCCTCTCCAGCCTCTCCCTTACCTCCTTGGGGGTGAGCTTGTGCCCCTCCTCCCTGAAGGTGGTAGGCTTGTCCAATGTGATCTTCAGTTGGACGGTCGCGCAGTGCGGACAAGAAGTCCTGGACGATGCGTCCTTCGCTGCGTCCTTGGATACCATGGACGCATCGAGCATGTCTGCGCCGAGCTCCTCCATCCTGTCGCGCTGCTTCCTGTACTCGGCAGCCTGCTCTCCCGTGAGCAGCAGACGGCCGCATGAGCGGCACGTGGATTGGAGCAGTCTCTTGATGTCCTTTACGTATCCAACGTGTATCACGGGCATCGCGAGGTCGATGTGCCCGAAATGGCCTGGACACTCGTCGACCTTCTTGCCGCAGGTCTTGCATCTCAGACCGGGCTCGATGACTCCCAAATGCGGGTCCATCAGACCCATGTCGATCGGGAATCCATCGTCATCGTATGTGTCCGCGGTTATGATCTTGGTCGCACTCATCTTCCTGATCTCGTCAGGTGACAGATGCGCGAACTTGATGGCTGATATCCTCTTGGTAACTCCCGTGACCATCATTTCAAGTCCTCCAGTTGAAGACGCATGGCGACACCAAGCGACAGCAGCTCATCGAGCAACAGCTTGAATGCGTACGATGTCTGGACCTGGTATATCTTCGAGTTATTGCCACAGACCGGGCACCTCAGTGTGCCTCTCCTATCAAGGATTGCGATGTGCCCGCAGCTCGAGTTGCCACAGACGTATTGCAGCGTACCGTCCGATTCATCCAAGAGCCTGTCCTTGATGACCATCGCGGCCCCGTGACCGATCAGACAATCCCTCTCCATCTCACCGAACCTCAGACCACCCTGTCTCGAGCGACCCTCCGTCGGCTGTCTGGTGAGTATCTGGACCGGCCCTCTGCTTCTGACATGCAATTTCCCAGACACCATGTGGTGCAGCTTCTGGTAGTAGATCACGCCGATGAATATCTCCGCCTCGATCTTACGACCAGTCACACCGTCATACATGACCTCGTTGCCGTTGTGCTTGAATCCGTTCCTTACGAGTGCGTCCCTGATCGCCTCTTCCGTCTCGCCGCTGAACCCGGTACCATCCATGAACCGGCCTTCCATCGAGCCGACCTTGCCGCCGACCATCTCCAGCACGTGGGCGACGGTCATACGGGATGGGATGGCGTGTGGGTTGATGATCAAGTCTGGTATCAATCCATCACCAGTGAACGGCATGTCCTCCTGGTGCACCAGCAATCCGACGACACCCTTCTGCCCGTGTCTGGAAGCGAACTTGTCCCCAAGCTCGGGGATCCTCTCATCTCTGACCTTGACCTTGACGAGCCTCGAGCCGTTCTCGGACTCCGTCAGCATGACGGAGTCGACCCAGCCGCTCTCGCCTGGACGTACCGTGACGGATGTCTCCCTCCTCTTCTGAGGTGTGAGGAAATCAGCTTCCTCCTCCAGGAACCTCGGAGGCGATGTCTTGCCTATGAGCACGTCCCCGCCCTCGACCCTGGTCTCCGGGCCTATGAGGCCGTCCTCGCCTAGGTTGCTGTAGGACAGATCGGCTCTGGCGCCCCTTACATCTGGGCTCGGTATCTCGAAGTGGTCCTCCTGACCTCCTGGATACCTGCGCTCCTCCGCCCTGTAGGTCCTCATGAAGGTCGAGCGTCCCAGTCCCCTCTCGACGGAGGATCTGTTCATGACGATCGCATCTTCCATGTTGTAACCCTGATACGACATTATCGCGACAACGAAGTTCTGTCCCGCGGGTCTGTGCATGAAATTGACGAACTCCATCGTCTTCGTGGTAGTCAACGACCGCTGCGGATAGTGCATAACGTGGCTCCTGGTGTCCGGCCTTATGCGGTAGTTGGACGAACTCAGGCCCAGAGACTGCTTGGCCATACCCGCACCCATGGTGACTCTCGGACTGGAGTTGTGCTCTGGGTATGGAACCATACCTGAACATACTCCCAGGATGACCATCGGGTCGATCTCCAGGTGAGTGTGGTTGTCCTTCAGTTGCGATTCGATCTGCATCGTGCCGCCGCAGGTCTTGCACTCCAGGACGGTCTTGCCCTCCTCTCCTGGGTTGCGCCACTCCACATCGAGTGCGGACAGGAACTTGCCGCAGTGCTCACACTTCTGGGGCGTCTCGTGTGCGAACACGGCGATATACGAATCCTCTTCCTCTTCCGCATCGATCCACTCGACGACTCCCTCGCGTATGAGGTCGGACCACTTCGCCTTATGCGAACGCATGTCCTCGATGTGCCTCCGCGTCAGGAGTGTCTTGCCGTGGCGGACGACGAGCAGAGGCCTCCTCAGCCTGCCCTCGTCGCAGTTGATAATGATCTCATTCATGTTGTTGTCGAAACGTATGTTGACCTCGTGCGACAACAGGCCAGACCTGCGCCTCTGGCGTATCTCCTCGACCAGCTCCTTGGGCTTGTCATGGAGACCTATCAGGTCACCGTTGACGTAGACACGGGTCTCGGTCGTCTGCTGCTCGCTGACCTCCTTCACGCCAAGGTCGCGCAAGAGCCAGATGACCTCCTTGTCATCCGTTCCCTCGCTCACATCGACGATGAGAGCGCAGTTCTTGACCAGACCGCAATTCTGACCCTCAGGAGTCTCGTTCGGACACAATCTGCCCCATTGAGTGGGGTGCAGGTCTCTCGCCTCGAAGTGAGGCTGGCTCCTGGTGAGCGGCGATGTCACCCTCCTCAGGTGGGACAGCGCGCTCATGTTGGACGTCCTGTCCAGCAATTGTGATACACCTGCCCTTCCGCCGACCCAGTTACCGGTCGCGAATGCGTGGAGCAGCCTGTGGGTGAGAAGATCCGGTCTTATGGCCGAGGAGATCCTCAGGCCCTTCTTCCTCGTGTACCCTCTCTCCAGCTGGTACTTCAGATCCTTGATGAGGTTGGTGAAAGCGACCCTATAGAGGTCCTCCATCAGATCGCCTGCGAGCTTCAGCCTCTTGTTGGCGTAGTGGTCCTTGTCGTCCTCCTTACGCTTGCCGAGCTCGAGTTCGAGTATGGTCCTTGCGACACGGCCGAGGAATATGGACTTCTTCATCCTCGCATCTGCGGTGTCACCAAGGTGCGGCAGCAGGGACCGGTCGATTATGCTCTCGACCTTCTTCGCCCTGTATTCCTTCGCCTGGCCAGTCGCGAACTTCCTCTCGAGGAACAGTATCGCGTCCTCGGTCGTGTAGATGCCGTTCGGAGGATACAGCTTCTTGTTCTGACACTCCTCGATGTTGGCGTACACGATGTTCGCCATCTGTGGGTCGGACACTATCGATTTGTAGATCTCCTCATCGCTCTCCATCCCGAGAGACTTCATGAGGACTATGAGCGGGATCTGACCAGAGGCAGCGGGTACTGATACTACCAGTATACCGTCCTTCTTCTTCTCCATCAGCGTGAGCGCCCTGTAACCTTCCTTCTGCGAGAAGACCTTCGCCACGTGCAGGCTGGTGCCGTAGCGCTCGTTCATCTCGACCATGACCCTGTTCGGCGCGAGGTCCTCGAGGGATATCAGCGCCCTCTCAGTCCCACCTATGATGAAATAGCCGCCTGGGTCGCACAGGTCTTCGCCCATCTTAACGTGGAACGCGCGGACGTCCTCGTCGGTCGGCTCGCGATCCATGTCGATGTTGTCCTTGTGCAGGTTGCACTTCTTGGACTGTATCATGACGGGCAGGTCGCCGATGTGGACCTTCTCTGGCTCACGTTCGATCCCGTCCTCTACGATTGTGAATTCGAGATATATCGGTGCGGAGTAGTTGAGGTTCCTCAACCTAGCCTCCATCGGATAGAGGTCGTGGGTGGCACCGTTTGCCTCCTTGATCACGGGCCTTCCGACAGATACCGTCGGCCTGGCACTCGGGTCAACGAGTCCAGTCTTCTCGTCCCTTCTGCGACCGATCCTGATCTCGATGATCTTGCCCTCGGTTCGGTCTGGGTCGAGCCGGATTATCCCCCTGTCGGCCTCGTCGGGAGATGCGCGGACGTTATCCACGATCGTCTGCATCCTGCTGTTCGGATGGTCTATCGTCGGCAGGAAATCATTGTACGACGCTGTGTGATGGTTGACTATACTTCTTTCCCTGAAATAGGTTTCAACAAGTTCCCTCAAGGGTTCACCCCCGCACTACAAGTCTATAACAGATCGACACGCCGCTCGTTGAGCTGCGCCTAACGATCTTGACTACCATTCCCTCTTCGACTGGCCCAGCAATCGCATCGAGCGTGCGGATGCATGGGTCAGTTATCCTTGTCTTCGGAAGCTGGTCCTTCGTAAGCTTCAGCTGCTTAAGGACCTTCTCGGCCTCCTTCTCCGACAGAAGATGATGCTCGGGTACGAGCTCATGCTCCAAGACGTTAAATTCTCCGGCCATCCAAATCACCATACTGGCGAAGGGTATTCCACATGGAAACCGTGGGATTCGTTCCGTTTCTCCATCGGTCCGCATTCGACGCCCGGCGGGCCCGCGGGGATTTCCGAGACTAGTCTGTATGGCTTAGTCATTCGAACCCCGGGCCACCTGCTTAAAAGGCAGATGCTCTTTCTAGGGAAACCATAACATCGAGAATGCATGAGATTCCTACCTAGCTGAGCTACGGGCCCTGGGCGGCGTAGATACCCTAGGCTGCGTTAGCAGGCCGTGTAGTTCGTTCAAGTATTTAATGACTTTCACCCATCAACTGGTTTGAGCCGACTCCTCCACCGAACGGCATATATTTGATGTATCGCCCTATAATAATAGGAATATAATAATCGTGTTCTTGGGCAAACATTATTAACTGCACCATTGTCACGACTTGACATGCTGACAAGACTGACATCGACTCTACACATAGCCAGATGATCAGATTGTGGGTGCATCGTCATTTGTCGAGCTTCGACAACCTATCGCGTACATATGCTCTCGCCTTGTCTAGAGCGTCCTTTGCCAACGGCCCCCTCATTTCGGTCACATCTGTGTGCAGGACTGGTGACTCTGGATTGAGGCCGACATCCCTGGCTAGATCGTGCAGCTTCTGAGCTGCCGTTCCACCCCAACGGCCTTTGTTATCCATCACTCCGGCCATTATAGTATCATATGTGTACACGGGTTTGGATCCCCAAGAGCTCTTTCCGAGCTTCGTCACGAACTTCTTCGTGCGGCCCGTCATCTTGGTCATGCGCGTTGGCGATCCGATGAACACGAAACCAAAATCCATCTCCTTCGGAAAGCCATCCCTTGCGGATTGCATCACCGCCTCGTGCCCCATCGCACGGATCTCCTCGGCAATCGCTTCGGCCACCGCCTTCGTATTCCCGTAGTAGCTATCGTAAACGACCAATCCCTTCATAGTCGTCGGCCCCTGGCATAAATGGTATCCAAGAGATTTAACACCATTGTCCAGCTCACTAAGGGTTATATACAGATAGCTTATACCTCAGCGCCGAGGTCGAAAATTTTGAGCGACCAGGAAAAGAAATGCTCCTCTTGCGGCATCCGCCTCGTTAGGAAGACCGAGACCACTTTCCCATGCCCGAAGTGCGGGAACGCTGTCATCGGCAGATGCATGAACTGCAGGGACCAGAGTGTCAAGTACAAGTGTCCCGAATGTGGATTCACCGGACCTTGAGGTGCCTTTCATGGGAGAAGTAGGTCTACAGTACAGGATCCTTCCGGAGAGTGTCGAGGTCGACCTGGACAATCTGGTGAAGGAGATCCAGAAGGTACTTCCAGAAGGAGCTATCTTCAAGACTTCTGAAGCGAAACCTGTCGCATTCGGCCTGAAGGCGTTGCACGTGCTCATCGTCCTGGACGACAAGAAGGGCGGCGCCGACCAGGTGGAAGCAGCTATATCCGAAGTCGACGGCGTCCAGAGCGTGGAGATCGTCCAGATGGGACTGCTCTGAAGATCAGATTCTTGCGCAGTTTAGAAGATAGCGGATGCTCTGCAGAAGATCTATCGGTTCAGAAATTGAAAGAATAAGGGTTTTCTGAAAGGGTTTAAGGGCCCGTTGGCCAGGATCCTACGCCTTAGGTGGCGGGAGGATGTATCCGCCCTTCATCAGGTACTTGGTCTGGTTCCTTGCGCGTCTGATGATATTCTCCGCCTTTTCGTAGAGTTCCTGTCTGCTGAGCTTGACCCTCGCGATGCCTTCCTTGATGGCTGCCCTACCGACGGCCGCCGCCTCTCTCGGGAACACTTCCCATTCGTCCATGGTCGGGACGATGTATTCCTCGGTGAGGCCTTTGTCCTCCGCGGTCTTCGCGATCTCAAGGACGGCTGCCAGACACATCGTGTCGGAGATGGTCTTGGCCCTGACATCGAGAGTTCCTCTGAATATGCCTGGGAACCCTAGAGAGTTGTTGACCTGGTTCGGGAAGTCTGACCTGCCAGTCGCGACGATCTTCGCGCCGGCCTCCTTCGCCTCCCATGGCCATATCTCAGGTATCGGGTTGGCTGTGGCGAACACGATCGAGTCGTCTGCCATGCCCTTGATCCACTCCGGCTTGACTGTGCCGGGGCCTGGCTTCGAAGCTGCGACGACGATATCGGCACCCTTCATCGCATCCTGTGGCGTACCGACGACTCCTTCCTTGTTGGAGTTCTCGCACATGAACCACTTCTCCTTGAACTCGGCCTTGACTTCCTCTCTGCCGAGGTGGAGGGTTCCCTTCGAATCACACATGATCATGTTCTCCCACTTGAATCCGGAGACCTGCATGATCCTGGATATGGCGATGTTCGCAGCACCCGCGCCGATGAAGACCGCCTTCATCTGGGATGGCTTCTTGCCCACCATCTTCGCGGCGTTCACTGCACCGGCAGCGACGATCGTGCCGGTACCCTGCTGGTCATCGTGCCAGACTGGGATTTCGCACTCCTTCCTCAAGCGCTCGAGTATGTAGAAGCACTTTGGCTGTGAGATATCCTCGAGGTTGACTCCACCGAGGGATGGCTGCAGCAGCTTGACCGTGTTTATGATCTCCTCTGGATCCTTCGTACCGAGGCATAGCGGATATGCGTCGACGCCGCCGAGGTACTTGAACAGGAGAGACTTGCCCTCCATGACTGGCATTCCAGCCTCGGGGCCGATGTCGCCGAGACCCAGAACCCTCGTGCCGTCGGATACGACAGCGACCGTGTTCCATCTGTTCGTGTGGACGTACGACAGTTCCTTGTCCTTGTTGATCGCCTTGCATGGCTCTGCCACACCTGGCGTGTACCAGATGGCGAAGTCGTTGAAGTCTCTCACGCAACACTTGGGCGTGATCTCGATCTTACCCTCGTAGAACGGGTGGTAGATCATCGCGAGTCTGGCCGGTTCGTATGCCTTCTTCAGCATGTCTTCAACGGATACCGGTTTCGCGGGCTTTGCCTTCGCCTTGGACTTGACCGCCTTCTTCTTGGCGGGCGCCTTCTTCACGGCCTTCCTACTGGCCGGTTTGGATTTCTTTGCCATTCGATTCTACCCCTTTATGTCTGTGTTAATGTCGAAACTCGTTGGTTGACTTTCCGATTTCGAACAACCGATATGGTCGTTTGTTACGGTTATTGCTATGAAGACATGATTATTTCGACGGATTAATAGATTATCATGTTACACGAGGGCGCTTGGTGGAACGGGTCAGACATGGCCGACGAAATAGGAACATATTATGTGGACGGAATCGTTCACAGCGACGATGAGAGCCCTCGTCCTCGACGGGTACACCGATGAGCCTGCGTGCCTTGGTGTCCCGCCGTACATCTCTCCCTATGCCAGACTGGCTTTCGGCGCGCTCGCGAAGGCGGGAGCGCAGGCCCACTACAGGACAGTCGACCAGTGGAGGAATGGAGAGGACGATCTCAGTGGCTTCGACCTGCTCGCTGTGATCAGAAGGGTGGCAGTCCCTGGCAAGTATCTCAGGGGCATGCCAGCGAGCGATAAGGAACTCGTCACGATTTGCGGATCGTTCAAGGGCCTGAAAGTGGCTAGTCTTGGGGTTGACGAGCGCAGGCTACCAGATGCACTGAGGGATTCCTTCGATCGGATCGTGACAGGGGACCTCGATGCCGCACTCTTCGATCTTGCCACGAGTGGGGCTTTCGAGGATAGACGCAGAGACCAGAAGGAATGGAATTCCTGGCTTGAGGCTGGAGCGGTGGTCTCATCGATCCATCCGGATGCGGGAGGGCCACTTATCGCCGAGGTACAGATGTATCGTGGTTGCGTAAGGTACATCAGCGGCGGGTGCAAGTTCTGCATCGAGCCATTGTCTGGGGAAGTCGTCTTTCGCGAACCGAAGGACATCTTGAGAGAGGTCGCGGCTCTGTCCGATGCGGGCGTCAGGAACATCAGACTGGGCGCACAGTCCTGCGTATTCTGTTACAAATCAGAAGAAGTCGGCAAGAGCGAGACGCCGAAGCCGAACGTGTCGGCGATCGAATCCCTATTGAAAGGGGTCAAGGAGACGATGTGCCCGAGGGTGTTCCATCTCGATAATGCGAACCCCGCAGTGATAGCATCGCATCCAGATGAGTCGCGAAAGATCTTGAGGGCGATCGTGGAGAACTGCACGAGCGGCAATGTCCTTGCCTTCGGATTGGAATCAGCGGACCCGAAGGTCGCGGAGGCGAACAATCTGAACGCATCCGCGGAACAGGCGATCGAAGCGATAAGGATCGTCAACGAATTGGGAAGGGCGATCGGTCCGTCCGGTCTGCCTCATGTTCTGCCAGGCATCAATTTCGTATGTGGCCTCGACGGGGAATCCAAGCAGACCTATGCACTCAATTTCCAATTCCTGAGGAGAGTCGTGGACGAAGGGCTCCTCCTCAGACGCATAAACATACGGCAGGTGGTACCCTACCGTGCAGATTCACCCGGCGTCAGGCATCGCAAGGAGTTCGAGAAGTTCAAGAGAGATGTGAGGGAACAGATCGACCAGCCCATGCTGGAGAGACTCCTGCCGAGTGGTTCCGTTCTCAGGAGTGTACATACGGAACTGAGGGAGGGTGGAAGGACCTTCGGGAGACAGATCGGCACATACCCGCTCTTGGTCGGTCTGCCATATGCATTCGAGATAGGAGCGGACATCGATGTCGCGATCATCGGAAGCGGCCCAAGGAGCGTGACAGGGATAGCATATCCGACGAATGCGAACACCGCATCGATGGCGATGCTCGAAGCGATCCCTGGGATAGGCAGGAAGAGGGCCATGACGATAATGAGGAAGCGGCCCTTCGATGATCCCCAGGACCTCTGGCAGATATTCGATGAGGAGACCGCCCTCGCATCGGCACGATCATATCTGGTGTGCGGAGATGTAGAGAGAACGTAGCAGTCAAGTTATTGTAATCAGAGCAGCGATTCGAGTAGAGAGGAGAGAGGACGGCGTGGATGTCAAGCTGGCGGCGAAGTATCCGTTCCTGAAGGGTGCATCTGCATACCTTAAGGAGACTGGAGTCGATCTCAATAAGCTCACGACCAGCGTGGCATATGAAAGGGCCCGGTTCATGGGTAAGGAGCGGGTCATGGAAGCGCTGGAGAATGGCATGATCGAGGACCATCCGATGGCGTCGGCAGTAGATGCGAACAACGAATTATTGAGCTATCCCGTCGCGAGGATGATAGTATCGGCCGTGACCGATCAGATGCTTGTGAACAGGTACGCAATCGCCGAGGCGAAGAAGGCGGACAAGCATCTGAGGACAGAAGAGCTGACATTCATCAAATCTGTCGCTGAGGAGCTCGGACTGAATGTCTCGGTGGATGAGGATGTCATCTCCGTCGATTTCACCGACTTCCTGAGGTTCTCGGCAGCGATGAGGAGCAAGGATTGGAAGCTGATCAATCAGCGGCTGCACGAAGGTAGGGTCATCGTCACAAAGCAGCGACTGGTAAGACTCATCCAGCAGATGCTCACGGAGAAGATCTCGTCCGAGCTTCCGCTCGCAGTCAACGATGACATCATGAACGCATTCTCCCAGGATATCGCGATCATAAGCAAGATCATGGAGGAGAAACGGGCAGAGTTCAAGGCGAGGAGCATGGGGAAGGTGAGCATCATAAGATTCCCACCATGCATGAAGAAGCTCCTCAGCATGATACAGGGCGGAGAGAACGTCCCGCACACCGGGAGGTTCGCATTGGTGTCGTTCCTGCACACGTTGGGAATGAACTCGGACGAGGTCCTGGAGACGTTCTCATCGGCCCCTGACTTCGACGAGAGCAAGTCCCGGTACCAGATACAGCACATCACTGGGGAGATCTCAGGGACGGAGTACACTCCACCCGAATGCAGCACCATGAAGAGCTATGGCATCTGCTTCGACCCTGATTCGCTGTGCAAGAAGGATTGGATGAATCATCCATTGACTTACTACAAACTGAAAGGGAAGAGGTTCAAACCTCGGTCACGGAAGTGACTTCCAGATCATCCAGGCTCTCTGAATGGCTGTGATGTTGCCTGCGATGCCGAAGTATACCATCATCCATCCGATGACGGTCAATCCCATGATATCGTTGCTGAAGTCCCCGCCAAGCCACAACAGGATGTATTGGAGTATTGGGATCAGGATCAGAAGCACCAGTCGGTCTGCCCGTCCGAGCACGCCTCTGTACTCTCGACGTAGGCCTAGCGCCTGGGCCTGCGTGCCCATGTAGCTGGCCAGCATCACACCTATGACCGCGAACAATCCGACGAACAACGAACAGTATGCGCCGAGGGCGATACCGGCAAGTATGAACATGTCCGCGTATCGGTCGATGATGTGGTCGACGAAGTCGCCTCGTTTCGATTCCTTGGCCATCAGCCTGGCGACCTTTCCATCAAGAGCATCGAGCAATCCGTTCAACGCGACGAACGCTGATGCGAGCAGGAGGAACAGCTCCGGCCTCTGCTGCGCGAAGAATATTCCTGCGAACAGCGCGCAGACCAGAGATGCTACAGATATGTGGTTGGGGTTGACTGAGGTAAGCTGTTGGGCGGCAGGTGCCAGCACTCTGTCGGCCTCTGTGCGATACTTTTCTAAAACCAGCTAAGAACCTCCTGGCTCCAATCAACATTGCCAACTGGATATTTTTCACTTTCTCCGGCAATGATTTCCTCGATTGCTTTGGCAACAGCCTCGGAAGGCATGTCGGTGACGTCTATTTCGCATACCTTCGGCACGATCTCCAACGCCTCGACAAGGATGATATCGACGGCTTCGGCTTCCATGTTCTCTCGTACCTTGTCTTCGCTCCACCCTCGACTTCCCAGGCGCTCGCATAGAACTGTCGGGGAGCAGCGCAGGACGATGGCGATATCGACCCCTAGTAGGTGTGAGAGATGTCCCTCAAGCAGCATATCCCCATCCATCTTCGATACGGCGGCTTTGAGCTTATCGATATCCACCTCCTTCGAACCGCGTTCCTCGTCAATGCCCGTGACCGCGTCGAACTCTTCGACTAGATCATTGACCCGAATCACGCGAATGGAGCGGACGAGGGCGGTCGCGGAGGTCTTCCCGACTCCCGGAGTCCCGGTCACTGCCACTTTCATCTTAACGTGCGTACGAGTCTCCGCACATATCAACCTTCACAAGCCGCGAAGAGATAGGTCGCGGACATGCTTCGAGAATATCAGGTTCATGGAATGGCTCTTCATCATCCGCTCTGCCATCCGTCTTATGCGTATCCTTGCGCGCTCGTCCGGCTCGAACTCCACACCACAGTCGACATCCATTAACAGGAGGTACTCGGGTGGGGAAAGACCGATCCTTATGAGCTTCTTCTTCGCCTCCGGCCCTATCGACTCCAGGTCCAATCTGCCGGAGCTTCCCTCGTTCATCACCCAGACGATCCGACGTATCATGTTCCAAAGGAAACTCTCCGCCCTGAAATCGATGGCATGGAACATCCCCTCATCGGAGATGTCGATCGAATCGATCTTCCTCATCGGATTCCTATCGGCCTTCGTGGCATATGCCGAGAAATCATGTATCCCGATGAATCTATCAGCCAGATCTTTCATTGTTGTAAGGTTCTGCCCATCCTTGGGGAGATAATATCGATACCATCGTTGCCTTGCCGCCCGCGGATTGAAATCATCGGGGACGCGAGCGATGGAATACGCCCATATGTCCTCCATCTCCGAGTTGATCGCTGAGCATATGGACCGCGGCGGGAATGATGTGCGGAATGATATCACGTTTCCCAGGGCGCTCACACCTCGGTCCGTGCGGCTGGAACTTCTGTACCCGCACTCCCTCGGAGAGCTGATGGCACCGACCTTGTCGAGCGCTGTCACGAGTGCCCCTTCGACTGTCACTCTGCCCGGCTGTCTCTGGAAACCGAAGTAGTTCGTACCATCGTATGCGACCTTAAGCGCGACCCGTATTTCCCCTTCGCTGCTCACGCCCCAGATTATCTGCTACAGAGTTATATACCTAGGGCATCTGTCGTGGTGCCGTGCCTCATTTCAGGGTAGTACTGGTGGAACCGTTGCACGACGGCAATGTCGGGGCGATCGCGCGGTCCATGAAGAACTTCGGGCTCGAGGAATTGGTGCTCGTCAGACCGTGTGCAATCGGCGAGGAGGCGACCAAGCGTGCGATGCACGCCACGGATATCCTGAAGAACGCGAAGAGAGTGTTCACCGACGAGGAGGCTCTCCAGGGAGTGGACTTCGTGGTTGCCACCTCGGGAATAGACACCTGCAACGAGAAGCACTTCGCAAGGATATCGATGACGCCGAAGGAATTCTCTGCGAAGATCAAGGAGTTCGATGGCACCGTCGCGATCCTTTTCGGCCGAGAGGATTTCGGACTCGACAAGGAACTCCTCAGGCGTTGCGACTTCCTCGTCACTATCCCGGCCAATCCAGAATACACAATACTCAATATCAGCCATGCCGCAGCGATAGTGTTCTACGAGCTCTTCGCAACAGGTGTGGAGAGATGGGAACCGCAGCTGGCCTCGGAGATGGAGACTGAGAAACTGCACGAGTACTTCGCCATGCTCCTCGACTGCATCGATTGGCCCAAACACAAGAAGGCGAAGACGAAGGTCATGTTCAGACGGATCGTGTCGAGATCGGTTCCATCGACCTGGGAATTCCATTCGCTCATGGGGGTCCTGGACAACGCCATAAAGAAGGCGACACAGGGAGAGCTACCAAAGAAGAAGAGACCGAAGAAGACCTCGTCCAAGACCAAGAAGGACGATGTGAAGACTGAGCTTGAACCGTGATATCGGAAAAGTCTGTGGCGCCCCCCGAAGTTACGGTAGGGGGCGCATTTTTGGTGTTATTTATGTGGGGGAGGATATCATCCTAACACGTTTGCCATTGCGATCCGGGTGCTGCTCAGCCCATCAATTCCTGTGAGTCTGAGCGCGTCCGCATCTTCCGGCGTCCGCACGCCTGTGACTATCGCCATCAGCTTGATGCTGTTGCCGATGTCAGGATCTATTCTTGCACCCAGTTTGATGTGAGCGCAATCACCGAGTTTGTTCGTGATTCCGTTGAAGACTTCGTACGCCTTCCGCAGGGACAGCGATGGCCCACCGGTGAGGTGGATCATCGCGCCTGTTGCGCCTTCGAAGTCGATATCCAGCAGCGGGTTGCTGATCGCCTCCGCGACAACCTTCTGGGCGTCCTCGCTCTCACCATAGAGCACTGTGGACGCGCCACCCTTGAGCATCACGCTCCTGAAATCTGCGAAGTCCAGATTGATCATGCTGGTCTCGCAGACCGTCTCGGTCACGCCTTTGATGACCTCGACTATTAGCTGGTCCATCACCATGAACGCCTGCTCGACCGGCAACTTGGGCACGATCTTCAACAGGCGGTTGTTGTCGAGTATGATCGTGCTGTGAGCTCTCTCTCTCAGTTTCGCAATCCCGTTGAACGCTACGCGCAACCTTCCCTTCTCGATATCGAAGGGCATCGTCACGAGCGCGACTGATATCGCGCCATGCCTGCGCGCTGCTTCCGCAACGACTGGAGCGACTCCCGTGCCCGTTCCGCCGCCCATGCCGGCTGTGACGAACACGATATCGTATTCACGCACGAGCGCCTCTATCTTGTCCATCGCGTCATACGCTACCTTCTCGCCTATCTCCGGGTCGCCGCCCGTGCCATATCCGGAGGTCGCATGCTCTCCAATGAGCATCCTCTTCATCGCATCGGTTCTGGCCAAGTGGAACTTGTCCGTGTTGATGGCGATGGTGTCCACGCCTTCTAGTCCAACCCTGTTGATCCTGTGCACACTGTTAGAGCCGCCGCCACCGCAGCCCACGACGCATATCTTCGGAGCAAGATGTGCCTCGAAGTCACGCTCCGTCTCGAGGGCATCCTGGATCAACTTGTTGAGCATGCGCTAATTGCACCTCCCTGAAGAGGGCGTTCGCTCATGCGTACATGCGTGCGTGGCCATCTGATTCCCATCCTTTGCGCTCGTTTTGGGGATCGTCACCTTTCGAGTTCTTGCATCGCTTGTGACAATCTCTTGCGTATGTATTCGCGCACAGCGTTTCTGATGGCGTCATCTACAGAAACGGAGTCGCCGTCCTGAACCAGCTGCTTCAGGTTCACGACGTTGCCCTTAGGCAGCTCAACCGTCACCTTCTCTATATATTCCGGAGTGAACTCGCCCTCGACGAACTTGTCGATAGCGGCTCTGATTGCATCGGATATCGTGGAGAACTTCCCCTGATCCACTAGAGATTGGAGCGCCTGGACGCGCTCATTCGGTAGTCTTATCGTGACCCGCTCTGACTCGACCATTTGGAAGTCTCCCGTCGTCGGACGATATTGTTCGAATTGTCAGACAAATGTCAGTATAAACTCGTGAGTATTTATACCTTTCTTGGTCCCGGTATTGTTGCATTAAGTAGGATGAATCTGGGTATGCCAGCACATTGAATCTGCACGTGCACATCTCAGCGAATAATCCGGTCCAAGTCATGGCAAGACTTATCAGAAATGTACCGTCATCCCGTGCTCCAGATCGTGCTCGATCTGATGCGCGTGAGGAGCGGTGAGGAAATGGGGGTGCAGAACTGCTGGGAGTTCAAAGGTTGCGAACGACTTCCCGATGGAATCAAGATATCCGAATGCGGAGTATGCCCTGCATATACGTACTCTCAAACGGACGGGATGAATCATGGAAAAAATGGCGGACGGATCTGCTGGGCAATCGCTGGCACACTCTGTGGAGGAGAACCCACTGGTTCGTTCGTGCCCAAAGTGATCATCTGCATGAACTGCGACTTCTACAAGAAGGTTCAAGAAGAAGAGGGTAAGGACTTCAAGTTCGCGGTTGAATGCGGGCTTCGATCATGATCATGGAGCTGAATTTGGATGATCAAAACTTCGGATTCGACCTACGAAAAAGAGATTTCCCACGAGGACATTGACCATCCGGCACAGCCATGTTGACAGAGATTCGAAGAGCAGTTGACGAATCTGCAAGGAAGCTCCTTCAGATATCGATCCCTCCTGTGAGATTTTGGCTTCTTTCAGACGTGATGAAGAAGGACACTGACGATCCGATCCTCAAGCAGGCAATCAAAGAGTGCGAGATATATCCTCCTCGATTGCGCCTACTGGGTTCGTTGCGCGAAGACGGCACATGGCCGATATCGAAATTGAGAAGGATGGAGGAAGAGCGTGGGTCTGGGTCGCCGATCGGGTGGACGTACACGACCATGTTGAGGAACCAGTTGATGCTCGGAGAGTACGCAACCAAGATCGACGAGGGCAACGTGCGAGCTTCCTTCGATAAGATGCTTGGCTGGCAGGTCAAGGATGGGTACATTCCTGGCCCCACCACTGCCGCATTCCCGATACCACACTACAACGGATTGGCCCTCAGGAACTCGCTCGAGTTCGGATTGCGGGACGATCCGAGAGTGAAAAAGCTCATGAAATGGCTGTTGAGCATGCAACGGCATGATGGCGGTTGGAACATTCCGTATCTGCAGGATATGCGCTACCGACCAGAGTATGCCCACATGAAGATGAAGAATTTCATGAAACTGATCGAGAGCGAGGACCTGCCAGCTTACGACCCCGATGAGTACGAGCATATCCCGAGCTGCCTGTGGAGCACACTCGCGGTCATAAGAGGGGCAGTCTGGGACCCAGGCATGATAAAGAGGAGGGAGATCCTGAGAGGCGCCGATTTTCTCATTGACGGCTTCTTCAAAAGGAACTATCACTCGACATTCCTGCAGTCTGAGAAGAACTGGACGACTTTGAAGTATCCGACGTATCTCGGCAGCGGGCTCTCTGCTCTGGAAATCCTGGCCATATTGGGATACGGTCCTGAGGATGAGCGCATGGAGAAGGCAGCGAGGTGGCTTCTGAAGATGAGGTCCAAGGATGGCTTCTGGTACAGGTCCGAGAGGCCGGACCCTGAGAAGAATCAATGGATCACGGAGATAGCCATCAGCACGCTCTCCAGATACGCGAACATGTACTGAGCGGGCAGTTCGTGCTGGTCAACCACCGACCGAAAAGATATCAGATGGTATGATGTTCATGGCTCAAAGGAAATGCTCGCTGAGATAAACGGGATCATCGAAGATTCGTCCAGGAAACTGCTTCAGATATCGTCTCCGCCGGTCAAATACTGGCTTCTCGACTCGATCATGGAGAAGGCGAAAGATGATTCGATACTGAGACAGACGAGGAGGGAGTGCGACGAGTATGTGCCGAAGCTGCGCCTTCTGAACGCGCAGAACGATGATGGCACCTGGCCGATATCCAGACAGAGGAGGCTCGAGGAGGAGAAAGGGCCTGGACCTCCGATCGGTTGGACCTATGTGACGATCCTCAGGAATCAGTACATGCTCGGAGACTACAAGACCGTCATCGAGGAAGGGCATGTGCGCGAATCTTTCGAGAAGATATTCGGGTGGCAAGCCAAGGAAGGGTACATCCCGGGACCGTGGACGAAGGCTTTCCCGCTCCCGTATTACAACGGTTTCGCGCTAAGGAATATGCAGCAGTTCGGCCTGGATGATGATCCGAGAGCCAGAAAATTGATGCGATGGATCCTGAAAGTGCAGCGTCCGGATGGCGGCTGGAACATCCCATACATCCAAGACGTCTGGAACCTCCCGAAGTACAGTCACATGAAGAAACGCAAGTTCCTGGACCTTATCGAGGGGGAAGATGCACCGCCATATGATCCAAAGGAATACAGCGACATCCCTAGCTGTGTGTGGAGCACGGTGATGGCCATCAGAGGACTCACATACAGCGCCACGACACATAAGACAGCTGCTGTGCAGAAGGGGGTGGATTTCATACTCGACCGATTCTTCAAACGGAACCATCACCCATCGTTCTACCAGTCCGAAAAGAACTGGACCATACTGAAATATCCCACATACCTCGGGAGCGGGCTTTCGGTCCTGAACATGCTGACCTGGATAGGCTACGGTCCCGAGGATGAACGCCTCGAAAGACCCATGAAATGGCTCATTTCGGCAAGATCCAAGGACGGCTTCTGGCATGTGTCCGATAGACCGAACCCCGAGAAGGACCAGTGGATAACCATCATAGCGGTGGCCATCCTGAAACGATACGCCAGACTATACTAGACCGTTCGTCGCGATCGAATGAGGAGCGAGCCTCACTCCGGCGGGAGCTGTTCGAAGGCGAGGTCGATGTTCACGCCATGTTTCTTCCGATACCATCTCGACACCCAGTACAGCGCGAACCCCGCACAGAATATCGCCACTGTGAGATAGAGCGAGAAATATCTGGTCACTGGACTCCAATAATCCGTCGCTCCGAGGTTGGGGTCGACCATGAAGTACCAGATGCTCACCGAAAGGAATGCGACCCAGATTATGCCAGAGATTGTGATCAACGGCACTCCGAATATCTTGTGATTCATCCCTGAGGATTCGTAGATCTTCTTTGTCTTCTTCCTGTATGGCAGGAGAATGGCAGCGAAACCGACGAGCGTGAATGTCGCGAGCGCTTGGCCGAGAACTGCCGTGAAGCCGCTCTGGTAGTCGGAGAATCTCGCGTAGAATGCCAGGTATATCATGTTGATTATCGTGAAGAAGACGATCGCGTTCACGGGCGAATTCCATCTATCGCTAACCTTCCCGAACCACGACGGCACTATCCTATCCATGGACCATGCCAATGCGGCCCTTGTCTGGCCGATACAGGCCAGAGCCGGGTACATGAGCAGCCATGCGACCATACCTACACCTATGACATAGACCGCTGCGCTGCTCTTCGAAGCGATGCCGGCATGGAAGTCGAACCATACGCTGGGCATCCCATAGCTCGTCGCGCCATATTCGTAGAACTGTACATAGGTGCCCTGTATGAAAGTATCTCCCAGAGTATTCGTGACTATCGACCATAGTCCGATGATGAACGCCGCGCCGATGACCAACGCGCCCATGTTGCCGATCAATGCGGTCCTTCTCGGAGTCTTCAGCTCGCCGCCCACGAACGACGTGAAGTACGGATATGCGAGGGACCATAACCCTATTGGCAGGATGGCAAGTGTCAATTGCCAGTCGCTGTAATTGTACCACGGGGAATCATAGGCGGCATCCGCCACTGTCTCACTGTAGTCCGCAGCGCCCTGACCGGTCGCGTATTGGTCCCAGGTCGATGAGAATTCCTGATTTGAGGTCGTGAGGAAGATGGCCGCGACCACGACCAGCATGATGAGGCCGATTATCGCACAGACTGCCTGCACCCTCAGGTATAACTTGGTCCCCAGCGCCAACATCACGCCGGATAGTATGACGACCATGGCTGTGAGCGTGAAGGTGATCGGATGGTCCGGCTGGCTCAACCGGTCGGCCCAGTCGAGCAGATTCGGGTCGTTGTTCACGACCCCCAGCATCCCGAAGAGGTCCCTGAGGCCCCAAGTCACGACCCAAGTTCCGAGGATGGCGCACCAGACGACGTTCCAGAAGACCCACATCCAGCTGGAGCCGAACCCGATTGATGGATGGAGGACTCTGCTGACGAAGACATAGTCGCCTCCACTACGTGGCATTGCAGCCGTGAGTGCCGAGAAACAGTACATCCCGAAGAAGCAGCCAATCGCGCACAGAACCAGGCCAAGTGTGACATTAGCTCCCGGGAATATTCCTGGACCTAGGAATATGACAAACGCTGCGCCAACCCCTAGACTCATGTTGAGCAGGTTGATGAAAAGGGCATCGTGCCATTTCATCTCCCTGACCATGCCAGTGGTCGCTCTGAGGAATACACCCGGACCACTTGGCGATGCATCGATATCTCCCATCCACGAACACCTCTGATGCCCGAACGCAGCAGGCTAGACTGGCCAACTGCAGGGAATGGGAACGGAGTGTGCTGATAAATAAGTTGCATGGACCCGAGGACTATGAGCAGCGATCCCGTCGCGGTCGAAGATGGACCACCAACAAAAAGGCTTGAGCATGGCACGATGGGGTGCGCAAACTGACCCATGGTCCGACAAAAGACGATACGAAGGCCAGATATCGTCGCGAAAGACAGCTACACCCCGTTTCATAAGCGGCAAGTTCATCTGCACTGGGGCAAGGAAGCCTGAGGGTGTCGAAGCCGCTGTCGAAAAGATAACAGAAGAATTGAAATCTGCGGGACTCTTCAAGTGACCGAGAGCAGACACTATGGCCATACCAATACTCGATAACCACGTCCATTTGGAGCCTATCAAAGGAAGGAATGTGGATTCGGCAAAGGAGTTCGAGAAGCTCGGCGGCACTCATCTGATAATCTCGCATCTTCCATACGATCACATCAAGGTGTCAAAGGCGGATGATTTCAGGACCGCCTTCGATGTGACCGTGAACGTCAAGGACAGGGTCAACAAAGAGACTTCGCTGCATGCGTACGCTACGGTCGGACCCTATCCCGTGGAGCTTCTTGGTTTCCAGAGGAGATATGGGCTTGAGACGGCCAAGCAGATCATGATGGAAGGCATGGAGATAGCCGCTGAATATGTGGCCGACGGAAAAGCCCTCGCGATAGGCGAGGTTGGACGACCACATTTCCCGGTTGACACGGATGTCTGGAACGCCTCGAACGATATCCTGCGCCATGGGATGCAGCTGGCTAGGCGCACAGGCTGCGCGATCGTACTCCATA
Organism: uncultured Thermoplasmata archaeon; assembly: GCA_963719945.1. Lineage (GTDB taxonomy): Archaea > Thermoplasmatota > Thermoplasmata > UBA10834 > UBA10834 > UBA9653. Next base: position 229,876 of record CAVRDX010000004.1, on the reverse strand, counting down.
CGGAAGGAGCGACCCCGGAATCCATGAAGGAGCTGGCCCAGATGGCGGAATCGGTCGGCCTTGAACCAGGCAGAGTCGTGAAGCACTATTCGCCTCCCCTGATCCAGGAGGACGAGAACTTCGGACTCGTACCCTCGGTGCTTGCAGGGAAATCTGCGGTCCAGGTGGCGTTGTCAAAGGGAGATCGGTTCATGCTCGAGACGGACTTCTTGGACGACTCGTCACGACCAGGCGCAGTCCTTGCGATCGGAACGGTGCCCAAGCGGACGAAGGCTCTCATGGATAAGGGGATCATGAGCGAGGAGGCGGCCCATCGGATACACAACGATGTCCCTCGCAAGGTATATGGCAAAGCGTTCGCGTGATGTTGGGTCGCGATAGAAAGACTGATTTGAGCATGCGGCAGATACCGATTGGCAGTCGGCGGAGAGATAGGTGATATCATGCAGGGCTCTCAATTCAAACACTACATCCTGGAGATGTCTCACAGGCATGGCTCGCTCATCATCCTGCAGACTCTCGTGGCCATATCCAACACGATGGCGAATGCCTTCGCCCTGATATACCTCTACAAGAGCGGGGCAGACTATCAGCAATGCGCCCTGTTCATCCTCGTCAGCGTGGTCATGACGACCGCTTTGATAGCGTTCGCGGCAAGACCGATAATGCGCAGTTTCCCTGCATCCATCGAGACCGCGCTCGTTTGTCTCGTCGTATACTACATATTACTAATGTTCCTGGAAGGATGGTACCTGATACTCATACCACCGATCTTCTTCGGGACATACATGGCCACATTCTGGGTACCCTACAACGCGCTCATAATGCACATAACTTCGAGGAAGAAGAGAGGTGCGGGAGTGGGCGCATATTTCCTCATATTCCCGCTGGTGTCGACCACGGCTCCGCTCGCGGGTGGACTCATCATAGGGATCAGCTCGTACCAGGTCCTCTTCGCCATTGCCGCGGTCATCGTAATCTGCAACTTGGTCTACATATCCGGCTTCGGCGTATTCACAGAGCTGAGGCAACGGATCATCATACCTGAACTGCTCCAGTCGATGAAGGTCAACTTGGTGGGGAAACTGCACGTGGACCTTGACATGAAAGGGGTGAGCTGGAGGCTCAAATCATCCCTCTTCGCCGAGGGGATACAGGACGGGATATTCTGGGTGCTTGTACCGCTCATCAGCTTCGAGTTCGCGAAATCCGAGGTGACTCTCAGCGGCTATCTCGCCCTGTTTGCATTCTGGGGAGCGGTGACCACCGTAGTGCTAGGTTATCTGTCGGACCGTCTGAAGGACAGGACTTCGATCGTCAGGATAGGAGCGGCATTCGGAGCCATAAGCACATTGTACGCTGCTTACTCGAACGGGCCCGGAGAGTACCTGTCAGCCATGAGCTTGGCGTACTTCTGGATCGCCATGATACCATCGTTCCTATTCACGATGCTGGTCGACAAGCTGGAGCGTTTCAAGAAGAAGGGTGTGCTCCTCCGGGAATTCTATCTGAGCGCGGGCAAATGTGTCGGGATTGCGATCCTGATCGCAGTGCTATTGGTCGGGGCCGACCCCTCGATCTGCATGACCGTCGCCGCGGTCGCGCTCGCATCGATAATCATCGTCAAGTGATCCGGTTCAATGCGTGATCGAGAAATCACCGTACTCACCGGTCGGTTCTGACTTGTCGACCGTGCTCCGCTCAACCTTCGCGTGCGGCTGCCTGTTGGAGCACCACTCTATCGCCGAATCGACCGATCCCTCATCGCCCTCGAACACTGCCTCCACCCTCCCATCGGACAAGTTCCTGACCCATCCAGTCAATCCGTGGCGTCGAGCGCATATCTGAGCGTTCGCTCGGAAGAACACTCCCTGCACGAGCCCTTCGAAAACGACGTGTGCGCGTATCTTCACTTAAATCAAATCTATGTATCTCTGGAAAAAGATTGCGCGCGATATACCTCCGCGAGAGAATCGTCGGCACTTGTGGTCATCTATCAGTTTGCGAACATTTTTTATACTCACATCGCGATTTTATCACGTACGCGACGCGCGCGTGGGATGCACTAGCCAGTGGCGTAGCGAGACAGACGCTGTCGCCTCTGATAGGGGTGAAACAACATGATGAGATCACTCGTCGAAGACGCAATCGCAAGAGAGGCAAGCCCTGGGACTGGTATCGCCGAAGCGGGGATGCTGGGTCAGGATCAAAGAGTGGACGCAGAGCTCGAGCAGATATTGCGGAGTCTCAAGACAAACATCAAGATCATAGGTGTTGGTGGAGGTGGAACCAACACTGTTGCAAGGATTCATGATGAAGGTATCATAGGTGCGGAGCTGTACGCAGCCAACACGGATGCTCAACATCTCCTCGTTCTCAGGGTACCTCATAAGATCCTCTTGGGCCGCAGGGTCACGAGGGGCTTGGGTGCAGGTGCACTCCCACAGATAGGTGAAGAGGCTGCGAGAGAGGCGGAGGACGAGCTCAAGAAGATCCTCACCGACACTCACATCTGCTTCATCACCTGCGGTCTCGGTGGCGGTACCGGGACGGGCGCGGCATCCGTCGTCGCGCGCATGGCCAAGGAGATGGGTGCACTCACCATCGCTGTCGCCACGCTCCCGTTCAAGGGAGAAGGCAAGATGAGGATGGAGAACGCGGAATGGGGGCTGGACAAGCTCAGGGATGCCGCTGACACCGTCATTGTAATACCCAACGACAAACTGCTCGAGGTCGTCCCGAGACTCTCACTCAACGCGGCGTTCAAGGTAGCAGATGAGGTTTTGATGAGATCCATAAAGGGACTCACCGAGGTCATAACGAGACCGGGTCTGGTGAACCTCGACTTCAACGATGTCAAGACCATAATGAAGGGTGCCGGAGTCGCAATGATCGGGCTCGGAGAATCGGATGCCCCCGGCGACGATAGGATCATGGAAGCGATAGAACAAGCGATCAACTCACCGCTCCTCGATGTCGACATAAGCGAGGCCAATGGCGTGCTAATCGATGTCATAGGTGGAACGGACATGACGATATCAGAGGCGGAGCGCGCCGCGGAAGAGATACAGGCGCGTGTGGGACCGAACGCCCGCATAATATGGGGAGCGGCGGTGGACCCTGCCTTGGACAAGACCGTCCGGGTCATGATAGTTGCTACGGGAGTCAAGTCGGCTCAGATACTCGGGAAGCCGACGGAGAAGAGATACAAGGGCATCGGCGAGGTGGATTTGGTCCGCTGACGCCCCAAAATATCTCCGAAACGTTTAAGATACCCAATCAGCTACGGTCCACTCAACCGGTGAGCTTGGCTCGCCGTTGCCACTTTGTCACGTTCACTATACGTGTACAATGCCACGGAGGCCCGAGATGAAGTCCCTCGTCGACAGTGCCCTCATAGCAATTGAAGAAAATCAGATGAAGAGACCGGAAGGTTTCCAATCCTTCACGGCGGAAGATGAGGAGTTGCAGAAGATACTGCAAGGTCTGAAGACCACAATCAGGATCTTCGGCTGCGGTGGCGGCGGCTCCAACACGATAAACAGGCTTGCCGAGGCGGGCATCATCGGAGCTGAACTGTACGCTGCTAACACAGACGCTCAGCACCTCCTGATGACGCGCGCACCACACAAGATACTCCTCGGAAGGCGTGTCACCAGAGGGCTCGGGGCGGGCGCCTTGCCGCAGGTCGGCGAGGAGGCTGCCAGGGAGGCGGAGGAAGAGATCAAGAAATCCGTCGTCGGAGCTGATATAGTATTCATCACATGCGGACTCGGTGGCGGTACCGGGACCGGTTCTGCACCGTTCGTCGCTCAGGTGGCGAAGGAGTGCGGAGCGCTCACGATCGCAATATGCACATACCCGTTCCAGGCGGAAGGCTCGATAAGGGCCGAGAATGCGGAATGGGGATTGGACAGGCTCAGGAGCGTCGCGGACACAGTCATTGTGATACCTAACGACAAGCTACTGGAGATCGTCCCCAAGCTATCCCTCAACGCGGCGTTCAAGGTAGCGGACGAGGTCCTGATGAGGTCCATAAAGGGCATCACGGAAATAGTCACAAAACCCGGACTGGTAAACCTGGATTTCAACGATATCAAGACCGTCATGAAGGCTGGCGGAGTCGCCATGATAGGACTGGGCGAGTCGGACGACGACGACAGGGCTGTGGCAGCGGTCACCGAAGCAATCAACTCACCGTTGATAGAGCTGGACATATCAGAAGCGACCGCAGCGCTCGTCAATGTCACGGGAGGCTCCGACATGACCGTGAGCGAGGCCGAACAGGTCGCCGAAGTCATCCAATCTAAGATCAGCCCGGGTGCGAGGATCATCTGGGGTGCGGCCATCGATGAGACCCTCGAAAGGACTGTGAGGGTCATGGTCGTCATAACCGGAGTGAAATCCAGGCACATCCTGGGCCCCAAGAAGAACAGGAAGAACGAGGCGATGGGGCTGGATTTCATCAAGTAGATGTGAATAGGATAGGAACAAGATGGCAGACATAGTTGACAAATCCTGGGATCTTCAGAGGAAGATCGAGGAGAAGACCAAGCATGTCGGAAAGGGCAAGTACGGCAGAGTGCTGAAGATGGCGCGCAAGCCGACAGGTGAGGAGTACATCAAGGTCACTCAGACAGTCGCCATAGGACTGGTACTGATCGGAGGGCTGGGGTTCCTGATCTATTGGATATTCGAATACGGTTCCGATATGATTGTCAAGGCGTTCAGCTGAGGTTTCAGCACACTATGAGATACGAGGGATTATTTTGGGATTGTTTGATGTAAATCCAAAAAAGCAGGAGCCGAAGAAGGAGGAGCACCGCCCTGCACCATCTGGCTCGAAGAATCTGCAGTTCGTCATCCAAGGGGAGACCAAGAGGTCGGTCCCATCGGGCGATTCGACCGAGTGCGAGATGAACCTGAAAATCATGGACGACGGGCAGACTCATTCGGTTTCTTTGAAGATCGATACTGTCTTCTCCGCGACCGAGGAAGGCTCACCGGAATGGTTCGTCAAACTCTACGACGCGGTGGGTGTTGTCTGGGAGAACACGCCAACGGCCGATCAGACCAACGAAGCCTCTTTCGACATCATGCCTGGCGAGGAGAAGAACTTCACCCTGAGGATCAACTCGCCTTCTGGTGCTAGGTTCGGAGACAAGGTGACCGTGCTGATCAGCGCGGCTCTGAAGGACGATCCTGGCGTCAACGACGTCGTCACGATTCAGGCCACGGCCAGACAGTCGATCCTGGCAGTCAAGACATCCATAGGTCACGAGAAGACGGTCGCAGACTCCATCGCCAGCAGAGCGAAACCGAAGCCGATGGGAGTGTTCGCGATCCTGTCGCCGGCGACTATCCGGGGCTACGTCTTCGTCGAGGCGATGAACACGGACGCCCTCAGGGAAGTGGTGAAGGGAGTAAGGCGTACGAGAGGCATGGTCAAGGGAGAGACCACCTTCGCCGAGATCGAGCACTTCCTGACGCCGAAGCCGATCGTGGCCGGCATAGTCGAGGGAGACATAGTCGAACTCATAGCTGGACCGTTCAAGGGTGAGAAGGCCAGGGTCCAGCAGATCGATCAGAACAAGGAAGAGATAACAGTCGAACTATTCGAGGCGATGGTCCCGATCCCGGTGACGATACGGGGAGACCACGTCCGAGTTCTTGAAAAGGAGAAGTGAGCTCAATGGCAGAGAAACTCGAAGTCCTAGTGGACGGGGGAAAAGCAACACCTGGACCACCACTTGGTCCGGCGCTCGGTCCAATGGGAGTCAACGTGATACAGGTAGTAAACGCAATCAACGAGAAGACGAAGGCTTTCGCAGGCATGAAAGTGCCAATCACACTCACCGTCGATCCCAAGACGAAGGGTTTTGAGATCAAGGTTGGTACGCCGCCCACGACCGCGCTGATCTTGAAGGAGATCAAGATCGAGAAGGGGAGCGGCAGCCCCAAGTCGACCAAGGTCGGCAACCTGAGCATCCAGCAGGCTCTGAAGATCGCAGAGATGAAGAAGGACTCGATGCTGGGCAAGGACAAGAAGTCCAGGTTCAGAGAGGTCGTCGGAACATGCGTGTCCATGGGAGTGACCGTGGATGGCAAGGACCCCAAGGACCTCATTAAGGAAATGGACGCTGGCGGCTACGCGGGCGTTTTCTAAGACCACCTGGCTCATGTAGGGAGTGTCAACTCTTAGCTGCGCCTCTGGCGAGCTTAAGTCTGACAGCCTCGCATGCGATCGTGATCACGTCCATGGTTGGCGCTGCGGGAGGACAATATGCGGTCTCCAGCTGCGCGAACTCGTGCACCGTCATGCCCGCCTGTAGGGCGACTGCGTACGCGTTAACCCGCATGTGAACCCTGTCCTCCCCGACTATCTGAGCGCCCAGTATCTTCCCATCGTCCGGGTGTGCGAGGACTTTGACGTATATTTCCTTCCGGCCAGGATAGTAGTCTGGCAACGTGAACCCTCGGACCTTGCCGATGATCGGCTTGATGCCGTGCTGCTCCAGCTGCGCGGATGTTGGCCCAACTGCAGCCACCTGACATCCGAAAGGTTCCGTTGCCCTAGTCTGCAGGAAACCTTTCGGCAGCCTCTCGTCCCCTCCCGCGGCGTTGATGCCGGCCACCATGGCCATCTTGACGGCTATCGTGCCCAATCCGCTCACGGTCGGCTTTCCAGTTATCAGATCAGGATACTCCGTGCAATCACCAACGGAGAAGACGCCTTTCATGCATGTCTCGCACCTGTCATCAACGACGATCTGCTTGGTGTCCCCGACATCGCACCCGACCTGCTTGGCCAGTTTGGTCTCTCCCCTCTGGCCGGTGGCTATGACTATCACATCGGCGTAGAACGTCCGCTCCTCCTTGGTCTTACGGTCGACTGCGACCACACAGTTCGCGTGGTCATCGCCAAGTATCTCGGTGACCTCGAACTCGTTGAACATCTTCACATCATGTCGCCTGATGGCATCGGCCATCATCTGGGCCATGTCATCATCGACCATCGCGAGTATGCAGTTTGACAGGTACTCGATTATGGTCACCTTGCATCCGCGGACCATGAGGGCCTCTGCCACCTCCAACCCGACCAGGCCCGCACCCACGACCACTGCTCGCTTGCCTTTGGACGCCAGGGATTGTATCCCCCTGGCATCCTCGATCGTCCGAAGTACGAAGACGCCCTGCTTCAACTCCTCGCTGCCTTCCTTGAACGCGCCCTTGATGTTTGGCACCCAAGCCATCGCGCCCGTCGCCAAGATCAGGCTGTCGTAAGGGAGTTCGACCCCCTCACCATCGGACTTCCTAGCGTGGACCACTTTTGATCCTGGATCAACGGAAGTGACCTCGGTGCCGAGCATGAGACCTATCCTGTTCTTCTTCAATCGCTCCTCGGGTGCCTCGATCAGGTTCGTAAGCTCCGGTATGACCCCGGATATGCCATAGGGTAGACCGCAACGAGAATACTGTGGATAGTTCTCTCGCTCTATCATTGTAATCTCGGCCACACGGTCCGTCTTCCTCGCGAATTGGGCAGCCGTACCCCCGCCGCAACCAGCGCCGACTATCACTATCCTCCGAACCAACCTGCTCGCCCTCCAAGGCATGCTATGCATTGCCTCGGCAGCGTTAAATCATTTGCCTGATGATGCCATGAAGAGCCCCGACTGATTCTAGCCAGTCGCCAGATGGCGACATTGGGGACACGAAAGGCTTATAAACCAATTCGTCATTCGCTCATTTCCCTAGGCATGTAGGAGAGCTTTCGTGCTCGCAGGGACTACAGCGGAGGGTTCACAGTGGTAGACCAACATCTGATTGAAATCATGAAGAAGCTTCAGGCCGAGTCCAAGAAAAGGAATTTTGTAGAATCGGTCGAGCTCGCGATAAACCTGAAGGACATTGACCTCAGCAATCCGAAGAACAGGATACAAGAGGAGGTCATGCTCCCGCACGGACGTGGGAGAGAGGTCAAGGTCGGCGTATTCGGCGGTTCTGAGATGGCAGTGAAGGCCAAAGGCGTCGCCGATGCAATCGTACAACCAGAGGAGATCGAGGAGATAGCCAAGGACAAGACGAAGGCGAAGAAGTTCGCCAGGGCGAACGATTTCTTCGTAGCCGAAGCACCTCTGATGCCCACGATCGGTAAGAGGCTAGGTATAATCCTCGCCCCCAGGGGCAAGATGCCGAAGCCGATCCCGCCAGGCTCGGACCCGAAGACGGTCATAGAGAAGCTGAAGGTGAGCGTCACCGTCAGGACGAGGGACAAGAAGACCTTTCACCTGCCAATCGGAACGAAGGAGATGACTCCAGAACAGCTCGCTGAGAACCTCGATGCGGTGATCAAGAGGCTGACATCCAAGCTGGAGAGAGGCAAGATGAACATCCGATCGGCCTATGTCAAAACGACCATGGGCCCTTCATTCAAGGTGATATGAGATGACGGCGCACGTTGCAGGTCAGAAGAAGCAGGCCGTCGCCGAACTATCCGCCAGGATAGCAAAGGGCAAGGTCATCGGCGTGGTCGACATACACGGGGTTCCCGCGCCTGCTTTCCAGACGATCAGGGCGAACCTGCGTGACTCGGCCGAGATAATGATGCTCAAGAACTCCTTGATGAAGCTGGCCCTGCAGGATGTGGGGAAGCAGATCAAGGGGGTCGAAAAGCTCACCGATGCTGTCGACGGACAGTGCGCGGTAGTCATATCCTCACTCAATCCATTCAAATTGTTCAAGCAGTTGGACGCCACCAAGACCAAGATGCCCGCGAAGGGAGGGGAGATATCCCCAGAGGACATCGAGATCAAGGCTGGCGACACGCCATTCAAGCCCGGCCCGATCGTGGGAGACCTGCAGAAGGCAGGACTTCCTGCGGCAATCGAGCAGGGGAAAGTGGTCATCAAGAAGGACAAGGTACTGGTGAAGAAGGGCGAGACGATATCCAGGGATGTCGCACTCGTCCTCTCGAAGCTGGAGATATACCCAATGACTGTGGGCCTCGATCTCCACGCAGCATTCGAGAACGGTATTGTATACGGCAAGGACGTCCTCGCGATCGATGATGAGGCATACCTTTCAATGGTGAAGCAGGCTGCGGCCGGCGCCCTCAACCTGGCAGTCTTCGTATCCTTCCCGACTACGGTATCTATCAGACCGATGCTTTCGAAGGCACATATGAACGCGTTGAACCTCGCAGTCAACGCGAACATAGCGAATGAGGAGACTATCAAGCTCATGTTGTCGAAGGCGAACGCCCAGATGTTGTCCCTCGCGTCCAAGGTCCCCACTGAGGGGTTGGACGACGAGCTCAAGGGCATACTGAGCGCAGCCCCTAAGCCATCAGAGCCGAAGTCCGATGATGGCAAGAAGGAGAAGAAAGAGGACAAGAAGGAAGAGAAGGTCTCTGAGGATGAGGCTGCGGCCGGCCTCGGGGCACTATTCGGATAATCGATGTAAGGAGGCAGAAGAATGGAGTATGTGTACAGCGCGATGGTCCTGCACGCGGCGAAGAAGCCGGTGACCGAAGAGAACATAACAAGCGTCCTGAAGGCCGCCGGTGTCACGCCAGACGCGACACGCGTCAAGGCATTGACCGCGGCCCTCGATGGTGTCAACATAGACGAAGCGATCGCAACTGCAGTCGCTGCACCAATGGCCGCTGCGGCACCAGCTGCTGGACCCGCCGACAAGAAGGAAGAAAAGAAAGAAGAGAAAGAGGAAAAGGGAGTCTCTGAGGAAGAGGCAGCAGCTGGTCTTAGCGCGCTCTTCGGCTGAAACCCCCCTTCACCACTGTTCTTTCAAACCTCTTATTTGAATCCCTTAATCCATCCAATTTGGATGGGTCATTATCCTATATCAGGCAGAGTCACAGCTGTGCGAACGTCTGATTTTCTCAATCCTGTTCGAGAATCTTCGACATTTCCTTCTCGAATATCGACGCCAGCTCGTGCCCTATCTCCTTCCGCATCTCGGGAGGCACCATGGAGATGCCGAGCTTGGCACCGCACTTGCCGATCTTCAGCAGGGCGTATGCCTCGTGGAGCTTCGCCTCGAGCATCTCCTCGATGGCTTTCTTCAGCTCCGCCCTCAAGGCAGGGTCCGCGTCGAGCCTCTCCCTCATGTGCCTCTTGATCTCGTCCTTCACGAGCTCCTGGACAGCATCGACGATGAGCGTCTCCGACTGCAACAGGGATTTCGTGCTCTTCAACACCGAACTGATGATATCCTCTTCCGAAGCCATCCTCACACCGCCCTTCGACCGGCGTAATGACATAAAATCATTTCCCCGGGCGACATGGACGCGAATCCTTTAAAATACGGCGAAGTAGATAGCCAGCCAAGTCCTCAGGCTGAGTCAGATGTGGGAATCTATTGGTAAGAGCGTCTTCAAGGATCAACGTACTCTGTCGTTCGACTACGTCCCGCCCAAACTCGTGCACAGAGAGACGCAAATGCGGAAGCTGGTCATGCTCTTCAGGCCCGTGATCGAGGAGAATTCCTCGCAGAACGCCGTGCTGACGGGCAGCGTTGGCACTGGCAAGACGGCCACTGCCAAGAGATTCTGCATGGACCTCAAGGAGCATGGCGAGAAGAAGCAGGTGGCGATCGATTGGACCATCGTCAACTGCAGGCAGAGGAACAGCGAATCCGCGGTGGTCCTACAGATAGTCAACCACTTCCAGCCCAACTTCCCCGACAGAGGTTTCAGCATAACTGAGATGCTCAGGATCCTGAGGAAGGACCTCGAGAAGCGCAAGGTACACCTGGTCGTGGCACTCGATGAGGCGGACGTGCTTCTGAAGAAGGCTGGCCCAGACATAATCTACAAACTCACGCGGTTCGGAGAGGAGAAGGTCGACTCGAGACCGCTCGTGTCGGTCATACTGATATCGCAGAAGAACATCTTCGATATGATCGATTCGGCATCTGCCAGCACATTCAAGCGGACCAATGTGGTCGAGTTCGGGAAATACTCCTGCGAGGAACTGAGGGACATAATAGCCCAGAGGACCGAACTCGCGCTGCACGAAGGCTCGGTGGACGATGATTCCATTGACCTCATGGCGGAGGTGTCCTCCGAATGGGGTGATGCCAGATTCGCCATCGAGATCCTGGAGAAAGCTGGCATGCTGGCGGATGAGGAAGGGCAGGGCATGATCAACGTGGAGCACGTGAGAGGCGCGAAGGCCGAGGCTTACAGCTCCATAACAGAATCGAAGCTGAGCGTCCTCGAGAAGCATCAGAAACTCGCACTCCTGGGGATAGCCAGGGCGTCCAAGGGCAAAGCGTACATAACCACCAAGGATGCGGAATCCGCCTACAGCGTCGCGTGCGAGGAGTACGACGAGAAGCCGCGAGCACACACCGCGTTCTGGACATTGATGAAGGACCTTGATACGCTAGGCATCGTAAGCGCCAAGAAGAGCGGCCCAGGAATATCGGGAAAGACCACGGTCATAACACTTCTAGACATCCCGGCCAAGGTTCTTCAGCAGAAAGTCACACAAATGCTAGATTAATCTATCTGACGATTACTGGACAGTTATATTACGGGAAATGGCAATATATAAATAGGGCCGTTTCAGTCACAGACATCGTGGAGGATAAGGACATCGGTTCGGAAGAGAAGATCTCGAACCAGATGGAGCTGATCCGTCCCGAAGCGGGAATGTGTTACGTAGTCAGGGAGCGGAAGCCTTTCCTATCCTACAAACTGTTTGAGAACGCGATTTCTGACAGCATTCCGGGATTATGCGTCACCCGTCAGTACCCTGAGAAGGTCAAAGAGGCTTTCGATCTGGGCGATACGCGCATCCTGTGGTTGAGCCACACCCCGGGAAAGGACCATCACAACCCGACCAGCATAGGCACGCTCGCGACCATGATCTCCTCGTTCATCGAGAGGTACGAGAAGTGCGTCGTCATCATCGACGGGCTCGAGTACCTGGTGATCAACAACGGATTCCAGCAGGTGCTCAGGTTCGCCGAGCACATAAACGAGCAGGTCATGCAGAGCAAGTCAGTGGTCCTGATACCGATAAGCCCAGACGCCTTCAGCGAGAAGGAGCTGGCACTTCTTGAGAGGAACGTGGAAGTGATCGAGGCTCCAGCCATGAGCGTCGGCCTCGAGAAGGATATGATGAAGCTGATCGACCAGTATCGTTGAGCCGTTTATCTGGCGATTCTTTTGCTTATGTTCCCAAAGCTTTTGCATAACTAGTCCGATTCCGTTGCATGAACAGGACGCCTCTTCACGGAGAACATGTCGCGCTCGGAGGGAAGATGGTCTGGTTCGCGGGATGGGAGATGCCCATCCAGTACAGGTCGATCATCGAGGAGCACTTGACCGTCCGAAAAGCATGTGGTGCATTCGATGTGTCCCACATGGGGGATTTCATAATCAGAGGTGAGGGTGCCGGAGATCTCATCGACACCCTCATGACGAACGATGTCCGAAGGGCGCCTCAGGGCAAATGCGTCTACTCACATCTGCTGGACGAACATGGCCACATCCTGGACGACACGATCGCCTCGCCTCTGGGGCCTGATGAATATTTCATGGTACCGAACGCTGCGACGACCTCGAAGATGAGGAAGTGGGTCGAGAGCCATCTCCGGAATCAGGAGCTCGTCGACATGTCAATGGACCTGGCAGCCATCGCCGTCCAGGGACCGACTGCTAAGGATGTGCTCGCGAGCTTGACCACTGTCGACCTGTCGAAGGTCGGCTTCTTCTGGGCGGCCTTCGCGCGGCTGGACCGCATCAAGGCTCGTGGCTCGGAGCCAAAGACGGAACTCCTGAAGGGGAGGGTCTATCGCAACGGTCCAGGGGACGGGATAAAGGCGCTCGTCTCAAGGACCGGTTACACTGGAGAGGACGGATTCGAGATAATATGCGAGAATGCGGACGCCGTCGATGTCTGGAAAGCGGTGCTCGAAAAGGGCAAGGCGTTCGGCATCGAGCCGATCGGTCTGGGCGCGAGGGACACGCTCAGACTCGAGAAGGCGCTGTTGTTGTCTGGCACTGATTTCGAGGGGACTCAGACGAGCCTCCAGACTGGACCATCCTGGGTAGTCGATTGGAAGCACGATTTCCTTGGCAAGAACGTGCTGGAGGAGCAGCGAGCGTCCAAGGAGTATGACAAGCTGGTCTGCATGATGGTCACGGACAAGGGTATACCCAGACACGGTTACGACATCATGATTGATGGGAGCAAGGTAGGCAAGGTCACGAGCGGCACGATGTCCCCGGTGCTCAGGAAGGGCATCGCCATGGGATATGTGCCCGTCGGAATGTCCAAGATTGGCACTAAGGTCGAGATAAAGGTGCGGGACACGTTCGTCCCCGCAGAGGTGGTCAGACCACCGTTCGTCAAGGGGGTTTAGAATGAAGGAGCTACTGGAAGAGATGATCCATGTGCCCGGAGTGTCCGGGTTCGAGGACGAGATAAGGGAGTTCATCAGGTCCAAGGTCGAGGCTATGGGGCTGAAGACCGAAGAGGACAACATAGGGAACCTGATCTGCACGGTCGGGGACACCGGTCCCAAGGTAGTGCTCATTGCGCACATGGACGAACTTGGGCTAATCGTCAGCAAATTGGAGAACGACGGATCCCTCAGGATACGCAAGCTGGGCGGGATAGACGACCGCACGCTCGTAGGCAGGGTAGTCGAAATCAAGACGGAGAAAGGGACCGTCAACGGAGTGCTGGGCCTGAAACCGCCCCATCTGATGACCGAGAGCGACGACAAGAAGAAGGTCGTCAGCTGGGAGGAGGTAAGGGTAGATGTCGGCACTAGGAGCAGGAAAGAGACCGAGAAGCTCGGGATAAGGGTCCTGGACCCGATGGTATTCAAGAAAGACGTCTCGTATATCGGAAACGACATCGTCTGCGCGCGCGGCATAGACAACCGCGCCGGTTGCGCCGTCCTCTTGGATGCGATAGAAATCCTCAGGAAGAGGAAGCTGCCAGTCAAGCTCATATTCGTCTGGAGCGTGCAAGAGGAGATAGGGCTCAAGGGAGCCAAGGTCGTCGGTTTCTCCATGAGGCCCGACTATGTCTTCGCCGTCGACACGATGACGACCACGGACGGGCCGATGCAGGGCGACGCCTATGAGAGGATATTGCTCGGAAGCGGACCTGCGCTGAGGATGCTCGACCACGCGGCCATCGCATCCCCCAAGTTGCGCAAGATGATAGAGGGGATCGCCAAGGAGAAGAAGATACCCCTGCAATACGGCACGGGTGGAGGGGCCACGGATGGTGCGGTCATGCAGGATTTCGGCGCGCTCATGATGCCACTGGGGATACCGATGAGGTACACGCATTCTCCGACCGAGTGCGCCAGCCTGAAGGACCTGCAGAACCTGTCCAAACTCATCGTCGCGATATCCGAACGGATTGCGGGCAAGAAGACACGGTGATACTTTGATAAGCAAAGCGGAGAAGATGCTCACAGAACTAGTACTGATCAGATCAGCGGAGAACGAGCCCCTACAGCCCGTCGCGGACTATGTGACGAAGGTGATGAAGGAGCTGGGGATGCATATCAGGAACTACGGTTCCAAAGACACCCCTGCGATGATAGGCCAGTTCATGGAGGACGGTGTGATGTTGTCAGGACATCTCGATACCGTCCCCATAGGCACTGGATGGACGAAGAAGCAGGGAGAGATGATCGACGGCATCCTCTACGGTCGCGGCACAGGAGACATGAAGGGTGGCTGTGTTGCCATGCTGCTAGCAGCAGAGGAGATGGTCAAGGCGAAGATACCGTTCTCGCTGTGTTTTACGACGGACGAGGAATCTTCGATGGCTGGTGCGGCGGCTGCTTCGGTCGACCCCGCGGTGAAGAACGCTCCGGCGGTTGTGGTCACCGAGGCCACTGACTTCGACATCGTAATCCGGGAGAAAGGGCTCGTGCAGTTCGAGATCAGCACGCTTGGCAAGTCTGCCCATGCGAGCATGCCAGCTCTTGGTGAGAATGCGATCGTGAAGATGGTTGACCTGCTGCACAAGATGAAGGACCTCCAGGTGCCCCCTGAGGACCCGGTCGAGCACATGACCCTCACCGTGGACGTCATAAGAGGAGGCACGGCGACGAACGTGATACCGGCAGAGTGCACCGTCGAGGTGGATGTCAGATATCCACCGGAAATGAACACATCGGCAGTGCTCAGCGAGGTACGTAAGAGGATAGGCGATGACGGATACCAGATCAAGATACTTCACGAACTCGACCCTGTCGGAACTGATCCCTCGATAGAAGCTGTCACGATCCTCAAGGAGATCATAGGGCCGGATACGAAGGTGCTCGCGGTGCCCTACGCCACTGAGATGGTGATGTTCAAGTCAGCGAATGACAAGCTCATGATATGTGGACCCGGCGACCCGACATCGTGTCATATCCCGGATGAATGGATCAAGGTCGAGGATGTTGCGAAAGCTGCAAGGATCTATGTAGATTACTGTGCCAAGATGGCCGGACTCTGACCTGAGGGTGTCCTAGGGGAACACCCTAGAGACCGTGCGCGGGAATGGTATCGCGTCGCGGATATGGTCCAGACCGCATATCCATGTCACGATCCTCTCCGTTCCCAGACCGAACCCAGAGTGTGGGACCGACCCATACCTTCTGAGATCCAGATACCAACTGTAGTTCTCCAAGGGCTCGCCCTTCTCGCGCAGTCTCTCGAGAATGAGTGCGTTGTCCGTCTCCCTCTCGCTGCCGCCGATTATCTCGCCGAAGCCTTCCGGCGCCAGCAAGTCGCTATTCTTGTATGTGCGCGGGTCGTCCGGGTTCTCCTTCATGTAGAACGGCTTGAGCTCCTTCGGATAGTTCACCACGAACATCGGGATGGTGCGGTCCTTTGTAAGCTCGCGCTCCTCGACTGCGCCTAGGTCGTCTCCCCATGACATGTCGAACCCTTTGCCCTGCAGGTACTGCATAGCCTCTCCATAGGGCATTCTTTCGAACGGTGGCACGATCTTCTTCAGGGCTGCGGGGTCACGCTTGAACATCGCGAGCTCGCTGGGACATTCATCAGCCGCATTGTGCAGCATGGCGGTCACCATCTGCTCCTGCACCTGCATGTTCTCTTCGTTTGTAAGCCAGGCCGCTTCCATCTCAAGGTGCCAAAATTCCGCCAGATGTCTGGGAGTCCTCGACTTCTCCGCCCTGAAAGATGGAGTGAGAGCCCAGACCTTGTCGCACGAGAATATGAGCGATTCCAGGTAGAACTGTGCACTCTGTGATAGATATGCTATCCTGTCGAAGTATTTCATCTGGAACAGGGTGGTACTATCTTCCGGAGCGACCCCTGTGATGATAGGGGGCGTTACTTCAGTGTAATCGTTCTCATGGAACCAGTTGCGTGCCCCTCTTAGAAGTGAATCCTTGATCCTCATGATCGCGGTCTGTTCCCTGGATCTTATCCATAGGTGTCTCAGATCCAGAAGAAGCTCGGTGCTTTGATATTCCGTGATCGGGAATGGTTCAGCCTTGCCCACTAGAATGAATCGGCTCGCGCGTATCTCGTAACCACCTGGTGCGCGCTTGTCCTCCGCGACTGTGCCCTCGACTACTGCCGAGGATTCGATACCGCTATCGGTGGCTGAGACGAAGTCCTCGTCCGGGACAGAACCCTTCTTGACGGTAACCTGGACTATGCCTGTCGAATCGCGCATGACTATGAACGCTATTCCGCCGCTGCTCCTGGTGCGGTAGATCCATCCACGTACCTGGACGTTCTTGCCCACCATTTCTTTTGAGACGGCGTTCTTTATCGGGACCATCCAGATGCTGAAGTCTCATGGCGAATATAAGCCCTTCGGATGAAGCGCAACGAACATATCATGGCGGCGTCGTATGCCGTCTGTGAAGGTTAGGGTCGCCACCATGAAGGACCTGCCAGGCATCATGCGCTTGGAGGCGGAATGTTTCGATGAGAGACGGTTCGAGCAGGAGACCGTCACCGCATTCGTCGTCAGGAACGATACCATAGCGTTGGTCGCTGTCGACGAACGGGCGATCATAGGGGCGGCCATGTGCATGTTCTCGAAGAGGTGCGGGGAAGGACGCATAGCTTCCGTAGCAGTCATGGATGGCAGACGCGAGAAGGGGCTTGGTTCGCGCCTCTTGATTGAATGCGAGAAGAGGATGGCGATCCTAGGGGTTCGGAAGAGTGGCCTCGAGGTCGGCATAGAGAATACCGCAGCCATCAACCTATACCTCAAACACGGGTATGTCCTGAAGACCATGGTGAAGGATTATTACGGCGCCAAGAAGCACGCATACCTGATGGAGAAATCGATATCCAAGGGACCGAAGAAGAAGGTCAGAGTCTCCTGACCACAAGCTCGAGCGGCATCTTGTTGACCGTCCACTTCTTGGCATCTTGGAGCGAGGTGGACTTCGAGTAGGTTTTCGCATGCGTTTCCGTCTCCAGACGGGACTTATGGGCGACGATGGCCGCCTCGATGTCCGGATGGGCCGAATACTCCACGACGACGAGGTCATCGAAAGCCAGACCCTGCTCCTTTCGCATGTGCTGTACTCGTCTGATGACTTCTCTAGCGAGGCCATCCATCTTGAGCTTCGCATTCATCTTGGTCGAGAAGTAGACATGCATGTCATCCATCGATGCGTGGGTGTATCCTGATTTCTGCGTCTCGCTGATGATGACATCCTCCTCGTAGAGGTCGTAGCCTCCCAGACGCAGCCTTCCCTTCGTCTTCAGGTGTCTAACCAGTTCGCTACCATCGACCATCTCGAGCAGTTTCGAGACCTCCTCGGCCCCTTCCTTGAACCTCGGACCGAGGGTCCTGAGGTTCGCCGATATGGTATACTCCACCATGCTCTCCCTGGATTCGATGCACTTCACTGATCGGACATTCAGCTCCTCGGAGATCATCTTCTCATATCTGCGAAGCGTCCATACATCGTCATTGCTGGCGGCTATCACTACCTCTTCGAGCGGCTGTCTCAACTTTATGTTTGCGTTCTGACGGGCCAGACGGCCGGCTTCGACTGCCCTCCGAACAATGGCCATCTGCAGCTCAAGCGGTTTGTTGGAATGTTCCTCGTTAGCGATTGGATAGTCCTCGAGATGCACGCTTCCCTTGGCCCCTTTCAGGTTTCTATAGAGCCAGTCCGCGAAGAAAGGTGTGATCGGAGCCATTATTCTGGACAATATCGTGAGGCATTCATGGAGCGTGGAATGTGCGGAGAAGCGGTCGAGTGGATCGCTCTCGACCCAGAACCTGCGCCTGGACCTGCGAACATACCAGTTGCTCAAATCCTCCACGAACTCCCTTACCGAGTTCACTGCCCGGTGGACCTCGAGGTCGTCGAATCCGTTCCTGGCCTCAACGATGGTCGTGTTCAATCGGGATAGGATCCAGGTGTCCAGGTCGTGAGTCTTGGTTCCAGCCTCCTGGCCAGTATAACCGTAAGCGTTGGCATTGGATGCGTAGAATGCGTAGACATTGAGGAGCGTCTTGAGCGTGCCGACCATCGTCTTCCTCACATCCTCCTCCGAGAATTGAACAGACTCCCACGTCGGGCTTCCAAGGAGATAGAGTCTTGATGCATCCGCACCGACGGACGAGAACACCTCGGACGGTGAAACCGTGTTCTTGTGCACGTTCCTCATCTTCTTCCCATCGGCACCGAGCACGTTACCCATCACAAGGACGGAAGTGAACGCTGGAGCATCGAATAGCAGGGTGCTCAACACATGCTGTGTGTAGAACCATCCGCGAGTCTGCTCCACTGATTCCGATATGAAATCCAATGACCTGTGTGAATCGAACACATCCTTGTTCTCGAACGGGTAGTGGTATTGGGCGAATGGCGCGCACCCGGAATCGTACCAGCAGTCGAGGACGAATTCCTCACGCTTCATGCTCCTACCACATTGTGGGCATCTGAGGGTGACGGCATCCACGAAAGGACGGTGCAGGTCCGATCCATCTGGAACCGGGGACTCGGACGAATCCCTTAGCTCCTGGACCGAACCCACACAGTATTCGTGGCCCTCCGTGCATCTCCAGATAGGTAGCGGCGTCCCCCAGTATCGACTCCGGCTGACTGCCCAATCCTTAGCGTCCGCGATGAAGTTTCCGAACCTCAGGTCCCGGAAGGTCTCAGGCACCCATCGGATCTTCTGGTTCAATCTGGACATCTCGTCCTTCACATCTGAAGCCTTTATGAGCCAGGCGTCTCTTAGCTTGTAGATGAGCGGGGTTTGACACCTCCAGCAAAATGGTGATGACCGTTTCATCAGACCCCATTTGAACAAAGACCCTGAGCCCTCTAGCATCCGTATAACATCAGTGCTTGAGTCTGTGACCAGCTTGCCGGCGAGTTCGGGGATTTCCTGCGTGAAACTCGCGGTCTCGTCGATCGGATCGAACAATTCGAGACCCTCGGCCGCTGCTATCTCGAAATCTATCGAGCTGCATGCGGGGCACACGTGCATTATCCCGGTGCCTTCCTCCTTGGTTACCTCGTCAGAATGAACAATCTTGAACGAATCGCCTGGCCGTCCCGAGTAATTGAACGGTGGAACATAAGATAGACCGACCAGCTCTGTTCCGGAGAAGGTGCGAAGCACCTTGCACGAAGGCAACCATACCTTCGAGCTAGGTTCGCTGAGAAGCAACCTCTCACCGGATGATTCCATGAGCACATAGCGTTGGTTTCCGTCGACCGCGAGCAGGGCGTTCGCCACCAGG
The DNA here is from genome assembly GCA_963719945.1 of uncultured Thermoplasmata archaeon. Lineage (GTDB taxonomy): Archaea > Thermoplasmatota > Thermoplasmata > UBA10834 > UBA10834 > UBA9653. Next base: position 210,128 of record CAVRDX010000004.1, on the reverse strand, counting down.
GTCCATGGCGTCTCGGTGTAGACCAGGGCGCTGGCATCCAGCTCGTCGATCCGGAAACGGGCGACGACGTATCTGGTCTCGACCTCGCCGAAACCTAATGCCACTTCGTGAGTGCTCAGGGTGGTTCCACACCTTGGGCAGTAAGGGACGACCTGCTTGTCCTTTACCAGCAAGCCCTTCGAATGCAATTGCTTGACTGACCACCATACGCTCTCGATGTACTCGTTGGACATGGTCATGTAGGCATTCTCGAAATCGATCCAGTAGCCGACCCTCCGGCTCATCTCCTCCCAATCTCCCTTGTAGCGGAGGACGCTCTCGCGGCATCGAGAATTGAAGGGTTCGATCCCGTATCGCTCGATATCGGCCTTGCTCCCCAGTCCCAGAGACCGCTCGACCTCCAGCTCGACTGGGAGCCCATGACAGTCCCAGCCGCCTATGTAGGGCAGGACCTGCCTACCGTTCATTATGTGGAACCTGAGGAACGCATCCTTGACCGCGCGCGTGAGGGCGTCACCGAAATGGGGCGGGCTCTTAGCGGTCGGGGGACCTTCGCAGAAGTACAGAGGGGCACCGTCGCGCATCCGCTCCTTGACCTTGAGCAGCATGCTCTCCTGTCCCCAGAGAGAGAGAACCTCCTCTTCTATGCCGGAGAAGGTCTCGCCGGCAGGTTCTCGGTAGTACTTCTTCATAACAACAAATCCCTCCAAAAGGCCTCTAATACAAACTCGGCAATGGGGGCAAGAATCAGCCTATAATTATGATAAGGCTATTGGCTGCCGAGTTCATCGATCTGGGATTACTGTTGCTGCGATATATAATACTTGGTCGCTGGCATTGGCCGAACTTGAACATTGTAAACCCGTCAGGTAGAGTATGCTAGAGGGCATGGATCAGACCTGAAGGCACCCATCATCAGACCCAGACCCGTGCCAGACGGCATTCTGGCCCGTCCGGTCACCGGAAGGAATTTAAGAAAGGTCTAAATAATAGAGGATATATGGCGCACCAGCGCGCTAACCATGGCCTCGGGTGGTGCCTGGGCCAGATGGGGTGAACACGGATGGAAGAGCCCTTGTGCAACGTTGAGTTTCTGAAGAGCAACGCATCGTATGTTGCAAGAGTTCAGAGTGACCTTGGTGGAATGCGAGAGTACAGGAGCGCCAGCTTGGAGGAGATCCTTGAACAAGTGATCATAGACCTCCAAGAAGAATTCGAAGGCGCACGCCTGTAACATCGGGCTCGTACCGAACCTTATCAAGCAGTCCCTTCCGGGAATGCATAGGATAAGGCTCTTGTTGACCCTAGGGGCGCCTGAGCTTGGATAACCGCGCGACGCGGATAGAGGCATCCTCAATCAGGGGGCGAAGACATGGAAGATAAGGACAAGAAGGAGTACGAGGAGATCATCTCGACGTACTATGGTGAGGAACAAGTCACGGCCCTAATCAGCTTCAAGATTGATACGAAGGGGTCCGACGAGGTCGCGGAGAAGATCGCATCCTACGACCATATCGAGGATGTGTTCCTGGTCACCGGGGACACGGATATCTTCGCAAAAGCAAGGTTCCCTAATTATGGAGCCCTCAAGAGGTTCATAGTCGACAATGTCGCAGACATAAACGGCGTGAAGGAGACCAAGACTTTCATGGTCGTCACGACGTTCAAGGAAAGAGGCAAGATCAAGGTCGAAGTTGAGGAAGAGCCGAAGGAATAGTTTTCTCCGCTTTCCTCATTAAAAATCACTTTCGAAGGTGAGCGTTATGGATATGGAAACAAAGCTTAGACAGATCATGGAGGTGTTGGACCAGCTGGCCGAGGACAACTCGGTCCCTAGGAACATCCGGCGCGGTGCGACACAAGCAAAGGAGAGACTGTCGCACAAAGAGGAGGCTTTGGACATCAGGAGCGCGAGCGCTATCATGATCCTCGACGAACTAGCCAATGATCCGAACATACCACTCCACGGGCGGACGCTCATATGGAACATCATAAGCCAGCTCGAAAATGTGAAGTAGAGACGCTGGTTCCCGAAACACCATTCTTTTGTTCTTGGAGCGGAGGTAAGGACTCCGCACTCGCATTGTTCCATGCAATCGAGCTTGGAGCATCGCCGAGAAATCTTCTGACCATGTTGATCGAGACTGGCGATAGATCGCGAGGACATGGATTGCCCGTCTCTGTGATCGATAGCCAGGCCAGAGCGATGGGGATCCCACTGATGACCAGGAACGCCTCCTGGGAAGGGTATGAAGAGCAATTCAAAGATGCGCTGGAGGAACTGAAGAAGCAAGGGATAACCCATGGAGTCTTCGGTGACATAGACCTCGAAGGTCACAGGGAATGGGTCGAGAGGGTCAGTTCGGAGATGGGGATGAAGGCGGCTCTTCCACTCTGGAAGACGGGAAGACGAGAGCTGATGGCCGAGTTCTTCGAAAGGGGTTTCAAGGCCATGATCGTATCCGTCAAGGACGGCGTATTGGATAAGAGTTATCTCGGGAAGACTCTGACACCTGATATCGTCAGAGAGATGGAAACCTTGGGCATAGATGCGGCAGGAGAGAACGGAGAGTATCATACAGTGGTGACGGACGGGCCGATGCTCGCACACCCCATAATATTGGATTCGAAGGAGATTGTCTCGAGGGACGGTTACCATTTCCTGTCAGTGATCGAGACGCCATAGGTTGTCTCCGATTCGGATATGTTTAAATCAAAATGCCACATTCGTGCTTGACAAGCGGCTGTAGTCTAGTGGTTAGGACTGAAGCTTCCCAAGCTTCAAGCCCGGGTTCGAATCCCGGCAGCCGCACTCTCAATTATCAGAGGAGTAGTTGCACTAGGACGAGGCTATTGACGACTTCTGCATATATCATTCCAGATAGCCTTCAGATTCTCGAACTGGCCCGAATTCCATTCGCGCACGTCTCCTGAATGCCATCACGACAAGACAATGCGGGCTTGGCCAAGAACTTGAACGGGAAGAATGACTTCTGGTGCCGGCCATATCGAAAAGCGATTATATCCAGTAAATAGTCAAGCAATGAGGAGAATATCTCTGTCAAAGGGGCGGGGAATGACAGACCAGATTTCTAGAGGAGTTACCATGAATCTGAAATTGATCGCTCCGTGCGGAATGAATTGTGCAATCTGCCTAGGTCATCAGAGAGTGAAAAACAGATGTCCGGGATGCAACTATGAAAATCTGAACAAAACCCCTCATCATTCCAGATGCATTATTAGAAGGTGCATGAACCTGAAGACCCCAAGATTCTGTTTCTCATGCGACGAGTTCCCATGCAAAAGGATGAGACAATTGGATAAGAGATATAGGACCAGATATGGGATGAGCATGATCGAGAACCTTGAGAATATTCAAGAATATGGGATAAGAAAATTCGTTGCGAATGAAAAAATAAGATGGAAATGTCCCAAATGCGAAGGAATCCTTTGCGCTCATAGAGATACTTGTTTGAAATGCGGAAACAAGAGATGAACCATGATAACGATGCCTGGACCGATGGCTGTTGATACAGAGTCCGATTTCGAGATTGGATCCCTAATCATTCAAACAAGATGCCTGCAAAGACTATATCCAAAAGATCCAGCATATCCGTGTTGAGAATAATGCCTGGAATAGAGTACCGACATCCAACTGAGAATGATGTCGAATCGATGGCGAAGGTTTCAAACGATTCAAGAGCAGGTCTACCCTCACAAAGAACAGTCAACCCGGATGAGATGAGGGCAGAGACTTTTCTCGATAGCGATTACGATCCGAAAGGTGCCTGGCTGGCAATCATCGATGGAGAAGCTGTCGGTTATGCAAATGGACTTGTTGATCGAGCAAGACTGGCCTATGGATTGAGAGATTCTTATTTCGACATCGAGGTCATGCGGAACCATAGATGTGACGGAATCGAAGAAATACTTCTGGAGAAGTCCCTCGAGTATCTCGCAGGTCGCGGCGTATCTGCGACACAGATCCCGTGCTACCAGATTGACACCTGGAAGAAGAGATTGTTGGAGAGTGCGGGTTTCCATGAAGTTCGCAAGTATTACGAAATGGTTCGAAACGAGAATTGCGAATCAGAGGAAGCTGCGTTCCTGAAAGACATCCGGGTCGAGCGCATACTCATCGAGGATGACATCGAAAACCTGTCGTCGAGAATCGTTGATGTTCGAAACGAATCGTTTGTAGATCATTTCAACTACGCGCCCGTCACAATGGACAGGTTCAAGAATTTTTTCGAGGCTACAAACGATGTGTTTGCAGTCACATTCGCGGTGGACGATGGGAAAACGGTTGGGTTCGTAATGAGTGAGGATAGACCTCCCAAGGTCGAAGGCGAAGGTGTGAGGGAAGGATGGGTGGCCATCCTGGGAGTCGTCAAATCACATCGCAGGCTTGGGTTGGGTAGGAATCTCCTTCTCGATAGTGTGAATTGGCTGAAGTCTCAAGGAGCCGAACGGATTCTGCTAATGGTCGATGCTGAGAACGAGAAGGCTCTTGGCATGTACAAGTCAGCCGGATTCAAGGTCGAATCGGTGGAAGTATTGATGGTCAAGGATCTGCCCTAACGAAGATCCAGGTCATTGGAAGTGAAGGATTGCGACTTTCTTGACCGGATCGATTTCTCGCTTTGACCGCACACCATCGACCGTCAACAACACCAACTCATTGCTCATCCAGACCCGTCCGGATAGCAGATGACCTCCGAAGGCCTGATGTGTCTTGTCCGCTACTGTGATGTGGATATGGATTCTCGATTCGCCATCGGAGGACACTGAACCCTGGACCGAGAGAAGCTCGTGTGGCTCAATGTAGTGTTTCTTCAGGTATTGTCCTTTATCGAAGTACCCCAACTCGAAATCGTGAATCATCCCCAGTCCAGTAGTAAAGACCATCGTCGACTTTTCAGATGCGATGATTTCATGAACCTTGGCCAGAATATCATCGTCGTGATCGAGACGCAGAAAGATCAGGTTGCCGTTTCGCGCAACTTCCATACAAACTCCAAGTAGGGATATGATGCAACTCAGAAAAATAAGATTGCCACGGGGATTCAAAACCCCGTGCAGTGATGTTTATCAATAGTCTTCAAAGACCTTCTTGACCCGCTCCATCGCCCAGTCGATCTCATCCGTTGTGATTGTGAGCGGAGGTGCGAACCTGATGGTCTTCTCATGGGTGTCCTTCGCAAGAACTCCGTTCTGCATGAGCTTCTCGCATATCGGTCTGACCGTCTCCTTTGGACCGAGGTGGAACTCGACACCGATGAGCAATCCCTTCGCCCTGATCTCCTTGATCTTAGGGGTCTTGATTTCCTTCAACCTCTTGACGAAGTATGCACCCATTTCAGTGGACCTCTCAGTCAGTTCCTCATCAATCAGCACGTCCAGAGCGGCCTCTGCGATAGCGCATGCGAGGGGGTTACCACCGAATGTGCTGCCGTGCGAGCCAGGTGTGAACACACTCATGATCTCCCTGGTCGAGAGTGCTGCCGATACTGGATACAACCCTCCGCCGAGTGCCTTTCCGACACAGAGGATATCCGGCTTGATTCCGTCGTGCTCGAAGGCGAACATCTTGCCGGTTCTGGCGAACCCTGTCTGGATCTCATCGATTATGAGCAGAATACCTTTCTCAGTGCATATCCTTCTGAGTTCCTTCAAGTAGCCAGGAGATGGCACGTTAATACCGGCCTCACCTTGGATCGGCTCGACCATGATACCGATCGTGTTCGGGGTGATAGCATTCTCGAAGCTCTTGATATCGTTGTATGGAATGGTTACGAAGCCCGGCGTGTATGGACCGAAGCCCTTCTTGGAATCCGGGTCCGATGAGAAGCTGATGATAGTCGTAGTCCTCCCATGGAAGTTGTTCTCGCAGACTATCAGCTCGCCCTTGTTCTCAGGAACGCCTTTCTTCTGGTACGCCCACCTGCGAGCTAGCTTCAGCGCAGTCTCCACAGCCTCTGCACCAGTGTTCATTGGCAGAGCCATCTCCATACCGCTGATGTCGCAGAGCTTCTTCAGGTACGGTCCCATCCTGTCGTTCGAGAACGCTCTCGATGAAAGGGAAATCCTGTTGAGCTGTTCGATTGCCGCAGCGACAATCTTAGGGTGAAGATGCCCCTGGTTGATTGCGGAGTATGAGCTCAGCATGTCGATGTACTTGTTGCCGTCGACATCCCAGACCCAAACGCCCTTGGCCTTGGACAGTACAACTGGCAACGGGTGGTAGTTGTGCGCCCCGTATTTCCCCTCAAGTTCCCTGTACTCGTTGGCTTTCATTTCGTTCGACCTCTATTCCAGCCTGCGAATGCAGGCCTGCTTAGCGATGCTGATTGCTCTACGGTTTTAAAATGATTGTAGGGCACACTTAACGGCGTAGATGTGATTCATTTGAGCCCCGGACACGGTTCTTCAGAAGCATAAGAATCGTAATCGCAGAGCCCCATGCCAGTATGGTCAAGACAGCAATGGTCTCTGTGAATGGATTCGCTCCCAGCGGGATCAACGCCGCTCCTGCTACGAAGGCACTTATCGAAACTCCAGTGCCAATTGAGCCGAGTGCCTTGGTCCTGAACATAGCGATGGACATCAGCCCAAGTGTGATCAATAATGTGATGAAAAAGGCGAACGAGAAGAATGTGTGTATCTCGTCGAAATCCTCGGTGAATATTCCAATGCACACCAGGAATGCTCCAGATAGTGCTAGCGCAGACGAGCTCAGCCTAGACCATATGCCAATTCCGATTGCTTGATACACCCCAAATATTGCGAACACTGTCAAGAGAGAACCGGTCACGATAAGTGCAGAGTTGAAAGCCCACGCACCTGGGCCCACACCCAGGTCGCTCAGATAGTCGTCGAGAAATCTATAGTTTGGATCCTGGTAAGCTGCAATTGGATACAGCACGCAGAAAGTGATGATTGCGAGAACGCCGCTGTACAACCCTACGACATAACTGCCCTTTGGCTTCTCGGTCATTGAAGGGCGATTGGTCAGTAGATGATATGATGATTATCATACTCGACCCAATCGTCCCTTGATGGTCAAGTGCGAACCTGGGAGGGCTCTTTTCATCATGGATGAACAGCGATCCACGTATCGCTCCGAGCGCTACAGTCGCATGTTCTTTGGAAGCGTCTTCACGACGCCATACACTGCTTTCGGCAAAGGTTTTGCATGGCCATTGCCGCCATCATCTTCTTCATTGGCCTCGGGTCGAGGCATCGTGTATATGGGTGGGACGAAGGCGGCCTGTTCGGCATACAGGTGCTTGTGCGTCGCAAACATGAGGTAGCATAGACCGACCAGATAAGAGATAGCCACTATCAGAGACAGTTGCCACAGGTATGTCCATATCGAGACCACTATGAGGACTGAGAGAACTGAGCCGAATATCAGCCAAGTCACCAAATCCACGATAGCGCTCTTGCGCTCTGATCTCACGCCGAGATTGGAGTAGTTCACATGCTTTACAATCTCTGTCACTTCGAACCTTATCACGAAGTATATCACGAACGTCATTATGATGCCACAGCCCACGAACAGCAGGTGCAGCGGTGGCTTCACCATCAGGATTATTGTGGAGAGTATCACGAATGACAGCAGTAGTGCTCCCGTCATCTTCGCGCCCTTGAATATCCGAATAGATGATGGCATCACAGCCTTTCCCAGCGTTCTGGATATGACTGAGCCTGAGAATTTCAATGGGGCCGGAATCACCTTCGAGAGCGCGTTTGCCAGAGTCGTCGAGTGCTTGACGAATACTGAAGTGACCGCGCTCATGCCGAAGCAGAAGGCGCCCGCGAACGGATTGAGCAGAGAGCCCATGGTCGCACCTTGGACATTGCTACCCACACTAGCGAACAGAATGGACTCGACGCCTCTTCCAGTAGCACTGGTACCGATCGTTGTGGCAGCCTTCGCCGAGAATCCGAGGAAATATGTGACCGAAGATATGACGAATATCTCGTAGAACAGCACGAGCGGGATGGCGATGGCCACCATCCAGATCACATCGGAGAACATCGCAGGGTCGATCATCATCCCGAAGGAAGTGAAGAATATCGCCACAAACGCGTCCTTGAATGATTCCAGTTTCGAGCGAATACGCACGGACACATTCGTCTCCGCGAGTATCATCCCGATGAAGAATGCGCCTATGATGGGGGGCACGTTCATCGCAGCAGCGAACCCAGCCGTGAGGAAGACTATTCCGAGCGCGAACAGAATGAAGAGTTCGTCATTCTCTATGCTGTTGAAGAACGAAACGACCTTGGGAACGGCCCACATAGCGACCCATATGAAGAAGGCATAGAACGCGGCCATGCCGAGGAGCAACTGTCCATATTCCATCGGGTTGCTGTCTGGTCTGACGACCATCCCGCTCGCTACAGCGAGTATTAGCATCGCTATGAAAGTCTCGACTATGACCAAGCCTATGAGGAACTCCACCTCCGGGCTGGACATCCGCTTTAGATCGAACAGCACCTTCATGGCTATGCTCGAACTGCTCATCGCTATGACGCCAGCGAGAAAGATCGAATCGATCAATGGCCACCCGAGGTAGGACGCGAAGATGAACCCCACAAACAACCCCACGCTAACGTCGATGATGGCCAGGATTATCGCAGGCGTGCGCGTCTTCTTTAATTTAGAGAATGAAAATTCCAGACCTACGAAGAACATCAGCATTACGAGGCCGACGAAAGACAGTATCTCGATCAGGCTCGTGTCACTTATGAAACCGCGGTATTCGAACCCGAAGATTTCGAAGCTCATCTTCGGACCGATTAGGATACCTATCACTATGTATCCGATCATGACCGACTGGTTCAGCTTGCCAGCGAGCGTGGCAGCCACGAACGCAAGCAGCATGATGGCGCCCATCTGGAACAGCAGCTCGGACTCCGCACTCATCCCGTCTTCCCTTCTCGTCTTGAGAAGAAGATGCCAACTAACTCATAGTGAATCGGTCTGCATCCCATCCGGGCGTGGATATGCCTGGTGCGTACTTATAACTTATCCGGAACGCAGAATGGCCAGATGTTCAAACGTTTAGTAGCCTAGCTACTAAGACGAATGAATGGGAAACATCAGCAGGAGTATGATGTACAGAATGTAAAGGGACCCCGATGCGATCAGGGTCCTGTACTCCACGCGCTTCTTGACCGTCACCGAATAGAATATCCAACCCGCCGCCACGAGAGCGATGACCATGCTCGCTATGTTGATCGGTTCGAGAGACCACTTGGTGAAGAGAAGGCCGATGCTTACGGGGATGCTGCTCTGGAACACCATGGCGCCAGTTATGTTCCCAAGGGCGAGCGTGTCCTTCTCGCGCCAATACCATATGATGCTATTGAATTTCTCAGGCAATTCTGTGGCGATAGGTGCAATGAGGAAGGCGAGGATTATCGGTGAGATTCCTATCGATTCGGAGATCATGTCCACCTCACCCACAAAGAATTTGGCGCCAACGATTATTCCGAGAAGTGCAGCCACGACCTGAAATAGGATCATCGACATGCCGGCGATTCCGGAGGGAGGGGTCTTTCGTATTGCGCGCCCCAGGTAAAGCGCAGGGCACGATGATTCGCTCATGTCCGCCTCATCTTTCAATGTGCGCTGAAGATACAGCACATAGGCGAGCAGAAGAGCTGCGGCGGCACACCAATTGATGTATTTAGTATCGAAGGAATCCTGCATGCCAAGGATACCGGTTAGAAGCGCGATCATGTACATCGACATGAAGAATTTGAGGTCTCGCTCTGCATGTCCCTTCTTCAGAACGAGGCACCGGTCACGTTTTCCTCGTCTGCAGGCATACCATATCGTCACTCCGCCAATGAACATGGCGAGCGTTCCGAGCATGAATGGTGCCCCGAGAATCGCACCTTCGCCGATCTCCTCGCCGGCCGCCTCACTTCCAAAGAAGATTGCGATGATCGGTATTATCGTCTCGGGCATTGCGGTTCCGATTGCAGCTAGAACACTACCGGTGGCGGTCTCCGCGAGTCCAAGCCGACATCCGAGCCATTCGATGCCATTCACGAAGACCTCGCAGCTGATCAGAATCACGATCAGAGAGGCTATGAGTATCAGGACGCCGATTGCCTCGACCGCCATGTATTGGACCCGACGCAGGATTATGTCCAGCGTTTACTTAAACCATTCTGAGGTAACCCTTTCGACAAGGATATTGCATCAATCGTTCTGCATAAGTGTTAAGTAATTACATCAGCTGACCTCAGTTCAGATGTTCGGCATATTCAATGGAAAGGGGATACGAACGCCCTGGCATCTGAGGGTGCTCTACCTATCCACTTTCTTCCTTCGGACGGCTTTCGGAGCCCTCCTTCTGCTGATCGCGAGTTACGTCCCGTACCAGAATGATTACGAAGCGCTTCTCAATGTGGCGATCATCGCAGTCCCATATCCATTGGCAGAGATGCTGACTGCCAACTACTTCGGCATTTTGAGTGATAGGACTGGACGCAAGAAGATAATCGTCCTCGGGACCGCGCTTGCAGCCATCATAGTAACCCTATACACTCTGTCGAACAACGTCTGGTACCTTGCGACCTTGCACGGGATCCACGGGATCGGAGCTGCTGCCACAGTAGCACCCGCAATTGCGATGATCGCGGACCATGCGGAAAGTTGTGATCGCGGTAGACAGATGGGGTGGTTTGATTACGCCACTTTCAGCGGATACATAGTCGGTGCAGTGATCGGCGGATTCATGATCGATTATGCGGGACCGATTCCAGGATTCATTATCGTCGCACTGCTACTTGCCTCTTCAGCTATTCTTCTACAATCACTTGTCAAGAAGGAACGAGCGATAAAGAAGACCGATCACTTGGGAGGTTTCCAGAGCCTGAAGATCGTCTTCAAGATTCGTGAGATCCGGCTGATGTTTCCGATCTGGTTGATAATAGCTGTTCTGCTAGGTCTCGCAATCACCTACCTACCGAGAATCATGCTGAGTGAGGATGTCTCCGGAGCGACCATAGGCATAATGTTCGCGGCTGCCGGCGTCGCGCTCTGTCTCCTGCAACCATTCTGGGGCAGGGTTTCCGATAAAATCGGGAGGATACCCGTCATGGCCTACGGCGTCTTCAGCATATTCGGAATCGTCGTGATGATGTTGTTCTTCTCAGACTACGCCTATGAAATGGTCGATGGGCAGATCGAATTCAAGTTGCTCGGCATGATTCCTTTAGGTATCATGGGCCTTGGAGTCGGCGCGTTCGTACCTGCAGCTCTCGCATTGATGGCCGATTCGTCCAAGGACACATGCTATGGAGCAACGATGGGGTTGTATTCCTTCGCGCTTGGATTCGGTGCATTCATAGCCGAGGGGTTGGGCCTTGCAATCATCGTGGCTAGCGGGGATGAGACCGCTCCTGCGTGGTTACTGTATTTCGCAGCGGGCCTCATTGGGTTGGCAGTCGTCATGATGACTTGGTTCTTCCTCGTGAACTTGATCGTCAAGAGGTTCTCGAAGAAGAAGGCTGAGATCTCATGATCGAGATCGATGGATCGTATGGAGAGGGTGGAGGACAGATTCTGCGGACGGCCGTCTCGCTCGCTTCAGTCCTACACCAGAGCGTTCATGTCTCGAATATCCGAGCGGGTCGTCCAAGCCCGGGTCTATCACCACAACATCTCACCAGCATAGAAGCAGTCGCCGAACTCTGCGATGCCGAGGTGGAAGGATTATACGTAGGTTCGAAGGAGATCGCGTTCGAGCCAGGTCAGCTGACCGGAGGGGATTTCGAATTCGATGTCGGCACAGCAGGTAGCGTATCCCTTGTCCTTCAAACATGCCTGTTGCCAGCATCCATGTCTAAATCTGACGTCAGGATGAAAATCAAAGGTGGCACGGATGTCCGATGGTCTCCACCCATAGAGTACATTACCCGAGTCCATATCCCACTACTGGAGAAAATTGGAATCACCTGCGAGCTCGATGTTGAATCGAGAGGGTTCTACCCAGAAGGTGGAGGAACGATCATTGCCACCTGCGCCCCATCTGGAGGCTTGCACGCAGTCGACCTCGGCACGAGAGGAGAGTTGAAGGATATCGTTGGAATCGCTTTCGCGCAGAATCTCCCAGAACATGTGGTCACGAGGATGAAGCACTCCGCCCTCAAGTTCCTCGTGAATTTCAATCGAGTCAAGGTTGAATCGCAGATCACTTCTGGCAGTAGTACCGGTGCAGGGATAGTCCTCGCTGCAAGATATGAACACTCGATATTAGGGGAATCGTCTCTCGGGGAGAAGGGTGTGCGGGCCGAGACGATCGGCGAATCCTGCGCGATCGATCTGATGGAAACCATCGATTCTGGAGCTACGGTAGATGAGCATTGCCTTGATCAGCTGCTACCATACATGGCTCTTGCTGAGGGGAAGTCGACCGTATTGGCTGAGGAATTGACGGAGCACGCGAAGACCAACATCTGGGTCATAGAGAAATTCCTGGGAAGGAGGTTCGTCACTTCCGAGGATGGTGGGCTCGTCAGGATCGCTACGGCCTAGCCATACATGGGCGGTCTCGCAGCTGGCTTATCGCTCTTCTTGACCACAGCCTGCTTCTGTATCTCCCGTATATGTGCTTCGATCCTCTGCGCTTCCTCGAAGAGCGGCTTTGCATCGAAATCAATGCCCAGGAGAATATCATCGATCGCTTCGAGTACGAGTGCCGCTGCCTTTGCATCTGGAAAGTCTGGATGAGCCTCTGCAAGAAGAGTGACTACGTCGAAATCCCTCTTCCTCCCTTCGTTCAGGAGCACTCCAGCGACTCCGGATATGACTCCTTCTTCGAACGGGCGTATGCCATGCTCTTTCAGCATTTCGCGCGAGCGCAACGTGCTGGCAATCCCAAACACGACATCTGAGATATCCGCACTGTCCCGGATCTCGGGGTCTACCACGAGCCCTTCAGGGGACACGATCATCTTGCATCGTTGCTCGATGGCCCAATTCACCAGCGCTCTTGAGATCGGTCGGACGAGGTTCGCGGGAGCCTGGAACTCGGAGATGAACGCCACCAGCTGATCGCCGCGCGGGCCCTTATCGCCAGCATATATCCTGACGGGGCTCAACGGTTGCGCGTCGCGTATCAGGGAGACTGTCGGGAACTGAGGTGAATCCATGATTCCGATATGTTCCATCTTCAGCACCTTGATCAGGTAATTCGCAGATATGGAACTCACCAAGCCGACGCTTGGAAAACCATCTATGATGGTTGCGCCTCGCAAGTCCTTCTTCATGATCTCGTAGATCTTGATATCGTCTCCGTCCATCAGTGCCCAGATGAGATAGTCCGCATATAAGCGTTGGGAAATATCGCCTTGGGCAGAAACCATGCATGCACTGACCCGATAGACTGATGGCTTCCCGACGAATAGCCTTCGGGATCACTGGCTCTCTGCTCCGAAAGGTTATTAGCAGTGCGAACGGTTCTTCTGGATGGTACGCTTGCGGATAACAATAAATTGCGCAATGTCTGCAGATGGCAAGATAGCATTGAAGACCAGAAGGCAGACCCCTATCTCCAACGAGGAAGACAAGAAGAGGGTGCACGTGTTGAGGAATTCCTCGGACGCGATACTCGTCGGAGTAGAGACTGTCATCTCGGACGATCCTAAACTGACTGTGAAGGAGAAGTATGTCAGGAACCCCAGACATCCGATCAGGATCGTGTTAGATTCCAACGGGAGAACGCCGTCTGATTCGTTGGTCCTAGACGGGAAGGCGGAGACAATCATCGTCACGAATGAGAATTGCTCCAAGACATTCCCCAACGCAAAGATCATTCGATGCGGAAGAGACGAAGTGGACATACAAAGCCTTATTCCGATTCTGGAGAGGATGGGCATCGAGAAGCTGCTCGTAGAGGGGGGCTCCACCATCATATGGTCATTCCTGAGAAGTAAGCTAGCCGATGAGGTAAACATATTCATAGGAAGCATGGTCATTGGAGGTGAGCAGGCGCCGACTCCCGCTGGAGGAGATGGCGCTTCTCAGACATTGGAAATGGTGCCGCTCAGACTGAAGGGGGCAGAGGTCCTCGGGAGCGGGGTCCTCGTGAGATATGAGGTGGTCAAATGAGCGAAGATGCGCCGAAGCCGATGTTCGCTGTGGATCAAATGCTTGGATCCCTGGCGAAATGGCTCCGGATGTTAGGATACGATACAGTTTACGACAAGACGATGGATGATAAACAGATTGCAGCAGCCGCGAAAGCTGATAACCGATTCGTCCTGACCAGGGACAAGGAACTATCCAAGGAACCTGGAGCCATGCTGATAGAAACCGAGGATCTCGAGGCGCAATTGACAGCGGTCCGCGAGAAGTTCGGTTTGAAGTTCAGCGAAGATACCATCAGGTGCACACAGTGCAACGGAGAGCTGGTCAGCCTCCCCAAGGAGGAGGCGAAGGATTCCGTACCCGAAGGGGCGTTTGCGAGCAACGACAAGTTCTGGAAGTGCGGAGGTTGCGGTAAGGTGTATTGGCGCGGGTCCCACTGGCTCGGCATAATGGAGCGATTCCGAAAGCTCAACCTTGCTTAGTTTCCGCACCGTGCAAGTGCTCGCTGATGATCTTCCCACTAGACGAATTCACGATCATCGCGCCGTTCTTGCCTTCGACGCACCAGACCGGAAGATACACGAGTCCTTTGGGGTCTATCATCATCGGGTCCTTAGAGGATTTCTTGCGTTCTATTATCTCAGAATGCCCGTAATCCTTCACCGTTTCCGTGAACGACCTGAACTCCTTCGCAATCGCCTCTCGGGCCAGCTCATTTGCCATTTCCTGGTCGATCTTGGGCTCCCGCTTCGTGTGCTGTATATCGATCGAATCCACGAGTTCGAAGCCCCAACGCCAGGTCTCCAGCTGACTCGTCAACGCGTTGACTGCGATGATACCCGCGCGCTGTTTACCGTCATCTAGGTTCAGGACAAAATGAAACAGATAATGAGGAACCAGGTCCAGGTCGAACCTGTAACCCTGAACCTCGTGTCGAGCCAGATGTTTGATATCTTCTAGCATGAAGTTCGGTTTGACAATCCGCTCTGCATGGTCACCGGCGCTCTCGACAATGATCGGGACGGATTGCTCAGGCGGTTCCGATAGTCTCTGAGGGAAGTCGTCTGATATTATGTCATCCAAGAGACTCTTGCCGATACCGCCACTGACTGTCTGGAGCTGCAGGTTGCCTATCTCGTGCTCGAGCTCCTCGCGCCCCCAATAATGGACCCCTCTCTTCTGCAGGAATCCCTGAACGCCGTCATCCGCTTTCGACAAAGATGCAACTATCTTACGACCGTGGAAATCTGAGACATTATTGATGAAATCCTCGACATCCTCCATCAACATGTCACTGGCGGCGAGGACCACGACCGAGATATCATCCCTCGAACCGTAGAGATATCCGTCTTTCTCGCTGACCGAGAAATCCTTCGATTTGAGTATGTCAACGAGATGATCCCTTAGTGTGACCACTGCTGTTCCCGAATCCGGAACGCAAGGGGTCAATAAAAGGCTTCTGCGTGACTGGCTTCACGCAAGTTAAATAGTCCAGGGCGGACCTTTGACCATCCAGAGAATGACGAGGGAGCGACGATGCGAACGAGCATTATGATTCCTGTGCTCATGTTCGTCACGGGATTGGTGGTCATTGGCATAGCCGTGGCGTCTGGGGAAGGAGAGGTCTCGCTCGTCCTTATATTCCCGGTATTCTCCGGTTCCAGTGGCCTGTTCATGCTGGGAACCGCGCTGATAGTGATGAGCTTCATGACTGGATTCTTCGTGATGGTAAGGAGTCAGATGGAGACCATGCAGCCAGGTGTCTATCCTGTTGAGGAAAACGCGTCGCGCCCAGCGGAGACGAAGTTTGGAGGGGTCGTCATGATCGGTCCAGTTCCGATCGCCTTCGGATCTGACAAAAAGACGGCATTCGCGATGTTCTTGATCGGTTTGATCCTGGCAGTCTGCTGCCTACTCGCGACCCTGATATTCTTCTTCCAGTAAGGTTTCGGCGGCGTCATCCAGAGAGAGTTTTCTGGACCCTGCAAAGTCTCTGATATCGCTCATCATTCCGATATATACGGAAAAATCGAGGCCTCGCCTGCGGACGGTGCGACCGATCGAACGATCGACCGATTCGCTCCTCAACTTCGTTTCGATGGCTTCCTTCAAAATATCGAGAGCCTCTTCATCCATCGCTCAATCCTTCTTGTGTGCCTGACAGACATCCACGAAAGCCTGGAAGATGTCGTATCCGTTGTCTGTGTGCTCCACTTCGGGGTGGAACTGCACGCCGAACAGCGGCTTCGTCTTGTGCCTCATGGCCTGGATCTGGCAATTGTCCGAGTGAGCGAGCGCGATGAAGTCAGGAGGAAGTTCCGTCACCTCATCGTTGTGAGACTCCCATGCGACCAAGGTGTCGGGCAGTCCCTTGAATAGGTCGTCCTCGTCATCTATGGAGACCATGGTCTTGCCGAACTCAGGGACCTTGGATGGTCCAGCCTTGCCTCCAAGGAACCACGCCATGAATTGATGACCAGCGCATATTCCGAGCACGGGTATGCCTGCCTTCTCTATGTAATCCCCGCACTTCCCCATGCTCTCCTGATTCAGGCCGACGCGAGGCGATCCACCAGATAGGACCAAGCCGTCTGCATTGATGTTCTCGACCGGGGTCGTGTTCGGTATAATCTCGCACTCTGTGCCCAGATCCCTGAGCACCCTCCACTCCCGGTGTGTCCATTGACCGCCATTATCAACGACCAATATGCGCATGAAGGAGGGAACATGGAGTGGATATATAGCCTCTGCTGAGGAACGAGAGAATGTGCTCACTAGGCCGCAGCCAGTGCTGTAGAAGGATCATGAAGAGTATTTAAAGAACGAAGGGGAGGGTACTGGACTTGCCGACCTCTTTTGGGACAATCACTCCCATTCAATTGTGCCTGGTGGCTTGTCCGTTATATCATAGACGACCCTGTTGACCTTATCCTTCATCTTGTTCGATATCCTGGTGGATATCGTCTCGAGGACTTCGTGCGGTATCTTGCAGTAGACGGCAGACATGGCATCCACGGAATCCACAGCGCGTACGGCTATCGTGTACCCATATGCTCGTATGTCGCCCTGGACTCCGACACTCCTGATCGGGAGGAGGACCGCGAAGTACTGCCATGGCAACTTCATCTTGCCAGCGGCCGCAGCTTTCTCGATCTCCTCCTCGGTGATGGCGCATGCCTCGCGCACGATCTCCACGGACTCGCGCGTAGGTTCGCCGAGAACCCTTATCGCCAGTGCTGGACCCGGGAAAGGCTGCTTCTCCGCGACCTCGATCTTGAGTGCGCGTGCGACCTTCCTGACCTCGTCCTTGTAGAGGTCCCTGAGCGGCTCCACCAATTTCAGGTTCATATCGACTGGGAGACCACCCACATTATGATGAGACTTGATGGTGTCCCTGAGACCGCCACCGCTCTCGATCCAGTCAGGTGCGATTGTTCCCTGCACGAGGTACTCCGCGTCGAACTTCTTCGCCTCGCGCTCGAAGACACGTATGAACTTCTCACCGATGATCTTCCTCTTCCGCTCTGGGTCCGTGACGCCTTTCAACGCCTCATAGAACTCGTCACTGGCATCCACGATGATGTGATTGACACCCAGGCGGGAGAGCATCTTGTCGACCGAATCGTTCTCACCCTTGCGCATGAACCCGGTGTCGACATAGACTGCGAGCAGCCTGTCGCCAATCGCCTTGCCGACGATGCCTGCACATACCGTGCTGTCCACTCCACCGGAGGCTGCGATTATCGCTGTGCCTTTCACTTCCTCTTTCAATTTGGCGATCTGCTGATCGATGAACTTCTGTGAGTCGAACATCTAGATCTCAACTTCCTTGGAATCCTGGATGACCTTGTCCTTGAGCTTCTGACGATACGCCTTCAACGCGGTCAAAATCCTGTCGTCCTTCAGCGCGAGTATGGATGCTGCCA
This sequence comes from uncultured Thermoplasmata archaeon, assembly GCA_963719945.1. Lineage (GTDB taxonomy): Archaea > Thermoplasmatota > Thermoplasmata > UBA10834 > UBA10834 > UBA9653. The sequence goes on along the minus strand of CAVRDX010000004.1, from coordinate 192,086 downwards.
GCAATGCGGCGTTCTCTCCCCTATCCAGACCGACACCGGCCACTGGTATGCCTGGAGGCATCTGAACGACGGAGAGTATGGCATCGAGGTTGATCGCCCCGCTGACGGGGACGCCTATGACTGGCCTCACCGTCTTCGATGCGATGACACCTGGCAGCGCCGCGGACAGACCCGCGATCGCGATAAACACTTCCGCATCTGCTTCGTTCACGAGCTGGTCCACCAGCTCTGGAGTCCTGTGCGCGCTGGCCACAGCGATCCGATAGGGTATTCCCAGTTCCTTGAGGACTGAGACCGCCTTTTCGGCCACTTTCATATCGCTCTTGCTACCAAGAACTATCTGGACACTCATCAAAAGGTAGAAGAATGGTTTGTAGAAAAAGGTTTGCGTTCTTACGACTTCATTATCGCGAGAAGGAACACTCCAACCGCTGCAAGGGCTCCAATCAACGCCGCGAGGATATACAAGAATGCGTCCCCGAGGACCCTGCTGAGGTTGACAGGCTATCACTGCGATTGAGTCGATGCACATGACCGCCCACAATACTCCGACGATCAGACCTATGACGAGGAGCACCACACCGATGATCCTGCTCTTACCGCTACCGAAGTATGCTGTGAACACGCCCGCTAGCAGCATGAATAGGCTGAATATCATTATGAGTACCGTCAAGAACTCGAGTAGTACATTTTCCATCTAGCTCACCTTTGAATTCCGCATCGAAGTTCAGAACTTAATACCTGTCAGGGTCTTGGTGTCTATGACGCCAGGGATCGAACGGACCTTATCGACCACAACCTGCCCTAGCAGGTTGAAATCCTCGGCCTCGATCTTGGCAATCAGGTCGTACTCTCCGAAGAGAGGGTGCAGCTCGACCACTTCCTTGACCTTCAGTAGTTCGTTGTAAACCTCGTGCTCCTTTGCTGGCGCGGTGCTTATCAGTATAAAACCCACAGCCATCTGGTGCTCACCAATGCGGTATAATGGGCTGTCATTTGATAAAGCTTTCGGGGTTTGTGACCGCTGTCCAGATTTCTGGCAAGACATCACCCGCGCGCCCGCGTAACGACGTGTCCGCGTAGGTAGTCACGTCTGTCGGTTCAAGATTAACCTCGATCACGCACCCTCCCGAATTCTTGGTGAGTATCGGAAGCGCTGCGGCCGGGTAGACCATAGCTGATGTTCCCACGACGAAAATGACTTCACATTCGGATGCGGCCCTCGATGCGGCATCCAGGACATCTGTCGGCAACTGTTCGCCGAACCATACCACATCCGGTCGGAGTATGTTGCCGCATTGACAGAGAGGCGGGATATGATCCAGAGGCTCCGAGAGGTCCATGATGGTATGATCGCGATCACACCTCATCCGCCATATGTTGCCATGGAGCTCCAAGACAGTTGAATTCCCCGCACGATGATGAAGACCATCTATGTTCTGAGTGATCAGGGTGAATTCGGAGTAGTATCGTTCCATCAGCGAGATCGTCTCATGCGCGCGGTTTGGATGCGCTTTCATTATCTCGCGCTGGCGAAGCTGGTACCATTCCCACACCAATTCTGGATCCTCGGCGAATCCCGCAGGAGTCGCCAGTTTTCTATAGTCATACTTCTCCCAGATGCCATCGGCACCCCTGAAAGTCGGTATTCCACTCTCCGCTGAAACGCCCGCTCCGGTGAGAACACTCACTCTCTTCGCTGTACGCAGAAGTTCGAGGATACCTTCGCCCATCTGTGAGGCAGTGCTTGTCTCAGGCCCGTCACTCAAACGTACTTCCTCCGCGCAGCCCTTCTCTGTACCATATCCCAGGAGGGGAGCGCGCTCTGAGCACCGACGCTCTCGACGACAAAAGAAGCCACGGATGCGCCGATCCAGGCACATTCTTCGATAGGCAGAGATTTGAAGAGACCTGCATAGAATCCTGCGCGGAAGGCATCTCCCGCACCGGTCGTATCGATCACTTTATCTGGCTGTATCGCACCCACGATAAGATCGTCGTCGGCTGAGAGTATCCTGCTACCGTCGGCACCCTTCGTATGGATGACCATCTTGACGTATGACAGGAGCTCCGGATCTTCTTTGAGATTCAGATATTCCTTCGCCCGCTCCAATTCGGAGGAGTTCGCGAAGAAGATGTCGCTCTGCTCCAGCACCAGCTTGAATGTCTCTGGATTGTAGACGTAATGAAGTTCTTGAGCCGGATCGAAGCAGACGGTCCGTTTCTTACGCTTCGCCCGTTTTGCCACTTTGAGCATATAGTTTGGACGGCCCGTGCCCACATGAACGAACCGCGACGTGTCTACTGTATGCGTCCGCAGCGGCAGCTTCTCCGACTCGAGCACGGCCCCTTGTTCGACGAAACCGATCTGGTTGTGCTCCTTGTCAGAGATCATGATCACAAACGGAGTCCTCTGGCCTCGGACCTTGACGACATCCACTGTGTCGACGCCTTCTGCTCGGAGCGACTCCATAAACTCTTTCGGAAAATCAGCTCCCACGTGACTCGCGAGTGCGGTCGGGACCCCCAGAGATGCTGCGATTCTGGCGACATTCGCGCCAGTACCACCGTACAACTCCTTGCGGCCTTTCAGTTCCACACAGGTGTTCGGCTGAGGAAATTCGTCTGAGGAGTAGATGATGTCGATAGCGGTGTGTCCGTAGACTCCAAGGAAGTTGTTCTTCCGCAAGATTCGCCCCTCCGAGTTTCCTGTATCGGGTCCTTGATACTTGAAAAATCGGATAGGACGGGCCCGATTAACGGCGAAAAGTGCCCTGATAATGCCCGCGCGGATCGGTTCGGTGTACTATTATGTACCTTCCTTCCAGCTTCGGACATATTGCTGTTGTTCCTTCGACAGCTTGTCGATCTTGATGCCCATCGTCTGAAGTTTCAGTCGGGCGACGAGCTCATCGAGGTGGTCAGGCACATCGTAGACCGCGGGTTCCAATGTCTGAGCGCTGAAGTCCAGATACTCCAGACACAGCGCCTGGATGGCGAAGCTCATGTCCATGATCTCCGCGGGATGACCCTGCCCCGCTGCGAGGTTGACCAGGCGGCCATCTGCAAGGAGGTAGAGTCGCTTACCGTTCTTCAGCACATACTCGTCCACCGAATCTCTGACCTTCTTCTTCGATTTGGCCAGTTTCATCAGATCGGTCTTCGAGATCTCGTTGTCGAAATGCCCGGAATTCGCGAGGATGCAGCCATTCTTCATGGCCTTCATATCCTGAGTCGTCACGACGTCCTTGCAGCCAGTGGCCGAGACCAGTATATCGGCATTCTTCACTGCATCCCTCATCGGCATGACTGCGAAGCCGTCCAATTTCGCCTCTATTGCCCGGATCGGGTCCACCTCACAGATGGTGACGTCTGCACCCATGCCCTTCGCGCGCATGGCTATGCCCCGGCCGCACCATCCATAGCCAGCAATCACGAAGTTCTTGCCAGCGATCACCAGGTTCGTCGCGGCCATGAAGCCGTCCATAGTCGACTGGCCTGTGCCATAACGGTTGTCGAACAGATACTTCATATAAGCATCATTGACGGACATCACTGGGAACTTGAGCGCGCCCTGCTGTGCCATTGCCCTCAGGCGGAGCACTCCGGTAGTGGTCTCCTCGTTCGCGCCCTTGATCCTCGAAAGAAGCTCTTTGCGCTTGGTATGGAGCAGGAATATGAGGTCGGCTCCATCATCGATAACATAATCCGGCTTCATATCCAACACTGCGTTGAGAGAGGCGTAGTAGTCCTTGTTGTTCTGCCCCTTCTTGGCATATGTCTCGAGTCCGTACTTCTCGTTCAGTGCGACGGCGACGGAATCGTCGGTCGAAAGTGGGTTGCAGCTGGACAGGCGGACCTCCGCTCCCGCCTCTTGGATCGTCAATGCGAGCACGGCCGTCTTAGCCTCCGTGTGAAGGGCCATGCCGACCTTGAGTCCTTCGAAGATCTGCTCCTTGACCATCCTATCGCGTATCTTCGCGAGCACCGGCATATGCGTCCGTGCCCATTCTATCCTGCGTACGCCCTTTTCGACCAGCTCGTTCTTGGCCATGATATCATGAATCGCATCGGTTGTTTGGTAGATAACTGTTGTTGAATCACTAGGTGTGGGAGTCACCCTAGCTTGTCAAGGTTGCCCTGAATCGCTTTAATGACTGCTCGGAGGTTTGCGTCGCGGTCATATGCCGCGAGTATACGTTCCTGTTCGGATTCATCGTCCTCCAGTTCCTCCGCGAACAGTGATATCTCTGGAAGCGCCTTCGTGACCTCATCGACAATCGTGACCGTTCCGGACCGGGAAGTCCGCGACAATGGATTCAAGTCGATCACCACTGTCTTCTTTCCCATCCTCGACAGGGCTTCGGCACGGTCCCCGTCCTCGAGCGGTATGAGCACCACGTCCGCTGCGTGGATGCCGTCGCTGCAGCATAGTCCCCGCATGCTATCGACACCTTCGAGATGGGCGTCGGGTAGCATGCCGAGAACGTCCTTTGCACCATGATCCTCCAAAACCTTCTGTATCTTCGCGACCCGTTGATCCGACCGATGGAAGAGGCCGACCTCGATCCTCGCGCCGGTCACTTCTGCCAAGCGAACGACCTCGTCGGGGCAAAGCGCAGCGACATTCCCGTTGACGGATATGACGGCTTTTTTCGACCGCAGAAGGAGCGCGGCCGCGACGCGTTCTGCGACCCTTGCATCCTTTGTCGTCCTCTCCCCGAGGAGGTAGTAGAACATCTCTCCCCGTCCATGTGCTATCAGCCCTTGTGCGGCCACTATACCATCGTTAAAGCCTGCCACTAGCCGCTCCCTGAGCATCAGGGAATCGTATCGAGGATGACTCTTGGGAATATTCGTCATGGTAAACCTTCTCAAGGCCGCTCCCTCGTGAACGGGACCGGCTCCAGGATGATCCAGATATATGCTCAAACCTTATATACATTGAGAAAAACATTATATATAACTATACACATAGGGCGCTCAGCACAAATTATATATACAATTCGGTGAGACTTTGCAGCTTCTCGGAGTGGTTCAGGATATTTCCCACGACGGGAGGCTCATTGTCAAAGCTCGGTTCGCGCCGAATGTAAGAACCATCGTGAGGGATAACTTGAAGGGGGAGGTCGGAAGAGTGGTGAAGGTTTTTGGTCCGACCCGGTCGCCTTATGTGGCAATAGAACCGCGAAGAGAACTCAGGACACTTGCTGTGCTCGGCAAGGAAGTCTACGTTCAACAGGAGTGGGACCATGGCAAAGGTAAGAGAAGAGACTGAGCAGGTCGAGAGATGCCCTGAATGCAACAGCGCTCATCTTGTGAGAGACTACGAGCGTGGAGAACTCGTCTGCGAGGACTGCGGAATAGTCCTGGACGACCAGCTGATAGACCAAGGGCCCGAATGGAGGGCCTTCGATGTGGAGCAGGGAGAGAAGAGGGCGAGGACGGGCGCGCCGATGACATACACCATCCACGACAAGGGTCTCTCCACGGAGATATCTTGGAAGAACAAGGACTCGTACGGGAAGAGCATCCCAACGAGGAACAGGGCCCAGTTGTACAGATTGAGAAAGTGGCAGCGCAGGATACGTGTATCGAACGCTACCGAGAGGAACCTCGCGTTCGCACTGAGCGAACTCGATCGCATGGCCTCGTCGATGGGATTGCCGAGGAATGTGAGGGAGACCGCCGCGATGACTTACAGAAAGGCGGTCAACAAGAACCTCATACGTGGCAGGAGCATCGAGGGAGTCGTTGCGGCATCGTTGTACGCAGCCTGCAGGCAGTGCAATGTGCCCAGGACCCTAGATGAAGTCGCTAACTCGTCCAGGGTCGGTCGCAAGGAGATCGGCAGGACATACAGGTTCATGACGAGGGAGCTCAAGCTGAAGCTCATGCCGACCAAGCCTCAGGACTATGTGTCCAGATTCTGCTCGGAGCTGAAACTCTCCGGAGAGGTCCAGGCGAAGGCAGCGGAGATACTCAAGGACGCTGCGAAGAAGGAACTCACCTCCGGAAGGGGACCGACTGGAGTGGCCGCGGCCGCGATCTACATCTCGTCTATCCTGTGCAACGAGCGCAGGACGCAGAGAGAGGTGGCGGACATAGCCGGTGTCACTGAGGTCACCATCAGGAACAGGTACAAGGAGCTCACTGAGAAGCTCGGTATCGAAGTCCAGCTCTGATATTCTGCGAAGGATCAAACCTTTTCCCCAAACTCAAACATCATCAATTTCGCGAGATACGGACAGTCATTCGGCGTTTTTCAATATCTGACAAGTAGCCGAGAATAGTTTGATATCGTGATTCACGGCTACGAGGTCCATTCGAGATTCGGGGCATTCGATTATGGCACCTATCAATCGCAAACAGTTTATCGCCATTGTGACGGTCACGGCCATCTTGCTATCAGTGGCAATCGCTTATAATTATGACATAGGCAGAAACGTGAATGATGATTCGGAGAATGTAATCAGCGTAGAATCATGGAGCATCGAATCTGGATCATACTATCCGTGGTTATGGATCAACCTCACGGATGATTTGCCCTCGACACCGATATATTCTGCCCTATTGGTGAAGGGCTATTACGAAGAAACTGGCGAATGCGCATTCGCTCAGGGACGTTCGCCAATTATCTATGGTAGTTCGATGCAGGAGAAGCTGAACCTGCAGAATATGGAACCCGGCGATTATAGAATCGAGATCTACCTGAATTGCACATTTGGAGGTACTGAACTTCCAACAACCTTTGGATCTGCGCATCTCGAAGGTGCAAATATCAGTCTGCCAATGGATAGACCGATCTTTCCTCAGGTGCTTGGAATCATGTTGACTTACAGTGAACCTGATGATTGCTGGCACTATGCCATAACGATCGAGGACCCGGATCAGGATGGTGATCGGGCACAGGTCTGGGTCTCCAATGAAACAGGATATTCGATCTACAACGCATGGGGGAATAATACAGGGAATCTACTGACTTGGATCATGGAAGGGGACATGGCCCTTGATGCTCCCCCAGGCATCCTCTCGATCGAAGTGCTCGATGATGATGGTCCGTATGCCATGGCCACGTTCCATACCTGGTGATAAGGGAGTGCGTCTCAACTCTCGATCCAATCCTTCGGACAAGGGATTTCACTGTGAACCAAGGAGGCATCATAGGTCAGAGGATCCAATCATTGTGGCGCCTTTCTGAGCTTTGTCCGAGTGGTGAAACGGACAACTTTTTATGCAGTCCTGACCTTAGGCATGACGGGGAGAACACCTTGATCAAGATAGGGATCAACGGATTCGGAAGAATCGGAAGGAACGTTTACAGGGCTGCGGTCGAGAAGGAAGGCTATGGCAAGGACTTCGAGATCGTCGCGGTCAACGACATCGCACCCCTAGACTCGCTGGCATACCTGCTCAAGTGGGACTCGGTCTATGGCAAGATAGGCAAAGAGGTAAAGAAGGATGCATCCGGAGTCACCGTGGGAGGCAGCAGGTTCGAGATCACCCAGATCAAGGAGCCTTCGGAGATCCCGTGGAAGAAGTTCGGCGTCGATGTCGTAATAGAATCCACTGGATTGTTCACTGACAAGGAGAAGGCGGCCAAGCACATGGTCGGCGGCGCGAGGAAGGTCATAATATCCGCTCCATCCAAGGATGCGGACGCGACCCTGGTCATCGGCGTGAATATGGACACCTATGACAGGACGATACACAACGTCGTGAGCATGGCATCCTGCACAACGGGAAGTCTGGCGCCTCCGGCGAAGATAATCAATGACACGTTCGGCATCGAGCATGGCATGATGACGACGATACACGCATACACCGGTGACCAGAAGCTCATCGATCTGCCGCACAAGGATCTGAGAAGGGGCAGGGCCGCCGCACTCTCCATCATACCGACATCGACCGGAGCCGCGAAGGCGATCGGATTGGTGGTTCCCGCGCTGAAGGGCAAGATGAACGGTCTGGCGCTCAGGGTACCGACACCAGTCGGCTCAGTGACCGACCTGAGCTTCACTACGAAGGCGGAGGTCACGGCCGAGGAGATCAACGTAGCGTTGAAGCAGGCGGCCGAGGGACCGATGAAGGGCGTGATGGAGTTCTGCGAGGAACCGATCGTCTCCATGGACGTCGTGGGCAACCCGCACTCGAGCGTCATAGACTCGCTCTCCACGATGGTCATAGGCGGCAAGGGCCATGCCGCGAAGATAATGTCGTGGTACGACAACGAGTGGGGATACGCGAACAGACTCGTGGAACTCACTGGCAAGCTCCTGTGATACTTCCGGGATGCCGTGCCAATGATTATTAGTCCGCGCGAGCTAGCAGTATTGCCATGGTATCCTGCTACGACTGCGATCGTTTCGGCATAGAGTGCAAGGGAATCTTGCCGTCGATGGAGTACAGAGACAGGATCGACGAATACTGTAAACGCTACAAACAGGTCCCATGGAGAGACCAGCTCTACAAATCAGGTGGAAGTCCCAGGATATGATCACGGTCTGAATCGGTTAAGGCAGACATATTCGACCGTATCCTTCTTCACGCGTCCCAGGAGTATCTCCTTCTTGACACCGTGTGCTAATCGCACTGCCCTGCTGACCTCCGGCCACATGGTGGTATAGCTCTCTGGCACGGCATGGATCAGGAAGCGCGCGTGCTGCTTGTCAGGGTCGCCCTCATATGCGCGGAAATGGGAACCGTACTTGAACCCAGTCTTGACAATCAATCCCTTCCCCTTCAGGTCCTTGAAGGCATCGAGACGCAGGTCGAAATCCGGCTGCACCGCTCGCGCACGTTTCTTGAGAGTCGCGAGGCTGAGCGGACGGTTCGTCTTCGCGTCCCTGAGCTTCAGGGCGCCCAGCTCCGTCAGGAAGACCGCCTCGATCAGGGACAGTTGCAGCGCAGCACCTATCATCTTGCCGAAGGAGTGCCCTCCGTGCAATGCCTTCAACGAATCCTGATCATCCACGAGGACCCTGTCCGCCATGAGCAAACCTTCGGATGGAACGCTGACGTCTACAGCACCCAGCCTGCCCTTTGGAGTGATGCGCCTGACATCATAGTATGTCACATCGCTCTCCTCGTCCACGACTGCCAGGAGCAACTTCTTCCTGACATCGGATGTGTGATCAAGATTGGTCAACAGGTCGCCCAGGTCGAATGTGGACCGTTCGGATATGGCTGCGACCCACCACTTGCTGGGGGTCTTGTTGGGCGAGCCACCTCTGGGGAACACTCTAAAATCCAGTGGGGGGCTGCTGAGCTTCACGATATACCCTCTCTGCCTCAGCTCCCTGTACACCAGATACCTGACCTCGAAACCTTCCGATGTCTTGTGGGCGAGCCTTAGAAGTTCGCCAGCGCCAACGGGTTTTCCCTCGGACAGGACCTCCAACCGCCCGCATTCGACGAGGTAGGTGGCTTCCATGATGTCCATCTTGAGGCTTCCGCCAGACTGAGGGACACCATAGTATCCTTTGTTGTAGACCTGACTCGACTCGGATTGGTCATTCACCACGACTTCTCGACCTTTGAGCACTCCAGGCATTCAGCGAGGATATCATGACCAGGTATTATTAGTGTTCCAGAAGAGGGGGGTGCGAAGCTTCGTCCGAGGAAAAGAGCGATGCGCTGGGCCCTTACAGAGAAGTCACAAGTTTCATATAGAAGTGCAAACATAATTGACTCGGAGGTCCAAGACCTCATCGAAATTCAGAGGTGAATGAGATGATAAGAAGAAAGGACAGACGCGAAGGATTGGTGCCCTCTGACTACTGGGGCCCCAGCATGGTGAACCCATGGTCATTGCTCAGTGACATGGACCGAATATTCGATGATTTCAAATCAGAATGGGAGACGATGTTCGTCACGCCCAAGGCGCTGACGACAGAGATGGTCAGGCAGCCGTTGATCGACCTAGTGGACAACGGGAAGGAGTTCCTGGTTACGGCTGAGATCCCTGGCATCAAGAAAGACGATCTCAAGATCGAGGTCACCGAAAGTGGTCTTGAGATATCTGGGGAGACACAGGCCGAGGAGAAAGAGGAGGACAAGGAGACTGGCTACATCCGAAGGGAACGCAGATACTCCAAGTTCTACAGATCCGTGCCTCTGCCAGAAAACGTAGTGACCGATAAGGTCGAAGCGGAGCTGAAGGACGGAGTGCTATCCGTGAGATTACCGAAGGCCGCTCCTCCAGAGAAGAAGACCAAGAAAGTCGCGATAAAGTGATCAACGAGGGAAACGAAATCACTTCCATCTCACCTTTTTCAAAGACATTCACAGGTATGATCGGTGCTTAATATGACAAAGAAGGAAAAGATACTCAGGGTGGTGCAGGCCAAGACCGGCGATGACGGAAAGGGCATCGCCAGGGTGGATCCTGCACTGATGCGGATTCTGAAGCTCGACCAGGGAGACACGGTCATGATAGAAGGGACCAGGAATACAGCAGTGACCGTCTACCAAGGATACCCAGAGGATGAGAACAGAGGTACCATCAGGATCGATGGGACCACCAGGAAGAACGCAGGCGCGAGCCTGGATGAGAAGGTCGGCATAAGGAAGATCGTGCCCAAGCCGGCTACGAAGGCCACTTTTGCGCCGACCCAGCCGTTGAAGCTCCTTGGAGGAGAAGAATATCTGGTCCAGACCCTCGAGGGCAGGCCGATGGTCAAAGGCGACCTCGTGGAAGTCAATGTCATGGGACGGAGATTCGACCTCGTGGTCCAGAGTTATCAGCCTTCGGCAGAGGCAGTCGTGATCCAGAATTTCACCGAGGTCAAGCTCAGTGAGAAGCCAGCGAAGGAGGAGGTCGCGAAAGGACCCAAGGTCGCCTACGAAGACATCGGAGGCCTCTCGGACGAAGTGAACAAGGTCAGAGAGATGATAGAGCTACCCCTCAGACATCCAGAGCTCTTCGAGAAGCTGGGGGTCGACGCGCCAAAGGGAGTGCTCTTGCACGGTCCGCCAGGGACAGGGAAGACTCTCCTCGCGAAGGCAGTCGCCTCGGAGACGAGCGCGAACTTCTCATCGATCGGCGGTCCCGAGATAATGAGCAAGTTCTATGGAGAGAGCGAGGAGCGGCTCAGAGACATATTCAAGGAGGCGGCTGAGAACGCGCCTAGCATCATATTCATCGATGAGATAGACAGCATCGCGCCGAAGAGGGACGAGGTGACTGCAGAGACGGAGCGAAGGGTAGTCGCGCAGCTCCTGGCACTCATGGACGGGCTCGAGGGCAGGGGTAAGGTCGTGGTCATAGGGGCCACGAACAGACCGAACGCGCTCGACCCTGCTCTGAGAAGACCTGGGAGGTTCGACCGTGAGATCGAGATGGGCATACCGAACAAGGAGGGTAGGTTGCAGATACTGCAGATACACACCCGTGGAATGCCTCTCGATGACGATGTCGACTTGGACAAGCTCGCGTCTATGACCCATGGTTATGTCGGTGCCGATCTCGCGGCCCTGACAAGGGAAGCTGCGATGCGGTCACTGAGGAAGATCCTTCCAACAATAGACATGGAGGCCGAATCGATACCAGTCGAAGTGCTGAACGGTCTGCGCGCCCGAATGGATGATTTCATGGACGCATACCGTGAGATGCAACCTTCCACTCTCAGAGAGGTCCTCGTCGAATCGCCCAATGTCAAATGGGAGGAGATCGGCGGCCTCGAGAAGCCGAAGCAGGAATTGATGGAGTCCGTCGAATGGCCTCTGAAGTATTCTGCATTGTACAGGCACATGAACGCGACACCACCGAAAGGGTTGTTGCTCTACGGACCCCCTGGCACGGGCAAGACGCTCCTTGCTAAAGCTGTCGCGAGCGAGAGCGAGGCGAATTTCATAAGCGTGAAGGGGCCGGAATTCCTATCCAAGTGGGTCGGCGAGAGCGAGAAGGCTGTCAGGGAGACTTTCAGGAAGGCCAGGCAGGCCGCGCCCTGCGTGATATTCCTGGACGAGATAGACGCGATAGCCCCTGTGAGAGGCAACTCCAGCGACTCAGGTGTGACCGAAAGGGTCATCAGCCAGTTGCTCACGGAGATGGACGGACTGGAATCGCTCCATAACGTGGTCGTCATCGCAGCGACAAACCGACCAGATATAATCGATCCAGCGCTCCTGAGACCGGGCAGGTTCGACAGGATGGTCTACATAGGACCTCCGGACCTTTCTGCCAGGAAGGATATAATGAGGATACACACAAAGGGTAAACCTTTGGACGACGATGTGGACCTTGACAAACTGGCCTCAAAGATGGACAACTACACGGGTGCCGAGATAGCGGCCGTGTGCAATGAAGCCGTGATGCTAGCGATAAGGGACTACGTCCTTGAAGGTGGCGGCCTAGACGAGGAGAAGATGAAGGGGCGCAAGGTCGGCATGAAGTACTTCGAGGCAGCCATGGAGAACGTGGAACCTATGACCGAGAACGAGATCCGGAGATACGAGAAACTATCGCCGAATGCGATGTACAGATGAAACAGAGGCTTGGGATGGATTTGCAGGAACACAGGACCAAACCTGTCAGGCACGGGAGATCCGTCGCCAGTGACAGGGAGCAGTTGATCAGGCGTACCAGGGAGACGCTCGCGAAGTGCGGATTCTACGTGTCTAACCCGCACAATCTGAGGAGCATAAGCTTCGATCTGGTCGCGCGCAGAGACAAGCAGCTGCTGATAGTGAAGGCCCTGTGCAACATAGATTCATTATCATCAGAGGACGCCGAGGAGCTCAAGGTGCTGGGCAGACTGCTCAACGCGAGTCCTGCGGTGATAGGGTTGCACTCCAGCTCCGCAGAGCTGGAGGATGGCATCCTCTACACCAGATTCGGCGTACCCATCGTGTCCGAGGGCACCTTCGCGGAATTCATGCTCGAAGGTGTACCACCATTGGTATACGCCGCCCCGGGTGGGCTGTATGTCCGACTCGATGGCGAGATGCTCAAGCAGCTCAGGCAGGAGAGGGCCATATCATTAGGGACCTTGGCCGAGGCTGCGGGCGTGTCCAGGAAGGCCATCCAGATGTACGAATCGGGAATGGGTGCGATGATGGACATAGCGTCAAAGATCGAAGAGTTCCTTGACGTGCCATTGCTTGTACCGCTCGATCCGTTCACGTACATCGCAGAGGTCGCCGAGAACCTCAAAGTCCTGGAAGATTTCGAAGGACATAACAAAGACATATTCGAGATGTTGAGGGAGATAGGCTATTCAGTCATCCCCACCAAGAAGGCGCCCTTCGACGCCCTGGCTAGCGAAGAGGAGCTGCTCCTGCTCACCGGCATAGGAGAGGATCCGCGGATGACCGAGAAGAAGGCGAAGGTCGTCGGGAACCTCGCGAGGGTCACTGAGAGGAAAAGCGTCATAATCATACAGAAGCGCACGAGCATCGAAGAGATCGATGGCACGCCACTTGTGACCAAGGATGAGCTCAGAAGGGTGGATCATTCCGATGACCTGATGGAACTCATACTCAAAAGAGAGAAGAGGCCGATGCAATGACAGCGATGATCAGCATAAATGCGAATGGCCACAGAATCCACATCCTTCCCGTGATAAAAGGGCTGAAATCCGAGACGGACAAGGTCAAGGATGCCTTCGAGAAGGTGCAGCCGAACAAGGTGGCGATCTCACTCTCGAAGGAAGAGATAGAAGGTCTGAGGAACCTGCCCGATGACTACGAGCCTGAACTCTCGAGATATGACGAGATATATGTCACCAGATTGGGCAGATATGGAGAGGTCGCCGCACCGCCACCGTGCTATGTGGCGACCGTGGAACTATCGGACCATTTCGGCATACCCCTCGTACCAGTCGATCTGGATGAAACCAGCTACACCGATCTTTATTGTGCGGCCGTCACGGGTTCCGCGCTCTTCAGGCATTCCACGAGGACCTGGGTACTCAGACACAGGAGTTTCGATGCGGAGACACCTGAGGAGTTCGTGATGCTCTGGGACCGCGTGATAAACGGCATGCAGGGTTTCAGACTCATAGAGAGCAAGCGGGTCGAAGTCATAGCCAAGGGCATACTGGATGCATCGGCCGACTCGAAGGAACTCCTTGCGGTCGTCGAGCTCGAGAGGGCTCAAGAGGTCAGCGAGCAGATCAAGGGATCGCTCTAGGCGATCACTCGAAAACAACGAGTAGAAAGGGTTTTAGAGCGTTTTGTTCCCTAGGAATTCTCGTGCATGACATCGGCTACCAGCAAAGCGATCATCGATCCCTGCTCAGTCCCCGATAGGTAGCCAGCATAATGGTCTTTGATCTGAATGTACCAGTAACTATCGATATTGACGTACACGCCGACCACCGTGATCTGAGAGGAACTGCCGATATCGCTACGCGTGAAGCTTGCCACAACATCAGAGTAGCCATCGCCGTTAACGTCTGCGACGGTGAACAGTGCCGGTGATACTAATGCCATGTACGCGCCAGGGCCATAGATGTAGAGGTACGCATTCGTGACACTCCAGCCGCTCACATATAGACCCGGGTTTGGCGCCGTCGATGTTGTTGCAAAGAATGTCGACCAATTCCCGTTTCTCGCTGCCACGATCTCGAGGTAGCTCGTCGTGGAATTGATGTTCGCCGCTCGGACACATGAATATGACAATGCGACCGTTGTTCCCACATTCACGATCTTCCCTCTAGTGTCCATGTAGGAACCGAACACACCCGAAAGGACCACAACATAGTTCACCTCCAGAGAATCCTGGATAGTACCGAATGTGTTCATCGAATCCGTCACCCGGATGAACAAGGTATGGCCCGCGACATTGGACGGTAGTTTGAACGTGTAGTTCACCCAAGTGGTGGTGCCATTTGTCACCACGATCACGGGGGTGAATCTTCCATTTATGCCATTTGTCGAATCAATCGAATACCAGATGTAGAAGGATTCGCCATCTCCGACCGTTCGGGCAACCACATGCAATATCTGGTCTTTGTCAGTCGATAATGGTTTGATTTTGAATGTCGCGGATACATTGCCGCCCAAGCTTTCCTGAATTGTTGTATAAGCACTATCATTGACTTCGATATTATCCACGCAAGTCGTCATCGTGCTAGGGGAAATCGACCCATATGGCACGACCGGGGTGAACCCGTCATCCGGAATCCTCACCTTTGGGGATGCAGATTCTTTGTAGTAATTCACCCACACACCATCGATAGAGTCATGAGAGCCTGTGTTCGGGTCCGCAGTCAGGATATCATACATCCCGTCACCATTGACATCCGCAACATCGAAGTCCTCGATATTCGAATTCGAGGGGGTGAATCCAATTGTGGCGATTGGAGTAGTCTTCCAATTCTTGATATCGTAGACATACACCAGTCCGTTCGCGAGTACAATGAGGTCGTCGGCGCCGTCATCGTTCATGTCCTCTAGATCCAGTTTCCTGATGCCATCGTTAGTTGAGAGGTATGCACCACCCGTGCCACTTCCACTCGTGAATTGCACCGCGGCTGCGCCATATGTGTTGTTGTAGATGAACAATTTGTGTGCTGCTGTTGAATATACGATGTCGATGTCACCATCACCATTAGTATCTCCAGTAGCGATCCATTCGATTAGGATAGTCGTATCATCCGTACTTGCCCTAGTGATGTACGATGGAGATTGCCAGGTACCGTAAGTGTTCATCGAATTCTCGAAGTACAGCAAATGTCCCTCTGCGACGTAGCCTGATCCAGATGGCTTGAACTTGGCTGCTATGAGGTCGTCATCGGCGTCACCGTCGAGATCTCCCACGGCCATCGCAGTCATGTAGTACATCGCTGCGGCACTTGGAGAATTCGACTGGTCATACAGCACCCTGGTCGTGAAGAAGTTGTTGTTCTCGATGTGATACACATACTCAGGGTTGATGAAGTTTGTACTTCCACCCCTAGTCGAATATATCCCGTTCGTCGCAGTGAAGAAGTCCATCTTGCTCACACTTGCCTTAATATAGACTTGTTTGGCGAGGCTATAGACTCCTTCATTAAGGTCACTGAAGCTGGATATGCGAAGGGTGTATGTGTTCTTCCCAGAGAGCCATTGATCAGCGTTGTTGATCCTCAGGTCGATAGTGAAACTGTATCTCTCGTTGCTCAAGTTGGTATCGTCATGCACGAAGTTGCTGATCATCGCACCGGCAGGCGGGGTCCCATAGATCTCCGCACCACCAGTCAGGTCCTCTATCCTAATCTCGCCAACTACAGGGTATGGCGATGGCGGGGTGGTGCTCTGGGCATCCTGCACATTCACGGCAGCGTAAATGGTATGCGTGTCACCGTTGACCTCGTATGGATTCTCTTTCGTACCGAAGGGCGTGGTCATTGTTACATCGGAGTACAGATAGATTCGTGGAATGAATGTGATCGGAGAGCCAGCCTGCTGGACTATGAGCGTTATATCCGCCTGGAATACGACCTCACTAGTGCCTGCACTCCTGAGATAGATATTCATGTTGTATGCGCTCGGTGGCAGGCCAGATGTGTTGAACTTGGCCTGATATATTTGTGCTGCTCCTGACGATCCGAAGACATAGAATGGGGCACCGGGTGTGGCGGCACTCTCGTTGAAGTAGGTCGGTTCGTAAGTGAGGCCGGTTCGGGTATCCGTAAGAGTCAACTCGTTCCTGCCCAGGATGTTGGTCATCTGGGTGCTTCCGACGCGGACGAATATCCGCTCGTCCTTGTTGAAGATTGTCCTTGCGTCGTTGATATTGGCCTTCCCAGTGGGCCCATATACAGATATGTTCTCACCATAGATACCGTAGCCCGCGCCTAGCATCGGTGATGTGAATGAGAGGTATGATGGCAGACCGCCTTCGCCAGTTTCGGTGTCCTGGTTGTTGACTACAGTATTAGTAGGCAGCACAACAACAGAGATTCTGAAATTCGATATGGATTCGTGACCCGCGAGATCCATGGCATGGATTATGAGAACCTTACCATCGACATCTTCTGAGTCGGTGACCTTGTCGACATAATCCCATCGGAACCAACCTCCGCTTGACTCATCATACTCATCAGGAGCGAGGACGCCTATACTGCTCGCATCGACCCAGACACCAGTCTTGGTAGTGTCTAGATCGCCATCAAGGTCTACGACCTTGACGAATAGAGAGAAATCATCCCCTTCCTTGACATAATCCGCAGTCGGGGTGTTCACATTGGAATCGACATATCTCTGGAGGATGGTCGGCGGTCCGCCACCCATCCCTCCGCTGAGCTGGCTGACCCAGACGGCAGAGTGCTTGATATTGTCGATGACTGTCGCGGTTATAATGCTTGAATATGAAGTGTCGGTGAAGGTCTTGGTCCACTCGAGACCAGTGACCCAATTATCGTGAGAGAAACCTATATCCTCAGAGAGTTTGTATGTGTAACTTACATCATCGATGAGTATGAAAACGGTCGTGTCAGTGGCAGGAAGTACTGCACCTCCGGAGTGAGTGAGGGTGACGGTCGCTTCCGTTCCCGATGCATCGAACGAAACGCTCCCGACGAAATCGGTCTTCGTGGCCAATTCTGGCATGGGCATCTGATTCACGAATGCCATGATCGAGCTGAACAAAACCACAGTTATCATTAGAATGAGTATATTGCCGATAATTTCGGAAACGCCGCTTTCATCAGACCAGGTCTTTTTCTTGAATAGTTTATGACTCATCGATGCATCCTCCGGGGAGATGGAGTGCCCTGCCAGCTAAGGTTTCAAACGTATAAGTGCGTATATAAACGTGTTGAGGTCATTACCAATTACCTTATGGGAGGTCAGTCCCCGTGTGCCGGGTGATTGCCGAGACCGCACGGTTATATAAGCTCAGGGGTATTTCGCGGATTGATGTCTGAAGCTGGCCAGCTCAGCGTCAATGATAGGGTGCTTCTACACCTGCTCAGGTTCGCTGCCGATGTACCACCCGCGGAATTCCCATCGGAGTGCACTCAAGCAGGAATAGCAGCGGCCATCGGCATATCACGAACCCATGTCCCAAGGGCGGTCAAGGGTCTAATGAAGCAGGGTCTTGTCGATGAGTCGAGGGCTCGAGTCACGGGTCATGAGAGAAGGATGAGCGTTTATGCGGTGACCGCTGAAGGGGTCAAGACCGCCTCGGAGCTCTGGAAGGATATCTCGAATTTCTCCCTCAATGTCCAGAGCGGGGATCATGCAGAATCCATGACAGGTGCTCAGATCGAGGAGCTCGTGGGCAAGAAGAAGGCTCTTGCCATGGTATCACGCATAAAAGACGGGGTCGTCGACATAGGAAAGAAGCAGGCCGAGATCGTCAGGATGATAGACGATTCCCCTGAGCCTGTAGAGTTCTATGGACGAGATGAAGAGCTCAGGAGCGTGGAAGATTTCCTCAGGTCAGATTCGCGAGCAATGATCATCTTGGGCAATCGCGGTTCCGGTACATCCACGATAGCAAGAAGGCTGATACAGACCCATGACGAAACCAATGCGTTATGGATCCCTCTGGATTCTCTGACCTCTCTCGAAGAGATCCGTACCAGGCTGCGTGGATTCGCCGAGAAGGTGACGGGGCAATCAACAGAGGATGACTGTGCCCTTGATCTGGAGGAGAGCGTCATGATCTTTGACGATTTCTTCACAGTTGCTGATGAAATCGTCGAATTCCTCACGACCATGATCGAATCCGACGGGAGGACGAAGATCATAGTGACTGCGAGGGAGGAGACGCCGGCGTACAATTGGTTCTATCACAAGAAGCATGTCGATGACGAGACCGTCAGGGTGATCAGGGTCAAAGGACTCGATGAGGAGAGCGCCAGGAGACTCTTGGGCAACGAGAAGATAGAGAAGGACGCGTTCAGGAGGATATTGATGATGAGCCATGGTCAGCCCATGATCCTGAGGATGCTCGCTGATGACGATTATGAAGGGCTCAAGAAGAACACGGTCTTCACGACAGAGGAGATACGATATCTTCTGTTTCTCAAAGATAAAGAAGGATGACCGCTACCATTCTATTCCCCGTCTGGCCTCGCAACCTTTATCGAACGGATGTTTGACGCTTTGGATGAATGAGACATAGTCTGCTTCAGACACGAAGGACTTCGGCACGTTCCTGCCCGTCAGGATTACCTCGACACCACCTTTCCTCGATCGGATTGCGGCTAGCACATCATCCGCACTAATCAATCCGAAGTCGACCGCGACGCTTATCTCATCAAGGACCACGAGACCATAATCACCTGACGTCAAGAATTTCTCGGCCTGTCGCAAGCCCTCGACTGCCTTCGCGGTGTCGTGTTCGCGAGCGTGGCCAGGGTCGATGAAATTGCCAGTCCCGAACTGTACTACCTCGATGTTCTCAAGATGTCTAGCAGAGATGACCTCTCCGCTGCCGTCGGCCTTCATGAACTGCACGATGCCGACTCGGATGCCGTGGCCAGCTGCACGCATGGCTAGTCCGAAAGCTGCGGTCGTCTTGCCCTTGCCAGGTCCAGTGATGACGTGGACCTTGCCCAAGCCTTTTACCTCAGACATCGAGCATGGGAGTGACATCCGACTAGAAAATCGCTTGGACTGATTCATCGGTTCCTGTTATTGTCCTCTGGCAGCGAGAACTCGCGCTCGAGGTATCCCAACTGTTGCGTCTCCAGAGTCCTCGGGTCGACTGGCACGAGAAGGAGTGCCCCGGACATCGCCACCTCTTCGTTCGTGAGTTGTATCGCCTTCATGACGGTCGAGAAACCGTTCTCAGTTATCAGGTACTCGAGGCCGTCGAGGAGGACTGTCGCTCCTGGGTTCGCCTTTATGAAATCCGAGATAGTGCTGTGGATCTTCATCAATCTGGTCGGCTCGAGGTTTATCACACCACTGGTGGTCGTGTTTGCCTTGATGTTCTTGGCGATCCACATGATGGGGCAACCCAAGCCGTACAGCTGCTGCACCCGACTTGGATGGGTGCGGGTAATCACAAGTCCACGCCTGCCCTCAGCGAGCATCTTCTTCATGGCTTCGTAGGCCTGTTCGACGCCCTTCTTCGTGAACAGGTACGAGTTCCCGTTGATGAGAGCAGGGCCATATCCGCCGCTCATGAAATGACTTACCTCAGACCTGCCTGGACCGCCAATCCCTCATCGGTGATGTCGATCAACTGTCTCCCGGTCGTGTGCTTGGTCCCTCTCATCTTCAAGACTTCGAGGAATTTCCGTCGGACCTTCTCTTCCTCGGGATAGGAGAGCATCACGACCCCGTCGACCATGTAAGATTCCTGGCTGTGGGAGATGTCTTCATAGGACAGCTCTGCGGTGATGATCGCGAGCGATTCGAACGCCTTCAGATATGCGAACAGCTCGTGCATGAACTCCCTCGTCTCCCCTCGCCATTGCAGCATGTCGGTCATCGGAGTGATAGGGTCGATCACTATCCTGGCTGGATGGTGCAGTTCGATCTGCTTCTTGATGGTACCCAACATATCGCTCGGGTTCTTCGTGAGAGTCGGCCCGATATCGATGAAGTTGACGATACCTTTCTCGACCAGTTGCTGGTCGTAGAAGGAGAACGATGAAAGGAACTTCTGCACCAGCCATTGTGGTTCTGATATCGCGGTTATGTACAGACCCTTCTCACCCTCGCGAGCACCGTGGAACAGGCTCTGAACGGCTAGTGTGGTCTTGCCGGTACCTGGCTCTCCAGCGACGAGCACTGCAGATGGGAACGGGAAGCCTCCCTGGAGCATCCCATCCAGACCCGGTATCCCAGAGGTCTTCCTGGACACCTACATCACCTCCGTATCGATGATGAAGACGCATTTCTCGTCTCCCTTTGAAACGCACTTCCTCTCGTGGCAATACACATCCTTGCCTGTACGATCCTCGAACACCTTCGCAAGTATGCCTCTTAGCATATGGCAGGTAGGCACGTCGGAGTTATGGACCTCGATTGAGCCAGATGCGGACACGGTATCACCTTCAAAGACGATGTCGGTCACCCAACCTTCCTTGATCAGGATTTCTCGGATCCTGCCCAAGTCAGTGCCTGTCGTCTTGACGAGGCGATTGCCCATTATCCTTCCGCTCCTGTAGAACATTCCGTGGGATGCAAAAGTCATGACTGTTTCGTAAAGTCGCTTGATCTCTACGAGCTCCTCCTTACGCATCTTTATAGCGCGGTCTGGTTGCTCCATAATATTCACCTACACCGGGGGTCCCATCTATCATTGCATCGGGACTTATATCTTTTGGTTGACCATGCCAGCTCTCGATGACACGCTTCGTTCACTCCTGGAGAGGTTAATCTACCACCAGAAGATATCAGGGGTCGTGTTGGAAGTAGAGAGCAAGTACTTGTCACCAGGCAATGACAAGATAGAGAAGACCCTTCAGAGGATCGGGGCGGTCAGGATCTCCGAGGAGCAGATGGAGGACATCTACTATCGCCACCCAGTCAGGGACTTCGGCAAGACGGATGAAGCACTCAGATTGCGGAAGACTGGAGAGTGCGCTGAACTGACGTACAAGGGCCCGAGGATGCATATGCAGCACAGCAAGGCGAGGGAGGAGATCACCATGAAGATGGAGAACCCCCTCGAGATGCAGAGAATCGTGGAAAGGCTCGGGTTCGCAGAATTCATGATCATCACCAAGAAGCGAGTGAACTACATCTATGACAAGATAAGGATCGCCGTGGACGATGTCGAGGGGCTCGGGGAGTATGTGGAGCTCGAGCTCATCACCGAGGAGCCAAAGAGGGCGGAGAGATTGATAGAGCAACTCCGGTCCGAACTGGCACTATCGGTGCTTGAGCCACTGACATATCTCGAGCTCACGCTTCAGAAGGCCAAGGACTAGAACTCTTAGTGGAACTAGGAACGAGGATTTTATCCTCGTTGGTCAAATACGAATTGTCGCGGACTAGTTCGATTGACGGAGGATTCAGAGCTTGTTGATCTTCTCCGTCACGAATGTCTTAATCGCGGGTTCGTCCGGGATGGTAATCGATTTCTTGTATTTCTCGCTACCATCCGGAAGGAAGTAACCCCTGGACACAGAGATGAACTCACTGTCGCCCTCATCGGTTATTGCCTTCTTTCGCGCGACTTCCAAGAAATTGTTCTTTCCAAAAGGAATCTTCTCAGCGCTCAACGTCTCAAAACGGACCTTTGCTCCCTTCTCATCATCCATTTGGTTGCCTCCGTGATGTAGGCGGCAGTGAAAACACTGTTCTAGTCATATAAACGTTGGCGGAGGATGTGGGACGCCGTACACGTTTATGCATAATGAAATGGTCCGAATTCCGTATCCTCGAGGATTGCCCGACATTCGTTACTATTATCGAATATACAAATCATAATATAGTGACGAACAAGTTGGTTCGACCGTGTCAGAGGAGCCACGGCCAGCAAGCCAGAATACGACCGGCGAGTACTGCACATTTTGCGGTGCATTGATACCACCGACAGGCAATTTCTGCCCGAGATGTGGGGCGATAAGGGCGTCTCTGAGGGCTTCCGACCCCAACCTGTCACCGTTCCCCTGGGTCAGAACCGTCCCCGTAAGGACGGGGCCTTCGTGGCGTAGGCTCTTCAAAACTGGATCGGCATATTCTATGATCACGATGCTGGCTCAGTTCATTCTCTCCCTCGCCGCCCTGATATATGGGATAACGATCGTGCTCCCAGAGATCGTCAAACATTCGTTCTCAATGATAATCATCACACCAAGGCTGGTCGAGATAGGCCGAATATCCGGCGATGCGCTGGGAGCGTACTATCTGCTCATCGTCGCGGCGATCTTGATGAGCGCCATCTGGCTGTTCTTGACCAGTGCGAGATCGTTCAAGAAGGAGCTAGGGATGAAAGCCGAGCCCAGGAAACACAGCGCGATATTCGATCTCTGTGGACTGATGTTCGCAGTACTCTTCCTGAACGTGGCTGTGGTGATTGTTATGGGGATCTTCGACAGCGAGGTGACTTCGCCCGTTGAGGACACGGACCTATGGGAGCTCCTCTTCCTGCTGGCCAATGCATCTGTCTGGGAAGAGCTCATAGTGCGAGTGCTCATGATCGGCCTGCCATTGATAGGCATCGATCTCCTCAGACGCGCGTTCAGCGGGAGAGCGCTACCATACAAGTCATACAAATATGTCCTCGGCGGAGGGATAAGCATAGGGATCCCGGAGGCTGCCCTTCTGATACTCTCCTCAGTCATGTTTGGCATGGGACACTACGAAGGATGGGGCGCATGGAAGGTGTTCCCTGCCGCGGTGGCGGGACTTGCATTTGGATACATGTTCCTGAAGCATGGACTAGCCGCCTCGATCATGCTCCATTTCGGATTCGACTACCTCTCGCTCCCATCCGAGGTCTTCGCAGGAGCATCCCTGAGCATTCTCGTTTTCCTCGCCGTGGCGATCCTCCTATGGGTTGGGATGGGGAGCGTATTCTTCGGATACTATCTGACGCGCATGATCGAATTCGTCACCAAACGCAAGTACTTCGAGGATCGGCCCGCCCCACAGCCGGTGCAATACAACTATTCGTATGGAGGGAATATCATGCAGCCACCCAGGGAGATCCCTCCTGCAGCAGGAAATCTTGGACTTGGGCAGAGAGAACCGACGGCGACGCAGAACGCAATGCCAGGGTTCGGAGCAGTGTTCATATGCCCAGTGTGCGGCAACACGCAGGCGAGGTGGCTCGATGGACGGTTCCAGTGCCTCAGGTGCGGGACTCTACTCTAGTCGATCCTCCAATATCCTCTTGCTCTCGACCCCTTCATCAAGACTGGTCGCCTCGATGATCAGATTGCCTTCGTAAGAACCTTTCAAAGCTTTGAGAACACGATCCAGATCAGCGGTGCCGTCATCGACCCTGTTGTGTTGGTCCCACTGTCCCTCGTTATTGTGGAGATGGATGTTTTTGAATTCCGATTTGTGGCTTAGCATCTCATCCAGCTGATTCGAGGTGTTCGCATGGCCCATGTCGAAGCACAGGCCGACGCCGGTCCCCTGGACAGCTTCGATCAGGTCTGACGCGCTTGTGCACGTCGCATTGATGTTCGCAGGCATGTTCTCGAGAGCCAGCTGAACAGAATTATCCGCGGCGAACGGGGCCAGCTCGCGGACTGACCTCTTTGTGGCATCCAACACCTTCGATCGGTCCAGGAAAGCGATGCCATTGACAAAACCAGGGTGGATGGTAACGAGCCGAATATCCAGTCCCCTGCAGGCCGATATGACATTTCGTATCTCCTTCAATGCCGCCTGTCTCATCGGCTCATAGACGCTACCGATGTTCACATCGGTCATTGGCGCATGGATCTGGAACTTCAAACCCAATGAATCTCTACCGTACACTATTCCTTTCATGACCTGGTTCAGATGATGCTCGCCTTCCGGGAGTATCTCCCAGAGTTGGAAGTGTTCGGAGATAGCCGCCAAGATCTCATCGAACGGTTTTGCGCAGAAAGCCGGAGAGGCGATGCCGATCATTCCGACCCCTCCTTTGCAGGGAGCGGGGCGATAGAATCGATGAGTCCTTCGGGATCCTCACACAATATCTCGACCGCGATGTCACCTAATGGCCGACTCTCTTCAGAGAATGATATCTTGCCGACCGTGGCAACCTGCTTGTTGAGATTGAACTGAATGGAGCCGGGCATCATGCTCCGCCTTAGTGCTGACCGAGCGGCTGATCGTATCCTCTGCTTCTGCAACAATTCGGCGAAATGCTCCAGCGAAGAGGTTCTCGCTACGATCTCATCATCGCCTTCGATGACTGCATCAGGGAATATGGAGAGAATGGCCTGAATCACCTTCGACCGGTCCTCAGTTGGATAGCATCTGGCCACTACCCTTGCATCCATGATGTCTGACCATGCTCGAAAAGATATTTAAAGACGTCCGCGCTAGGTTTGCCGAGATGAAGAAGCGCATTCTGAAGCTGCTGACGGAGGGCGGGATACTTGTCGACCCTGCAGCTGTGGATTTGCTCTGCACATTGTCTGATCCGATTGGCTGCGCGAAGCACATCTTGAAGGATCCGGATAACAGACCACTCATACTATCCAAGGAAGATGTCGAGCAATATTCCCGATGCATGATCGAGAAACCGATCATCGAACCTGGGAAGAAGGTGCCGGAACCTAAGAAGAAAGCGGCAGTAATCGAGAAAGACGTGAAGAGAGAAGAAGTCACCATTATCAGAGACATAACCGGGGAGTCCACTTGCGTCGGCAACGTGATCGACTTCGCTAAGCTGTTCAACGACCGTTATGCGGCAATACGTAAGATGCTCTATAGAAGAAGGGAGCTCGCAGGCATCGTCTCGATATCCAGAGCGAAGAAGGTTCAAAGGGACATCAAGATAGTGGGCATTGTCAACGAAATAAGGGCGACCAAGAACGGGCACACACTCCTGGAACTCGAAGATGAAGCGGACAAGATCCAGATACTCATCATGAAGGGTTCTCGGAAGATTGGGGAAGCTTTCCTCAAGGACGAGGTGATCGGCGTTATCGGCTCGTTCAGCAAAGATGGCGAGATAATAATCGCGAAGGAAATCATCAGACCAGACGTCCCCATGAACAGTGCGATGATCCCGAACGGTTCCGATTCGGTCGTTGCTTTCGTTTCGGATATCCACGTCGGCAGCGATACTTTCCTGCCAGAGAAATGGAACAGGTTCCTCGAATGGCTTAACAAGGATCCGTCGGCGAAGAAGATAAAATACATGCTGATGCCAGGAGACCTCGTCGACGGCATCGGGATATACCCGGGTCAGGAGGACGAACTCCTCATAGAAGATGTTTTTGCGCAATACGAGGCATTGTCGAAATTGATCGAACCGATTCCGGACTGGATCAAGATCGTGATGATGCCTGGCAACCACGACGCAGTCCGCCTCGCCGAACCTCAGCCGGCTCTATCAAAGGAGATCCAGAGCATCTTCGACTCCAGAGTGATGTTCGCCGGAAACCCATGCTACCTGGAGATAGAAGGACGTTTGATCCTGGCATATCATGGCAGAAGCATGGATGATTTCATAGCTAGTGTGCCCAACCTATCCTATTCCGCACCCTTGGATGCAATGAAGGAAATGCTGAAGAGGAGGCATCTCGCCCCTGTGTACGGCGAGCGCACCGCAATCGCGCCAGAGCAGAAGGACTACATGGTGATCGACCAGGTGCCGAATATATTCGTGACCGGTCACGTGCATTCGTGCGGAGTCTCGGAGTACCGAGGGATCAAACTCATCAACGCATCCACATGGCAATCACAGACGGAGTTCCAGAGAATGCACAACGTGATCCCTGATCCCGCCAGAGTGCCCATGATAAACCTAGGTACAGGGGAATCATGGATCGAAGATTTCTCGCACTGAACCTTTTATGAGAGCATATATGATATCGTGTGAGCAGGATTGAGACTCATGCGAGAGCTAGAGGTTTTCTTCAAGCCGAAATCGGTCGCGGTGATAGGTGCCACCCCGACCCCGGGAAAGGTAGGTAACATCGTAATAGAGAACCTCTACGGAGAGGGATACGATGGCAAGATACACTTCGTGAACCCGAACTATGACGAGATCCTTGGGATGCCGTGTTATCCGAAGATAACAGATTGCCCAGATGGAGTGGACCTCGCCATCGTCGTCGTCCCAGCGAAGATAGTCCCAGACGTTCTTGAGCAGGCGGGGAGGAAGAAGGTCAAAGGAGCGGTTGTGATATCCGCGGGCTTCTCAGAAGGCGACCAGGAAGGACGAGATAGAGAGGATCTCATCCTAAAAATATCCAAGAAGCACAAGATGAGGATAGTGGGACCAAACTCCCTCGGTGTGATCTCTCCACATCACAAGATGAACGCATCATTCGCAAGGACCTCGCCTTTGAAGGGGCCGATAGCATTCTTCTCGCAGAGCGGCGCATTCTGCACAGCAGCTATAGAATACTCTGTAAGGGAGATGCTTGGGTTCTCGGCTTTCGTCAGTTCCGGAAACAAGGCAGATGTTGGAGATTCGGATCTGGTGGATTACTTCGCATCGGACAAGAAGACCACCTGCATCGCGGCGTACATGGAATCGACAAGGGACGGCCCCGCGCTCTTCGACTCGCTCAAAAAAGCTTCCAAGAAGAAGCCTATCGTGATCCTCAAGGCAGGGAGGACCGAGAGAGGGGCGAGAGCAGCCAGATCGCACACTGGTGCCCTGGCCGGTTCAGACTCCGCATACGATGGAGCGTTCAGGCAGACGGGCGTGTACAGGGCCAAGACCATGTTCGAACTGTTCGATGCCGCTCAGGCGCTTGCCAACCAACCACCCATGAAAGGAGAGGGGATCGCGATAGTGACGAATGCCGGTGGGATGGGAGTGATCGCCACGGATTTCGCTTACGACATGAATCTCAAACTCGCAGAGCTTTCCGACGAGACGCTCCAGGATATTGGAAAGGCCTGCCCACCGACCTGGAGCTGGGGGAATCCGATCGACATCATAGGTGACGCTGATACTTCCAGATATGCGAAGGTCCTGACCGCGGTCGGCAAGGCACCAGAGGTCAAGGCGATCATGGTCATAGCTGCGAGACAGGCCGCGACGAACCTGTTCCAGATAGCCAAATGGATATCCATCACATCGAAGCTGAGCGGCAAGCCGACGGTTGCGTGTTTTGCCGGCATATTCGACCAGGAGTCGGAACAGTATCTCGACTCGAGAGGGATACCGGTCATGTCTGTCCCTGAGAGAGGGATCACAGCATTGCATGCACTCGCCGAGCGGGGAAAGTGGCTCGACAAGATGGGCATCGATCACCCTGAGCCTAAAGAGAACGGCCGACGATCGGAGAGAGGCAGGGGTAGAACCAAGTAGGATGCATGGAATATCAACAGCCTAGGAGGAGATGGTATGGCGAAACCTACCAAGGAGGAGCTTCTCGGCATTGTCGAGAAGGAGGACGTCGAGTTCATAGAGTTCCAGTTCATGGACATCTTGGGCACCGTCAAGTGCATGTCCGTGCCGGTCGCCAGGATGGAACGGGCGCTCGACGAAGGGATATTGTTTGATGGATCGTCCATAGTTGGCTATGCGACGATCGACGAGTCCGACATGAGAGCGCATCCGGACCATGACACATTCCTGATATTCCCGTGGACAGAAGGACGGATGAAGACTGCCAGGATGATATGCGACATATTCACGATAGATGGTAAGAGGTTCAGAGGAGACCCGAGATACATACTCCAACGACAGATGGACAAGGCCAAGGAGCTTGGGTTCGAATTCAACACCGGCCCTGAATTCGAGTTCTTCCTATTCAAACTGGATGATCATGGTGAGCCCACGACCACACCCACCGACCATGGCGGATATTTCGACCTGCTGCCTTTGGACCAGGCAGAACGCGTCAGAAAGGAGACCGCGCTCTATCTGGATCACCTCAAGTTCAACGTGGAGAGAACGACTCACGAGGTTTCGCCCGGACAGCACGAGATAGACCTGAGGTATGACAATGCGCTCTCGATAGCGGACAGGATACTGATGCTCAAACACGCCATCAAGACCGTCGCACTGCAGCACAACCTCTGGGCGACATTCATGCCGAAACCAGTGTACGGTGTGAATGGAAGCGGGATGCATGTGCATCAGTCGCTATTCACCACCGAAGGCGAGAACGCGTTCTACGACCCCAAAGCGAAGAACGAGCTCTCGAAGACGATGATCCATTACATAGCTGGAATACTGAACCACGCGAAGGAGAACTGCGCGATCCTGAATTCGTGGGTCAATTCATACAAGAGGATAGTCCCAGGATTCGAGGCCCCCGTCTACATATCATGGGCCAACAGGAACAGGAGTGCCCTGGTCCGCGTCCCCGCAGGACGAGGTGCGGCTACAAGGATAGAGGTGAGGAATCCAGACCCCGCAGGTAATCCGTACCTGCAGTTCGCCGTGATGCTGGCATCTGGCCTTGACGGCATGAAGAAGGGTCTGGATCCGCCGGACCCGGTCGAGAAGGACCTCTACGGGATGTCGCAGAAGGACCGCGACAAGAATGGAATAGAATCTCTTCCCGCGAACCTTGGCCATGCCCTGAGCTATTTCGAGAAGAGCGAACTGATGATGGATACTCTCGGGGAGCACGCGTTCAACCACTTCATAGTGATTAAGCAGAGAGAGTGGGACACTTACAGGACCCAGGTCACGCGATGGGAGATCGAGAACTATCTCAAGGTGCTCTAGCCGAACAGATCCATGATGATGATCCCGTAACCGATTCCCAGGAACACCAGACTGACCCAGAATGCGATGTAGAAGAGTTTGATGAGTTTCGCCCTATCATGTAATATATCGAACAGTCGCAAATCCTCACGCCTCGGTCTTCGCAGCGGTCTTGTTCTTGATCCGCTTCAGACGGAATATGTTGTCCCGCTCCAACTCTTCCAGTCTGAATCTGATGAAGCGTTCGATCTCCTCCAGCTCCGGCAAGACCTTGAATTCAAGAGCGTTGACTCGTCTCTTCGTCCTCTCGATCTCTTCGAGGAGCTTCTTCATCGTGGTCTCGAGTTCGGCCGCCTTCACCACCGTCTCGACCAGCTTCTCATACGCATCCGCAGCCTCGTCGATCCGTGGCGAGGTCCCTATGATGCCGTAGCCCCGCTCGTCCAGCGGAGCGACTATGCGGGATGATCTTATCTCGGGGACCACGACCCCCATCAGGTTCCTGCTGCGGAGCTGGATCTCCGGATGCACCGTGAGTGCATAGGCTGCCGACCGGACCGCGATCACGCCATCCACCGCGGATGCGATGGCGATCTTCTCATTCGCAACCTTGTAAAGCTTCGCGATCTCCTGCCTCAGATCCTTCGCCTGATCGAGTATGTTGAAGAACTCCAGGATAAGGCCGTCCCTCTTCAGCTTGAGTATCTTGTGCCCGTTCTTGGTCAGCCTGATCTTTCTCGTTGTCTCGAGCAGTTCCGACCTGGTAGGCTGTATCTCTCTGACGGCCATCTTGACTCACTTCTTCTTGTGCGTTGGGTGATACTTCTCGATGAACTTCCTGTCGATCTTCGTGAGGGAATCTATAGGGAGCACCGAAAGCAGTTCCCAGCCGAGGTCAAGAGTCTGGTCTATGGTCCTGTCCTCGTCCTTCGCCTGACGAATGAACCTGTCCTCGAAGGATTCCGCGAAGTTCAGGAACTTTCTGTCCCTATCGGACAACGCCTCCTTCCCCACGATTGCGACAAGCCCTCTCAGATCCCTGCCCTCTGCATAGGCGGCATAGAGCTGATCCGATACGGCTCGGTGGTCCTCCCTCGTCCGACCAGGCCCGATACCTTGACCCATCAGACGGGACAACGACCGCTCCACTGCGACGGGCGGGTATATGCCCTGCCTGTGCAGCTCTCTGGAAGCCACTATCTGCCCTTCCGTGATGTATCCAGTCAGATCAGGTATTGGATGGGTGATATCGTCACCCGGCATGGATAGTATGGGAAACTGCGTGATCGAACCTTTCTTGTCCTTGATCCTGCCTGCACGCTCGTACATGCCCGCGAGATCGGTGTACATGTATCCTGGATAGCCTCTCCGGGCAGGGACCTCCTCCCTAGCCGCACCGATCTGTCTGAGCGCTTCGCAGTAGTTCGTGATATCAGTTAGGATGACGAGCACATGCATTCCGAGATCGAATGCGAGGTACTCCGCGGTCGTCAGAGCCAGCTTCGGCGTGAGCAGCCTCTCGATCGCCGGGTCATCCGCGAGGTTGAGGAACACGACCGCTCGCTTGAGCGCGCCTGTCCTCTCGAAATCCTTCATGAAGAACTGTGCCTCTTCGCTCGTTATACCCATTGCTGCGAAGACGACTGCGAACTCCTCTTTCTCACCCAGCACTTTGGCCTGTCTCGCGATCTGCAGGGCGATATCGTTGTGCGGGAGACCCGAGCCAGAGAAGATAGGCAACTTCTGTCCCCGGACCAGGGTGTTCATGCCATCGATAGATGAGATACCGGTCTGAATGAACTCCTGAGGGTTGTCCCTGGCATATGGATTGATCGCAGCGCCGATGATCTCAAGCCGCTTCTCGGGGATGATAGGCGGACCTTTGTCCAATGGGTCCCCCGAGCCAGATAGGATCCTACCGAGCATATCCTTGGAGACCGGCATCTTGACGGTTTCTCCCAGGAATTTGACGCCGGACGCGCGGTCGATTCCGCCTGTGCCTTCGAAGACCTGCACGACGACCACTTCGTTCGATGTGTCGAGGACCTGGCCCCTCTTGGTAGAACCGTCCGGGAGGCTTATCGAAACTAATTCACCGTATGATATGGGCTCGGTCTTCTTGACGAAGACCAGCGGCCCTGCTATCTGACTTATCGTGTGGTATTCCTTGACCATTACATCACACCCCCAGCTCCGAGAATTGCTTTTCCATCTCACCAAGGATCGACTTCAGGTCCTTGTCGATCGTCTCTTCGAACTTCAGCTTGCCCAGGTCCGACCGGACCTTGAGAGAGATGATCTTCTCCAAAGGCACTTCGAGAGACAGCGCCTTCTTCGCGAGGTCCGAATATCTTCGGATCGCGTTCATGTAATCGTATTGGCGTCTCAACGGACTGTAAGTGTCCACCGCATGGTACGCACTCTGTTGGAGGAAGAACTCTCGGATCATCCTCGCTACCTCGAGCGTCAGTCTCTGCTCGTCCGGCAGCGCATCCGATCCGACCAGCTGGACTATCTCCTGCAATTCTGATTCCTTCTGGAGATTGTCCATGGCCCATAGCCTGAGTGGATTCCAGTCTTCAGCGACATTGCGGCTGTACCACTCTTCAAGGATGGGGCTGTATAGGCTGTAGGAAGTCAGCCAGTTGATTGCAGGGAAATGTCTGCGTTCCCTCAGCTTTGAATCGAGCGCCCAGAATACCTTCACGATCCTCAGGGTGCTCTGGGTGACTGGCTCACTGAAATCTCCGCCAGATGGAGACACTGCGCCTATGACCGATATAGACCCGGTCGGTCCTGCGAGTGTGTTCACACGGCCGCACCGCTCATAGAATTCTGACAACCTCGATGAGAGATAGGCAGGATATCCTTCTTCGCCGGGCATCTCCTCCAGCCTGGAAGATATCTCTCTCATCGCCTCGGCCCATCTCGATGTCGAATCCGCCATGAGTGAGACATCATATCCCATGTCTCGGTAGTATTCGGCGACCGTGATGCCGGTGTACACCGATGCTTCTCGTGCAGCGACAGGCATGTTCGATGTGTTCGCAATGAGGACGGTCCTGCCCATCAAGGGTTTCCCACTCTTCGGGTCCTCGAGCTCAGGGAAGGTCGTAAGCACCTCGGTCATCTCATTCCCACGTTCGCCGCATCCGACGTATATCACTATCTGAGCGTCGCTCCATTTTGACAGCTGCTGCGAAGTGACGGTTTTTCCAGTTCCGAACCCGCCAGGGATGGCGGCAGTTCCACCCTTCGCCAGCGGGAAGAGCATGTCCAGAACTCTCTGACCCGTGACGAGAGGGATGTCCGGAAGGAGCTTCTCAATATATGGCCTCGACTTCCTGACCGCCCACTTCTGTAACATCATGATCTTGTGGCCGGAGTCGAGCTCTCCGATGACCTCCTCGATCGTGAAATCCCCCTCGGAAATTTTGACCACTTTACCGTTCACATTCGGAGGGAGCATGATCTTGTGAACGATGTTCCCCTCAGGGACCTCGCCAACGATCATTCCGCCGTGGAGGTCGTCGCCCTTCTTCACGGTCGGCTTGAACTTCCATTTCTTCGTGCGGTCCAAACCAGGAGCGGTCACTCCTCGAGATACGAAATCGCCCTGCTTGTCCCTAAGGACAGGCAGCGGCCTCTGGACCCCGTCGTAAACGCTCGACAACAGGCCAGGGCCCAACTCCACCTGCAGAGGAGCGCCAGTGTCCACGACCTCCTCTCCAGGACGGATGCCCGATGTGTCCTCGTAGACCTGGATGACCGTCTTATCGCCCACGAGCTTGATGACTTCGCCCATGAGTTTCATCTCGCCGACTAGCACGACGTCGTACATCCTGGGCGAGATACCCTCGGCAGTCACCACGGGACCTGCGACTCTGCTGATCTTTCCTTTCATCTCATCCGACATACGGAACACTTCCTCTCACTTCGTCTTGTAAAGGTCGATACCCATCGCCCTTCGGATCTTGTCTCTCATGTCGCCTTCTTCCTCGCCGACTGGGATGACCACTGGATCAACGCTAGCCATCATCCTGTCGCGCAATGGCTGAGGCAGTTTCTCGACATCCTTCGAGTTGACTGCGAGTATACCGACGCTCTTCTCGTCCAACAGCTGCAATATCGTCTCCTGCAACTTGTCGGACTCCACGCCGTACACCATCCTTATCCCAGCGAGTCTGAAGCCGACGACGAATTCCTCAGACCCTACCACTGCGATCTCCATTCACATCACCAATAGCTCTTCGATCACTTTGCTCGAGAGGCCGCTCGCCTTCCCTCTCGCGATTATCCTGATATTGTCCACTTCCACCTTCTTCCGTATCATGTAGTTCACAATCGGCAGTACGGATAGAGGATAGAAGTGGGCGAACTTCTCACTCTGACCAATCAACGACTTGTCCAACGCTATCGTCAGCATGGACATGCGCGGATCTGCCCTGTATCGTTCCAAGGCGGGTCTGATCTCCTCGGACATCGAGGATTTCTCCAACTCTGCGACTATCGTCGAAACGTCTCCACCCTGCGCGAGTGCCTTGAGTCTGTCCAGACCATACTCGAATCCGCCAGGCATCAGATATTTCTGGATGCGCTCCTCGGGTATCCGCTCGGCCTTGAGCTTCAACAAGACCTTGAGGTTGGTAATGTCCACCTCCCTCCGGATGAAGTCCCTCAGCAGGCGCTCAGGGTTCTTGGTCGGTTCGATCACGTCGAGCAGGTCATAGTAGAGCATCTTGTCAAGATGATCTTCCATCGGGGCGAGTTTGCCCAATTCGACGACATCACGCTGCATCTCGGAAGTCAACCTGAGGGCCGGCTGCTTCATGAGCGAGTCGGTGATCTCTTGAAGGGAGGTCATCGCGACTAGCGACTTCAGATACTCCTCGGAGAAGGCTCCCGCCGGTACAAGCGTGTCGATGATCTCATCGTTGCTCGCTTTTGACACCTTTCCTCTCAGAATTGTCTTCACGTTGAATGTATCCCATCGTCTCAGATAGTTGCCGACCATCTCACGCAGGTGCCCAGTAGTGAACGCGAGTACGTCAGAATAACTGCTAGCCAGGCTCCTCGTCACCGCGACTTCGACGAGGTTGGCATCATAGTACTTGCCACCATACAGGGACATCTCATCCCTGTATTGGGTCTCGCCGAGGAACCGACCGATCTCGTGTATGTCCATCACCATCATCCGCGAGTAGGTATCCTTCGATAGGAGGAAACTCTTGCGCGCTTTCACTCGTGCGCACGCATATGCATAGTTCCCTTTCCCGCCGAAGATCCTCATCTTCAATCTCACCTGAACAGGCTGGAGTATATCTCCTGTATCTTGTTGTTCCACACGCCCTCAAGAATGCTCTCGAACCTGTAGTCGAGTCTGACGCTACGGTCCTTGCTCTCGAAGACGAGGCCGCCCTTGCTCTCGATCACACCACCAATGGTCACGCCCGCGATGGGCTTCAAGAGGGCCTTGTCCGAGGAATTGGAGTACACATAGCAGTCCCCTAGTTCCTTCTTGGCGTTCTGCATGAGCCGCCCATATAGCTTCTTGCGCTTGTCCTCAGGGTAGTTCCCGATCTCCACCAGCACTTGCGATCTCAGCTCCTCCATCACGCGCATCTGTGCCGCCAAGAGTGCTTTCTTCGCCTCGAGTTCCCCGCTGGACAGCTCCTGCTGCTCCATCTGTGCGATAAGGGATTCGGCTCGCTGCTCCGCTTTCTTGCGGTGTTCAGCAATCATGGCACTGGTCTGTGCCAGCTGTTCATCCCGCTCGCGTTCTCCATGGCGAACTATCTCACTCTTCTGCTCCTCGCCTCGGCGAAGGATGTCCTCGACTACCTTGTCCAAGCCCATAGCTCTTCAACTCCGCAGACCATCTGGGTCGTCTAGCATACCATTCATTCCAACTTTCGCAATCTCACGCGTTCATTATCAGGAATGCGACGACGAATCCGAGGATGACTATGGTCTCGGGCAGAACCATCAGGATCATACCCTTTCCGAACATCTTCGGGTTCTCCGCGGTCGCGCCGACCGCTGCCGCACCTACCTGTCCCTGGGCGATGCCGGTGCCGATACCCGCTGCGCCTATTGCGATACCAGCGCCGACCAACGCCATTCCCATTTGTGTTGGGTCCATTTTCCTACCTCCTTATTTCGTTTCGACCGAGTACTTCCTCACATATCTGAGGGGGGAGAATTCCGTCCCGCCGCCCTCGAAGAACTTGAGGAAGAATTCAACATAGTTCAATCTGATTGCCTGAATCCCTGCGGACAATGCGCCGAGGAAGAAGACGAAGAACATCTGGGTCACGAACAGGGCAAGCGCCCCCAGGACGATGAATACGACATTATGACTCTCGAATATCAGGGGGAAGAGCATGGTGTTGAACGCCAGTGCCATCGCGCCCTTGCCGACTGCGAGAGCTGCCAATCTTGTATAGGAGACCAGGTTGGTGAACAAACCTATGATCTCCGTCATGGCTAGAGGTCCTTCGGTCAACGGGAGACCGATCACGCCTATCAGTATCAACACGACTGCAGGAATAGAGACGGCAATCCCGGTCAGTGTAGCGGTCATATCAGGCAAGGGACTGAGTATGGTGCCGTTGATGAACTCGCTCGTGGCAGTCGCGGAACCCGCAACCGTCATCATCTCGATGAACAGGCCAAAGAGCAGGAAGAGCCACGCTACCTTTGCGAGCGCGTGTTTCTTGTTGTGATGATATTGATTCACGAATCCGAGTATGAAGCCGGCCGTGAGATGCACCCATCCAGCGAGCAACGATAGCGCGAGCATCTCCTTGATGTCGTGCATCTTGTCCAGCAATGGATGTATCGGTATGTTAGCGACGGATTCCCATGAGTGCTCGTCAGGGTTGGCTTCTGGAGGATGGAATGGGACGCCGAACGCTTCGGCGAACACGAACAGGCCGAACAGACTCGCCATCAAACCGCTGACCATGATGATCGTGCCGAGCATCTTCAGGTCTGGTGAATCCTTGAGCTTGAATCTCATGAAGGCGCCGAGCGCCACGAGTCCCAGCCCGAACCCGAGGTCGCCTATCATGAACCCGAAGAAGATGGGGAACGTTATGAACAGGATCAGCGTAGGGTCAACTTCGTCGTACTTGGGGGTCGACACGAGATCCAGGAAGAACTCGAACGGTCTGACCGGTTTTGCGTTCTTCAGTTTGACAGGCGGCTCATCGCCCTTCTCACTCGGAAGGGTCTCGACGAATGCAAGGCCGCAGCATTGCTGGTTCAGAGCATCCTGAAGCTCCTTGACCTTGCTGCTAGGAATCCATCCATCGATGACGAACGAATTGACCGAGGTCGCAATCTTCAGAGGCATCTCCGCCTTGAGCACCTCTATCGACAGGTGTTCCTCGGACGAAACGATGAGGCTAGCGAACTTCTTCCTGATCGCATCGAGGTCCGCCTCCGTCCTCTCGAGGTCCTTCTCAAG
This sequence comes from uncultured Thermoplasmata archaeon, assembly GCA_963719945.1. Classification (GTDB taxonomy): domain Archaea; phylum Thermoplasmatota; class Thermoplasmata; order UBA10834; family UBA10834; genus UBA9653. The sequence continues at coordinate 155,430 of CAVRDX010000004.1, read as the reverse complement.
GTCCGCTATCTCGGCCTCATTCTTGGCAATGACAGCTCTTGGGGTGCCGGTCATCTGCGGGACCTTTGCTTCCTGGAACCCGTGCGCTGTCAATATCCGCAGCGCTTCTGCCTTGTCACCTGTTGGGACAAAGGCTGCAACTGCGACATCGCTCTTGCGAGGATTGATGAATATTTCCGAAGCGCCAAGCTTGCCGTTGAACGCTATGGTGGGGTCTGTCGTGCAAAGACCCACGAAGGAGACGATTGATTCGTAGCCTCCGAAATCTTCGATCGTGATTCCGAAAGGCGCAAAAGGTTCGAGAGAGGCTATCTCGGCCCTCTTCTCGTGGATGAGAGATTGTATCCTCTGTCTGTCCTCGGCCTTCTTGGAGGTGTTGAGGTCGAGTGTGACGAGCGCCTGTTCCAAAGTCTTGGTGATCTCGGAGACGGGCATCTTCTCGCGGGGCTTGTATAGTTCTATCTCAAGCGCCCGGATCATAGACCGGAGCTTGATGAGCTTCTTCGACGCGTCCGATGCTTTCTCCAACGGTTGGCCGATCTTGAAGTCCTCGTCCTGTTCGTTGAAATCGATGAGGTGCAGTACTCCAAGCTCGTACAGACTCTCGATCGTGACATCGAGGCTCTCGATTGACCCGACTACTACCGCACGGGTCATTTCTTCCGGTCTAAGCATCTGCGGTCCTCTCGAACTCCGTTAGAACCAAGGCCCGGACATTGCTCGAGTTGGCACGAGCGCGTGATTCCAGAGCTTCCGCCTTCCTGACCCCTTCTGCGAGAATCGCCTTCTTCTTCGCATCGATACCACTCTTGGCATCAGCGATGCGGCGGTCGATCTGCTTCCTCAGCTCAGCGTCAGCGGCGTCAACCACCTCTATGGTCATCCGCTTTCCCTCGGCCTGCAGTGCCTTCCGCTTCTCCTCGGCCTCCTTGATCATCTCGCGGACCTGCTCCTCGGCGACCTTGATCTTCTGGAGGATCTCTGCCTTCCCCATGAAAGCCACTTCAGTTTTGCGGATAACGGTCTTTTATGGATAATGGTTTCGATGTACATCGATGATTAGATAGTTGAGATTCGGCAATCTGGCGACTGTTTTCGACATTCAACGATTCGACAGGCAGATATATGAAAGGTCCAGGGGCAAAGAAGAATGACCCGTCAGTGTGGGAGACGGCCCTCGAAAGAGGCTCTGTCCAATCTAGTCACCTTGATTCCGCCCTGCTTGAGCAGATCCAGACCGGATAGGTCCGAATAATCCCCTATGAAAACCACTTGCACAATCTGCGCGTTGAGTATCATTCTGGCGCATATGGGGCATGGCACTATTGTGGAATACATGGTGGAGCCTTGAGCATTGGTCCCTGCCTGGATCAGTGCGTTCTGTTCGGCATGAACAGCGGTGCATGTCTCAAGGCGCGTTCCGGAGGGGATGTTCAGCTTGTCCCGGATGCAACCCATCTCCTCACAGTGAGGCAATCCCCTCGGGTTGCCGTTGTATCCCGTGCTCTTGATCTCTCCGTGCGGGCTGACTATGATGGCGCCTATCTGCCTACGGGTGCATGTGCTCCTGCGCGAGACCTCAATGGCGATGTTCATGAAGTACTCGTCCTTCGATATGCGCCTGTTGTTCTTGTCTGACACGGTCTCTGCCCGGGCTGTGTGAAGACGCTGAATGGATTTCTATCTTTCCGTCAATCAGGACAGACCAACGTTTACTTATTCTATCATGTTCTACATTCTCCAAGACATCAGAGTGATCCGGATGACTAAATGGACCAAGATCATCGCTGCAATCCTCGCGATCATCGCGATAGCGCTCTTAGCCTATGCCATCCTCAACAACGAGCCTGCAGATACCACTGAGGATCAGAGGGGCATGTGGGACAATATCCATACATATTCCACATCTAACCTCGCGCTGATCATCATAGCCTCCCTGATTATCGCTGTCGCTGTGATGTTCATACTCCTCCGCGAGGAGTATGTGCCCCTACCACCTTCGATGACCTTGCCACCGCCACCCAAGGACGGGGAGACCTCTGCGAAGGAGGATAGGGCGGCGACTTCGGAACCTGCGGCCGAGGAGGCGAAGGCCCCATCACCCGTCGTCGAAAAGGCAGCCGATTCTGAGGACAAGGAAATGGAGGAGAGATACCTCGCCCTGAGACTGCTTTCGGGGGATGAGAGGACCATGTTCAAATCGATCATGGATTCGGGAGGAGAGGCACTGCAGAAGGACCTCATGCAACGTACGAAAATGTCCAATGCCAAGGTCTCTAGGGTCCTCGAGCGGCTCGAGCAGAAGGGGGTCGTCTCCAAGGAGAGGCACGGGTCCACCAACAAGATCCGAATCAACCTCAGAAGATAGCCCAGGAGACGCTTTTCACCTCACTTTTCACCCCAGTGCAAAGGTTCGAGTCACTTTTCAGGATAGTTCCAAATACCCTTTCACCGAAGTATAGACTCAAGAGGCGCGAAGGGCGAATGGGACATCCCCGACCCCGAGCGCCGAAAAAGAGAGGTGAATAAGAGATGAAGGCAACAATCATAGTCGCGATTGTCGGAGTGGTCGCGGTTCTCGGGTTCGCCGGGATCGCAGCAGCGAGCGGGGCCTTGACCGCATCGAGCTCGGACTCGAAGGGCATGGGCACCAACGACGGCGACGGCCACAAGAACATGTGGCAGCACATGTGGCAGTGGGCGTTCGGCGGAGACACGACGAAGACCCCTCATGAGTTCAACTACGACTATAACTACAGCTACGATTACGATGTAGTGAAAGACTGCCCTGCCGCCAACTGCACATGCAGTTGAACGGGCATGGTCGTCAATCAAACCCTTTTCGACATCAATTTTATTGTTTTTGATTACACCGAGATGAGCCGATGACCTCTGGGCGCACCATATTCATTTTATACCTCACTTTCACTCATGGCGTTGTGGCGAGCGAGGGAAGTAGGCCAGAGCGCAAGAAGAAACTGTCCCCTGGGCTCCAATTCTTGAGGGATGCGGGCATAGCTTTGGCACTTGTGGTGAGCATACTCGTCGTCATGTATGCATACACTGGACTATGGCCGCCGCTCGTGGTCGTCGAATCGAATAGCATGATGCACAGTGATGATAACATCAGCTACATCGGGGCCATAGATACAGGGGACCTGGTCCTGGTCAAAGACATCGATTCCGTCACTGATATCCAGACTTACATGGACGGCTACGTCTCCGGGCATACGACATATGGGGATTATGGAGATGTCGTGATCTACAGAGTGAACGGTCAGTTGACCGGGACGCCCATCATCCACAGGGCGATGATATACCTCCAAGGAAACGCGGATGGATTCAGCTACAGCGCGCCTTCTCTGAAGGATATACCCGAGGAGGACAACAAGTGGAGCACTTCAAATCCATCGGACACCTGGGACCATCTGACAAGCACACTCACAATACGTAACGTTGGATACAGGGATACTTCCACATCGATCGACATAGGCAGGATCATAACAGCGTTCCGGCAATACTCGGCGCTTCCGAGTGGGTACATCACGAAGGGGGATCACAACCTCAATGTCGATCAATCACTGGCGAGCAGATACAGCCCGGTCAAGCTTGATTGGGTAGTCGGCATCGCGAGAGGAGAGATGCCCTGGTTCGGGCTTCTTAAGCTGTGGGCTACGGACTCGCTCGGCAGCCCTGCCCCGGAGAACAGCGTCAGGAACCTTTGGATAAGCATGGCATTCATCGTGGCCGCACCCATCGTAGTCGATGTGGTGTTCACTTTCAGAATAAGGAAGAAGATCGCCAGAAGAAGAGAGACCGCTCAGCACGAATTCGATATGCAGCGACAGATCGAGGCAGCGAAGGTCGTGGAAGCGCCGCCCCCTCCACCTGCTGAACCACCTGCGACGGAGCCGATCCCGCCTCTGGATGAGAAGGTATGAGATTTCAGTTTACATGAGGGTCGTCTGATACCTCAGCTTATAATTCTTCAACTGACCGAGAATCTCATCCTCTTCTAGAGATTTCTTAGCCTCTTGCGGTGGTACGCTGAGCTCGATCTCCTTCGTCCTGCCACCGCGACCGAAGGATTTCACGCGCGCGTGCACGAGCCCGAGCATATCGAGCTCTGACACAAGATCGGTGACCCTTCGTTGGGTCAATACTGCAGTTGATGTGCACAGTGAGAGCTCCTTGTAGGTCTCATAAAGGTCGCCTGTGGTCAGCTTACCATATCCACGCTCCCCACTCAGCACAACGCCCATCAATATCATCTTGGATTGCAGGGGGAGCGTACGTATGGCTTCGGTGACGCAGTCCAGCTCAATCTTGTTCTTTGCTTTGGTCACATCCGAATCGTTCACGATGGGCAGATGGTTCCTCTCGGCGATCTCAGCCGAGACCCTCAGCAGGTCTAGCGCCCGCCTGGCGTCCCCGTGCTCCTGCGCGGCCAGCGCGGCGCAGAGAGGTATGACCGATGGTTCCAGGGCGTTCTCCTCGAATACCAATGCGGATCTCTGCCCGAGTATGTCTCGCAACTGCTCGGCGTTGTACGGAGGGAAGACCATCTTCTCCTCGCTCAATGAACTCTTGACTCTCGGATCCAGGAATTCGGTGAACTTGAGATCATTGGATATGCCGATCACGCTCACCTTCGCGTTCTTAAGGTCGTCGTTGATCCTGCATAGATGGTACAGCACATCGTCTCCGCTCTTCGAGACGAGCTTGTCGATTTCATCCAAGGCGATGACGATGACTCGTCTTTCCTCATCGATCTTCTCCCTCAGTATGTTATAGACGCGCTCCGTGCTCCACCCAGTGAATGGTATTCTCTGCTCGAAATCCTCGATGAACTCGTTGCCGATGTTCTGCAGAACCCCGTATTGCGTATCCACCACTTCGCAGTTCATGTAGAGGAAGTGCACATTGCGGAGGTCTGATCTGGCCTTTTCGATCTCCTTTCCGATATACTTGATGGTGGCGGTCTTTCCAGTTCCCGTCTTGCCGAACAGTAGAACGTTCGAGGGCCTCTGCCCTTCCAGTGCTGTGACAAGGATGGAAGCGAGCTGATCTATCTGCTCCTCTCTGTGCGGCAGTTCGTCGGGTATGTATGACGGCCGCAACACATCTCTGTCACCTTTGAATATGGATTTTGACCTTATGTACTGTTGAAATATGGTGTCCTGCATCGATAGCCCCCGAAAGCCAAAAAGGTCTTTCCCCACCCCCGCTGCTTCCTGTGGAATCCGTTTTCGGAATCCACTTGAAACGGTGGGATTTGGGGAATACGGGGCACCGTACTTAAGTGTTAATATTATCCACAAATCTCATTTTTTCTGCAGGACCAAAATTTTCATGTTTTGATTTAGCCAGCAAACCTTGTGAAATGTGCTTTCGAATGATAACAGAGGGATGCATACACACATACATCAAGATAGGGCCCCCCCTTCATTTCTAATGGAAGTGTTTCTTGGAGACATCGCCGTATGGAGTATGAAATATTCCATTGGAAGATATGGTCAATGTACCCTGGTTTCCGGTCGAATTCCGACATACAATGCATTATGATTCACGATTATGTTACATGGAGGACTTCAAATGCGTGCAGTCGTACTATCAAGAACAACGGATCTATCAGAATTGTATTCACTGCTTCACACTCTGAAATACGAAATCGTGAAGGAATTCGTTCAGAAACGTGACATCCCACACAGTGCGAGCTATTTCGGTCCTGGGAAGATAGATGAGATTGCTGAAGAAATCAAAGAATGTGATCCTGATATTATTATTATCAATGATCGTCTGAAACCATCACAACATCACTCTCTTGAGATGAAATTCCAGAAAGAGTGTATTGATCGAGTCGGAGTGATCCTCAGAATATTCTCAGAACATGCACAGACACCAGAAGCAATCACACAAGTGCAACTGGCCAGATTGAGATACGAACAACCATTCTTGCGCGAATGGATACACAAGGCCAAGAGCGGTGAACGACCAGGGTTCCTATCTGGTGGAGCATATGCAACTGATGTGTATTATGAACATGCAAGAACTCACATCAAACGTCTAGAGAAGAAATTGATGGATATATCACAGAGTAGAGAAGTGAAGAGATCAAGACGTCATGAACAAGGTTATCTTCTTGTTTCATTGGCAGGATATACAAATGCTGGTAAATCCGCTTTGATGAATGCATTGTGCAGCTCGGATGTCGAAGTCAGCTCTGAACTATTCTCATCTCTATCGACAACGACAAGAAGAATCCCTGGGTTGAAAGGACATGCACTGATGATAGATACAGTCGGATTCATCAGAGATCTCCCACCTGACCTCATCAATGCTTTCAACTCAACTCTTGAAGAGATATTCTATTCTGATCTTGTTCTGTTCGTATTCGATTCAAGTGATGATTCTGATATTCTTGAGATGAAGATGAAGACTGCTTTTGATATACTTCTTCCAAAAGTAGGCGACACTCCCATCGTTGCGGTGGGATCAAAGATAGATAAGATATCTTCAGAGAAGATGGAAGAATCACATAAGATAATTCAAGGAATCATAGGATCAAGACAATTGATATTCGTATCTTCTTTCACCAAAGATGGATTGGATCTCATAAGAGAACGCATACGTGAGATGCAGGGAAGGAATCATCTTATCGAAGCATCACTTCCGATTGTAGATGAGAGTTACAGTCTGATTTCCAGACTTCATCTTCTATCTGACGTCATCAGTGATGTCGAAGACGATCATATTAGATTGAGTGTGAGATGTAATATCGATGATTTCGAGAAGATCATTGGTTGGTTGAGAGCATCAAATGGGACGATTTCGATTCAGCCCCCTCCCCTTTCCTGAGGCCGCGTAGGGTTGCAACCCTCCAGTGGAAATGCAGGGGGGCCTGTTCAATGCCTAGAGCCCGAAATCCTTCTTGCGCTCCAATACACTATCTTCGAATCGCTGCGGCAGGGACCATGCGAGATACTCGATATCATCCATGTTCCTCACGAATTTCGCTTTGCTCGGGGTCTTCATCAAGTCTTCAAGTTTCCTGGATTTCTTCAAGTAATCGTAGAGCCACCATGTTCCAGAAACCAGACCAATCGGGCCGACGATGATCAACCAATACACCCATGCTCCGAAAGGTGTGGATATATCACTAAGGAACGAGATGGATGATGGCAGCGAGTCCTCAAAGAATACGCCGACGACGCCGACAAGTGTCACCAAAGTGAACGCTATCACAATGAGGACGCTCAGTTCCAATCGATATTCTATCATTATCCCTTTGGCCACTCGCTCACCTTGGGGATGATAATCTAGGTGATGTTAAAAGGATTTGCTTGAAAACCACTACATGCAATCCCCCTCGCTATACACCCTCCTGCATATCGGAAGCTCATGAATCTGCCTGGTCCGAGATGCAATGCCTTGGTCGCAGCCCTCGTCATATCCTCCGTGCTCCTGCTCTCATACGGGGTGGATGATGCCGTTCTGTCAATCGATGAGTTGTCTACCGATCTTGACGGTGCCAGCGTCATGATCTCCGGCATACTAACGAGTCTGAAGCGATACGAATCGGGCACCGAGATCCTCATGCTGATAGATGAATCCGGGCAATCCTCGTTGAAAGTCGTTTGCACCCCCTCCTCAGCCTCTCCTCCCAGCTTCCATGTATCTATCGGTGGCGAGATCAGAGCAAAAGGCGAACTCTCATTTGACGAAGAAGGGGCAACTCTTTTCACGGTCTATGACGAGGTCGAACAGGTCTCCTCATCGGAGGTCGCACTTGGGCTCTCCACACTCCGCGCCTCCTGGCAGCTCTTCGAAGACGATCGGTTCAATCTTACTGGCCTCGTCGAACAGGTTTCGGACGGGTCCTATCGCCTGTTCGACGAACTCCACGAATCGAGTATAGTCCTATGGCCCCGCGAATCTCTTGGGACTCTGTGGGAAGGTCAATGGACATTGGATTGCACATTGGTCTTTGATAGTGATGTATTCGTCACAGGCCTCCAAGTTTGGGCTGTTCGTCCCGTGACCTGATGGCAACCCTTTTGTTGGTTGCGGACGTTTGACGGACCGTGCCCGGGACCACGCTCGCATTCGACGATACGGATTCACCTGAGGGTATGTGCACGACATACCTCGCGACCCTGATGCTGGACGAATTGAGAGATTTTGATCTCATCGGTCTGCCCAGGTTGGTGAGGTTGAACCCGAACGTCCCTTGGAAGACGAGGGGCAATGCTGCGGTAAGCATCCAGCTCGGGGTTGGAATGGGGCGAGGAACCGTTTGTGGTCATATCGGGGGCCGCAAGATCATGTATTTCAGGAACGGTACCCCGGTCGATCCAGAACATCTTCTTGCGCGCGCGTCTGAGGTGCTGGAATCAAACGCCCGTTTCGAATATCATAGCACGAACCCTGGCATTCTCTGCACCCTGACCCGCCCACCCCCATCGTTGTATTGGAAAGCCGTGAGGGAGATCGTCGGGCTGGAGGACGTGGAGACGATTCTGCGAAGGTGTGGGGCCAATTGGAGGGTGTACAAAGGTGGAAGAGGACTGATCGGGGCTGCTGCGGCTGCTGCCTGGAGGCCTCGCGACCGTACATGGGAAATCATCACTTATCGACATCCCTCCATGTTCGGCAAAGAGCGGATGATCGATGATGCCAGTGTCATAATGATGGATAAGAGCGTCGCGAGCACATTCAACAACTACGATCCCGAGAACGGCCATGTGGCGATAGTCCCAGGGTCCCCCTGCCCGGTGCTATATGGGATTCGGGGCGACTCTCAGAGCGACCTTCTGCTTGCGAGCGATATGATTCGAGGCGAGACGCCCGATCGATGGCTGATGTATCTCTCGAATCAGGGTACAGAGGACCATATCGTCAGGAAGAGGATCAGTCAGCTTCGTCCCGGTGATTCAGTCAAGGTCGAGGCCCGCGTGACCACGAAGCCAGTGACGATCCCTGGTGGTCATGTCGTCATCAGGATCTCTGACAGTTCAGAAATCGATGCAGCGTTCTACGAGCCATCCAAGAGCTTCCGAGAGGTTGCCAGATCGCTGATCCCAGGGGACGAGGTGGTCGCCTTCGGGTCGGTCAGGTCATCGCCGAGGACGTTGAACATCGAGAAGCTGCAGGTCACTCACCTATCCAGAGACATCAAGAAGGTGAGAAATCCTGCCTGCGAGAAATGCGGCAAATCAATGGGGTCGATTGGCCGTGGCCAGGGCTTCAGGTGCAAGAAGTGCGGATCACGCGCGCCAGACTCATCATCAACGAAGATCGAGGAACCGAGACGGTTGACCGTTGGATGGTACGAGCCCCCGATATCATCTAGACGCCATCTTCACAAGCCAATTCGGCGAATGTCGAGGGGTACCATCAACAAAATATAAATACGGACATTCGAATCAATTGACCACATCCAGCATCGGCAGCCATTGATGCTGGGGGATGTGATCAACAATGTCACAACCGGTAATCGCGAGTGCGACGAGGACAGCCATTGGCAAGTTCGGAGGAGCACTGAAGGACATGAGCGCCACGCGTTTGGGTGCCGTGGCCGTGAAGGAGGCCGTGCGACGCGCGGGCATCGAACCGGGAGAGGTCGAAGAATGCATCATGGGCAATGTTCTATCGGCAGGTCTGGGTCAGAACCCTGGCAGACAGGCCGCTCTTTGGGCAGGACTACCAGATTCTGTGTCAGCGCTGACGATAAACAAGGTCTGCGGGTCCGGCATGAAAGCCGTCATGCTTGCCAGCGATGCGATTCTCGCAGGCCGCGAGAAAATCATCGTCGCAGGCGGAATGGAAAGCATGTCGAATGCACCTTACCTTCTGGAGAAGGCGCGGTTCGGGTACAAGTTGTTCGATTCCCAACTGATCGATGCCATGGTGAGGGACGGCCTGTGGGATGTCTTCAACGATTTCCACATGGGCAACACTGGCGAGATAGTCGCACAGAAGCATGGCATCACGAGGCATGACGCCGACGAATTCTCTTGTGGCAGTCATAAGAAGGCTATCACCGCCATCAAGTCTGGAGCGTTCAGGGACGAAACAGTCGACGTTGAGATCCCCTCGAAGAAGGGCAACATCATCTTCTCGACCGATGAGGGTCCAAGGGAGGACACAACGATCGAATCGCTAGGGAAGCTCAAACCCGTTTTCCGTAACGATGGTGTACTGACCGCCGGCAATTCATCGAGCATCAACGACGGAGCATCAGCTCTTGTCATAATGGATGGAGACGTTGCCCGCGAGAAGGGTGTCACTCCGTTGGCGAGAATTGTGGATTATATAACGACGGGAACGAAGCCAGAGCTTCTTATGGAGGCCCCGATCGATGCCGCCCGCAAGCTTCTCGAGCGGAACAAGTTGACCATCAAGGATATCGACCTGTTCGAGCACAACGAAGCATTCTCGACAGCTTCGGTCGCCGTCATGCGCGCGCTCGATGTCCCCCCCGATCGGTTCAACGTGAACGGTGGCGCAGTCGCCCTCGGCCATCCGATCGGATGTAGCGGTGCGCGTGTCCTGACCACACTAACCTATGCCATGAAGAAGCATAGTGCGCACCGTGGTCTAGCAACCCTCTGCCTAGGTGGCGGGAATGCTGTCGGCATGCTGGTCGAGATATGATGCCGATAATCAGCAAACGTCATATCGCCGGTCCCTGATATCCTGCCCGAAAGGAAGTGAGGATTGCATGGATACAGGGCGGCTTTCTCAACTGGTCGACGCGCGGAAAGATGACATGATCAAGGATTTCTGCTCGATGCTTAGAATAAAGGCTATAGCACCTGACAGCGGAGGTGAGGGCGAGCAGGCTCGCGCGGATTTTCTCGTCAAGTTGGCTGCCGACCTCGGTCTCGGCAAAGCGGAGGTTCTGAGTTCAAACGACCCAAGGGTTCCTTTCGGCAGCCGGCCGAACATCATACTCCGGCTCGCGGGACGAACTGACAGGAATATGTGGGTCGTCACACACATGGACACCGTCCCTGAAGGCGATATCTCCGCATGGGCATCTCCACCATTCGATCCTATCGTCAAAGACGGTCGGATATATGGTCGAGGCTCAGAGGATAACGGGCAGGAGCTGATCGCCTCCCTCTTCGCTATGGCGACGATCAAGGCTGCGGGGATCGTGCCTGAGATGAACATCAACCTCGCCTTCGTGGCCGATGAGGAGCAGGGCAACGATCATGGGATTGAGTTCCTGCTCTCTAAAGGGGTGTTCAAGAAGGGAGACCTCGCAGTGGTCCCCGACCATGGAGCGTCGGATGGCTCTGAGCTGGAGGTAGTGGAGAAGAGCATCCTGTGGGTGAACGTCGAGGTTCTCGGGAAGCAGACCCATGCTAGCACCCCAGATGAAGGCATAAACGCTCTCGAGGTCGCTGCCAAGTACATGTTAAAAGTGACGGACGAACTTCGTGCAAAATATGCGGACAGCGACCCTCTTTTCAACCCACCACCGAGCACATTCGTCGCGACGAGATGCGAATCGAACGGCCCAAACATCAACACCATTCCAGGAAAGCAGAGGTTCGCATTTGATTTCAGGGTCCTTCCGGAATATCGTCTGGACGAAATCCTGGCTGATATGAACAGGATCGCCAAGGAGATCGAATCAGAGAGTGGCGCCAAGATAATGCTGGATATCGATCAAAGGGCCGACGCACCCCCGAGAACCAGTGTGGATTCTGAGATCGTGAAGATGCTGTCTGCAGCCATCAGAACGATCAAGAAAGTGGAGCCGCGCCCAACAGGCATGGGTGGAGGTACATGCGCCACACCCTTCAGGCGCGAAGGAATCGATGCTGTGGTCTGGGCCTCTCTCGAGGCCATGGCCCATGATGCGAATGAATACTGCGTGATCGATAACTTGATGTCAGATACGAAGGTCTTTGCCCTGCTCTTCGCAGGTGATGCAATATCTGGCGCTCAGAAATCCTGAGTGGACGCGGATTGCTTGTCTCCGAATATCCTTCCGACCATCCATTCTGCGTCGAAGCGCCGGAATTGATCGTATTCCTGACCGAAGCTCACATATGCGATGGGCTTGCCGACGGTCTTCGCTATGGACAGTGCCGCACCGCCTTTCGAATCAGCATCTATCTTCGTCAACACAACAGCGTCGATTCCGACTGCTTCGTCGAACTTCTTGGCCTGGATAACCGCATCGGATCCCGCGAGCGAATCGCCCACGAACACAATGAGGTCGGGTTTTGCGACCCGCTTGATCTTCTTCATCTCGTCCATCAGGTTCGTATTGGTCTGCATCCTGCCAGCAGTGTCGATGAGGACGACCCCTCTCTTGCGGGCCTTCGCGTGCTCAATCGCGTCATATGCCACGGCCGCGGGGTCCCCACCTGCCTGGTGCTTAATTATCTTGCATCCAAGTTTCTCGGAGTGTATCGTCAACTGCTCTATCGCGCCAGCCCTGAATGTGTCTGCAGCTGCTAGTATGACGCTGTATCCGTGAGCCTTGAGCCTGTTCGCCATCTTGGCAATGATTGTAGTTTTTCCGGTTCCGTTTATGCCAACAAACATGATGACGTATGGTGGAGCCTTCGAGGCCAGCGCATCTTTGAGGGAGAAAGTATTGGCCTGGAGAACATCTCTTACAGCGATACGCAGTGATAGTTCAATCGCCTCATCAATCTTGAAACCCTTGTCGATCCTCTTGCCCACCAATGCCTCTCTCACGCTCTTCGTGAGTTCCTCGGCGACGGGCAGGGCGACATCCGATTCGAGAAGCCCTATCTCAAGCTCGTGTAGAACATCGTCAAGGACGCTCTCCTTGAGCCTCCTTCCAGAATCACCGGCGACTTCTGAGATGTCGTCGATTGACCTGCTCTCTGCGACCTTCGAAGCCGCCGAGAATCTCTCCTTCAGCGCTCGGAACATGATAAGCCCTCAGGCCATGTGGCCTGCCTGCATCTCCTCGTATTGACTCTGAACCAATTGTGACAATTGCTGAATGGTGGCCTCTGCCTGTTCTGCTTTCTCAGAGACCTTCTGGAACGCCTGGGACAGCTCTTCTATCCTGGTATCCAATAGCTTCTGTGCTTCCACAGCGTCTCTCTGTATAGACACCCCGGAACCCACGCCAATGACGACGTCCTTCCTCTCGGACGCCTTCGCATAAATGTACGAATCGGCACCGATTGGTATCATCAGATCGTCCCCAGGTACTCCCGAGGAAAGGCTCTTTACAGTCTCACGGGCCTTGACGTGCTCTTCGATGGCGAGCTGGATCAGTTCCTGCTGTCTCGCAAGCCCTTCCAGCTGTGCCTTGGCCGTGTCGAGCCTCATCATATTCTCTCTGAGTGCCGTCTCATCAATCACTTCTTTGCCTCCAGCAGGTATTTCACGGTATGGTCCGTGATCTCCTCTAGCTTGAGGGGTTTCACACCGTCGATCTTGATGAACGCCCGCTTGACGTTGTGCCTGCTGCCGATCAATGCCAGCAGTTTATCTACGGCACCTTTCTCATCAGTTGATGCAACCTCAATGGAGAATGGTTGCCATTCCTTGACAGATAGTCTGAACTGACCCTTAACTTCGAAAGCTTTCATGCAGACCAGCAGGGGCCCTAGAGAAAGGGTCGCAAATAAAGCTTTTGCCTGGACAACCCGTTTCTGACACGACCGCCGCATAAGCTTGATATGCCGACTGGTCGTTGCTAAGGGATCGTGTCGCGAGAGATAGAGTGCTTCTACCCAGGGCGCAGCTTCCCTTCAGTCTCTGTTACAGGTACAATATGCGCTCTTAAGTGCAAACACTGTGGAGCGAGATATCTCGAAGGGATGGTTCAAACCACCACTCCAGAAGACCTGCTCAAATTCGCCAAGACCCTTGAAGCGAGAGGTGCGAAGGGATTCCTTCTCAGTGGTGGGTCGGATTCGAACGGCAGAGTCCCCCTGAGTGATTTCACCTCGACAATTACGCTCATAAAGGCCGAGACATCCCTCAAGATCAATGCGCATATCGGCCTCACGCCCAGGGATGATCTGATGGCGCTCGTTCGAAGCGGCATCGACGCTTTCTCTGTCGATATGTATGGATCGGATGAAACCATTGCGGAGGTCTCTGGACTTCGGGCCACGGTCGAGGACTACACGCGCGTCCTGAAAACCCTCAAGTCCCTCGGAGCTCCTGTGGTCGTTCCACACATATGTGTCGGGATTCATGGAGGGCAGTTGAGGGGTGAGCGGAGAGCAGTCTCAGAAGTAGCTGATATCGGGGTTCCAGTCCTGGTCCTGATATCCCTCATCCCGACGGAAGGCACGAGCTATGCGACCCTGTTGCCTCCATCCCCCAGCGATATGATCGAGATAATCTCCCTCGCACGCGAACGGATGCCCGAGACCAAGCTCGTCTTCGGTTGCATGAGATCGAAACGGAATAGATCCTGGGAGTTCGATGCGGTTCAGGCTGGCTTGGACGGGATCGTGATGCCTTCAGAGTCCACGGTAGCTCTTCTAAAGAAATCCGGTTTCACGATCAGGCGTCGGGAAACCTGCTGCTCCCTGTATGGCTACTTGTAGATTGACCCGTGAGAATATTTCCTTTCTATCGGGACCAAGTATGCGATCCATGCTATGTTCGCTACTACAAACGCGAGGGTGAGGAGTGATACGAGCCCGGTGAATGTCTCGGACACCTCGTTCGACAGTGTCACAGTGATGATTGCGCCAGGGTTGTCCAGATCGTTTAGCACCAGATGGAAGAGGGTGTGATCAGAAAACGGGATCGTAATCGTCAGTTCCCCGTCGATTATGTAGTCATCATCATTCAATCTCAGTGAGTACATCTCACCCAAGCTGCCGTTATATTGCTGGTACACCGAATCGTCGACCAGGTATAGCTCGACAGTATCTTGCGAGGTGGCTCTAATCTCAGAGGCTCTCAACATCGCGAGCGGATCCCGAGACCAGAAGGAATAATCCTCACCGCTGGTGACAGTGATCGTCTTCTCCGTAGCACCCTCGACCACTGATAGTATCGGTGGTACCATGAGCACAAAAGTGATGACCGCGCATATGATTGCTATCAGCATCGAACTCTTCATCGAGGTCATGGCCATCAGATGCCTGGCGCTGGAGCTTCTGGCAAACCGTATCTCCAGCATTCTGAAGAAGAAGCCTTCGACGCAGATGACAAGCAGAATCAAGACGACCACTGCGGCGAAGGAGTCGATTGGAAGGTATAGGCTCGGCTTGATTTTCGCATTCCCTATGATGAATACGACGAGGAACGCCAGTGCCACAAGGATGGCCACCTGGAGTATGTACAACACGATCTTGATCCTGCGGATCCTGGTCAACCTGACTGAACCCTCCAGGACCTTTTTCGATAGGGGCATTGCGCATTAAGATGACCTAGTCCGAATTAATATTTTGTGCATCAGGAATCAAAAATCGCCAGCTTTCTGCATATTAGATGGATTGCAGCATACTCTGGCACAGTGTTCTGCCCCTCGTCCAGCGTGAACTTGCACTCCTTGAGGGACACTTCGACCGGTTCCCGGCAGCTCACTCGGACTGGCTCCTCCCCGAATGTGGCCGAGACTGCCGATACGAACGGATCGAAATCCTCGACATCGTCTCTTTTCATCGGGATGACCTCGAATCCCGTTTTGCCGTGCAAGGATGATGGCAGCCTTATCAAGCGCTTAATATCCGAGGTGACGGGTTCGTCCGTCTCGCCTTTCATCCGTCCCTTGACCCTCATCTCAACGATTGATAGGAATGCGTCCGCCCGTCTCTTTTCAGAGAATACCTCGAAGGTGTCGTCATCTCTCATCCTGTCGACTCCTCTCTTTCCCTGGTTGCCTTTGAAGAGATCGTCGTACACGCCGTCCAGGGTCTTCACACCTATCTCCTTTGCCCCACCCTCTGATATCTTGGCAAGGATGCCCTTGGCGGTGGTCTCGTCGGCGTCCTCCAACTCCTTCAGTAGTTCATCAATGCCCCGTCTCATGCGCCGCCGCCAACCACCATCCTCGAGTTTCGGCATGGTCCTCTTGTGCGCTATCGAAGGCCTATCCTTGAACCTCGCCATCTCGAAGGATGTCTCAGGGAATATCCAATCGATGTCGAGATCCGTCCCAGTCACATAATCCACTATCTCCCTCCTCTCATGGCTGGACAGTCGGAAGACTCTGGGGTCGTTGATGTGAACGTGATATCCTCGACCGCCGGAGAACACCACCTTAAGTGAATCATAATCGAAGCCTAGGTCCCCCAGGAGGAATTCGTCCATGAGCCGAATCACCTCTTCTTTGACTCTTTCGAGCATCTTCTCGTAGGTCATGCCCTTCGTCCCTTCGACATGGTCTGCATCAAGATCGAATATGAGGTCGGCACCCAGCCATTTCTTTTCAGGCATAGTGGGGGCATTCGGCTTCTCGTAGTATGCGCATGAATAGTATGCGTGAGATGGCACATTATCGACGAGGTAGTTCTTCAGTTCAGCTCTCTTCGCAAACCCCAGATGCCTCATCACGTAATCCCGGTCGAAGAACATGAATCCGAACTCTCTTCGTGCGAATCTATCGGGCATGGCGATGGAAACATCCCTGTAATGTCTCGAAAAAGCGCTCATTAGGAACCGTTTGTTCGCATCTGGAGGCATGCGCCAGTGTTATGCCGGTGCCTCGTATATTAACCTCACATCTGCCATACATGTACTTGTATTATCAATATTCGAAAACAATATCAAAGAGTGAGGCTATTGTGTCCTCCAGCTAAGTGATACCAAATGATAAAGACCTACATACGGGTCGAACTCAGCAGCGAAGGCGAATCGCCCAAGCAGATAATCGAGCGGATGCGGCAGATAGATGCAGTACCCGTCATCGGTGAATACGATTTCGAGCTCAACCTAGGTGAGGACGAGAGGCTCTTCGACAAACTCGAGGAAATCCATCACGTGCTGAGGGGCTCAGGTGTCAGTTATACTGTCACAACCAGGAACGACATCGATAAAGCCCCCATAAACAACGGGACCCGTGAGATAACTCACATGGTCGATCAGAAACCGGTGGAACTTCGTAAGAAGCTCTACAGGGCCAAGCTAGGACGCTGGCGAGAGATGGGATTGGACGTTGACGAACTCGAACAGCTCCTGGACGAGGATATTGACAAGTTCAAGATTGCCAGCAGGACTTTCCTGAAGACGCATCTGGATAGCATATCAGTCGTGAAGGACAAGCACCCTCCACAGAACCTAATCGATGGCGAGGTTCTGTCATTGATCACAGAAGAAGGGAAGACCCTACAGGATCTGATGGCTTTGACGGGCTACCTCGAGGATCAGATTACACTATCTCTCGGTAGATTAATTTCCGCCGGAAGCACGGTCCTCGACAGCTCTGGCAAGATCGAGTGCTACAGGCTCGTTCCGCCTCCAGCACCACCCACCCGCAAGCCGCTGAAAGTATTGGACGCGGCAGGGGAAGAAGATGCAGAGGAGCGCATAATGAACGCATTGAGGCCGAATGGCTCCACGAAGGGCCAGCTAGTCCGGGGCAGCCGATTGCCCACCGAGCAGGCCACAAAGGCCCTTGCATCGTTGTCCAAGAAGGGCAGGATCCGTGTAGTGCGCAAGGGCAACAGGGCGCTCTTCTATCCTGCCTGAACCATGCCCGTTGCCTTCTGGCTCCTGTGAATCGACAAAGGTTTAATACAGAACCCCTCCGATTGGACGGACGGGACCAGTGCATCTGATGCATGCGTTAAAGATGAACGGAGTCAGCTTCGTCTATGAGGGCGCGGAAGGACGCGCACTCGACAACATCTCTGTTACGATCGATGAAGGCGAGTTCGTGACGGTCCTTGGCGCCAATGGCGCCGGCAAGACAACTCTCGCCATGTTATCGAACGGTCTGATCCCTCATGCAATCAGAGGCACCCTCGAAGGCTCCGTCGAAGTATTCGGGTACAATACATCCAAGCACAAAGTCACCCAGCTCTCTACCCTGATCGGTTTGGTCTTCCAAGAGCCTGAGAGCCAGTTATTCTGCATGAGCGTGGAAGAGGAGGTGGCGTTCGGCCCAGAGAACCTCGCGGTGCCTTCAGATGAGATATGCAAGCGCGTGGAATGGGCGCTTGATCTTGTAGGTCTCAAAGGATTCAACGACCGCTCCCCAGCAACGCTCTCAGGTGGTCAGAAACAACGCCTCGCAATCGCCGCCGCACTCGCCATGCGCCCGAAGATGCTGGTTCTCGATGAACCGGCCTATGCGCTCGACCCAGTGGGCAGGATAGAGCTGTACGCTCTTCTTCGTTCGTTGACCGAAAGGCATGGGATGGCAGTCCTGCTGATGGATCGTGATTCGGAAAACATACTCGAGTTCTCGGACAAGGTCGTGCTTATGAGTTCCGGTCGTATACTCAAGGTGGCTCCTCCATCCGAGATACTCAGTGACATCAGTAATTTCCGAACGATTCGTGTTCCGCCTCCCCAGATATTCGAGATCGCATCTCTGTTGAATTCTAGACTGACCGGTGCCGATTTTTCCTTTACTACCCTTGACGAGGCCGAGGCCGAACTGTTGTCGAGAGCCCCGTCATTTCCGAGGATCGGTGATACGAGATGATACCTAGGCCGAGCGCCGACCGATCCAAAAGAATGATCGAGATGGATAATGTGGGATTCACATACGACGCTGGTGTGGAGGCTCTTCGGAGCGTTTCACTCATGGTATCCAGCGGTGAATTCCTCGCAATAGTGGGTGGGAACGGTTCGGGGAAGACTACCCTTGCCAAACTCATGAATGGTTTGCTTCGACCATCGGGCGGTTCAATCAAGATCTCGGGTGTTCCCGCGGAGAGCCAATCGATAGCCGAATTGTCGAAAACGGTCGGCTACTGCTTCCAGAACCCAGATCATCAACTATTCTGTACGAGCGTCGAGGACGAGGTGATGTTCGGCCCGAAGAATCTCGGGATCGGACTCGAGGAGTCAAGGGAACGCATGGAGCGCGCTCTATCTCTGATGGGCATTTCCTCGCTCAAGACAAAGTCGCCTTTCTCTCTGAGTCTCAGTGAACGTCGTCGAGTCACTATCGCGTCGATCGTGGCGATGACGCCTCAGGTCATGATACTCGACGAACCCACGACCGGTTTAGATGCGGACGAATCATCGGAACTAATGGCGCTGATTCGTAAGTTGAACGCAGACGGGAGGACCATCATCCTCATCACTCATGAGATGAAACTGGTGGCCGAGCACGCGGATCGTGTAATCATCCTTTCCGATGGGCACATCCTGCTCGATTCCGATGTCCGCGGTGCTTTCTCCGATCCGGAAATATTGAAGACGAGCAGACTCCTTCCACCGCCAGTGACTCTACTGGCCCGCAGGATTTCTTCGATAGGTATTTCGCGCGATCTCCTCACATCGGAGGAATTCGTGTTCGAATTATCTCGGAGGTATGAGTCCAGATGAAAGGTGTGTTCGATCTCTACACGGCCCGAGACACATTTCTCCACAGGCTCGATCCTCGTGTGAAGATACTCGCAGTCCTGTTCCTCAGCCTGCTGGGTCTCATCATGACGAGTCTGATCCCTTTGTTCACTCTGCTCTGCTTCATCATCCTGTTGCTGTACTTGACCCGATCGACCTTCAGCAAGGCGTACTTCGCGTTGAAGTTCGTGTTGCGATTGATGGTTCTTATCACCATCCTTTGGCCGTTCTTTGACCAATCTGGGCTCCCGGTATTGGCTACACTCGGCCCGATCAAGATAACCGAACCAGCAATCTGGAGGGGGTTGACATCTGCGATCCGGATCGGATGTCTCGCGACCGTCTGGTACATACTCATGTTCACTACAACTCAACGTGACCTTGTGCGTGCCCTCGTCAAGATGGGCTTGAGATACGACTATGGGCTTGCGCTCGCGATATCTCTGAGATTCATCCCGACCTTCGGATTCACAATCGAATCCATCAAAGATGCTCAGCGCGCACGCGGGCTGGAGTTCGACAAGGGCTCCGTCATCCGCAGATCCAAGAACTATATCGCCGTCCTGGTCCCCGCGATAGTCTACGCGTTGAAGACCGCCGAGACACTCTCACTGTCTCTCCAGTCAAGAGCCTATGGTGCACGAAAGGACCGGACATACATGCGGGAGATACGCATGAATCGTTCGGACATAGTCACACTCGCCGTCGTGATACTCATTTTTGCCATCCCTGCAGTTGCGAAGATCGTCTATGGTGTGGCCTTCTGATTTCGTAAATCGCGTGCGCAAATCGCCCCATCGCCCTGTCAGACTTTATGTAGTTTGCCGCATCTTGCGGTCTTCGGCATGACAGAAGACAATCCTCAAGGTCCACCGGGTAACCAGCCGCCACTAGAGGAAATGCCAAAGGCCAATTTCGTTTCTCCGAAGACAGTTGCAGTCTACGGTGTCCTCACGGCACTGACAGCCGCGGTGACCATCCTCACAGTCATACCGTTTCCTCCTACGAAAGGTTACTTCAACCTCGGAGAAGCGATGGTGTTCTTCTCCGCCCTAGTATTCGGCTGGAGGGCCGGTGCGATATGCGGTGGCGTCGGCTCGGCAATCGCAGACGTGATAATCGGCTACGGCGCCTTCGCCCCGATAACGCTCACTGCGAAGGGCGTTGAGGGATGTGTGGCTGGCCTGATATCCAAGTTGAATGGCGGTAAGAAGTGGTCATCCGTGCTGGGCATCTTCTGTGGCGGTGTCTGCATGGTATCGATATACTATCTGGCTGAAGTATACCTGCTCGACATGGGCCAGGGTGCTGCCCTCACAGAACTGCTCACCATCAACATCCCACAGGTCGCAATCGGCGGGACGCTCGGGTTCGTACTAGCTCACTATGTCAGAAAATCAATACGACTGCCCAAGTAAGATTGTGTGAGAGGAGGCGCTGGGTGCGCCTACTTCTTCAGTTTCGCGATTTCTCTCTCTCCTACCTTGTCCCTTGGCATGAGCCGCTTCATTCCTGCCATCATGTTCATCCCGAAGTTCATCATGAATGCAGGAAGGGATATGCCATATCTGGTTCCCGTCTCGACCAGCTTCCCTGGGTTCATTATGTCGTTCGGATCCATCATGGCCTTGATCGACCTTATCAGCTCAGCGCCCTCCTTGCCACGGTATTTGGCAAGGTTGCCCGCGAAGAATATGCCCAGGCCCACAGGTCTTCCTCCGTTCTCGAATGCAATGTCGCCGAGCTTCTTGCCAAAGCCCATTGCTGCAGTCGAGCGCAGGAAGTTGTGCTCATCCGTGAGGTAGTAGGGCATCAACATGACGGTGTTGTTGTCCGCGATGGTGCCTATGGTCGGTGCCTTGAGCTTCATCTCTTTCACGAGCTTCTGCATCTTCGACAGGACCTTTTCGAAGTTCTCGATGGGGATCAGTATCTCTCCAGGTATCGCGCCGACACCCATCTCCCTTACCCTGAACTCATAGCTCCTCTCTGACCATTCGTGATCTGCCACGTCCTTCGGCATCTTGGTACCTTCGGATGAGGCCATTATCTCATCGAGCGTCTTCTCCTCGACATCGACCGATTCCTTCGAGCCAGTCAGTGCCATCGTGATCATGCAGCCGACATCTGGAGCGTGCTTTCCGACCGCTCTCAAATACTCGAAATGCTCACGGTCGCCGAACATGATGTGCATGGGGGCGACGTTCGTCCTCGTGACCTTCCTCATCGCAGGCGCGAACTTGGACAGGCTCTCGAAAGAATATGCGACTACTCTGAACTCTGCTGGCTTGGGTACTATGGACAGAGTGACTTCAGTCACAACGCCGAGGATTCCTTCGGATCCAACGAATAGCCAGTTCAGATTCGGGCCGCCTCCGTTGGATGACACGAACTTATCTCCTGTGTGAACGACCGCACCGGTCGGAAGGACCACCTCGAGGTCTCTGATGATATCTCCAGCGCTACCGTATTTGTACGCGCCTATACCGGTCCCTCCGGTCCCAATCCATCCGCCTATTGTCGCGGATGGTGCGCTGCTTGGATAGCAAGGGAGGAACAATCCCTTCTCGTCCAGAGAATCGGCCAGAGCCTTCCAGGTGATGCCAGGCTGAACGGTGACGACGAGATTCTTCTCGTCTATTGAGATGATCTTGTTCATGGCGGTCATGTCGAGGACGATGCCACCCTTGACGGGCACGGATCCGCCAAGTCCCCAGGTTCCAGCTCCCCTAGGCACGATCGGTTTCCTCGTCGCGATGGCCTTCTTGACCATCTGGACAACTTCTTCCGTGTAGCCCGGTCTTACTACCTGATCCGGCATGGTCTTGAATATCACATCCATCTCCTTCGGGAGTGGGGCGAGATCATGGCTGTACATTCTCCTCTCAAGTTCATCGTTCGAAGTATCCATTATAACACCTTTCAGGTGATGATCGGTTACTAGGTGGCCTTGGCCACCTTTGGTGGAAAGCTGTCATTCCCAATAAATATATACGTATCAACAACCCAAAATGGTCGAGTCAGAGTATCATTTTCGTCGAAATCGGATGGCTTCACGTCGAAACATTCTTATCTGCCCCTTGTGTGATTGCCCTCAAAGCATGGAACTGCTAATATCTATACTGGGGTGAGGTAGAGAATGAACGCCAATTTGCGAACGATGGGGCTCTTCATGGTGCTGATGTTGCTCTTCATGGGCATCGGCTACGTGTTGGGCGGCTACTTCATGGATGACTGGATTCTCGGCGCAGTGCTGTTTCTCGGGCTCGCCGCTATCATGAATGTCATATCCTATTTCCTGAGCGATAAGATAGTATTATGGTCATACCGTGCGAAGATCGTCTCCGAAGCGGAGGCACCGAGACTTCACAAACTGGTCAGAGGCATCTGCCTCAAGGCCGATCTGCCGATGCCCAGGATCGCCATAGTCCCGACACAGAACCCGAACGCCTTCGCGACCGGCCGCAACAAGAAGAATGCCGTGGTCGCGGCCACTGAGGGGATAATGGTGCTCTTGAGCGACGACGAGCTCGAAGGTGTGCTCGCGCATGAGATGGCCCATGTCAAGAACAGGGACATATTGGTCATGTCTGTCGCTGCAACTATCGCGGGTGCCATATCATTCGCGGCTCGGATGGTCTTGTGGAACTCGATGTTCGGTGGCAGGAGGGGGAACGGAAACATGATTCTGCTGCTTGTGGTCGCCGTGACCGCCCCGATTGCGGCCATGTTGATTCAGCTGGCCATATCTCGTAACAGGGAGTACAAGGCCGACCGCGAAGGAGCATTGATGATCCAGCGCCCTCTCGCCCTCGCACGCGCCCTCGATAAACTCGAGAAGGGCAACATGCGCAAGCCGATGCAGCGTGGGAACCCGGCAACGTCCTCGCTGTTCATCGTGAACCCTTTCAGAGGTGGCGGAATGATGATCTCGTTATTCATGACACACCCGCCGATGAGTGTGAGGATAAAGCGTCTCCGCGAACTCGCAGATGAGACGGGCTTCATAGGCTGATCAGAAACACCTTCAACCAACCTTTTCCCATTTCTCCAGCTTAAGAACACTTGAGAGGGTTCCGCCTCGCTTAATCTCCTCTCGAACGCGGTTCTCCCTCTCCATGACATCCAATGCCCGGTTCGCCACCTCGACGGCGTTCTCCTGCGGAACCACGACCACGCCGCTCTCGTCACCGATCACCCAATCGCCAGTGCGGACGGTGATCCCGCCGCACACGATCTCCTGGCCTATGCCACCATATCCCTTTGGCTCCCCGGCGTTGGAAGAGATATGTCTTGAGAAACAGGGGAATCCCATTTCGATTATCGCGTCGACATCCCTCGTGGCGCCATCGATGACCACGCCTGCGAGTCCTTTCGTTTTACAGCTCCACGAAGCCAGTTCTCCCCAGACCGCGATGTCGCCGCCACAGGCATCAACCACAATCACATCGCCTTCGGACGCGCGGTCGACAGCTTCCACGGATTTCGCCCAGTCTCCGTTGAATGTCTGGACTGTGACGGCACGCCCGACCATCTTCACGTTGTGAGCTATCCGGGGGAGTATACCCTTCATGGCGCCTCTCTTGTGTTGGGCATCGGTCACATTGGGTGACGATACTTTCGAGAAAGCTTCGAAGAGCTCATCCGCGGAGTATTTCCTGAACAGTTCGGACATCTTCTTCTCGCCAGATACCATTGCATCCTTGACCGCCTTCGCCGCAGATGATACATCCATCGCTTTGATTATGGCGCCGCCTACGATGACGATCATCGCACCAGCGTTCACCACATCAGGTGCGGTCTCGCTGTTGATGCCACCTGCGGCAGCAACTGGGATCCTGACCGCTTCAACGACGCTCTTGAGTTCGCCAAGGGGAGAACCTCCGACCATCTGCTCGTCCACCCCAACATGGACGCAGACATAATCGACACCCATCTCCTCGACCCTCTTGGCCCTCGCGGCTTTATCCTTGACGTTGAACAGGTCGACCATGATCTTCGCGCCATATTGCCTGGCGCTGAGAACCGCCTCGGTTATCGTGGGATCAGAAGACAGCCCTAGTATGACCACCACGTCAGCACCTGACTTCGCAGCTATCTCGACCTCAGCTCCACCGACATCGATGGTCTTCATGTCGGCGACTATAGTATTTGAAGGAAAGCTCTTCTTGAGCTTTCTTATGATTTCCACTCCCTCGCTCTTGATCAGCGGAGTGCCCGCCTCTATCCAGTCGACACCCCCACTGACTGCTTCCTTCGCGATCTCAAGGCCCCTCTCGCCTTGGACAAGGTCGAGTGCGACCTGAAGTACAGGTTTCATCAAGATGAATGACTCACCTGCCTCGATAAAAAAGTGTCGCATCACCCAACAATGTGCACGTGCCCGCGCATAAGAAACAATAATATGCGAACCACGGTATTCATAAGGAATGATGGAGCCGAGAACTGGTGATCGCGTCCGCTGCGTGACTGGAATCGACGGCCTTGACACCGTGTTGTATGGTGGCATACCCCGAGACAACACGGTCCTTCTCACGGGTAGCTGCGGTACTGGCAAGACATCTCTCGCACTTGAGTTTCTCATTCACGGCGCTCTGAACAACGAGAATTCGTTGTTCTTATCTGTCACGGAGAACTCCGAGAAGCTTCTGGCGAACATCATACCATACAGATTCTTTGATAGGAACCTGTTGAAATCCGGTAAGCTGGTCTTCGTGGACCTACCCGCAATGTATGAGCGGCTCGGCATGACGAAGGCGGAACTGTCGATGGAGGAGATCGACCTCCTCGTCGCGTCGATAAGCAGCCTGGTCAGGGAGCTGAAGACCAAGCGTTTGGTCATAGATTCCATCACTTCTATATGTTACAAGCTCAAGACGCCGGAGAAGATACGTGATTTCGTTCTCAAATTGAGCAAGACGCTATCGGATCTTGAGTGCACATCGATACTCGTTAGCGAGGTGGCCGCTCATTCTAATGTATATTCCACGTTCGGCGTCGAAGAAGCCATCGCCGACGGCATCATGCTCATGGCGAATATGGAGCGGAGAGGTGACCTCCTGCGCACGTTGCAGGTGATCAAGATGCGTGGGACCATGCATAGCCGAGCGAAGTACGTGCTGGATCTTACGCCGGTCGGGGTGCTTCTCGTGCCGCTCTTGAAAGGAGGTAGTGCTGGAACATGAGTGACGCTAATACCCCACAGGGGATAGCCGCGCAACTGTCCGAACTCTCCCCAGGGTCAGCAGTCTCGCTGCAAATGAGCGTCGACAGCTATCTCGAGGTCATGCGCGGAGTGCTCGACATCTTCGCCAAGAAGAAGGACATGGATACGATATACGTCACGGCGACGATCTCGTTCGAGGCAATAAAACGCGTATTGGACGCGCTCGACATCGATACCTCTCGCATATACTTCGTCGACTGCATATCGCACATAATGATGGGGACCTCGGCTGCGCAGAAGGACGATCACGCATCCCTGGTCGAGAGCCCTACGATGCTCGAGAACATCATGTTGAAGGTCGAATATCTGATACGGATGTCTCAATCGAAGAACAAGCTGGTCGTGCTCGATTCGATCAACTCCCTCTCGATCCACAACAACAATTGGATCCTCTCTGAGTTCCTTCACATATTGGTTTCCGGACTCAGGGTGAAGGATGCATATACGATCATCCTGTCCGTCGAAGAACATTCAACGCCTGAGATTGTCAACCTGGTGAACCTGGTTTGCGACCAGGGCATACGAGTCGGCAAGCAGGAGGAATGAGATGAACCTCACGAGCATGGGAATACCCGCCCTCAATGACCACCTGGGCGGAGGCGTCCAGAAGGGATCGACCGTCCTGGTCGTAGGGAACCCTGGCTCGGGAGCGGAATTCTTCGCAAAGCAGTTCGCGTCCTCCGGAGAGGAGCCAGTGACCTACTTCACGTCGACGGAGAGAGACGAAGACGTTATGAACATAATGCGCGAGCACGAGTGGAGAACGGATATCAACATAGTCAATATCGGTACAAAGTACTACGAGAACGTGCTCGCAAAGAAACTGGAGATCAGCAAATTCAGGCAGGAAGGCATAACGCTCGAGGATATCCAGCTGATTCGCGACAAGAACGCTGGCAAGGAGGAGAACTTCCTGACATTCCTTGCGTATGAGATATCCAAGATCACCCCGCCTTTCAGAGTGGTCATCAACTCACTCGATTTCTTCCTGGAGAACTATGACAGTTCGGAGGTGCTCATGGCTATGCGCACGATAAAGGCACACACGCAGCACTCGGAAAGCGTCACGTTGATGACGATGCTCAAAGGCGTTCACGAGTCCCGCATACAGAGCAGCATCGAGGACCTCGCAGACGTGATATTCGAACTAGACCGGGAGAAGATCGGGCAGGAGTTCAAGAAGTACATCGTCGTGCAGAAGGTCCGAAACAGGCCAGGTCTTGTGGGGATCCTGCCGTGTGCGTTCGACCAAACGGGTATCCGAACCTGTTGAGAATCGCATGTCTTGAATCCGTAACGATGTTATGTATATGGCGACATTTCGGCAAAAAGCGACGTTATTTAAATGATATTACTGTAATAAGAAGACATAGTCTTCTTTAGACACATGATTTTGCGACATAGCCAGATGTTCAACTTCGGCATTGAGCGAAGTCATGAACGCTCGAGGATGATAACCAGTCGGAAAGCTATATAAACCCTACTCGGCGGTTAATACACTCAAGCGAGCCGAAAGGTTCGCAGGAGGACATAACATGAAGCGAATTTGGGCAATCCGCAAGGATGCCGAAGCAGTGTCTCCGGTCATTGCTACCATTCTGATGGTCGCAATCACCGTCGTCCTAGCAGCCGTCTTGTACGTGATGGTACTGGGATTCGGAGGTACTAGCCAGCAAACACCGACCACTCAGTTGACAAAGTCTACCGTCCCCAATGGGGTCAAGTTGTCTTTGGCAGCTGTGAGCATAGATACTCTCTGGAGTGACGTTAGCGTTCTGTTGACCGATGGATCGAACAACGTGAACTGGATTAACATCACTACCGAAGATCTCGATGGCGGAGAGGTTATCAAGCACAACTACGCATCCAAGACTCTTGGAACTCTCGTAGTCTGGCTGAACATAACCGATCTGGCAGGTAACGGATATGCGAACTATGGTGACTCACTCACCATGACCGCAGGTTCGTTCACGAGCACAAGCACCTACACGGTGACCTTGATGTACTCGCCAACATCGAGCGAAATGACCCACACATCATTCACCGGTTAGACGAAACCGTTGAGCGGGTCGGTTTGAGACAAACCCCTTCCTTTTCTAATATTTCTCTTGTTCTTCATCATCCTGCACGTCTCGCCACTCAACCCACATGGCAATTGGGATTAACCGCCACACGCATGAGGGGTCCAATGGATCCCGGCGATTCGACCGTTGCTATGACCCCCTCCGATGCGGAGTCATTCATTATCTCACTCTTGCGCTCCAATGGACCGTTGATGACCATGGAGATCGAGACACTCGCGGCCGATCAGAAGAAGAGGTGCCCTGACCAGACTGTGATATTCCTTGCGAAGATGCGCAGCAAGGGATTGATACGCGGGGAAGTATCTCACGAGAAGAGGGGCTGGCTTTGGAGCCTTGCCGAATAGTTGCTCAAGGCGCTCTCGGATGGTCGAAGACTATGACCGCCGTGTGCGCTACATGGTCCGTCCATTTCTGTCTCGGGTCATTCGTGTCGACCGCCATCCCGATGATCCAATCGAGGATGAGGAATACCGGGAACACTTTGGTGAAGTTCCTTATCAGTGCCTGAGACGGGGACATGGACCCGTGGATAGGGACCGCCTTCATGTGGACTATAATCTTTCCGACAGTCCCTCCGATCGTGGATTCGAAGAGGAATGAATATGCGAACAGCGCGACACCAGCGAAGTAGCCTGGAAATAGCATCGGCAGGCCGAGAGCCACCCAGATGATCCATATGGGTGTGTAGACTATGGCGAAATCTATCACAATGGCTATGAAGCGTTTCAGCCAGTGCTCTCGCAAAGCAGAGTCGTGGCTCAGGTAGTCAAATCCTGTGACCATGCAACCTTCCATCCCGTTTTCCGATTCCCGAACATGGGCATCTCATGATGCCCAGCTCTGCCACTCCGATCGCCCGTCTTTCATCATTATGTCAGCAGGAATTCTTTCGTCATCGTGGCATCAGCATATATTCATCCCACCTTTAAGAACCCTTGTCCAGCTCGCTCAACGTATCCTAAATACTATGGCAGCCACTGCCTCAACTAGATGCAGCAGATACGGCTATACATCTTGATGGAACACGAGGATGATCCGCGCAAGTGCACTGCCGCCAGGCTGACAAAGTTCGAAGAGGCTCGGCCTGTCAAGGACAGGTCACGAATACCAGGCGGATCGATAGTCCTCGACCCGGAAGCAGAGAAGTCCATATCGCGAGAGGACCGGGAGATCGCGATGAAGCTGGGCCTTCTTGCTGTCGATTGCTCCTGGAATCAGCTCTCGAAGTTTCCATTCGTCCGCCCGGGGCTCAGACACCGAGCCCTGCCGTTCGTCCTCGCCGCGAACCCCACTAACTTCGGCAAGGCACAGAAGCTGACGACTGCAGAGGCGCTCGCAGCCGCCGTTTATATACTCGGCTACCCGGAGCATGCAGAGAGGTTGATGTCCAGGTTCAAATGGGGGCCGGTGTTCATCAAGGTGAACAGAGAGATACTTGACGCGTACGCATCCGTGGAGACCAGTGCGGAAGTCTGCGCGATCCAGAACGATATTGTGGGACGCGCGCCATGAGACTACTTGTAAAGGCGGTTATAGAGTAGCAAAACCATTTGTATCAAACAGCCATTCCGTACCCCTTCTTCCAAAGGGTCTAATCGGAATCATGCTTCATCGACAGAAACGGGGGGAGAACCGATGCCTAAGGATTACACACCTGAGGATCTTGTAGCAATATGGGAAGAGTTTCTCGGAGATCAGGAGCGGAGGCACCAGGTCTCCACGATCGCCGACCTGTATCCAGACGTGCGAAGCATGTACGTTGACTTTTCCTCCATTGAGAAGTTCGACCCCGACCTTGCCAATTACACACTCATCAATCCTGCGCGGTCCCTTGGCGCAGCCGAGGACGCGATAAAGAGGATGGTGTCACACGCTCTGACAAACCCGTTCTTGCACTTCAGGATCAAGGGTCTTCCGCGCGATTCCAGGGTGGAGGTAAGGAAGCTGCGGGCGAAGCATCTCGGCACATTTGTCTCCGTCGAAGGGCTGGTAAGGAAGGCCACCGAGGTCCGGCCGCGCGTTACGATTGCCGAATTCGAATGTGCTCGTTGCGGCTTCCAGATATCTGTAGATCAGGATGGGATGCAGTTCCAGGAACCCCTCGAATGTCCAAAGGATGATGGCGGTTGTGGGAGGGGGTCAGGGTCCACCAAGTTCCGATTGGTCACAGATCCTTCGACCTTCGTTGATACTCAGAAGATCGAGATACAGGAACCTCCTGAGGGTTTGAGAGGAGGCGCCCAACCAGAGCGTCTTGTTGGCTACATCGAAGACGACATCGCAGGTAAGCTGTCTCCTGGTGATAGGATCATAATCAACGGCATCCTGAAGAGCCAGCAGAAGGGCGCCCAGATCAAGTCCACCCTCTTTGACATCAGCATAGACGTCAACTCGGTGGAATACGAGGAGCACGAGTACGAGGAGATCGTGATAACCCCGGAGGACGAGGAGATGATTCGGGAGTTCGCAGCATCTCCGGATGTGCTGGATAAAGTGGTGTCCTCGATTTCCCCCACGATATACGGTTACAAGCAGGAGAAAGAGGCACTCGCGCTGCAGCTTTTCGGCGGAGTCTCCAAGACGCTCGATGACGGTACCCGTATCAGAGGCGACATACACATCGTCATGATCGGCGACCCTGGCACTGCGAAATCCCAGATATTGCGATACATGGCAATGCTCGCCCCTAGGGGCATATACACTTCTGGCAAGGCGTCGTCCGCAGCGGGTCTTACCGCGGCGGCGGTCAAAGACGAGTTCGGGGAGGGCAGATGGACTCTGGAAGCCGGCGCCCTGGTGATCGCGGACAAAGGTCTCGCCTGCATTGATGAGTTGGACAAGATGAGCGATCAGGACCGCTCCAGCATCCACGAGAGTCTTGAGCAGGGCACTATCTCCGTTGCCAAGGCCGGGATAACGGCAACCCTCCAGTCGCGATGCGCAGTCCTGGGGGCTGCGAACCC
The DNA here is from genome assembly GCA_963719945.1 of uncultured Thermoplasmata archaeon. GTDB lineage: Archaea > Thermoplasmatota > Thermoplasmata > UBA10834 > UBA10834 > UBA9653. Next base: position 124,666 of record CAVRDX010000004.1, on the reverse strand, counting down.
GAAGTACGGCAGGTTCGATGAGAACAGGAGCATTGCGGAACAGATCGACCTCCCTCCAGCATTGCTTTCCAGGTTCGATGCGATATTCACAATGACCGACCGCCCGAATTCGGATATGGATATGAGGATCGCGAAACACATACTCACTGTCCACAGGCGAGGAGAGGTGATGCTCCATGATTCTTCCGAGATTATACCCGGGATCGACAGGGACCAGATAATTAGTGAGAGCGATGTGCTGGTTCCGACGATGGAACGCGATTTCCTCAGGAAGTATGTGGCATTCAGCAAGCGCATCACGCCTATCATGAGTGACGAGGCGATGCGGACGATAGAGAACTACTATGTGTCGATAAGGAAGCTCGGAGAAGGCGAGGGAGCGTCCGTCCCCATCACTGCCAGGCAGCTCGAGGCCCTCATCCGTATGTCCGAGGCGAGCGCGAGGGCTAGCCTGATGCCTGTCGTCAGCGCGGAAGACGCGAGCAGGGCCATCGGGATCGTCCAGTATTATCTGAATAAGGTCGCCAGTGAGGGCGGGCGGATGGACATAGACATCCTCGCGACAGGGACCAGCAGGAGCCAGAGGGAGAAGATCTACGTCCTGAAGAACCTCGTGCAACAGCTGTCCGATGAACGCAGAGGCGTCAGCATGGACGAGCTCATCCAGAAGGCGAGTTCCGACAACATAAGCGAGGAGCAGGTGCGTGCGCTTCTCAAACGGCTGAGCGATGCTGGGGAGATATATTCCCCACAGCCAGGATACTTCAAGCTTGCGACCGAGGAGCGGATCGGATGATATGCATCAAGATACACACGAAGGGCACCGAACGTCTGTTGGCCGCATGCGATGCCGATATCGTGGGCAAGACGTTCAGTTCAGGCAAGCTCAGGATCGAAGTCGCGGAATCGTTCTACAAGGAGGACGTGGTGGAGGACGAAGTCCTGCTGAACTGGCTCCGCCTAGCTACCATAGCGAACCTCGTAGGTGAGCGGACTGTGGGCATAGCGGTGGACAACGGGTTCGTAGACAAGGACAACATAATCATGATAGGGTGCGTCCCCCATGCTCAGATGGCGAGGATGATCTGATTGTTCTGTGTCGAGTGCGGAGCGGAGGACTGTGAGATCGTCGACTCTCTCTGCAAGGATTGCTACGCCAAGAAACATGTGTGGGTGACGATACCTGATCATGTCGATCTGCCCATCTGCGCCCATTGCTCCCACATCGAGATCGAAGGGCGCTGGAGGGCCATCGATTCCATGACGGAGGCGATGGGATCGGCGGTCACGAGCTCGATATCCGCACCTCGAGATGTGACGATCGTAGACACACGAATTACTCTGCAGGAGAATGATCCGAGGAATTTCCTTGCGAAGGTGGACCTTACACTTGCATCGCGCGGCGCTAACTTCGAGAGGTCCGTCTCGACCGTCGTGAGGCTCAAGCGTGGTTCATGCAAAGAATGTTCAAAGAAGATGGGTAACTATTTCGAGGCCATTCTCCAGGTGAGGGGCGCTGGCAAGTCCATGGACGATGAGATGGAGCAGGAGCTCAATACTTTCGTCACCTTGAGGATGGAATCGATGAAGGGGGATAGCCGGGACCTATTCATAAGTAAGATAGAGCGGGTGAAGGGCGGTCTTGACTTCTACTTCAGCAAGGCGCAGCCTGCCAGGAACGTGGCCAGGGAGCTGCAGGACACCCGATGCGCGGAGTATAAGGAATCCTCCAGCATGTGGGGGATGCGCGAGGGGGAAGAGGTCTCCAGGATGACCTACCTCGTAAGGATGCCAGGATTCGACAAAGGGGACATCATCGAGTACGACTCAAAGGACTACTTCGTTCGCAGCATGTCCAAGGGATCGGTCTATGGCATCGACCTCAAGCAAGGGGACTCCAAACCTCTGAAGATGAAAGAAGCGTCAGACTTCAGGCTCTCCCTTCGTGCCTCTCAGATCAGGAGCGCGGTCGTGCTTATGGAGACCGATAAGGAGGTCCAGGTGCTCGATCCAGAGACCATGCTTCCTTTGGACCTCAGGAAGCCATCAGGATTTGTCCGCAAAGGTGAACAGGTACGCCTTGTAAAGACGAGGCTCGGCGTGTACGTGCTCAGCGACAGCTGGTAGTCGTCTCAATCGCGCTGAGTTCCATGAAAAGGCATTAATTCTATCGTTGCCTACCCGTGAACAGAGGCAGTCATCATGGTCACTGAAGCCGATATCCAGAATGCGGTTGTCGAGCTGCTTAGGAAGACCGTCGTCAGACTTCCGTCCGATGTCGAAAAGGCCTTGAATAGGGCCTATGAGACGGAGACCGACGAGGTCCCTCGGATGCAGCTGAAGGCAATCCTGGACAACATAGAGCTTGCTAAGAAGGGGAACACACCGATGTGCCAGGATACTGGCGTAACGATATTCTACGTGACCCTTCCAAAGGGGTGTAAGGTAGACGTCGAGAAAGGCATCATCGAAGGTGTGAGACGGGCCACAAAAGAGGTCCCTCTCAGACCGAATGCAGTCCATCCGATAACGAGGAAGAACCCAGGCGATAATGTCGGAAACCGAATGCCGTACATCAACTGGAAAGTCGGGGACAAGGACTACATCGAGATCACAGTGATGACCAAAGGTGCAGGATCTGAGAACATGAGCGCCCTCGCGATGCTTACACCCAGTGCGGGATTGAAGGGTATCAAGGAGTTCGCGCTCAGCACTCTCCTGAGGGCTGGCAGCAACCCGTGCCCTCCGACCATCATAGGGATGGGCATCGGAGGTTCATCGGACATCTGCATGAAGCTGGCCAAAGAGGCCCTCCTGCGACCGTTGGACAAGAGGCACGAGGATCCTGAGATCGCGAAGCTCGAGACGGATCTCTTCGAGGCGATCAACATGCTTGGCATAGGTCCGATGGGCCTGGGCGGTAAGACCACGATGCTCGGTCTGAACATCGAGTACGCATACTGTCACACTGCAAGCTTGCCTGTCGCGATCAATGTGCAATGTTGGGCTGGAAGAAGGGGCAACGTCAGGATATATCCGGACGGGAAGACCACCTTCCCGATCCATGAGGGGTGAGAATGATGCCTAAGAGATTGAAGACACCACTGTCGGAAGAGGACGTTCGCGGGCTCAAAGCTGGAGAGACAATATACCTGGATGGGGTCATCTATACTGGCAGGGACGAGGTCCACATACACGCTCTGGAGCACCTCGAGCACGGCAAGGAGATCCCGGTCGATTTCAAGGGGGCGGCGTTGTTCCACTGCGGCCCGATCATGAAGAAGGTCGACGACAAGTGGTTTGTAGTCGCCGCAGGACCGACGACATCATCGAGGATGAACTCTCTCGAACCACAGTTCATCGAGAAGTTTAGGCCTGGCGCCATCATCGGAAAAGGTGGGATGTCTCAGCCGACTGTTGATGCCATGAAGAAATATGGATGTGTCTACCTGGCCATTACTGGTGGCGCAGCCGTGCTCGCAGCCAAAGGCATCAAGAACGTTCAAGGGGTCGAGTGGTACGAGCTCGGGATGCCCGAGGCCATATGGATAATGGATGCAGACAACTTCGGACCTCTGACAGTCGCGATCGATGCACACGGTAGCAGTCTATACACGGATGTGGGCGTCAAGATCAAAGCGAACGAACAGAAGGCCCGAGAGAAGCTCGGCCTCAAGTAAACGATTTCAAACGGCTGACCGGACGGTTCTCGCCCGTCAGCCTTCTATCTCTGTTTTATCGACTTCGTCGTCAATCGCCTCGCCGGACTTCTCCTTCTCAGCCTCTTCCTCCTGCTCGTCATATACTGCAGGGGCATTGTTGGGCGTTTCGAAAGTCCTTATTCTGAGGATGACTGCGAGAGCGAGTATTATTATCGTAAGGAATAGCGCTAGTATCATCATCGAGTGCGCGAGGTCGAAACCGAATATGAACCCTCCGAAACTCTCACTTGCTGGCTCCATCAGAACCTGGTCGAGCTTCGTAGTCTCTTCCTGAGTTATTCTGATCGGTCCAAGTTCCTTCGACTTGTACCCTTCGAGAACGAACGTTACCGTGTAATTGCCCGCGTCCATCCCTGTGAATTCGAACTCCCCGTAGATGTTGGTCACGGTCTCCCGCTGCATTATGAGATTGGCAATCGTGACTTTGATACCAGATATCGGCTGGCCTGTCTCGCTGGAAATCACCTTTCCAGACAACGACCCCGGCAATCCTTCCAGGGCGATATTGAGCAGTTTCTCTCCCCCTCTAGGGATTACAACATTGACCACCGTGGTCGTGATATATCCTTCCCGTGATGCAACGACGGTGTATGTGCCAGCAGTCACATTCAGAATCTCATACTCACCATCGATAGACGAGTTGGTCATGAACTCGGTGCCCACGATAGTGATAAGCACTCCAGGTATCAGAAAAGTGCCAGCCTTCACCACTCCATAAATGCGCGTCGACTTCTCTGTGAGCTGGAAGTCGATGCCAGTCGTATGGACACCGCTTTCGACTATTATATCGGAGATTGTGACCGAATTGAACCCCTCCAATGAAGCGTTCAGCGAGTACGACCCAGCAGCGAGGCCCGGGATCATGAAGGTCCCATTGACATTCGTCGTTGCAGTGACGGTCACAGTTCCGACTATCACCGAGACAGTTGCACCAGCGAGCGGTTCGGAAGTTTCCGAGTCACGGACAGTCCCAGATATCGATCCAGTGAGCGAGGTCAGGGTGAAATCTGATTGTGTCACACCTCCGGTGCTGAGATACACATCATTCGTCTTGTTCACATATCCGTGGGCGCTGGCAGTCAATGCGTAAGGAAATGTATTGCCGGGCACGCCATCCAATCGATAGTGGCCAAGGCTGTCGGTAATGTTCGAGTATCCCAGTGACGAGATCGAGACCATCGCGCCAGCAATGGGCCCCATCGAATAGCTGACCGTGCCTAGTATGCTTCCGCCATATATCGTCAGTGTTATCGAAGACACATTTCCAGGTGTCGCGACGACCTCCAAGACGCCCGAAGGGGTGTATCCAATCTTCTGGGCGGAAACGTTGTAGCGAGTACCATTCGTATCTGCCATCAATGCCGTGAATGCCGTCATGCCGCTGATGTTTGTTGTCTGGTTGCTGAGGGTTGTTCCAACCAGCTGCACGAGTACTCCTTCGATTGTTCTTCCCACGTCGTCAGTGACGGTAACGACTATGGTGGCGTTGTATTCAATCGCCTGAATAGTGGCACGATCGGAATCTGCTATCTGAAATTGGAGCATGCTCCAGGATGGAAGCATCGAGAGTACGAGGACCGCAACGAGCAGGACCCTGACAGACAGAGACATTGGTTGATGCGTCACGAGGGTGCTCCAGTGGTCGTCAATCACGTAGTCGCGATAAATACGTTTGCCGAACCTTCCATACATGATTCGTACACCCCTCTGAAAACGTATTAATATAGACACCTGATAACGAAGTAGAATCGACGGTCAGGGTGCCATGATGAAGAAGGGTAAGAGTAGTGCGAGCACAGCAAGGGTCCTCTCCCTGATGCACCCGGTCATCGCGGAATGGTTCAAGTCTCGATTCACGGAAGTGACTGAGGCCCAGGCCATGGCAGTCCCCCTCATCCATTCGAAGGAAAGCGTCCTCGTCTCTTCCCCCACAGGTTCTGGGAAGACTCTGACCGCCTTCATGGCGATCCTGAACGAGCTCACCCTCATGGCGGAGAAGGAAGAGCTCGAGAATCGAGTCTATGCCGTCTATGTCTCTCCATTGAAAGCCCTCGCGAACGATATAAACGCGAATCTGATCCGCCCGCTCGATGAGATCTCAGAGCTGTTCAGGAGCAAAGGTCGTCCTGTACCGCAGATCAGAGTAGGTGTCAGGACAGGAGATACCCTTCCCAACGAGAGACAAAAACAGCTCCGGTCGCCACCGCATATCTTCATCACGACTCCTGAATCGTTGTCCTTGGTATTGTCCACGCCAGTATTCCGCAAGAAGTTCGAGCAAGTGAGCTATGTGATTGTGGACGAAGTCCATGAGATATGCGACTCGAAGCGCGGCGTCGCTCTTTCTCTGGCGTTGGAGCGGCTCAGGAGCATCTGTACAAAGGATTTCGTGAGGATAGGGCTCTCGGCAACCGTGGCCCCCATCCAAGAGGTTGCGGATTTTCTTGCAGGCGTCGAAGGCGGGAAACCTCGAGCGATGAAGATCATCGAGGTGTACCGTCAGCGATCCTTGGACTTGCAGGTCATGTGCCCTGCCAGTGACATGACTGCCCTTTCATTCGAAGTCGTCAACTCCAAGATGTACGACGTCCTCAAGGACATGATCGATTCTCACAAGACAACTCTGGTCTTCACCAACACTCGCAGTGGCACGGAGAGCGTCGTGTACAAGTTGAAGGAACGAGGTCTCGAGAACGTCGGCGCACACCATGGAAGCCTGAGCCGGGAGACCAGACTCGAGGTCGAGGAGCGCCTGAGAAGAGGCGAACTCAAGGCGGTCGTTTCCTCGACCTCCCTCGAGCTGGGGATTGATATCGGGTCCGTCGACCTGGTTGTCCAGATAGGTTCTCCAAAATCCGTGGCGAAAGGTCTGCAGAGGATAGGCAGAGCGGGTCATCAGTACGGTGGCACGTCAAAGGGCCGGATGCTCGTCTTCGATAACGACGACCTGGTGGAATGCGCGGTCCTCTCGAGAGCCGCTCATAAGAAGATGATCGACAGGGTCTCCATACCAGTAAATTCCCTCGACGTTCTCGCGCAGATGATAGTCGGTCTATCGCTCGATCATCCTTGGACTGTTGACGAGGCATTTTCACTGATCACGCAGTCATACTGCTACAGAACCCTTACGATCGACCAGATGCGCAGCGTGGTCAGATATCTCGCTGGCAAGGACGATTTCGAAGGGGTCTATTCCAAGATATGGTTCGATGTCGGTACAGATACTTTCGGAAAGAAGCGCGGTTCCAGGATGATATTCTACCTTAACCAGGGCACCATACCCGAGGAGGCGGACTACAAGATATATTCAGAGCGCGGCGCCCCGATAGGTTCCCTGTCCGAGAAGTTCGTCGAACGACTCTCAGCGGGGGACATATTCGTCCTCGGAGGACGAAGCTACGAGTTCGTTCGTGCGAAAGGCACCAAGGCCTTTGTCAAGAGTGCAAGCGGCAGGAAGCCCACGGTCCCCTCATGGACCGGGGAGACGCTCCCGAGAAGCTTCGACCTGTCCGTTCTCATCGGCAAGTTCCGCGGGGAATTCGAAGAGAGGCTCGACAGAGACCCTGTCGATCTGATATCTAAATGGATCATGGACGAATTCATGGTGGATGAGGGTTCTGCGGCCACGATCATCAGCTATTTCCGAGAACAGAAGATGGTGGCGAAGCTCCCCACTGATGGGCGCCTCGTCATAGAAGGATACATCGATCCATCTGGAAATAGGAACGCCATATTCCATTTCCCATTCGGTCGTCGAGTCAATGATGCGCTCAGCCGATCATATGCGTGGGTTCTTTCCAAGAAGCTCGGGTGCAACGTGACCGTATCTGTGACTGATGATTGTTTCATGCTCACCGCGCCCAGGGATTTCAAGCTGGATGGCCTAGAACGGCTTCTGAGTTCGCAGGACATAGAGAGAGTCCTGAAGGATGCAGTCAAGGACTCCGAACTGTTCCATCATAGGTTCAGACACACAGCGACCAGGAGCTTCATGGTCCTACGCAACTACAAGGGACGGGCGATGTCTGTAGCGCGACAGCAGCTGCGCTCCCAGCGATTGTTGGACGCATTACACGAGTTGTCAGACTTCCCCGTCATGTCAGAGACATATTCCGAGATACTGACCGAGGTGATGGACCTGGAGCACGCACGGGAAGTGCTGTCGACGATCGAGGCCGGCACTCGTTCAGTCGAGTACATACAGTTCTCCGGGGTGCCATCCCCATTGGCACATAATGTGATACTGATTGGTGTGTCTGATATAGTCCTAATGGAGGATCGGAGCATGCTCCTCAGGGACCTTCACAGGAAGGTCCTAGCCAGAGTGCTTGGCGACGACGCCCTATCCGAATACACATTCGATGCGGAGGTCGTGACGGAATATTTCGACGCCAAGTTCCCCAGCATCCGGACCAAGAACGATATCCTGGACGCGTTACGACTCGTGGGCCCCATGAATCTCTTCAAGGAGAAGGGCGAGAACATATACACCCGCTCGATAGGGAACTACGATGACCTCCATTCATGGTCTACCGAACTCCTGAGGGAAGGAAAGGTCCGTTCCGTATGGATCGGAGAGGATGTCTATGTCCATTCGAATGATTGGCCACTGTATTCGAGCCTACATCATCGTCCGCATACACCTTCCGTCGTCGAGGAAGCATTGATGGATGAGATGTCGGACGAACCTCTCGATATATCCACACTCAGCGAGCGACTCGATCTTAACAAGGATGACGCCAAGGATATCGTGAAGCGGCTCGAGATCGCTAACCTGGTGCACAGGAGCGGCATCCATGGGGGGCGTTTCCAATACTCGTCATCCACGCACGATCCGATCGAAATCGACGATTGCGCCAGAGATGCGGTTATGAGACACCTCGCATACCACGCCCCCCTGTCCATCGAGGATATAGCGTATGAGGTCGGCACCAGCGAGGAGGCGACCGAGAAAGCCCTGAGGTCGCTGCTTGCGAAGGAGCTAGTAGTGTCCGGCAGGTTCGTCATAGGTGAGCAACAGCAGTTCATGCTCGCCAGGGATTACCTCGCATTGCTCTCCAAGGAACGCCCGGTTTTCGACCGGGAGACAGTCCGCTCCTATGTCGAATCGAAGTTGCTAGGCGATATCCACTCCGCTCGCGAATTCTTCGAACGATTCGGCGACATCGGCATGCCGTATGACATCGCCGTCAGGGTCAGAGGATTCTCCATAGAGGAATTCGGAGGGATGAGGGACCGCGGAGAAGTGGTGCTCGGCAGGTTTGTCCGAGGGAGATTGAGATACATCCTCTCTGAGGAGGTCCAATATTATCTCGGTGTTTTCAGAAGGGGCCGCCTTTCGAAGTATGAGAACGCGATACTGAAGGCTGCTGAACGGTTGGGGCCTGGCACCTATCAGGAGATCGCCGAGGCGGCTGGCATACCTGGGGAGGTGATGCGGGAACACTTCGAGTCCCTCGACCGGAAGGGGTACTTAGTCCGGAATTTCGACGGGTCGGATGTATGGACCTCGAGGAACGTATATGCCGTCTGCTCGGTCGAGCCTGAGCTGAACGGCGCGTTCGAGCTCGTGCTCTCGAAGTACGTCCGTGGATACGGCCCCGTGACAGCATTTCAAGCAGCGTCCCATCTCGATGTCGAAGTCGACACGGCCCGAGCTCTCCTGAGGAAGATCGGGACAGAACCGATAACCGTCGGTTTGGAGCAGACCGAGATGTTCGTGATGAAGGACGAGTTGCCGGATATCGGGAAGATGAGAACGGCCGATACCCGGGTTCGCGTGCTCTCTCTCTATGACCCATTCCTCGGAGACCGATGGGTCGAGATAACGTCGAAGTACGGAGAAGGCTGGATATTCCCAGTCATCCACAACGGCCAGATCGCAGGGATGGTCGAGGAGTGGTTGATGGCGGGAGCGATCGACATACGTGAGATCCGGCTGGACGATCAGAGGCTGCTAGGACCTTTGTTGGATGAGCTGGACAGCGTGATGGATTTCTACAGGTCTATCAACGTGGACATCATCCGAATCAAACGGGCCTTCGGATCGGACATAAATGAATTGGACGCTGGAGTGCTTAAGGAATTCAACAACCACGGCTACAGAGCGTCGAACGGTATGCTGGTCAAAGGCTCTCTGGTGACGGACTGTTACGAAAGGTCGGAGTTGCTTGATGTGGTATTCTCGTTGCAACATTGGAGCGACCGGGATAGATTGGATGACATGTCCGTGGCGCTGGCGAATTATGGCGGCCTGAGAAGCAACTCCGAAGCGCTCATCCGCGTCGATGGGTTCGCGCCACTCGAGATACTCCTGAAGAAGGGGCTGGTCGTCCGCGGACACCTCGTGCCCGACAGGGTCGGATATTGCACCAAGGAAGACGCATCGGTATATCGGGCGGCCAGGTCCCGCGAGCTGACCCCAGAGGAGAAGCTGGTCCTGAGGATCGTGAAGGACCAGCAACCGATCCGTCGGGACAGAGCCCTCACAGTATCGCCATTGGGTACCGAGGATACGACTGAGGCGCTCAAATCATTGTATTCCTCTTCCATGCTTTATCTCGACACCACCAGGGGATACGTCGCGGCTCCCAAGACACGTCTTTCCAGAAGATCTGCCTGGGTCAGGATAATCAGGCGCATCTTCCGCAGCTATGGCATTTGCTCGGCCGAGGCGCTATCGATGATGATCGGCTCGGAGATTCCCATGCGGGAGCTGAGGGGCATCCTGAGGTTGCTTGAGGGTGAGGGCACTTTGGTGAAGGGGCACCTGCTCCGGGGCTCAACGACCATATACTGGGCGACCAAGGAAGCACACGCGCTCATGGGCGAATCGGTTCCGCGAGCCTCGGTCGTGGTGGCTCCCGAAGACAGCATGGTCGGATACCTGCGTGCTGGCTTCAGAGACTCATTGCCCGAGACAGGAAGATACGCGGTCTATTCAGGACCCAACCTTATCGGCTCGTTCGTCGGGCATATAGTGCAGAATAAACTGGTGGTCGAAGACCTTCAGGGCGAGGATGACTGTGCAGAGGCCATAGAGGGGTTCGCCAAGAGGCTGGGTGTCGCCCTTTCGGACAGAGCGGAGGGCAGTCTGTCCGAATGGGAGATCATGGAATTCTACAGGAAGAGTCACCCTGGAATGGGCTGACCTCGGTCATGTCATCATCCATTATCTTCCGCGCATCTGGAGAATTCACAACCACTGCTCTTCGCCAAGGTCCTCTCATTGAAGTAGAGATACTCCTGCGCATAGCCTGCAAAATCCCCCCATCTCTCTGCCGCGAACCCTCTGATCGTCTTGTACGGTCCTTCCACATCGTACAATCTCGAGATTGCGCGCTCTATCCAGACGTCGATTGGGAACGCTTCCAGCTTGCCGAAGCCGAACAGAGAGACACAATCAGCGACCTTCTCCCCGACTCCTGGAAGGTCCATCAATTCTCTCCGCAGATCCTTGTACCCGAGCCTTTTCAATCGGCTGATCTCTTCCAGATCAACACTTCTGGAGATTGAGTGGAGATATTTCGCTCTATATCCAAGTCCGCACTTCTCGAGTTCTCTAACACTAGCTTTTCTGAGATCGGATGGTTTTGGGAACGATCGTACCCCATCCACGATCTCATGGCCGAAATGCTTGGAGACCTCATCTATCATCTTTGCAATCCTGGGTATATTCGCGTAGGTGGCCAGTACATAGCTCGCCAGGCATTCCCATTCATCCATTTTGACGATCCTGAGTCCTCTGAACCGATCGAGACCAGGTGACAGCACAGGGTCCCTGGAGAGCGACGATTGTATCTCTGTGATGTTATCCGACACTCTCAGAAACTCGGAGATTCGGTCATGCATTCGCGGCTCCCCGGGATCGGCACTTACGGTCAATCGACCGTTCTTCCATCCCAAAGTGACCAGATGTCTCCCGAGGGGCCCAATCCATTCGCCCCTATCCGTCCTGGACCATCTGAACACCTGTCCGCATCCAAGTGTAAGGTCCAGATCCAGAGGCGCGATCTTTAGCGAGAATCTCATGATGGTTTCTTCCAATCACCAATCATCTCTTGTATCCGAACTTGCGGAGGAGTGATTTCCTGTCGTCCTCATCTTCTTTTGTCTCCACGCCTTTGGGTTTTTCGCCGTCGATCACTCCGATTACCCCTCGTCCCCTCTCGTTCTCGACCACGACCACATCCAAGGGGTTCGCAGTAGCGCAGAATATGGTGCATATCTCCTGTACATCACGGAGCCTGTTCATGATATTGATCGGATACGAATCCCTCAACATGATGACGAAGGTGTGCCCAGCACCGATGCTCATCGCATTCTCTGACGCTGATTTTTTCATATCCTCGTCATTCCCGTCAACTCTCACCAGGCATGGGCCCGAAGCCTCGCAGAACGCGATTCCGAACTTAGCCTGTGGGACCGTACTGACTATCGCCTCGTAGATGTCCTCGACCGTCTTGATGAAATGACTCTGACCTATCACAACATTCGCGTTATCCGGGATTGTTACCTTGACTGAATGCATTTCCATGACAGCAAACCCCTTTGGCGAGAAGGATGATCGTTGGGAAAAATCTTTCTCCGCATGGCTGGTGCATGCATTGTTTTTTTGCCAGCCCCTCCCCTGTTATCATCGGGCGGAATCAAAATGGTTAACTATTTATCCAGGCATACCGTAGACTTGTAAAACATGTCTAAGGAGGCCCTGCGAGTTGCCAAGTTCTAGCGGGGACAAACTTTGCCCCATCTGCGATTCTCCACTCCAGCCCGGATCGAAGAAGTGCGGGTTCTGTGGGACAGATTTGTCCATATTCGATATGGAAGTCGATGAGCCTGTTGAGCAGACTGTTCAGCCTACGCCTAGCGCTCCGGCTCCAAAGAAATCGATCGATGCGATTGTTCGCGAAGTCATATCGCCCCCTCGCGGTGAGCCCAAGGTGGCCGAGACTCCGAAGGAAGAAGTCTCGGATGAATCCGCTGCGACCGCCGCTTCCCTGTTCTCGCGATCCACATCTGATGTCAGGCCAGACACAGAGGAATCGGCACCTGTCGAGGATGAGACTACATCCGAGATACCGATGGTCGAAACCGTCCAAGAAGACCAATTCTCATGTCCTGAGTGCGGTGCAAAGGTGAGCATGACCGCATCCTCCTGTTCGAGTTGCGGTGTCATCTTCTCGGACGAAGGCACAGAAGTATTCCAGTGCCCTGCATGTAACACGCTTGTCAATGTCGATGCCAAAACCTGCCCCGGTTGTGGCGCCATGTTCGTCGAGTCCGAGGAGGAGGCGACTGAGCAAGCGTCGACTCAGCCAGAGATCGAGCCTCCAGTCGCCGAAGTCCCGACTGTCAGAGAAGTCCCGGCCATGAAGCCGGAGGTCGAGGTCGAACCCGAGGAGGCAGAGGAACCATCTGCTGATGAGGTTGAAGAGCCAGAGAAGGCCCCCAAGGAGAAGAAGGGCCGTTCACCATTCGGCTGGCTGAAGAAGCGCAAGAAGGACGAGGCCAAAGATGAGGCGGAACCCGAACCTGTAACGGAACCAGAACCTCAATCGAAGCAAGAGCCCGTCGAGGCAGAACCATTCCGTCATCTAAAGGAAGAGCCTAGGCCAAGGATACCTGAACCGGAGATAACCAAGGCGGCCCCAGCCCCGAAGATCACCCCCATGAGGGCAGATTCGAAGGACAAGGGGAAGGAGCTCGCGAGGATGGTGGCCGAGATGAAACCGCTCCTGTCTCTTGCCATGCAGAAGGAGATTGAGATATCTGAGAGCAAGCAGCTCATCGATGACGCAGCCGCAGCTGGGCGAGATAGGCAGCTAGAGAAAGCGCTTGAGCTCGTGAACACGGCTCGCGCGATCCTCATGGACACAATAGATGCCAGGCTTACAGATGACCTCGACCAGCTGAGGGAAGAGGTCCAAGTGGCTAAGGAGCTCGGTGGCGAAGTATCCCGATCGATGACCTACATAAGCGAGATGGAGAAGGCCAAATCCAGTGGGGATGCGGAGGCCGCGTTCATCTACTCTGATAAAGTCTCGAACGAACTCCTTCCGATCACGGGCAGATACAACGAAGCGAAGAAGAGGCTCAATTCTTTGAAATCATTGCTTGCGGATTGCGAGATGCTCATACTCGATACACGAGAGGCTCGCGCATCCTTCGTGGAAGCCAACAAAGCGTTCGATTCCAGGGACTTCGATAAGGCCGAGATGCTCATCAAGCAGACGAACGAGCGTCTCAATGCAGCCATCCCAGAGCGTCTCACCGAGGAGATCAAGAGCGCTCGTCACCTGCTAGTGGACGCGAAGATAAAGAACGTGAACATAACGCCTATGTTGACGATATTGAAGTCGGTGACCAACCTGACGAAATCGAAGAACTATTCGCAGGCGCTCAAAGAGTTGAGGGAATTCAAAGAGATGGCGAAGAAGACCATGTGAACTTGACCGACGAGGTCAGGTCAGGTTCAGGACCTCCATCTCCCTCTCCATTATCGATATCTCCTGCTCCTTCATGGTTTCAGGGCTAATCGATACCGCAAATATGCATTTCGATTCTGACATCTCATCGATTATGCTCCTCAGGAACCTGAGCACCGAATCGAAATTGGTGCTGCTGATGAGATATTGTATGCCATCGAGGACGACCATGCCGTTCCCCTCCTCTGAAATGAATTCCTGGATCTTGTGGATTATCATCTCCAGGGATGGCGGGATGGTCTTCTCCATCGAACTATCCTTGTCGGTAAGCCAGAGTATTCGAGGGTCCTTTTCGAAATCATCTCTTATTCTCTTTGGGTTCATCCTCGTTATTATGAGCCCTCTATAGTTCTCGGCCATCATCCGCCCCAGCAAGACATTGCTGTAGGTCGGTTTCTCCTCCTCTATCAGGTAGCAATGGCCAGGTTGAACATTGACCTCCTTCATGATCTCCTTCCTGGTCTCCTGCACGGGAGCGAGCGGCTTGAGTATGTCCGAGACGAGGGTCATGTCGATTTCCATCTTCATTATGGTGGAGAACGCAACGACCTTGTTCAGAGTGCTCTCTATCTCGCGAACATTCTGGGTGACCTTTTCGGCGATGTACTTGACTATCTCGTCGCTGAGCTTCAACTTCTTCTCATGCGCCTTCACCCTGACGAGCTTGATCCTGGTGCTCTCGTCCGGCGGCTGCAGATCGACGGTCAACCCCTTCTGGATTCTGGCATTCAGTCTGTCGCTGAAGCCCGGAATCTGTGTAGGCAGTCTGTCACTAGCGAGCACGACCTGCTTTCCAGAGTCGATGAGCGAATCGATGATGTGGACCATCTCACCCTGAGCTTGTTCATTGGCGGCGAGGAACTGCATGTCGTCGACAAGCAGGAGTTCGGCACGTTTCAGTTCCTCCCTCAACATCCTGATGGCGTCAGGAGTCGTACTGTGCTCAACGGCATCGACCAGCTTGTCGGCTGGCACGTATAGGGCGGTCAATCCACTGTTCTTGTTCAGTATGTGGTTTCCGATGGCTGATAGAAGATGCGTCTTTCCCAGGCCAGTTGCACCGAATATCAGGAGCGGATTGTATGCCTTGCCTAGATTCTCAGCTACAGCGACTGCGGTCGCTGCCGAGAACTTCGAGCCAGGGCCTATCACGAAATTGTCGAACCTCATCTCTGTCGGGAATGTCTTGGTGAACTTCTGCTCCTTCTCGCACTTGCTGCACTGTCCATCTTCCAGCTCTCCGCCGCAGATGGGGCACTTCACGGCTTCCACGGCCTCCTCACCCTCGGGCGTCGTCTGGTACTTGAGGATCAGGTCGTACACGTCCGACGCCTTCTCATCCCTCTTCTTCCGTTCCATCTCCTGCTTTATCGAATCCTCTTCCGCCTTCCTCTTCTGTATCTTCCGGCGGATCTTCTCCTGCAGGAATTCGATATCCGATTCTATCTCAGCGATTCGAGTGGGATCGTTCAGTTTGGTCCTTATCTCCGCGATCTCCGGCTCGAGCCCCAGTATCGGGAAGTTGTTCAGGATCGTCTCGAACTGCCTGAGCTTGTTCGTGTCGCGCTCGAAACCTGTAAGTTCCTTCGAGATCTCCTGGACTCCCTGCTCCCTCGCCGTCTCAAGCGTATCTACCTTGTACCCCTTCCTGCGCCACTGCTCAATCTTCTCGACATACGGATCGAGTTCCACCTCTTCCTTGACCTTCGCTTCGTCCCGGGGGGTCCTAGTGGTCGGTTTGGGGGCGGCTCCTCCAGCGATATAGGCGTCAGGGAACCTACGCTCGAACTCCTCCTTGGGGACACGGCTGTGGAGTTCGATGTTGGATCCCTTGTCTTGCGAATCCTCGAGTATGAATCTCAGTGACTTCTCTCCGGTGTATATCCTCCGCAGCTCCCTGGGTTTCGATTTCTCGAACTCGTAGATCGCCATGACGGGCGCTCCCAATTCCACTACGATGTAACCCGTGGAGTTCATCACGGATTTCTCGAGCGTGACCTTCAGGTAACCAGTGAAGCTATACTGTTTCAGGTCGGACAGTATGCCCTTCAGCGAATCAGGGCCTCCTTTGGCAGTCCTGACAATTATCCCTTCAGGAATTCGGAGATCGCTAACCATATCTGGGTCCGTGCTGTGAATACTATCGAAACCTATTAACCCTTGTTGCTTGCCCCAGGCGCTGGTGTTGACCGATGCTGCTGTTTCCAAGTCAAAAGGCTTAACTACAGAGACAATCTTCCCAACATTCCGTCTGCCACTGTAGCTCAGCGGTTGCGCCTGCGACCATGCAGGTGCCGCTAGAGAGCGGCAGTTTCGTAAACTGCAGGCCGGGGGTTCGAGACCCTCCAGTGGCTCCATATCCATCCTCGTTGTCCGAGTGACAACTCTAATATGCCAACGAGTCAATCGGCTTCTTGATGTCGGGCAAATCCGTCGTGTTCATGCCAGATTCCAAGTGTTCGGCCTGCGGCACCTCCATCTCAGACTACTTGCAGGTCCAGGGCGATGGGAAAGCAACGTTCGTCTGCCCGAACTGCGGCAGCCCTGTTGTCCGCGAGATCGCAGCTGGGATTGCGCCGCCGTCCAGTCCCGACGAGGTTATCGAACTCGGGGGTGGTCAGACGACCAGGAGTCACTATCCTGGCCTCTACATTCAACCCAGACACGCTCCAAGGTTCGACCTTCGGAACATGGTCCTGACATCGATCCGCCCGACCAAGTCCCTGATGAATCTGTATCTGTCCACCGATCTGAGGCATGCAATCGCGATAGTCCTGGCGTTCAGCGTGATCTCCACGATGTTCAGCGTGTTCATCACGCACGATATGGCAGAAGTGGTCGGGTACACTTCAAAGGATGCAGTGGGCATCGCTTTGCAGGGGGTCGTGGGATGGATCGTCACCCTGTTATCGTTCCTCATATTCGGAGTCGTGGCTGCGCTGCTGTCCCACGAGATCTTCGGCGGGCGGGGAGACAAAGGATCGACCTTGACCCTGGTCGCACATTGCTATCCATGGTTCGTGGTCCTTTCGATAATCCTTCTATCCATCTTCGACTACGGGTTTGTGGGTCTGGACCTCGCAGGAGTCGAGAATTGGGCCGATGACGAGATTCAACAAGCCATGGTGTTCGGTGCGATATTCCTGGTCATGATCCTTGCTGGTCTGGCATGGCTCCTTCGTATCGTGAGCAAGGCGATCGGAATAGCGAACGACATATCGACGGGTTCCGCAGCCCTGTGCGCCATCCTCGCAGGCGTCGCTGCAGGAATAGTGGCACTCATCGTCGGCTCCTTCATGCGATTGCCGATAGGGATAAATTTCTGACGGCCGTCATTCGTCGAGGAGTCTGTCCACCATCCTCATTGCGCAGAGGTCTCCGCACATCGAACAGACATCTGGGCTCTTCGACTTGCATCGGTCCCTGTAGGCCTTCGCCTTCTCGGGATTGAACGACAGTTCGAACATGGTGTCCCAATCAAAAGCCTTTCTGGCGCGAGACATTCTCTGGTCCCTGTCACCGCCTCTACCTCTCGCGAGATCGGCCGAATGAGCTGCTATCTTGCTCGCGATGACCCCTTCTCTTACATCGTCGACGGTCGGCAGTGAAAGGTGTTCCGATGGAGTGACATAACAGAGGAAATCTGCACCGTGGTAGGCAGCCAAAGCCCCTCCGATTGCTCCCGCGATATGGTCATATCCTGCTGCCACATCGCAAACGATCGGGCCAAGGACATAGAATGGTGCCCCCTTGCAGATGGTCTTCTCCGCCTTCACGTTCGCCTCTATCTGGTTCAGCGGCACATGTCCAGGTCCTTCGACCATGGCCTGGACGCCAGCTGCTCGTGCTCTCTCGACGAGTTTCCCGAGGACGATCAGTTCATGGAGTTGCGGTCCATCCGTGGCATCGGCGGTCGATCCCGGTCTCAGGCCATCCCCCAGGCTCAGCGCGAAGCCATGTTCTCTGGCCATCTCTAGAAGGTAATCGTATTCCTCGTAGAGGGGATTCTCCCTGCAATTCTCGTGCATCCATGCGACCAGGATCGCTCCTCCTCTGGATACGACACCTGTCAGCCTTTTATGGCTTCTCAATGTGGACACAGTCTCTTTGGTTATGCCACAGTGCACGGTCATGAAATCGACACCATCTTTAGCTTGCTTCTCGATGGTTTTGAAAAGGTCGTCGCTGGTCATCGACATCGGTCCACCAGATTTCGATGTCCTACATACTGCTTCGTAGATGGGGACGGTCCCCACTGGGGCGTCGCACTCGCCGATCACCTTCTTCCTTATCTCGTGAAGGTCTCCTCCAGTGCTGAGATCCATGACCGCATCAGCACCATATTGTAGGGCAATTCTAACCTTCTCCAGCTCCTCGGACAGGTTGATCCTGTCCTTTGAGGTGCCTATGTTCGCGTTGACCTTGACAGTCAACCCTTCACCGATGGCTCTTGGCCGGAGGTTCTTGTGTTTAGGGTTGGATGGGATTACAACTCTCCCATTTTCGAACAATCTGATCAACTTGTCTGGCTCGATTCCTTCCGCTCCGCAAACCCCCTTCATTTCCGGTGGAGAATCGATTTTCTTTCTAGTCGCCATCTGATACCGATGCTACAAAACGACCAATCGGTATAAAGCCTTTGATTGACAAGACAATTCATGGTATCCGACAAGAGCTTCTGGCCACAGTCAATCGGCTGCTATTTTCTTCGATTCGAAGCTTCCAGCTCACCTTATGCCATTGATCCCATCATTGGTCATAATCTGCCTCATCGACACCTGCCGATTCTTCGAGTGGAAATCGATTGAGTGAATCGGCGATATGCTGCAATGGAAACAAAGGGGGGTTTTTTGTCGTAGCCAGATAGTATTCTCAAAGATTTTATATATGCAGGCTCCATTTAAGAGAAAATCAACAGAAAAAACGCCGAAAATCAGGATGGGATGCAGCAGACCATTTACGGTGTTTGAGCCTGCCTTATGGAGGCCGGAATCTGATGGATAAAACAGTTGAGGATAGCACGTATGATACGGAGAGGATTCAGATCCTCGAAGGCCTGGAAGCCGTCCGGAAGCGGCCGAGCATGTACATCGGCAGCACGGACTATCACGGTCTCCATCATCTGGTATATGAGGTAGTGGACAACAGCATAGATGAGGCGATGGCTGGTTACTGCACAACGATCAACGTCGTCCTTAACGATGATGGCAGCGTCACCGTGGAGGACGATGGCCGGGGCATCCCTGTGGGCCTTCACAAGAAATACAAACAGGATACCTTGGAGATAGTTCTCACAAAACTGCATGCTGGAGGCAAGTTCGACCGGAAGACGTACAAAGTGTCGGGAGGTCTCCATGGCGTGGGTCTCAGCGTAGTTAACGCCCTGTCCGAATGGTTGGAAGTAAAGATCAAGAGGAAGGGCAAGGTCCACCTGCAACGATATGAGCGCGGCGTTCCGGTAACCCCCGTGAACATCGTCGGTGATGCGGACGATACAGGCACGACGGTCTGCTTCAAACCGGACGCTCAGATATTCGAAGAGACCATACTCAACTACGAGACCTTATCTTCCAGGTTGCGAGAGATTGCGTTTCTGAACCGGGGGCTCAAGATAACGTTATCCGAGCCGAAGACGCAGCAGACCGCGACTTACAGGTTCGACGGCGGCATAACGGAATACGTCCAATACATCAACAGGAACAAGGCCTGCCTCCACGAGAAACCCATCTACATCGCCGCCGAGAGGAATGGCGTATCGCTCGAATTGGGCATGCAGTACACTGACAGTTACACCGAGAACATACACACCTTCGCGAACAACATCAATACGATCGAAGGTGGCACGCACCTGATCGGTTTCAGGGCGGCTCTGACTCGCACGATCAACGATTACGCCAAGAAGAACAATTTCATGAAAGGCAGCGACGACTCCCTCTCAGGCGAGGATGTTCGAGAGGGACTCACCGCCGTCATAAGCGTCCGCCTTCCAGAGCCACAGTTCGAAGGTCAGACAAAGACAAAGCTGGGCAACAGCGATATGCGAGGGATAGTCGAATCCGCAGTCGGTGAGAAGCTGTTCGAGTTCCTGATGGAGAACCCGAAGATCGCCCAGGCTTGCATAAGCAAAGCAGTCCTGGCCTCGCAGGCCAGGGAGGCCGCTAGGAAGGCCAGGGAGCTGACAAGGCGCAAGGGGCTGCTCGACATAGGCAACCTTCCTGGAAAGTTGGCGGATTGCTCGGAGAAGGACCCTTCGAAGTGCGAGCTATTCCTCGTCGAGGGCGATTCTGCGGGCGGCAGTGCGAAGCAGGCGAGGGACCGCAGATTCCAAGCGATACTGCCGTTGCGTGGAAAGATACTCAATGTAGAGAAGGCCCGCCTTGACAAGATGCTGAGGAATGCTGAGATACGGACCATAATAACCGCACTGGGGACGAGCATCGACGCCGAGTTCGACATTTCCAAGGCGCGGTATCACAGGATATGCATAATGACTGATGCGGACGTCGACGGCGCCCACATACGGACCCTCCTGCTGACATTCTTCTTCAGGCACATGGAGCCGCTCATAAGGAACGGGTACATGTACATCGCACAGCCACCACTTTACCGCGTGCGCAAGGGCAAGACCGAACGCTATGTCTTCTCCGACAAGGAGTTGTCCGATTTACAGCAGGAGCTGGGACAAGGCTGCGACGTTCAGAGGTACAAGGGTCTGGGCGAGATGAACGCCGACCAGCTGAGAGAGACCACGATGCGTCTCGAGACACGCATACTGAAGCGCGTTACCATCGACGACGCCGTGGAGGCGGACAACCTGTTCAATCTCCTCATGGGTGATGCGGTGGAGCCGCGGAGGCGGTTCATATTAGAGCACGCGCGCGAGGTCGAGGTATTGGACGTGTAGGTGATCACTCATGACTGAAGAACCTCAGGATTCTCCCAAGTTCGCCGGCAAGCTGATCATGCGCCCAATAGAAGTCGAGATGAAGAAATCCTACATCGATTACGCCATGAGCGTGATCGTCGGCCGTGCACTGCCCGATGTCAGCGACGGTCTGAAGCCCGTTCACAGAAGGATTCTCTATGCCATGAACGAGATGGGGCTTGCCCACAACAAGGCTCAGAAGAAATCTGCCAGAGTGGTCGGAGAGGTCCTTGGTAAGTTCCACCCCCATGGTGACTCGGCGATATACGACACTATCGTTCGCATGGCTCAAGATTTCTCGATGAGGTATCCTCTGGTCGATGGCCAGGGCAACTTCGGCAGCGTCGACGGCGACTCCGCTGCGGCGATGAGATACACCGAGTGCAGACTCTCGGCGATCGCATCGGAGATGCTTATGGATGTGGACGAGGACACGGTCGATTTCATCGACAATTTCGACGGTTCCCTCAAAGAGCCCATCGTGCTTCCGGCCAAGTTGCCGAATCTCCTGGTCAACGGATCATCTGGAATCGCTGTGGGCATGGCGACCAACATCCCGCCGCACAACCTGGGTGAGGTCGTGGACGCCATCACACTGATGATCGACAGGCAGATCGAGGGATCTGATGTCGAACTCAAGGATCTGATGGATGTCGTCAAAGGTCCGGACTTCCCGACCGGGGGCATAATCTACGGTGCCCAAGGCATCGTGGAGGCATATGCCCAGGGTAAGGGCAGGATACGGGTCAGGGCACTGAGCACAATCGAGCACGACGAGGACACGGGCCGCGGTCAGATAATCGTCACTGAGATCCCGTATATGGTCAACAAGAGCACTCTGATGGAAGAGATCGCGGAGCTCGTGAAGGACAAGCGCATCGAAGGTATCAGCGACCTCAGGGACGAGTCCGACAAGGAGGGCATGCGCATAGTCATCGAACTCAAGCGCGACGCCATCGAGGAAGTCGTCATGAATCAGCTGTATGCCCACACGCAGCTCCAGACGACCTTCGGGATAAACAACCTGGCGCTCGTCAACAACCAGCCTCGCATACTCTCCCTCAAGGAGATGCTGGAGTATCACATCGAGCATAGGTTCGATGTGGTCAAGAGACGCACGGAATACCGTCTGAGGCAGGCTGAGAAGCGTGCGCACATACTGGAAGGGCTGCTGATCGCCCTCGACCATCTGGACGAGGTCATCAAGCTCATCAGGAAGGCGAAGACGAGGGAAGAGGCGAGAAATGGTCTGATGGCCAAGTTCAATCTGTCCGAGGAGCAGACCAAGGCAATACTGGAGATGCAGCTTCAACGCCTCACTGGCATGGAGATGCAAGCGGTCCGCGAAGAATACGATGAGGTCTCGAAGCAGATCGCGGAGTTCCGTAGCATCCTCAAGGACGAGAAGAGGATACTCGGCATAATCAAGGACGAGGCTCAGGCCGTCAAGGCGAAATACGGCAACGAGCGGCGGACCAGGATCGAGTCAAACGCGATCGATATGGATCTTGAGGACCTGATCCCGATGGAGAACGTCCTCGTCATGATCAGCCAGACTGGCTATATCAAGCGCGTCTCGCTCGACACGTACGCCGCGCAGCACAGGGGCGGTGTAGGCCTCATCGGCATGGAGACCAAGGAGGAGGACTACATCGTCGACATGTTCGTCACATCCACTCACGATTACGTGATGTACTTCACGAACAAGGGTCGTGTGTACTGGCTCAAGGCATACAAGATTCCAGTGGGGGGAAGACACGCGAAGGGCAAGCCCGTGGTGAACCTGCTCGAGCACCTCGAAGAGGGCGAGAAGGTCATGAGCATGATCCCTGTCAAGCATTTCGACGAGGAGCGGAACCTCGTGTTCTCCACCCGGAGCGGGCTCGTCAAGAAGACAAGGCTCATAGCATATTCCCATGTCCGCCAGAACGGTATAATCGCCATACGGTTGGAGGACGGAGACGAGGTAGTCGACACCGCTCTCACCGATGGGTCGAAGGAGATAGTCCTGGCGACAAAGAAAGGCTTTGCCGCCAGGTTCAACGAGACCGATGTCCGGTCGACCGGTCGGGCCACATATGGCGTGCGCGGCATACGTTTGAGGAAAGGAGACGAGGTCGTCAGCATGGCGGTCGTCGTGCCGAAGGACCAGCTGCTGACTGTCACAGAGAACGGTTACGGGAAGCGTTCCCTGGTCGAGGACTACAGGAAGATCAGGCGTGGTGGCAAAGGGGTCATCACGATCAAGAGCGGCGGCAGGAACGGCGATGTCGTATCGGTGCAGCCGGTCAGTGACGAGCACGAGATAATGGTGACAAGCGTGCGCGGGATGGTCATAAGGATGCCCGTGAGCGGCATCAGCCTACTCGGCAGAGCGACCATGGGGGTCAGGCTCATGCGCCTCAAAGACCGCGACAAGGTAGTGGCGGTCGCGCACATGGTCGGACTGGCTGAGGAGGAGCGGATGATCGAGTCAGGACTGACCATCACGCATTGTGATCCGGAGAACGGCGACCTCATCGATGACGAAGAGAAGGACGATGCGGAAAACGATGTTGATAATGACGAGTAGCCAGGTGTGTTTTTCAACCATCTGGCCAGCGTCTCACTCCTGATAACGACCCGCAAACCTTTATTAGTAGACAATCTATTGAAATCCGCAGAGGAGTCCGACTCGCCCGAACAAGGAGGGCTGCACTTTGTTTAGAGACTCGATACCAGGTTTGGAAAAGGTTTTCAAGAACGACATCGAGAGACCCAAAGTCATACTCGTCACGGGTCCCCCGGGATCGATGAAGACGAGCTTCTGCTATTCCCTGATGTCGCACTACCTGAGGGACAAGAACGAGTTCGGCCTATACGCCACCCTCGAAGAGACGGTCGACAGTCACCTGAAGAACATGGAGAGCATGGGCGTGAAACTCTCCGCAAAGATGCAGATATCGGATATGACTGACCTCAGGGAGATCGATCAGATCGATGAGGTCATCGGCGATTCGGCACAGACGGATTATGTACTCTTCATAGAGAAGATGATACAGCGTTTCAGGAGGACTCACGGAGACAAGTTCTCGATATTCGTCCTCGATTCGTTAGGCGCGCTCTACTCCCTGATGGAGAACGCTGAGGACATGAGGAAGAAGATGTTCTACTTCTTCAAGATGCTCAGAGACAACAACCTCACTTCATTCATAATCATGGAACGGTCGTTGACTGGTGAATCGCAGCTTCTCGGAAACGAAGGCTTTCTCGCAGACGGCATCGTGATGCTGGGCCTTGACCGCCAGAGGGGTAAGCTGGTGAGATACCTGCAGGTCGAGAAGATGAGAGCTGCGGAGCACAGCATGGAGAAACACGCCATCGAAGTCAACAAATCCGGAATGCAGGTGCTGGGTCCGTTGCTCAGCACTTGACGATGCGACACGGTCGATGTGGCTCGTGTTGCGTGAAACCCTACGAACGTGCGCCTTCCATCCCCCTGGGATTTGGCGCGGATCACGAATGACCTTGCCGACAGGGAAAGGGATCGATGATGACAGAAGACCAGAGCATTTCGCAGATAATTGAAGACGCAGTCAAGAGCTTGAGGACCCAGGAGGCCGAGGTCCGCAAGAAAGACCAGGATATTCAGGCCCAGAAGTCAGAGCTTCAGAAGATGAAGGCTGAGCTGGAGTCCAGCGAGCAGAGGATCCGCGAGAAGGAGGACTCCTTGAGAGAAAAGGAATCGTCCCTCGAGAACAAGGATGCGGAGATCACAGCCCGCGAGGAGTCCGTCCAGGCCAAGGCCGTTCAGGTGGATGCGAAGAATGCTGAGGTCCTAAAACTCGAGGAACGGTCGAAGACCGCACTCACGAGCGCGGAGGCGAGGGAGCGGGAAGCCGAAACCTCGTTGGTGGAGTCGTCGCGCGCCCAGTCCGAGGCGACGCAAAAACGCAAAGCACTCCTCGACCGGGAAGATCAGATGAAGAAGTCCGAGGAGGAACTCCAGAGGCTGATGGAGCAGGTGGCATCGAGGCGTGATGCACTCATAGCCCGTGAGCGTTCCCTGGCAGCAGAAGAGGAATCTGTCCGGAATGATCGCGAGAGACTCTCGGAAGATGCAAAGAAACTCCTCAGCAGGCAGACAGAAGTGATCGAGAGCACCCCTATGGAGAAGTCCGATGTCATGGAAACGGCCAAGCCTGATCTGGGCGACGACGAGATAGAGTGTCCCCAGTGCAAGACTGTCATAAGCAAGGATGCGATAATGTGCTATTCCTGTGGTCACCAGTTGAGAGATGTCGAGCCCGAGGAGATCTCTGAAGAGTCATCTGGCCAAGAGGACGATGCCGGATCATCCGAGGAGGATGAGGTGTCCTGTCCCAAGTGCAAGACGATGGTCAGCAAGGATGCGATAATGTGTTACGCATGTGGCTCCGATTTGAGGGAGACACAGCCAGAATCGGATGGAGGGGACAGCTCCGATGAAGTGAAGGCCATCGAGGAACCAAGGAAGCCACAGGTCTTCGTCAAGAAGATCGTAAAGAAAAAGGTGGCTTAGCCAGCACCTCCTCGAACCCTTCTTTGCCATGAAAATATGGCAAATAGCTTTTTATATAGCCGAACTGCTTACTTTGATTCGCAATACCCAGCATCTGGGTGGGTGAACTTATGGAACACAGAGCTGGCCCTCTTCAGGCCAACAAATCTCTGAGCGCATTGATTGTCGCCACATTCGTGCTGTCGGCCTTCGCGGGGTTATTCGTAATGTCGAATCCCTCGCCTACCGCTGCACAGACACCAATCGGTGACCTGATTGTAACTGCCGGCACATACACAGTCGAGAATGTCAACCAGCCTGTAGATGGTGATGTTCTCGTCAGTGGTGGGGAGCTGATTATAAGGAACGCTGCTTTGCTGGTGATCAGCAACTCGGGTGTTCAACGTACGGTAACAGTCACTACTGGTGGAACCATGACTCTTGATCATGGCACACTCACCACCTACCTGGACCAGATCGATCCGTGGCCGTTCCTAGATGTAAACATCGATGGAGGAACTCTCGTAGCTTCGGAGAAGTCGCTTTTCAGTTTCCCAGGCACGATCACGGTACAGAACGGTGGCGAGCTCATACTATATGACAGTACCATCGAGCCGCTACCTGCAGAGGATATATCCCTGTATCTCTCAGGATCTCCGACTATCGCGATCGATTCCGCCGATGACGGGGCGGCGATCTCAGTCATTGACGGTTCAATGATGATGTTCGACTCCGAGATCACGAATCTTCCCGAATATCCTTCCCTAGGTCTTGCCGCCAGCAACCTCACACTGAGTGGAGAATCGACCCTGTTGGCAGTCAACAGCTACATCAGCGTTGACTTCAACCCCAATCTTACCGTAGCCGATTTGGCCTCTCATAATATGATAGTCTTGAGCGAAAAGTCGCATGCATATCTCTATGGCTGTACCTTCGATGAATATTCTGGATCATATGCGTCACGTTCGACTGCCATTGCATCCGATGGTGAAAATACGGCACCTGCAAGTCCCTTGACTAAAGGTGTGGCAGATACTACTGGTCAGAATATCGCAAATCTAGCGACCCTCGATGGTTCGACATATGAAGTGGAAGCCCAGGAAACCCTTGCTATGGATACTTGGGATACAACCCCGATGAGCGCTTCATTAGAAGTGAGTTCTATCACTCTGGTCGCAAGTTATTCTGTCTCACCGACATACGTAGGCACCAATTCAATCCAATGGGCTCCCGATGGTGGAAGCTATGCTTCTACTGGGATCACACCTTCTTTGTCCAATCCATCTGGAACATGGTACTACGAACTCCCAATAACATCTCTTCCCACAGTTGGAGACGTACTGGACACCGATATTCGATTTATTAACAATGGTGCTGCTGGGACAGGTTCGGTGGAGTTTGACAGACTCTGGTTGATGTTCACAGTTGGAGGAGACGCATACATCTATCGATGGTTGAGCGTCACAATTGGAGATGAATATGGTGTGCCGATCCCAGGCGCAACTATCAGTGCCACATTCACAGGTACCACTGAGCTCGAGGGAGAAACCGCCCTGTACTTCACTGAGGATGGATTGAGCGAGACTCCTCCCATCGAGGTTCTGAACTACATGGGTGAAACTTCAGAGAGCTACCTTGTGACAAAGACTGGTGGATTAGCATTAGTCCCCTATCTCACAGATATGATAACAAGTAGTGGGTCAGGCAACTCAGTCTTTGTAGGATCATATGCAATTAATGGCAGTATTATTATTGATACGCTGCCACATACTTCCACAGAGACCTTTTCGTTCCCGGCCTATCCCGCAATGACTTCTGCAGATCAGCAGTTTGATATTACGGTAGATATCCAAGGTATATCTGCGGAGAGCCCAGATCCATCCAAGTGGCTGGTGGTTCCGCCAGATCTAACCATCGAGAATATGAGCTACTATCATGCTGGCGATGTCATCGTGGCATCTGATGGGACTCTCACATTGAGGAATGCGGTCTTTGAATTGGTCCAATCAACAGCGAACGAGCGAACCGTCTATGTAGATGGAACAGCAAACCTGGTGATCGAGGACTCTATGGTCAACAGCGAACTCGCGATTGACCTCATAGTGAAGGGTGAGGGGACGCTCGAAGTAACAGGGTCAACTCTGAACGGTGTCAACATAGTCGCGATGGATGATGCACTCGTGGTTCTCAGAGACACGGTCTTCGATGGTACGATAACTACTTCATGGGATTCATCAGCCAGAATCGTAGTCGTTGATTCCACACTTCTGCAGGCACCAGTACTATCTGGTCATGCACTGGGAGAATTTACGAACTCCAGCGTTCCATCAATAGTAGTAACGGAAGACGCAGAAGCATTGATCTACAGATGGATTCACGTGACTGTTCTGGATGGCGGAAGCAACGCGCTGTCTGGAGCGACCGTCTCGGCATGGTTCTTCGTGAACAATACATACTGGTCGAGCGCAGTCAGCAATGAATCTGGAATAGCAAGGATCAATTCCCTGGGAACAATAATGACATCGGATGGCTCAACCTTCATCGGCAACTACAAGATCAACTCTACTTACTTGAGTAACGGAGTCCTGCATTTCTCGGATGAGACGATATCTATCGGTGTCAAGCCATACACCGAGCCCCTGACGGAGAATGCTACCTTCGCAGTGCTGAGGATGTCCACTGTCATACTCCCAGATCTCAGCGTAATGACTGGTTATATCTGGACTGAGCCATCGTATGTCGTGTACAATGCTTCATGCACAATCTTCGCGGTGATCGAGAACACCGGTGATGCCATTGCAGAAGATGCTCTAGTTGAGTTCTTGCTAGGTACAGATGTGGCGACGGCAACCCTTCTGAATTCTACTATGATTTCGACTCTAACACCGAACAGCCAGGTAACCGTTGATGTTGGTTGGATCCCGAACAGCATCGGGATCTTCACAATATGGGTAGTAGTCAACGGCGGTCTCGGCGGAACACCGGATTTCGATGAGCTGTCATTCGCCAACAACCAGGACTCAGTTGAGATCAGAGTTTTGGGCTATGCTGACCTATCGCTAGATGCGATAGGATTCATGGCCGGCGACCCACCTGCCGACGTGTCAAGCGTACCTGGTGGTCAGATATTGTATGTTCGTTCAGTGCTGTACAACAATGGTGAGGCCCCTGTCTCGAACCCGGTAGTATCATTGACCGTGGAATACAGCGATTCAGAGAGCGAAATTTTCAACATGACACTGTATGGGATTCTATATGAAGAATCTCAATTCGCGGTTGAGTTTGCATATTCCGCACCCTTTGTGACGAACGACACTGAGTTCACTTTCACCATGGAAGCCAATCCATCTGAAACAGTGATTGAGACGGATCTGACAAACAACATCGAAACTGCCACGATTACCGTACTTGATGTCCGTGCAGACTTCAAAGTCGATGCGGATGATATCTCAGTGGACGATGGTTCGAATCCCCACGAATTTGGGAGAACGGTCACGATTACGGCAAACGTCCACAACATTGGCGGGACAAACCCGGGCGATGTCAGCATCAGATTCTCCATTGTATTCGGGACATTGGAATATGAGATTGGCATTTCGGTGGAGCATATACTCCCACAGATGTGGGTAGAAGTCTCAATGGAGTATACGATAAATCTGACGGTTAGTGGGACATATTCCATATTCGTATTCGTAGACTACGACAACAACCAATCGAATGAGAAGAACGAGACGAACAACGAAGCATCGATTGATTTCGAAATCGTGGATCTCGTATATCACATAATAATGATAGTGGACTCGGACACGGGCGAGTACAAAGCGGGCGAAAGCGCTCTCGTACACGTGAATATCTACTACGGTGCGACTGAGCCAGAGAATATCAATGACGAGATAGCTGTATCTGGGCTGCCAGGCGTGTCCGTGAACCTCGTGAGTCCCGATGGTGATGTTCTCTCGCGCGCTGATGCGATTTCGACATCCCCTTCAGGCAGGGCATCGTTCCAAGTGGCTCTCTTGGCTAACCTCGAGACCGGTCAATACACGCTGGTCCCAGTAGTGTTAGAGGAGGAGCAGCCTGACTTCGCGACTACGATTGCCGTCGATGGCGTAGTCGCGGGACGCGGCATTGCGTTGTGGGTCTGGCTCGCGATAATCGGTGTGATCGTCGGTTCCGTTCTTGGAGTCACTGCCTATATCTACTTCCGTGGCCTCGGCAAACTGGTGGAGTGCGGAGAATGCGGTGCCTTCATCCCAGCTGCGAATAAGAGATGTCCGAAGTGTGGAGTCGAGTTCGAAGTAGGCACGATGAAGTGCTCTGAATGCGGAGCATGGGTGCCTGCAGAATCAACCGAATGCTCCAACTGCGGTGTGAAGTTCGTCGGCGAGGAAATCGGCGAGGAGGACTACCTCGAGAAGATGAGAGGCGAGTACGATGAGATGGTCTCGAAGTACCGCGAGTTGGCAAAGCCCGAACTCGGCAAGAAGTTCAGCGACAAGAAGTTCGACGAGTGGTGGGTGACTCAGCCGACATATATCTCATTCGAAGATTGGCTCGCAAAGGAAGAGGAGAAGCGGAAGGAGGGGCCAATACCATGCCCAGTATGTGGCACACTGAACCCGAAGGAATCGACCGTATGTCACAAGTGCGGAACGGTCTTCGGAGCCGAGAAGGAGCTGCCTCCGGGAGAACAGCCGCCGACCCCGCCGTCCTCAGGCGAGGCGTTGCCAGAATCGTCTGCGCGCGAATTTGCCCCGCCGGTCGAGAAGGCTCAGGAACAGGGTCCTTCCCAGGTCGCCGCACCGAAGATGGTCATCAGAAGGCCCATCGACAGAAAAGTGGTCCCGAAGAAGATCATCAAGACCCCCATAGCCGGGACTTCGGATAAGAATGGCAACGGATCCGACAACAGCGAGGATCAGCAGTAGGCTGATCCTCTCCTCAAAACCCACAAAACCCTTTGATGGCTTTTCATTTTTCTTAATGGCTAATCAACTTGATGCGCTCTGTATAGAGCCGCAAAGAGCTGTCGCTCATGCCATATCACATGAAGTCTACCGAAAACGAGACCATCTGGATCAGATTCGCTGAGGTGGTCCGGTCTCTGCCAGTTTCGCCCGGACCTCCTTCATGACCTTGTCTGGATCCTTGTAATACGCAGATATGATTGTGGCAACCTTCCTGTGGTTGTCGATGCTCACCTTCTTCATGTACTCGAGAATGTCGACACGCCTCTTGATCTCCCTTTCCATCTCTCGAGGTGCCCAGTTCCTGGCCATTCTGACCTTCTCGTACACGTAGCTGTGACCGCTATAGTTGAAAGTGTCATCGGCTGGGTTCCATGTGTAGACTGAGTTGGTGATCAGCTCATCGGTCTCAGGGTCGATGCCGACGATCTCCGTCAATGACTTGACCCGTCTGGTCATCTTCGTCCCGACCTTGACCTGAGCCTGCAGCATGACGATGTTGAGAGCTGTGATCAGCGCCCTTGGCAGGTTGATGGGGTCGTTTTCCATTCTGTGCACCATCGCCTGGACATCCTCTGCGTGGAAAGTCGAATAGCAGGTCTTACCTGTCGCCATGGCTTGGAACACGACGTACGCTTCCTTACCTCTGACCTCACCGACCATCAGGTACTGAGGTCTCTGCCTCATCGCGGCCGTGAGCAAGTCGAACATGTCGATCTCACCGGAAGATTTCCCAGTGACCATGCTCTTCCCACCGAAACCTTCTCGGGTCAGACCCGGAACCCAATTCTCATGTGGAAGGTTGAGTTCCCTGGTATCCTCGATCGAGACGATCTTCATCTGTGGGGGTATGAAAAGGAGGACTGCGTTGAGTGTGGTGGTCTTTCCACTCGCAGTGCCTCCGCACACGAGCATCGACTGTCCGTGTTCTATGCCTATCCAGAGGTATGCCATCATCTCCGTGCTCATCGTCTTGAACTTGAGTAGGTCAAGCGGGGTGAAAGGGTTCTCCTTGAACCGTCTGATGGTGAATGACGAACCTCTCTTCGTCACATGCTTTCCCAGAGTCGCCTGCAATCTAGAACCGTCCGGGATAGTTGCGTCCAGAAGTGGACTCGCGACCGAGATGTGTTTGCCGCACTTCTGGGCGAGCCACACCACGAAACCATCGAGTTCCACCTCCTTCTCGAACCTGAGGTTGGACCTTATTGAACCGTACTTCCTGTGATAGATGTAGAGCGGGACGTTGACCCCATCGCACGAGCAATCCTCCACATTGGGCTCATTCATCATCACGTCGATGACACCATAACCGAGGAAATCTCTGAGAAGATAGTACATCACCCTCTCTTTGGATATCGGGTGCAGTGAGATCCCGAGAAGGTTCATCAGCTCCTCGATGATTCGTCTCAGATACTTCTCCTTCTCCGAAGGTTCCTCCTCGGTCATCTTTTCGACGGATGCTATGAGGGTCTCTTTCAGGAGGGCGACCACAGCCGCCTCGTCTCCCAGCAACTTCGGTTCGATTACCTCATATGTGTATTCGTTGGCTTTGTTGTCGTACCTTATCCTGACGTATGAATAGTTCTGCTTGACCGGGGATATCTCGACCTCATCTATATTCGACTCGGTCAGCTTTGGTATCTCCGTGATCTGACTCGTGTCGACCTGGATCTCGTTCTTCATGACTGTGATCCTCATAGGCCTGGGCCTGATCTTCATCAGGAATCCATAGTACGCCGCCAGAAAGCCTCCGCTCTTCGCCTTCTCCTCCTCTGGTGGCGGAGTTGCCTCTGCTTCCGGCGCGTTTGGCTGTTGTTCCATTTCAATCTTGGCCTGCTCTGTTTCAGACATCTCAATCACGCAAACAGTAACCTTAGGGACACGAATCCTGAAAGCAACATGATGAAACTGTGTCTCATTCCTATGGGTATGCTCCCCTTCTGGATGACACCAGCTAGCAGCCCATCCCCAACTGCATGCACCACTATCGCAAGTAGGAATATGAATGAGATATCGTCGATGAGGGCGACCTTGATGTTGACTCCCGGAATCTCCTGTAATCCCATCTCCTGAGCCGCATCGTTCACCGTCGTTCCCGCCTCCTCCATCTTAGGGAGGAACTGCAGGTCCAGGATCAATATGGTCGCGATGAACACGAAGAATGATATGTAGACGACCATCACATAGGTCGACATGGTCACATTCCGCTCCTCCTGTGTGAGGATGGATTCCTTGGCATCGTGGGAAACCATCGTGAGGACATCGGCGACGTTGCCACCTGCGTCGTTGGCCTTCCTGATTATCGATGTCATTCTTATGACCAGTGGCGTCTTGACCCTCTCCGAGAATAGTCGGATGGCCTCAGATGCGGGTACCCCCCATTCTATCTGTGCAGACATCTTCTGGATCTCTGGGGTCAGTCGACCGTATCTGCCGGATGATGCGACGACAATCGAGTCAGCCAACGTCATTCCGAATCTTCCTGCCTCCGCCACATCTCTGAGGAAATCGGGCAGTCTGGTCTCGATCTCTCTGATGTTCTTTTCCTTCCTTGATGTGTAGAACCCGTATGGGGCAAGGAATGCCATTATTCCAAAGATGATGTAATCGATGGGGTCGAATGGGAGCGAAAGGCTGCCTATCATGTCTATGATCGCTGCGAACACGCATATGAGCACAGCGACGATCGAGCCTACCAGGATGGTTTTGGTCTTATCTGATTTCTCAGTAGCCAGGATCTTCTTGATCGCCCTCTCCTGCTCTGCCTGGCTGAGCTTCTTCACTGCCATCCTACATCGCACCTTCCTGTGACATGTTCCAAATGACAAATATGAATCCGAATTGCGAGATCGGGATCATTCCAATGACGATAAGGTACAGGAGGGTGATCATCATGCTCGAGTCTCCTCCGCCTACGATTGCCATGATCGCTAAGATGAGAACAAGGAATAGAGGGAAAGCAACGACGACTGTGACGAACGATTCGGCGAGCATTCCCAGTGTCTCCATCTGGGACTTCATGGCGAGCTTGTTCTCTTTCTGGTATTCATCTGCCTTGAGCAGGAAGTACGGCTTGAGCTGCCCACCGGATGTGGAGGTCGTGATGACTCCCTGCAGGAATTCCTGGAACTTGGCCGATGGGGACCTCTTGGCCGCTTTCTTGATGGCGCTCAAGATATCCAATCCGAGAAGTTCCGTATCACGCGTAATCCACGAGGATTCAGCTGCGATCTCACCGTAGATCGTCTGCCTCGAAAGTTCCTTGAATATGATATCAATGTTGACATCTGCTGATGCCATAGCAGAGATGAAGCTCATCGCAGCTGCGATCTTCTTGTCGATGTCCCTGCCCCTGGACTTTGCCTTTCCGCCAGGCGATCCCATAAGCATGAAGAACGCCATAACGGGTAACAGGCCGATCGCCGCACCTGATATCATGATCCTGAGTGTCAATGACACGCCCATCACCCCGAAGAGGATGATTCCGACGACCACTGCTATGACCACTCCTATGATGAACGCGACGACTGTGCTCATGAGTACATATGCATAGTACTCTTCGGCCCGTATCTTCATATGGGCCTTGGTGAGCGATTCTTCGAGGACCTGGTTATTGGCGGGTGTCATCCGATCGCTCGCGAACTTGCCCATTATGCGCCAGGAGAAATCCTGATAATTGGTCAAACTGACATAGTCGGGGACGGCACCCTTGGTCAATCGGACTCCATGAGGCCCGATATCCTCCCCTCTCTGGGTCAGTTTCGTTTTGAGGTACTCTCCCTTCTTGGTTTCGACTCTCATGAAGACATCGGAGATTTCAGGCAGATTCAGCACCTCCTGTCGGCATCTTCAGACCGCTCTGAGCGGCCGCTGGGCGCATGTCCTTTCGAACCCTTTCCGCCTCCGCCTTGGGATCCTTGTAGTATGATTTGATGAGGTTCCAGATGTCCACATGGCTAGACATGTCCTTGGACACCATGTATTTCACGATATCAACACGCCGCTCGAATTCCTGCAGCAGCTCTTCATGTGTTAGGTTCTTCATCTCCATGATCTTGTCGAACAGGAAGCTGTGACCCTTGAAGATGAACTTATCAGTGGCCTGATCCCACTCATACACCGTGTTGCTGATGAGTTCGTTCGTTTCTGGTTCGAAACCGACGATCTCGATGAGTTGTTTGATTCTCCTGACCATGTCCATTCCGACTCTTGCATGTGTCTGGATGATGACATTCCTGAGGGCAGTGAGCAGAATCCTGGGACAGTTGATCGGCGGGTTCTCTAATCTGTTGACCATGCCTTTGACGGAATCCGCGTGCATGGTCGAGAAGGTCGTGTGACCTGTCGCCATCGCCTGGAACATGGTGTAGGTTTCCTTTCCTCTCACCTCTCCGACGATGATGTAGTTCGGCCTCTGTCTCAATGCCGCCCTGACGAGGTCGTACATGTCTATCTCCCCGGCGGTCTTTCCGTCAGGTCCCCTCTCCCCGGAGCCAGATCTTGTCGTGCCAGGTATCCAGTTCTCATGAGGCAGGTTGATCTCTCTAGTATCCTCCATGGTGACGACCTTGGCACCAGGAGGTATGAATAGCGACATGGCGTTGAGCGTCGCCGTCTTTCCACTCGCTGTGCCTCCGGCTATGATGGCCGATTCTCCATGTTCGACACTGAGCCACAGATACGCAACTATCTCTGGTGACGCGGTGCCGTACTTGATCAGTTCGACTGGCGTGAACGGTTTCTCCTTGAACCGTCTGATTGTGAATGAGGCACCCCTCGTGGTCACTTCTCTGGCATAAGTTGCCTGGACTCTGTGCCCTTCCGGTGTCGTACCATCGAGTATTGGGTTCGAGACGGAGAGCTGCTTTCCACATCTCTGGCCAAGTGATATGACGAATGAGTTGAGGTCGTCCTCATCTTCGAACACGATATTGGTTTTGATTGATTCGAATTTGTTATGGAAGAGGAACAGCGGGATGCCGACGCCGTCGCAAGACACGTCCTCGACATGGATGTCGCTCATCAATGCATCTATGGGGCCATATCCGACGAAATCCCTGGTGATGAAGTACTTCACCTTATCTTCCGAGATCGGTTCGAGCCTGATCCCCCTCGACCTGATGTAGCTATCAACACTCCTCTGCAGATAGGTCTTCTTGTTCATCTGGTCGAGTTTCTCCCACTCGTAATCGAGGGTCATCTCGAAGGTGTTCTTGATCTTCTTCATCAACGCTTCTTCATCTTCGGTGAGCACTGGCTCGATCACGCTCAATATGTAATCACTGGTGACTGCGTTGTAAGTTACTCTCACATAGCTGAACGGATCAACCACTGGATAGAACGCCATCTCCTGGATATCTGGGTCTGTGATGGGTGGGATCTCGGTGTATGGTGAACCCTTCCCGTCCTTCCACTGCTTCCTCCGAGCAGCAGCACCCTTGGCAGATCTGACTTTGATCGGCTCTGATTTGAGTCTGCTTACGGCGTTGATGTATCCGCGCCAGATGCGGGCACCCATTGGCTGCTTGGGGGCTTTCACGGGTATGTCATATTCAATCTTCGCCTCTGCTTCAGCCAAAAGCTCACCTCTAAGGGGCCACCTCGCCCAGTGTCACTTGGACCGTCGCGCGCGTGTGGTCCAAGACGTTCACATCCTTTATCGTGACTGTCAATGTGTAGTAATCGAACTGAGTACCCATCTGGTCATGCAGGGTCAGAGGCCCCATTTCGAAGTCTGCACCGTATGTTAGGCCAGCCATCGAGTTGTTGAGCGCCTTGTTGAAATAGGTCAGCCAAGCGTTTCCGTGCTTGCTCACTATAGTGAGGGTGAGGTCAGCTCCTACTGTGCTTTCATATACATTGGTGTTCGCATAGAGAAGATCCGCGTATATCCCCTTCGTGCCAGTCCCGCCTATGGTCTTGTTCAGGCCCAGCATCGAGACCTGTGACAATTTGACAACTCTGCTGGTATCGGCGCCTGTAACGATATTCGTGACCGAGAACTGAAGCCCCGCGATGATGTATTCTCCATCCGGCTGGCTGAGTATCAGGGCACCACAATCATAGGTCAGGTGCTGCTCGATGAAGTACCTGTTCGGTGCATATAGGTCGACGTATCCGCCAGTGTGTCCGTCATCAGCCGTGCTCAATGTCTGTTCATCTCCCGCGAATGTCGCGTTGAACGACGGGTAACCGTTGGTGGATTGAGGACTGAATCGTAATATTCCTGCAGTAGGTTCGGCGAATATCGGTATGCCTGAAGCATGCAGAGTTATCGGGACGAAAATGGGTGTCGGGGCCAGAAGGCTGTTCGAATAGTCTGCGACCAACCCGTCGATCTGGGACTTGAGCGTGATCATCTGCTGGATGACAGTTGCCATGTGCGTACTTTCGTTATCGCTCATCCAGACAGGGACGAACTGGTTGGTAAACATGCCCATGAACGTAAGGAAGACAAGCAGCGACATGATTGTGCCGATTGTCGAAGCAACCCCCTCATCATTGTTCCATCTCGGCGATCGCCTTATACGGTCAATAACGGAGTTTCCAGAATAGCTAGCTTGAATTTCTGACAAGTCCATCCTACCACCGAAAGGGGGTTTCTGAAGCAACCTAATCAGCGTCTGGAACATATTTAAAGCCTTCGTTTCTGGTATCGTCTGGAATACACCTTATTTTTCCACTCCAGGTTGGGCGGATACGGTCGGTCGCACTAGCCGTCGACGTTGATTAATCTCGCCCGAAAACCTCATTGAAGCCGTCGATATCCGTTCTTGCGCTCCGCATGATGCGAATCACCGAAGATTTAATACCGAGTTCCGCCTAACTGCCTTTCCCAGCATTGAGCCGTGGTAACTCAGTTGGGAGAGTGCAAGACTGAAGATCTTGAAGTCGCTGGTTCGAGTCCGGCCCACGGCACCATTCCCATATCCAAGATGATCGAGGTGCTGTACCTCGATCTGTGACCCTTTATTGGAATAGATTCATGTCCTGATATGTTCTATGAGTTGAGGGACGGAGGAGAACCAGAATGCCAATCAAATCATTCGAACTAGTGTCGCTCGACGCGAAGAGATTCACGAAATTGGGGGAACGGGTTCCTCAGCTCAGGGTCGATCACAATACTTCTGTGACGAGCATATCGGCGATGTCTGAGAAAGACGCCATGGTGGAATTCACTTTCACGGTCAGTTACGTCGGTGTAGGGATAATCAAGATCGAAGGCAAAGTTGTGTGGGATGGGGAAGCGCAGACCATCGCATCTCAATGGGCCAACAAGAAGGAGCTCCCTCAGACTGTATTCAACCCTATCCTGAACGCGATCTTCGCGAACTGCATGCCCGCATCCGTCACCGTAGCGAGGGATATAGGCTTGCCACCACCGTTGCCGCCACCGCAGGTCGCAATGAAACGGGATGCCAGGATGCCGGGCGCAAAGGATCATAAGTCTTCCATGGAAGTGGCCTGATAGACCAGATTCCATCATCTTATGTGGTCCAGTGAGAACGATCCGATGTTCAGTCCGGACTTGGTGAACGAGTATCTTATGAAAGCCCTAGACTGAACCTCGCAGATACCCTTCACCGATAGGAAAGTGTTAAGGTTCTCGAGTTTGAATTCGATCATGCCGTCCATGAGCGATCCGAGCATCTGGATCTCCTGGTCTCCGTGGACGCCCTTCTCTATAGTGTACATCGAGACCGCTTTGTCCCTCTTCCTTCTGCCGGCGACCGGACTGAGGAATCTGAATGCTGTGTTCGGGTCCAGATACGCTATGAGGGTGGAGATCGATCTGAAAGCCATCCTGTAGTATTCATGATCCTTCTTGAACGCCTTAGCCGCCGTCTCCAACGCCTTCTGGATCGATTCATAATCCGTGGGTGCCTCGACATATTCCGTGTATGGGTCCTCGGTCTCATCGCCCATGCTCCGGGAATAAGTATCCACGTATCTCACGAGCCCTCTGCTCTCATATTCCTCGTATCCTGAGAGCACGAACATCATCTCGTTCCTGATCTCCTTGGGCGATTTCTCGGTGATGACCCATATCGCAGGGATGCCTTTCTTCAGCCCCTCCGCGATGAATGAATTCATGAGAACTTCCTTGCCGGTGAATGGCGGACCATAGATCAGCATGTTCGACCCGAACGGCGCACCGCCAAGGAGCAAATCATCGAGTCTGGAGGTCCCCGTCTTGACCTTCTCCTGCTTGAGTTCGATGAGCCTGTCCTGCTCCCTCTTCTCGATCTCGTCCGTTATGAGTCCCTGCTCCCTCGCACGGAGTTCGTCCTCCTTCGCTGAGAAGTACTTCTCCTTGTTCCTTATCTCCTCTTCCTTCTGGGTGATCTGCCCCTGCAACTCTTCGAGGCGCTGCTTCATGGTCAATTCGTCAGTGTTCGTGAGTTCGGCCTTCTGCTGGGAGACCCTCTTCAGTTCCTCCTCGAGGAGTCTCTCCCTGAACATCAGGTCCTCCTCTCGGCGGATCATCTCCTGCTCCTTGTAGGCCAAAGGTTCCTTGAGTTTCTTCATCTCGTCGTCTCGTATCCTCAACTCTTCCTTCAGCTTCTCCAGCTCTTGTTCCCTCAGAGCGAACGATCGTTCGAGGCTCTGGGCCTGCTCCAACCTCTTCAGCAGCTCTGGATCCATTGCGGATCCCTTCTTCTCTGATATCTTCGCCTTCTCTTCCAGATGCTTCATATCGAATTCTGTCCGAGAGAGCTTCGCCTCCAATTCGTGTATCTGCTCGTTGAGTGCGCGCTCCTTGGCGGAATACTCCTCCAATTCCCTGATGCGCTCCTCGCTGTCCGAGGGTCCTTTGCCATAGGATATTATGCCTTCCTGGAGCGTGTTCTCCTTGGCCTTGAGCTGTAGTTCATAGGCTTCGATCTGCGCCATCCTCTGCGACAGCTCGATCTCCTGGCGCTTGAGAGACTGTGCATCCACGGGCATCTCGGCGATACCCTTCTCTGTCTTTTCTCTGAGATCAGTGAGTTGTTTCTCGAGTTCCATGGCCTTCAGCTCGAGGTCCTCCCTCTGGGCCATCTCGGACGCGAGCTTGTCTGCGAGGTTCTCCGCATCCACGGGCGACCCCTGTTGTTTCTTGATGAACTTGATGACAGCGATGCTTCCGCGTTTGACGTTCTCCAGCTCCTCTTCCAGATGCTTTCTGTGG
This sequence comes from uncultured Thermoplasmata archaeon, assembly GCA_963719945.1. GTDB lineage: Archaea > Thermoplasmatota > Thermoplasmata > UBA10834 > UBA10834 > UBA9653. The sequence continues at coordinate 84,871 of CAVRDX010000004.1, read as the reverse complement.
ACGCGCGCGGCCTCGACTTCGCTCTTCGTACGGATTAATTCATCCAGGATTGCCTGCGGGTTGAATCCGTCGGTCTCGAACTGTTTCAGTTTCTGGCTCAATGTTTCACGGAGCTGTGTGATCTCCTCTCCGTGCTCGATCACCTCTTCGGACACGGTCTTCTTCGGTTCCGGGACGCTCTTCATCTTGGTCTCATCAAGCCAAGAATCGAGATTATCCTCAGTACCGGCGAGCCATTTCGCCAGCGAATCGTCTTGGAAGGCTTCCGGTTCGGTCGCTACCATTGCATCCTTCCCCTCATGTTCCTCGCCCGAGATCCATGCGGATAGGCCTTCGTCCTCTCCGGCCAGCCAATGGGCTAGTTCTTTGTCCTCAGGGCCCGCCAGTGATTGAGCACCTTTGATTATCTTCGCGGCCAATTTGTCCCCGATTCCTCTGACACCGGCCAATTCGCTCTGGTCTGCATTCTGCAGGTCCTTGACGTTCTTGTAACCGGCTTTTAGAAGGACATGGGCCTTTGCTTCGCCGACTCCAGGAACTGCCCTAAGTTCATCGATGCCTCCCTCGCTCGAATGAGAATCCTCTGGTAATGGGGCGGCACAATGCTCGCAGCCGCCCTCGGAAACGGAAGTCTTCTGCCCACAATTCGGGCATGAGACGAGTTTCTTTTCCGTATCATCCTTTTTCTGCATTCTCGTTCTCCTCTGAGCTTCGAGTGGATTGGGCTCTTGAAATCAATTCTAGTGGGGGTATCATTAATCCCAATATAGCACGTTTCCCCATAATGTGCATCATGGAGTGCATTCGGAACTATGAATGTGCTAAATAACCTGGTCGCCATATATATACTTACTCGGTCAATGTTTCGGGGCCAGTTATTGTGAATTCATCCATCGACTCCTTCTGATCGGATTCATCGCATCGCGGCGGCATGGTCGGTTCCCACCGGGCACCCTTCTATAGAATCAACCAAAAGGCCAATAACCCACGCATTGATTCTTAGGTGCAAAATGACCGGAGACAAGGGGAAGAAGGACAAGAAGGAACGGATAGGAGTCTATGTGTGTCACTGCGGCACGAATATAGGTGGCATCGTGGACTGCAAGGCCGTGACGGACTATGCTGGGACCCTGGACGAAGTGGTGGTTAGCAGGGATAATATCTATACCTGCTCTGAGCCAGGCCAGAACCAGATTGCCGAAGACATCAAGAAACACGATCTCACGAAGGTTGTCGTTGCATCCTGCTCTCCGAAGATGCATGAGAAGACATTCAGGAAGACTCTCCAGGACGCAGGTCTGAACCCGTACGTCCTCGAAGTGGTCAACCTGAGAGAACAATGCTCATGGGTGCACAAGGACAAGACTGAGGCGACAAAGAAGGCCAAGGACCTTGTGCGCGGAGGTGTGTATCGCGCGGCCCAGCTCGAAAATCTCGATCCGAGAGAGATAGAACTTTCAAAGGGGGTGCTGGTCATTGGCGGCGGGATCGCAGGGATATCATCCGCCCTCCAGCTGGCGAACTCCGGATATCAAGTCCATCTGATCGAACGGAACCCGAGCATCGGCGGGAGGATGGCCCAGCTCAGCAAGACGTTCCCTACCCTCGACTGTGCCCCGTGCATCCTCAGCCCGAGGATGGTCGACATTGCATCGAATCCGAATATCGCGCTGTACACAAGATCAGAAGTCATATCCGTATCCGGCTCTCCAGGCAACTACTCCGTGCGCGTGAAGGTGGCGCCAAGGGGAGTAGACCCCAAGAAATGCATAGGGTGTGCGAAGTGCGAGAAGGTGTGCCCGGCAAAGGTCCCCAACGAATTCGAGGAAGGGCTGTATGAGCGCAAAGCGATCTACAAACCGTTCCCTCAGGCGGTGCCTGCTGCTTACGTGGTCGATTTTGACAGCTGCAAGGAGTGCGGAGCATGCGAGAAGGTCTGCTCCGCTCATGCGATAGATATGGATGAGAAGGAGCGGTTCGAGGACCTCCAGGTAGGTGCTATCGTGATCGCGACGGGCTTCGACCTTTTCGATGTCAGGAAGCTCGGAGAATACGACACGTCGATCCCCGATGTCATCACCGCGACCCAGATGGAGCGGTTGATGATCAACGAATGCGGAGCAGGGATGGTCCTGAAACGCAAGACTGACGGCAACAGGGTGAAGAAAGTCGCCTTGGTGTTGTGTGCAGGCTCACGTACGCGCAAGGTCGGAATGCCATATTGCAGCAAGATATGCTGCAACTATGCGATCAAGCAGGCTGTGATCCTCAGGAAGACCTTCCCATACATGCAGGTCTACATCTATTACATAGACATCCGATCGGCTGGCCGCGGGTTCGAGGAGTTCTATGTCCGCTCACAGGAGGAATTCAATGTCAAGTACGTACACGGTCGTGTATCCGACATCCAGAAGGGCAAGAACGGCATCATGGTCAGAGCGGAGGATGTCACCCTCGGGGAGATCATAGAGAACGAATTCGACATGGTCGTCCTATGCACCTCGATGATGCCCTCGGAAGGGACAGATACACTCGCCCGCACGCTCAAAGTGCCTCTCGGGGAAGACGGTTTTGTATCTGAGAAACATCCAAAGCTCGACCCTGTATCATCGCACAGGTCAGGCATTTTCGCTGCTGGAACGATTCTGGGGCCGAAGGACGTTCGAGACAGTGTCGTGGATGGAAGGAGCGCCGCCGCCCATGTGATCGAATTCCTCGGGACCGGGAAGATGCTGCTCGACCCGGTCAAAGCTCAGATCGTGGATGCGAGCAGGTGCATTCAGTGTGGGGCATGCGAGACAATCTGTCCTGTCCATGCGATAACTGTCGGTGACATGCCGCAGATAGATCAGATCGCATGCATCGGTTGTGGCGCCTGTGTATCCGAGTGCCCTACGCATGTGTTCGATCTCGCTCATTACACGGACGCGCAGGTGGATGCCGAAGTCCGCGGGCTTTTGGCAGAACCATCGGACGATGTGAGAATAATCGGTTTCTTCGGCGACGTCCTGGCATATGTCGCCGCAGACACAGCCGGTACTGCACGCATGGAATATCCAACCGCCATGAGGATCATGAGGGTGCCTTCTGCAGCCAGAGTTGCGCGGAAGGAGATACTGTCGGCATTCGCAAACGGGGCGGACGGTATCATGCTGTCCGATGAGGAAGGGGGCGAGATGGCGGAGATTGTGGAGCGTCGCTTGAAAGCGCTCATCCCGGAATTGGATCAGCTGGGGATAGGCAAGGATCGCCTCACATTCGTCCCGATGCTGCTTCCGATCTACAAGGTCCTTCCGAAGTTCGTGGACACCTTTGACAAGAAGATCAGGCAGTTGGGTCGACTTCCCGAAGACGCGCGGAAGAAGGCTTTTGAAGCGGCGAAAGAGCAATATGTTCCCGTGTTCAAACATGCCCCCGAATAGCCCTCATGCGTACACATGTGCATGCGCACGACAATGGCGAGTGTGCATAGACGTGGGCCTGCGCATGCGTGACATCTACCTGAGTAAACCTATTTATATCGAGATTTCCCATAGGAATCTATACTCCTCGCCTGGCAGGGTGCAGAGGTGTACTATGCAGAAAAGGGTTCTGATAAAGATAAAGAAAGACGGCACAGAGCTCAGCCTGCGTGAGGTGCTCGAGAAGATCAAGGAGCTGCAGGACCAAAATCCTGATCTGGATGTTTTCTTCGATGGGGACGAATATGCGATTTGCAGCAGACCGAGGGACGCGTCCCAGTAACCGTAGTCCGGGCGGCCGTCGATATCACTCCCCGCTTCTGCAAGAGGAGGTGTGACAAATGCCTGGACGAGTCACGATCGGCCTATTCAATTCATACGATCCCGTGAAGTTCCATGAAGCGCACAGGCGAGTCTTGGCAAGGGCCGGACCGCTGGCACTTGCATTCGACTGCAATCTCGCGACATTCGGATTCCCTTATGACAAGGAGCTGTCAACCCCGGTCGAGATAGCTAAATGGGTCTCGACCACGACTACCATCGGGGAGGGCGGGGGATATCTGATGGAACTCTCGGAGAAGGGCAGATTCTCATCCTTCGATTTCCCAAAGAAGGGTTTTCCTCCACAGATGGGTGAAGTGATCGTGACCACAAGGAAGCCGAAGCCCGGAAATGCAGTGACGACTGCTCAGGTTAGGTCGATGGTCGCTTCTGGGAAATCAGCGTTGCTTGTATTCGGCCTGGGCCCTCACGGGTTGCCAAAAGACGTATTCAACATGGCTCGCATGCACTTGGACATCACAGGCCGGGGTCTGTCTCTGGAGACATGCACCGCACTCGGAGTCGTCATCGGATCGCTTATGGGTAGATGATGGTCGAATTGGCGGATCAGTTCAATATACGGTATATTCCAGCCCCAATCCCGGAACCGTTACGCCAGTGCCCTTGGTCACACGACCGATGATCTTGGCGCCTCTGCCTGCAGTCTTTAGGACATCATCTGCTTCCTTTCTCCTTACCACAAGACAGAATCCCATGCCCATGTTGAAGGTCTGATACATCTCCTTGTCAGTTACCTCCCCCAGCTTCTGCAGCACCCCGAACACAGGATTCGGAGTGATCGGATCCGTTATCTCGAACCCTACTCCGCTCTTCAACCTCAAAAGGTTCCTCAATCCGCCACCGGTTATGTTGGCCATTCCTTTGACCTGGTGCTTCTCGATGATCTTCAGGACCTGTTTGACATAGATCGTTGTCGGTTCCAGGAGCTCAAGACCGATTGGTCTGGTGAGTCCCTTGACTCTCTGTCGATATCCGATCCCGTTCTTCTCGATTATCTTCCTGGCAAGTGTCAATCCATTCGAATGAACGCCTGAACTCGGCAGTCCGATCAACGCGTCGCCAGGTCTTATCCCCGCGCCAGTTATGATGCGTTTCTTGTCTACGATCCCGAGGCATGTCCCCGCAAGGTCGAACCCCTTCACGAGTTCTGGAAGGACCGCTATTTCGCCGCCCACTATGGTCATGTTGGACATGCGCGCGCCCTCCTCCAACCCCTTACCCACGTCGGAGGTGACCCGTTCGTCTGGTCGGTCGATCGCTATGTAGTCCACGAATGCAATCGGTTCAGCGCCAACGCAGATGGTATCGTTGACGTTCATCGCGATGCAATCGATTCCGATGGTATCCCATTTCTTCAATGCGTCTGCGATGAGCAGCTTGGTGCCGACCCCATCCGTGCACAGCGTGAGCGCTCTGTCTCCGAGGTCGATCAATCCTGCAAAATGGCCCGGAAGGTCGAGAGGCTTCCCGACGCCCTTTCTCTTGTACTTGAGGTGCTTGACAAGGGCGGTTATGCTGCTCGATTTCCTGTCTATATCGACTCCAGCCTGCGCATAGGTCATTCCTTTTGGCACTGGGTTCGCCTCTGATTGGCGATTGCATACCACATCTATACTTTTTGCCTTCTCTGTGGGAATCAATAAATCCGATTGATGGAATGGGGAGTGTCGTGACGAAGCAATGGCGGGCCCAGCGGAAGAGGGATTATTACTACCGCAAGGCCAAGCAGGAGCAATACAGGAGCAGAGCGTCCTACAAGCTTCAGCAGCTGAACGAACGCTTCGGTATGATCCACCTGGGTGACACGGTGGTAGATCTCGGGGCTTCTCCTGGAGGGTGGTCTCAGGTGGCGGTCGAGATTGCAGGCGAAGGGTCGAAAGTGTTCGCTCTGGATCTGGACCGATTTGCACCGATTGACGGAGTCACATTCATACGAGGGGACATTCGGGATGCCGATATTGTCGCTAGCCTTCTCGAACTCATACCAGATGGTGCGGATGTCGTGATATCTGACATGGCACCGAACATAAGTGGCAACTATTCCTACGACCACGCCCGTTCGATCGAACTATGCGAGCACGCTCTCAAGTTCGCTTCCTCGGTGCTTAAGCCGAAAGGCAATTTTGTGGCGAAGATGTTCTTCGGGGATTTGAGCAAGGATTATATCGCGTCCGTGAAACGCTCGTTTAAGGAAGTGAGCGTGCATCATCCAAAAGCTTCTAGGAAGTCGAGTTCAGAGGTGTATGTGATCGGCCTTGGCTTCAAGAAGCCGCGGTCTAGTCCCAGAACCTCTTAGTCCTGGCATAGTTTATCTCCGCTGCCAGGAGATCTCTTAGGAATTCATACTCCTCTAAGTGATACCGGGCGAGTATCCTCGCGGCGGTGTCCGCACCCACCCCCCTTCCTACGAGGGCAATCACAGCTTTCTTCCCATGAGCCGTGACCAAGTTGGCGTTCTTGTATATCCTCTTCAGTGTCTTGTTGTCCTCTTCGCTCGCTATCCCTTTCTTGAGTATTTCCAAGTCCTTCTTCGCGTATGGCTGGATCGCAGCTATGACAACCCCACCGCATTTGCTGCAAGAGATCCTTTCCGGAAGGTTTGCGACCTTTCCCCTCCTCTGACTCCTACAATTCATGCAGACCATCACGATATCCTCGGCCTGCAATCGGTCCCTCAGTGCGATCAGCACGGTCTTGTCCGCTCTCTGCGGCTGGACTATCTGCCTTCTCTCGCCTATGGCTTCTAGCCCCATCGGAGACAGTTTGCCGATGACTAGCTCTATCGTCCCTTCTTGGATCCGCTTGAGCACGGTCGCCGTGGTTTCGACGTCCATGTTCTCCCACAGGGTCTTGGCGACCGCCTCCTCGAAGATCGGCGAGTATTCGAACACATCGACCAGCTTCGAGACATTGAGCATCTTGTAGTCTGCGTCCTTTCGAACAGCGCCGAATTTCTTGGCTACATGCACGAACTGCCAGCGCAGGTCGGAAGAGTTCCTGACGATCAACCTCATAAGCTGGTGCAGGGTCGATACGTCGGTCTCCTTGATCACTCGAACCACGTCGCTGACCCGCAGCCCCCTCGGCGTCTCGAGCAAGATGGAATATGGCTCAGTGTTCACCCCGATGCTCTCACCGAACCTCGCCGCGAGCAAGGTTGTGATCAGCTTCGCAATGGTCTCATTGACCCTGGTGCCGAAGCAGCAGTTTATGACTATGACGCCGTCTCCCTGCTCGATCGTGATCAATTTATCGGTCGGGACGGCATGGCCATTCTGACCAGACACCCATTCTGTGATCTCCTTCTTGGTCGTCTCGTCTGCTGGATATATGTCCATAGGCAGGAGCCGTCGCATGGCACCGACCTCTTGCGCGATCTCATACGGGACCGGTATCTCTTCGCCTATCCAGGACGGGGTCGCTCCGATCTCGTTGATCTGCTCCACGATGACTTCATCCTCACCGACCTCCACCACCCTCCAAGTCCTTCCCCTCGCGACGAATGTGGCATATGGTTCAGCGTAACTGGCCACGAAACTCTCATCGAGGGTTCCGATGATACCTCTCGAGGATACGTCTCTGATCTTGTAGGTGCGTTCGTCCGGTATCATTGAGATGTTGTCGAAGAAATGCTTCATCCCTGTGGTCTTGCGGCGGAATTGGTCTTCATCATTCCAGACGATGTGCAGCTCTCCCAACAGTCGCAGCACCTCGTCAAAATCCTTTCTGATGAGGTTCCTGAATGGGTGGGCTCTTCGGACGGTCGCGTAAGCCCATTCCTTGTCCACCTTCGGCTCCGTCATGGTCATTGCGACGAGTTGATTGGCAAGGACGCTGAGCGGATTCTGCCTTATCCGGTAGCTTTCGAGTTCCTCCACCATCGCCTTCCTTGCTATCACCATGCTCTCGGCAGTCTCCGAAGGCGTCGTCGTTATGATCTTGCCAAATGAGACAGCATCGTGTCGGTGTCCAGACCGCCCGACTCTCTGGATCAACCTCGTGACCTGTCTCGGAGAGTTGAACTGGAGTGTGAAATCAGCCGAGCCAACGTCTATCCCGAGTTCGAGCGACGAGGTGCATATCAATGCCTTGAGCTTCTGCGATTTGAAATCGTCCTCCATCTGCACTCGAATGTCTTTGGACAGGGACCCGTGATGAACACCCACACTGAACGACTCGTCCCAAAGGTGATACCTGACTCCTAGCGCCTCTGCGTAGTCTCTTGTGTTCACGAAGAAGAGAGTGGACGTGTTCTCCTCGACCAGTTGTCTGCTCCTCTTCATGCAAGCCACATGTTTCTGGTCAGTCTGAAGCCGGTCCGCCAACGATTTGTCGGTGTCCTCCACGGCTGGACTCTCGACGGATATTCTCATATCCTTCATGGCCGAGATCCTGAGAGAGGTGACGGTCCTCCCCTCTCCAGCAAGGTACGCTGATATCTCTTCCACGGAGCCCACAGTCGCCGAAAGGCCGATGCGCTGGAACTCCCCCGCGAGATTCGTGAGCCTCTCCAGGGCAACCGAAAGTTGAGCTCCTCTCTCGTCCTCCGCGAGTTCGTGTATCTCATCGATTATGACATGCTTCACACCGCTCAGATGTCTTCGCAGGTTGCGGCCAGTGAACATTATCTGGAGCGTCTCAGGTGTGGTTATCAGGATATCTGGAGGATTCTTCGATTGCGCCGTCCGTTCAGATTGCGGTGTGTCGCCGTGCCTTACAGCGACCTTGAGTTCTACGGAATCGCCTATCTCTTCCAGGCGCTTCAATAGGTCTCGGTTCAGAGCCCTGAGGGGAGTCACGTAGATGCACCGTATGCCCTCTCTCTTGCCCTTGCTGAGCAAGTGCAGTATGGGGAGCATCGCCGCCTCGGTCTTGCCTATGCCTGTAGGGGCGACCAACAACACGTGCTCCCCCGCAAGGATCGGAGGTATGGCTTTCGCCTGCGGTTCAGTAGGCTCGAGGATCCCTCGATCCGCGAGAAGATCCAATATCCTCCTATCCAGCTTCTGGAAGACGTTCATCTACTCTGACTCAGTCTGCATCCGAGGTATAAAACCTTCCGCCTGAGATAGATGAATGTCCCCTTTTTCGCTCTAGATAATGCTTCACTCATGTGAAATTCACCCCTTCGGATGAATCACCTTTGCGTCTCTAATCCGTATGTATACTCTTCGGTTCGTCAGTATAGTTCTATTCTTGTACCAAAACGGCTATCTAGCGATACTCTCGATTTGCGGCCAACGAGGGGGGAAAACCTTGGGAAAGAGAATATCTGGAATAGCTGTATCTATGATTATGCTGGTAGCCGCCATGTCAATGGCGAGCGTGGTTGGGCTGGCACAACCTGACCATTTGAACAAATTGATGGGTGAAAAATCAGATGATGTGGCCGATTGGACCATCATGGTCTATTTGGATGGCGACAACAATCTCCAGCCAGACGCGCTGAACGATCTCGCTGAGATGGAAGCCGTCGGCTCGATCGGAGATGTCAACGTGATTGTCTTGATGGACACATTCGACGCTCTCGAGAACACACACTGGTACTTCATCGAAGCTGGCATCGACCATGTCAACATCGAGGAAGGGATAAATGACTGCGATTGCATAGCGATTGCTGGCGGATGCCCGATTGAGCTCAACATGGGCGATCCCGCAACTCTCACATACTTCCTTGAGACGGCCGTCGCGTATTCACCTGCCGATCATTACATGCTCGACCTCTGGGACCACGGCGGTGGCTGGTGGGGCGTCTGCTATGACGATACCTCCGTATCTGACGCTGGTTACAAAGACCGGTTGACCATGGACGAGGTCGCCAACGCTGTCGCGGCATCTGGCGTGCATCTTGACATCATCGGATACGACGCATGCTTCATGGGAATGGTCGAGGTAGCATACGAGAACAGGAATATCGCGGATTACATGGTCGCATCGATCACAACAGTGCCTGGCTTCGGCTGGGATTACACTGGATTGCTGAACTCGATCCAGGCTCTCGATGAGAAGACTGCAGAGGCGGTCGCAATAGCGACAGTCGACGCATATATCACATCTTACGAGATCTGCGCCGGAAGCGGCATCGCCGGTTTCGCATATGTCAGCGCGTCAGTGTTCGACCTGTCGAAGATGAATGACCTGGTGATCAATGGTATAGATCCGTTGGCCAAAGCGCTCTATGACCTCGCGGACGACTACTATCTGAGAGGCGCCATCGAGTCTTCGGAATCACAGACACCACAGCTCCAGTTCATGGGCGAGCAGTTCCCATTCATCGACATCAGCTGGTATGTGACGCTCCTGGCCGATAAGATCCCGGAACTGTCCGATCTCTGTAATACGACCTTCGATCTGCTCGATGAGGCGATCGTTCATGTGAGCTCGGTCACTTCCGACTACGGCGGTGCCCTCAACACATACGGCATGTCGATCTACTTCACATGCTCGTGGGACAAGCTGTATGAGAACTACCTGACCAGCAATCTCGACCTTGTGGACAATACGCTCTGGGACGAGTTCCTGTTCGAGTTCTCGATGGTATACGTCGACGATTCGGCCTAGATTGACGAAGAAACCTCTTATTAATCCATTTCCCGGGAGGAGAAAAGCCTCCTGTCTCCCGGGCCATTCATGTTTTTCGAGTTGATTGACCCAATCAGGGTGCCTGGCATCGCCTATTTGCCCTCTCCTGCAATCGTTTTTATCATGGACACCTCTTAACCTCCTCACGATAACGATGTCTAATATCAAGTCTGTAAAGGCCAGAGAGATACTCGATTCCAGAGGCAATCCCACGGTCGAAGTCGACGTGATTCTCTCCAGTAACAGGATCGGACGGGCCGCTGTGCCATCAGGCGCCTCGACCGGTGTGCGCGAAGCCGTCGAGCTGAGGGACGGGGACAAGGCGCGTTTCATGGGCAAAGGTGTACAGAAAGCGGTCAATAATGTGAACAAGGTGATCGCACCCAAGTTGAAAGGCAAGGACCCGTGTGACCAGGAGGGCATCGACGGGCTGCTGCTCTCCCTTGACGGAACCGAGAACAAATCCAAACTCGGAGCAAATGCCATTCTGGGCGTATCTCTCGCTGCAGCTCATTCCGCAGCTGCGGATGCCGGAATCCCACTCTATCGCTACATCGGCGGTGTGAAAGCAAAGACGCTGCCAGTTCCCATGATGAACATTCTGAACGGTGGGGCACATGCGGACAACAACCTCGATTTCCAGGAATTCATGGTCGTCCCGCTCGGCAAGACCTTCAGAGAGTCCCTTAGACAGGGGACCGAGATATTCCACGCACTCAAAAGCCTGCTCCGCAAGCAACAGCTGAGCACGGCGGTCGGAGACGAAGGTGGGTTCGCCCCGAAGCTGGGCTCCAATGAACAGGCACTGTCCTTGATTGTCGAAGCTGCAGAATCAGTCGGCCTCAAGCCAGGGCGAAATGTATTTCTTGCAATGGATCCGGCTGCCAGCGAATTCTACGATGGCTCGAAGTACGTTTTCAAGAAGAGCACGATGGAGCAGTTGTCCCCGGAGGAGATGGTCGATCTGTACGCAGACCTCTGCAAATCCTTCCCTGTGGTGTCAATAGAAGATCCTATGTCTGAAGATGATTGGATTGGCTGGAAGACGATAACGAAGCGGCTCGGACGCAGAGTCCAGCTTGTCGGCGACGATGTGTTCGTCACGAACAAGAAGATACTCGAACAAGGTGTTGCTGAAGGAATTGCGAACGCCATTCTGATAAAGGTCAATCAGATTGGGACTCTGACAGAGACACTCGAGACTATGAGGTTCGCGTCAAAATCAGATTACAATTGTGTCGTCTCGCACAGATCCGGCGAGACAGAGGACACCACTATCAGTGACATAAGCGTCGCCACAAACGCTGGCCAGATCAAGACCGGCGCCCCTTCAAGGGGCGAGAGGACTGCGAAATACAACAGACTCTTGAGGATAGAGGAGGAACTTGGTTCGAGGGCCAGATTCCCAGGCAAGGAGATCTTCTCCAGGCGATAAGCCGTCAATCTGAGCGATTGCAGTTCGTGCACTCGATCATCCTTTTTCTTGTCGATAGCGGAAGCCCGCATCCGAATTCGAGCAATGTTTGAATTCATATGAACACTATATTGATGTAAAAGAGGGCAAATGCCGTTTATGAAAGTCATAATCGCGACATATAGTCTATATATCGCATAATTAATGGGCATAATGGTAATCACAGGAACGAACACTTTCCTGTGACGCAACCAGCCACCCCTGAGGCTGTTTGGTCCTTATCCAGGACGGAACCGCTGACATAGTGGGGTGGTCGACCTGCGTTGTCGAATCGAGGTGATCTATATGAACGCGAAAGACAGAACGACCGTTGGATCGAGCCATGGCTCCTGTGGGAATGATGGAATGCACGTCGGAATGAATTCTGTTGCCTCAGGGAGACCTAGTCTTGGAGAAGTGCGTATCGTTGACACTACTTGCCGCGACGGAGAACAGATGCCAGGAGTCGCATTCACCAGTGCTGACAAGTTGATGATCGCCAGTGGGTTGGAGCAGATGGGGATCGAACAGATCGAGACATTTGCGACCTACAATGACAGCGACAGGAAATGTGCGAAACAGCTCCGGTCAAAGATGGGAAACATATCGATAATGGGCTGGAACAGGCTCGTCAAGGCTGATATCTCCGATTCCATCAGCCATGATGTCGACGCTGTCTCCATATCTACGGATACTTCCGACATCTCTCTATCGACTAAGCTCAAGATCACAAGGGAGCAGCAGCTCTCTCGTCTGGTCGATTGCATCGAGTTCGCGAAGGATCATGGAGTATACGTCTGTTTCAATGCTGGAGATGCTACGAGGACGGATGAGAGTTATCTCATCGAATTTGCAAAGGCGGGACTGGAAGCGGGTGCCGATCGGTTCAGAATATGCGATACAATCGGCATTCTGACACCTTCGACTTCCGCAAGGCTCGTCCATTCTCTCATGTCACGCGTGAATATCGACCTGGAATTCCACGCTCACAACGATTTCGGACTTGCCGTCGCGAATGCACTCTCAGCATGTGAAGCGTCTTCTGCTTTCGATGGTCGTCGGATATGGATATCGACAACTATCAATGGTCTGGGTGAGCGGGCGGGAAACGTTCCACTTGAGGTGCTGGTGATGAATCTGAGAGCACACTACGGCCTGGCGAAGTACAATGTGGAACACATAGTACCTCTCTGCAAGGGCGTCGAGCACGCCAGCGGACTCCGCATCCCGCTGAACTATCCGATCGTGGGTGGAAACATGTTCACCCACAAGTCCGGGATACACGTCGATGGCATTCTGAAGGACCCTCACCTCTACGAGTCATTCGATCCATCAATCCTCGGACTCTCGAGGCAGATCGTCATAGGCAAACACTCTGGCAGTGCGTCCATCAAACACAAGCTCAAACTGCTCGAGCTGGAGGCTTCTGCAGATGTAGTGGAAAGGATTCGGATCGAGGTCAATCGGGTAGGGGAACGCAAGAAAGACAACCTTACCGATTCCGAACTGATCGCGATCTACAGAAACATCGTGGAGGGTGACGCATCCAAGGAGTATACTGGTGCCGACATTGAGAAGCGAATTGCTGCGGTCGATGCGAACATCGAGTGGAAACACTGATAGGAGTGTGATGATACATGGGAAAGACCATTGCAGAAAAGGTACTATCATCGCACTCTGGATCGGACTGCCGCCCAGGGGATATAGTGGTCGCGGACGTCGACTTCTGCATGTCCCAGGACGGGACATCGTCGATGATGATGAGGGAGCTCGATTCGATGGGATTCGTTTCTCCAAAGACGAAGCATGGCATGGCCATGGTGATAGATCACAATTCACCATGTCCATCAGCGGATGTCTCTGTGATACACAAAGCCATCCGTAGCTTTGCGGATTCTCATTCGATCCCTCTGCATGACATAGGGGAGGGAGTCTGTCACCAGATTGTTCTGGAGCGTGGGAAGGTGCTCCCGGGAAACCTCGTGGTCGGGGCGGATTCTCACACATGCACCTATGGTGCATTGAACGCCTGCTCAACTGGGCTCGGATCGGCTGATGTCGCTGCCGCTGCTTACACAGGCAAACTCTGGTTCAAGGTCCCTGAGACGATGGTGCTTCGAGTGGATGGGGAACTCTGTCGGATGACGGGGGCAAAGGATCTCATACTGACCATCATCGGAAAGCTCACGGCGGATGGTGCGACGTACAAGTCCCTTGAGTTCAAAGGCTCCGCGATAGATTCCATGCACATGGATGGCAGGATGACCATCGCCAATATGGCCGTCGAGATGGGGGCCAAGTTCTGTCCGTTCGAGTTCGACTCTACCACCGCCAAATGGTTCTCTGAACATGGAATCCCTGCAGAACACGGTTTGTCTTGCGATCCGGATGCGCGAGTCGAGGGGGAGATGGTTTTCTCCGCGGACGACATCGTCCCTGTGGTTGCGAGGCCACACAGTGTGGATAATGTGTGCCCCGTATCAGAGCTCGCAGATGTTCCAGTTCATCAGGTCTTCATCGGGACATGTACAAATGGGCGATTAAACGACCTGGAGGCTGCCGCGAAGATTCTGAAGGACAGGACAGTGAAGAAGGGAGTGCGATTGATCGTCGCTCCTGCCTCGAGACTGATATTGCTGAAAGCTATCGAAGCTGGCGTAATTCATCAATTGGTCAAATCAGGCGCAGTCATAGTCTCTCCGGGATGTGGACCTTGCGTAGGCACACATGCTGGCATACCCTCTGATGGCGAAACAGTCCTATCGACCGCGAATCGGAACTTCAAAGGACGGATGGGCAACAACAGGGACGTCAGCATCTACCTCTCTTCTCCAGAGACAGCTGCGGCGACCGCGATCAGGGGAATGATAACTGATCCACGAGAGGTGATGTAGTTGACAGTTCTTCGCGGGCGGGTTCATAGATTCGATCCTAACGACAACATCAACACCGACTACATAATCTCAGGAAGGTACAAGTTCAAGATAGATGACATCCGGAAGCTGGCCGAGCATGTGATGGAAGACATCGACCCAGATTTTGCAGATCGGGTCGAGCAAGGCGACATCATAGTTGCAGGTCGCAATTTCGGATGTGGTTCGAGTCGAGAGCAGGCTCCTAGAGCTCTCAAGGCTGCTGGCGTGTCCGTAATACTGGCAGAGTCTTTCGCTCGAATATTCTACAGGAGTGCGTTCAACATCGGCCTTCCTCTGATGACTTGTGAAACAGGTTGGATGCGCAGCGGTGACACGATAGAGGTGGATCTATCGAAGGGCGAAGTCCGTCGGGAATCGACAGGCACGGTAGTGTCCACTTCTAGAATCCCGCAGGTCATGCAGACTCTGCTATCCGACGGCGGTCTCACTTCTCACATAATGAAACACAATGGTTTCTCTTTGGCAACCGATAGGACGGAGTGATGATGGATGTCTTTTGAAAACCGAGAGCTGCTGGTACCGTTCATCCCAGGTGACGGGATCGGTCCCGATATCACAATAGCCGCCCAGGCAGTGATCGAAGCGGCCATCGAAAAGACCACCGTCGACCGGGTCCGGGTCAAATGGGAACACTTGATGGCCGGACAGGAATCATTCGATGCTACTGGCGAATGGCTGCCTCGTTCGACGATAGACAGGATAAAGGAGGTCGGCATCGCAATCAAAGGACCATTGACGACTCCTGTAGGCGGGGGGATAAGGAGCCTGAACGTCACCCTCAGGCAGGTGTTGGATCTCTATTCATCTGTCCGACCGGTTCGTCACTTCCGCGGGGTTCCTAGTCCTGTCAAGAATCCTGAGAAGATGAACCTGGTCATATTCCGCGAGAACACTGAAGACGTCTACAAAGGCCTGGAGTGGAAGCGCGGTTCAGAGGAACTGGGTAGATTGAGACAGTTCCTCAAATCTGATCTGGGTGTCGATATTTCTGAGGACTCCGGCCTCGGGCTCAAACCGATATCCGAATCCTCATCGAAGAGGCTGATCCGAGCAGCCATAGAGTATGGGATCAGGCATCGAAGGAAGTCGGTCACACTCGTTCACAAGGGGAACATAATGAAGTACACCGAAGGAGCCTTCCGCGACTGGGGATACGAGCTCGCAAGGGACGAATTCTCAGACGTGACGATATTCGAAGGAAGAGAAAGAGATTCTGCAGATATCGATGGCAAGATCCTGTTGAACGACCGGATAGCGGACAACATGTTCCAGCAGATACTGACCCGGCCAGATGAGTACTCCGTGTTGGCAGCCCCGAACCTCAACGGTGACTATCTCGCCGATGCATGTGCTGCTCAAGTCGGGGGTCTCGGGTTCGCGCCAGGCGCGAACATCGGCAACGGCATCGCGGTTTTCGAACCTGTCCACGGGACGGCGCCGAAGTACGCAGGCAAGGACATCGCGAATCCCAGCGCGCTCATCCTCTCCGGCGCGATGATGCTGGACCACATCGGATTGACCGAAGCCGCAAGGTCGATAGAGAACGCTCTTGAGATGACGATATCCGATGGACTTGTGACCTGGGACGTGGCGCGACAGATGGGATCAACCAGTTATGTTAACACGAGGAAGTACGCAGCAGAGGTCGTTGCGAGGATATGAGGTGCGATCATATCTAGCTCAGTCTCTTCCTGAGCTCCTTCCTCTGTCTACTGTCGATGCCCTTCTCAGTCATGACGCTGAAGATCGTGGTCAGGAGTGTGGTTCCGAATATCACGATGAGTGTGGTGTTCAAGATCAGCACACCGAGTTCAGGGTCCCATATCGCCGAATCTGCCAGGACAACTGCTGGAAGCGTGGCCAGTACCGCAGCCGCCAGTCCTCTCGGCATGCTGGCGAAGACAGTTTCGGCATCCTCTATGTTCAGGTTCCCCAGCTTCCATGCGAACATCGCGGCCATCCATCGGATGAGGACTATGACACTTATCATCAGCAAACCCGCGACCAGGTGTATCTCGGTGAATGTACTGAATCTGAATAACAGCCCGAGATAGACGAAGAAGAAAGTCCTGACGAAGAAAGTGATCTCAGAATGGAATTGTTGTATCTGCACATTGGATGATAATGTGAGTGATAGGCTGGACAACCGTCGCTTGATGAACTGACGGTTCCCTATGGCTAATCCGAATGCGAGAGCGGCGACCGCCCCAGAGCTGCTGATGGGTGACAGCTCGACTATTCCTGCGACGATGAACAGGGCAGCGACCGTGATCATGTATGATAGAGGCTGGTTCTGGAGTTTCTGCAGCACGAAGAGCCATAGTGTCCCGGCCACGAAACCGACGACCCCTCCAACCAAGAATTTCGAAGCAAGGTCCCTGGTTATCAAGACCCAGTTCAGATCCTCTGTCAATATCACGCGGATCAAGGAGAGGGAGACGACTATGACGAGCACATCCGTTGTTATGCTCTCCATTATCAGCATGGCTTTTGTCTGTGGTCTTATCCTCATCTTGCTTACAATGGGTATCACGATCGCCCCGCTCGTACCCCCGATTATGGCCCCCATGGTCAAGGCGATGAGGATGTCAATATTCATCAGGAAGTGGAGTGCGACGGCGACGGTAATGAATGTGAGGAAGAACGCCACGATGGACATGAACGCGGATAGCCGCAAGGATTCAATGACGGATCTCATGTCGAGGCTCAACCCACCATCGAAGAGGATTATCACGAGTGCTGCCGAAAGGAACAGCTCTTTGAAATTGTCGATGGCTGCGAGAGCATCATGGCTGACCAGATTGAACCGTTCACCGAATACATCCGGGCCGATGACCATGCCAAGGATTATGAGAATCAGTACATCTGGTATCCTGTATCTTGTGAAGACTACATTCCCAAAGAATCCTAGGAATATGATGGAGCCGATTGCCAAGAATGCTGTTATCGTCCCCGTATCCATATCCATGCACACCGTTAGTGGCCGTCTTCTATGACGGAATTCTGCTATACAATCCGAAATAGCTCGACAGTTCAGAGAAACGCCCAGGTTAGTATTTTATTGTATTGGCTTCGCAGTCATTGGCCATGGATTTCGTAGGGCCCATGTCCGATAGCCCAATCGTTATTTATCATCCAGTCGATTCACGTCGTGATGACAATCGAGGGCGTATCCTCGGATTCCTCGGATATCAGTCCTCAGGAATTCGATGTCTTGATCATAGGCGCGGGTCCAGCAGGACTCGCTGCGGGAATATATGCCAAACGAGCAGGCCTGAACTGCATCATATTGGAGAAAGGGGTTCCAGGAGGTCAGGTCCTCACCAGTCCGATGATCGAGAACTATCCTGGGTTTCCTGAGATCGAGGGCATGAAGCTGATGGATACGATGGCCGACCATGCGAGAAGGTATGTCGACATACGGGAAGGGGAGGAAGTCCTACGAGTGCGCAGTGGAGAACGGTTCGAGCTATCGACTACATCTTCTAAGTACATCTCCAGAGCCCTTATTCTGGCGACTGGAGCCACCCACAGAAAGCTAGGCGCGCTCGGTGAGAACAAGTTGGCTGGCAGAGGCGTAAGCTACTGCGCGACTTGCGACGGGTTCTTTTACAAGACGAAGGAGGTCGTCGTCATCGGTGGAGGAAACACCGCGTTGACTGATGCCCTTTACCTTCATTCGATTGATTGCAGGGTGACGATAATACACCGTAGAGAGTCGTTCAGAGCGGACAAACATCTTCAGGACAGCATTGCTGAAAGGACGATCCAGGTGCTGTTCGACACTGTGGTCGAGGAGATACTTGGGGAGAGCGGAGTGACCGGGGTTAGGCTCAAGGATCTGAAGACCGGGGTCACGCAAGAGAAAGTGGTCAACGGCGTCTTCGTTGCAATCGGCGAAGTCCCCAGCAGCCAGCTCGCATCCGAGCTCGGGTTGAACCAAGATCCAGGCGGCTTCATAATCGTGGACCAGTCATTCAGGACGAACGTACCTTTTGTCTATGCGGCGGGAGATGTGTCTGGAGGTATTCGGCAGATAGTCGCGGCAGTGCACGGAGGAGCGGCGGCAGCTCTATCCTGCTTTGAAGACCTGGTCAACCCTTACTATCGGAAGACCTGAAACCACTCTTGTCAGAACCAGCGATCATGGCGGGCGACTACTGTTTCCAGCATTCTATTCGCCACCTATATCCAGCTGCGTGTAGTGTATGTCCGAGTCATGAAACCCCTCCTCGACTAGCAGACCTTGCCCACTACCCTCTTCTTCTCGAACCAACTCGATGGGTCATCCGGGGCCGTGCCTTTCGACTCTTCTCTCGAGCAAAGAAGATCATCGGTTGCCATATCTGTATGGCCAATTTGTTCACAAATCGTCGTATTATTCGCTGTTTAGGCGTCGAATCACACTCGAAACGACGACAAATACCTATCAACACAAAATCTGGGTTGGCGCAAATCATATATTATAGTGGTTAAGGTCATGAGGGTTTATACCGGGCTGATCACACAGTTCGGGAACATATAATGGAGGTAGTCCAAATGGACGACAGACCACGCAGACAGAACCGCGGCGGATACGATTCACGCCCACGCGAAATGCACAACGTGAAGTGTTCTGACTGTGGTGCCGACACACAGGTCCCCTTTAAGCCAACTGAGGGCCGACCAGTGTACTGCAAGGAATGTTATCAGAAGCACAGACCACCACGCCGATTCTAAGGCTATAGACTGGTCTGTCTGCTCGATATCAAATCCACAAACCCGATACTTTTCATATACGCTCCTTTTTAGAGTCATCCCTGCAAAACCAGTCCTCCTTCTATGGGGAAATGTTTATTCAAACCCAGGCTGCTTCAGTCTATTATCTGGAGGTGAGAAATGTGGTGAAGGGAAAACTTGGCAAGACATATCACTGCGACATCTGTGGTCAGGAAGTGAAGGTCACAAAGGAAGGCGTCGGAGTCCTGGTGTGCTGCAACAAGCCTATGAGAGAAATGTGAGCTCTCGTCGACATCAGTCGTCCACTGTGTAGGGTATCGCTCAGGGCTCATCGTATGACACGAGGCCAGTGCTGTCATTTATGATAGTATTAGATTGAGTGGGCCCGATCGGATTTGAACCGATGACCAACTGGTCTCTCAGGGAATCTTATTCCCGTATGAGCCAATCGCTCCGCCGGACTAAGCTACGGGCCCGTGCGATTGCTCCTAAACGCCCGATTGCATATTAGGATTTCTGTGCTGTTCGCTCCCTCGGCCATGGTCGGGCACGCGACATTCAGTACCTGTAGGTCCTCGTCTTGCCGGTCTCCAATTCGACACCCAGTCCGAGAGAGATCCTGTTCGAGAAGTTGAAGTAGCTCGCAATAAGGTTCGCTCTGAGGATCTCCTGGTCGGTCAGTCCAGCATCCCTTAGGTCCTTTATGTCATCGGCTGTGATATCCTTCGGATCGAGAGTGAGCTTCGCGGCATATGCCAGGAGCGCCTTGTTCCTAGGAGTCTCATGCTTCGAGGCGTATTCTGCAAGAAGGCTTCTCAGAGCGCTCGGGTTTTTCTCCACGCACTCAAGCGCTTCCGAATGGTGCACAGCACCATATGCGCACTTGTTCGCCGCCGAGACCACGACAGCGATCATCTCCCTCTCCTCCCTCAAAAGAGGTCCGGGCCCCATCATCAGACCCTCGTAAATAGCGACTTGGTGCGAAAGGATGTCAGGCTCCATCCCCTCAGCTCTGAATATATTGGCTAGATGTCCCCTCTCCTTCTCTATCCTCTCATAGACTTCCTTCGTCCTGTCTGTCGCTTCTAGGGGGTCTATTGTCCTTATCCAAGCCATATCAAACCGTCCCGTGTCTTTGGGTTCTTCGGATTCAGTATACTGACGAGGGCTGGTTATAAGTCTTGTCCTCGCCCTCCTTTGCTGCAGAGATTAATATCCATTCTGTCAATATGCGGGTGTGTTCAGCGATAAAGGGCGGGCTGTCTGGTTCCTCGCACTCCTGTCCCCAATCACTGCTGAACTCCTGTCAGGCTCTTCTCCACCTTTCGAGTTCTTTAGCCCATTCGGATTCCTGCTCCTTTTCGGAATGTACGGTGCAGGAGTTCTGCTGATCCGTGAACTCACTGTGATCTGGAGGAAGGGTTGGGCGACTACGATCATGCTCGGTTTCGCGTATGCCATAGTCGAGGAAGGCATCGCGGTCAAGAGTTTCTTCGACCCCGGTTGGGCTGATCTTGGAACGCTTTCCGAATTTGGCCGTTTCGCCGAGGTGAATTGGATCTGGGCGGTCTGGCTGAGCATCTTTCATTCGATGATCAGCATCTGCCTGCCGATATTGATCTTCAACCTCTGGTATCCTCATCTAAGGCAAGAGAGGATTCTGGTCCAGAGGCGATTCAAGCTGGTTGGCGCGATATATCTCATAGATATCGCATTCGCTGCGGTCGCGTTCGTATCTATCCAGGACTACTACCCACCGCCTCTGCAGTACATCGCCTCCATTCTCATAACCATCGTCTTCGTGCTCATCGCGAGAGAGTTGCCGATCGATCTGGTGAGCGCCAGGCATGAGTTGCCTACGTGGAAACCGTCGAGATTCATCGCATTTGGATTCACTCTCATATCCCTGGACTTCGTAATCGCATCTGCGGTTCTGTCCGCCCTGCCAGCTATCGTGACCATCGTGACCCTTTTGATGGTGAACGCTGCAGCTTTGCTGCTGCTCGAACATAGGCTCGGCAGGTGCCAGAATTCCTTGCACAAGGCGAACCTCGCGCTTGGGCTCGTCCTGTTCTTCATCGTACTGGCCCCGATCCATGAGGTGGAAGGGATGGCCGGCATGTCGGTCGTGGGTGCGTGCTATCTGATATTCATGGTCGTGTTGATCAAGAAAGCGCGGCCAGTAGTCGAACGTGCCAACCCCTGCTGAGAGGTCGATGAGAAACATATGGCGCCGTCGAACGGGTTCGAACCGTTGACCTTCCGCTTAACAGGCGGACGCTCTACCGACTGAGCTACGACGGCATGCTTGGCTCGCAGGCGCAGTTAATCTGACCAGTTTAATAAGCCTTTTGCCACTGGAGCCATCTCGGGCGCATTCAGAACCATGGGGCGGGGCTCAAATCGACTATTCGATAGACACCCGCAGCTCATTGACAGTGGAGCTCATCGTCTCCAGGATGTCCTTCAGATGGTCTAGGAAGTCCTGGATCTTGTCGGTCGTGATCGCTCCGTCCGGCGAAGGTTCGATCAATCCTTCCTGCTCCAGGATCCTAAGAGAATACCTGACCTTGTGCTGCGGATACTCCAGCATCTCCGCCAGGCGTATGATGCCGATAGGCTCGTTGTCCATGATCGCCTTCAGCATCGCAACATGCCTCTGGAGCAAATCTATCTCGGCCTCGATCTTGCTCGTCAAAACAGATTTGCCTGCCTTTCCCTTCATTTGGATTCCTTCCAACGATAATCAGACACGATTTGTCGTGCTACATGATAACACTTGAGTACCTTAAAGCGTCTGGGGAAACCACCGAGTTGGTAACGGCTCGACCAAACTTGATATAAGTTCTAATGGATAACTCATGCCACAATGGCTGTAATAGAAGCAAAAGACCTGGTGATGGATTTTGGCGGAATGAAGGCCCTAAATCAGGTCTCGCTTACTGTCGAGAAGGGCGATGTCTTCGGCTTCTTCGGACCGAATGGCGCGGGCAAGACCACCTTGATCCGTATACTGACTGGTCAGTTGGAGCCAACATCTGGTGTGGTCGATGTGCTCGGAGTGGATGTGGTCAAGAACCCTATCAAAGCCAAGGAGCTGGTCGGCATCGTGCCTGAGGTGGAAAGTCCTCCTACCTATCTGACTGCCTATGAGTACCTATATTTCGTGGGGAAGGTCAGAAAAGTCGACAATCTCGAGGATCGCATCGACAGATGGCTTTCCTTCTTCGACCTGGAGAGCAAGAAGGGGACGATATGCAAGGATATGTCGAAGGGCATGCGCCAGAAACTCATGCTCGCATCGGCATTCATGCATGAGCCAGAACTTCTCCTCCTCGATGAGCCCTTCATAAACCTCGATCCGATCTATCAGAAGCTGCTCAGGGAACATCTCGAAGAATATGTGTCGAAAGGGGGTACCGTGTTCCTCTGCTCTCACATTCTCGAGATAGCCGAGAGATTGTGCAACAAGCTGGCTATAGTGAATCTCGGAAGGGTCGCCGTTCAGGGCAGGAAGGATGATCTGGTCAAAGAGGATGATGACCTCGAACGCCTGTTCTTGCGTGTGATCGGAGGGGATACTCTACGAAGACCCTCCTGAAACTGATGCTCAAAGAGGAATTTCGGACACATACGTCCTATTCAGGTCAGGACAGGTTCCTCAGCTTCCCCATCTTCGTATTCTTCCTCGCGTCAGTCGTCGCGCTCACCCTGGATAGGATGCTCGAGACCGTCTCCTTCAGACAGATGATCGATCTCGCGCACCTTTCAGCGTTCATCTATGGTCTCAGCGTCGGGACATTCGGCATGATGGGGCGTCAGTACCTCGAAAGGCGTTATGGTCGGAGCAACTACCTGATCGCCATGCCGTTCCTTCTCCCCATCTCTTTCAAGAAGACCTTCCTGGGGATATATCTCCGTGACGCTCTCTTCTATGTCGTCCTTCTGCTGATCCCTGCGACATGCGGCCTGCTCATGGCGTCTCCAGTGATGGGATATTCGTACGTGAGCATAGGCCTCTTCTTCTCGGCTATCTTGATGACTTTCATGCTCGGCCTTTCGATGAGTTTCCTGGCGTCAGTCATCTACATCAGAAGCATCAGATGGTTCGTCGCTTTCACTGGTCTGATAGTTTTCCTATTCTCACTTCACGGTGCCTTCAGACTGTTGCCTCTTGAGGTGTTGATCCCTTCCCTGGGCTTCCAGACGTACGTTCAGCCGTTCGGTGCGGACATCGGTTCAGCTGCGATATTCGCGACAGCATCCATACTCGCGACGGTGGGCATGACTGTGCTATCGTACACTCTGGTCGAGGTCAGGATGACCACGTCATCCCAATCATATCCTGAGGCACTGTCCAGATATCACAATCGCATTCCGTTCTTCAAGGGGCTTTCTCGTACACTCGCTGCCAAGGAGTTCGTGGACCTCCGCAGGAGCGGGACTCTCGCCAAAATGACATTCTCTTTCATCCTTCCATTGCTCTTCCTCTCGTTCACAGCCTGGTTCGTGAACTACGGTCTTTCCATACCCGTAGGATTCAACACGGTGTTCTACGCCGCGATGGTAGGGTTCATCGGGGTGCTGATGTATAGCTGGCTCAACAACATAGACCTCGCGGAATACTACTCTCTGATCCCTGTGACCGTCCCCCAACTGATCCGCGTGCGGGTCGCAGTATTCCTCATCCTTACATTGGGGATCTCTGCCTTCTTCGTTGTCGCCATCGCCATATTGAACCATGAGACCAGATATCTCTGGCTCGCTCTGATCGTCATGTTCGTGACATCCTTGTACATGGTCCTGGTCCTGGCATACCTCACAGGACTCAAGACGAACACATTCCTCTTCGACACCAAGATCCTGGCCAGATTCAGCATAATGTCATTCATGCCGGACGTGTGCCTCGCCATACTCTCATTCAGCATAGCCTACGATTGGACAGTGGCCTTGGCGGGTCTCTCCTTGGTGCTGACATCGATGTTCATAACTTCGTTGGTCCTCTACAGAGGGATCGAGTCGAAATGGTCAGGGACACCTTTCGGTGAATGAAGCAAGAGTTATGACCTGCTCATTCGATGACGGTTCTGCAGCGGGGCAATGAAATGGCGGATTGGGGACTCCTGAGACGGGCAATTCATCTGATGATCGGGCTCACACCCTTGTATTATGCCCTCCCGGACGAACTGCCTGTCATTGGAGCCGATCATTGGGTCATCCTCTTCGTAGGATTGCTCATTGTGGTCGTGATCGAGGCGGTGCGCCTTTATTTCGGACTGATGTTCCCTGGTTTGCGTCCATATGAGCGCCATCAGGTTGCCTCCTTCGTCTGGGCGTCCGTGGGAATACTGGTGGCCCTATGGCTCATGCCATCGGATGTGGGGACTGTCTGCATCGTCGGCATGGCGGTCACAGACCCCATCGCTGGCGAGCTCCGGAAGCGCTACAGGGCACCCATGGCGTCGATACTTCCGCCAATAGCGATCTACTGCATGATATGCGCGACGATCCTTGCTAAAATGACTTCCTGGACATGGGAGTTGATACTGATCATGTGCGTCGTAGGATCGGTCTCAGCCATCCTGTCTGAACGATGGAAGACGAAGTACCTCGACGATGATTTCCTCATGGTCGTGGTACCCGGCACACTGATGACCGCGCTCGCACTCACTTTATGAAGAAAAGAATGACTTCGGTGGGTGCGTGTCTCGTACGATCAGAGGACTTCTAGCTTCCCGTACTTGCCAGCGCTCACTTGCAGCTTGTCCTTGTACGCGGATGCCCAGCCATTGGTGATCTTTATCCGAGAGTTGACCTCGACCTTGTCAACGTCATCATTCCAGAGCGTGAGGTTGACCGTTTCGCCGCTCTCGTCCTGGCCGACAGCATCGCAGACCCTACCTCCGGTCCCACTCCAGTTCGACTTCCACTCTCTTGGCTCACTCTTTTCGACGACGGTGACTGTCAATTCGTCGACTTTCGCCTTATCTTTGAGGTCTTTTGCCATCATTGAAGCACGCCTCTCATCGATGCGAAGTTGCTCCCCATACTTAAACCTCACTCCAATTCTCGAAAGCAGCCGATTTACGCTACACATCTGTGCCTTGCCGGCGTTTTAGGGTCGAGCCAGCTATACCTCCCAACCTCTGTTTCGACTCCAATTAGCCTTATATTCTTGCACTCAGATAGGGGCCGTCCATGACTAGGATTAAGGTCATAACCGAACCGGCAGAACTAGTACCGATGTTCCGGGCGGTAGACACAAAAGTGAAGAGGGAGGTCTTAAAACTAGTCACCCTCGAATGGCATACTATCCGAGATATCGAGAAACAATTTGGTCCTGCAGGAAAAGACGCCTTGCAGTTCTTTGAGAAGATGAAGCTCGTTGAGACGAGATGGCAGACCTCCGAGAGCCAACAGCCGGAGAAGGCCTACCACACTTACTATACATCTTTTCACATTAACGCATCCTGGCCAGTGTATGAGATAAGCGATGTCTTGGCAGCCGCGGTTATGGAAGAGAAAGAGTTTGCGAAGATCGAGAAACAGATCGTCGACCTCGTGGGCCCCCAGGGCAAGTTCGCCGGGGACGTGGCCGAAATCTTAGGTGTGACATTCACGATGCTCAAGAGTCTCGTGAAACGCAGCACCAGGCTCGACTACCGCGGTCACAGGATTGAGCGCGTGAAAGAATGATTCCCATTTGTATCTGAGGTTGAGGTGGCAGGATGATTGTCGTCCTGAGGCTAGGCCATCGCCCCGAGCGTGATCAGAGGGTGACTACGCATGTTGCACTTACAGCGAGAGCCCTGGGCGCAGACGAGATATGGGTCTCTACCGAGGATCATGACCTGGAGAAGTCCGTGCGCAGCGTGGTGAGCAGGTTCGGCGGTGATTTCTCGATAAATACCGGTGTGGACTGGAGAAAGGCGATAAGGTCATGGAAAGGTACCGTAGTCCACCTGACCATGTATGGGGAGCGGTTATCTGATGCCCTGCCCACGCTCAAGGACCAGGATCTCTTGATCGTGGTGGGTGCGGAGAAGGTTCCTCGAGAGGTCTATGATCTTGCCCACAGGAACATATCTGTGGGCAGTCAGCCACACTCAGAGATCGCCGCACTCGCAATCCTGCTTGATCGACACTCAGGTGGCAAAGCCCTGAACGAGGACTTCGGTGGACCGATGAAGATCGTTCCCAATCCAAGGGGGAAGACTGTAATTGACAGCAGAGAGGTCAAGGCCCGTAATCCTCCCAAGCAGGGATGAATGCATCTCCCTCCTTCGGGGTAACGGTTGCAGCGAGGATGTAGTAGAGCACTGCATCGCGGTATCCAACCTGGCAGTCAAGATTGCGCGGAGGTGCGATGCTGATGAATGTCTGGTCGAATCTGGAGGCATGCTTCACGACATCGGGAGATGTCGCACGCACGCTATCGGCCACGGGGTCGAGGGTGCGAAGCTTGGTAGAAAGCTGAAGCTACCTACACCGCTCATCCATATTATTGAAAGACATGTCGGGGCAGGTATCGACAGGGCCGAGGCTAGACGATTGGGGTTGCCCCAGAAGGATTACTCCCCGAAGACACTCGAAGAGATGATTGTGGCACATGCCGACAATCTCATAGACGGGACCAAGAGGATAACTGTCAAGGAATCGGTCGCTTCGATGGTGCGCAAGAATCTGCATGATCAGGCGTCTCGCATTCTAGCGCTCCACAAGGAACTGTCTGAGTGCTGTGGCGTTGATATCGATAGCATCGGCTGACTCACCATTTCTGGTAGTGGACCATCTCCGACAGCTCTTTCCGATTGGAGCTTCCGATGACTATCTTCGCCACACGGGCCATAAGACTGTCCTTTTCGGCCGGGTACCCTACAGGCACAAGTGCCACTATTCGGATGCCTTCCGGTATGCCAAGGGCGTTCCTGACCTTGTCTTCCTTGAATGCGCCTACCCAACATGTGCCGAGCCCCTGCTCCCACGCTTCCAGAACGAAATGCTCGGTCGCAATGGCCACATCCACCAGATAGTATTGCTTCCCTTCGCGTTCCCCGCTCTTTGCAGGGTCGCCGCAGGCTATGAGGAGCGCGGGGGTGTTCTTGATGGGGGCGGGAACTATGCCCAGGCTTGCGATTTCATCCTTGCCTGTCACCAGCACGAACTGCCAGCATTGTTTGTTAGCCCACGATGGCGCCAGTCTAGCAGCTTCCAGGCATCGCTCCAGTTTATCTTTCTCTATCGCGGCGCCATCAAAAGTCCTGATACTTTTACGGGTGGTTATCGCATCCCAAACGGTCAAGGTTCGCATCTCCATGACTCGATCATCGCCGTCAGGTATCATCAAAGATGCGCCGCTCGTGTTCAAAACTCAATGCTTGTATCTGGCGAACTCGCCGCGTTTGTGAGCGTCCCTCAACTTGTGATACTCCTCGGCGTTTCTCTTGGCTGCTTCAATGAGCGTGGCGTCACCTTCCTTGACTATCTTGGCAGGAACCCCTACGACCAGACTGCCTGAAGGCACTTTCATGCCTGCCTTTACGAGTGCATTGGCCCCTATTATCGAGCCGCTGCCGACATCAGCACCGTCGAGCACGGATGAATTCATTCCGATGATCACATAATCCCCTATCTTCGCTGCATGTACGATCGCTCCATGGCCGATCGAGACATTCTTTCCAATGATGGTCGGCTTGCCGGGATTACCATGGATCTGACAATGCTCTTGAACACTCGACCCTTCCCCTATCCTGACCTCGGATAGATCCGCTCGGATGACAGCGTAGGGCCAGATGCTGCAACCTCTTTCTATGACGACGTCACCGATTATGACCGATTCTGGCGCGACGTAGCAAGTAGGGTCTACTCGTGGTTCTGACACAAACGAGTTGAGGGCTCGCAGAGGATAAATGCCTTGCGAAAACAACGATTTACTTGTTGGACTTCTCAGTCTTCTTGGAGCCTCTCTTCAGTGCCACCCTCTTTGGGAAGTACTTCAGAATGACTATGTCACCGACTGAATTGATCCATCTAAACGGAACATTCACCGATTTGGACCCCTCGACCAACAGCGGGTTAGTGCTGCTAATGAACAGCCCTTGAACCTTGTTTTCGTCGACCTCAACTACGAGGTTCGAGATGTTCCCTAGATAGATACCCTGATTTGTATAGACCTGCAATCCGATAAGCTCAGAAGCTTCTGAAAGCATCCTGCATCCCTATCGACCGTATCGTGCTATTCTGGTTAAATAGTTTCTCTTGGTCCAGTATTCTCCTCTCAAGACTTCGTCTTGAGCAATAAAACACGCTTCTACGTCGCAATGGTTAAGTAATCAATTCACAATCGGTAATGTAGATAAATGGCACAAGCGTGCAAATGCGGTGAAATACATGTCATCCGAACTCGAAGAGATACGACAGAGGAAGATGGAAGAATTGACTAAGGCAGTTGGCTCCACGCAATCCGGTGGAAATGGCTTTCCTAGCGCACCGGTCGTGGTGACGGACGAGGACTTCGAAGATACGATAAAGAAGTATCCGAATGTCGTCGTTGATTGCTGGGCTCCATGGTGCGGCCCGTGCAGATCTCTCTCCCCGACGATCGATGCAATGGCGAGGGACTACAAGGGCAAAGTGGTCTTCACGAAGCTGAACACTGATGAGAACATCAATGTGGCGAGCAAATTCAGGATAATGAGCATCCCCACCTTGCTCTATTTCAAGAACGGCGTCCTGGTCGACAAGACCGTTGGTGCTCTTCCAAGACCGATGCTCGAGTCTCAGCTGAAGAAACACTTGGCATGAGGGTTGATCAAACTCAGGATAATCCAACTTCCCCCCATTCTTTTTATTTTTCTCTGAAAGAGCGGAAGCTCCAATGGGATATTATAAATCCAGAATATCCTCTAGTGAACCCGATAATGATGGATTTCGAGACCACTGTGGAATTCACAGGCGATTTTCCAGGAACGATGCATTGTCAGAACGGAATGAGTGTCGAGTACTCACCTCCAATTGAGCTGAATGGGATGAAGGGCCCTATGACGCCGGAGGACGCCTTCATAGGTGCAGCCAACATGTGCTTTCAGATAGTCTTTAGATCTATTGCAGCAGGTTTGGGCTTGAAGGTGCTTGATTACAAGTGCAGGGCCGTCGGCGATCTGCAGACCGTTGAAGGCTCCAAAAGGTTTGTCAGGATCACGATGTATCCAGAGATATCCTTCGAAGAGGGTTCAAAGATGGCGAACCTGGAGAAAGCTCTGGAGATGACCAAGCGAAAATGTCTCGTGACCAATTCAATGTCCTGCGAAGTGATAATCGAACACCGCGTGGTTTGAATCATCTATCGAGGTAGGTTCAATGTGTAGAATGGTTGGTGGTGTGTTCAGAGACAAGTTCCCGATAGGAGCTCTGAAAGATCTTCAACATGTATCTGAGCTGGGAGAAGTGCCCGATAGGGGGGAAGAAGAACTCGGCCATAGGGATGGCTGGGGGATTGCCACATTCTCAACCGGATCTTCGAGGCTATTGGGCAAGAGCGAGCGGCCTATGCATCTGGACCCATCATTCGATGCAGCTCTCGAAGATGTCGCGAGGCTGGAGGGCCCGAACATTCTGATCGCTCATGCTCGTAGGGGGTCCGAAGGCAGTCGATCTCTGTCAAACACTCATCCGTTCATATCCGATGGTATCGTGTTCGCCCATAACGGCACCGTCAGGAAATTCCATCCGAACACTTCGAGGAATCCGTTGGGCCAGACGGACAGTGAGCGGGTATTCATGACTCTCCTCGACCGCCTGGATGAGAAGAAATCCATGAGGTCCGCTATCGAAACCCTGGTCAAAGAGGATATCAGAGGTCATGAATTCACCGGGTTGATGCTGTTGGTATCGGACGGGAAGAGACTATATGGCTACAGGGGGTACTCGCGGGAGAAGGATTCCTGGTACTACACGATGAATGTCTCAAGATGCTCTGACAAAGTGATACTCTATCAGCAGACGCACCTGGGATATGCTGGTCGGATCGACGAGGTCAGAAACGGTGAATTGGTCACGGTGGATCTCGATCTGAACGTGGAGATAATTCACCTCTAGTTCTTCGACTTCCGCGCTGCAAGCCGTATGGCCTCTGTGACGCTGTCCCTCGGCATGATGGTCGCTATCGGAATATCCACGACCTTCTCTATCGTATAGCTTACGATCGGTGCACAGACGACGGCTATCGCGCCATCTCTCTCCGCTCTTATGGCTGCGACGATCGCATCTTCTACAGTCGATGCGGGATATTCTCTCACCCTCACGCTCCCACTGCCTATTTGGACCGACCGTTCAACGACCTCTTCCAGGACGTGCCTCGCAGCTATGACTGCGATGAATTTACCAGCCTTTCTACCCTCGACTTCCCTGACAGTGGTCAAAATCCGTCTGAGAACATCCAGGCTTGGTGCGCGATCCTCGTTTATGATCTTGTATATCGTGCTCGGCGACACTCCCGCTCTCCTTGAGAATTCCTGCACGGTCAGGCCGATGGACTCCAGCACCTCGGCCAATTCTTTCCTCAGCGCCTCGTCCGACTGCATGGATGAGGACAGCAATCTCCTATAATTGTCCATGAGTTGTCCTATTTGTATAATATCAGAGTCAATATTTATACAATTGTATCATCATAATGGTACAATTGTGGGAAATGCTTAATATCTCGCCATCAATCCCATCATAAGGACGATACCATGGACAGGAAAATCATAATCGCCATAGCAGTCGCGGCGATAGTGGTGGTCGGAATAATCGGAGCAACGCTGCTCCTCAGCAAGAATGCATCAGGATCGGTCTACTACATCACCCTGGCTCCAAGCAATATGAATGCTGCATTGGTATCTGGACAGATCGACGCATACATCGCCTGGGAACCATATGTTTCCGATTCGGTCGTCGGTGGTGCGGGCGAGATACTGCTCCTGTCTGAAGACATGATGCCCAATCATCCATGTTGTATCGTTGCGGTGTCGAATGATTTCCTCGGATCGACAGATGGTACTGAGCTGTCAGAGCGGTTCCTGAAAGCCCATATGGATGCGACAGACTGGATGGTCGATGCCTTGCAGGATCCGGAGGGAGAGAATTACACTCTGCTAGTCACACTTGCGATGGATTTCACGTTGAGGAACGAATCGGTCGTAAAAGCCGCGTTGGATCATATGATATATGGTTACGCGATGGGGGCGACTTTCACATCAGCCCTCGAAGAGTTCACTCAGATGTACATAGACACCAACATGACGACTGATGCCGCTCTTGAGAACCAGGGGTACTCGTCCGTGAACGACTTCGTGAATGAATATGTCGACCAATCTTTGCTCGAAGGCGCGGTCGACATCGAGCCAAGTTCGACCATACTGAATCCAGACTCGCCGATCAGACTCGGATTCCTTAATGGGGACCTGCATCAGCTCGCACAATTCGTTGCTCAGGATACCCGCGTATTGGGTGACCAGACGATGTTCGAGAAGTATGGCGTTGATGTGGTCAACGCGACTGGTGCACCATTTGCCAACGGTGGCGCGGTAATGACTCAATTCGCAGCAGGCAATGTAGATATTGGCTATCTCGGTGCTCCACCTGCACTACTTCAGCACCTTAATGCTGGAGTCGATGTCACAATAATCTCTCAGGCGAACAGCGAGGGAAGCGGACTGGTGGTCAGGACAGGTTCAGGGATAACAAGCGTCGCCGATCTGGTCAACAAGACCGTCGCCACTCCCGGCGAATCTTCAATACAGTTCCTGCTCCTGAAGATCACTTTGCAGAAGGAGGGTTTGGATCTGGAGATCAGGACCTGATCCCCAAATCTCTAT
The DNA here is from genome assembly GCA_963719945.1 of uncultured Thermoplasmata archaeon. GTDB lineage: Archaea > Thermoplasmatota > Thermoplasmata > UBA10834 > UBA10834 > UBA9653. Next base: position 52,521 of record CAVRDX010000004.1, on the reverse strand, counting down.
CTCCGTGCATTGCATCACGCTAGAACTGGGGGCCATATGGAGAATATCCTGTCGCAGATGGCGAAGCTACTCCGTGATAACGGGAAGACAATAGCCCTAGGGCTCCTGTCAATCTGCGTATTTGTCCTAGTCTGGCATGCTTGTGCATGGTATCTCGATGACACGGGATCTCACTATGCAGGATTCATACCTTATCCTGCTGAGGTCGCGGAAGCGTTCATCGATTCCTTCGTGACCCGGGACCCTGCGACTAATCTTTACATGCACGACCACATCATTTCCAGTCTCAAACGGATCGTTCTTGGATTCGGGCTCGCCCTGGCGATTGCACTTCCAGCAGGTCTGCTGATGGGCGCGATGAAGGGTGCCGAAGCCATCGGCAAGCCGATAGTGGAGATATTCAGACCCATTCCTCCGCTTGCCTGGATCCCATTGTTCATGCTCGTATTCGGGATAATATGGGGGCCGATTTGGATCGTCTTCCTCGGCATATTCTTCCCGATTCTGCTCAACGTCGTGTTCGGTGTGAGGAGTGTAGATACAGTTCTGATCGATGCTGCGAAGACACTCGGAGCCAGAAGGATAGACATATTCTCCAAGGTCATCCTTCCATTCGCATTGCCCTATCTCATGACGGGCATCAAGGTCGGCCTTGGTATCGGATGGATGTGTATCGTTGCTGCTGAGATGCTGGGTGCAGTCGGTGGGGGCGTCGGCTATTACATATATGCATCATCAAACGTTGGCAGATATGAATACATGTATGCCGGGATGGCGGTCATAGGCTTACTCAGCGTTCTGACGACCGGCATCGCTGGACAGATCGAAGGGAGGGTTTACAGATGGATGGGCATGAAGTGAACATCTCGCTATTGGACCTCTCCAAGGAATTCACAAAGGACAAGAGCCGGGTAATCGCGGTCTCCCATTTCAATCTCGAAGTGGATGAAGGGGAGTTCGTGTGCCTGCTGGGCCCATCAGGTTGTGGAAAGACAACCGTCCTCAGGATCGTGGCGGGTCTCGAGTCAAAGACTTCAGGAAATGTCCGGATAAACAACAAGGAAGTCAGGAACGCCGGGCCAAATCGCGGCATGGTGTTCCAGGAGTTCGCTCTGTTCCCCTGGAGGAGCGCCAGGAAGAACATCGAGTTCGGGCTGGAAGTGAAGGGCGTTCCGGAAGAGAAGAGGAAGGAGATATCCACGCGTCTTCTGGCGCTCGTCGGTCTGAATGGTTTCGAAGACGCTCACCCCAAGCAGTTGTCCGGTGGCATGAAACAACGAGTTGCGATAGCCCGCGCACTGGCCAACGATCCTGATGTGCTTCTGATGGACGAGCCATTCGGCTCGCTCGACGCCCAGACCAGGAACCTGATGCAGAAGGAACTGCTCAGAATATGGCTCGCTGAAAAGAAGACGGTGCTATTCGTGACCCACTCCGTTGACGAAGCAGTCTTCCTCGCAGATAAGATCGTGGTCATGACCGCAAGGCCTGGAACCGTGAAGAAGATCATTCCCATAACCATCCCTCGTCCGAGGGACCGCACCGATTCCGAATTCATCGAGATACGGGGGAAGGTCCTAGCGGAACTCGAGACGGAGTTCGAGAAGGCTCGGATTAAGGAATTGTCATCCGAATAGGATTTTTATAGCGTTCTCTCGCTCATCGCGTTTGGTGTTCGATAGATTGAGGAAATGGGATGCCAACATCATCTGTCTAGTGGGGCTGATTCTTGGCATAATTGCTTTATTTCTCCCTTGGCACGCCCCGACATCTACGGACTTCGGCGAGCTATTGGTGCCTACAGAAACTCCTCTGGATGCGTTTCTTGGATTCAATCATTACAAAACCATATCAGTCGATGCGCCGATGCTGATCTTCTTAATCGCGGTCTTAATGGCATTTATTACACCCTTGGCAGGTCCCATTCTGTTGATGGGGGCATCAATTGCTCTCATCCACATTTCAGAATACGAATACACATCTCTTTTTCCCAGAACGGGTCCAGGACGTGACATTGCAGAACTGACATGGCCTACAATGATGCCGGGGCCTGGTCTATGGATGGCATTCTCGGCTGCAGTTATCACGATTATCGGATTGCTTCTACCACTTGGCTACTCATCCAAGGTTCATCGTTCTGATATCTCCGCCCGACTACTCACTATCCGTCCGCGGGATTTTTGGCGGTCCAAGATAAATCTATTGTGCACAATCGGACTGATGATTTCTCTCTTGTCACTGATGCTTCCCTGGGGCAGTGTCGTTGTTGACCATCCCATCTCGCCGACGACCATCTTCCTCGATTACCCTTCGCATTATCTTACCGGCTCGCCAGATCAAGACGCATACTCTATCACAAATCTCTCAGGTGTCAGTTACGCGATAATTGCGGCTTGCATGTTGCTCTTCCTTGCCGGCGTCATGGTATCCGCAATATCGCCGATAGGTGGTCTCCTCCAACTGATGGGGGCATCTGCATATCTTTGGATTCTTAATGGAATATCTGGGGACCGAGTGGTAGTAGATGACAGCCTGCTGTTAGCAGATTTCCACTGGGTCGGATATCTGATCTGCCACGCAAATATCGGCCCTGGATCTATCCTGGGGTTGATTGGAGCAATCGTCGTGACATCATCCATGATTTGGCCAGCCAGCATACATCATCGCTCAGCTCCTGCCAATCTTTCAGAGCGCTTGCTGACTTGGGGTAGATTAGAGGATAGCGGTCACTGAGAGATACTAATCGGTATAGCACATGGATTAAGTATTATCCATGCGATTCATACTGACATGAGCTTCGAGCTAAATGTCGTCAGCAACACCCCACTGACCCCGCTGAGCGACATTGACGAGGTCGCCATCTTATTCCTGAACCAGATAGGATATTTTCCGAAGGGCTACGACCCTAAGACTGATGTCACGGACATCAGGGATAGTGTCCCATATCGTCTGATAATGGAGTTCTTCCTCGGTCGTATGGACAAAGCGTGGGTCGTCGAGGACTTGGCGGTCGCGTTGGGGACGACCAAGGCGACGGTATACCGTCACATAAACAAGTTGAAAGGGTTCGACCTCCTAGAGGAGATTAACGTCGATCAGCTGGATGGATCGAAGAAGAAGGGCTACCGCATAAGATATGGCAACTTGAGCAAGGCTTGGAATTTCACGGAAGCCCATGTTCAGGTCGCGATGGAGAACTATCGCAAGACGATAGACCATCTACAGGAGCTCCAGACCAAGAAGGGTGACAAGCATGGCAAAAAAAGATGAAACGATCGTGTTGACTCAGGGATCATTGTACAGGATAAAGAGTCTGGAATCCAGGGAGAAGCCGATGGAGACTACCGGTGTGTTCAAGGGATACGCCGCCCTCGCGCACGATACAGCTTTGGTGATGGAGGTGGAGAAGACCTCTGGTGAGAGCAAGGAGAAGTTCATGAGACTGATTCCCTCTCACATGATCATATCCATAGACGTCCTCAAAGCCGAGAAGGAAGAGGAAGTCAAGGATAAGGACAGCAACGCGGTCTACTTCGGGTGACTCTGAAGTTCATGATAGTCAAATTGAACCAGTTCGAGACGAAGATAGTCAAGATACTGCAGGATTGGTATCCCGTCACCGTAGAGGAGGTCCGAGACGAGCTTCGCATGCGTCCGGACACGCTGGACCGCAATCTCAAGTCTCTGGTTCTCAAAGGCGTCATATCACTGGATCATCTTCCTGATAAGACATACATCAGGCTTCTGATGTCGGATGTGCAGATAGCTCCCAAGGGGAAGAGACCCAAGACCGGAGACGACCCCTCTGACATCCATGAAGATATGATGTTCCTTTGATGGCGATTCGACTCATCGTCCGATAAATAGATATGATGACTCCGTTGTGAAGCTTGACGTGGACTATTACGAGGAGTTCATCGAGGCGATAATATCAGGGGCGGTCAGCGACCGCAAGGGCATAATGAAGCTGAAGACCGAGCTCTGCAAGCTTCACGGCCTCTCGAGGGTTCCAACAAATCACGAGATTCTGGAGCATGTTCCTGACGAGTTGAGGGACCTCGTCGAGCCACTTCTCAAAAATAAACCCGTCAGAACGCTTAGCGGCGTCGCCCCTGTTGCTGTCATGACCAGTCCTTTCGACTGTCCGCACGGACGATGCTCGTACTGTCCTGGCGGGGTCTCAAACAACAGCCCTCAGTCCTACACTGGCAGGGAGCCGGCTGCACTCAGGGCAACGATGAACGAGTTCGATCCTTTCAGACAGACCGAGGCCAGATTGAAGCAGTTCAGGGCGATCGGTCACCGGACGGACAAAGTCGATCTCATAATCATGGGCGGCACCTTCACATCGCGACCATCCGAGTATCAGGAATGGTTCGTCAAAAGGTGTTTCGATGCCATGAACGGCCGTGATTCCGACGATATCCTGGCATCTCATGAGTTGAACGAGACCGCCGAATCGAGATGTGTGGGTCTCACCGTCGAGACCCGACCAGATTGGTTCAACAAGGAACAGTTGGACAGGTCCATGCGTCTCGGTGCGACCAAGGTCGAGTTCGGAGTACAGATCCTCGATGATGATGTGTTGATCGGGGTCAAAAGAGGGCATGGCGTTCGTGAGGTCGTCGATGCCACGGAGAGGGCTAGGGATGCTGGTCTCAAGATATGCTATCACATGATGCCTGGCCTTCCAGGGAGCAATTTCGAAAAGGACATCGAATCATTCAAGCGTTTATTCGAGGATGATAGGTTCAGGCCAGATATGCTGAAGATATACCCGACTCTTGTCGTCAAGGGGACAGACCTGTATGATCTCTGGACCTCGGGCGAATATTCACCGTTTTCGATTGAGGATGGCACAAGGATGCTCTCCGAGGTGAAGAGGCAAATCCCTCCATGGGTGAGGATCCTGAGGATTCAACGGGACATACCGGTCCAGCTGATAGAGGCCGGGATAAAGAAGAGCCATCTCAGGGAACTTGTTCATGAGAGGCTCTCCTCAGAAGATTCGCGATGTCGGTGTATCAGATGTCGAGAGATTGGCCACGTGAACATGAGAGGCCAGGCGACCAGCGATGAAGTCCCAGTACTCAAAAAGATCGAATATTCCGCGTCACGCGGTAGGGAATTCTTCATTTCGTACGAGCTGCCATCAATAGACGCTCTGGTCGGCTATGCCCGGTTGAGATTTCCATCCGACGGATATAGTAACCACGCCCTAGTAAGAGAACTCCATGTCTATGGTCAAATGGTTCCCATCGGTATGGAGTCGGGAGATCGATGGCAGCACAGAGGGTTGGGTGAGAGCCTACTTCGAGAATGCGAGACAATTGCATCCGGAAGTGGGTACGACGAGCTGCTCGTGACGAGCGGAGTCGGTGCCAGAGGATATTATAGAGGGCTCGGATACGACAGGAAAGGGCATTATATGTCTAGGCCATTGTGCTGAACGCAGATGAAAGCGAGAACGTTATGATTATATTACTAGACCCATATCGCATAATGAGGAGGTAATGCGTGGCTTGTCTCAGATGTGGTTGCATGTGCGAGGAGGGGCCGCTCCTCTGTGATGCATGCGCCGACGCTTCTTTCGAAGACCCTCGGTTCTTTCTGAACCCGTCATTAATTGGCCGGAGCGTTTTTCAGAGGATGCGCTCGGAAGGGTCCGCCACGATGCTTCTCGGCCCTACCTCTTGTTCAGACGCGATATGCATCCCGTCAATCGATTTGCAGAAGATGGTCTCTGAGACCGGTGTCGAAGGCATGACTCGGGAGGAGCTCAAAGGGTTCTACGAACAATGCAATACGATACTGGCGCACCTCGGCGTCCCTCTCAAGTTCGACCACCCTTTCATATTGATCACAGAAGATGCTGCGCAGACGATCGCTACTATAATTCGGAAGGTGGAGCAGGCGGAGCAACTCTATCCCAACGAGGGCATGAGCGACTTGTACTTGCGCATGGGTCTCGTCTACTGGTACGCATTTCACGGAATATTGATGAGGACGGCATCCAAAGAATGGGCCGACTCGAAGAAGAAGCTGCTCAGGTCGAGAGCAAGGGATTACATGGCTCGGGTCACCCAGACCGACGACCTCAGCTCAATAGCGATCTATAACATGGGCATGCTCGCGGTCGATGCTGGCGATTGGGCAGACGCGGAGATGCATCTATCCAACGCCCTCAAGCATTTCCCCAACGACAGGAAGATTGTCGAATCCTTGGCCAAGTCTCATCTCGAACTCGGGAACCCTATGGATGCCATGGCACGGATAGATGACGCCCTGGCGCTTGAGGAGACACCGAGATTGTGGGTCCTCAAAGGCAGGGTTCTCAGGGACATGAACAAGCTCCAGGAGGCGCTCGATTGCTTCAACAGGTCGCTTTCTCTGGACTCAAAATTCATAGAAGCTTACGATCACATCATTGTTGTTCTGCACGAGCTGGGCAGGACTGAGGATGCCTCAGTGGCCGAGCGTCAGAGGGTGATGGCGAGAACGCCTGACCTGGACCAGAAAGTGACAGACCTGATCAACGAATTGAAGAAGGCATCCGCCGAGACATCGGTTGGAGCGCCTCCGAGGCATTTCATACACATCGCTGAGGAACCGAAAGGAGAGAGGATCCAAGTCGAATCCTATCCTGCCGAACTTGCTCGGGAAGCGCTCAGATCGGGGAACTACGATTCGGCGATACAGATGGCGGAGCACATTCTTCAGGAAGAACCCGGCTCCGTGGATGCACAATTGACACTGATCGAATCCCTTGTAAAGACAAACGACCTGGCCCGAGCAGACCATGTCGCACACGCTTTCTACGAAAACAACAGAAACGATCCCCGCGCGTGGTATTGGCGAGGCGTCCTGGCTGAGAAGGAAGGCAAATGGGGGGCAGCTGTTCAGTACTTCAGCAAGTCCGTATCACTCGATCCAAGGCAGATCGATGCATGGGTGTTGATGGGCGACGCGCTGCTCAAGAACAACAAGGTCAGCGGTGCCGATGAGAGCTATTCAAGAGCCTTGCAGATCAATGGCAACTATCCACGTGCATGGTTAGGAAAGGCTAAAGCGATGCGCGAGATGGGTCGTTGGGGCGCTGCGATACAATGCCTGGACAAGTATAACATGCTGGAGCCGCGCGATAAGGATTCATGGCTGTTGAAGGCAGACATCCTGTTCGAGAAGGAGAAGCATCGCAGGTCGGTGGAGGCATACGACAGGTTCCTGGAACTTGACCAAGACGACTCATACGCTCTCGGCAGAAAGGGCATCGCACTGAATGCCATCGGAATGCAGGATGAAGCACGCAAGTGTCTCGAGGAGGCCGTAAGGCTGGATTCGACCAACAGGGAAGCTGCGAAGTGGCTGAAAACTCTCGGCGGAGGGGATGAGTGATGGTCGAACTGGATAAGATTCTTGACGAACGCTCAGATGACAGGATCATCAGCGCGGTCCTCAACCTCCCTGACCCGGAGTTCAGCAACTTGGTGGAGAAGGTCCTCGGATATCTGGAGCTAAAGATGTCCAGGAGCCGACTCAGGGAGACTTTCGTGATCGCGGATTGCATCCACCGATCCGACGATACCAGGTACGCTGTCCTTTTCTCAAGACGGGAGCAGCCGTTGGGAAGAGGCGATATTGAGAGTTTGATTTCCTACATGGAGAAGACGGGGGCATCATCCGCCCTGGTGTTTACGACGGCTTCCATTCTTGGCGAGGCTGTCGAGCTCATGGGTGAGCATTCCATCGGCTTCGCAGACGGAACGAAACTCATTGCCATACTCCGCAGATTCGACCTGGACAAGGAGGTCCTGCAAATCACATCCTCGATACCCGAGGAGGTCGTGGTCGAACGCCCGGCCATCTCCGGAGAAAGGCTCGAGGATGCGATGAAGGCGGGATACGACGCACTTGCGGGCAAGGATTTCATGCGCGCTCTTGAGGCGTTCGACCTCGCCATACTGGTTGATGAGAACTACGATGTGCCCTGGCGACTCAAGGGAGTTACTCTGGATGAGATGGGATACCACGAGCAGGCGCTCGAGTGTTACAAGCACGCTTTGGAACTCCTGCCAGAGAGCGATGAGACCTGGTTCGCCCTCGGCAACTGTTTCTTCGCGCTTTCCAGATACACCGAAGAGATAATGTGCTACGACAAGGCCCTGTTCTACAACCCTATGATGCAGAAGGCCTTGATCAACAAAGGATCCACCCTGCACAGACTGGGACGATACCAGGAGGCACTGGTCACATACGACAAGGTGCTCAAGATCAACTATCGCCTGGAGAAGGTCCATAACAATAAGGGAGCCACCCTTCACGCGCTCAACAGGCAGACCGAAGCTCTTGAATCATACGACCGTGCGCTCGAGCTCAAACATGATTATGTCGAGGCGTGGATCAACAAAGGCAACCTGCTGTATACGATAGGACGATACGAGGAAGCCCTCGAATCATTCACGCAAGTCACGAGATTCAGGCCGGAGTACCCCAAGGGTTGGTATCTCCGGGGAATGGTCTCCAAGAAGCTCGGCAAAGTCACACAGGCCAATTCAGCATTCGAGCAGTCCCTTCAGCTCGACCCGGACTATATCGATGCCAGGAAGGCACTTGGGGAAGTGAAGCAGAAGATTGCCGAGCAATTCGTTGAAGTGCCCAGGATCGTTGAAGATATCTTCTCGACAGCTTCAGAGATTCCTGTCAAAGTCGTGCCGGAGACACCTACACCAGTTATGGCCGAGGATGTGGTCGTTCGTGTCCAGGAACCCAAGGTTGAGCAGCTTGCGGAGGAACTCTACGGCGACCGTGCCCAGCTCCTCCTGCTCCTCGGCAGGTATGAGGAAGCGTTCGAATTCCTGGGTAAATCCCTCCGGTTGGAGGGCGAGGACCCAAGCCTGCTTACCGCCGCTGGAAACGTCCTCTTCCGACAGGGGAAGATCGAGGCCGCAATAAGATCGTACGAACACGCTGTATCGGTCGACGGGTCATACGTCCCTGCATTGATGAATTTGCACAATGCGCTCATGGAGGTGGGCGAATGGGAGAAGGTCCACAAGCTTAGCGAGGCGCTCCGGGGCTCTTCCACGGGATGGCAAGGCTACGCATTGGCTGCCATCGAAGCCCGTCACAGTGGCGACCCTGCAAAGGCGATAGAGGAAATAGATGACGCCCTTGCAGCTGAGAACCTCGCAATGCTGCTCAATTATCGCGGCCTTACCAAACTCGAATGTGACGATCTAGATGGTGCTGCTGAGGCGTTCGAACGCGCCGCTGCTTTGCCTTTGGATAGATCGGAGGCTCGCAACAATCTGGGTGTCGTCATATTGAAGAAAGGCGAGTTCGAGAAGGCGAGCCTTGAGGTCGACCGGGCCATCAAGCACAGGAAGAGCAATCCAGCTGCTTGGAACAACAGGGGTTGCATACTCTACAAGAGGGACAGGATGAGGGAGGCTGTCGCATGCTTCGACGAATCCTTGCTCATAGCCCCATCCACTGTCGCGATGACGAACAAAGGTTTCGCTCAGTTGACATTGGACATGCTTTCGGAAGCGCTCAGCTCATTCGAGCAATCCATCAGATTGGCCGAGACACCTGAGGGATACAACAACAAAGGCATCGTGCTCATGCGCATGTCCAAGATGGATGCAGCCCAGGTCTCCCTGAAGGAAGCGCTGAGATTGGCTCCGAAGTTCGGGGACGCATCCTCGAACCTTAAGAGAGCGGAGTCGGCACCCTCCAGGCCGGTCAGCGGATCGGTCGCGACCGAGGATCCCGTCCATCCTCCGCAGCTGGAAATCGTCGGAGGTATCGATGTATCCTCTCTCGACATGGCCGAGCTGACACAGAAGAACCTCCGAAAGAAGCGGAAGACCGAGTTGGAGGCCATATGCGATGCGTTCGGGATAAGTTCCAGGGGAACCAAATCCGAACTTATATCACGTATCATGCGCGCGAAGAGGCAGGCTCTGAAGAAGTGATCTCAGCGCTCTCGCTGAACCTTCAAGATTCCCTCAGCCAACCCTTTCGGTCAGAAATTGCTTACGCGATGTTCATCACGACGACATCGCGGACAGCTTTCATCTCGCTGAACGGAAGCACGAGTCTTCCCTGGGCATCGGTCTTGAACAATCTCGGTTCGATCTCTTCCGCAGGGATCACGAGAACATTCTGAAGCTCACCAGTCTTCGTGTCTATCATGAAGTTCTCAATCATGCCGAGTATCTGGCCATCGTTTGTCATTACCGTTTTGCCCTTGAGCTCGGTTATGAATTTGCGCATCGACATCCCATCTCCGGCTATCTGTAGTAGCCAAGCCCATTATCATCTTTTCTCTTCTTAGACATTGCGGTCTTTATCTCCTGGGCCTGCGACTCGTAGAACTTGACCGTCTCTGGGCTGGTCGACGCCCTGACAGTGGTCAACGCCTTCTCGAAGTGTTCTAAGCGGACTTTGTCCGCTTTCTTGTCCTCCCGGAGCGCAACGAGTGCCGCCTCCCTGCAGAGATTCTCGATGTCCGCGCCTACGAACCCCTCCAACCGCTTCGCGACTGGGGCCAGGTCGACGCCCTCGAGAGGCATGTTCTTCGTATGGACCTCGAGTATCTTTCTCCGAGCCTTCTCATCCGGTATCGGGATCAGGAGCAGTTTGTCGAACCTGCCTGGCCTCAGGAGTGCGGGGTCGATCATGTCTGGCCGGTTGGTCGCTCCTATGACGAAGACGTTCTCCATATCCTCCAGCCCATCCATGGATGTGAGCAGTTGGTTCACGATTCTCTCCGTGGCTCCCGAATCGTTGTGGCTTCCTCTCCTCGGAGCGATCGCATCGATCTCGTCGAAGAAGACGATGCTCGGTGAGACCTGCTTCGCCTTCTTGAATATCATCCTAACGGCCTTTTCGCTCTCACCGACCCATTTGGACATGACCTCTGGGCCTTTTATGGATATGAAATTCGTGTTGGACATGTTCGCGATCGCACGTGCAATCAGGGTTTTTCCAGTTCCTGGAGCGCCGAACAGAAGCACCCCTTTAGGCGGTCTGATACCCAGTCTCTTGAACGACTCTGGATCTTCGATGGGCAGCTCGATGGCCTCGTGCAGCTCCTTCTTCACATCATCGAGTCCTCCGACATCCTCCCATGTGACGTTCGGTATCTCGATCAACACTTCGCGCATGGCGCTTGGCTCTATGTCTCGTTTGGCATCCGCGAAATCCTGTCCCGTCACCTTCATCTTCTCGAGTATCTCTGCGGGAATAGGCTTTCCAAGATCGATATCGGGCAGGTATCTCCGCAGACATCGCATGGCAGCTTCACGAGCAAGTGCGGCCAGATCCGCGCCTGCGAAGCCATGGGTCATCTCTCCGATGTGGTCCAGATTGACAGTCTCATCGATGGGCATTCCCCTCGTATGGATCTGCATTATCTCCTGACGTCCAGCCGTGGAAGGTACTCCGATCTCGATCTCTCTATCGAATCTTCCAGGTCTTCTCAGGGCAGGATCGATTGCATCCTCCCTGTTTGTTGCTGCAATCACTATGACATTACCTCTGCTCGTGAGCCCGTCCATCAAGGTCAGGAGCTGAGCGACGACTCTCCTCTCGACCTCTCCTTGGACTTCGTCCCTCCTAGGGGCGATCGAATCCAGCTCATCGATGAAGATCACGGATGGAGCGTTCTTCTCCGCCTCAGCGAATATCTCTCTGAGTTTCTCTTCGCTCTGACCATAGAATTTGGACATTATCTCCGGTCCCTGTATCGAGAAGAAATTGGCCCCTGCCTCATTCGCCACAGCTCTTGCAATCAATGTCTTGCCAGTGCCTGGCGGTCCATAGAGGAGAACTCCTTTAGGCGGGTCGATGCCAAGCCTTGTGAATACCTCTGGATGTTTCAGCGGGAGCTCGATCATCTCCCGGATTCTCTCCAATTCCCCCTCCAGCCCTCCTATGTCCTCATAGGTGACAGAGGGGCGGGCGAGGTCGGTGATCTCAATCGGCTCGGTCTTCACAGACAGTTCCGTCTGCTCAGTCACTTGGACTATCCCATTGGGTGCCGTCGATGCGACCATGAAGGGGAGAAAACCTCCCATCAGAGCGATATTGGGGATGATGATCTCGTCACCCTTGATTACGGCCCGGTTGAGCAGCCCCTTCTTGAACAATCCTTCGACACCTTGGCCGAATCTGACGCGCTTTCCATGAGGTATTTTGGGAGCGACCACTATCTTCTGGGCCGGCTGAGCATCGGCTTTCTGCACGACGACGTTCTCGCCTATGGATACCGCTGCGTTCCCGCGTATCATGCCATCGATTCTGATGATCCCTTTGCCCTCGTCTTCATGAGCTGCCCTGAACACCTTCGCCGCCGTCCTCTTCTTGCCGACGATCTCGATGATCTCTCCAACATCGACTGAGAGGTCCTTCCTTGTCAAGGTGTCTATTCGAGCTCTTCCGAGGCCCACTTCGGATTGGTGGTGTGCTCTCGCGACCCGAAGGGTGATCCCATCCGCTTGCTTCTTCACCATCTGCGGGCAAATCCCCTCCTAGCTCAAAAAAGGTTTGGGCTCCAAACGACTTATTCAGTTTTCGCCGGTGCGCTTCTCGATAAACTCGATTTTCGACGTTTCAGCGATGGCATTCTCTGACATCTGTGTTTTGTCCATGGATCACCGTTCAGGGACGCTTTTCGGAACCATTAGGGGTTGCTCAGAAAGCCTTAAAATAGGTCCAATCATTCAAACAGGTGCGAGGCTCAAGGATGTACGAGGTACGATTCCATGGCCGTGGCGGACAGGGCGCTGTCATGGCTGCGCAAGCACTCGCGAGCGCCGCTCACCAGGAAAGCGGATATGCAACCGCCTTCCCATTTTTCGGGGCTGAAAGAAGGGGTGCCCCGGTGCTCGCGTTTACGAGAATTGATAAAACGCGGATCTACAGGAAGACACAGGTGCACGAACCTGACTTCGTCGTCGTGTTGGACGAATCTCTGATTGATTCGGTCAACGTGGTCGACGGTCTGAAGAAGGGCGGCATAGTGATCGTGAACACTGCCAGAAAACCCGAAGAGGTCGATGTGGGAATCGATGTAAAGCTGGCCACTGTCGATGCTACCTCCGTTGCGCTGGAAGTCTTGAAACAGCCCGCAACGAACTCATCGATCCTGGGTGCTTTGGCGAAAGCGACAGGCCTTGTCACTATCGAATCCATCGAGAAGGGAATCATGCAGGTGTTCGGTGACAGGCTAGGTCCGAAGATCGGTGAGAAGAACGCGAAGGCGGCCAGGGTCGCCTATGAGCGCACGGTCGTTGGCGAGTCGCATGGTCATAGACCTCTGAAGGCCGCCAAGAAGTGGCTCCCAGATGTAAATGAACTGCCTCTGGGCGCTGCCGGCATCATCAAGAAGACCGACGCTGGCATGGTAGGTCCAGGTTCGTTCACTGAGAACAAGACTGGAAGCTGGAAGGTTTTCAGACCAGAGTATGATGTTGAAAAGTGCACGATGTGCAACTTCTGCTGGTTCTACTGCCCTGAAGGGTGCATATACCGGAAGGGTGAGAAGATGGAATTCGACATGGATTACTGCAAGGGCTGCGGGATATGTGCTAACGAGTGCCCCGTTGAAGCCATAAAGATGGTGAGGTGAAGAGGCATGGTTCACAAGATTGTCACTGGTAACTATGCAGCTGCATACGGTGCGATGAGGAGCAGAGTCAGAACGGTGGCGGCATATCCGATCACGCCTCAAACGTTCATAGTCGAGCACTTGTCCGAGTTCATCAACAACGGTGAGTTGGACTCAGAATACATCGAAGTGGAGAGCGAACATTCGGCCATGAGTGCATGCGTCTCTGCGAGCGCGACTGGTGTGCGCACATTCACTGCGACATCTTCCCAGGGATTGGCGTTGATGCACGAGATCCTGCCAATCGCAAGCGGACTGAGACTGCCTATCGTGATGTCAGTCGTCAACCGTGCGATCGCTGCCCCGATAAACATCTGGGTGGAGCACAACGATATCATGCCCGAGCGAGATTCTGGCTGGCTGCAGGTCTTCTGCGACCACAACCAGGAAGTCCAGGACATGATCCTGCAAGCATTCAGGATCGCCGAGGATAAGCGCGTCGCGCTACCGATGGCCGTCTGTCTGGATGCATTCATCCTATCGCATACGGTCGAGCCAGTCGATCTTATGTGCCAGGAGGATGCCGATAGGTTCCTCCCGAAATACACTCCGCCAAGCCCGATACTCGATCCAAATGATCCCACAGCCGTCGGAGTATTCGTTCCACCGGAATATATGATGGAATGCCGGTGGCAGATGGACAATGCGATGCGCCAGGCGCCAAAGGTGATCGAAGAGGTCAACAAGGCGTTCGCCAAGGAGTTCGGCAGGGATTACGGCGGGATGATAGACCCGTACATGTGTGATGACGCCGATGTGGTCCTGATCACTCTGGGCACTGTTGGGTCTACGACTCATGAGGTCGTGGATACGATGAGGGCGGAAGGCAAGAAAGTGGGCATGGTCAAGCTCAGGTTCTGGAGGCCATACCCTGCGGCACAGTTGCGAAAGATCGCAGAGAAGGTGAAAGCTGTCGGGGTCTTCGACCGTGCGGTTTCGTACGGAGTCGCTGGGCCGTCTTTCATAGAGTTCAGAAACGCTGCATATGGTCTCGATGTGCCCACGATGAACGTCATAGGCGGCCTCGGGGGCAACGATGTCTCGCTGGCCGATATCCGTTCGATATTCGATAAACTGCTGGAGATCGCAAAGACTGGTGTGGTCAAGAAGGAGATCGTCTGGCTCAACACAAGGGGGGTGGAGTGATGAAACTCAAGGAACTTCCAGATGAAGAACTGTTCACCCGGGGACATACCGCATGCGCCGGTTGCGGAGGGGCAGTGGCTGTCAGGAATCTGATGAAGATACTCGGGAAGAACACCGTAGTGGTCAACCCCGCATGCTGCCTGCTCATATTCGGAGCCACATACCCGAACATCGCATGGAAGGTCCCGTTCCACCATGTCGCATTCGAGAACACTGCGGCATGCGCTACAGGCATAAAGCGTGCCTTGAAAGCGCGCGGAATGGACGACACCCTCGTGATGGGTATCGCCGGTGACGGCGGAACTGCGGATATCGGAATGCAGGCGTTGTCCGGTGCGGCCGAGAGGAACGAGGACATACTCTATGTGATGTACGATAACGAAGCGTACATGAACACTGGTATCCAGAGGTCCGGTTCGACACCCTATGGAGCATGGACGACGACGACACCTGTCGGGTCTGTGAAGTCCGGGAAGGAGAACTTCAAGAAGGACATGCCACAGATAATGATGGCACACAATGTGCCTTATGTCGCGACTGCATCGATAGGTCATATCCAGGACTTCATCAACAAGTTCGAGAAGGCCAAGAAGATCAAGGGATTCAGATACATCCAGGTCTTTACCCCGTGCCCCACAGGATGGAGGCACGACACGGCAAAGACGATCGAGATGTGCAAGCTCGCGGTCGATACGGGCATGTGGACGCTCTACGAGTCGGAGAACGGCAAGGTAACCATAAACAGGAAGCCGAAGATGACTCCGGTGACCGAATACCTGAAACCACAGGGACGGTTCAGACACTTGACCGAGGACGACATCAAGAAGATTCAGGACTGGGTCAATAAGAAGTGGGCGGCCGACGAGAAGTACGCCCAGTGCAAACAGTGAGGATCTCGAGCATCCTCACCATCCCTTCGTTTTTATCAAAACCCTTTTGTGTTTCGTTTTTCCGACCCTGATCGAGCAGGGTGATCCTTCAAAGGCGCTTGCGCATCTCTGTCTGTTTCAGGGTCACATGGAAATCGAACTTGTCCAGCAATCGCTGCACTGGCAGCTCGTCATTGATGTTGTATAGCCCAGTCTTGAACACGCCCCTCTCGAAGAGCCTGTTGAGCGCGAACCTCATGAGTGCGGTGCCTATCCCCTGGCCGCGCTTATCTGGGACGACGCCTAGGTAAGGTATGAATCCGTTGTTCTCTACTCTTCGGACCATCACGAATCCACCTTTGACCTTGTAGCACTCAGAATTCCTGGCGATCATCATGAGGCCATGGATCTTGCGCCTCTGCCAGCAACTATTCCTATATGATTTCTCGTGGATGCTCACGATGTCCTGAAGGGTTGCCTTCTCGGGTGCTATCCCAAAACCAGAGGACTGCTGGGGTTTGCCGTCAGCACATACGAAGACATTGCTTTCATGGTACTCCATCGACTTGTAGAGGTCCTCCGCCTTTCCATTCCCCTGAATCACTTCCAGGCTGATCTCCTTGGCTCCCATCTTGCGGGAGAATACCTCTGCTTCAATCATCAGTTTTCGACCAAGACCTCTGCGCCTGAACTCGGGAACGACTCCAACTCCGCCGACCCAAGCTTCCTCTCCGTCGATCACAGGGTTGACATATCCGATTATCCTGCCCTTGTCGACAGCGACCAATACATTCGCGGAGTCTCCTCCGACGGACCTGAGGAAGTCCATCCAGAACTCCCTGCTCGACTTCATGGGAACGATGTAGTCTGCGAATATCTCGTTCTGCGCGTCGATCAGCTCGTCCAGCTCTGTCCTGTCCATGTGCCTTATCAATGTGCCCTGCAAAGCCATTCGCGTCACTTCTACATGGTCTCTGGTTTCATGTGCGGGAACAGTATGACTTCCTTTATCGAGGGGGCATCCGTCAATATCATGGCGAGTCGATCGACGCCTATGCCAAGTCCACCTGTCGGCGGTAGGCCGTATTCTAAAGCCCGGATGTAATCGAGGTCGATCGGATGTGCCTCCTCGTCTCCTTCCTTGCGAAGCCTATCCTGTTCCCTGAATCTCTGTTCCTGCTCTTCAGGATCGTTGAGTTCTGAGAATGCGTTGGCGAATTCCCATCCGTTTATGAACAGTTCGAACCTCTCGACGAGGTCAGGGTTCCCGCGCTTCCGTTTTGCCAATGGGGATACTTCCACCGGATGATCTATCACGAAGGTCGGGTTGATCAGATGGGGCTGCGCCTTCTGGTCGAATATCTCGGCGACGATCTTGCCCATGTCCTGACAATCTGCTATATCCCTTACGCCGATCTTCACAGCAGCCTCTCGAGCCTCTTCGACCGATCCGAATGATGATATGTCGATTCCTGTGTGCTTCTTGACTGCATCGTGCATCGTTATTCTAAGCCACGGTTTCGAGAAATCCAGCACTTTGTCTCCGTATGGGATCTGGTCCTTTCCAGTTATGTGCATCGCGGTATCGCAGATGAGCGACTCTGTCAGGTCCATTATATCCTCATAGTCCGCATATGCCTGATAGAGCTCCATCGAAGTGTATTCCGGATAATGCTGAGCATCTATGTCCTCGTTCCTGAAGTTCTTGCCGATCTCGTAGACCTTCTCCAGGTTGCCGACTATGCATCTCTTGTGATAGAGCTCAGGGGCAATCCTGAGGTATAGGTCCATGTCCAGGTAGTTGTGGTGTGTCACAAAAGGCCTCGCCAGAGCACCTCCGTACAAGGGCTGCAGTATCGGCGTCTCGACTTCGAGGAACCCCCTCTTGTTCAACCACTCCCTGAAGTAGGCGACCAGCTTGCTCCTGTTTATGAATCTCTTTCTTACATCATCGTTGATTGCGAGGTCGAGGTACCTCTGCCTGTACCTTGTCTGAACATCCTGTAGCCCGTGGAATTTCTCCGGGAATGGTATCAGCGCCTTCGATAAGACTTCAAGGGTGCTGACCGCAACGGTCACCTCTCCCATCTTTGTCCTGAAGACATTACCTTTGACTCCGACTATATCGCCGCGATCGAGTGATGTGAACAGGTCCCAGATGTCTTGGCCTATGTCATTCAGTTTGAAATAGAGCTGTACCTTGCCTTCTCTGTCTACGAGGTCAGCAAAGCCCGCCTTTCCATGGATGCGGACTGCCATGACCCTGCCTGCAGTCGATACCTCCGCAGGGCTCTTCTCCGCGCCAATATCCTTGAACTCTCGCTTCACACTCTCGCTGTCATGGGTGCGAATGAACCTGTATTTCTGATACGGGTCCAGCCCCTTACTCTTCAGGACTTCGAGCTTGCTCCTCATCTGAGCCTTCAAATCGCTCTCCTGTTCCGCCATCAGGCATCCCTCTCCAAGGTTGCGTTCTCATAGCCGAAGGTCGTACTTAAAAGTAAGCGACCCCCAGTCAGGGCCATTCTCCCGCTCTCGTTCTCACTCGCTCTCATGCAATTCACCTCGGTCGAAGCCTGCAATAAATAAAGCAAGCTCCGCTACTACTTCTTCCCTTTTTCCGCCTCTGCGATTGCTTCCAGAAGCTCCTCTATCCTGAAAGGCTTGAGAAGGAAACCTTTGGCCCCTGCTGCGAGAGCTTCCTTCTCTATATGAAGGTCCGCGCTCCCGAAGAATATTGTCGCACCGGGGTCCATCTTCAAAATCTCCTGCGTCGCACTGACCCCATCTTTTATGGGCATCCTCTGATCCATGATTATGACCACAGGTTTCTCCGCCATCTCCTTGTATTTCCTGACGGCCTCCTCGCCGTCCGAAGCGACGGCTACGACGGAGTGTCCGTTCGCTTCAAGGATGTCTCGGTACAGGTCGACGATGAACTTCTCATCATCGACGAGGAATACGGTAGCTATATTACAACCTCCGATCCCGTGGCATCAATCGCACTTCTAGATGCGCACTCGCCCTATCATCAGGTCCGAACAGTATCAAGCCAGATGGGGCTGTGTCAATTATCTTGCACGTTATATAATGCTTTTCGTTATGGCGAGAATCATCGAAAGTCATTCGAATTGCATCATCCAATGCCGGTAAACCCTTATATAGTGAACCCTTCAATAGGCCTTGACGAGGCCTATGGCGAAGAACAAGAAAGGCGAGGGATTTCACTCCGCGGCCGGTCTTATCAGGTATTTCGATTCAGAGGATGACAAGGCGCTCAAGGTGCATCCTTGGCTCGTGATAGCTCTCTGTATAGCGGTATCTGCTATAGTCTTGGTGTTCGGGGCGCTCTATCCGACATGATTTTCCGTGTTGATCTAGAATACTCTCTATATTGAGGGTAGCCGACGCCAGACCAATGGATTGCCCCATTCTCTATGTACATTCATGTGCAGCCAGAGTCTAATTCTCGACGGAACACATAAATATCGTTGCAGTCTTCGAGAATCTGCTAGAGGCGAAAGGACATGGCCACATCAAGAGTCGTGTATGGTAGTCTTCACGCGTGATGACACACGCCCCAGCCAGAGCTCAAGAAATGGTTTTTACATGAATATGAGGCCCAGCTTGAGCTATCTTTCCGCTCGACAAAATCATGGACCCGAGGTGGATTTGGCATGAGTGCACTCAGGATTGCCCTCCCGAACAAGGGGAGATTGAACAGCAGCGCAGTCAGATTGATGAACAGGATCGGTTTCTCGGTCCCAGACTCGAGCAGCAGAACACTGCTGGCGGAGTTCAGCAAGGGTAGGTATCAGGTTCTTATGGCACGTGCCCAGGATATTCCCGAATTCGTCGAGATGGGGGCCGCAGACCTCGGTATCACAGGACTCGATATCCTTCTCGAGACGAAGAGAAATGTGGAACGAATGATGGATCTCGATTTCGGGAAATGCCGATTGGTGGTTGCGGTTCCTGAAGAATCATCCATCCAGAAAGTGTCAGATGTCAAGGATGGGTCCATGGTGGCGACATCCTTCCCAAACCTGACCAAGGAATTCTTCCAAGGGATCGGGAAGAAGGTCGAGACCGCTGAGGTCTCGGGGGCAACGGAAGTCGCACCCAGGATAGGCCTTGCGGAGATAATTACGGATCTTACCGAGACAGGGTCGACCTTGAAGTTGAATCACCTGAAGGAGATAGGCGTCGTATTGGACTCTGTCGCCGTCCTCATTGCGAACCCGAAATCCATAGAAGAGAAGAAGATCCGGATGGATGAGATCACAAGCGCTCTAGAGAGTGTCATGAATGCTTCGAGGAAGCGATACCTGATGGCCAATGTCCCAAAGGACAAGCTGGCCAGCCTCGACACGCTTCTGCCAGGTGTCTCCGGACCGACGGTGATGAACATCATAGGTCGGGACGATGTCGTGGCGATACACGCAGTTGCGAACGAGGACGAGGTCAATGGGGTCATCGCGATGCTGAAGGGCATAGGAGCGACGGGGATCCTTGTGATGCCGATAGACAGGATGGTACTGTGACATGTTGAAATACACGTTATCTAAGATGACCTCCAAGGAGTTGCGATCGGTCCTTGAGAGAGAGGATGTGGACCTCACGCCAGCCCTTTCATCCGCCATGGACATAATAGATCAAGTCCGTGCGAATGGAGACGAGTCGCTCCTGAGGTTCTCAGAACAGTTCGAAGGGTTCCGAGGCAATGCGATCCGGGTTCCGGAATCGGAGCTGGCTGCAGCTCAGAGGAGACTCTCTAAGCCCCTTCTTCAGGCTATGAAGAGGTCAAAAGCCAGGATCGAGAAGTTCCATTCCAAGCAGACAATTCAGCCGTTCGAATACGAAGATGATTGCGGCGTCATGGGACAGCGCGTGGTGCCTCTCGAGAGGGTCGGTATCTATGTGCCAGGCGGAACCGCGAACTATTCCTCCTCCGTTCTTATGGCGTGTATTCCCGCGAAGCTCTCCGGTGTCAAGGAGATAGCAATGTGCACTCCTGGGAGAGCCGGGAAGGTGGCCGATCCTATCCTGGCAGCTGCCAGGATGTGTGGCGTAACCGAAGTATATTCTGTCGGTGGGGCACAAGCGGTGGCTGCCATGGCCTACGGTACTGAAACGATACGACGAGTGCAGAAGATTGTCGGACCGGGTGGGGCATTCGTCACCGCGGCGAAGTTGCTCGTGAGAAATGATTGCGAGATAGATTTCCTTGCAGGGCCATCTGAGGTGCTGGTAATCGCAGACGATCATGCTGACCCAGAATTCATCGCGGGTGAGATGCTGGCGCAGCTGGAGCACGATCCTCTGGCAAGGGCGGTGCTGGTGACCGACTCGAAAAGGATGATCGAGTCCTCATCGAGGATCCTTGGCGACCTGATATCATCTGCTGTTCGGAAAGAGATCGTTGATCGGTCATCGTTACGTGGAGCCATATTCATCAAGGCTAAGGATATGAATTCTGCAGTTGAATTCTCCAACAGTTACGCTCCCGAACACTTGGTAATAGATGTCCGAAATCCTAAAGGGGTCCTGAAGTCGATAGATAATGCAGGGTCAGTGTTCCTTGGCCGCTATTCATCGGTCGCATTCGGTGATTACTGTGCAGGAACGAATCACATATTGCCAACGAAAGGCGTCGCAGCGATGAAATCCTCCCTGTCGACCTATGATTTCGTCAAGATAGTCCCATACCAGATGTTGACCCGGAAGGGAGCGTCTAAGCTATCTGAGACAGCTCGGCTGATGGCACTATCTGAGGGGCTTCCTGCACATGCTGACGCTGCGTGCGCACGCGCGAGGAAGGTGAGGAGATGACATCGATCGGAGAGCTAAGACGGAGGACCCTGGAGACACTCTCCAGACCCTCCTATTCGATTGCCAAGAAGGACATGGTCCTTCTGAACGACAACGCCAACCTGTTCGGCGTGAACCCTGCGGTGATGGACGCGGCGGAAGAATTCGACTTTTCTAGGCTGTGGGCATACCCTAGCGAGAACTCGGATTCCCTTCGGGATCGTATCGCATCCGAATACGGTCTATCTCCAACGGAAGTGATAGTCGGCAACGGGTCCGATGAATTGCTGGACATAGTCTCAAAGACTTTCATCAACCCTGGGGACAGATTTTGCTCGCCATCCCCGACCTTCGGGATGTACAGGTTCTATGCACGGGTCAACCTTGCGACAATATGCGAGGTGCTCCTCCGACCAGATTTCTCGATGGACGTCGACCAGATCCTCGCTCAGAAGGCGAAACTGACGGCGATATGCCAGCCAAACAATCCCACCGCAAACCTCTTCGGAATGGATGCTATCAGGACGATATTGACCGAATCCGAAGGCGTGGTCATGGTGGACGAGGCGTACAGCGATTTCAGCGGGACCCGTATGATCGAAGATGTCATGACGAGTTCGTCCGCGCTCGACATCCGCACATTCTCGAAGGCATATGGCCTCGCCGGATTGAGAGCAGGGTTCGCGCTCGCACGTGAGGAGACAATCAACGAGTTGAGACGGGTCAGGACACCTTTCGGCCTCAATTCATTCACCGAGGCCGTCGCAATCAAGGCCATGGACAATGGCGATTGGGTGAAGGCGATGGTTGTGGAGATGAAGTCTCAGAGGACCTATCTTGACCGTAAGCTTAGAGCGATGGGGTTTGAGACATATCCTTCCGTGTGCAATTTCGTCATAGCAAAATGCCCGATCGAGAGCACTCTTTTAGTCTCGGCCTTGAGGGATCGAGGGATAGCGATCAGGGACTGCAGCTCGTTCCCAATGATGAAGGACCACATCAGGGTGACCGTAGGGCCCAGGGACCTTCTGGACAGATTCCTTGAAGTGCTTAATCAGCTGGTTACGGTGAGTGCCAAATGAGGGTCAGTGTAGTGGATTATGGCGTGGGTAACCTTCACAGCATCTCCAAAGGGATTGAGAGGAGTGGCGCGAGAGTAGAAGTGGTTCGCGAATTCTCCAAACTTGCTGAAGCGGAATGCATAGTGTTCCCGGGAGTCGGCGCGTTCGGTGCCGCAATGGAGCAACTCCGTTCAGTTAGCGACGAGTTGAGAGGTGCCATATTGTCAGGAACCCCTGCACTGGGTGTGTGTCTCGGGATGCAGATCCTGTTCGATAGTAGCGACGAGTCCGCTGGTTCAGGTCTCTCCATCCTCAAGGGAGATGTTAGGAGATTGAAGAGTGGGAGAATACCTCACATGGGCTGGAACGATGTTCTGCACTCGGATGACCCCCTCTTCGATGGCGTTCCTCAGGGAAGTAAATTTTACTATGCGAACTCCTTTGTCTGTCATCCGATGGAAAAAATCGGAATATCAGAGACGCACTACGGTGAGACATTCGTATCCGCGGTCAGGCAGGGGACGGTATATGGAGTGCAGTTCCATCCTGAGAAGAGCGGATCGATAGGTCTGAAATTGCTCTCTAATTTCGTCAGGATTGCGGAGGAATCAGTATGATAATAGTGCCTGCGGTGGACATCAAGGGTGGCAAATGCGTGCAGCTGGTAGGTGGAAAGCCAGGTACCGAGAGGGTGACCATCGATGACGTCGTCGGCGTCGCGAGGAAGTGGCAGGAACAGGGTGCCGAGATGCTCCATGTGATCGACCTGGATTCTGCACTTGGGACTGGCAACAACGAGAGCCTGATCGAGATGATAATCGCGGACCTCGCAATCCCTGTCCAAGTCGGTGGAGGCATAAGGACCGAGGACAAGGTGCACCGGCTTTTCGAGATCGGGTGCGAGCGCGTGATCGTCGGGACAAGGGCGGTCGAAGACCGGCAGTTCGTGGAACGCCTGGCTAACAAATACACTGATGGAATCGTGGTAGCGTTGGATTCCTCATCTAAAGAGATTCTTGTCAGGGGTTGGCAGGAGGGTTCCGGAAAGGTCATGCACGATGTTGCGAAGGACCTCGAGGATTTGCCATTCTGGGGATTCCTCTATACCAATGTGGATGTAGAGGGGAAGCTCCAGGGCATAGACCCGCTCCCAATCAAGAGCCTGATAGAAGCGACGAAGAAACATGTCATCGTGTCGGGTGGCATCACGACCAGGAACGATCTGGACACCCTCCGGAACATGGGCGTCGACTCCGTGGTCCTGGGTATGTCCATATACACCGGCACTATCGATTTCAAGAAAGTTGTGAGGGAGTTCAGGTGACGAAGGAGGAGACGCCGAGGACTGCGGAGCTATCCCGAAAGACAAGGGAGACCACGATCCTCGTAAAGCTCAACATAGATGGTTCAGGAGACTGCAAATGCGTAATTCCTGATGAATTCTTGCGACACATGGTGGAGACCTTGTCCAAGTATTCAGGCGTCGACCTGGACTTGACCGCTGAGGGTGATATGGAGCACCACCTTGTGGAGGATGTGGCCATCACTCTCGGGAAATCATATCGGAAGGCCCTTGGCGAAGGGGCGGTGAAGCGCATAGCCAGCTCAACGGTTCCGATGGATGAGGCGCTGGTTCAGGTCTCGGTCGATCTGATCGATAGACCATACGTGCACTTGGAGATGCCCGATATCATGTACGAACACTTCATCCGCTCTTTCGCGATGGAACTCCGGGCGACGATTCATTCTGTCGTCATCAGAGGAAAGGATGATCATCACATAATCGAGGCGACCTTCAAGGCTTTGGGAATTGCGATGAGAGCCGCGATGATCCCCGTATCGTCTATCCAGTCAACCAAGTCATCCGTCGTTTGGGAGGAATGAGGCACGACGTTGACCAAGAGGATAATCCCCTGTCTGGATGTCCGGAACGGAGCTGTTGTCAAGGGTGTATGTTTCAAGAACCTCAAGGAGGTCGGCGACCCTCCCACACTCGCAGTTGAATATCAACTTCAGGGGGCCGACGAGATCGTATTCCTGGATGTCAACGCCTCGGTGTCTGGTACGAAGACACTTCATGATGCCGTGAGAAAGACTGCGGAGCAACTGTTCGTCCCTCTGACCGTTGGGGGCGGGATACGGTCGTTCGGCGATGTCAGGAAGACTCTTGAAGTAGGCGCCGACAAGACATCGATCAATTCAGCGGCGGTCATCGATCCTTCTCTCATCAACAAGTGCGCCGCGTCATTCGGAAGCCAATGCATTGTGCTGGCATTGGATGCCAAGAGGGTGAGCGACTCTTGGGAGGTTTACACGCACTCAGGAACAATGGCCACTGGCCTGGACGCTATCGAATGGGCGAAGGAAGCTTGCGAGCGCGGTGCCGGCGAGATATTGCTGACAAGTATGGATTCTGATGGCACAAAGAAAGGTTATGATATCGAGCTCACCAAAGCGGTTGTGAGGGCGGTTAATGTGCCCGTCATCGCATCCGGTGGTTGTGGCACGATAGAGCACATAGTCGAGGTACTGACTGCAGGAGAAGCAGATGCGGCCCTGGCGGCATCCATCTTCCACTTCGGTCAACACACTGTCGCAGAGGTCAAACGCGCCTTGGAGTCTGAAGGCGTCCCAGTGAGGTGGGGCTCTTGAGCGAGGATAAGAAAGGTGACCTGATTCCGGTCGTGGTTCAGGATATACGCAATAACAATGTCTTGATGTTGGCATACATGAACGACGAGGCCATGGAGCTTACCCGAAAAACTGGATTCATGCATTACTGGAGCAGATCCAGGAACGCGATCTGGAAGAAGGGAGAGACCTCCGGCAACGTCCAGAAGGTAATCGAGCTGCTGATGGATTGCGACAACGACGCCATGCTCGCCCGGGTGGAGCAGACTGGAGTCGCATGTCACACAGGGACATATTCATGCTTCAGCAAGGAACCGTTGTCGCAGAACGATATCTTCTCCCAACTATGGCAGGTGTTCGAGGAGCGAAAGACGATCGGCTGTGAGTCATCATACACCTGCAAACTGCTGAAGAACAGGAATCTGCTGCTGAAGAAGATCGGGGAGGAGAGTTCGGAGGTCATCATCGCAGCCAAGGACAAGCAGAAAGGTGAAGTCGTGTACGAGGCCGCTGATCTCATCTATCATCTGATGGTTCTGCTCTATGACGAAGGTATCACTCTGGACGATATCAAGAAGGAGCTCGGGGAGAGGAGAAAATGAATGAAAAACGCTGTGATTTTCACACGCACACGATATTGAGTGACGGCGAACTACTTCCGATGGAATTGATACGCCGAGCCGCTGCCGCGGAACACCGAGCCATCGCGTTGACTGATCACGCATCCTTCTCAAATATCGAGGCTACGATCGAGAGCGTTGCAAGGGATTGCGAAAAGGCAGATGCCTGGGGCATTCAAGCCATACCTGGGGTCGAACTGACTCATGTGCCCGTTAGATACCTCGACGATGCCATCCGTCGTTCGCGCAAGGCAGGCGCGGAAATAATCGTCGTTCACGGGGAGACGCCTGTCGAACCAGTTGAACCTGGGACGAACCATGTGGCCGTACTCAACCCCGAGGTGGACATTCTCGCCCATCCTGGGATGATCTCCCTTGACGATATGGAGCTGGCTGCCAAGAACGGCATATTCATCGAAGTGACATGCAGGCGGGGACACTCTCTCACAAACGGGCATGTGGTCGCTTCGGCGAGGACGACCAAAGCCAAGCTCTTGGTCAATACCGATACTCACTCTCCAAGTGATCTTAGCTCGATGGAATTCGCCACGAAGGTTGCGCTTGGGGCAGGATTGAGGTCAGATGAGGTGACACGCGCCCTCGTTACCAACCCTGAGGACCTGCTACGCAAATTGAGTAGGTTTTGATCATCACTCAGGTCGTATTAATTTGAGGGGTGGTTCTTAATAAAGCCCATATAGGCAGTCGGCGATCCAGTATCGGTAGTCGCATGACAATTATCAGCATGTCCGTTGATGATGGCCTCATTGAGAAATTCGACCAGATATCTGGAGTCAAAGGGTTCAGATCTCGTTCAGACGCCATGCGAGAGGCGATGCGTTCGTTCGTAGATGAAGCAGAATGGGACAATCAGACGGGGGAGAACCAGATTGTTATCACCCTCGTCTATGATGAGATGGGGCCTAGAGGCGAGCTCTCAGTTCTCCAACATAGGTTCGAAGAGATACAGATGATGCTTCACTTGCATCTCGAGAAGGGTCAATGCATGGAGGTCTTCATCGCTCGCGGACAGAATGCGGTCCTGAGGGAGATCCTTCGTAGGATCCGTAGTATCAAAGGCGTTCGATCGATACGTTTCATATCGACATCGAGTGGGACCGAATGATGATGCTGGTCTCATAGACGAACCCTGCTCACGCTAGCGCTGCGCAACATGTCCGCCTTGCATGCCCTTCTATATTGCCCTAGGCCGCCACCCAGCCGCAGGTCATCTCATTGTATAGGATGAGGAAATCTCCCCAACCACTGTCCTGTGCGAATGCGAGCGTGTTGTAGAGTCCGTAATCAGTTCTCCATACGGCATTGTGCGAACCCCACCAGACGGATATTCCGCCAGCCGCTGCGGTCCGATCTGGATTATAGACATCCATGACCGCGAGTTCCATCGCGTCCACCATCGCTTCCACGGCAGCCATCATGTCTGCGTCTGCAGATATTACTGGATCTGCCATCAGGTGTCTTCCGAGATCGATCAGATCAACCTGATAATGCGATCCACACGACACATAGTAGCTATCTCTGACAGCGACTCTGTAATTGCTCGCGTAATCTGCCAAACCCTCGGTCATCGCGTTTGCCCATGCAGACATTGCAGTGATTGATTGTGATACGACCTTCAAGTCCACGATGCTGAGTGTGCAGTACCATGCCCAGCTGATCGGCTCGTACGATTCCTTCCAGCCTGCCAACATATCTGCCGCTACCTGCTGCGGCGTCCTGCTGGAATCCAAAGCGACAGGTGTGAACATTAGATCGTATGGGAAGCCGTCTCCAGCGACCAACTCTTCGGATGCGACCAAGAGTTCCACTAGGTCAGTTCTCGCTGCCTGATATGCCAGCTCAATGCTGGAACAAGCACAGGCGTCGAAGGCAAGGATGTCGATGTATACACCCGCTTCAACGATTGCGTTCTCCATCTCTTCAAGTGATATCCTGTCTCCACCCGATGACTGATCGGTGCAGAATCCTTTCCATGCGCTACCATGATCCCACGGTATCACAACAAGATGGTCAGATTGATAGTGTTCATCGACCTCGGTCAGGAACCAGCCGAAGGTCTCGCCATCACCGAAATTCATCTCTGGGTAGGTTTCGACAATTTGCCACGAATCACCAGATATATCGATTCTCTCAGTTCCAATGGTGCTCAATCTATCGACTATCGCGACTATCTTCAGCCCATCACTCGCTGGAATTTGGAGCAGATACTCAAGGCTGGGATTGTCCCAATACAACTCGAGGTTGTTATCCGCATCAACGTAAAGAGCAAGGGTCCATGTTTCTTCGGGGACCACTGGTTTGCCCTGCTGGTTCGCCACGGTGATTCCTGGCACCAGCAAAACCCCTGCAAGCACAATGCTAATCAGAAGACTAAAACTACGTACTCTCATTATTTTCCCCCTCGAAGCCTCCAAATCCCCCTAGTCGGCTTCAGTCTGGAATGTGGATAGCACTACAAAATAGCTTCCTGGAATATGGCGCGTGCACCATTCGTCTGGTGAAATGAGGAGTCGTGCTGATTTTGGAAGAAAAGAAGAAATGGGGGATTGATCCCCCGGTTTGTACTCGCTCGCCGATCAGGTGTTGTAGTCGGACAGGAACGCCCACCAGCCCATGTCGATCGCATACGCGACATCTGTGTATGCAGTCGAGTACATGGTCCAATCGCTTCTTACACCCCACCATAGCGTCAGACCTCTGGAAGCTTCGGCTCCCTGTCCACTCTGGACATCGAGGACCGCACTGTCTATCAGAGCGGCCACGTTTGCCGAAGCGGTCTTCAGAGCGGCATCCTTGATGCCGGAATCGGCTATCAGGGTCTCTGCAAGGTCTGCAAGATCGACGTGATACAATGTCGCCCATGCGATGTATGAGTCCTTCACATCGTTCTTGTAGTTCTTCATGTAGAGCGCGAGATCCTGGTGCATCAGGCTGGACCATGTCTGGAGCGTCGCCGCTCCCGCACCGATCGTCGCCACATCTATCGCAGCGAGATTCACTGTCGTTGCCCAACTGAGTGGATCATAATACGCTGCCCATCCTTCGACCATGTCCACTGCGACTTGCTGTGGCGTCCTTGATTCATCTAGTGCGAGCGGTGTCAGCATGAGGTCGTATGGGAATCCGTTCATTGGGATCGTTTCCTCGGATCCGACGAGTATCCCGACCAGGTTGGTCAGCGATGCCTGATAGACGACCTCCACGCTTGCCATGTTGCAGCAATCGAACGCGAGAATGTCTATGTAGACACCGGCGTTCTCTATGGCTGCCTGCATCTCCGGCATGGTTATCCTATCGACGGATGTCTGGTCGTTGCTGAAGTACCTCCATGCGTATCCATGGTCCCAACCGTTGACCGCGAGTTTGTCAGAGGGATACATCGCGTTGACATCCGATAGGAACCAGGAGAATGTTGCCCCATCACCATAGTTCATCTCAGGATATGTCGCGACGACATTCCATGTCCCACCCGAGATCTCGATGACTTCTGTGCCTACTGTGCTCATCCTGTCCAAGTACGCCACGATCTTGACATTCGGGTTCGCAGGGATGTTCAACAGCGCGGGCAAGCTGTAATCATCCCAGTACTTCTCAAGGTCGTTGTCCCCGTTCACGAAAAGGGCATATGTCCAAGATGTCGTTTCCTCTCCTCGGACCTGCTTGGCCAGGATAATCCCTGGCGCCAGCATGATGGCCGCGAGGAACACTGCGGTAGCTAGTCTGATATTCCTCTTGTTCAAGATATGTTCCCCCTCGTGAGAACTCAATCTCCCACTGCATAACCGAGTCCCCACCGATCAGGTGTATGACTTCGCGCTTATTAAAATGCTATTTCGCTAACTTTATCTAGAATAATATTGCTTTTCCGCATCAATAATGTACATTGACTGTTGAAATCTGCATTTCATGATTTGATTCATTATTGTCCCAGAATGGATTTTTAGTCAACAGTGCTATACGGATAAGATTCCGCTGCTATATGCGAGGGGAGTTTGGGGGGATAATCAGATGGAGAGCAGATTCAGCAGAGTGCTTGTATCGACATTCTTCGCGTTGGTCCTGGCGTTGCCGATGTCTACGCTGGCATCAGATCCGAAGGAGGTCGATTGGAATACAGATGTTGTTGCGAACCTCGATATGAAGTATGCACAGGACATAATCACGAAGGTATGTGCCATGGGCGACAGCCCACTCGGTTTCAGAGGTGCAGGTGGGCCTGCGGACCTTGAAGTGGCCGAATACGTGGCGAAGGAGATGCGCAAGATCGGCCTCTCCGACATAGCCAAGGAAGAGGTGCCGTTGGATTCGTGGCAGTTCCGGTCAGCGTATCTGAACGTTCCTGATCTCGGTGAGGTGGCCGCTGCTTCATTTGGAGGGTTCCCTGGGACAGACAATCAGAGTACCGAGAAGATACACGAATCCATAACCTCGGAGATCGTCTGGGTCGGGAATGGGTATGATAGCGATTACATCGGCAAGGACGTCGAAGGCAAGATCGTGCTTGTCAATTGGATCGGATATGACTTCTGGGTAGATTCGATCGCATATGCTGCGTGGGAGCACGACGCAGCAGGGATAGTCGTGACAACGATCGACTGCAATGTCGGCCAGAACGACTTTGCCCTTTCGTGTCATGATGGTCTATATGTTCCTGGATGGCCTCCGCTGATATCGATATCAAAGGAGAATGCGACCGCCATCGTGGAGCGTTTGGAATCAGGAGAGAGCATCACCGTGACGATGTATAGCGACATCGTCAAGATCCCGATGGAATTGGGTGGCTACGGTTACAACGTCGTGGGTTTCCTCCCCGGCAAGAACTATGGTCAGCCAGATGATGAGTATGTCATCTTCGGCCCACACCATGATGCGTGGTTCCAGGGCGCAATGGACGATACATCCGGCATTGCCGCGATGCTCGTGATTGCGAAAGCCATGGCCGATGTGGTGAAACACAGCCAGGTCGAGCTCGAGAGGACGATCATATTCACATCTCATACTGCAGAGGAATATGGTATCGACGACACCTATTTCGACTGGTGCTGGGGGGCGTATTACCAGATAAATGTGGAGCATCCTGAGTGGGTCGGAAAGAGCGTTGCGTATCTGTGTATGGAGCTGATGGGGATGGCCGGTGAACCGGTCTATGTAAACTGCGTACCCGAGGTTTACAGCTTCGTGCGGCAGGTTCTAGCCGCAAACCAGGAGAACCTTCCCTACGGCGCATCCGCAGTGAACAATGCTCATACATGGGCAGACCATTGGACATTCTCGGCAGCCGGGGTCCCCGGAATCGAGTTCGAGACCACATCCGAGGATTGGGAGACTTATTACTACCACACCCAGTGTGATGCACCAGACATCATCGATTATGGATATCTTCAGCAGCTGTTTGCGGTGATATCCGATATGACCGTGAGGCTGGCTTCGTACGAGATCATACCGTACAACTTCAACACTCTCGCGACGGATCTGAACAGCCACATATTGGGCGAGAATCTATGGGGCGTATCGGCTCTGGATGAGATTTACGACTATTACGGAATGAGCACTTGGAACAGGGACCAGCTGGTAGTCGAGGCCGCGAGATTCGCGAATAACGTCGAGCTACTCAAGGCGGATATATCTGCAGCGGATTCGTCGATGGCCTCCTACATCAACAAGAAGTTGATGTCGATCACGGGAACCCTGGATAGAAACCTCGTCGCAATCGGTGTGTGGGAGCAGGATTGGTATCCTTACCAGCAGCCTCTCAATGATGTCTATCATCTCTGGTGGAGCCTTCAGAAGCTCTGGACATGTTCCGACGACGAGAGTGACCTTGGACTTGGGACTCTCAATTGGGTCGGGATGACATGGTACTATGACTATATGTCCTATGGAAACTACCTCGACCAGAGGGACAGGCTCACGGGTGACCGGGTCGCATCTTGGGGTCTTCAGACTCATCTTCAGCTCGCTGTAGATATATGGTGGGAATACGACGCTCTGAAGCAGGTAAAACAAGACAAGACTGTCACACTGGCCGATGCTATGTGGGCGATAGATTCATTGGCTGAGAAGCTGGGGGCCATCTCATTGGTGCAGCTCGAGAATTCCTTCGAGTTGATGTGGATCGCGTTGGATGACGCCAATGGTCAGATAGAAGAGCTCATGGATGTCATTTGAGTCTTCGGAGAAACTACTAAACCATTTCCTTTTCCTTTTCATCATATGATGCCAGCTATCGCATGGATTTAAGCGCATCCTCTAGCTCACCCAATCGACCTATCACAGCATCCGCTGCTCGATCATGACTTCGAGGCGCTTCCTTGCCCTCCGGGTTGAACCATACCGCTCTTAGCCCCGCCTTTCTTGCACCTACGATGTCCTTATCGAAATCGTCACCTACCATCACCGCTTCATCAGGCTCTACGCCCATTCTTCCGAGAGCTGCTTGAAAGAAGGCCGCCTCAGGTTTCTTCGAGCCAAGATCCTTTGCAGTGAATACATAGTCAAACGCGACTTGGAGATCCACCCTCGTGAGGGCATCTACCACCAACCCAGAGCCCGAGTCACCCGCATTCGTCAGCAGCGCCAAGAGATAATTATCTCTGAGCTTTCGAAGTAGGTCGTCCGCCCCTTCAACCATCGCGACACTTGGCCAGTGAGCCATCGGACCCGGGTACTCTGGGAAGACCTTCATGATGGTGTCTCCCCAGTCGAATAGAATCGCCTTCACGGTCAATGTATCTTTCATGGGAACATCTTCATCAACACCAATATTCGTGTCGGTGAAGATTCTTCTGCAATACATGACTTTAACGAAACGAAAAATGGTGCTCCCGCCGGGATTTGAACCCGGGTATCGAGCTATCGCCGGCCATCCTTGCGGATGACCACGAGAGGCTCGAATGATTGGCCACTACACTACAGGAGCTCGGTAGTTCCAAGCAAACCTAATGTCTTACATAAACGTTTGGGGTCCGTTTTGCCACTATGGGAAGGTATTTCCAGAAGTTGGCCCTAACGTCCAGATGGTGAGGCTATGAAGAAGCTGAGCTCTAGGAAGGTCATCTACCAATTCTCTGCCAAGAACCCTCCTGCTTATGTGGTGAAGAACGGCGAACGGGTCCTTGTGCAGACAAAAGATGCATTTGGATCCAAGCTCAAGAGTGATAAGAGCGTTTTCGAGGATATCGAGCTGGATACCGTGAATCCCGCAACTGGTCCAATAATGGTCGATGGGTTGCATGCTGGCGATGTCATCTGCGTATCAATCGAAAGGATAGTCTGTGGTTCCAAAGGTGTGATTGTGGTCTCGCCTGATCTGGGCAATCTGAGCGACATGGTCAGACGAACGAAGGTTAGGATTGTCGAGGTCAAGGGGAAGAAGATTCGCATCGATGGTGATCTATGGATAGATGCCAACCCTCACGTGGGCGTGGTGGGGGTTTCACCCGCGACGGGAGAATACCCGACCTATTTTCCGGGTGATTTCGGTGGAAACCTCGATACGCGTGAGCTGGGTTCAGGGGCCAAAGTCTATCTCCCGACATTCGTGGATGGGGGCATGGTGGCGCTGGGTGACGTCCACGCTGCCATGGGTGATGGGGAGGTATGCGGCTGCGGTGTGGAGGTATCGGCTGAATTGACCATCCGTCTTTCGAGATGCGAATGGCTTCAACTATCGCGACCCATGATCGAGACGCCCACACATTGGATTACCTACGCGGCGGCCGAGACTCTGGATAAGGCCTCGAAGATCGCCACTGAGGACATGGTCAGATTCATCATGAATTCGAAGGGGATGAATTTCGAGGACGCTTATATGATTGCCAGTGCGGCAGCGAATCTTGGGATTTCCCAGGTCGTCGACCCATTGGTCGCAGCAAAGATGGCTATTCCAAAGCGGTATCTCTGATTCTTCAGAAACAGTGCCGTGAGGTCAGATATCCTCATCGCCCTCTCGCCAGTCAAGGCCTGGTGTCCTCATTCCCACCTTCACAACGGGTGGGAACTTCCGTTTATGGGATGAGAGTCTGACCGTTCTCTCTATGCGGAGCACCTCTTTCACAGTGGTCTCGGCGTTCTCGGCGATGGTTCTATCACTCTGCCCTAATTCGATTCCGTGGAGTATCGAGTCAAGTCGTTCATAGGTGATCCCCATCTCTTTCTCATCGGTCTGTCCTTTCCATAGCCCCGCAGAGGGCGCCTTCTTTCTAATCCCCTCTGGCACGCCCAATATATCCGCGAGCTGACGCACCTCTGTCTTGTACAGGTCTCCGATGGGTTCGAGGTCCGCCCCTCCGTCCCCGAACTTGGTGAAGTATCCTACGAGCAACTCGCTTTTGTTGCTGGTCCCCAGGACCAGCCTTGATTCCGCTCCCGCATAATGGTATAGGATGGTCATCCTGCACCTCGCCTTGACATTGGCAAGGGCCTTCTTATCCGCCTTTTCGAGCACGGATGCGTATTCATCGACGATCTTCGTTATGTCGATGGTCATGTGCTTCACACCCTCGGCTTTGCACAAATCCTCGGCATCTACGACGTCATCCTTAGGAGAATCTCGCTCAGGCATCAGGATCCCGAGAATCTTCTCTTTTCCGACGGCCCTCACTGCGAGTTTGAGGACGACTGCAGAATCAATTCCTCCACTGACTCCTACTACGAAGCCTTTGGCTCCGATCTTCCTCAGCTTCTCCGCCAGGAACCGCTCGATGATCCTCTCAGTTCCTTCCTTGAGCTGCGGGGTCTTCATCACAGCTCTGATGGCATGGTTCGGATATAGCCGTTATGGTTCGGAAATGATAGTTGTCAGCCGTAAAATCTAATCTATCTGTATCTCGATGCCGAATAGAATGACTCGCACAACCGTGACTCTCGCTCAAATCACATGCCAACTGCACGACAAATCGGCGAATCTCAAGCGTATGAGCTCCATAGTTCGGAGAACGAAAGGGCGAATAGTGATCTTCCCTGAGACTTCTCTGACTGGCTATCTTCCGAGGGATGATCTCTTCAAGCAAGCTGAGCCAATGGACGGCCCTAGTATCATGGCGATGGCTTCTCTCGCAAAGGAGACCAAGAAAGACATCGTATTTGGGGCACCCATAAGAGACGAGAGAATACGTGGATTAATCTACAATTCAAGCATCCTCGCGACTGGCCATGGCAAGCTATTCAGATACGACAAGATGTACCTCCCGACTTTCGGTCCATTCGAAGAGCGAGTATTCTTCACTCCTGGAAATGATGCGGTTGTGGCACAGGGCATGCACGCCAAGATCGGACTGATGGTATGCTATGACATGTTCTTCCCAGAACTCGCCAAACTCGAATCGCTCATGGGCGCCCAGCTGCTCATAAACATATCCGCCGCCCCGACGACCTCAAGGCCGAGTTTCGAGAAGGTCATGCCCGCACGAGCTTCTGAGAATAGCGTGTTCCTGGCATATACGAACCTCGTTGGAGTACATGGTTCCCTTGTGTTCGGTGGTGGGAGTGTACTTTATGGTCCTCGAGGGGACGAGATGATCAAGGCCAAGGAACTCGAGGAGGATATCGTCACGCACGAGATCGATTTCGAGGATCTGGATGCTGCCCGTAGGTTCAGACCGCTTCTCAGGGACAGTCGGCCAGAACTATTCGATCGCATTGGGGCGATACTCCGGGGAAACACGAAGGAGTGAATCGGGTTCCTACCTGTCCGACGTGCGGCGGTCTCTTATGGCTGCATCCCGTTGGTTGCGCATATTCTTAAATATGGCAACCTTTTTGGTGGTTAGAAAGCTGAGGTGGCCCAGCCCGGTAAGGCGCGAGTCTGGAAACTCCGCTATAAGCGGCCGGTTAGCTCGTGGCGTTCGCGCCTCGGGAGTTCAAATCTCCCCCTCAGCGCTCATATCCCTTCGCTCTTCTTTTTCATCTCTCTAGGCATCATTGGCATGTA
This sequence comes from uncultured Thermoplasmata archaeon, assembly GCA_963719945.1. Classification (GTDB taxonomy): domain Archaea; phylum Thermoplasmatota; class Thermoplasmata; order UBA10834; family UBA10834; genus UBA9653. The sequence continues at coordinate 16,756 of CAVRDX010000004.1, read as the reverse complement.
CAACGCCGGCAGAATGGCAGATAATAAATACGCACATGGACCATAGGTGAGTTCGCGACAGTTTCGCAATCTCGAGGTGGGTGGTACCTTGCAGATGAAGATCCTACTCGTCGACGACGACCCAGCTTATCTTGAAGTCTTGAAGTTCTTCCTTGAACGAGACGGAGTTTTCGTGACAGATGCGGTAACTTCCGCGAGGGAAGCTCTTGATGTCCTGGCAAAGAGAGTAGGACACGAAGCGGTCGTATCCGATTTCATGATGCCTGATATCGATGGCCTCGAGTTCCTCAAAATACTCCGGGCGCAGGGGATCATGATCCCTTTCATCATGTTGACGGGCCGTGGCCGGGAAGACGTCGCGATTCATGCGTTGAACAGTGGAGCTGATTTCTACATTCCTAAAGGCGGCGACCCAAAGACACAATATCCCGAGTTAGTGAATATGCTGACCAAGAGCATCAACCAGAAGCGTGCCGAGCTCGAAGTATCCGAGAGCGAGAGATTCCTATCGAACATATTCGACAGCATTCAAGATGGAATAAGTGTGCTCGATGCCAACTACAACATCACTTCGGGTGAACGGGGCCATGGAACGATGGTATCCTCACTCGTCTGCCTTTGGCTGGCAAGAAATGCTACGAAGCGTATCACGGACGATCCATCCCTTGTGAGATTTGCCCAACTATCATACACTGATGCATGGAGATCGCCCACAGGGAAGTCGTGCCAAAGATCGACAAAGCCGGAGCAATAGTGGGATGGTTCGAACTCTACAGCTTCCCCATGAGCCATAGGGAGTACAGGTGAGATCGAAAGTGTTATCGAGTATGTGAGAGACATCAGCGATAACGAGCGCGCGCGCATGGCACTGCTGGAGAGCGAAGAGAGGTACCGTCAGTTGGTCGAACTCGCGAATATTGGCATCATGATGGTTGATGGAGACGGCGAGATCACCTTCGCGAACCCGCGAATCGCTCACATGCTGGGGCGTCCAGGAGAGAAACTCGATGGTCTGTCATTGTATTCCTTCCTGGATTCACCCTGGTCTGAGATGAATCAGAGTCGATCTTCAAAAGCACCGATCCTTCCCGAGAACAGCAGGAATCCGAGTTCCTGAGATCAGATGGCTCACGGCTGCAGGTTCTCTTGGGTGCATCCTCAATCTTTGATTCCGGGGACAAGCATATCTCGGCTCATTGATTGTCGCTTCTGAGTTGACTGAAACCAAAAAGATGATGGAATCGCTCTTGAAATCCGAGAACAAGTTTTCCACCATGTTCCGTGCGAGCCCATACATGATGTTGATCTGTCGTCAGAGTGACAAGCACGTGGTCGAGGTCAATGAGAGATATTTGAATGCAACTGGCTATACGAGAAGCGAGTTGCTAGGTCGAACGCTCTCAGACGTCGGCGCATTCGAAAAGGATTTTTGCCATAGAGCTGAAGAGATATTGTCCTCGATAGGATCTGCAGTCAATCTTGAGATCAAATTCAAGACGAAAGCCGGCAAGATGAGGTTGGCAAAGATGTTGATAGAACCTATTGAACTCGCCGGGGAGAAATGTATAATGATTGCTGGCCTGGATATAACCGACGAAGCTTCCGATCCAATCGAATTGAAGCGTGAACGCGACATTCTAAGAAGTGTCCTTGAATCCTCTCCAGACTGTATTGTGATAGCGAATGTGGAAGGTCTCATCCTCGATGTGAATCATGCGGTTATGAAGATGTTTTCTTATAAGTCCAGGGACGAAGTCATCGGTCAGAACGCTTTTGCGCTTCTCGGAGGTAAGCGATCGTGATAACGCCATCGCTGTCGCTAAGCAAATTCGGGAACATGGCGAGATCAGCGAGATGCCGTTCACGCTCCAAATTCCAAGTGGTGGAACACTCGAGGGTGAATTATCAGCACGCCTCGTCAAGGACCCGCTCGGAAATTCAGTCTATCTTATCGGTGTCCTTCGGGATATGACTGAGAGGATATTGTATGAGAAGGCGCTCAAGAGGGCGTTGGCGGAGAGACGCGAATTGGAGGCTATCATAAACAAGAGCCCTGCAGTTGTTTTTCTCTGGCTGAATTCCAGTGGATGGCCGGTGGAATTCGTCTCAGAGAATGTCCATCAATTCGGTTACACCTCTTCAGAACTGATGAAAGGAGAGGTCACTTTTGCGGATATTATTCACCCAGATGATGTCCAGAGAGTTGCATCGGAAGTGAAAGAATATCTCTCAGAGGACATTGACTACTTCACTCAACTATACCGAATCGTGTCTCCTACAGGCGACCTTTATTGGGTCGATGATAGAACGCTAGTCAGAAGAGACAACTCCGGAACCGTAACCCATCTTCAAGGAATTGTAGTGGACGTGACTGATAGGAAGAGAATCGAGGAATTGTTGGCATTGACCGAAGCCAGATTCAAGACATTCATGGACAATTCTCCAGCCGTTGCGTTCATGAAGGACACATCTGGGAAATACCTCTATGTCAATAGGGCAATGGAGAACACAGTCGGGGCCAGTGGTTCAGAATTGGTCGGAAAAACCGATGCAGAATTGTATTCCGAAGAAACCGCCAAAGTGCTAAAAGAAATCGATGACAGGGTTCTGGACACAATGGAAACTCAGGAGAACATAGAGATCATCCCCGGAGCGGATGGCCCCCATGAATGGCTCGCATACAAGTTTCCGATATCCGACCCATCGGGCGACGGTTTCGTGATCGGAGGAGTGCGTTTAGATATCTCGGAGCTCAGACGTTATCAACAGGCTATCGAACAGGCGAACACGAAGCTGAGTCTGCTAAGTAGCATTACTCGCCACGATATAATGAACCAGCTCTCGATAGTCCTCGGTTGGTCCGATATGCTTCTGGAATCCCCCAACGAAAAGAATCTGATCAAGCATCTGGAGTCAATCAACAAAGCTGCTCATCTGATTAGACGCCAGCTCGAATTCACAGCAGACTATCAAGAATTAGGTGTGAAGGCTCCAATGTGGGTGGATGCAAATGATTCTATTGAGGACGGCATCTCCGGATTGGAGCGGCAGGGTGTGGAGATCGAGATAGAATTGAAGGGTGTCTCATTATATGTAGATCAGATGGTCGAGAGGGTGTTCCACAACCTTGTCGAGAACTCACTCCGTCATGGCGAGAGGGTGACGAAGATAAGGATTCATCAGAGGGAGACTAATGATGGGTTGGTCGTAACTTATGAGGACAATGGAATCGGGATATCTGATGTCGATAGGGAGAAGTTGTTCCAGCGCGGTTTCGGAAAACATACCGGACTCGGTCTCTACATGACTCGTGAGGTCCTGAGCATCACTGGAATCAAGATAGATGAGGTCGGAAAGCACGGTGAGGGTGTGAAATTCGAGATCCGTGTGCCCAAGGGTGCATATAGGTTCGAGACCAGTGAGGCTCATTGATGCCATGCGTAGCAGCTCGCTCGTTGGCACACCATGCAGAGTGTAGATGGCCGTGAACGATGATGGACAGAATGATGGAGCTAAGACACTCCTGGAGAATTCAAGGCGGATCATAGAGGCCGAGATCTCTTGGATATCGAGTCTGATATTGTTCTTCGCGACCGTCTATTCCATAATAAAGCTGGATCTCATCTGGGCAACATTCGGGATATTCGCTCTTTCATTGTACATACTCCCGATAATCATGACGAGGGACCCTTTCAGGGCAGTCCCGTGGGAGATGGCTCTGCTTCTTTCCATACCGATGCTGTTACACATATCAGAGGGTTCTGAGGTCTTCAGCGCAAATATCGCATGGTGGGATGATATGACCTCACTCGCCATGGCGTTCTCACTTTCCACGCTCGGCTTCCTGTTGACAATAGAATTGGAAATGTTCACCGCGGTCAGGATGAACAGACCGTTATCGATATTCTTCGTCTTCATGTTCACTCTAGCCATATCTGGCTTCTGGTATCTGGGGGAATTCATCGGCGATTCGTTATTCGAGACAGACAACCTGACCACCAATGGTGCTGTCATGAATGGGCTGCTCTGGACGATGATTGGCGGTGTTCTGATGGGTATCGTCTATGGCGCTTACACGAAAACGATGTCGAAGGAGAGGCGCCAAGCTCTTGGTCTGATCCATCTGTGGGAGGTGAGGCTCTGGAGGAAAGATTGAAATTCTTATCCAGAACCATGCAGGCGGGCATGGTTGCCATTACCTTGGTGGGCATTGTGACTGCCAACTATACCTGGGTTCCTGCAGCACTCATCTCCCTCGCGATCAGCACAATCCCCTCAATCTTGCGGAAGGATTTGCGGCTAGTCCTACCCGTCGAGCTGAACTTCTGGATAGTAATAGCTCTGTTCCTGCACGTTGCCGGAGGATTCTCAGGCTTCTACGATTCCATCCCTGGCTGGGATCATCTGACTCATGCTATGTCCGCTTCCCTGATAGCTGCATTGGCTTTCGTGGTGGTCGTCGCGATGGACAAATACAGTGACAATATCTTCTTGCCCAGACCATTCCTGGCCATGTTCATCTCGATGTTCACCATGGCGATTGGTGTCGTATGGGAACTGATGGAATATGCAAATGATCAGCTGTCGGGGAGTCACCTCCAATACTCACTTACGGATACTATGATGGATCTCTTCTTCGATGCATTAGCTGGGCTGATAGTCGCAATCGTCGGCGCCTATTACTTGACGTATACGGGCAAAGAGCATTTTGTCGATGCCATGCAGATTGGTCAGGCCAAGGAGAGGGTCGATGAGATTCTAGATAGTGTGCGCTCGAGAGAATAACGACTTTTCGCGGTCCCTCTCTGTCAATATCATCTCAGCCCTCCGGAAATCTTCTGGGGAGTTGAGATTCCAGAAGCTGGACAATTCACGATCGACCTCGCGTATGCGTGTCTCTTGAATGAATCTGAGGTCCATATATTGGAACATCTCCGACACTCTGAATCCTCCTCGTTCGACGACCTCCGTGCACGCTCTCTCAATTGCGTCCCTGCTATAGATCGCGTGGAGCGGTTCCGGGAAACCCCTTATGATGGGAACCGCGCCCTCTGAGTCCCTCGATTCCTCTAGGAGGAGTTTGTATATCTCAGCGCGCACGAAAGGGGTATCACAAGGACAGACTGCGACAAGATCGCTATTGGATGAGGACACCGCCGCTCTGATTCCTTCTAGCGGGCCAAGATCATCTCTCGAATCCTCTGTTATGCGCGCTCTTCCGGCAAAGATCGGTTCGTAATCACTTCTTCTGCCCACGCCGACCGAGACGATTATCTCATCCATGGTCCCAGACATTTCTTCTAGGGCATGGAGCACCATTGGCATCTGTCCGAGCTTTAGGAGCCCTTTGTCTCTGCCCATCCTAGTACTGTGACCTCCAGTGAGAAGTATCCCTGTCAACATCCGAATATCAGAACCCACACGCGCGTTATCAATCTATTCCTGCAATTGCGCCTATGCCAGTATGCCGAAAGCATTATTACTTGGATGTCTCTTCGAACAATCATTGTGAGTATTGTATGGTCAAGATCACGATGGCACATGGAGCCGGAGGGGAGCGGATGCAGGAATTCATCCGCAAATTCGTCATTGAGGAGTTGGACCACGACTTTGGCGAGATACCTCTGTCTGCTTTGGATGACGCAGCCATTGTGGACGGAATCGCATTCACGACGGATTCCTATACGGTCAAACCGCTCTTCTTTCCAGGCGGAGATATCGGTGTTCTCTCTGTTGCAGGTACCGTGAACGATATCAGTGTCATGGGCGCCAAGCCAATCGCTCTATCATGCGCTATGATCATCGAGGAGGGTTTCTCAGAAGAGGACCTTCAGAGGATCGTCAGGAGCATCAGCCTCACGGCAAAGTCTGCCGGGGTCAGGATCGTCACGGGTGACACGAAAGTGGTCGAGAAGGGCGCAGCGGATGGATTATTCATCAATACCAGCGGCATCGGCAGACGGTCGGATCATCTCGATCATAATATCCAGAAGGTCCGTCAATCGAGAGAATTCAAACATAATTGGCCGAACGATTCATCAGTGGGTTCAGGTGATATCATCATCGCGTCAGGATCGATTGGGAACCATGGGGTCGCGCTGCTCTCCTTCCGAGAAGGATACGGTTTCGATACGGTAGTGCACAGTGACGCGAAACCATTGAATTCCCTGATAGAAGAGGCACTCAAGGTCGGCGGCATCACAGCGATGAAAGATCCTACACGAGGTGGTGTTGCGAACCTACTGAACGAGTGGGCCGGGAAGTCCAGGGTCGGAATCAGGATTTCTGAAGAGGATCTTCCAATCGATAACGAGGTCCTGGCTGCATGCGAGATGTTGGGGATCGATCCACTTGAGATAGGGAACGAGGGCAAGGTGCTGATCGCGGTCGTGCCATCAATGGCTGATGAAGTCCTCTCCGCCATACGCTCCAGGCCCGAGGGAAGAAACGCTGCCATAATCGGAGTGGCCTCAAGCGAATTCTCGGGCGTGATGATGGCGACTCACACCGGTGGCAAACGGGTCATAGAACCTCCCGTCGGGGACCCTGTACCTCGGATATGCTGATCCGTCACGCTTCAGTCGATTTGGTCGTGAGTCCCTTCGCGGTCTCGACTACGAATTCGATGATTCCGGGTAGCGCCTTGGAGACGGTGTCTGTCAGCTCCTCGCTCACATTTATGAGGTCGTCCGCTTCGATGGCGATGAAGACAACCTCCTTCGGCATCTTATCGGGCACTATCTTCCTTCCCAGCGCGAATGCAGTGGCGACATTTATCCCGTGCGGGGAAGCCCCGTGGACAGTATTCTCGAAGTTCTCTTCACGGAGCGCGTAGAATTCTCCCGGGCGACCGTTCTCAGTCTTGATCGCATCCACGACTATCACCTGGTCATAGCCTACGATCATGTCGAGGAGTTCCAGTCCACTCGCAGCGAGCTCCTCTACATCTATGGATGGTATGGACATCTCCCTCAACTTCCTGGCGACATGTATTCCCACGCCGTCATCCGACAATATAGGGTTGCCCAGACCTATGACCAAGGTCCTCATGCCATCCTCAACGGTTTCTGCCATATTTATCCTGTCCGCACTGTTGCTTGGATCAATGAAAAATCGTAATTCGGAGGGTTTCCCCTCCAGAGTTTCTCAGAAGTTTTTGAGCGTCTCGACGACAGTGCCGTCCTTTCTGTGGATGTTCACTGCGAGCGCAGGGCCGCCGTTCAGGGCGTGTGTCCCGCACGAGTTGCAGGGGTCGTAGCATCTGAAAGCCATCTCGACCTTGTTCAGCAGACCTGGCGAGACCTCGCCGTTCTTGATCAACGCCTTCGCCGCCTGCTTCACGCTCGTGTTGATCGCAGCGTAGTTGTTGGTCGTCGCGACCACCATGTTGATCTTCGTGCAGATGCCGTCCTTGTCCGAGGCATAGTGATGTATGAGCGTGCCTCTCGGGGCCTCGCAGATGCCTACCCCTTCGGTCGGCGGGTTGAACGCTCCTCTGATGTCATCGCTTGTGATGCTCTTGTCGTTTGCGAGCTCGAGCATCCTCTCGTCGGCGTACTGCAGCTCGATCACCCTTGCCCAGTGATACGCGAGCGTGTGGTGCACGGGACCTTTGACTCCAAGGTCCTTCATGGTCTTCGCGAGCGCTTCGTACTCGGCCTGAGCCAGAGGTGTGGTGTATCCTTCGCACACGTTTATCCTGCCCAGAGGACCGACACGGTAGATGCCGCTCGATGGACCGACTTCGAAGCCCTTCCATCCGACGCTCTTCAGGTAGGGCATCTTCATGTAGGTCCATGGCTCGACATGCTCGGCGATTATGTCCAGGTACTCGCTGGGCTTGAACTTCACGACCTGCTTGCCGGTCTGGTCGACTACGCGGATGTCACCATCGTAGAAGTTGCTCTTGTTGTTCTTGTCGACCATACCCATGTAGTAGGTCTCTAGGTAGTATGCGTCCTGGTTCAGGATGAGTCCGAGGTAGTCTTTGTTGGCGAGCACGACATCGTGGAACAGCTTTATCGTGAACTTGCCGAACTCGACACACGACTTTGCCATCTCCACCATCTGCAGGCGCTCCTCCTCGCTTATCTGCTTGGAGACTCCGCCGGGGAGGCCGAACACCGGGTGCGTCGCCCTTCCACCGATTATCTCCTGGACCTTCTGACCGTAAGACCTGTGCTTTATCACTTCGGCACCGATCGGGACACCTACTGCGTCCACGACCCCCAGCACGTTCCTCTTGCTGGCCGGGGCCGATGGTCCGAGGACGAAGTCAGGCGCCGCGAGGGCGTAGAAGTGCGCTATGTGGCTGTGGGTGTACTGTCCCATGTAGAACAGCTCCCTGAGCTTCTTGGCGGTCGCAGTCGGCTCGGCGTTGAACACGGCGTCCAAAGCCTTCGTCGACGCTATGTGGTGCGCAGCTGGACATACACCGCAGAGCCTGTTCGTCAGCACGGGCAGCTCCTGCACGTGACGGCCGATACAGAACCTCTCGAATCCTCTGAGTTCCGGGACCTGGAGGTATGCGTTCGCGACGTTCCCAGCATCGTCCAGGAATATCTCGATCTTGCCATGCCCCTCCAGTCTCGTGATCGGGTCTATAGTGATCTTCTTCTCCTTCGTCTTCACCGTTGTATCGTTGATGATAGGTCCTGCCATTGCAATCACCCCTTCCTCTTGCGCTCTTTGACAATCCTTCTAAGCGGGGACTTCGGCAGCGTGAACGCGTAGAACGTGCCGAGCGGGTCCTTGACCTGCATCATCATTTCCATTATCTGCTCCTCACTTAACTTTGACTCCGAATCTGTGATGTTAAGCAGAGAAGACACGGCACTCAACATGCTCGCGCCCTGGTCGATGACTGCCTTGGTCGGGCCCATGCACCCTCTGCAGGGCATGTTCGCGTTGGGGCACATCGCGCCACAGCCCGCCCTGGTCGCTGGTCCTATACAGATGATTCCCTGGTCCAGCAGGCACTTCTTGGGGTCGGGCTTGATCTCGTAAGCCTGATAGATCTTCTCTATCCTCCTGTTCTTCTCGACCCTCTCCTTCTTACACTCGTCACACAGGGTCTTGTCGCTGGCGATCACAGTGCCCTTCGGCGGCAACGGCGCGCCCTTCGTCACATGCTGGACGACGGCATCGACTGCCAGTGCGATCAGGTTGACCGTCGGCGGACAGCCGGGCATGAAGTAGTCGACATCTATCACTTCGTCGAGCGTTTTGACATCGTTGTAGAACTTCGGCAGCTCCAGCTCGCCTTCGGGGACCTTGGTTAGTTCCTGTGGGTAGATCCCCTTGGGGTTATCTGTGGACTGCGTCTTCTTGTAGACTGTCTCGAATACCTCTTCCCTGTTTGTCACATTGCCCAGGCCGGGCGTCCCACCGAAGCAGGCGCAGGACCCGAAGCCTATCACTATCACCGATTTCGCTCTGAGCAGCTTGGCCACGTGCTCGTTCTCGGAGTTCCTTATGGCTCCGTTGTAGAACGATACCGTGATCGACTTGTCGGGCATCTTCTCGATGTCTTCCAGCTTGCCATCGAAGCCGATGGGCCAGAACACGACCTCTGCAATCGCATGTATGTCCAGAATCTTCGCGTCTATGTCCAGGAGTGCTACGTCACATCCGCCGCAGCCTGCTCCCCAGTACTGCGCGATCTTGATCTTCTCAGCCATTTCAGCTCACCTCTCCTATGTCCGATTGCTTACCGGGAACTGCCGAGTACTGAGGCGACTGCCCTTTCATGCCGGTCTGTTCGACCAGCCTCCACTTCTTCAGGGCGATTATGTGCCTGACGATCTCCGGCTTCGCGATGCCAGTGGAATCGTGCATCTCGTGCACGGTCCTTGGTCCCTTCTCCATCTGTGACAGGAGCAGGTTCCTCTCCAGTTCCACCGCCGCAGCCTTCTGCACGATGAAGCTGTACCTCGCTTCCGTGATCTTCTCGCCGAACACATTACCTTCCGTCGTGAGCTGCCCCTTCTTTCCGAGGAGCCATCTTATGCGCTCGCCCTCGACGGTCCTTCTAGCCGCCTCGATCCTGGCCCTTCTCCCAGTCATCCTCATTCACCACCTCTAATCGGAGATGGTCCAAGCTCGTTTATCGTGTTCGTGAATTCGGTCATTGTCTTCTGGAACTTCTCGCCCTCGCCGGCCGAGATCCATTCCAGCTGCAGTCTGTCCGTGTCATAACCGAACTGCTGTATGAGCATCTTCAGCAAAGCTATCCTCCTGCGGGTCCTGTAGTTTCCACCTATGTAGTGGCAGTCCGCTGGGTGGCAGCCCGCGACCAGGATGCCGTCCGCACCCCTCTCGAACGCCCTGAGGACGAACTCGGGGTCGACCCTCGCGGAGCACATGACCCTGATTACCCTGAAATGGGGTGGCATCTGGAGCCTGCTGACTCCTGCCAGGTCCGCTCCCGCGTACGAGCACCAGTTGCAGCAGAACACTATGATCTTCGGCTCGAATCCGTGGTCCGCACCGCCTTTATGATGGCTGTGAGCATCTGAACTCATTGCTTCACCTCCTGCTTCTTCGGTCCCTCAAGCGCAGCATCGATCATCGCGAGGATCTGTTCGTCCCTGAATCCCTTCTGGGTCAGTGCGCCAGCGGGGCAAGCTCCCACACAGGCGCCGCAGCCCTTGCACAGACCGACATTGATATCGACGATCTTCTTGTCCTTGATGTCCTTGTTGTTGATGATCTCGAGCGCCTTGTATTCGCAGGTCGGCACGCAGATACCGCAACCGTCACAATATTCCTGGTTGACGCTCGCGACTATCCCCTCGGCCTCCAGCGTGGTCTTGGACAGGACAGTCATGGCCCTGGCGACCGCTCCTAGCGCCTGCGCGATGCTCTCATCCACGAATTTCGGTGAATGGGCCACACCAGCGAGATAGACACCTTCGGTGGCGAAGTCGATCGGCCTCAGCTTCATATGCGCTTCCAGGAAGAACCCTTCCTTGGTCATCGGGACCTTCAGCATGGGCGCGAGCAGCTCGGCGTCTTCCTGGGGTCTGGTTCCGGATGCGAGAACAAGGCAGTCTGGCCTCAGAACGACCTCCTTGCCAGTGTCCTCGTCCAACACCTTCACCTCGATCTTGCCGCCCTTTTCATCCACGACGGGTTTCTTCTCATCGTCGAACCGTATGAAGGTCACGCCCTTCTGTGCGGCCTCCTTGTAATACTTCTCTCTGAAGCCATAGGTCCTGATGTCCCTGTAGAGGACGTACACCTTCGCGTTCGGGTCCTTGTCCTTGATCTTGTTGGCCGCGGTCATCGTGCCCGTGCAACATACGCGGGAACAGTTCGGGAACTTATCCTCTCTGGACCCGACGCACTGGACGAACACATAGGAGTCGCCCTTGACCTCTCCCTTCTTCATCTTTTCCTTGAACTCGAGGAGCGTCATCACATTGGCGTTCTTGCCGTACAGGTACTCTCCCTCGGGCTTGTACTCCCGTCCGCCGACGGCGACAACGACGACACCATGCTCCATCTCGGAGCCGTCTGTGAGCTGTGTCTTGAAGTTGCCCACATATCCATCGATGCTCTTGACGTTCGTTCCGAGGTGCAGCGTGATGTTCTTGTTCGCTCGGATCTCCTGATCCATCCTCTTGAGATACTCGTCGGGGTCGTCCCCGGATGGGAGATAGTGAAGCTTCCTCAGGTTTCCTCCGAGTTCCTTCTCCTTCTCAACCAGATGCACCTTGATGCCCTGCTTGGCCAACTCGAGAGCAGATACCATGCCACTCACTCCACCGCCTATGACGAGGGCGTCCTGGTTCACGCTTATCGTGAGGTTCTCGAGCGGTTCCAGCAACCTCGACTTCGCAAGAGCCATCCGCACAAGGTCCTTGGCCTTCTTCGTGGCGGCCTTGGGCTCGTGCATGTGTATCCATGAGCACTGGTCTCTGATGTTCGCCATCTCGAACAGATATGCGTTGAGGCCAGCCTCCCTGATGGTGTTCTGGAACAGTGGTTCGTGCGTCCTCGGCGTGCAGCTGGCGACGACCACCCTGTTCAGGTCGTGCTCCTTGACCTTCTCCTTGATCTTCTCCTGAGCATCTGCGGAACAAGTGTACAGGTTCTGCTCGGCATACACCACATTTGGCAGTGTCTTCGCGTATTCCATGACTTCCGGAACATTGACGACTCCGCCGATGTTGATACCGCAGTGGCAGATGAACACGCCTACCCTGGGCTCCTTGCCGGCCACATCGATCTCCTTCGGGTACTCCTTCTTGGTGACCAATGTGTTCCTGGAGGCTGCTATCTCGGTGCCTGCCTTGGCAGCGGCACCGCTCGCCTCTGCGACGGTCATAGGGATGTCCTTCGGTGACGAGAACGCGCCGCTGACGAATATGCCGGGTCTGGATGTCTCGACTGGCGAGAACACGCCTGTCTGGCAGAAACCGTCGTCGTTCAGCCTGAACTTCATGACTCGGCTCAGATTCTCCGCGTCCGCAGGCGGTGTCAGACCGACGGCCAACACGACCAGACCGAACTCCTCTTCCTTCGGCTCGCCGTTCTGAACGTACTTGATGATCAGGTTCTTAGTCTTCGGGTTCTCGGCGACCGCCGCGACCCTCGACCTGACGAAGTTTATGCCGTACTCGTTCTTCGCACGGTTGTAATACTCATCGAACTCCTTGCCGAAGGCCCTCATGTCCATGAAGAATATCGAGGGCTTGATGTTCCCTCCGTGCTCCTTGGCTATTATGGCCTCCTTCATCGAGTACATGCAACAGACGCTGGAGCAGTACTCGTTGCCGCAATGCTCGTCCCTCGAGCCGACACACTGTATGAACGCGATCTTCTCGGGTATGTCACCATCCGATGGCCTGAGCACTGTCCCGAAGTAAGGTCCGGTCGCGCTCAGCATCCTCTCGAACTCTATGCTGGTGACCACGTTCTGGTACACGCCATAGCCATATTCGGTCTTCAGGCGCGCGTTGAACTCGTCGAAGCCTGGGGACACGATGATCGATCCGACCTTGATCTCGAGGACCTTCTCCTTCTGATCGTAGTCGACCGCCTTGGCCTTGCACTCCTCCGCGCATATCCCGCAACCTATGCACTTCTCTGGATCTATCGAGTAGATCAATGGTACGGCCTGTGGATATGCGACATAGATCGCTTTCCTGATCTTCGTCGACTCGTTGTACTCGTCCACGGCTTCGATCGGGCACTTCTGGGCGCAGCTTCCGCAGCCCGTGCACTTCGTCGGATCGACCCTGAAGGCCCTCTGCCTCACCGTGACGGTGAAGTTGCCTGCCTGGCCGTCTACGATGGCGATGTCCGCGTTCGTGATCAGCTGGATGTTGTGGTGCCTGCCAGCGGCGACCAGCTTGGGTGCCATGATACACATGGCGCAGTCGTTCGTCGGGAAGGTCTTATCGAGCTGGGCCATCGTGCCGCCTATGCTCGCCTTCTTCTCAACCAGATATACCTTGTATCCGGAATCAGCAAGGTCCAGTGCGGACTGGAGACCAGATATGCCTCCGCCTACAACCATGACCGCGCCGACCTTGTCAGTAGTAGCCATCACTTCTCACCTCCGATCTCTATTGTCTTGTATGTGGGGGTGAATCCCTCCGGGTGTTCCATGGCGATCAGACTGTTCTGCCTGAGCAGGACGATGTGTCTGAGCACCTTGTCCGTCGGGACCTCCATTATCTCTCCGAGCTCCTTCACGGACCTCGCTTTGGTCCTGGACAACTCAAGAATGAGGCTCCTCTCGAACTCATCGGAGGTCGCCTCTGTTATTATCTTCTCTATCTCTGCCGGGTCCAGCTTGTTGTCGTAGACATTACCCTTGCCGACAAGGTTCAGTTCCTTGCCCACGAGCGCCTTCAACCGGAATGTCTCGGACGCCATGTCCGCGGCCGCTACCCTGGACATCAACCTGTCATCCTTCTTGACCTTGTTCGGTCCCATGGCCTTCACGGTCTCCGTGAACTCCGTCACGACCTTCGAGAACTTCTCTCCCTCGGATGCGGACACCCATTCGAGCCTGAGTCTCTCGGGCGCTATGCCGCACTCCTTGAGCAGCTTCTTCATGAGGTTCACGCGCTTCTCCGTGTAGTAGTTCCCGCTGATGTAATGGCAGTCACCTATGTGGCAGCCACCGAGCAGTACACCGTCGGCTCCTGCTTTGAAGATGTCCAACACCAGGTGCGGACTGATCCTCGTAGAGCACATGACCCTGACCGGGCGTATGTTGGTCGGATACTGGTACCTGCTGACTCCACACAGGTCCGCTCCTGCATAGGAGCACCAGTTGCAGAGGAATCCGATGATTTTCGGTTCCCATTCGCCATCGTGCTTCTTCTCTGGTGCGTGCGTCTCGTGATGGGCGGCGTGATGTTTTTCTGTCATCTCTCACACCTCCTCATCGAGAGCTGCCCTTGCTTCAGCAAGCAGCTGAGCATCGGTGTAATTCGTCATAGTTATCGCGCCCTCAGGGCATGTGGCACCACAGGCGCCGCAACCCTTGCACGCCGCGGCTATGGCCTCAGCCAGACCTTTGTCGTTCTTTCTCAACGCGCCATACGGGCAGACTGCGATACAAGTGCCACAGCCAGTGCACTTGGTCTCGTCCACGACTGATGTCAGCGCCTCGGCCTGCACATATCCCTTCGCCATCGGTATGGCCGCCCTTGATGCCGCAGCGGCACCCTGTATGGCGCACTCTGAGATATCTGCCGGCCCCTTGCAGGTCCCGCAGACATAGATACCATCGGTCGCGAAGTCCACCGGCCTGAGCTTGACATGCGCCTCCAGGAAGAATCCTTCCTGGCCCAGCGGCACCTTGAGCAGCTTCGACAGGTCTTCCGCATCAGGCTGAGCGACGAGCGGGGTCGACAATATGACCATATCGACCGGCATGGTCCTCTCCAGCTTGAGCGTCTCATGGAAATAGGTCACCTTGAGCTGGTTGTCCTCCATGAACACCTTGGGAAGGTTGTCGGTCGTGTATCTCACGAACTTGACCCTCTTCTCCCTGGCCTTGTTGTAGTTGAGCTCATGCTCCACACCGTATGCCATGACATCCCTGTTGAACACGGTGACCTCGATCTTCTCGGACGGGCCAAGCTTCACCTCTTCGGCATCGCTCTCGCCCTCAGCTCCTCGGCCGCGTCTCCTTCGTCTGCGCTCGAGGATCTCGTCCGTCGCCTTCTTCTCGACCGGGATCTTGTCGACGACAGTGCCCTGCTTCTCGGCGAGCCCGAGCATGTTCTCATAATTGTCCACGATATTGATCGCGTTCTTGATCGCCACATTGCAGCAGATCCTGGAGCAGTAGCTGAGCTTCTGTCCCCTGGACCCTGCGCATTGTACGAACGCGACGCTCTTCAGCTTCGGAAGGGTCTTCTTCTTGCACAGTATCTCGAACTCTGTCAGGGTGACGACGTTCGGGAACTGGTTGTAGCCGTACAACCCTTCGGGGATGTACTCCAGCGCACCCGTTGCCACGACGATCGTCCCGACCTTGACCTTCTTGTCCTCGGTCCCTTTCTGGCCTATTACGGCCTCGTAGTTTCCGATGAATCCTTCGACGCTCTTCAGCATCGAGTTGGTGTATACCGTGATGTTCTTCTGTTCGTTGACCTTCTTGATCAATGGGGCTATCGTCTCCTCCGCCCCCTTGTCCGTGACATAGAGGTTGTTCAGGAGCTTGACGAACCCTCCGAGTTCTCCGTCCCTCTCGATGAGGTGTACGGGGAATCCCATGTTCGCAAGGGACAGGGCAGCGGTCATCCCGCTGACTCCACCACCCACCACCAGGGCGACAGACTCGACATCGACCTTGACCTCTTCCTGGGGCACGAGCAGCCTGGCCCGGGAAACACCCATCCTTATGAGGTCCTTGGCCTTGACCGTCGCCTTGTCCTTCTCCTTCATATGGACCCAGGAACAGTGTTCTCTTATGTTCACGAATGTGAACAGATACTTGTTGAGTCCTGCGGACTCGCAGGTCGACTGGAACAGCGGTGCGTGCGTCCTCGGCGTGCAGCTCGCGACGATGACCCTGTTCAGGTTGTGCTTCCTTATGGCCTCCCTTATGTTGCTGAGACCGTCCTCGGCACAGGTGTACAGGTTGTCGGTCGAATAGACAACGTCTGGCAAGGTCTTCGCATACTCCGCGACAGTCGGAACATCGACGAACCCGCCTATGTTCGAACCGCAGTGGCAGACGAACACGCCTATCCTCGGCTTCTCATTCTGGATCGATTCCTTGTTCTCGGCCATCTGAATCATCCCCCTGCCTGCACGAGCGCTTCGATCGCCTTCGCCGCCGCGCTAGAGCCCTGAGCGACCGACTCGGGTATATCCGCTGGGCCGGCGCAGTATCCTGCCAGGTATATCCCTGGGACCACGGTCCTGCCGGGTCCGAGGATCCTGTCAGAGGATTCCAGGAACCCGAACTCGTCCTGCTTCAGACCCAAGGTCTTCGCGAGTTCGGTAGTCTCCTTCTTCGGCACGAGTGTGGTTGCGAGCACGACGAGGTCGAACTCCTCGGACTGCTGCCTGCCTCCGACATCGTACACTACCAACGGATTGTGGTTGTCCGAGTTCTCCTGGACCGTGGCGTCCGAGTTGATGTACCTGACGCTGTAGTCCCTCTTCGCGCGCTCGACGTATTCATAGAATCCCTTCGAGCAGGCTCTCATGTCCTTGTAGAATATCGTGGATTCGATGTCGTCATAATGCTCCTTGGCGAGCATGGCCTCCTTGGTGGAGT
>CAVRDX010000003.1:0-358172 GCA_963719945.1 uncultured Thermoplasmata archaeon | reverse complement strand
AGCCTCTCCGCCGGCGCTGGCTTCTTCGCCTTCCTGGCCACGCTGCGGCGCTCCATCAGGGTGATGATGGACGGCAGCACCAGCAGGCTGGCCAGCAGGGAAACCGTCAGGGAGATGGCGGTGATGAACCCGAAGCGCCGGATGGGCTGCATCTTGGAGAAGGCTATGACCAGGAAGGCCCCCGCGGTGGACATGGTGCTGGCCACCAGGGTCTTGCCGATGCGGGTGATGGTGACGTTCAGCGCCTCGGCCACGCTCGCCTCCCCCGACCCGTACTCCTCCAGGAAGCGGTGGGTGACGTGGATGCCGTAGTCGATGCCCATGCCGATGATCATGGAGACGATGAGCACGGTCATCATGTCCAGGGTCCAATTCATCAGGGAGAGGAAGCCCAGCTCCACCGAGATGCCCGCCACCAGCACGGACAGCGTGGCCAGGCCGTACTTGAGGGAGCGGAAGATGAGCACCAGCACCAGCCCCGAGAGTAACAGCGCCAGGATGGAGGTCTCGACCTGGGTGGGGACCAGGTTGCCCAGCATCTCGGTGGTGAGCGGGGTTATCCCCCCCACCTGGTAGGGGACGCCCGCCTCCCCGAAAGTGGCCGCGGCGGCCGCGTTGAGGACGCGGTTCTTCTCCTCCAGCCCGGCGTTGCTGGAGGCGCCCTCGCTGAAGATGGAGATGAGCGCGGCCTGGTGGTCCTGGGAGATGAGCTTCCCCTCCTGCGAGCCGAAGAGCGCCGCGATGGCCGCAAGGTCGCTCTCCGCCTCGGCCTGGCTGGCCGGGAGGCCGTCCTCGAACAGGCCGCCCTCCGGGGCCTTCCCGGTCTGCACCCGGTAGTCGTGGATGAGCTCGGCGATGCTGGAGCTGCCGTTCTCGCCGAAGTAGGGGGTCTGCGCCAGGTCCTCCTGGAAGGCGTGCATGGCCGCCAGGGCCTTCGGGGTCGAGCACGTCCCCGGTGAGCAGGACCACGTCCTGCTGCTGGCCGCCGAAGATCGCCTCCTCCTTGTACTGGGCCTGCAGCGAGGGGATGTCCTGGGGCGCCAGGGCCCGCAGGTCGGGAGTGGTGGTCAGCCGGAAGGTCCCCAGGAGGCAGGCGCAGACCAGGACGGCGTAGATCACCACCACCGCGCGCGGGTTCTTCTGGGAGATGCCCGCGACCCTCACCAGCAGGCGGTCGACGCGGTGGTCGCTCTCCCCGGAGAATATGTCCATCCCCCGCGGCGGGCGGCTGGTGCCCCGGCGCAGACGGCGCTCCTCGCGCCGGCTCATCAGGGCCGGCAGGAAGGTGACGCTGAAGACGAAGCACAGGCCGATGCCGGCGGCCGCCATGTACCCGAAGTCCTGCAGCACGTCCAGGTCGGAGAAGCCGAAGGAGGCGAACCCGAAGACGGTGGTGATGCAGGCCAGGAAGATGGCCACCCCCACGGTCAGCACGGCCTTGTAGGCCGCCTGGTTGGGCTCCCGGCCCGACCCGGTCTCCTCGTAGAAACGGCCCATCATGTGCACCAGGTTGCCCAGGCAGATGCCGAGGACCAGGGGGCCGATGATGGCCGAGACCACCGTGAAGGGCATGCCGAACCAGCCCATCAGGCCGTAGATCCAGACCAGGGTCAGAGCACGATCACCGAGAGCGGCAGCAGCACGTCGGTGAGCCTGCGGAAGGTCAGGTAGAGCAGGAACATCAGCAGGGCCATGGCCAGCACCGCCATGAGGACGGAGCTGGAGACCACGTAGTCCTCCAGGTCCTTGTCGATGGAGGGGTCGCCCGACACGTACACCGCGGCCGGCACCTCCCCTCCCTCGAAGTAGGAGTGGAAGAACTCCTCGGCGCGCTCCGCGAAGTCCTTGCGCTGGGGGGAGTCCAGGTCGGGGTTGACCTTGATGAGGAGCTTGGCGTAGCGGTGGTCGCCGGAGAGCAGCGACGACCCCTCCTTGTCCACCGTCCACTTGTCGGCCACCGGGTTGGCGAGGTACAGCTCCACCCCGTCCTCGATGACCTGCTCGAAGGGGACGGTCCGGGTCGGGTCGGCGGGGTCGGGCTGCACGGTGCCCTCCCCGAAATCGAGGACCATGGCCACGTCCGTGAGGACCTGCGCGGCCTGCTCCGGCGACAGGCCCTGGGCCACCGCCGCCTGCCGCGCCTGCTCGACCACGTTCTGCCCGTAGGCGCTCAGGTAGTGCTGGATGTAGACGTAGCCGTCCTCGCCCAGGGCCTCGGCCATGGCCGCGTCGAAGAGGAGGAACTTCTTGATCATGGGGTAGGTGAGCAGGGCGTCGCTCTCCACCATGGGGTACTCGTTGGTGGTGCCGCCGAAGAGCTGGTCTACCTGCTCCAGGGTGCGGGAGGTCTCGAACTTCGAGGGGATGAGGTCCTTCTGCCCCGCCCTGATCTCGAGGAAGGACATGCCCACCGCCACCGGCACGGTGAGCAGGACGCATATGATGACTACGGCCCGGGCGTGGTCCCGGCACAACCTGGCGAAGAACGACACTCTACTCCCCTCCCGTCTTCTTGCGCTCCTATTCTATTCCAGCCTGCGATCTTCAGCCTCGATCTCTCTCCTGACCTCGATCCGGTCCCAGGAATAGCGCGTCATGTCACAGGCCGGCGTATGGCTCGGGACGCCGAGGCTGGTACATCAGAAGGTGATAAGATAGGGACTCAGCGTGGTCCTCATGCTCAAGCTGGAGATGAATCGTCTGCCAAGCTGAAGACCGGGGCTGGAGTTGAGACAGTGAAGATGTAGCGACGGTCGGCCGGTGATCCTGTCGAGAGGATGCGGCTATCCCGCCCGAGACGAAGGTGCATGCATCCTCGGTGCGGACGCGGCACAAGTCTCCGGCAAGCTTTCATCCTCGGAGCGGATGGGACACTGCAGCCCGGCCATGATGGGGGTCGCGATGATCGTCGAGGTCCCATGGAATCTGGCCAACAGGAAGTTCAACTGGGAGCTGAAGCTGGTTGATGCTGACGGGAATCAGGTCTCGCCAGGCCCCGAGAACCGGCTTGGTTTTGAAGGCGGCCTTGAGGTCGGCCGGCCGCCGGGCGTGCCCAAGGGCATCGACCTCGCCATGCCCATCGCCGTCAATATCGGTGGGGTCCCGTTGAAGCCCGTCAGTTCCTATAGCTGGGACCTTTCGTGGATGGGATCAGGTTGGGCTCCGTCCCTTCTTCACCGGGATAGTTTCTACGACTGCGGTCAGGCCGTGAAGAAATCGCGGATGACGGCCAGGGTCTCGCGGGGCTTCTCCATGGGGACCAGGTGCCCCGCCCCCTCCACCACCTTCAGCTCGGCCCGCGGCATGATCGACGCCGCGCGCCCCAGGTCGACGATGCCCCGGTTCTCGCTGGTCTCTCCCTCCAGCAGCAGCACCGGGCAGGTGACCCGGTCCAGCAGCTCCCAGGGGTCCTGCGCCTGGCCCCCCATGAACAGCGCCGCTTCCTTCTCGGGATGACAGGCCAGCTCCAGCGCCCCGTTGTCCGCTTCGGTCATGCCGTGCTCCAGGTAGAGCTCCAGCATCTCGGGGTCCCAGTTGGCGAAGAGCGCTTTCTCGTCCAGGTACTCGCGGGCCTCGGCCTCTCCGCTCCACTCGCGGCGGCGGCGGATGGCCCGGGAGGCCATGGGGTGCTGTTCCACGGAGATGTCCATCTCGTAGAAGGGGGAGGGCAGGTAGATGGGCTCGATGAGGACCATGCGCGAGGCGATGGGGCCGTGCAGGGCCTCGGCCATGGACGAGACGGTGGCGCCCATGGAGTGGCCCACCAGCATGGCGCCGGGGATGCCCAGGCGCTCGACCAGGGCGGCCAGGTCGGCGGAGAGGGTGAGCCAGCTCAGTCCGCCTTCCCGGGGGTCGGAGGTCCGGTGGTCGCAGAAGTAGGGGGCGACGACGTGGAAGTCCTCCGCCAGCTCCCGGGCGATGGGGTGCCACAGCCAGGGCTGGAAGCCGGTGGCGTGGAGCATCACCACCGCCGGCCCGCCGCCCGCGTAGTCCAGGTACTGTATCTCCGCGTCACCGATGTCCTGGTAACGTGACTTCCGGCATCAGCTCCTCCTTCTGGGTCAGATCTCTAATCTTGAATTTTAACCCAGTATCTGGAAACAGGGGAGCGTCCGGCGGTTACCAATATCTGGATGGAAATTCAAGATTAGAGACCTGACCCCAAAGGAGTCGGCCGCATGCGCCTTGAATGATGCTATGACGAAAGGAGGTAAGAAATGGCGGCTTTGCGAACAGAGAAGGGAAGGAAGGAAGAAGGAGGTGACGCCCGGCGGCCTGAAGACGCCGCGCGCGGCCGCCATCGCCGGGATCATCTACGCGGTCCTGATAATCGTGACCACCATCATCATCAAGCTCTCCATGCCCACCGACCCCGCCGACGCGGGCCGCTGGCTGGACGAGAGCAGCACCAGGGGGTGGATAGTCTTCGCCCTCAACCTGGTCCCCTTCGCCGGCATCGCCTTCCTGTGGCTGATCGGGGTCATCCGCGACCGCATCGGGGAGCTGGAGGACCGCTTCCTGGCCACGGTCTTCCTGGGCAGCGGGCTGATCTACGTGGCCATGCTCTTCGCTTCCGGGGCCATCGGCATCGGCATGCTCAACAGCTTCAGAAGCGCCGCCGAGGCCTCCGCCAACCTCAACACCTGGAACCTGGGGCGCGACGCCGCCATGGGCCTGATAACCGTGTACGGCATGAAGATGGGGGCGGTCTTCACCATCTCCTCCTCCACCATCTTCCTGAAGACCAGGGTCATGCCGCGCTTCATCCCGTTCATCGGTTATCGCCGTGGCGCTGGTGCTGCTCTTCCTGACCAGCCTGCTGGAATGGGCGAGCCTGCTCTTCCCCGCCTGGGTGCTGTTGCTCTCCGTGTTCATGCTGGTGGCTACCTTCCGCAAGCAGCCGGAGCAGCCGGCGCAGCCCGAAGCTGCAGCCTAGGCCTTCCGCTCCCGGCTTGCCCTTCGCCTCCAGGTAGGCCTGGACGCCTTCGTCGACGGTGCGGAAGATGCGGCCCTCGCCCAGCTTCTCCGCAATCCCCGCCTTCTCGAAGCTCTGCCGCACCGCCTCGATGACCTCGCAGAACATGATGGTGACGTTCCTGGCCTGGGCCTCGGTGACCAGCTTGGAGAGCATGTCCGTCGAGGACACGTCGAGCAGGGTGGAGGACTGCAGGTCGATGAGGAGCGCCTGCGGCGGCGGGTCGGCCTTCATCAACTCGCCCAGCCGGTCGTGCAGCTGGGACGCGTTGGCGAAGAAGAGGGGGACGTCGAAGCGGAAGATGGTCAGGCCCTCCACCGGCTGGTTGCCGGGGTGCCTCTCGATGCTCGAGTAGGCGCCGGGTTCGCCGGGCACCCGGCCCAGGGCCGTTCCGACGGGGAGGCTGGCCTTCCAGATCAGCAGCACCAGTGAGAGCACCACCGCGAGCAGCAGCCCCGGCAGGATCTCCAGGGCCACCACCCCGACCAGGGCCACCATGGCCAGGGCGAACTCGAAGCGCCGAAGCCGGTAGATGCGCCGCAGCTCCTTCACCTTCATCAGGTGCATGACGGCGTGGATGACGATGGCGCCCAGCACCGCCTCGGGCAGGTTCTTGAAGAGGGGCATCAGCACCAGCAGGGTGACCAGCCCCATGGCCGCGGCCACCAGGGAGGAGGCCTGGGTCCTGGCGCCGGCCTGGTCGTTGACGGTGCTGGAGGACATGCTCCCTCCCACCACCAGGCCGCCGAAGAACCCGGAAGCGACGTTGCCCGGCCCCGATGGCGATCATCTCCTGGTTGACGTCGATGCTCGTAGCCGTACTTGTCGGCGAAGGTGCGGGCCGCCCCCAGCGATTCCGCCAGGGCCACCAGGGCGATGCCGAAGGCCCCCGACAGCAGCTCCATGAACTGCTGCCAGCTGACGTCCGGGACGACGAAGGAGGGCAGCCCCCCGTCGACCTTGCCCACGATGGCCACGCTGTGGTTGGTGGCGAGGTCGAAGATGGTGACGGCCAGGATGCCCAGCACCAGCGCCACCAGGGCGCCGGGGACGCGCGGCGCGAAGCGGTGCAGCAGGAACAGCAGCACTATGGCGCCCGCCGCCGACGGCGAAGGCGTACCAGTTGGCGTTGCCCAGCTCGGTGACGATGTGCCAGAGCTGCTGCAGGGTGTCGCCCTCGCCCTTGGAGACGCCGAAGAGCTTGGGCAGCTGGTGGACGGCGATGTAGATGGCCAGCCCGAAGACGAACCCGGTCATCACCGGCTCGGACAGGAAGGACGAGATGAACCCCAGCCGCAGCAACCCCGCCAGGAGGAAGATGGCCCCCACCGAGACGACCAGCGCGGCCAGCATGGCGGGATACTGGTCGGGGTTGTCCCCCATGACCGGCGCGATGACCGCGGCGATCATGATGGAGGTGGAGGAGGTGGCGGCCACCGCCAGCTGGCGGCTGGTGCCGAAGATGGCGAAGAGGGGCAGGGAGAAGATCAGCGCGTACAGCCCGGCCTGGGCCGGCGCCCCCGCCATCCCGGCGTAGGCGATGGCCTCGGGCACCAGGATGCCCCACAGGGTCAGCCCGGCGATGATGTCGAAGCGCAGCCAGCCGAGCTGGTAGGAGGGGATCCATCCGGTGATGGGCAGGTATTTCTTGAGCGCGTTCATGGCATCCGCGGCCTTTCTTCCGATTTCCTATGATATTCTAGCATTGATGACCGTTAGAACGTCACTGGAAGGAGTGGAGGATAGATGAAGAAGACCACCGTCAGCTTGCTCCTGGCGACACTCGTCCTGGCGGGCTCGCTGGCCGGCTGCGGGTCAGGGGAGAAGGCGAGCCCCGCCGGCCTGGCGTTCCAGAAGTCGTACGCGGCGCCGGCGGACGGGACCCGGCCGGAGGCGGAGGGCACGCTGTACCTGGCCGGCAAGGTGCCGGTTCTGCACCTGGCCGGCACCTTCCGGCAGATGGGCATGGAATACGGCGGCCTGCTGGCCGACGAGCTCAACCAGATGTACGGCGAGATGAGCGCGGACTTCGGCAAGCTGCCCGGGGTCTCCTACGAGGGCATGCTCCAGATAGGCAAGTGGATGTACGACAGTTCCCCGCGCGACCTGCAGGACCTCATCGCCGGGGCGGCCGAGACTTCCGGGCTGGGCCTGGAGAAACAGATGATGCTCAACGCCGTCGAGTTCTACACCCCGGCCACCGCGTACGCCTCCGGCTGCTCGGGCTGCGCCGCCTGGGGGCCCTACACCTCGGGGCAGCCGCTGGTGTTCGGCCGCAACTACGACTACGCGCCGAAGTTCGCCGACACCATGGTGGTGACGGTCTACGAGCCGGCGGGGTCGGACTTCGACTTCGCCTGCGCCGCCTACGCGGGCATCTTCAACGCCACCACCGCCCTGAACAGCGAGGGCCTCTTCCTTGAGGTGAACAACGGCGAGTTCTCGGGCGGCGATACCGAGGACCCCTCGCGCGAGTTCGGGTGCTCGTCCACCTTCTCCATGATCGACCAGCGGACCTCCCTTTCCGCCCTCGACTACGCTTTCGAGAGCACCAACACCGACATGGCCTTCATCGTCAACGCGGCCTGCGGCAACGACGCCGCTTCCTACGAGTGGCCCAACTTCGGCGTCAAGCGCCGCGGGCCGGACGCCGACGGCCTGCTGGTGGCCACCAACAACTTCGTCGACCCGGCCTGGGAGGGCGTGGCCGGGATACAGCCGGTGGGCGAGGGCCCGCGCTACGGCTACACCCTGGAGCGCCGCGCCAACCTGCTGGCGCTGGCGGATAAGAACAAGGGGTCCGTCACCCCCGAGGTGATGATGGAGATGATGGCCACCCCGCTGGACCAGGGCGGCCCGCTGCTGGGGGGCTCGCGCTTCGTCACCTGCTACCAGGTGGTGGTGGTCCCTTCCACCTTCGAGATGTGGGTGCGCGTCCCCGGCTTCCAGGAGTGGACCCCCGTGGACCTCGCGGCGCTGTTCGAGGACTGACCCGTCAGGCGGCGGGCTTCTTCTTCCGCGCGAGCATGACCATGCCGGCGGCCAGCAGCAGCCCGCCCAGCGTGAACCCGGCGATGGGCATGTAGGTCTTGGCCAGCTTGATCTTGTCCAGGTTGCTCCTGGCCGTCTCGGCTTCCCTGGCTATGGACTCATCGGTCTGCCGGTAGGAGTAGGAGAATATCTTCTGCGGCTCGGCCGCGGCCAGCTGGACCTGGATGGTGGCGAGTTGCTTGATGTAAGGCCCCAGGACCTCGTCTTCCCGGTACTTCATCAGGGTGTTGAACAGCGGGACCAGCCCGGAGAGGTTGGCGTTCATGCTCAACTCCTCGGTCGTCTCCTTGACGTACATGGGGAAACCCGTCAATGGCTCGATGCCGACGATCATCACCCCACCCCAGAAGTAGTCGAGGGGGATGGGCTGCTGGGTGACCCGGACCAGTTCCTGCTGGTCTTCCGGGCTCAGCCTGGTCATCGCCAGGGCGGTGAAGGTGTCGTTGTCAAAGCCCGCCGCCACTAACTTCCCGGCGATGGCCGAGTAGGGGATACTCTCGGGGAAGCCGTTCATCGCGGCGTAGTTCGCCACCACCGGCTCGTTCTCCATGGTTCCCTTGAAGGCGTAGAGCTTCACGCCCTCCACCGTCTCCTCCTCGACGAAGACGGCGTCGCCGGCCCTGCCCAACTCGGTCTTCCAGACGGGGTAGGTGACGTTCTTATCCACCGAACTGGGGAACAGGGGGAAGTAGGTCCCGGACCTGTCGACCACGTTGGCCTCCTGCCAGTCGTAAGCCATTTCGTCGGCCAGGTTGAGCGCGTTGCTCCGGTCGAGCACGTAGACAGATGACGTCGCGCTCTCGACTGCGCCGAACGTCTTGGTTATATCCTCCTGGAAGGCGACGGAGTTACCGGTGGTCTCCTCATCCAGCGTATAGATCCTGCGGGTGACCTCGAAAGGCTCCTTGACCTCCTGGCCCGCCGGATAGGTCACCCCGGTCGCAAGGTCGACGTAGAAGACTATATCCCCGGTGTACTCCTGGGTCTCGTCCAGCCCGTCGGGGATCTTCATGGCCCAATTCAGCCCGACGGTCATCCAGAGGACGGTGGCCGCCAGTACGACAATACCCAAACCCGTCAGAACAGCTCCTGCCTTCTTCACGGCAACCACCTCTCTTTTGTCCATTCCCTCATTTAAGTTATCGACAACCAGGAATGATTAACTTAGCTTTGAAGGGATGAGGCCCGGGGCCTGCGAATAAGAGCCTGGAGGGAGAGTTCCCGAAACTGATGGGAGGCACGCGCATGGAAGACGCTTCATCGATCCGCTATCCCTGCATGAACTGGTTCGACGCCGGCAGCGGGTTGATACTGCTGCTGCTCATGGCCACCGGATACATCTTCGGGATGCAGGGCTTCCCCGGCCTGGGCTCGGCCGACGAGGTCTACCGCTTCTACCAGAGCCGTGGCGCGGTGGACGCGGGAGTGGGATGCGTCCTGGTGACCCTGGGGTTCTTCTTCGCCTTCTGGTTCCTGGGCGTGCTGTGCGCCCGCATGCGCGCGGCGGAGGGCCCGGGCCACCTCACCTACATCAGCCTCATCGGCGGCATCGCCTTCACCACGGTCTTCTCGGCCGGGCTGGCCTTCGTGCTGGCGCCGGCCATGCTCATCGAAAAGGGCATCGACCCCAACACCATCTACCTGATGCATACAGCCTCGCTGCTGACCGGGGTGACCACCGCCGTATTCGGGCCGCTCTTCCTGGTGCCCGTGGCCATCCTGGGGTTCCGCACCAGGTTCCTGCCCCCCTGGCTGACCTGGTTCACGGTGGTCTGCGCGGTGGGCTCGCTCACTCCCATCCTGGGGGCGTTCTCCCTCACCGGGCCGCTCAACGTCGGCAACGGCTGGATAGGGATACACGCGGTGGCGGCTTCCTGGGTGGTGTGGACCGGCGTGGCCAGCGCCTACTTCCTCTACCTGTGGAACCAGGGCCGCGAGGGGGAGGGGGCCCCGGAGGAAGTCACACCCTGATCTCCACGGCGAGGACGCCCTCGGCGTCGATGTCCCACTCGACCTCGGACCCGTCGACGCCCACGGCTGTTTCCACCAGGGCCTGGACGAAGCCCACCATGGGAAGGTGCAGGCATGAATTGTTGATGGTCAGGAGGGTGCTGCGGCCTTTCGCCTTGAACCTGGTCATGTCACCCAGGCCGCGCAGGGCCACCATGTGCTTGAATTCGAAGCCTGAGCGTTTCCAGTCCTCCGCGCCCATGTAGGACCTGACGAAGCGGCGCTGCGCCTCCACGGCCAGGTGCGGCAGCTCGTCCCCCAGCTCGGCGGCCAGGTCCTCGAGGACCGCGTCCATGGCCCCGGACCCGAAGAAGGCCATCCGGCGGCCTGTCACCGGGTCGATGATGGTACCGGCCTCCAGGTCCCAATGGCAGCGCCCCACGTCCGCGGGGACGCCGCAGGAGGGGCAGCGCTCGAAGGTGACGATGCCCGGCTTGAACCCGTAGCGCTTGTGCTGCAGCCGCTCCTTCAGCTCGACGGGGTGGGCGCCCTCCTCCACCCGGACCTCGTAGCCGCCGCCGCCGAGGTCGCGGCGGTCCACCCACAGGTCCCTCCCCTCCAGGGCCTCCACCGTCGCCAGGGTGTCGGCGGTATTGAAGGAGACCGAGTAGGGGTGGCGGACCCTCTGGACGCGCCAGGGGTAGGCCTCGGCGGCGTCCCAGGTGTCGGTCATGTCGACGTCCCCGTACCCGTAGATACGGCCTGTCAGTTCCATCTGCGCGTTGAACTGCCTGACCCGCTCGAGGAACTCCTCCATGCCGCCGTCGATGGAGAGCATCTCGTCCCGGTCGCCCGTAGGTAAGAGCTTCTCCACGTAGCCCCGGGTCTCCCGGCGCTTGCTCTCGATGACGACGTGCTCGATGGGCAGGCCGATGAGTTCCTGGATGCCCAGGAAGAGATGGTCGATGGTCTCCGATTCGTAGAAGACGACCCGGTTGCCCCGGAAGGGGGCGATGGAGATGACCCCGTTGTTCTCCCAGCGAAAGCCGGTGCCGATGGCGGCGGGCACGCCGCATCCCTCGCACCTGTCGATCTCGTTCATCCCGTTTCCCCCCTGCGGTCAGCGTGTAACGGATCCTGCCGGTTGCTATACTAAGTATAATAGCGCAATTCAAGGAGAGACAGCATATGTTGATAGAGGATTACGAGATGGCCCTGTCCACGCCGGCCTGCGACCTGTCATCGCCGCTGTACCTGGCGAAGCTCAGCCTCGACGCGGACATCGGCGAGGTGCTGCCCTACGTCAACGCCACCGTCGAGAAGGGGGAGTTCCTGCCCGACCTGCCGGTGCTGGTGTGGAGAGAGAGGGGCCGCAAGTACGCGCTGCGGTCCCGCGAGATCTCCATCAGCAACCTGGCCGACAGGGAAGAGGCGGAAAGGGAAGCCCGCGAGATAGTCGAGCGCATCAACGGCATCTGGGAGAACCGGGACGCCCTGGAGCCCAGCTACGCCACCTGGGAGCGCCCCAAGGTGCTGGAGATATTCAAGCTGCTGCCCCGCACCAACTGCGGGGAGTGCGGGGTGCCAGCCTGCATGGCCTTCGCCTCCGACCTGTCCAAGGGGAAGGCGCGCCCGGAGGACTGCCCGCCGCTCAGGGAGGAAGGGTGCGCGGAGGCGCTCCACTCCCTGCGCGACCTCGGCCTGTAGCCCGGGGTGTAAACCCCGGGACCGCGCGGCCAAACAGTAGCCCGGGGTGTAAACCCCGGGACCGCAACGTGCGTGCCAGACCAACGTAGCCCGGGGTGTACCCGGACGAGCAACATCCGGGGTGTGAACCCCGG
Organism: uncultured Thermoplasmata archaeon; assembly: GCA_963719945.1. Taxonomy (GTDB): domain Archaea; phylum Thermoplasmatota; class Thermoplasmata; order UBA10834; family UBA10834; genus UBA9653. The sequence goes on along the minus strand of CAVRDX010000003.1, from coordinate 346,355 downwards.
GACCGCGCGGCCAAAGAAATCGCTTTTATTCAGCGGGGGCGCAGGCCCTCCGCCAGCACCGTGGCCAGCGTCTCGCCGGCCTCCTCCAGGTCGAACCGGCCGTCCTGCAGGCACCAGTCGTATACCAGGCCCCGGACGGAGCGGATGATCATCCGCGCCACCTCGCCCGGGTCCAGGTCCCGGCGGAGCTCCCCGGACTCCAGCGCCTCCCGCGCCATGGCCTCGGCGATGGTGTAGAGAGCCCGGTCCGTCGAGGCGATGGGGGACTCCTTCCTGCCCGGGGCGATCTGCGACGAGTAGGCCACCTTGATGACCATCTTCCCCTGCCCGGCGATGTAGCGCAGGGCCAGCCGGACGTAGGCTGTTCCCCTGTCGACGAAGGTCTTCTCCTCGAGCACGCGGGGGAGCATCTCCCTGTAGAACTCGTCCACCTTGAGGTACTCCTCCAGCAGGGCCTGGTCCTTGGACTCGAAGTGGCCGTAGAAGGCCCCCTTGGACACCCCGGCCTTGCGGCAGATGTCGTCCACGGTCACGCCGTTGTACCCCTTCTTCTCGAAGAGCTCGATGGCCGCGTCGACCAGCTTCTGCCGGGTTGCCTGCCCCCGTTCCTGCCTGCCGTCCTTCGCCTCTTGCATGTCACCTCCGGTTGTACATATAATATTATATACCAAAGTCGGCGACCTCAGTACAATTATACTCCAAGGGCAACAGGGCACGCTTCAAGTATCTTAAGGGGGCTTTAGACATGTCCGAAGACAGGCAGGTCCACATCGTCGGGGGCGGGATCGCCGGGCTGTCCGCCGCCGTCTTCGCCATCCGGGACGCGGGGGTGCCGGGGCCCGACGTCCACGTCTACGAGACCCTGGACGTGCTGGGGGGAGCCATGGACGGCTCGGGTTCCCCCGAGGAGTTCTACGTCACCCGCGGCGACCGCAAGGTCAACCGGGAGGTCTTCAACTGCCTGTGGGACGTGCTCTCCGCCATCCCCTCGCTCACCGCGCCGGGCAAGACGGTGAGGCAGGAGATCTTCGAGTACAACCAGGCCCACAAGAAAGACGTGCAGGGACGGCTGGTCGACAAGGACCGCAACGTCGACAAGGTCACCACCATGGGCTTCGACTGGCCGCAGCGGATCCGGCTGGTACAGCTGATCTTCACCCCGGAGAGGTTCATCGAGAACCGCCGCATCGACTCGTGGTTCAAACCCTCCTTCTTCGAGACCAACTTCTGGAAGGTCTACTCCTCCATGTTCGCCATCGAGCAATGGAACGACCTGGCGGAGATGCGCCGTTACCTGCGCCGCTTCATGCACGACCTGGACAAGATGGTCAAGGGGACCGGCGAGATGGTCACCCCCTACCACAACAACGATTCCATCATCAAGCCCATCACCGCCTGGCTGAACGAGCAGGGGGTGGACTTCCAGACCGGGTGCAAGGTGACCGACCTCGACTTCGCGCCTTCCCCGGACCGGCTGACGGTGGAGCGGGTCTACCTCACCCGCGACGGGAAGGAGGAGGAACTGGCCATCGGGGAGGGCGAATACGTCTTCGTCACCAACGGGTCGATGACCGCCGACTCCACCCGCGGGTCGATGACCGCGCCGGCGGAGCTTCGGACCGGGAAGCTGGACGGCTCCTGGACGCTGTGGGAGAACATCGCGAAGAAGCGGCCGGGACTGGGCAACCCCTCCGTCTTCTGCGAACGCATAGACCAGTCGATGTGGCCGACCTTCGTGGTCACCACGCCGGACGCGACCTTCTTCTCGCTCTACGAGAGGTTCTCCGGCAACGCCCCGGGGCAGGCGGACATGGTCACCTTCCGCGACTCCGCCTGGCACATGTCCATCCTGGTGCCGCACCACCCGCACTTCATCGGCCAGCCGGACGACGTCTACCTGTGGGGCGGCTGCGGGCTGACCCCCTACAACCAGGGCGACTTCGTCAAGAAGCAGATGCACGAGTGCAGCGGCGAGGAGCTGTTGACCGAGGTGTGCAACCACTTCGGGTTCACCAGGGAGCTTCCGCACATCCTGGAGACCTCCACCTGCATCCCGCAGGTGATGCCCTACGAGATGGCGCACTTCCTGCCGCGCAAGCGGAGCGACCGGCCCAGGGTGGTGCCGGACGGCTCCACCAACCTGGCCTTCATGGGGCAGTACACCGAGAGCGAGGAGTGCGTGATGCTGGTGGAGTCCTCGGTGCGCTGCGGCATGATGGCGGTGTACTCGCTGCTGGGCGCGGACCCGGGGCGGGAGGTGCCGCCGGTGTACTCCGGCGTGTACAGCCCGGCCGTGTGGTGGAGGGTGCTGCGCACCGTCCTCAAATAGCCTTTCGACCTGCCGTGCACAACGGCACGCCAGGCTGTCCGCCGCCGTGTCCTTCGACTTCCATCCGATGCATTCCGGCGGAGAGATGGTAATCCGTCAACAGAACCTCTCGATAAACAATTATTATCCTTCAGAGAAATATGAGCTTAATTCTCGAAGGTAATCGGAAGGTCTCGACGGCTATCGTCCGGACCAGCGGGAAACGGCGAACCTGGAGGGACTGTCGGAAAGGATGGGAATAGGATGAAGAGACGGAGAATCTCCATGATGATGTGCATGCTGCTGGTGTCCATGCTCCGTTCGCGCCGGCCCGCTCTACGCGCAGGGGCCGGCGGACGTGGCTCGGGGCCGGCAGGACGGCGGGACTCGACTCCGAACAGGATCGTCACGCAGGAGGAGAGGCAGGCCGCGGCGGACAACGCGGAGGCTGCTGGGGCTCAAGACCGGTCCCGATCTCCATTTCGACGGACAGGCAGTACTACGTCGGTCCGGGCGATACGCCAGATTACTTCGGCATGCCCAACTACGCCAACAGCCCCCTGCCCGAACTGGTCACCACCTTCACCACCTTCTACTTCGCCGAGGGCACCACCCGCCCCGGCTTCGATCCCTACCTCTGCATCCAGAACCCTGGCGCGGCTGTCGCCGACGTGACCATCACCTACATGAAAGGGGACGGTACCACCGCCACCCAGGACGTGACGAGTCGACCACGCACACCCGCCTGACCGTCCTGCCCTCGTCGGTCCTGGGCGTGGGAGACGACTCCGCCCATGACTTCGGCACCATGGTGGAGTGCACCAACGGCCAGCAGGTCTTCGTGGAGCGCCCCATCGTACTTCAACTACAAGGACATGTGGACGGGCGGCCACGACGTGATGGGCGCCACCTCCCTGGAGAACACCTTCTACTTCGCGGAAGGGTACACCGGGGCGGACGTCTTCGAGGAGTGGCTGACCATGCTCAACCCGGGACCGCCACGCCACCAACGCCCACATCACCTACATGTTCTACGACGGCAGTACCCAAATCAGGACGTGGATATCGGCGCCACTTCGCGCCTCAACGTCTTCGTCAACGAAGCCGTAGGCCTGGACAGGGAGGTCTCGGTGAAGATAGAGGCGGACGACCCCATCATGGCCGAGCGCCCCATCTACTTCAACTACAAGGACATGTGGACGGGCGGCCACGACGTAATCGGCTCCAGGAACCTCGGCGGCACCTTCTACTTCGCGGAAGGGTACACCGGGGCGGACGTCTTCGAGGAGTGGCTGACCATCCAGAACCCCGGATCCGTCGACGCCCATCTTCGTTCACCTACATGTTCACCGACGGCAACACTCTATACCCAGGACATGAACGTCGGTCCGACCTCCCGCGCCACCGTCAACGTCAACGAAGTGGTGGGGACGGACAGGGAGGTCTCGGTGAAGATCCAGTCCGACCAGCCCATCCTGGCGGAGCGCCCGATGTACTTCAACTACAAGGGGGAATGGACCGGCGGCGCACGACGTCATCGGGGCGATGGTCGCCGATTCCGCTTTCTACTTCGCCGAGGGCACCTGCCGCCCCGACTTCGACCCCTAATCTCGCCTTCAGAACCCGGGAGCGACCACAGCGACCGTGACCATCACCTACATGAAGGGTGACGGCACCACCGCCGCCGAGACGTTGAGCGTTGCCGGCCAACACCCGGCGCGACGGTCCAGCCCCGCACGGTCCTGGGGACGGGTGACGATGACGCCCATGACTTCAGCGCGGTGGTGGAGTGCACCAACGGCCAGAGCATCATCGCCGAGCGCCCGATGTATTTCAACTACAACGGCGCGTGGACCGGCGGCCACGACGTGGTGGGTTTCTCCTTCGCGGCGAACCTGGCCGTTGTGCCGGGCACCGGCATGCGGAAGTTCATGGATGAGCTGCCGGGCCTGGGGGCCGCCAACGCCAACGACCTGGGCCAGTACATCCCCGTAGCCGTCCCGGACCAGGCCACCTATCCCGGCTCCGACTACTACGAGATAGAACTGGGAGAGTACACCGAGCAGCTCCACTCGGACCTGCCACCCACCAGGCTGCAGGGATACCGGCAGACCAACAGCGCCGACCCCACCGTCGGCGTGTTCAACTACATGGGGCCCATGATCATATCGCAGAGAGACCGCCCGGTGCGGATCAAGTTCACCAACAACCTGCCGACGGACGAAGGGGGAGATCTCTTCCTCCCCGTCGATACCACCATGATGGGGGCCGGAATGGGGCCGAACATGGCCATGCCCATGATGGTGGACCGCGTGGGCGGGGCCGGGGCGACATCGAGGTCACCACCATGGCTCCCCACACCTTCCAGGCGGGGATGAGGGTCATGCTCCACGGGTTCAGCCCGACGATTACAACGGGATGTTCGCGGTGCTCGCCGCGGGGCTGGACGCGACCCATTTCCGGGTCACGCTGCTCGAGGACCCGGGCGGCCCCGCCACGGTCCTGGGCCACGTTGCCGAGGCATATACGCAGAACCGCGCGGCCGTGCACCTTCACGGCGGCTTCACCCCCTGGATCAGCGACGGCACCCCCCACCAGTGGATAACTCCGGCGGGTGAGAACACCAATTATCCGGAGGGCGTCAGCGTACAGAACGTACCCGACATGCCCGATCCCGGGGACGGCTCGATGACTTTCTTCTACACCAACCAGCAAAGCGCCCGGCTGCAGTTCTACCACGATCACGCATGGGGCATCACCCGGCTCAACGTCTATGCCGGGCAGGCCGCTCCCTATCTTATCGAGGACCCGGTCGAGAAGGACCTGATCGACGGAACCAACGTCTCCGGTGCGAATCCCGGCCTGGCGCAGGTCATACCCGCCGAACAGATCCCCTGATCATCCAGGACAAGACCTTCGTGCCTGACGACGCGCAGCTGGCCTGGCAGGACCCGACCTGGAATCCGGCCCTGTGGGGCGGCAAGGGCAACCTGTGGTTCCCCCACGTGTACATGCCCAACCAGAACCCGGCCGACCCCAGCGGCTTCAATGCCTTCGCCCGCTGGCACTACGGGCCGTGGTTCTGGCCGCCGACCACCGACGTCATGTACGGGCCGGTTCCGAACCCGTACTACGACCCGGTCAACGCGCCCTGGGAGAACGAGACCATCCCGGAGTCCCCGACGTTTCCAGCGTGATGGAGGCCTTCATGGACACGCCGGTGGTCAACGGGACCGCCTATCCCACCATGACCGTGGATCCCAAGGCCTACCGGTTCCGCGTCTTGAGCATCGCGGACGACCGCTTCTTCAACTTGCAGCTCTACGAGGCCGACCCGACGGCAGTCACACCGGATGGAAGGACCAACACAGAGGTCAAGATGGTTCCGGCCAACGCGACCGCGGGATATCCCGAGACCTGGCCGGTTGACGGGAGGGAAGGCGGCGTTCCGGATCCGGCGACGGCCGGCCCCGACTGGATACAGATCGGTACCGAGGGCGGCTTCCTGCCCGCGCCCGCGGTCATGCCCAACCAGCCCATCGACTGGATAGCCGACCCCACGCTGTTCAACGTGGGCAACGTGAGCAGCCATACGGTCCTCCTGGGCCCGGCGGAGCGGGCCGACGTCATCGTCGACTTCTCGGCCTATGCCGGCAAGACCCTCATCCTCTACAACGACTCCCCGGCGCCCTTCCCGGCACGCGACCCGCGCTACGATTACTACACAGGCGCTCCCGACCTTACTGAAACGGGAGGCGCCCCCACGGTGGTCCCCGGTTACGGCCCCAACACCCGGACCGTCATGCAGATAAAGGTGGCGGACGCTACGCCGGCTGCCCCTTACGACGTAGCCGCGCTGGAGGCGGCCTGGTCCCAGACCGCCACGAACCCCGGTGTCTTCGCGTCCACGCAGGATCCCGATCCTCGTGCCCAGTGACACGTACAACTCGGCTTACGATGGGGATTTCCCGGCGGATCCATACGTGAGGATCTTCGAGTTCGAGAAGACCTTCGAGACCATCTCGGGCGCGATGGTCACCATTCCCTTCCAGAACAAGGCCATCCAGGACGAGATGGGCGAGGCCTTCGATACGGAATACGGGCGGATGTCCGGATTCCTGGGCCTTGAACTGCCCAATACCGGGGCCCAGAACCAGAACTTCATACTGTACCCGTTCAGCTCTCCTCCCGTCGATATCACCATAGATAACATCACGCCCTCCGAACCGTTACCCGGTGATGGAACCCAGATATGGAAGATAACCCACAATGGCGTGGACACGCACCCCCTTCATTTCCACCTGTTCAACGTGCAGTTGATCAACCGGGTGGCTTGGGACAACGCTGTAATCCCCCCGGACCCCAACGAGTTGGGCTGGAAGGAAACGATCAGGGTGAACCCATTGGAGGATACCATCATAGCCGTAAGACCTTATGCTCCCGACGTACCATTCGAGGTTCCGGACAGCATCCGGCCCATAGACCCGGCAATGCCGGTCGGCGTACCACTGATGACGCCACCACCGGTCAACCAATGGTTCGAGCCGGGCGGGGAACCGGTAACTATCGACAACGTCCTGGTCAACTTCGGCTGGGAGTACATGATGCACTGCCACATCCTCTCACACGAGGAGATGGACATGATGCATACGCTCTGCTTCACACCGGCTCGGACTGTCCCAATCGCGCCAGACGGCCTGGCCGCCGTGGCCGCCGCGGGACCCCAGATCTCGCTGACCTGGAACGATAATTCCACCGACGAGATGTACTTCATCGTCCAGCGGACCACGGATCCAATGACCGTCCCGTGGGAGACTATCGCGAACGTGCAGACGGCCGACCGGCCCGGGACCAGTCCTCCCCAGGAGGCATACATAGACACAACGGTGCAGGGGCGACGACTTACTACTACCGGGTGATAGCCACCAACGCGGTCGGTTACCTGCCTCCGGTGCCGTATCCGGCTCCCGCCATCGGCTTCCCGACGGTCCAGGCCGATTCCGCTCCTTCCGCGGAGGCCTCGGCCACTACGCCCTGAGAGAGGGAACGGCCGACTTCGAGGCAGCTCCGCCCACCCGGGCGGGCGCCTCTTCTGCCTCGGGCCTTTACCCGGGGCCGGGTCTCGATTCTTTACCTCGCCGGTCTTACCGGGGCTCACGCCCCGGGCTACTGTATATAATGGAAGTGCGTTCCCGGCAACCCTGGAAGGAGGTAGACGTGTTCAAGAGGCTGCAGATGCAAGCGCTCTTGTTCGGTATGGAGTCGCTGGAGAGGCACCCGCGGCTCACCCGCCTGTTCCTGCGGCCCGCGGCCAACGCCCCATGGCTCAAGGACCGGCTGGGCATTCTCTTCCGCGGCTTCATGGGGGCCACCGCCTTCGAGATGCACGATGTGGACCTCGAACGCGGGCGCATCGGCGTAGGCGGGGTGGAGGAGATCATGTTCGGCTGCAAGGTGGTGGAGCAGCTGCACGCGGTGCTGGCCGCGCGCCTGCCGGGGGAGGAGAAGGACGCCGCCCTGTACGAGCTCGGCTACAACCTGTGCCGCTGGGAGGTGTCCACCGCCCTGGGCGGCGGCCGCTGGGCTCCGAAGGTGCTGCTGCCCCTGATGGTCAACCGCACCATCCTCGACGACGTGCGGTCCGACCCCCTGACGGCCCGTTTCTTCACGAAAGTGATGGACATGACCTCACGCGTCATCACCGACGAGGGCGGCTGGGGCCACCTGGAATTCGAGGTGGGGTCCCGGCCCATGCGGGTCTATCTTTCGAATTCCCAGGAGGCCGCCTGGCTGGGGCCTTCCGACGTGCCAGTCTGCCACCTCTACGCCGGGATCGTGGCCGGCTACGCGGCCGCCATCAGCGGGGTGGAGCTGCAGGCGCGGGAAGTGGAGTGCGCGGCCATGGGCGCGCCCCGCTGCGTCTTCGAGCTGGAGACCTAGGCCTTCTGCGCCTTGCGGATCTGGCGGTCCATCACCAGGTCCAACAGCCAGGGGGTGAAGCGCTTGAGGTAGAAGACCGTGCGGGACGAGCCCGCGGCAGATATAGAACTTCGGCCCTTGCGCACCCCCTTGATCAGCGCCCGCGCCACCTCTTCCGGCTGCATCAGGCCGCCTCCCTCGCTCACCGCCACCGTCTCCGGCGGCTTGGTGCGGTTCTCCACGACGAAGCCGGGAGTGTCGGTGTCGGGGGGGACATACTACCGGACACCCCGATACCGTAGCGCGCGAGCTCGCTCCTGAGCACCTCGGAGAAGCCGATGATGGCGAACTTGGAGGGGCAGTAGTCGGCGTACCCGAACACGCCCATGAAGCCCAGCAGCGAGGTGACGTTGACGATATACCCGCCCCGCTGTTTCATGTGCGGCACCAGGGCCGAGATGGTATTCCAGACGCCGTAGATGTGCACCTTCATGGTCTCGTCGAACTGCTGGTAGCCGATGTTTAAGAAGTAGTCGGGGTAGGCGCGCCCGGCCGAGTTGATGAGGATGTCGGGGGGGCCGAAGGCGGCGACGGCCTCCGCCAGCACCCGCGTCACCTCGTCGTGGTCGGAGACGTCCATCTGCCGGAAGCCGAGGCGCTGCCCCTCCTGCTTTCTAGCCGCCTCCATCCGTCGCGCCGCTTCCTCCAGGCGTTCCCGCCCCCGAGCGAAGATCACCACGTCCGCGCCTTCCCGCGCCAGGATCTCGGCGGCGGACAACCCGATGCCGCTCGACCCCCCGGTGATGAAAACGAGCTTACCGTCGAAACCTGTGACCTTCTTCATGCCTTCCCCCTTTTTCTGCCTTGATTATAGAATAGAATGATCTTGTGAAGAATAACAGGCTGCTCCCCTTGATCCTTCCGGCTGGGACCGCGGAGTCCGATGACCTTCGATATAAAGGAGGCGCGCATGTTCGAGAGGACTCGATTGAAGGTGCTGCTCTACGGCATGGAGACCCTGGACCGGCACCCGCTTTTCACCAGGCTGTTCCTGCGGCCCATCGCCAACGCGCCCTTCCTGGCCGGACGGCTCAAGATAATGATGCGGGCCTTCATGGGGGCCACCGCCTTCGAGATGCACGACGTGGACGTGGCCCGCGGGCGCATCGGCATCGGCGGGGTGGACGAGATGCTCTTCGGGTCGGAGTTCATCCAGATCCTGCACGAGGCCTTCGACGGTATCGTGGGTGAGGAGGAGAAGCGGCGCATCCTCTACGACATCGGCTTCAAGGCCTGCTATTACGAGGCTCGAGCGGCGCTGGAGAAGGGGCGCTGGTCGCCTGGTGCCCTGGTCCCGCTGATCTACAACAGCCGGGTCATCGACACCGTGCGGTCTGACCCCCTGACGGCCCGGTTCTTCCTGCGCATCGAGGCCATGGTGACCCGCATCATCCTCAACGAGGGCGGCTGGGGGCGCGTCGAGTTCGAGCTGGCGTCGCGTCCCATCAGGGTGAGGCTGTACAACTCCCAGGAGGCCCGTTACCTGGGCCCTTCGGATGCGCCGGTGTGCCAGTTCTTCACGGGCTTCATCGCCGGGCATGCCTCCTCCATCCTGGGGGAGACCGTCGAGGCGCGGGAAGTCGAATGCGCGGCCGCGGGTGCCCCCTGCTGCGTCTTCGAGATAGACCGCTAGGCGCTCCCGGCCCGGGACTCATCGGATCAGCCCGATGACCCCCTTGAGCAGCGTCAGCACTCCCAGGATGCCGAACTCGAGGATGAGGATGATGCGGTTGTACCTGATCAGCCAGGTCCGCATCCGCTCGAAGTTAGGGGTAGAGCTTTCGGGCGCAGCGATCTTGTAGACGATGAGGGTCCACATGCCCACGGTGCTGATGAGGGTGAAGAAGAGCAGCACCAGGAACCCATCGGCGACGCTCAACTTGGGCTGGGCGACGAGGGTGTCCACCACCGCGGTGAAGGTGAAGAAGACGTTGTTGAGGAAGAGGATGACCCCGAAGAGCAGGGCCTTGCGCGGCTCGAGGGTGTCGATGTACTGAGCCCACTTGGGTAGCTTCATGGAGTCGCTGCCCTTGGGCAGCTTCCACCAGCAGAAGAAGCCGATGACGAAGAAGACCACGCCGGTGATGATCTGAGCCCAGTAAGTCAGGTCGGACGCGGTGCTCTTGGGGGTGAAGTCCCTGCCGTTGAAGGCGACGATGAGCACCATCCCCACCAGCATGCTCCCGACGATGCTGGGGAGGGTGAAAGCCATCGAATTGCGGAGCGGCTTGCTGGAGGCCAGCAGCAGCACCACCAGGGCGATGATGACCGGGCTGAAGGCCAGGAACAGCGCCGACGGCAGGACCTGCAGCACCACATGACCCATACTCGATCACTCTCTTCCCGGTAATCCTGGCACCCCAGGGCTTCTTTCCTGACGGACCCCATTATACCTTCAATGCCCGGCCTTGAATAAGTGCCGTGCAGTTGCCCGCGCCGCGACACGGTTTGCCGGTCTGGTGACGAGGGAATAAGATTGTAGAAAGATGGCAGAACCGTTTGAATAATAGGCGCTTAGAAAGGGAAGGACGATGCTCAAGATCTTCAAGCCGATAACCGACATCACCAAGCAGTTCGGCGGCATGCTCGACGGCGCGCGCGGCTTCATGGAGACTGCCGGCAAGAGAGGGCTAAGGGGAGTGGTCCAGGACGCCTTCGACTTTGATGCCGGCGGCTTCAAGAGCGAGACGGACAAGCGCTCGGGGAGGATCATCATGCACCTGACCATGGCCGGGGACACCGAGAGAGTGGAGAAACGCATGATCCGCTTCCGGAACCATGCGGTGGCGGCCATAGAGGAACTGCAGAAGTGCAAGGAGATCAGCGAAGGCTTCGACTCCGATGACCCGGGTGAGATCAGGCTGATGGTCGATCGCATGGCGGAGTACCTGGACTTCAGGGTCCGGAGCCCAGTATCTCCGAGGGGAAGGAGTTGCTGCGGCAGGAGATAGCCAGGCTCAAGCAGGTCAACAGGCAGTCGAACTCCAGCACCATCCCGCCTTTGGAGAACCGTTCAGCTATCTGCTGGCCGAATTTGACTGACCCTTCCAGGTTCTGCTGAGGGGACAGGAAGAAGACGGAATCCGTGTCGGAGTAGATCACCGTCAGGTTCTCGGACTCCAGCTTCTTGATGAGTTCCTTCGTCGCCTCACGCGCGAATGAGGTTATGCTCGCTCCTATGCTCGGGTCGGTGAACCTGTAGAACGAAGAGGCGAGCACTCCATAGAATGAGTTCATCAGTATCTTGATGGCATCCTGGAGACCGTTGTAATAATCCTTCTCGTCCTCGGTCTCGGCATCCTTCATAGCCTTCTTGGTCGCGGCCCTCTCGGCCATCAGGCTCTCTAGTATCCTGGGAAGCAGGCCGATCCTCTCGCTCTTGTCGAGGAACCTCGCGCCCGAAGGAGACACGATCGTGCCATCCGGATGAAGCGTCGTGAAGCAGATGTTCTTCGATATGATGGTGCTCGGATACATGCTCCTGAAATCGAGCGTGAGCACCCAGTGATGCAATCCAGGGGTGATATCGTGCACGTATCCGCCTTCGATCATCTCCGCATCGTCGTAGTTCCGAGAGGTCATCGGCACAGCGATGTTGCCCTCATCGGCCAACCGTATCAGTATGGAGTCGATCAGCTGTGAGGTGGTGCCGTTCACGACATCGTCCAGCGGAAGTTTGGACACCGCGGCGAGGTCCATGCTTCGAGGGAGCATGGAGACCTTCTCCAGAACTCTGAGCGCCAAGTGAGCGTCGTGCGTGCAGTACTTCATCACCCTCTCCTTGTCGTTCGCCCATTCAGCATCCATCTTCTTTGGGTCGACATCGTGCTTCTCCTCGCCCAGGAGCTGCTTGGACACAGCGTTCAGAGTCTCCTGTTTGGGCTTCAAGGTCTTCTTGACCGCCCACCAGGCATCGATGATGACCCTGCCCTCGCACCTCCAGAACCGCTTGTTGTACTGCTTTATCGCGCCTGGATACCTGCCCCACGCTGGTTCTGGCAGTTTCAACTCCTGAACGCGCTTCATTATCTGAGGTATGTCGAACCCGTCGATGTTGTATCCCGTGATGACGTCTGGATCGGACTTCAGAATGTAGTTCGAGAAGTCCTGGATCATCTTCCCCTCGTCCCCCTCGAACATCTGTGATTCTATTTCGTCGCCGGTCTTGACCACGCAACAGATGGTGAATATCTTCGATTCCCTGAGGCTCGTTTCGATGTCGAAGCTGAGAATCTTCAGCTTCGGTCTGAACGGCTTGATATCCTGGAATTCCCTCGCCTTCACAACCAGGTCCGTCTTGTACTTCTCATCCTTGTACTCCTCGCCGATCACGCGGACGCATGATCCTAGATTTCGATCATAGATGAACCTGAAATGGAATGGTATGTCTGCCGCAAGGACGGTCGTCCTATTGATGACCTGGCTGCGGATATCAGGCACTAGCCAGGGATAGGTGACAACGACCTTCTTTGCGGGTTTCTTCGCAGCTTTGTGATATAGCTCCGTGTCCTCAAGGCGCTTCACACGATCATCGTTCTCGAGAGTGCCGATGACACCATCGTCTGGGTCCAGCACAAAAAAATACGGCTCGAAGCCAGTGTATGTGATCGCTATCGATTTCCCGTCATCCGTCTTTCCAAACAGGTGCAGAGTGAGCGCTTCCTCTACAACTGAATAGGATACACTGATCAAGCGAACGTCCCACTGTCCCATCAAGATCAAGCCTTCGCGACTATCTTGATCACATCGCCTTCCCTGAGCACGTGATCATGGCCTATCGCCATGTGGGTCTTTCCGTCGATCGCCCTAATAAAGTTATCACCCAGGTCCGTGTGAACCTTGAACGCCAGATCCCTGGCGTTGGTGCCTCTGCGCATCAGGTAAGCATCTGGCAGCACGCGGCCCTGCTTATCGCACCATTTGTGCTCGTCCTCCACGGGATAAACTACCATCATGTCGAGCACTCTGAACACTACCTCTTCCAGGACCGTCTGCACGCCTGTGCTCTTGTTCGCCTTCAGCCACGCAGCCATCTTGTCGAGGGCGGCTATCTGGTTCGCGTTCAGCTTCGATTTGTCAGGGAGCTCGAACTTGTCCTCACCTGGAACATAAGACACCATGCCGGCCTTCGCGGCCTTCCTGAGCGCGAGCTCGAACTCGGCGCTTGTTGGAACCAATGGATGTCCCGTCGCTTTCAGGCGGGCGATATTCTCCGGAGGGGCGATATCCACCTTGTTGGCAGCGATGATCATCGGTTTGCTGATCTTCTGAAGGAACGAGCAGAACTTCAGAAGGTCCGCATCGCTCCACCGTGTAGGGTCAGGATCCAGTGCTGCCTGTCTGAGTGCAGCGAGGACCTGTGTCTCGGAGATTGACAGGCCAGTCAATTTCTCGTGCAGCATCTTCTCGAACTTGGATCCTGCAAGCTTTGACTGCTTTGCCATCTTCTCAAAATTCTTCTCGAGTATGCCGAATATCCAATAGGTGAGTTCCCTCTCGAGGAAGTTCACGTCCTGCACGGGATCGTGGGTTCCGACGCCGACAGGGTTTCCTTCGAAATCGGTCCCTCCACTCGCATCGACTACGTGGATGAACGCATCCGCCTGCCTCAGATCGTCAAGGAACTTATTGCCGAGACCTCTGCCGGCATGGGCATCTGGGACCAGGCCCGCGACGTCGAGCACCTCGATCGGTACGAACCTCGTGCCGTCAGTGCATATGGAGTTGTTGGGCGTGCACGGTTTTCCGAAATCGACATGAGGGCACGGACTCCTGACATATCCGACGCCTTTGTTCGGCTGTATGGTCGTAAAAGGATACGACGCTATCTGAGCCGTCGCCAATGTGAGCGCGGTGAAGAAAGTTGATTTACCTACGTTTGGCTTGCCGACAATTCCGACTAGCATCTTGCTCCCCCGGGCTCAATACCCGTATAGATAGAAAAAGGTGCTCGTGGCCGGATTGAACAATGTCGGATCACGGCCTCATGACATCTCATATGCGCCGCATCATGAAATCATCGCCCAGCTGTGCATCGTCCGTAGGCCTCTTCCCTCTTCGCTCATCTTCTATATCGTCCTCGACCCGCATGACCTCTTCGGCCGTCGGCTGAGTCGGGTTCCCACCATAGTCCAACGGGCGACCTTTCTTTCGATAACGATGGACGAAGGCCATATTCATCGGGATGACCAGAGCGGCCAGGATCCAGTAGATTAGCCCCATATAGATGAGAGGTTCCACGGATCTGGTGAGTCCCAACACGATGAACATCGTGCCAAATAACAAGGATATCACCACACCAGCAGCCAGATGCATATTGAAACGGCTCTCTGAGATGCTGACCCTCATCCCATACCCTTCGGCCTCGAAATATGGCGTCTCGTACACCGAAGGGTATCCACCATAGTTTGTGTCAGAACTCGACACCATGAATCTGACCCCACACGTGTTGCAGAAGACCGATCCTTCAGAGTTCTCTGATTCGCACTTTGGACAGATCATCATCCAATCTAAGAGTGAGCGAGGGAAATAAAAACATTGGCAGGGGATTCCTGATGGAAATCTCAAGGCATTTATACGGCTGATGCCGTGCCGCCAAACATGGAAACTGCTATCATCCTCTGCGAAGACGGTTTTGGGAGAGTAAGAGGGAAGACCGCGGCAGGTCTCATAAGGCATTCCCTGAGATTTCAAATCCTTGGAGTGATCGATAGCAAGCAGGCTGGCAAGGATGCTGGAGAAGTGCTCGACGGAAAGAAGGTCGGCATCCCGGTCTTCGCGTCAGTCGAGGAATCGATAAAGGCACTGGATCAGAAGCCACAATGGATGATCATCGGGGTGGCGACGATAGGAGGCATGCTGCCACCTGAGTTCAGAGAGCCCGTGAAGATTGCGATATCCAATGGGATAAGCATACTCTCCGGACTGCACGAATGGCTCGCGAACGACAAGGAGTTCGGGCCGCTCGCGCAGAAGCATGGCGTCAAGATAGTGGACATAAGGAAGGAGCCTCCGCTGGGCGAGATGCATTACTATAAGGGTCTCGCGGAGAAGATTGACGCGGTCAGGATACCGATACTCGGGACGGATGCTGCAAGCGGCAAGAGGACCACTGCGGTCATCCTCACCAAGGAGCTCAACGCTCGAGGAATCAAAACAACTTTCGTGGCGACCGGTCAGACAGGTCTGCTCCAAGGTTCGAAGTATGGAGTCCCAGTCGATGCGATACGCGGAGACTATGTCGTCGGCGAGCTCGAGAATGCGATATGGAATGCATACGAGAACGAGAAACCGCAGGTCATAATCGTCGAGGGACAGGGAGCGCTCAGCCATCCGGCATACGTGACTGGATCCAGGGCCATAGTCAGCGCCTCGAAGCCCAGCACGGTGGTGCTCCAACACGCACCAGGCAGGAAGTACAGGAGCTACCATGCAGACGAATTGCATATCCCGAACGGCACTATCGACCGTGAGCTGGAACTCATACGGGTCTACGCACACTCGGACATCATAGGAATCACGCTCAACCACGAGAACCTCACAAGAGAGGAGGTCCAGGATAAGATGGCGGAGTACGAGAAGAAGTATGGAGTGCCTGTCTGCGATGTGCTTGTGGACGGCCCCCGCAAGATCGCGGACGCCATAATCAAGAGGTTCTTCCCTGAGAAGGCCTAGCCAGCTCGAACAATGCATCCGACAGCTCGCCCATCATCTCGGGCGTCAGGTTCTCTGCGCGCTCGGAAGCATATGGCAGCGTCTTGAGAGATTCTCGCATGTCAGATCTCACGACGCCTCTGACCGCTGGATCCACCTCAAGCGAATTCGATATCTTCTTGCGTCTATGGGAGAATATCGCGCGCACGACATTGAAATACAGCTTCTCGTCGAGCACTGTGAACGGCGGCTTCCTGGGTGTCAGCTTGACCACGCACGAATCGACTTTTGGCTGGGGCCAGAACGCATGTCTCGGGACTTTTATGGCGATCTCACAATCCGCATGGTAGTATATCCCGACGGAGAGACGACCGTAGTCCGAGGTTCCTGGCTTGGCCACCATCCTCTCGGCGAACTCCTTCTGAAGCATCAGGATCGCAACCTCGAACCCGATCTCCAACAATTTGAACGTGATAGGAGACGATATCTGATATGGGAGGTTCGAGACGACCTTCGAGAACTCTGGCAGGAACGCCTTGACCGCATCCGCCTGGATCAACTCTATCCTATCGCCGAATCGCTTCTTCAGGAACTTGCAGAACTCACGGTCCTGCTCGACAGCCACGAGAGAGACGCCATACTTGAGTATCTCATCCGTCAGGTTCCCTATGCCCGGACCGATCTCCAGAACTCGTTCCCCGGCTTTCAATCCCGCGAGGGCGACCTGTCTATGGATTATCGAATCATCCAATAGGAAGTTCTGACCCAACCGTTTGGTCGGGCGCTTGCCCATCGAATCCAGGACCGTCCTGACCTCTTCGGCTCTCATGAGAACATATCCTCGGGGATCACCTGGAGACGAACAGATGGTACTTCTCGCCAGGGTTGGAGAGCTCCTCCTCAATCCTCTTTGCGAGCAACTTGTCCAGCTGGTGCGCCATCGGGACCCTCTCCTCGAGTTCCTTCAGGGATTTGAACAAACCCTTCTTCCTTTCCTCGAGGATGCTCCACATGGTCTTCTTGCCCAAACCTGGGAGCAGCTCGAGCATGTGGAACCTAGTGGTTATGGATTGCGATTCGTTGAAGAACCTGACGAACCTCGGTTCGTTGGTCTTTATGACATCCATGATGATGAACGGCAGCTCGCTCTGAGCGGCATTGGTCAGCTCGGAGTAGTTGATCCTCCGTTTTACATGCAGGATCTCCTGGCGAAGGTCCAGGTCCTTGCCTATGTAGACCCTGTCACCGATCGTCATGTTGATCCCCTCCTTGGGGACAAGCTCGAAGAGCTTGAACTGGTCCTCGCCCATTGCATAAGCTACTTGCTCCCGCTTGAACTTCCTCTCATCAGGAAGGCCCTGTGGTAAGTAGTCTAGTATCCTTGCGTAGTCCTCCAACGAAAATCCCCCCGAAGCTCGTCAGAGATACTTCTCTACTATGCTAAGAATCTTTTCGATGTCCTTCTTATCCAGGTTCGCCCGCTCTTTGGCGAACAACGCCCTTATGTCATCAGGGTGATCTGGCATAATGTCAGCGATCTTGACTGCGTTAAGATCAGAGACGAATCCGAGCTCCATAAGCTCCTTAACGAGCTTCTTGGACTTCTTCGAGTCGATCTTGGCGAACTTCTGACTGTGCTCCATTGCCAGCCTCTGCTCGCCCGTCAGCTCGCCATCCTTCTCGCGCTCGAGAAGAATGTCCTTTACCTCAGTGAGAGTCGCTATCTTCTTGTCTTCCATGAAAAACACCGTCCGGCGCTATACTAATGAGCCTTCCTCAGGTGCTCTGGCCTGACAATCAGCTGCTTGCTCTTGTTGCCATCCTTGATGTCGATGAGATAGGCATCTCCCCGCTTGCCCGCCACGGTTCCAGTTTCTCCTTGGAACCTCACATGCGGCTGGCCCTTGTGTATGCTAGGGTCGATGGTAACCGATGCTTGCTCCCCGACGTCAAAAGTCTGGAACTCCTTCGTGATCGGAGAGAGACCCCTGTCTCTCGCACGCTTCTGCATGACGGACCTAGTTCTGCGTCTGTATCCCTTGGAAGCTTTAACCATGTCCTTCCGCCCCTTTGTCTCCGATCCTTATAACGTCCAGCTGAAGCACCTCACAGGGGATTCCGACCACATCGGCGACATTGGGATTCGTTCTCCCCTGGTCGCCGTGCATCAGTTCCTTGATGTATGTCCCGCTGTCCGCCTCGACGACGAACACGACCTCCTGGCCCTCGACAGACTCGATTTCGATCCTTCTGATCGTCCTCAGCCTTTCGAGGTCAGCACGTCTGTGGGACACCCTGGTGGGCGTCTGCTGACTTATAGGGTTTTCGGCCAATACACGAACTATATCTTTAAGCTTTCTGTCCTCGAAAACGTGCTGGAAGCGCACCCTGACCCTGTATGTTTTGGGGTGCGCTGACTCCTTGATGGCCCTCATCTCCGAACGGCTGCTGGGCCTCAACCCTTCGATCTCGATAAGGCCTTTCGAGGACGAATTTATCTCCGATTCTACTGCAGGCAGGTCTATGGTCCTCTTCTTGGGGTTCCTGACCTCGGCCACGAACGGGCGGCCGTTCCCCAGCATGCATGCATCGATGTCCTCCCTGCCCATACCGTGGAAGAAGTCCTCCTCACCCTCGGCATGCTTCATGACGATCGGTCCGATCTGATCTTGAACGCTGGTCTCGTACATCCTACCCTTGCCAGCACATCTAGGGCATCCTTTGCCCCTGCACTCCCTGCAAGGCCAGCGGGTCTGAGGTATCTCCCTTGAGAATTTGCGATATCTACCGTATACGAATAATGGCGTGACGGATGGGACCACCCTGTCGAACCGGGTATCGACCAGGAACACCATCTCCGGGTTGGAGAAATCGGCGGTGATCGCCAATCGCTTCTCCACGATCTTCCCGATCTCCCTGTTCAGTTCCGATTTGAGCGATTCGACCTCTTCCGCACCGATATCTGCCCAGAGCTGCTCTTCAGCTTCAAGCAGATCGACGTCCACCTTCGTCCCGAGCAGGAAAGTCGTGAATTCGTAGCCCTTGCCTGACCGGACGCACAGATCTGCGAATTTCTCGACCTCGAGGAACAGGCCTTTGCATATCGGACATTTGGTCGAATCAGATGGTTCCGGAGCTGCATCCGTCAGGCTGATCCTGACTAGAAGCCCTCTCTGTTCGTTGGTCAGACCAGATGTAACCTTCGCAAAAAGCCGTCCCAGGCAATGGTTACACAAGGGGCGCTGAAGCGCCTGACTTGCGATTTTTAGCCGTTCGGACATTGTTAGTCCTAGGGACGTATGACGAGTATATATTGATTGTGAACTGGCGCAGGTGGGCGATTCGTGCGGTGCACTGCTCTGACCGCCAGCGCTTCACCCTAGACACCCACACATTCTAGACTTTCCTTGCAGTATGTCGATAGCGGCTCTTCGCTCCGGGTCCTTATGGTCTCCACCCATTTCGGAAGCGAGTTCTTTATCGCATCCAATACTGGCCCTATGGCAAACTCAGTCAACGGGGAGTCGTAGAGAAGATAGTTCACGGGCAGAGGTTTCCCCTTCACATCCTCCTCGTCGAGGGCAAACACGAGCCTCATCCTCTCACCCCCCTTATTGTTGTAGCTCTCCGCAACCAGCGCATGCCTCTTGCCGTAGGTGCCGGAGAGCTCGATCTGTGGGAGGTCCTTGTAGTTGAGTGCCTCGTTGAGGACCCAATTCATCTGACCGTGATAGATGCCCAGAGAATACTGAAACGGAGTCATGGTGAGTTTCTGGCCGGTCTCCAAAGCGATCCTCGTCCACAATCCGAGCATGATATGGGCGCATAACTTCATGATACGCTCATTGTAGGTCTCGCCCGTTATAGTGCTAAGAGGTATCGACTCGAGGTCGGACTCGAACGCCCTCACAATTTCTTCGACCATATCAGCGACACTTATGGAATTGATGGTATTTCAATCGTCCCGATAACGGCATTCAGAAACCCATGCCATCGACCTTGATCTCCATCCGTCTTCCCTCGAGGAACTTGTAGACGGCAGAGTGTTCGCTCCCGTTCAGGAGCATGTCCAGACCCCTTCGGGCAATATCGATCTGAAGAAGGTCTCCAATGATGGCCACTGTGTTCCCTTGGATGGAAAGGTCTATCCCCGTGAGCTCCTCGAATATCTGACGGGTCTTGCCATGCGAGCCTATGACCCTTGCCCTCATTCTGGCCACATGGGTGGCTTTCTTGCCGACATAGTCCCTGATGTCCAGCACTTCGAGGTATATGTCCTCGTTCAACAACTTCAGCGCCTTCTCCGCCGAGAAACCGCGGCCAACTGCGACTACGACATCCTGCACGGCCAAAGCCATGGCGGGATCCTGAGCCTGGGAGTGGTCCATCTGCACGTCCCCTTCCTCTGAATCCACGGAAATCCTCACGCCTGTGAGCTTCTCGATATTGCGTTTGACCGCACCGTTCTTGCCTATCAGAACCCCGATCCTCTCAGCCGGAATCTTAACGGACATTATCATTCTCTTCGTATCTCCTCGAGTTCTGCAGCTACATCGATCGCTAAGCCGTACTTTTTGAAATACCTTGCCACGTTTCGGACATCGCGCTCAAGCCATTCGCCGGACTGGGAATGGGAGAGCATGACCGCCTGACCAACATCTATGATGATGGGCTCGCCGTTCAACATCAGTATGTTGAACTCGCTGAGGTCGGCGTGTACCAACTTCGCCTTCTGGTATGCGAGCCTGACGTAGTCCAGTAACTTCCGGGCAATCGCCTCTGGATCCTCTAAAAGCACATTCCGGAGTTCACGAGCAGGCTCATTGTCGTCCCCGATGTATTCCATGACGATGATGTTGTCCTTGTGCACGTATGGCTTCGGGACTCGGACGCCAGCCCTTTCAAAAGCGTGCAAGTTGAGGAACTCCTTCTCTGCCCATGCCAGAATGAGCTTCTTCCTGTTCGAGATGAGCCTTCCGAAACGTGGGTCACCATGGACATACTTCGCCATGTCCTTGAATGTCGATGTGGATGTCCGGTATATCTTGACGGCGCGCAACTCCCCACCCTTGGTGGTCGCTCGGAACACGTTCCCTTCCTTGCCCGTGGATATAGGAAAATCGAACTTCTCTATGACACCGGTGGTGAACAGCTTGTATATCCTCATCAGGTTCTGGTGGTCGAATACCTCATCATACGACTTCCTATCATCAGAATCGTTGCGGCGTTTCCGCCAGCCATCAATCTCGCGTTCAAAGGCGTGATAGTCCTCATCGCGAGTCAAGAGAATTCACCCGACCGCTGTGGTCAGAAGATGTCGACGGACTTCGGTATCATCTTCTTCCTGCTCAGGTACATCGCCTGAGTCTTGGTGTATCTGTATATGATATTGGCCTTCTCATCCTGGAACTCCCAGGGTTGCACGATGACAAGGTCGCCCTCCCTGATCCACATGCGCTTCTTTATTTTGCCAGGTATACGACCCATGCGGGCCTTGCCGTCCGCGCACATGATCTTGATTCGAGATGCACCGAGGAGCTGATCCGCTATGCCGAATATCTCTCTGTCCTTCTTTCTCGGCAACCGGACCCGGACAAACTCTGGTTGGCCATCTGCACCAATGACCGGCTCCTCGACTTCCTGCCTATAGCGTGCCAAATAACTCCTTCCGTATCTGGAAGTAATATTGTGCGTGTACTTAAAGGGTGCTGGAACTGGACCGGAACATGCCAGACCCCGTCAGAAAACCATAAATTGAAATCTTGCGAAGTCTCAACTGTCGAGAATTGGACAGGTATCGGATGACTATGTTCTCGGCAAGTCACAGCACCCATATACATGCCTTTCAATCGAACACTCAGAGGCGACTGTGCCATGGAAGGCTCTGGTCAAAAGAAAGAAACGCAGAAGATTCTGCTCGCATATTCGGGCGGCCTGGATACGTCAGTGGCAATCCACTGGCTGAAAGAGAAGTACGGCTGCGAGATCGTAGCCGTGACCGTCGATGTCGGTCAATCTGACGATCTCAAGGATGCGATGAGAAGGGCCAGAGAAATAGGTGCTTCGCGGGCCTGGGTAATCGACGCGAAGAAGGAATTCGCGGATGACTACGTGCTGCCTGCTCTGAAAGCCAACTCACTCTATGAAGGGAATTATCCCCTCGGGACCGCGATCGCGAGACCTCTGATGGTCGCCAAACTCGTCGAGATGGCGAAACGGCTCGGCGCGGATACCATTGCGCACGGTTGCACTGGAAAGGGTAACGACCAGGTGAGATTCGAGGTCTCAATAATGGGACTCGCACCTGAGATGAAGATACTCGCCCCGACTCGCGACTGGAAGATGTCCAGGGAAGAGGAGATCGATTACGCCAAGCAGAACAACATACCCATACCTGTCACATTGGATGCTCCGTACAGCATAGACGAGAGCGTGTGGAGCAGAGCCATCGAATGCGGCATCCTGGAGGACCCATGGGTCGAGCCACCGGAGTCCATCTTCGGATGGACAGATTGTATAGAGAAGACCCCGGACCAGCCCGCATATGTCGAGATCGGCTTCATCGAGGGAAAGCCTGTGACCATGAACGGCACGCAGATGGAGCTGCTGGACATGATAGTCGCTCTCAATGAATTGGCTGGTCACCACGGTATCGGCAGGATAGACCACATCGAGAACCGGCTCGTCGGCATCAAGTCGAGAGAGGTCTACGAAGCGCCTGCGGCCACGGTGCTCATCAAGGCTCACCAGGACCTGGAGAGTCTGGTAATGACGAAGGACTTGCATCATTACAAGAAGGTCGTGGAGCAGCACTATGCAGACCTTGTCTATAACGGCCTTTGGTTCTCGCCTCTGAAAGAATCATTGGATGCCTTCATCGAGAAGACCCAGTGCAATGTCACAGGGACTGTCAGGGTCAAGTTATTCAAAGGAAATGCGACGGTGGTCGGAAGAGAATCCCCCAACTCATTGTACAACACGGCGTTGTCGACATATGAGAAGGGTGATGAATTCGATCATTCCGCTGCGAAGGGTTTCATCTATGTTTGGGGGCTGCCGCTGAAAGTGGGGGCACTTGCCAGGGCTGCCAAGATGAACGGGAACGGTGTGATGAGTGAATGCGCGGTCAACCAGGAATGCATCCCCGTGTGTAAGTGATGAATTCCTAGAATTCACAGCCTCTGTCAGGTACGATGGAAGGCTCTGGAGATATGACATAGCGGGTAGCATCGCCCACGTCCACGGCCTCTTCGAGGCCGCGGTCCTGACGAAGAAGGAGAGGGACCGCATCATCTCCGCACTGAAGAATCTGGCCAAGGATATCCGGAACGGGAAGGTCTCGTTCGACCCCGGACTCGAGGACATCCATATGAACATAGAGCATCTGCTGACTGAGAGAATCGGGGAAGCAGGCGCGAAGCTTCATACCGGCAGGAGCAGGAACGACCAGGTGGCCCTCGATACGAGGCTGATGGCCCGAGAGACCATGGTTGCAGTGCTCTCCGAAGTGCTCTCGTTGCAGAAGGTCTTGATCCTCAAAGCACAAGAGAACAAGGGCACGATCATGCCTGGTTACACTCACATGCAGCATGCCCAACCCGTGTTGTTGGCGCATCACTTCATGGCACATTTCTGGCGACTCGGACGCGATTGTGATAGGATCGTCGACTGCTATCACAGGACGAATGTGTCTCCTCTTGGGTCTGGCGCTCTTGCGGGGACCTCGTTCGGGATAGATAGGACGGTCGCGTCACGATTGCTGATGATGGACGGCATCACCGAGAACTCCCTAGACGCCGTATCGGACAGGGATTTCGTTGCGGAGAGTGCGTTCGCCCTTTCGATGCTGATGATCCATCTCTCATCCTTGTGCGAAGAGCTCGTGCTATGGTCATCGCAGGAGTTTGCCTTCGTACGACTGCCAAAAGAGTTGGCGAGCGGTTCGAGCATGATGCCTCAGAAACTGAACCCAGACATACCGGAACTGATCAGAGGCAAGGCAGGCAGAACCGTCGGTCACCTCGTCGCGATCCTCACCGTACTCAAATCTCTTCCCCTCGCGTACAACCGCGACCTCCAGGAAGATAAGGAGAACCTCTTCGATGTTTTCGACACCGTTGGGGCCTCGCTCCATGCCCTCACAGCCTTCCTGGGAGAGATGGAAATTGACCAGGTGAGGATGAGGGAATCGGCAGAGGCCGGGTTGATGACCGCGACCGACCTCGCCGATTTCCTCACAACAAGAGGGATACCTTTCAGGAAAGCACATGGAATCGTGCGCGAGATAGCGACAGAGGCAAGAGGCGATATGGGTGAGTTCTTGAGATTGGCCGAGGAGAAGCTCCCAAAGATAGTGAAAGGGTTGAAGCCAAAGGAGCTGGCATTCCTCAAACCTGAACTATCGATCTCAAGACGCGAATGCAGCGGCGGAACCGGCAGCAGGGCGGTAGGGAATCAATTGAAGATGGCAGAGAAACGTCTGAACTCGACCAGGAAGATCATACAAAGGCTCACTGTGCAGATAGGAGCCGTCAACGCTCTTCTCGATAATTGATCATCTGTGCGAATTGTTCTCCGGCACGATCCTGTCCTCGATGCATGCTGACAGCACATCGAACGCCAGCATCATGTCCTCTCTGCTAACGATGAAGATCGTATCTGTATAGCAGCTCACCGCTTCGAACAAATTGATCCCCTGTTCAGATAGCATTGAGACGAGGTATGAGAAGGCACCCTTCGTCTCCTCGATCCTCGCTGGGCTCTTGACGGTGATCTCCGCGATATTCTGTTTGATCGTGACGATATGGTCCTCCCCAATCGCCCTCACGATGCTCGGCAGGAATTTGTCCTCAGATATCACGGTTATCGCATTGGTGCCCTGGAGGACCTGCATGGTGCTCTTGTCCGACAGGATCTTGCGCACGATCTCCTCGAGATTCTTGAGAACGATCCACTCGTTCTTCGCCACGACTATGCATATGCGGGTCTTGAGTTCCAGGCGGCTCTCCTCGAACACTCGCATGATGTCGCCCTCGCAATCGCTCCTGGCCAGCTTGGCTGCATAGCGCCTGCTGGCTGCGAGGACCGCCTCCTCGTGGGTCACACCCATATCTTTCATTATGAGCCTCGATAGGGACGAGAAGTTGATCAGGTCCTTGCTGATGCAGTCCCTAATGCTCGGGTGCCTGTCGATGTACTTGCGGGTAACCTCCGCTACACTCATCTTGTCTTTACCAGACTTGTCCATCTGAGGGGGCAATCCGCAGAGGTCGCCTTAAGCTTTATCTCGCGCCGGGCCTGTGGCAGGGTCAGCCTGATCCCGACAAGCATTAAATATGGACAGTCCATAGGCCCGGACTACGAGCCTACACAGCTGCTCCCGTGGTGTAGTCCGGTCAATCATCCCAGCCTTTCGAGCTGGTCACCCGGGTTCAAATCCCGGCGGGAGCACCATGGTCCATCAATCTCGGCAGCATCTTTTCCAAGAATAGGAAATCTCAAGGGGTTTGAAGGACAGAGCATCACAGTTTCTTGGTGCAGAACCACCAATCATAGCAGTCGAACTTCGACAGACGCTCTTTTGCAGTCTTCTCATCTGTGGCGGGGGGTATTATCACCTTGTCGCCCAGGAAATCGTTCTTTGGCCAGTTGGCAGGCATCGCGACCTTGTTCTCATCTGACATCTTCAGGGCCGTTACGGCCCTGAGTATCTCATCCATGTTCCTGCCGATCTCCTGCGGGTAGTACATCATCAACCGTATCTTGCCGTCAGGATCCACGAAGAACACCGCCCTCACAGTGTTCGTGCCCTTGCCAGGATGGATCATGCCCAACATCTTTGCGACGTTGGCTGCGCCGTCAGCGATCACAGGGAACGTGACCTCCACTCCCAGCTTCTCCTTTATCCACTCTACCCATTTTATGTGCGAGAACACCTGGTCTATCGAAAGGCCTATCAGTTCGCAATTCACCTTCCTGAACGCCTCGTGCATCTTCGCGAAGGCGACGAACTCGGTGGTACATACGGGCGTGAAATCACCGGGGTGGCTGAACAATACGAACCATTTCCCTGCGAACGCTCTGGGAAGGGTCATCTTGCCATGCGTCGTCTGCACTTCCATCTCAGGAAACATCTCGCCCAGCAGAGGTATGCCTCTAGTCGATTCATCAAGACAAGTCATGCCATCATCCTCTGACCCATCCATCCGCAGTCACCGTATTATCGTTTTCCCCAAATCCGGGTCATCACTTCGACGCAATCAACGAATGACGAAGAGGTTGTGGAATATGTTACGGTGGCATCGATCGAGTCGTTGAGAATTCAGATGACCTGACTCATCTCACGCTCGATGAGGGAGAAGTCCTTCTGGTCCATAGTCGCCGGGTCCACGGGCACGAACAGGAAGCCTTTGTCCAATACGATCTGCTCATTGATCAGTTGCACGAACTTGAGCACGCTCTTGAAATCGTTCTGGGTGTTGAGGTATTCCAGGCCCTCGATTATGACGGCACCGTTCTCACCTTTGGAGAGGAACTCCCGTATTGATGATGCCAGGTGTGCCAGGTTGTTGGGAGAGACGAATTCGACGCCCTTCGGGTCGGACGATTTTTGAGGGGTCTCCGTCTTTGTGAGCCATATCACGTTCGCATCGAAGCCGTACTTCTGCTTGAGCATGTCAGGATGGGCTCTGGATATGCAGAGGCCTCTGGCACCGGAGGATACGAGGGAAGAGAACAGCGCGAAGCTCTTGTCGGGTCGTTCCTCTTTCACCACATAGCTCCAGCCAGGCATCAGTTCCACACGGTCTTTCCTAGCAGCCTCGGACGGTATATCTGGCAAATCCAACGTCTTGCCAAGGATGCGTTCCAGTTCATCCTTCTTCAGCTGTACTCTCTGGAACATCATCGATTTCTTCGTCTTTGCCATGATCTGGAGTTCTCTGGATGTATATCCTTTGGTAGAGAGCTTGATGATCTCTTCCCATGCATCCCGTAGGCCTTCCTCGAACCCTTTGAGGAATCCTCGGGCATAATCCTCTTCTTGAGACATCTAGTTCATCCACATCCCGGCTGATGTCCTTATGGGGTGGGTGAACTAATAATCTTTTCTTGACGACTGGCTGGTGAGAAGGATTCGAGGGCAAAAACCTTGTACCAGAGGTAGTTATCATGTCCACTCAAATGAAGCGAAACAAGAACATGCGCATGAGGGTGAACGCCCGAATAGCCTCCAAGGTCAGAGAGAAGGATCTGATAGATAAGGCCAGGGTCATCATGGATGACCCGAAAGTCATCCTGCCAGAATGCGCGCATCCATGTGGTTCCTGCCAGTTCAAGAAGACCAGGGTTCACCTCGAGCGAGTCGCAAAGTTCAAAGACGACCCCGTCAAGCTAGCGAAATTGGCCAAGAAAGGCGATAGACTGGCGCGTGCCTGTGCGGCGACCATCGGTCTTGTCCACGAGGAGAAGGCCCCGTACCTAGCATCCGCCAAGTATCCCGCCGGAACAGTGATGTTCGCCCTGAGAGGCCGCACCAGCAAGGAGATGCTGATAGGGGTGCAGAACTACGATTCGCCGAAGTGGCGTGTCCTCTCAGTGGTCAACCTCGTGAAGAAGAAGGGGCTGCATTTCTACTCTTACGATGATGAATTCATATGCACAGGCAAGGATTCGAACCCACCAGAGGAGTACATAGAAGGCGCAGCACGAGCTGTCGGTGCTACCAAGCAGGAAGCTGAATCGTATCTATGTCCACACATCTCAAGCGAGACCGATCGGATCGAGTTCGGGTTCATTAACTCGAAGTCAAAGGTCTTGGTCTGCGCTCAATGCGGTGCGAAGAACAAGAACACTCTGAAAGTGCTCTCCGAGGGCATGGCCGTACCGAACATACTCCACGAATTCGATATAACGATAAGGCGGCCTGTCAAGGTACTGTCTGGAAACGAAGGGCTCGAGGACGTGTTGTTCGAAGGGATCGACAATGACCTGCTCGACAAATACTCATCGGGGCAGATAGGTGACAAGGAGTTCCTGGAGAGTCATATGGACAATGTCCGTGATATCATCGAGAAGAGAAGCGAGAGGATGTACATCATCGGGTCCAAATGCTTCGGGCAGGATGTTGATCTATTTGTTGCTGAGATGACTGATGATGACGTCGAGGCGGATTCGCTCAAGGGTTTGATGAAGGATATCGCCCATCCAGTGATCGTCGCTCCAGGCACTACCGTCAACAGCCTCCTTTCAAGATATTGGTCAGAGCACGGTCTGAATGCACTCAAGGCAGTTGTGCCAGATAAGATCGCGAACAAGCTATACAAGGACGACGATGAGACGGTGGCGTCCCCGATGAAGCTCATCAGGCAGGCCATCAAGAAGGCCGAGCATGATGAGGTCAATTCCCAGATACCATCATATGAAAAGCTGTCACAATACGCGAAATTCACGGATGATGTCACAAGAGCGTACAAGACAAAGGGAGGCGCGGGTGCGAACGCGGTCCTCGACTCAGACACCTCTAACGATCATCGCATGCGCTCAATCGCACACGCATTCTACCTTGCGATGGGCATATCGACCAAATCATGGAAGTTCACAAACGAGGAGCTTGAGTTCGGCAAGCATCTATCCGGATTCGCAGACAAACTCTTGAGAAGCGACGGCATCCAAGAACATCATGAGGCATTCGCCAGATTCGTGAAGGAAGCTGGAAGCACGGAAGAGCTCAAGAGGATTTGACCACCCGAGCATCGATTACCACATGACTGACGCCTGGAGAATACGATTTTATTTCCTTGAACCTGAGGACCTCGACCCTATGGTTCCGGGCAGCACTTCTCAGCCGCTGGACAGGTCTGTCAGGTAGAAGCTCGTTCGGACATGTTTCGTGGTAATGTATCATGCCACCATCTTTGACGAGTCGCATCGCAGTGGGAAGGAATTCGTGAGTGGTTTTGACATAGCCCATGATCACACGGTCTGCGAAGGCGTCTCCAGGAAGTTCTCTATTATCCCCGAGGATCGGCTCGATGATCCCCTCGACATCGTTCAAACGTATGTTCTCCAGGAGATAAGAATGGGATATCTCGTTCAACTCGCACGATATTATCTTCTTCGGCCGCTGATTGACTGCCAAAGGCAGCGAGAAATATCCTATCCCTGCGAACATGTCCACGATCGTCTCGCCGTCGCACAAGACCTCAGACATCCTCAGCCGCTCTTCGACGTTGCCTGATGAGAACATCAACCTGGCAGCATCGAATTTGTAGAGTATACCGTTCTCCTTGTGAATGGTGACCGTATCCGATCCGTGGATCGTCTTCACGACAGGCATCCGGAACATGCCAGTCACCCCACCAGTGTCTCTGAGCACCGCCTTGACGCCCAGGACCCGCGCATATATGTCACCGACCGATGATTCGTGATCATCCAGGGCTTTCGGGAGCCGAATAACGGCGATATCTCCAAACTGCTCCCATTTATCTGGCAACAGGTCCCTGAGTGCATCTGGGACTTTGGCTTCCTTGCGTATCGTCTCGATTGGATCCACCCTACTCTTCCCCGGTGGAAAATCCGACGTAGTCATCTGTGCGCAATGGCGAGCAAGCAGTTCTTCATCTGGCTCCGCCAGCACGGGAATGACCACGAAATCGTCCTTCTCGATTATGAGCGAACGCTTGTCCACGAGGCCGGAGCGCGTCAGTTTTAGTCGAAGAGCCTCTGCCGATCCCTTGGGTACTCTTACGCCCATCACGTCTGAGTCAATATTGGAGCAGGTAATTACTCTTTCCCTGGTCCATGGGAAGACCGAAAACGATATAGTCGGATTCGGACTTCCCAACTTGAAATGAGAGTAATCTGCGGGGCGTTATCCATCATCATGGTACTCATCATCGCCCTGCCCAGCATGACAACCGCGGACATAGACCGGCCAGGTAGCCCGCAGTATGCCAATAACATCTTCTCGGGTTTCTCCACACCGACCGTGGCTCCCGGAGACACGTTTGTCTTCTCATTCAATCTGACAAATCCTTACGATGACGTCGTGGCAGTCATGACTCAGGTCAATTTGACCATCGGAATCTACCGATATGCTACCCAGGAGGAGGTCGTCGACGTCGACGAGGACTTCGAATCGCCTCCTTGCTTCGAGAACGGGGACATAGAAACATCTGTCATCATCGATGAATTGGGCATTGGCGAGACCGAGAGGATAGAACTCGATATAGCAGTGGGAAAGAACACGCCTCATGGCTCATATTTCTCTCAGGCGACATATTTCATCAGGCTGAAACTATCATTCCTCTTTGAGGGTAACTCGACCCCAGTGATCCTTCAATCCAGAGGCTACTTCTCGCAGGAGGAATGGGACAACCTCGTCTCATTCGATCCCGGCGAAAGCATAGTCAACATGACTTACATGGAGTCGCTGGGAATCGATGGACTCATACCTGACTCTTCCTTCGGAATCAAGATCCCTATCCCTAGATGGCCATTGGTCTTGCTGATAGGTGCTTCGTGCGTCCTCGGATTCGGGGCGCTATACTATTTCGTGTTAGATAACCCAGGCAAATACCCGTCACTTGAGAAGAGATTCTATAAGCTGAGGGGAAAAATGCGCGAGCTTGGGAGCAAGCTTAAGCACATAGGGCGTAAGTGACGCAGGATAGTCGATGTCCCCTCGGTCCCTAATCAGAGACAGTATCTCCGGATCGTCGAACATCCTGAGCGCGCGGTCCATCTTCTTGTCAGTAAGAGATACGAAGATCTTCCTGATCCGGAATGCCCTCGCAAGTTCTTTCCCGAAATCATCCTTCCACATGCGGTCGTACTTCCACAACTCGCCCGCGTCCATCGTGTCGAGGTATCTGCTGGCGCATTCCGACGCCAGCTGCGCGCCACGGATTCCAGTGAAGACTCCGCCTCCGGATAGAGGCTTCGCATGGCATGCTGCATCCCCGGCCAATAATATGTTCCCGGACATAGCAGTCTTGGTTGTCCCCACAGGTAT
Organism: uncultured Thermoplasmata archaeon; assembly: GCA_963719945.1. Taxonomy (GTDB): domain Archaea; phylum Thermoplasmatota; class Thermoplasmata; order UBA10834; family UBA10834; genus UBA9653. The sequence goes on along the minus strand of CAVRDX010000003.1, from coordinate 315,402 downwards.
CTTCCCCGCCGATGACGATACCTTCTTACCCCCTTTGAATTCCGGTCTTGATAGCAATTTCTTCAGATAGGCGGAGGGAGAATCATCACTCTTCCAGACACAGAGTCCTACCCTTACGCGGTCCCCTGCAGGGATTGACCACGCGAAGAATCCCGGTGCGACCTTGTTCCCTAGGTAGAGGTTGACGAAATCAGGGTCATGCTCCACCCCGATGAGGTCCACTTGGAATCCTGAAAGCATGTGCCTCGGCCCGGGAAGCCCGGCAGCAGACCTCGCAACGGACCTGTATCCGTCACAGCCGATCAGGAGCTTCCCCTCGAATTCCTGCCGATCATTCTCGACAAGGGCTTCGATGCGGACGCGCCCATCCATCGCCTTGACCGCCCGGACCTTCGCGCCAGTCAGTGGTTCCGCGCCAAGATCGATGGAATTATGGAAGAGGCACTCGTCGAACCTTGCCCTGTCCACGACCAACGCCTTTGTGTCCCTTGCCTCCAGGGTGAGCGTGAACCCCAAAGGAGAATGTATCTTGGCGCCCCGGACCTTGTTGATCACAGACGCCTTCGCGAAATCTGGCATCGCTCTGGGAGTGATCAATCCAGCGCATTGGACAGGCTGGCCTGGTGTGGCGTGCTCTTCGAATATCATCACATCATGATGGCCCGCAAGGCATCCCGCTGCGGTGGAACCCGTAGGGCCTGCACCGATGATCAACACTTCAGAGTGCACAGATTGCCTAGAGCAATCCTATGTATATCAGCATTTTCGACTCGTTTCAGGCTTTTAAGGCGCATGGATTATATCCTCAAATGAATCAATGTGATGATTGTGAACAAGGCTTATTCGTACGGGGAGCAGTTGGATGGGGCTCGCAACCTCATAGAATTGTTTGAACTGGTGAAGACTGTAGTGAGAAGGAGCACTGGCATGGAGCGAGGGGGGTTGATGCTCGGCCTCGCGAACCTAGGCGGTGGTCTCGAAGGGTTCGTCGGAGCGTTCTATCCTGTCGCTACGAACATAATCGTGATGAACAGCATACCGTTGAAAAGGATAGAGGAAACGGAACCTGCGCTCTACAAACCATATGTGTTCCACATCTTGCTGCACGAGTACCTGCACACACTGGGGATCATAGACGAGATGGAGGCCAGGACGAAGGTCTATGAGATAAGCGAAAAGACATTCGGGCCAACGCATCCGGTCACGCAGTTCGCAGCGGACCTTTCGAAGTTCATACCGAAACTCGTGTATCCGGTCTATGGGTGGAAGCCTCAGGTCGAGCCGCGGATCGAGCTGGTAAATGGCTTCGACCGGTCTAGCACCGACCCCTACATAGGATGAGCCGAGGGTGTTCGATCACTTCTTCGGAACTGTCTCCCAATCCTTGAGGAACTTCTGGATACCCTCGTCGGTCAGGTTGTGCTTGATCATCTTCTTGAGGACATCATAGGGGATTGTGGCTATGTCGCAACCCGCCAGGGCGGCTTCCGTCACATGGACCGGGTGGCGTATGCTGGCTGCAATGACCTCTGTCTCGTAGTCGTAGATTCTGAAGATTTCGACTATGTCCCGGATCAGATCCATCCCGGTGTGGCTGATGTCGTCCAGGCGCCCGACGAAAGGAGAGACATAGGTCGCGCCCGCCTTCGAAGCGAGCAGTGCCTGATTGGCAGAGAATACCAGTGTGACATTCGTCCGTATGCCTTCCTTCGACAGCGCCTTGACTGCCTTGAGGCCCTCGGAGGTCATCGGTATCTTCACCACGATGTTCTTGTGTATCTTCGAGAGTTCCCTTGCCTCGACAATCATACCCGATGCGTCCATCGAGATCGCTTCTGCGCTTATCGGACCGTCGACTATGGCACATATGGCATTGACACGTTCCCTGAAGTCACAACCCTCCTTCGCAATCAGGGAAGGGTTGGTCGTCACTCCGTCCAGTATCCCCCAGCTGTTGACTTCCTTGATGTGTTCAAGGTTTGCCGTATCTATGAATATCTTCATTTCTGGACACCTCACTTCTTCCGCCTTAGAACGTCATGAGCCGCCTCGACTATGTGCTCCACAGTCAAGCCGTACTTCTCCATCAGTTCGTTACATGCACCCGATTCACCGAACGTGTCGGGTATGCCGACCCTCTTCATCGGCACATGGAAGTTCTCCACGAGGCACATCGCCACCGCGCTACCCATACCCATCATGACGGAATGCTCCTCAGCGGTCACCACTCCACCGGTCTCCCTGGCGGCCTTGACGATGGTCTTCTCATCGAGGGGTTTGATAGTGTGCAGGTTTATCACCCTGGCATCGACCCCGTGCTTGGCCAGCTCCTCGGCGGCTTCGAGGCATTTCGATACCATGATCCCGCATCCGATGAGGGTGACATCCGCTCCGTCACGCATCACTGAGGCGTTGTTCATCTCGAAAGGAGTCGCCTCGTCTGTGAGTGTTGGCACGTCGGCCCTGCCAATGCGGACATAGACAGGCCCCTTCGTCTTCGCAATGGCCTTGATGACCTTGTAGGTCTCCATCGAATCGACCGGAACTATGACAGTCATGTTCGGTAGCACTCTCATCAGGGCAATGTCCTCGATTATCTGATGGGATGCTCCATCCCCGCCGACTGTGATACCAGCGTGTGATGCGACGATCTTGATGTTCAGCTGGGGATATGCGATGGATTGTCTGATCTGGTCGTAGCATCGACCGGTGCCGAACACTGCGAACGTCGATGCGAACACGGTCTTTCCGGAGGCTGCCAAACCGGCTGCGGTATCCATCATGTTCTGTTCGGCTATGCCTACGTTGAAGAACCGCTCAGGGAATGTCGCTGCGAAGTCGGAGGTCCTAGTGGAGCTCGATAGGTCTGCATCCAGCACCACGATGTCGCTCCGCTCCTTGCCCAGCTCGACGAGCGCCCGACCATACTGCTTCCTCTGGCTTTCCACCTTCCAGGTCATTCGTCCGCCCCCAGTTCCTTCATTGCCTGATTGAATTCCTTCTCGTCAGGGGCTTTGCCATGGAAGTGGAGCGCTCCCTCCATGAAGCTGACCCCTTTGCCCTTGATCGTGTGACAGATGATGACCGAAGGCTTCCCCTTGACACTCTTCGCCTCGTTCGTCGCCTGTATGATCTCCTTCATGTTGTGACCGTTGATCTCGATCACATGCCATCCGAATGCCTTCCACTTGTCTGCGAGCGGCTCGATCGACATTATCTTCTCGGTTGGTCCGTCCAATTGGAGCTTGTTCCGATCGACATATGCTATGACATTGTCAAGCTTGTAATGAGATGCCAGCATAGCGGCTTCCCAGTTCTCTCCAACATCCATCTCGCCGTCTCCCAGGGCCACATAGATCCTGTAGAGCTTGCGGTCCAGCTTGGCTGCGAGGGCCATGCCGTTCCCTGCTGCAAGACCGTGGCCGAGGGAGCCTGTGGACATCTCGATGCCTGGCGTCTTTCGCATGCATGGATGGCCCTGCAACCTGCTGCCCATCTTCCTGAGCGTCAGGAGCTCGTCGACAGGGAAATATCCAGCCTCGGCAAGAACCGCATACAGAGCGGGTGCCGAATGACCCTTGCTGAGCACGAATCTGTCCCTATCCGACCAATCAGGGTTCTTCGGATCGTGCTTCATGATATGGAAATACAGTGCGACCAGGATATCCGTGACAGACAGGGATCCACCAGGGTGCCCTGAACCAGCCTCGTAGATCATACGTATTGAATGCCATCTGACCTTCTTCGCAATCGATTCGAGTTCCGCAATGAATTCGCCGTCGTAGACTTCCACTCGAGTCTCCTCCTGGAGAGCTTCCGCCAGTCGCATGCGGGATATCAGTCGTCCTAGTTTAAACTATTCGGGTGAAGTGGCAATCATCAGGACAATATCCTGACGCGCCGTCCCTCAAGCCTCAGCTTTCCCTGAGCGAATAATTGTATAGCCCTGGGCAACAGCCTATGCTCTTCCTTGAGCACTCGCTCCTGCAACATCTCGGGTGAATCATCCTCAAGGACAGGCACTGCCTTCTGGAAGATGATGGGGCCACCATCGACATCCTGACTGACGAAATGTATCGTGCATCCGGAGAGTTTGCATCCATAATCCAGCACGGCCTTGTGCACGTTCAGCCCGTGCATGCCCATTCCACCAAAGGAGGGCAGGAGTGCGGGATGTGTGTTCATCAGTCTGCCCGCGTATTTGTTGATCATGATCGGGGTGAGCACCCTTAGATATCCGGCCAGGACCACGAGATCGACCTTGTTCCTATCGAGACACTCGATGATGTCATTCTCGTGCTGCTCACGCGGCACACCCTTGCTGGGGAAGCTGAATGCATCGATCCTGTGTTTCCTCGCCCGTTCAAGGGCGAGAGCATCGGGCTTGTTGGATATGACAACGACGACATCACCGTCTATCTCGCCGCTCTCGCAAGAATCTATTATCTCCTGGAGGTTGGTGCCTCCACCAGACGCGAGCACACCGATCCTGAGCCTTCTCATGAACATGTCACCTACAGAACGATATGCGGTAAGTCCATCATCAAACCCTCATGGACCATTCATGGATCAATCCCCGAACGATATCCATCAGTCACCGCTTTCAATCCTTGGGGCGAGCAGGTATCTGACCTCACCCTTTCCCCCAGCGATCTTGAACTCCATCTTCACAGGAAAATCGTTGCCCAGGTGCAGTACCACGTGGGTTCCTGAAGAGACGGCCTTCAGCATGTTGGAGAAATATTCCAGCGGGAATAGGCTCCGAACGCTCGAAGGTGCATCCAAGGATATCAGATCCTTCTTAGACTTCCTGAAATGGACCTGGTCCATATCGCCTTCGCAGCTCATCTCGAACCCTTCGGGATTTGCAATGAGAGCGATATGATCCGATACCGTCTCGCTAGCGCGTATCCCGTGGATCAGATCCTCGCCTTTGATAGTTATCACAGCATCGAGCTTGAGGTTAGGCACTTTGGGATCGCTCATGCCAGTCGTATCGATGAGGCTCATGCGTCTGGTGATGTCGCCCACCACGATATTCAGTCTGCGCTTGTCCTCATCATGCTTCAAGTCCACAATGTCATCGGACTTCGCCAGCTTGAGGAACTGGGCGAGCTTGTCTATGTCAATTCCGATCTCGTTCTCGTCTGCCTTGAACTCCTCAAAGGCGTCCTTCCCAAGTGTAAGATCGACCATTGCGATGTGGGCAGGATCGACGGCCCTGAGTGTAAGACCATCAGCGTTCACACTGAATTTAGCTTCATCCACGAGACTGGAAACGACATTTACGACTTCTTTCAAGACTTCAGCTCTGGCTTTCGCCTGGAACATTGGCCCCCCTTCCGTACCTACCTGTAACCCTTCAGCGTTTTAAAAAGCTTTTCGCAACATCCAGACTAATACTCTCTCCAAGAGTGAGAGCATTTCGTGCATCTGTATATCCTAGTTGCCGGTTCATCGGCTGCTCGGGTCTGCCTGAGCACCCAATAAGCGGTCCTGTTGCCGCAATCAGGGCATTCGATATCCGTTGTCGGTAGCGTCCCTGAAATCTCGCCGACGACAGCTACCTCCCTGTCACGGGATTTGTGAGTGATAACCGTCTGCTCCTCGGTCGGCGTCATCTCGGCCCCGCATTTCCTACAGACCAACTTGCCATCCTTGTTCGGAAAAAGAAGGGCTTTGCAACTCTTGCAGAACATTAGATCCGCTCCAAGCATCCCGAGGACGCTTCATACTATAAATGACTGAAGTCGTGTTTGGATAAAAAAGTTGTCTTGAGACGGTTCTGTCAATTTTCGGGTGGTGTTGTCGATGGTGCCTTTCCCGATGACATGAATATCTCATCGATCGCATGAGTAGCATGCATGTAGCCAGGTGATGGATATGTCCCTGGCCAGATACCGTATTAGATGCTCCACAGAGCGGTAGTGTTCCACATTCATGGGGAGCTCCCGTTTGAGGCCAGGATGCTCATGGAGGATTTCCGCCTGGCGGCCAATTGCGCGATCAGGGCCGGCCTCCAGGCAAAGGTCACCTCCAGAAATGCCCTGGTGAAGCTGGCGTACAAAGACTTCAGGAAGGAGCATCCGAACATCTATGCCCAGCATCTGGTATCCTCGTTCGAGGTCGCGGGTTCGGTGCTGAAGAACCTGCGAAGGCGTTGGGGAAAGGGGCCGGTCCGTCGCATTCCCATATGTGCGGCGACTGATGATGAAGGCGGAGAACCAGGCATACAAGCTCGATCGGGAGGAAGGCGTGGTCGACCTTCCGATACGGGCTGGATGTCATGTGAAGCTGAGGCTCGTCCTGAGCGATTACCATCGTGGGTTTCTGAACGACAAATCCCTTTCCCTCGGTTCACTGACCCTACTTCCAGACAGGGTCATAATAGTCTTCAGGAAGAGTCCACCTAAATCATACATTCCAGAGACGGCCCTGTCTCTCGATACCAATGAACGATCCTTGGACGGCGTGCTCCTGAGCAAAGGGGAAAGTGCGCCAGTTCAAGCAGCATATACCGATGTCGCAATCATCCAGGCACGGCATCACGACCGACGTAAGCGTCTTCAGAAGAGGAAGGCGCACGACCGGCGGACATCGAGGCGGTTGTGTCGCAGAGAGGGGAAGAGAGAGCATCATCGGATAGAGTATCGCATGCACCAAGTGGCCAATGCGGTCCTCGGCTTCGCGGAGGAGCATAAATCGACGATTGTGCTCGAGGACCTGAGTGGGATGACGGCGCGGAAGCGCGGCAAATCGCTCAACCGACGGTTGAGCTCATGGCCTCGGAGGAAACTGCACAACATCATCGAGTACAAGGCGGCCTGGATGGGCGTGCCAATCATCAAGGTCGACCCATACAACAGCAGCAGGAGGTGCCCGATATGTGGGAGATTGAATCATTCCCGAATGGGCTCCGAGTTCGAGTGTGAGTGCGGTTGGCGTGCCGACAGGCATGTCAACGCTGGCATAAACCTGCTGAATACAGCCTTCCCGGATGCGTTCCAACATGACGTGGTGATGACCCTCTGCGACCCAGAGATGGGCGCACGGTCGGAGCCGAATGGAACGAGTCAATCGGTGGGGTGGTCATCATGACCACCACCCGATTATTGACAGAACCTCTTGAGACAGAACGCCCTGTGATTGAACAGGGCTCAGATAGAGTCCCAGTGATTGGATGACGGTTTGTGTGCCTTCGGCTGCTGATGCGGGAGTTCGGGGACTTCCGAATCACTCAGTTCATGATGTCTGGACGATGAGCGAGTCGATCTATGATGAACCGGTGGAGAAGAGCTTCTGCCCCATTCCGCCTCGATGACCCTACGAGCCTTCTTTATCGACCGTGTGTCCCCAGGTACGTATCTTTGCACATTGCGCGAGGCGTTTCTCGGTGTCCTCTGTGCAGGAACAGCGGGCTCGTCCTCGCCCTCTGGCTCCGGCATCCTGAACCTTCGAGCAGATGAGTAGCTCTGATTCGCGCGCCTCTGGGCCCTCACCCATGGATCCGATTTGCGCTGATGTGGCTTCCTCTCGGTCCTGTGCTTCGCCCTCTTCGCTGTCGCTTGACTGAACGTCGCAGGCTCATCCTGCACATCCATATGACCAGGAAGCATTGGCGCCGCAACGGCTCTTCCATGATGGTCGACCTCGCCGTACCTCATCGGGACTGCGCCATCCCAGTGCGATGCATGAGCTGCTGTGAGATGACCCTGTTGCGCCATCTGATGATCCTTGGACCAAGGGAACATTGCGCTGAACATGTGTGCCAGACTGTGGTTCGGCGTCGCATAGGACGGTAGTTGCTGCTGTTGTTGGGCGTTGTCGGCAACCAAGACAGTGGTGTTGGACATCATCGAACCGGAGTTGAACTCGATCTCTCTCCTGTTCTGCTCCGCAAGTATTCCGCCGACATATGCGAAGGCGACTGTCAGGATGTATGTGTTGATACCGTATGAGCTCGCACCCGAGAGAGTATCAACGAAAGCCCCGATGTATTCAGACGAGAAGTGGACATACGGTGAGAAGAATGGAATGCTCTCGCTCAGAGACGCGCCTATCGCGGCCGGTGCGATCGCCACTCCGAAGAAGTGCGATGGGAAGAAGCCGCTGTCGAAGCCAGTCATGACGACATATAGACAGACGACAGGCAAGATGGACGCGGCGACGCCTTTCCAAGGACCACCCGCTCTTCTGCCTCCGACATATCCGGCGATCATCTGGCCGAACATAGGGAGCCACCACAGGATGAGCGATAGTATCAGCACGTACTTCGATGCGCTCCAGAAGCTGTATACAACATTGCTGGACCTGAACTTCTTGCCTTCGTGGTCGTGATCGTAAGATGCGAGTCTGTATGGAACACCTCCGGACTGAGGCGAGCCTTGCACATCTTGAGCATCCTTTTTGCCGATCCCAAATACCATGCCCATCCCTTCGAGTCCGACATATGTCAGACGATTCATGATATGTATCTTATCGTATTTATTACTTTTCGGTGACTGGTATCAGCAAGTCGAGTGTCAGACACGAATGCCAAAGGCATTCATTGACAGGGATTCTCTCATGCGATTGCGGTTGTTTGGAAACGATCGAATTCTCGACCTCACCAGTGTACGCACGCGCACGTTGACTCATCCAAAACCACGTTTGCTATCAATTCCGATAATAGAGATAGCCAACTTATATATGCACGGATTCTTTTTCACTGATGAGGCGAACAGGATAGAACTTGTTTGCCCGCGATGTAAAGGCAGGTCATGAGATGGCGAAAGTTCTTATCGTTGAGGACGCACCGTTCATCAGGGAGATGATACGCGATATTCTCGAATCTCACGACCATGAGATTGTGGGAGAAGCCGCAAATGGTCTTGAGGCCATTGAGAAATTCAAGGCGCTTAAACCGGACGTCGTCCTCATGGACATATTGATGCCGGGCATGGATGGATTATCGGCAATCATGAAGATCATGGAACTCGATGCGAAGGCGAGGATAATAGTTGTCAGCGCACTGGTCAAGGAGGCTTTGAGAAAGGAAGCTATGAGGGCGGGTGCGGTCGACTTCGTTGCGAAACCATTCCAGGTGGAACGATTGCTTGAGGCTGTTCGTGCTGCAACCACGGCATGATATAATTGTTCGCTAACACCTGCTGAAAGCCATGGATTCAAAGTCGTTTGAGGCGACTGCAAGAGGTATCCCCCGATGGTAGATCTTATCTGGATTGGTTCGGTCGGTGCAGGGGCGATATGCCTTGGGGCAGGAATGCTCGGGTGGATGAAGAACCCTCAGTCGAGGGCAGCCACTGTTTTCATGTTTGCAATGATCTGCGTTTTCATATCGATGACGACCAGCTCGCTCTTCACCCTGATCGATAGCGACCAGAAGGATACTGCGGATTCGATTGCCAAGGTATCATTGATTGCGTTCCTACTAGCACAGACATTCCTCTGGGAGATCGGAATCGTCTTCCCTGTCGACAGGACTATACGCATCAAATCCCCCAATGCCCCAGGCATCGTCATGATCGTGGGCGTAATCATCGCGATCGTTCTGGGCCTATTGGTGACGGTCGACTACAGCCACGATGACATAGTGACCTTGGACCTGACGGGTCTGAGGGTAAAGGTGGCGTACACCGCAACAATGGTCATCCTCGCCACGGCTCTCGTCCTGCATTCCAGGGACAAGGAAAGCGAATCGCAGCAGCAATCTGGCATAAGATACCTGCTCGGACTATGGATATTCGCAATCAGCGGAATCCCCTACGCAATAGACATCCTCAGCAATTCATCGATGGATTTCGTGCACAGCGCACTCGCCCCAGCGACCCTGGTGGCAGGCACGGCGCTGTCGGGATTGATCTTTGCGTTCTCGATCGCCAAGGGACAGATGGTGATGAGAGCATCTCCGGTCCAGGAAGTCATGGTGTCGAGTTCCAAGGCATCGTTCAAACTGCTTCACAGGCATGTCTACCTAATAGAGGAGGAGAAGCCTGATTTCACTTTCAAGATGTTCGCAGATATTCTGAAGCGCAGATGCTTCGACTGCGAGAATGACGACAGCTTCCCGTGCGAGAGCATAGAGTGTAGCACATGCAGACTGCCCTGCCCGTGCAGAGGATGTTCGAAGTATAGGAACAGGGCGCAAGGGTTGATAGTCACCCGACAATTCCCAAACGATGTGCGGTCCAATTACTTCATACAGACCACGCCAATAATCTGGCTTTCGACGGTGGCTGGCAAGGACAATATGGACCCCGCAAAGATCAGCTTGCTGACTGACCTACTCATCAACTTCATGGAGAAATCATCGAACGGGGTCGTCTTATTGGACGGGGTGGAATATCTAGTCACGAGCAACGATTTCGCGCGAATGCTGAAGGCGGTCGACAGATGGACGGAGACCGCAATGACGAGCGAATCTAGACTATTGATATCCGTGGACCCGAGAGCTTTCTCCGAAAGAGAACTGGCGCTGCTCGAGAAGAACAAAGAAGTCGTCAAGCCATCGGAAGATGACGGCCTGGATGCGATCACAGACTGAGGATTTTGAGAGGGTGGTCCCGACTCCCGGATTTGAACCGGGGACCTGCTGATATCAGCGACTGAAATCGGTCGTACCGATATCCTTACTACAGTCAGCCGCTCTAGCCAGTCTGAGCTAAGTCGGGTTCTTGACGTCCAGCGGGACGCGTTTGGGCACCTTATTATGAACTCTATATAAAGTGTTTTTCAGAAGAATCGAATTCAAAGCAATCATCAAACCAATCAATTAATGCGTCAATATCAAAAGACTAAGTTTTATATATTTACAACTTTATAAGGGATTTGTCCGACGCTCGTAAGGCATACGAGGTACAGAAAGCGTCGCGAGGGAGACAATAGCGGGGCGGTCATTATGGAGCCTGAAACTGAGAAGATCACCATCCGCATACCAGAGCGCCATCTACGTGCTCTCGACTTCCTCGTTGGGATAGACGATTTCCCCTCAAGGTCCGAGGCGATAAGGGTCGCCATCAGGGATCTCATATATGCCAGGATGGAGCTCGTGATGGACCGCATGAAGAAGCTGGAACATGCGGAACAAACACTCGCAGAAATGAGGCAATTCGAGGAAAAGTATCTGAAGAAGTAGTCAGAAACGGGATGGGATGCACTCTAACTACCCTTTTTCAGAGTCTCACTATTAGGATTACCTCCCCCCTATTTTTTTAATCTCGCCAAACAGCTGGCAAGCTGACTTGAATAGGCAGGGTAGAATCAGCCGATATAGCCCAGATCTTCTTTTCTGGGCTCAGGTGTCGGTTCAGCCTCGCGGAGCTTCGATGTGATCTGGTCGATCTGCTTTGCCCTGTCCTCGAGAGCAGAAAGGTCGATCGCAAAGCCCAATGTCTTCGAGAGAACATCCAAGACTGCCTGGGCAGCCTTTGGATCTACGAAGTATCCGGATGTCTCCCCCATGAGACAAACACATCTGATGTCATACAACAAACCCAAACCCAGCAGGAGGCCGCTGGCACCGACGATACCGCTCCCCGGCTCGCCCTTGGCGAATGTGACTCCGTTGCTCTTCATCTCCTCGACAAAGGCTTCGTCCGTGGCAGCTCCCAGGACACGTGGAGTCTCGATCATCCTTCCCAACCCGTACCCGCCGAGTGTGAATATCTTCTTGATCCCGAGCTCCTTCGATATCTTCAAGACCCTGTCGGAAAGCTCGTATTGGCCGTCAGGGGTGAGCCCCTGATAGTCTCCGACCAGGATGACTATGTCATTGGGTGAATCCGGCCTCTTGACATAGAACATCTCGTTGCTCACGAGGCGGATGGTACCGGAATCGTTGACGAGTATCTGCGGCGGGAAATACTTCGAGAATATCTCTATGAACTTGGTAGCTTTCATCTGATCGACCAAGTGTTCGGCTGCGAGCTTGCCTACATTACCTACTCCAGGCAGGCCCTCGATCAAGATCGGGTCGTTCAGTTGAGGCTTCTCCTTCTGGACTATCACGATATCGTCCATCTATCATCCCTCCGACAGCTCCTTCTTGAGTCGTCTTCTGTACTCGCCATATCTATCCTCAGGTGAGTACTTGGCAGGCATGGACATGAATGTTGTCCCTCCGCACTTCGGGCATGTCGAGCGCAATGTATACGACCTGCACGAAGGGCATTTCATGAGCAGAGTCTTCACAGCTCTTCCTTCCTCTTGAAAGATGCGGTCCCGCCAGATTTCTGAATCTCTGACGAGATGCTGTCGATCGAGTGCTTCAACGCACTCTCGGCCAATTTGTAATCCTCAGCGGTGACAGTGACCTTGTACTTCGGAGCGCCTAGATACAGGATGTCGATTTCGGCGTCATCGAAGTGCAGGCCGGACATCAGCGCAGCCCTGAGGTGATCGACACCGTCTGAGGCCGGAGTTGATATTTCGAGGGTGCCATCGATTGTGACCGAGGGTAACTGTATGTTCTCATTTGAGATTTCGACGAGGGCAGCGATCCAGTCCTTGGCGACACCTATGTCCTCCAGCACTGAAGGGTCTGCGGCGGCCGCCTCGAACGAACTGTACACGGTGCCGAACTCAGATATCAGAGTCTCACCCACCTCATCGTAGGCTTGATCGAGCGTCTTGCCGAGTTTTGCGCCGGCGATCTCCAAGAGTTTCTCGGCCTTATTCTCGTTCTTGCGCTCCTGGATCTTCTCCCTGCGCTGGTGATCGTTGACTTGCTTGAGTGACAGGTCTATGTGTCCGCGCTCCCGATCCACACCTAGAACCTTGCATACGACCTTCTGGCCCTCTCTGACGTGGTCTCTGATGTACTTGACCCAGCCAGTGGCCACATCCCTGACGTGAATAAAACCCTCTTTGCCCTCGAACTCGTCGAGGTCGACGAAAGCGCCGAAATTCTTGACGTTCTTCACGCTGCAGATGACTAGATCGCCCACTTCTGGAAATTCTACCTTTCGTGGCATTAATGGACCTCTCCGAGCAGCTGCCCCCTGATCTGGCCTTTCCCTCCGGTGGGCTTGATCAGCGTGGCACCGCACACATTGCACTTGACATGTGTCGCGGGCTTGTTGAAAGCGATCTGCTCGTTGCCGCAATCCTGGCACTTGACATTGATGAACTTGCTCGTCGGAGCTGGAATCTCATTCAAGAATCATACCTCCTTAAGCTCGAAGGTCTTCGCCCTGAAACATGGTCTCTGGTGAGCCTTCTTGCAGGACTTGCACCTATACCTGAGCGCGACCTTCACAGTCGGCTTCTGGCGGTCCCCATACTTGGGCCTCGGGAAACCACCATAACCAGATGTGGCCCGCCTGTACCTTCTCTGACCCCACTTGAGTTCGCTTCTAGGTCTAGTCTTGACCCTCTCGACTTCATGCTCCGTATGCTTCTTGCACTTCGGGCAATATTCCTTTCTAACCCTTGGCATCTTCATGCTAATCAGCGACCCCTGGGGGCGTTGAACGAGTAAGCGGGAACCTATATAAAAGCATTGTTGAGTTCATCCGAGCTTCGAATAGAGCAGGGGTTGGACCCATATAATAGCACGGGCGCGCATGCGCATTTCCTAGCGTGTCTGATAACAGACTTGGTAAATATCGTCGCATTCTAATGAGAAACAATAAATATTTGGTAATTAATAAATGGGCAGGCAGATAATATGACGGACAAGGGGCTAACAAAGAAGGACGAAGTGCTCGTCGAACTCCTTATGCGGACAGGTCTGTCTAAGAACATGGCTAAGACTCTTGTCTATCTCCGTAAGAAGGAAGAGACGACTTCCGTGGAGATAGAGAGTGCGACCAGTCTCAGGCAGCCAGAGGTCTCAATCGCCATGCAGGAGCTGCGGAGAAGGAAGTGGGTCGCCAAGAGAGACATAAAGAAGGAGGGCAAGGGCAGACCCGTGCACTCCAACAAGCTGGCGATACCGTTCGAGAAGATCATCGAGATGATAGAGGCCGAGGAGAGGAAGAAAATCGAGATGATCGATATCAACATCAAGCAGCTGAAGGAACAGGCGAAGTAGCCGCCAGATGTCCTTCAGAGCATGCACTGTTTCTCAAGTATCCTTGTCCCGCCAGGGCTTCCGACTATGACCCTCGACGTGAGGCCGATGAATAGACCGCACTCGACGACTCCAGGGATCTGGTCAATCTTGATCTCCATCGCGGCTGGATCAGATATCTTCAGGAATCTGCAGTCGGCGATGTAGTTCCCGTTGTCCGTGACATAAGGTGCGTCTCCCGCCATCCTAAGGACTGGCGTGCAGCCCAGTGATGCGAGTCTTAGCATGGTCGTCTTGTGTGAGAACCTCGCGATCTCCACTGGCAGCGGCGATTTCTGACCGATGAACTGGACCAACTTCGATTCATCAACCACTATTAGCTCGAGCTGAGTGGCTGCGGCCACGATCTTCTCGCGCAGGAGGGCGCCTCCGAGACCTTTCACGAGGTTGAGTCTCGGGCCGACCTCGTCCGCTCCGTCGATGGTGATGTCGACATGCGGATGATCGTCGAGCTCTCCGATCTTGATACCGACCGCACGACCGAGCAGATCGGACGCTTTCGACGTCGGTATACCTATGATGTCGATTCCCTCGCTCTTGACCTTCTCACCAATCAACCTGATCGCAATGCTGGCAGTGGACCCGCTTCCAAGACCAACCACCATTCCATCCTCGATGTACTTCACAGCTTCTCTGGCAGCCATCTCCTTATGATCCATTGAATCAGTCCCCTCTGCGCACGCTTCGCTTCCTGCCGCGAGACACCAGCCCGAAGTTCTTGCGGATGAGCGCGCACAGCTCATCGACAACGTAATCATCGATCCTTCTACCTCGGTCAGCGTCCGCACCCCTCGGATCGCCCATGACCCCGGTTGGGATATAGCGTTCGGGATCGCTCACGATCATGAACTTTGGAGGTCTCCCCTTTCCAACAGGTCTCTGCTTGCCCACGAGATCTTTCCTGAGGTTGAGTATCCTGGAGGTCTCGATGAGCCCGGCATGACCATCATCGCCAGGGAATTCCTTTCCTCTCAGCTCGTATGCT
The DNA here is from genome assembly GCA_963719945.1 of uncultured Thermoplasmata archaeon. Lineage (GTDB taxonomy): Archaea > Thermoplasmatota > Thermoplasmata > UBA10834 > UBA10834 > UBA9653. The sequence continues at coordinate 300,346 of CAVRDX010000003.1, read as the reverse complement.
ATATCATAGTCGGAGAGCACCATCACCTTGAGTTCTGGATCGTCCTCAACTACCCTCTGGATGCCCAACCGGATCGCAGCCATGTGTCCAGAGCCTGCATGTCCAGTAAGGACCAGTATCTTGTCTATGCCGTTCCTTGAGAGCTCGGACACGATGTCGATCGTCAGAGCACAAACCGTCTCGAAGCTAAGGGAGATCGTCCCTGGGAAGTTCCTGGTCGACCTGCACTCGCCATAACGGATCGGAGGAAGTAGCAGCGCGTTGAATTCATCGGCGATTCGACCTGCGATCTCCTCGGCCTGCATAGAGTCCGTGCCCAGCGGAAGATGAGCGCCATGCTCCTCCATGGAACCGATCGGCAGGATGGCTATTGTTCCAGCCTTCGCAGCCTCTGCGAAGGCGGGGCTGGTAATCTCGTTAGCATCAATCCGTCCTCTTCCTCGTGTCGCCGACATGCTTCTCACCCCCGGGTGAAACTCTGTCCAAGTCGATGAATTCGGTGTCGCATACTGGGCAGCAGAACGTGGTCGCAGGGCTCTTTCCGAACTTGGATTCGAGCTCCGCGCAGATCTCCATGAGCCGCTCCCTCGACACGGTCCTATCGCACTTGGGGCAGTAATACACGTTCGAGTGCATTGGACTGCAGGTACATAAACGCAACCAGATTCCCGGAACGGCAGTCCTTATTTACCATCTACAAACATATGCGCATGGGAAGAGCATGAGAGTCTCTGCATTATTCTCGGGCGGGAAGGATTCGACCTACGCGATATACCTATCCCAGCAGCAAGGATGGGAGGTGACCAGCCTCCTGACGGTCGTACCCGAACGGGAAGACTCGTACATGTTCCACTATCCGAACATCCGATGGACCGAACTCCAAGCGGAGGCAATGGGGATACCGATCAAACACAGGACCAGCTCCGGAGAGAAGGAGAAGGAACTGGACGACATCCAGACACTGATGGAAGACGAGGATGTGGACGGGTTCCTATCGGGTGCCATAGCATCGGACTATCAGTGGACCCGATTGAATGGGATATGTCACAAACTAGGCAAACCTCTGTACTCACCCCTCTGGCGCAAGAACCAGGTAGCCTTGCTGGAGGATATGGTCCATGCAGGGTTCGAGTTCATGGTGATAGGAGTGTACGCCCATGGCTTTGACGAGGAATGGCTCGGGAGGGTGATAACTTCCGAGACGATCAAAGACCTTGAGAAGTTGAGGGAGAAGTTCAGGATAAGCGTCTCAGGGGAGGGAGGGGAGATAGAGACATTCGTGACGAACGGCCCCAACTTCCGGAAGAGGATTCACATAGACGAGGCGGGGTGCAATTGGTCCCAGCACTCTGGGACATACAGGATAATCAAGGCATCGCTCACGGATAAATGAAGAAGGGAAATGGTTTCGAAGAGGGTTTCAGAAGCTCGTGCACTTTGGCGGCTTAGATTTCGGCTTCCTGTCGTACCCTTTCCTGCGCTCTTCCCTTGCTGTACCTTCTGGGATGAGACACATCCTTCTCCCTGACAAGACCGACGCAACGCCCTCTTTGGATTCGAGATGTTCGTATGTCTCGCACAACTTGCAGTTCGGTGGGCATCGGCTTATCCTGTCACCTTCGACCTCCGGGAACTGGAATATGCCGCCCTCGTAGTTCCTCAGTATCACACGCTTGTCAGACTGCGATATCAGGTAGGTCGGACCGACTGGTATCTTCCCGCCGCCAGTCGGCGCATCTATCACGAACTGAGGGACCGCGTAGCCCGAAGTGTGCCCTCTGAGGTTCTCGATGATCTCTATCCCTTTGGATATGGCCGTGCGGAAGTGCTCGAGACCTTTGGCTATGTCACATTGGTAGATGTAATAGGGTCTGCACCTGATGTATGTCAGGTCCTGACAGAGCTTCTTCATGATGGTCGGGCAGTCGTTGACCGTCTTCAGCAGGACAGTCTGGTTGCCCACGGGTATGCCCGCATCGGCTAGCATCTCCACCGCACGCTTCGATTCTGGCGTTATCTCGTTCGGATGGTTGAAATGGGTGTTGAGCCAGATAGGGTGATACTTCCGGAGCATCTTCACAAGGGACGGAGTTATCCTATAGGGTAGGACAACTGGCGTCCTAGAGCCGATCCTGATTATCTGGACATGCTTGATCTTCCTGATCTCCCGGATAACTCTCTCCAATAGCGCGTCTGATACCAGCAGCGCGTCCCCTCCGGAGAGAAGAACATCCCGCACCTGCGGGGTGTCTCTGATGTAATCGATGCCGGCCTTGATCTCATCCCAGCTGCGGGCGTGGTCGGTCGTGCCGACAATCCTCCTCCTGCAGCAATGCCTGCAGTACATGCTGCACTGGTCAGTAAGAAGCAGGAGGACGCGATCGGGGTATCTGTGAGTCAGCCCTTCATGGGGCGCGTCGGTCGTCTCCCCGACAGTGTCCTCCAGATCGTCCTTGCCGACATGAAGTTCCGCGGACGTCGGAACCGCCTGTCGCCTGATCGGGCACATCGGGTCGTCCGGGTCCATCAAAGAAGCGTAGTATGGAGTGATTGCCATCCGGAGATATTTCATCGAGTTGCGAATCTCCTCCTTCTCCTCAGGGGTGAGATTGATGACTTGGGCAAGTGTGTCGACATCCGTGATGCGGTTCCTCACTTGCCACTTCCAATCAGTCCACTGCTTGGGACTTACATCCTTCCAGAGTGGTATATCCTTCCATTTTCTCATTGCCAGAGGCCTCCTAAGACCTGTTTCTAAAAAGGGTATATCGTTCCCCTATTTAGAGTAAGTGCAATTCTCACGTGTAGAAGGAGAATAGCGCATGGCTAAGCCACAACAGCTCAGATATCTCCAATCCATAGCCATACGCTAACCGGCCCGAATCGAGCCTAGCATCTGCCCCCTCTTTTAATATCGGTCAACGACCATAATGGCAACTGATAAGTGTGGACTCTGGTGAGACCTCCTCGGGCAGAGGATACAGAGAAAGGCCCGAGAAGGATATGATTGAGCACGAGGTCAGTGACGACCTCGCCAAGAAGATCCTGGAGATATCCCTCGTAGTCCTTCACCACAGGGACGAGTCTGAGATACTCGAGATCATCGGCAAGGCAGCGACCGAGCTGTTCGCGATAAAGAAGTTGGTCATATACAGGACCGATCCAGAAACTGGCGTGTGGAGGGTTCGGCATCTTGTCGGGTACCCTGAGGACCAGGCAGCGGAGATAAAGGGAGTTTCATATTCCGCTGAAAGTTGGAAGGATACACTCAAGATTTCTGACAAGATAGGTGCGCTCACATTCTTCGCACCTGGAGAGTATGTTCTCATAGAGGATTTCGACAGTTCGTTCTATGACGGTGTTTCAAGAAGTCTGCCCTCAAGGAAGGATCCTGACGAATGGCATCCGATGGATTTCATCGACACGATTCTTTTCGACAAGAACGGGAAGCAGCTGGGATGCATAGAGATAATGGAGACGGTGAACCACAGAAAACCACCCAGGAATGTCATCTTCCAGCTGGAGATACTCGCTTCAGTCGCATCTATCGCTATAGAATTATCCGGCATGTGGACCGTACAGGAATCAATGCTTGGCGCCAGTGCGTGGCGTGCAAGGGTCTTCTCGAGCTTGCTCAACCTCGCCACAAGGATTGTCGTGGCCATGGACCGGTCAGAGATGCTCGTAGCGGCCAGGGACTTTCTCTCCGCGCACCTCGGATTCAGGAATTGTCAGGTTGCGTTGCTTGATGAAAGAGAAGGGCTTTTCAGATTCATTAACGGCGATTCATCGGAAGATGCCAGACCCATGTTCGCGAAAATGGTCCACCTCGATTGTGATTCGGCGTACCGATTCACCGAGGATCTGTTCTGGATCCCCATGATGCAGTTCACCGAGCATCGGCTATCGCAGATGCCGATCAAGCCGACCGATTCCAAGATGATAATGGCCATTCAGAAATCTGCTGATGCGGGTAGTAGAGAAATCGATATCCGATACGACCTTTTCGTGATCCCACTCAGAGATCATTATAACGATATCGTCGCGGTGATATATGCGATGGATCGACCCGATGATGGCATGTTCGAGAAGGACCTGCTCGAGATGATGAGTGTTTATGGATCGATCGTCTCGCTCGCATTCCGCAACAACGACCTGATAGAGGAGATCGTTTCGAGCAAACAGGACATCGAGATGCTCAACAGACTACTGTTCCACGACATAAGCAACTACAACACGGGCATAGGCGTCCTGATCGACATGGCCACACAGAAGGATGTGCAGGACGAGCATAGGGACTTGGCCCTCGGTAAGGCCAGGAAACAGATCGAGCTCAGCAATGATCTGATCTCAAGGATCAAGCAACTTGTCTTCGTCAAGGAGAAAGGGACTGAGAAGATGCTCACGATCGATCTCGTCCCGATACTGCACGGGCTCGCAAAAGATTTCAGAGAATCAAGCACGGAGAAGACGGTGTCCATTCGCATAGATGCGCCTGACAGCAGGTGCTTGATAAGAGGCAACGACCTCTTGCACGACCTGTTCCAGAACTTGTTGAACAATTCAATCAAGTATGATCCCAGAGAAATCGTTGAGATAGAGATCTCAATCATTAGACGCGAGGAGGAGAGCCGCCATTGGTGGGTGATCTCGATAGCGGACCACGGTGTCGGCGTGCCTGACGACAAGAAGTTGGCCATATTCGGCAAGTTCGCACCGAGGGTATCAGGCGGCAAGGGCATAGGACTCGGACTATCGATAGTCAAATCCATTGCGGAGCAGTTCGGAGGACGCATCTGGGTTGAGGACAGGGAGAAGGGGAACCAGAGGGCTGGCGCAGTATTCAACGTCATGTTGCCAGCCGTCGACTGAGACGCAATCGCAGCTAGTAGAATCCGGGAATAGGTTGGGAAATTGGTGGGGTAGGTCGGATTTGAACCGACGACCTCATGCTCCCAAAGCACGAATCATACCAAGCTAAACCACTACCCCGTGCGTGGCGGCATGGCCGTTACCCGATTATAGCAGACCTGGATAAAAGGATTCTCATGGGTCGCCTATTAGTTTCGGCAACTCCTCTAGGAACTTGACCATAGCCCTGCCTCTATGGGACATGGTGTTCTTCTCCGCGATGTCTATCTCCGCGTATGTCCTGGTGTCGCCTTCATGGATGAATATGGGGTCATATCCGAAACCACCGGTACCAACCATCTTCTCGGATATCGACCCGGTCGCGATTCCTTTGGTTATCAACGGCTCTCCGCCAGGCTCCATGTATCCGATACAGCACTCGAACCTCGCAGTCCTGTCGCTCATGTCTTTCATGAGGTCCAAGATTCCTTTGCAGCCGACGGTCTTGAAGACATAGGATGAATACACTCCGGGGAAGCCTCGGAGGGCATCCACGAACAGGCCGGAATCATCTATCATCACGGGTCGGTCAAACTTGGATATCAGCCACTGTAACCCAGGGATTATGGTTATCTCGAGTGATTCTGCCTGGATCTCGGGATACGGGGTCTTGAGATGGTCCAGCTCGTAGCCGTGCAACGCCATCTGAGCGGATATCTCTCTGAATTTGCCGTTGTTGCTGGTTGCGAACGCTATTCTTTTCGTGTGTACCGCCCCCGCCTCTCTATCTCCTTCACCTTTTTGAGGACTTCGTCCCCCCGCTTATAATGGTGGATATAAGACTCCTTGACCACATCGAATAGCTCGGCCCGAGAGTGATGTGCTGAATGGAACGCTTCCTCGAGGAGGTGCATGTCCACCCCTTTATCCTCTATCTCCGAGGTCTTGGAACCAAGTGAGAAATCGATCACGACTATCCTATCCCCTTCGAGAAGCATGTTGCTGGTCGTCAGATCACCGTGTACGATATCATGTGCATGAAGCAAGGCCGATATCTCGCCGATCTTCTCGCATATCTCACGAGCACGGGGATATGGCAAATCCTGAAGGGCGTCCTTGACCCTGACGCCTTTGATCTCCTCCATGATTATCCTATTGCCAGCCAGGTCTATCGAGTATATGATTGGGACTGCGATGCCGCCTTTCCTGGCCTCGAGCATGAGACGTGCCTCGTTCTTGATCCGTGCGGCCTGGAGGTTCTTGTCAATCACGGGGTGTCTATAGCCCTTTACCACTCTCTGCTTGACGACGACCTCGCGATCCATCCAAGTATCGGAGTCTAGGCGTGCTTCTGCACCAACCCTGTGAACTGACACAACCACTTGCAAAGCCATCCGTCATTATAAGACTGTCTGAGAGTCGACGAGAGCTATCTGCAATGGGGTCAATTGCACGCGTAACCATTATCACTGACCAGCCCGATGGTGGAGCGTGTCACACTTGGCCATCGGGTCCATTGGATTGGACGGACTCCTGGAAGGGGGTCTGGAAGGAGCCGCGATAACGCTGCTCTTCGGCGAAGCAGGCACAGGCAAGACAAACATATGCCTCCAAGTCGCGAGGAATGTCGCCTTGCAGGGGAAGAAGGTCATATTCATAGACACGGAGGGCGTCTCGATCGAACGGCTCAAGCAGATAGCCGATGACAAGTTCGATGAGGTGATGAAGAACATGTTGTTCTTCGAACCGCACTCCTTCGAAGAACAGGAGAGGCTTGTTGACAAAGCTGTCAAACTGGCCGATAGCTCACTGGACGTCGGAGTCATCATACTGGATTCGGCCACCATACATTATAGGCTCACCAGGAACGATGAGGAGAAGGGCACGAGGAAGTCGCTCAGTCCTCAACTGGCGAAGCTACTGTCAGTGGCAAGAATCAAGGGCATGCCCATACTCCTGACATCCCAAGTGTATACTGATATAGAGAAGGGGACCTTCGAGCCGTTGGGTGGGCATGTTCTGCTCCATAACGCCAAAGCGATAATCAGACTCGACAAGATCGGCTCGAGCAACAGACGGGCAGTGATCATCAAGCACCGCCATCTGGAAGAAGGCCGCAGAGCGGATTTCAAGCTCACAAAGAACGGGGTCGCCTAGGTCTTCCTCAGGACCATGAAATCCGCGAACGCCTTCAGCGCATTCTTGTGGTCGGAATCCTTGAGCACGCTCAACTGGTCCTTCGCCTTCGCAACGAACTCGTTCGCGATCCTGCTGGCGTGGTCTATCGCCCCGATCCCTTCCAGTATTTCCTTGCCCCGTACGAGCTCAGATTCGGTAGCGTCCTTCTTGCCAAGGACCGCAAGGAACTCATCCCTCTGGGAACCTTTCAGGTTCTCCAGCGCATGAACTGCGATCAGGGTCTTCTTGCCATTTCTGATATCGTTCAGCACTGGCTTGCCGAATGCTTCCTGGGTGGATGTCAAGTCGAGCACATCATCCATGATCTGGAATCCGAGGCCGATCAATCTACCGTACTCGAACAGGGCCTCCTGATGAGCCTCGGTCCCGCCACCGGCGATCGCTCCACCCTGAGCTGCAGCAGAATATAGGACAGCCGTCTTCCTCTCTATCATCTTCAGATACTCGTCCGAGGAAACCGAATCCCGGTCCTCGAAGTCCATGTCCATCTGCTGGCCTTCGGCCAGCAATCTCACGGCTCTGGCAAGTATCTCGACAAGCATGATAGCGCGGGCATCCTCGATATCGGACTCTATCGCAATCTCGAACGCCCGAGCAAACATCGCATCCCCGGCCAGAATCGCCTCAGGGATGCCGAACGCGGAATGGACCGTCTTGATCCCTCTTCGGGTATCGTCCTCGTCCATGACATCGTCATGGACCAAAGTGAAATTGTGCACCATCTCCAGAGCGACTCCGAATGGTATCGCGGCATCCGCCTTTCCACCGACCGCCTCGGAAACCATGGTCGCCAACAGAGGACGCAGCCGCTTCCCGCCAGCCGAGGGATAGTGAGCCATCGCTGCCTTCAGCCTCTGGTCTTCCATGATGTTCAGCGAATCCATCAATCGCTCATTGATCCTCTTTACACGGTCCTTGTAATCGTCCGGGAAAATCATCGCAAATCACTCCGTGACCTCGTTCAGCCATTCTCGGGATCTGCCGGTGAGCAGCGCATGTGTCGCGCCCAGCTCCTCGATATTCTTCGCTCCCACCAGGAACATCGCGGTCTTGAGTTCCTGTATTATCATACCCATCTCGACCATCAACGAATCCTTGCCTTCGAGCGCAGCAGGGAGCAGGCGGCCAGCCAGTCCTGCAGCACATGAGCCGATTGCGATCGCTCGTGCAACATCGAGGCCCGTCCTCACACCCCCTGTAGCGACCAGTGGCACGCCCACGGTGGAGAGCTGGATCGACACCGGGGTGGGAATCCCCCAGTCCCAGAAGGTCTCGCCTAGGCTGATGCGAGTAGCGTCACCCACGGATTTCGCGCGGAAGTATTCGACGGCTGAGAAGCTCGTTCCGCCGAATCCACCCACATCTATCCCTTTCACCCCAGCCTTCTTCAGCTTGAGCGCGGTACTGCGGGAAATCCCGGCACCCGTCTCCTTGGCCAGGACGGGGAGGGATGACGAGAACTCGGATATGGCCTTGAGAGAACCACGAGACTGGGTATCACCTTCTGGTTGGACGACCTCCTGTAGGTAGTTGAGATGAATCGCAAGGATATGAGCATCGACCATTTCCATGGCGGCCCGACCATCATCCACATCCAACGGGACCTTCAGGCCCTGTCTGATGAGTTGGGGGGCACCTAGGTTCCCGATCCTGAGTGGTACTTCGAACTCTTTGATCACAGAATATGTCTGTACGAGCTCTGGGTTCTCGAGTGCGGCTCTCTGGCTTCCCACGCCCAGACCTATGCCATAATGCTCTGCCACTTCCGCAAGAGTACGATTTATCTCCTCAGCCTTGCCATAGCCGCCAGTCATAGCGGATATTATGATGGGTGCTTCCAGCTTGCGACCGAAAAGAACAGTAGAGGTATCGATGTCAGCGAGGTCGATCTCAGGCAATGCGTTGTGGATCAGACGGACGTCATCCCAGTAGGAGTATCCTGCTGCCATCAGCTCCTCCCTTGCGCAGATCTCGATATGATCGCTCTTCCTGCGCTCTATCAGCCTGTCCTTCTTCGCACCTTCACCATTCATGCAGACACCTGCCGCGGAACGACCGTGGTAGACTTCACCTGCTTTCCCATTATGGCCGATTCCAGTCTGCCACGCACATTGCCGTTCACTATGATACACTTTTCGCAGTGCTCGGAGATGGCCAGCATTCTCTCCATCTTCCCCTTCATGCTGCCGGTGACATCAGCGTTTACCGACCTCTCCCTGAATGGAGTCATGGTGATCGAAGAATCGATCTCTGACAACAGTTTGGCGTTCTTGTCCAGCTTGGGGTCCTTGTCGAACACTCCATCGACGTCTGCACAGAATACGGCCAATCGTGGTTTGAACGCCTTCGCCAATTCAGCCATCATCAAATCACCCGAACATATGGAGAAACCCATCGCCATGTCGGGAACCACATCGCCGAAGGTCACGGGCACGAGACCCATGTCGAGAAGAGATGTGTAAGAATTGCCCGAGAAGGTTTTGACGCAGCCGTTCTCGAATGTAGACGAGGAGGCTGGAGGTACCGACACCGCATTCAACCCGGCGTCAATCAATGATTCCAACACTCTCAGGTTCAGCTCACGCACGTCCCTCTGGACGGTGGCGACATGCTCGACCTGAGAATCGTACTTGAACCCCTTGTGCAACGCATATTTCTTCGCGACGATATGACCGAATGAACCTGCGCCATGGACCACTATGACTCCCTCTGAAGCACCGGACCTGATCTCCCTCGCGAGGCGGTCGCAAGCGCTCCTTCTAAAGGTCCGGAGTCTAGATTTGTCGGTTATCACACTGCCACCGAGCTTCACCAATATCATTGGGACACGCTCCAATCGCATGACACGGCGCACATTATCGAACCGATTGCAGTGGGCGATGATAAAACCGTCGTAAGATAGGGTTCACACTAGCCCCATCCAGAGCCACCCGGGCCATCATCTAGAACAACGTGACCTACTTGGACATGTAGATCTCGATAGAGGAGACGTTCGCACTTCCACCGTGTTCACCAGGCAAGGATTCGGTCTCGATCTTGACATCCTTGTAGCCTAGGTCCTTGACGAACCTGTTCCTCACGATCTCTGCGACGTCCACTGCCCTGCTGATTGCGCGTCCTCTAGCCTTTATACAGACATCGGAGCATCCTCCGTTTATCTGAGACACGACAGCGAGGACGTAGTTCATCGTTGCCTTCTTTCCAATGTATATTACGTTCTCCTCGGCCATCTATTTCCTCCGAAGCCCAGCCCACAGTCACTAGCCGCCTGGATGCTATATATAATGTTCTGTCTGGTGAGCAAAACGCTTAAAAAAAGGTCGTCCCGCTCCCATGTCCGAGTCTATCGCAATATTTCGAAATCGAACATCCCTTGGAGGGGTGCCTAGACACTGAAAAAGGATATCTTATCGGCCGCTACACATGTGAAGAAGGATACCTTGAAAAGCGACCCCACCACGTCATTGGAAGCACCGCATTGGCTTCCGAAGTAACCAATGCCTACCAAGATTGAAATAACCGCCAGGTGTTGACAAGAATCCGATGCCTTCGTGCACCAATAGATTGGACAGGCTGAGGGAGACTGTAAGGTCCTACCGCTCGGCAGTAGTCGCCTTCTCAGGCGGAACCGATTCTGCCCTGGTAGCGAAGATCGCCCATGATGAGCTCGGGAAGATGGCGGTCGCGGTCACCGTCGACTCCATGTTGCTTCCCAGACGTGAGCTCGGAGCAGCTAAGCGAGTTGCCAAGACCATAGGCATAGAGCACATAATAGTGATCCGCGATCCTTTATCCGAACCGTCATTCACCCAGAACCCGCCGGATAGATGTTATCAATGCAAGCTTGCTGATTTCGCACTCATCTCGAAGGTTGCCAAGGAGCATGGCCTCAACCAAGTGATAGATGGCGCAAACGCGGACGATATCCACGATTACAGACCGGGATTGAAAGCGAAGGACGAACTGGGCATCAAGAGCCCGCTCATCGAGACCCGCATCGGTAAGGAGGAGGTCAGAAGGATATCTGAGGAACTCGGCTTGGAGACTCATGCAAAACGAGCGAATCCATGCCTGGCAACGAGGATCCCCTATGGCGAAGAGATAACGGCTGAGAAGCTGGCGAGGATCGAAAAGGCCGAGGCGTTCCTGATTGAGAAAGGGTTCGAACAGGTCCGAGTGAGGAGCCATGGAGATGTAGCCAGGATCGAAGTCGACCAAGACGATATTGGGAGACTTTCCTCCATCCAATTGGCCATGGAAGTAACAGCAATGTTCAAGTCCCTGGGCTTCGTGTACGTCACGCTCGATATGGAAGGATACAGGATGGGCAGTCTCAACGAGGTGCTGGACAGATGAACAGGGAGAGTCTGGAAAAGGTCCTCCGATCACTCAGAGAAGGTGATCTTACGGTCGCTGAGACGCTCGAGCAACTGAAAAGGCTGCCCTACGAAGACATCACTTTCGCCAAACTGGACCATCACAGGGAGCTCAGAAAGGGCATCCCCGAAGCGATATATTCGCCTGGGAAGACCCAGGAACAACTGGTGGAGATCGCGAGACGAACTCTGGCCAGGAAAGGAGAGGCTGTATTCACCAGAATGACAGAGGAGAGCTATCTCAACCTCCGAGGAGTTTTCGGAGATGATGTCGTATGGTACCCGGAGGCTAGAATCGTCACAGCCGGGACCGAGCAGAGGAGCGTCAAGGGCAAGGTGCTCGTAGTGACAGCTGGAACATCAGACATCCCAGTGGCAGAGGAAGCTGCTGTCACCTGCAAATTGTTGGGATGCGATGTGGAGAGATTGTTCGATGTAGGCGTCGCTGGCGTCCACCGATTGACATCGAACCTCGACCAGTTCGAGTCCGCAGATGTCATCATCGTGATAGCAGGAATGGAAGGTGCACTACCGAGTGTCGTCGCTGGGTTCACGGACAAGCCGGTGATCGCGGTTCCGACGAGTGTGGGCTATGGAGCGGGATTCGGTGGAATGGCCGCACTCCTGGGCATGCTATCGAGCTGCTCGAGCGGCATAGGCGTGGTCAACATCGACAATGGTTTCGGAGCAGGGGCGCTCGCTGCAGTCATAGTGAATAATAAAGGCCATAAGTGAAGAGATTCACTTGATCCTGAACCCGCATTTCCTGCAGAACTTATCATCGATCGTTGCTTCCCTTCCACAGGACTGACACACCCGCGCACTGACCCGGCGTGTACCACATTTGCCGCAGAATTCGTCTTGGGTTGACAGGACGAAACCACAAGAGGAACAGAGCTCGCTTCCGCGGTCCGCCTCGATCATCGAGGAATCTGATGCGACGTGCTTGAGCGGAATCGTGTCCGCTTCGGGTGAGAGTGACTTCTTAGCTCTAACCGAGAGTGAGAGGGCTTTGGTGTAGTTGCCCGAGTCGAATTCTCGAATCGACTCTGAGAGCAACTTCGACGCTGCGGACACATCGTCTCCAGCTTCGGAGGCGTTCTTGATTTCGCCGCGTGCAGTATTTATCTCGAATTTCGCGGCCAAATAGCTGGGGCCACTCTGAACCTCTAGCTTTGTGCCGGTGTATTCGCGCTCGGATAGCTTTCTGACAGGGGTCTTGACTATCCGTTCAGCGACCTCCTCCAAATGTTCCTTCTCAGTCTGATGGTAATCTATTTCTGGGAGGGATGACCGCTTCGTCCTGGCTTTCGCCAGTTCCTCCCTGGCACTCTCGCATAATGAGATTGCCGTATCATAATCACCCCGATCCAGCTCGCGTCGCGCTTTCTCTACCAAAGACCGTGATTCGGAGACGTCTGTCCCTTGTCTCTCGACTACGCCGATGACTGAACGACAAGTGTGGATGGCGTTGTAGGCTTCATCTTTCTTTATGCTGATGGAACGGACCCCTTTCGATTTCTTCTTCATCACATGCAATTCGAAATAGAGAACGAATACCATCAGAACCACAAGGATCGCAATATATGCCAGCTTCTCTTCTTCCGAAAGGTCCATTGGTACCCGGCTCCGGTAAGACAAGTCATATGTATTCTTATAAAAGCTTGGTCACAAGTGGCACGAAATATAATAAAATGTAAAAAGAGAGTGGCTGACAGCGTTCCACACACATAACGGGTTCAAACGATGCGGATCACCCTGTACCCGAAGGTACAGGGCTAGCGCATCTAGCCGCTATGCATGAGAGGCCGCTAGGACCTTAGGCTTCCCGAGGGCTCGCGCACCTCAGTACCACAGAGAACGTAGGCGGGCTTAACTTCTGGGTTCGGGATGAGACCAGGTGTGACCCCGCCACTATGGCCGTCAAACCTCTCTGTAGCCGTCTAAATACGATGTCATATATAAGCATTGCCTGAGCTGTCTGAAATTTGGCAGAACCGTTCGTTGCCGACTATACCAGATCCGAGATAGAAGAAGATGTATTCATTATGGTTGTGGCTATTGCCTGGTCCTGACCATGAGGAAGATAACCGCAGTGACTTTCGACCTCTGGGATACGCTCATCCAAGAACTTCCTGGCGGCTCGGACAAAGTATCAAAAGTAAGGATAGGCGAGATTGCTCACGCGCTTGAGGATTCTGGGCGACCGCACTGTATCGAGGAGATTGAAGAGGCGTACAGGAAGACGGGAACTTTCCTCGAACTGACTTGGGCAAAGGCAAGGGACATGCCCGTCAGAGACCATGTGCTATTCTTGCTGAGCTGCGTCGAGTGCAGATTGCCCAGTAAGCTGACGGCCGATCAGTTCGAAGAGATCTTGCGGATATATTCAGACAGCATACTGGGGCATCCACCCGCGCTTCTGCCAAAAGCAAAAGAGACTATCCAGAAGGTTCATGAAGAGGGGTATCGGATCGGACTCATATCCAATACTGGGAAGACTCCTGGCGCAACCCTCAGGAAACTAATGGAGGGTTGGAGGATACTCCAGTATTTCGAAGCGACGACCTTTTCGAATGAGATCATGGTCCGCAAACCAGCGGAGGCCGCGTTCAGAGTGACCCTCGAACAGCTCAAGGTGCTACCCAAGGCCACTGTGCACATAGGAGACAATGGGGAGCATGACATCGCTGGAGCGAAGAGATTGGGGATGCATGCGATACATGTCCTCGGACGTGAGACCGAACCGTCGAAAGCCGCAGATGGTTTCGTCAGGTCCCTTGATGAAGTCGTCGGAATCATCGATTCGCTGTAAGAATCTTTATTTCATGTAACGCTTTAGCTCGACCTCATGGCGGACCCGTTCGGAGAGGCATACAAGGGTTACATATCAGGCAACCGCGAGCCGATGGTGATCGAGCGTGAGGATGGCTATGTGGATACCGATAGTCTCGAGTCGTACTTCACATCATACGTCGATTTCCCCGCTCGCCAGAAGAAGGCGCTTGAGAAGGCGAAAGGGAGGGTGCTCGATATCGGCATGGGAGTCGGCAGGGTGACCTTGCATCTCCAGAAGAAAGGCCTCGATGTAGTAGGTATCGATATCTCCGATCTCGCAATCTCCATCGCGAGGGGGAGAGGAGTCAAATCCGCGCTCAAGATGTCCGCGTGTGATCTGGATTTCCCGGACAACCGTTTCGATACCGCCATAGCACTAGGCAATAATTTCGGATTGTGTGGATCGCCGGATATGGTCGCTGCGATGTTGGTTCGGCTGAGGAGGATCATAAGCGATGATGGAATCATCATAGCCGAATCCATCGATCCTGTGAACACTACCTTGCCCGACCATTTGAGCTATCTTGAGGAGAACAGGGCGAGAGGAAAACCTCCGGGGCAGGTAAGGATAAGGTTCAGGTACGGTAAAGCGGTGGGGGCTTGGTACGATCTGCTCCTCACCACTCCCGCAGAGATGAAAGCCATATCTGCCCGTGCAGGATGGACCATAGACGAGATGTTCTATTATCCAGAGGAAGGACCGATGTACACCGTGGTCATGTCCAAGAGCTAACCGGAGGCCAACGCCAATGCCAGTGCGATAAGCGTGCCGATCGCGATCGATGTGAAATTATTCCCGAGCTTACCTATCCGACCCCTCGTCTCCCATGTTGCGCCGATCACACTGTCGATCTGGCATCCGAGAAATCCACATAGCATCGGTATGAAGAGAGTCGGTGGGCCAGCAAGAAGGTCTTGATTTATGGCAGCGAAGACCACATATGCGACGACGGATGTATACGCTGCAGCGATGAATGCCATAAGCTGGCCAGTCACTGACACGCCTCCATCCACACCACGCTTTGTTCGCTTCAGGGTCGTTATCAAAAAGACCCTCGGATCGATGATCCCGATCTCACTCGCAGCCGTATCCGAGGCGGCCACTGCGATGGACGATACGAAGAGATAACTCGCCATGTCCTTAGGAAGCCAGTTAGCTGAGGGGTCACCTCCGCTAGCGAATTCAGACACGAAGCTCGCAAACGCTATGATCGTAGGTATTGCACCGTTCGCAGCTATGTTCCTCCAATTCCTCTCGCCCTTGGATCCCTCTTGGAAGCCTTCGGATTTCTTCCATTCGAACCTGTACTTCGTCGCCCCGAAGCTCGTCATGAGAAATACTAGGAGCAGCACGAGCCACAACACATTGCCGCATAACCCAATGACCATCCCGACCAGGAATGCAGACAACGAGCCTGACAGATCGAATATCCTCTTCTTGTACGATACTATCGCCAGGAACGTACAGAATATCGTCACACCGATGATGGTGGGCAGATCAGGAAGAGGAATGCTCAAGCGATCACCTATGTCTCCTTTCTATTCAGTCCCGATGGCATGGTCGGGGCTTTCGAATACAGTCGACTGACCATGTCCGTGACTCCCCGTACCTGGTCCAAGTCACCATCCCAGTTCATGAGCACCGTTGAGAACTCATCCTCGATGTCGTCGAGGACATCCTTCATCTTCCTGGCCACCTTCTTCGAGGCCTTGCCGTGGAGAACTACTGCGAGGAACAGATGATCCCCTTTCTCGATGAGAACGGACTTGTCTCCGAAATCGAGTTTGCGGAGTGTGAATGATGTCTCGTCCTTGAAGGAATCCTTTATGAAGTCCTGGATCGCAACGAACATGCTGCTCAGCACCTGATCGTCCATTCCAGGCTTGAGACGACGAGTGCTGTGAGCAAGCATCCTGCCGTCATTGTATATCACGAATGTCTCGTCCACCGCGATCTTGGATTCACGAAGGAAATAGAACCCCGTTCCAACCATTGCGATCATCGCGGCAACCAGCAGATATGGCCATGCGGCATCGATGAAATGCAGTTTCACTTCGAAGTAGTCCGGTTCGGTCGTCATCTCGTTGCCTGCTAGATCAGCCACATGGACATAGAACTCGACAGTCCCGGATCTCTTTGGCATCTCCACAAGGACATAAAATTTGCCATCTAGCCCTGGCCGCATCAATAACGATGATGTGGAATCGTCACCTGGATACTTTATGAGCAACACGACTGAATCAGGATCGATGTTCTCGTCGGTGATCTGTATGGATATGTTGACCTTGTCGCCACCGTATGCAGATATCTCGGACCATAGGACCTCTACCGAGGGGGATGTGTCATCGATTCTGATTTCGACATCGTCCTTCACTGCGATGTTGCCATCCTTGTCCTCTGCGCGCACACAGATCGAATATGTGCCGTCCGTCCAACCAGCAGTGTCTATGGAGTACATGGTCTCGAAATCCATGTACGACTGTGAATCGACAGAATATTGAACAGATACCAATGGTGGCGAGTCATCACCAATGATGAACCGTATCGGTGATCCTGAGCGGATCACATTGTCGTCGATGGGATTGATCAGCTCGATGGAAGGTTGGATGAGTAGGAGCGTTTTTGAGATGATGAGCGTGTTCCCATCGTCATCGGATATCGTGAGGTTCACGACATAGTCGTGGATAGGATCGTATTCGTGAGTTATCGTTTCAGATGGTGGACCTGGAAGTATCTCCTTCGAGCCATCCCCGAACTCCCATGTCGTCAGAGATATGTCAGGGAATCTTGTGGCGATAGATGATGCGTCAAAAGTGAGCTCGTAGGTCCGGTTCATGTCTTCCCGCAAGATATCCACATCGGATTCGAACGTCGCAGACAATCCTGCATCGACGACCTCAATATCTAGCTCTGCAACAGCATATGATCCATCTTCGTCTGTCACATTCACCTTGGCAGTGTAGTTCCCTACCCAGCTGTAACTATGAGTCGTCTCGTTCGAATCGGTCGAGACATCCATGATGAATTGAGCACCTAGTGATACGAAATCCCATTGATACCCGGTGATTTCATCGTGGCTCTGCACTTGGGCAGACAGAGTCATGGTCTGGAATTCAAGATATGAAGACGATAAGGGTCTGGCGATCAGAGTTATGAGTGGCGGTATCTCGGCCACTTCGAAATCTAGAATGAACGCGTTTGAATCTCCGTCTGCCTCTGCGACCTGCAACCGCATTGAATAGGAACCATTGCCGAGCACGAACTCCAGAGATTCCATGCCGCTCGGATCCAGATTCCATGTCTCAGTGGAGCTGTCTGGATATGTGAGCATCCAGCTCCAGGTTGTTATTCCGTCGTAGGTGTAAGTCTCATCCACTATCGCGAATGGTATACCTTCCTCGGGATCGGCATTCGAGAGTTCGAACAAGGCAGTCGGACCGATGTCGAATATCTCGATATTGATGTAGGAGATGTTGTGATCTCCATCGATATCCGTGACCTTCACTGCGACCACATATATCTGAGATATCCCAGAAGCTCCGAACACATGGTCAGTGGTGTTCGAAGTCCCTGTCGTCTCTGATGCCACGAATGGTTCACCAGTGTATGAGAAATTCCATTCGTAACTGGATATTGGATCGATGGGCCCGCCATGCCATGAATCTATGATGACCAAGAATGAGACCGCGTCTCCTTCATCTGCAGTTCCCGGGGCGATGATCTGCATCTCGGGATCTGCCGCCTGTACCGCAAATGTATGTGATATCGATGCGATCGAGCCATCGGAATCCAAGGCGGTCAGCTGGACCGTGTGAATGCCATCGTCGAACGATGTCAATAATGTGTGCTCCAAGCCTGTCGAGAACAACGCTCCGTCCACCGACCAATTGAGCAGGACCAATTCATCGTAGGACTCTGTCGCATCCTCGAACACGACCGTTTGGCCTTCTATCGGATTCAAGGGAGACCAGGTGAATTCGACATCCGGCACACTGTCGATTACGACTATGTAAGTACTGTCCGAATCGGTCAGCCCCCAAGGGTCCCTGACGCTCACATTCACGGTGAAGTTGCCGAGGGACATGTATCGATGGAGCGGTGCAGAATCTCTCGACCAATCCGATTCGCTACCGTCCCCGAACTCCCATCTATATTCCATATAGGGAAGTTCAGAGGCGCCAGTAATACATGAGCCATTGAATTGATGCCAATCACCCTGTTCCGTGGTGTACGGACCTCCGGTGTAGACAGTCGGAGCGAAGTTGTTCTGCATCCAGACAGAGATACTATGAGAACCTGAATCGACCACCAGGAGATCGCCCCTATGATCATCATTACCGTCCCCGAGCCCAGCCCAGACAGGATATGCACCGGTCACGAAGACCATTGAAGGCGATGATGGCAAGGAACTTCCACTCTGCCTGTATAGGAATACCAGATCAGCAGAATCGAATATCGCCAGGACATCCGCATGTCCATCATCAGTGACATCCGTCACAGTCACGAAAGATGGAACCTCTGGCAGATCCAGAGTTGCGTATGGATGAGGTGCTGTGATGAAATCATCTTGGTCGAACAGATACATTTTCGGGTCTGATGGGCGCATCGCGACGATGTCGTCACGTCCATCCCCAGTGATATCCCCAGACCACAAGAAAGTGAAATCAGGATCTGTGCTCGCAGTCAATGTTCTATCCGCAGGAAGGCTGAACTCCGAATCAGATTCGGGTTGAAGCAGAATATCAATTGCCCGGTCGGCGCGAGGATATGCGATGTCATCGAGGCCATCAGAGTCAAAGTCCCCAACTACAACCGATGCAATGGATACTCCAGGGGTCGGGTACAGAACGATTGGTTCCTCGAAATTCGGTCCAGTGCCTGTGCTCATGAATATGTAAATAGAGCCATTCGATGTGCTAGCGATGATATCCGGAAAACCGTCATGAGTTCATGTCACCAATCGCCAAGTCAGTAACATTCGATTCGCAACCGAGCTGCACGACTGTGAATGATCCAGGCAGAGAAGCTTGGCCGAATAATACGTCCACATAATCATGAGTTCTATTCGATGTGATGATATCGTCGAATCCATCATCATCGATATCCACTACAGCAATCTCATCGGAAGAATAGCCCAGATGACCAATAATTCGATGGTCCTGCCGCGCTTAGAAGATAACAGATCGAGTTCAGCGCTGGGTAGACTGCAATGATATCCTCGTGGTCATCACCATTTATGTCGCCTGTGGCAAGCAAAGTTGCCTCGTAGTTCACATCGGTCCATATCGTCGCGTTGCTATTTCGAATAGGATTGGCAATCGAGTCGAATATATCGCAATGCTGGACCCTGAGCCATCATCCCGCATGTAGAAATCAGAAGGTCAGGACCATCGATGTTCATCGATTTCGCCAACAAAAGCGCTTGTTGGATACGCACCTACGGGAAATAATTGACTGGGTATTTCAGCCCCAAGCTGGATACGACGATCGATCTGAATGAAACACAATAGCGACGCATGACTCCTCACTGAGCAGAATTATATCATCGCGAGAGTCGTCATTCATGTCACCAAGAGAGATACGCGCTCGGAATCGAATAGATTAAGCTTCTGGCATATGTTTCAGTCACAGGAAGCTGGTCAGTATGACTGGAAGAAGAAATTCGTATCAGAGGAGGCACCTTGGTCGCGACAACAAATCATCTAGTCGAATCACCATTTAGAGATTGCCCGAATCATAGTCGATAGGATGAGCCATCGAGTTGATAGAACCTGACTACTCGGCATGAAGCGTCAGAGGAGAATCCAACTGTATCAGGCTGAGTAAATGATAACATTGGAATCAAATAAATTGCATAGCGCAATATCTAGGAGCCCGTCATCATTGAAATCCCCTGCATCAATGGAATTTGACCCATAACCACCGTCAGAGTCGTGAGATAATCTGCATAGGTTGGGCCCTTGCAGTATCTCAATCGAACCTGCTCGAGATTGCGGCATCGCCCAGCACAGCGAATGCCATATCAGGGTATGAATCTCCGGAGAACTCACCAACAACAAAATCTGTCGCGTTTTCATAGACCGTCCTGTCTATAACTCTATTGAATGAAAAATCAGATATTCGGTTATACAAGGCAAAATGCTCAGTGTCAAACGAATCCAATTCTCCGCTCCAACACGACAATGTTGGTTTGTGCCAGTCCCATATGAATCAATGATGCGATTCTAATGGGATTCCTTGAGTAGCGAGATATTATAAGATGGGTAGCTCGAATAGACACCATCAATCTGACCATAGAATACTGAAATCATCATCTCATCGGACACTGCAGCAATGATATCATCCAATCCATCCCCATTGATATCACCCATTGTGACATCAACTGATCCACCAGGAAGCATGAGCGCGCGCGAAACGAGAGGATACTCGAGAACGATCTGAGATGTGTCAATCGATTGAGAGAACGATATGCTGCTCAAGGGAGGAGATGACTCGGAAGAAGCATCCACCAAAGGCGTCATGCCGCTCTCAGATTCGATGGAAATCATAAGATGAGCAGGCACAATTAAAGATGCTACAATGACGGCCAGCAAGCATGTTGCCATCAAACGGCGCAAGTAATACCCATCCCTTTGAATGACAGTAGCATTGCTTTTATATGACCTTTTCGGAAAAATATTGCTGCCAGAGTGACTAAGAAATCGTCCAAGCATTAAATACTGGAGACGGACAATACGATTCGATGAATTCATCGCTCACGATCGGACGAATAATGGGCATACCCATGAAGCTGCATCTGACATTCATAATCATACTCGCGTTCATCGTATTCTTGTTCTATCAAAACAGCAGTGAGATATTAGGGATCACCCTAGGATTTGGCGGGCTGGATACCGACTGGGGAACAAGAGTTGCTTTCAGCGCCGTCGCAGCCGTGATCTTCTTCATCACAGTCATCATCCACGAACTGGCCCATTCGTATGTAGCGATGAGATACGGTGTCAAGATCAGGAGCATAACCCTGATGATATTCGGCGGGATCGCGACGATGGAGGAGATTCCGAAGAAGCCACGCCAGGAATTGATGATGGCTGCTGCCGGGCCGCTGTCCAGTTTCGCCATGGGGTTTGTCTTCTACGGGTCGATGCAACTTCTTGCACTAATCGAATCCAACTCGATAGTCCTCGAAGGCACGCTGATATTGCTCGGCCTCATCGCGTTCTACAACGTATTCCTTGCAGCATTCAATCTACTGCCAGCATTCCCGATGGATGGCGGAAGGGTTCTGCGATCTGCGCTGGCTACTAGGATGTCGCACCTTCAAGCAACCAAGAAAGCAGCTGCAGTCGGAAGATTCTGCGCGATCGCGATGGGAGTGTTCGCGATATGGCTGGGCTTCGACATCATTCTGATCGCAATCGCGATCTTCATCTATTTCGCAGGAAGGGACGAAGAGCAGGCGACGATAATCAACGATAGCCTCGAAGGCATGAATGTGATGGGGTTGATGTCCACCGATGTCAAAGTCGTGCACCCCGATACTTCTGTGCAGCAGCTCATCGACCTGATGTACTATACCCGTCACAAAGGATTCCCGGTCGTCGACAGAGGACTCGTGGGAATGGTCACTCTCGCAGACACCAAGAAGATCTCGATGCAGACTTTTCCATTCGCCCGGGTGAGGGATGTGATGATCTCACCAGCGATCACTGTCACGCCGAGCACTATTGCCGTCGACGCGCTGAAGCTGATGAGCGAGAAGAAAGTCGACCGATTGGCGGTCGTGAACGAGTCAGGAAGTCTGGTCGGTGTCATAACCAGAGAGGACTTCCTGAGAGTGGTTGACATCGCCGCTGCAAGGAAACAGCGGGCGAACTGGGGATCTCCCCCAGGTCAGGTGCCACCGCCACCGCCGCCTATCCCGCCAACTGCTTCCTCTTGAACAGCACCATGCTGACCGCCAGAGCCACGATGGCATAGGCAAACATGACGATCGCTGCAATGCCAGGGTCAGGATAGAAAGAGCTGATCATGAAGCCCTGACCCACATCCTGCGGCGGCATGTCCACGGGATACGGATCCTCGAGGATGTACGAAATAACGCCTGCCGCGTATGTCAGTGAGCCATCTATCTCCACGTCCGACACCATCGAGACCGCATCCACTATTGGAAGGATCATGAACAACAGGAAGAAGGTCAGCACGATCGCACCTGTCGATCCCTTCAGAATGGTCCCGATCAGATAGGCGATTGCCATCGCAGCCAACAGGTATTCTATGCAGAACGCGAAAGATAGCCCGAAATCAGCGTCGATGCCTCCAGTAGAGACCAATGAGAGTATCGCAGTCAACACATAGAATAAGCCTATGACAATCACGCCTGCAGTAATGCTGGCTGCGAACTTGCCCAAGAATAGAGTCGACCTCTTGATAGGATTGGGAAGTATGAGGTATCCCGTCCTGTTCTGGAATTCGCTGACTATCGAATCAGCTCCGAAAAACGTCGCGCAGATTATGACCAGTATGCTGGCGAACCCCATGAAAGTCGTCGCGAAATCCTCGGATGAGGTGTCCTCATATGAATCTCCAAAGGCGAACGGTAGAAGGTAGAGGAGCGATACCATCAGCGCTACGATCGCGAGCGACGCGACCAATCGCTTTGACCTAAGGTACTTGAGCAGCTCGTATCTCCAGACCACCGGTATCTGCTCAGAGTCGGATGGCAGCGCGTGTGTCACTTTGAGTTCCTCCGTCATCATAATCACCTCGACTCCTTGACCAGATCCATATACATCATCTCGAGTGGAAGACCGACTGGACTGAATCCAGTCACCCGTATTCCGAGGGACTGTATCATGGAAAGGAGTTCTGCCCTGCTCTCGAGCGAACCCTCATATGTCATCACCAAAGTGGAATGGTTGACCCGGTCGATCGCCCTCATGTTGGGCATCGATTGCATCTTGGCGACCATCGCGTCCTCGATCGGACCGATGCTGGTGACCTCGATCTTGGAGACCTTGCTCAGATTCTTGAGATTATCTATCGAGTCGTAGACCAACAACTTGCCATGATCTATCAGGGCAGCTCTATCGCAGGTGTCCTGGACCTCTCCGAGGAGGTGAGAGCTCATGAATATCGTGTAGTTCTGCTTCTTGAGCGAGCGTATTATCTCACGGACCTCGACCATCCCGCGGGGATCTAGTCCGCTCGTCGGCTCGTCGAGTATGAGTATGTCCGGTTCGTGAAGAAGGGCCTGTCCTATAGCCAACCTTTGTTTCATCCCCTTTGAGAATTTTCCTATGCGGGTCGAACGCCATTCGGATAGCTTGACCATGTCGAGGATCTCGTTTGTTCTTATCTTGATGTCACTCGACTTCATGCCTCGGATGCGGCCCAGGTAGGAGAGCGTCTCCACAGGGTTCAGATAGGGATAGAATTCGGGTGTTTCCACCACTGCTCCGACGTGAGCCAGAGCTTCCTTGGGATGGCTGATCACATCGACGCCATTCAGGAGCGCTCGACCATCCGTCGCGGAGATCATGTTCGTGAGGATCTTGATCGTTGTGGTCTTCCCAGCACCGTTAGGTCCAAGGAACCCCACGGTAGTGCCTTTCTCGACCGTCAGGGTCAGGTTGCTCACGGCATTTATAGGCCCGAACGATTTCGATAGATTATGAAGCTCTATCACTCATATCACCTTCGCGATTTCATCACAAGAATCGTGATATAATATTAAAGTGAAACCGTGGATGTCCGTATCAAAGTGTGCCCGAACGTCACAATTCAATGACACTATAGAGACTGCGCGCCTGAGCCTCTGCATCGTCTCTGTTCTTTATCGGATGCATCAGAAGTCTGCCGTGAGGGTACACCGTGATCTCCAAACCATCCTTCCTCATCGTCAGCATCACACCTGCGTTGGTAACTATCTCGTAGCCTGCCCGAGATAGCTTTGCCTCACATACATCGAGGTCCAGATCCAATTTCATCTTTGGAACTGCCTCGTAGGCATCGAACTTGCAGGGCTTGATGGCCAGAAACTCCAGCGGTTCACCCCTTTGCCAGCAGAGCATCCAGGAGCTTGTCGACCTGCACTTTGAGGTCCTCGCGGGTCGACTCGTTTATGACCATGTGGTCAGCGAGTGCGATCGCGTCCCCCAATCCCCATTCGAGCTCTCGGCGGTCCCGTATCTCGAACTCAGACAGTTTCGTTGGAGAATCTGAACGGGCCCTGGCTTTCAATCTCTCGAAACGAGTCTTTGGGGATGTGTGTATTGCGACAGTCATGAGATTCGCGCCGAATGCGTTCTTGAACGCCTTGATCTCGTCCGGTCCTCTGGTCCCGTCGATGACCACAAGGTCGCCGCCCACGAGCGGGATGACTCTCTTGGCCCAAATGTCCATTCCAAACTTCTTCCGCTCATCATTGGCGAGTCCGCCCAGGTTCTTGTCAGAATGGTCCAGGCCGAACTCCTTTGCCTTCTCCCGCACGACATCGCCCATTCGGATGACCTTCGCGCCTCTGTCTGCGCAGCACTTCAGGAATTCTTCTTTGCCGGAGCCAGGCATGCCGGTTGTGACTAGTATCTTCAACGCTACACCCTGTATCATAGATGCACGAGCATTGGAAAAACCTTTTGAAAGGCCTTGAGGTCAAAGAGGGTTTCCGATAGCTGATTCGATAGATGACGAAATTGAGGACATGTCGAGACCGATTTTGCCCCAGTATCTGGGGCACAGACCAAGAGAGACGATCCTCGAATAAGATTCCGGGTCGGACACCGCCTTGATGAACGACCCTTCCAGGTTCGACCGGTCGATGGTCCCGAACAAAGATGCTCTGGAAACCAGCTCAGCAACACTCATCCCTATCGCATCCGTTCCGAGGGCAGATAGGGCTGAGACGGGATCGATCCCGGCTTTCGAACAGGTCATCATGATCCTCGTCGCGTCTGAGGAATCGATACCTGCATCGAAGGCAGTCTTCAAGGAAATGATATCATAATGGAGATATCCTGGCTCAGAGGCTCCCATCGACATCTTTCCAGGGGCCTCATTCACTTTGGCATATGATCTGCAAGGATGCGGGCATCCGAAGCATCCGATGACGCGGTGTATGATATTCTTAAAGTGGTCGACATCCGCACCTCCAAAATAAGATGCGAGTCCTGCGGACACACCAAGCTTCGAGATATGCTCTTTCTGCAGATCCACCGAGGATGCGAAATGCGCTTCCGGATCAGCGACCTCCAACTCGCCCATCCCTCTGAAGGCCACCGCGCATAATCGCCTCTTCCCGAAAGCTGATGCGAGTCCCACCTCGTCCTCACCCAGCCAATGGTTCGTGACGAGCCTGGAAGAAGGGTGTCTGGCATCTCCAAGTGGCCCTGATGCGATCACCTGTATGCGACGGTCACCTTGATCCACCCTTATCCTGTCCGTCCTAGCCCAGGAATCCATCCCGAGCATCTCTGGAAGCGGGACGAACTCTGCGATGCCATCCCTGACCCATAGATATCCTGCCTCCGGAGACTCACCTTTGACCACTATGAAATCGAAACCTGCCAGCTTCAGCTCGACACCGGCCATGCCCATGATTGGCGAGATCGTTCCCTTTCCGCTCTCATCTGAGGAGAAGACCATGCCCGTACATGCGGCTGGAACCAGGCTTCCCGTCAATAGACCGGAGCCGAGTACCAATGCATTCCCATGTTCGACGGATAGAGATGAGGACAGTTCGATCGATGACATCTCGCTCAGCAGAGTGTCCTCGGCCAACTCCTGCTCACTGACCGCTCCTGTCGAAAGGTCGATGATAGCCGCTCGGCCATTCCGCAGATACATCTCAGTCCACCACCGTGATGCAGCCGGTCGGGCACATCTTCACACATTTGGGCTCGCCCCTGCATAAGTCGCAAGGTTCACGCAATAGTATGGGCTTGGCACCGGGACCATCTGAGCCCGAGGGTTGCTGGCCAGAGGAGTCCCCCTCAGGTCGAGCGACCACCAATCCGTCATCCTTGGTCTTGAGCACCAACCCGAAGTAGTTGACCTTGTCCTCGATGTGTAGGATGATGCTCGAACTCATCGCTGTCAGAACGGAATCGCGGCTCAAGCTGCACACTGATTCGCACAGACCGCAACCTACGCACCTGAGTGACTCGAGATTAAGCCTCAAGGGTGCACCGCCTAGTTCATCATATCAGATTCTCTGATATCTCCGTTGTGATCCTGTCGCAGTATACGCATTTCAGGGTCAGGGGTTTCTTCGATTCGACGACGAATTCTGGCTCGATAGGCTCGCTCTTGTTCGTTATGCAGCCCGGATTCGAACATTTCATAATGCCCAGAACAGATTTCGGAACCTCGACCACGAACTTCTCGGCGACGTTGTAATCACGGATAATATTGATAGTCGCATCGGGAGATATGAGAGCCACCTTGTCGAGTTCTTTGGGGTCCAACTCCCTGTCCTCGATCTTGACGATGTCCTTCCAACCGCCTTTCTTGCTGGGCACGTGCATGAGCACGCTGACGGTCGAGCTCACATCCTCCTTGACGCCGATGATCCGCAAGACCTTGAGAGCCATCCCGACCTGTATGTGGTCTATGACCGTGCCGTTCCTTATCGGCGTGACCTTGAATTCCTTCATTCGACCGCCCCCAACACCATCGAGAGGAGTGCCATCCTGACGGGCACTCCGTTGAATGCCTGCTCGAAGTACTTGGCATGCTCAGTCTTGTCCACATCAGGGGATATCTCGGTAACCCTTGGGAGCGGATGCATTATGATCATGTCCTTCTTGACATCCTTTAGCATCGGCAGGTCTATCCTGTAAGCGCCTGCGACCTTTTGATACTCCGCAGGGTCTGGGAACCTCTCTTTCTGGATCCTCGTGACATAGAGCACATCCGCATCCTTGATGGCATCCTCCAAGTTGCTGCTGCTCTTGGGCTTCGTCCCGAGCGATTGTATGTGCTTGAGATGCTCCTTGGGCATCTGCAGGGATGGCGGCGCGACGAACGTCAGCTCCGCACCGAACATCGCCAGGGCTTCGGACAGTGAATGCACCGTCCTTCCGTACTTCAGGTCCCCGACGACCACCACATGGTTCCCATCGATCTTGCCCTTCGATTTGCGGATCGTAAAGAGATCGAGCATGGTCTGCGTGGGATGCTGACCGGCGCCATCTCCCGCATTGAATATCGGCTTGTCAGCGAAATGCGCGGACATTCTTGCAGCGCCCTCTTGCGGGTGTCTCAGAACGATCACATCGCAATATGCATCGACCATTCTGATCGTATCCGCGAGCGTCTCCCCTTTGGCGACTGACGACCCTTTCGGTTCGTCGAATCCGAGCGTCGAACCGCCAAGACGGGTCATTGCCGCTTCGAAAGACAGCCTGGTCCTGGTCGACGGTTCGTAGAACAGTGACCCCAGAATCCTGCCGTCCAAGAGTTTGCTTTTCTCCTCCCCCTTCGCGATCGGGAGCATCGTCTCGGCAACATCGAGAACATGCTCGACCTGATCCCTTGAAAAATCACGGATGGACACGATGTCCATTCCTTTGAAGCCGTCTGACATCAAGCACCAAATCGGTTATCTGCATATAAGGTTTTCACAGGCGGGTCAGTCCGACCTGTGGCCGAGTCATACAAGATCGAAGTCCTCAATCGCAGTCTTCATATTATCGAACCAATCATCGGCACACCTGTGCAACCTCTGCTTCAATTGGTTTGGCTGCACAGCAGTATACACGTGGAAGTATCCACCCCGCTCTATGGTCTTTGTCTCGCGGAATGCCAGACCAGACGATACGAGTTTCTGAAGAGCACGATACACGGTGCTTCGGTCCTTCTTCACGGAAGGAGCGAGGTCGTCGGCCTTGAGAGGACCCTGTTTGACGAGCTTCTTGTAAATGAGGAGCTCGAAATCGGATAAGCCATAGACACATTTGACGATGTCCCTGCATGTGGCCTGCCCCGACAGGATCTTCTGTGGTTCTACCATGTTGCACGCTATTGCCATTTTTATACTTAACCGTTGTGACGCATTGGTTCGCCAGTGCAGGGATCATTCGACGTGAAAATGTTTATTAGGTAACACTGCAATGGAGTTTTGCACGGTAGTGACAATACCGCAGGAGTGGATGTTGTGGAGAAGGATGCGACCCTGGACGCGAAGGGACTCATGTGCCCGATGCCGATAGTGCAACTCGCAAAGAAGATCAAGGAAATGAAATCCGGCCAGATACTCGAACTGCTTGCCGACGATATCGGCGCGAAAGAAGACGTGCCAGCCTGGTGCAGCCGGACCGGGAATCAACTCATCGGACAGGAAGAGGACGGCAAGATATTCAGATTCTACATAAAGCTGAAGTGAGAACAATCGATATAATGAAGGAGAGATAATAATGGCTGACAAATTCTGCATGGTCGTGAGCGAAGGGAGCTTCGACAAGGCGATGATGCCGCTCATCATGGGAACGACCGGAGCGAGCATGGGAATGGAAGTGCATGTGTTCTACACATTCTTTGGGCTTAAGCTGCTCAAGAAGGGAGCGAAGCCGAAATTGCCAGGGATGATGAGGTTCTTCACTGGCATGATCGAGAAGAAGATGATGAAACTCAAGATACCGGGTTACCAGGAGATGATGGAGCAGGCGAAGGACCTCGGGGTCCACTTCTACGCCTGCAGCACATCCATGAGTCTTATGGGAGTGAAGGAATCTGATCTCACGGAAGGGAC
The DNA here is from genome assembly GCA_963719945.1 of uncultured Thermoplasmata archaeon. Classification (GTDB taxonomy): domain Archaea; phylum Thermoplasmatota; class Thermoplasmata; order UBA10834; family UBA10834; genus UBA9653. Next base: position 271,332 of record CAVRDX010000003.1, on the reverse strand, counting down.
GAAGGTGCTAGGAGCGTCGGCGTTCCTGAACCTGGCAGCCGACTCGAAGATAACCCTCTTCATAGGTTGAGGTGGACATCTTTGAAGACTGCGTTCATAATCATCAAATCGCCGAGTGAACAGGATCCCACCCATATGATGGAACGTCTGGCGTCCAAGGAGGATTCTAGCGTCATCTTATTCGAGGACGCCGTATATCATTCAATCAACCCAGCCCATTGCGTCAAACTGGATGGTGTCGCGACAGAAGTGCTCGTCGCCAAGGATGACCTCGAAGCAAGAGGTTTCACTGCGGCAGACATCAAGATCGGAAAGGCGGTCGGTTACGACGAGATAATCGATTGCATAATGGAGCGGACACAGCGAACTGTGACCGTGTGAGGTGATACGATGACGAAGACTCTAACCATACTATGGAGGACAGGTTCCATGATGGCGATGGATGCGAACATCGCCGTGAAGCTTGCTGATGCCGCGAAGGCCAAAGGATACAAGGTCAACATGTTCGGTTACGGCGAAGGCGTGACTGCAGTCAAGAAAGGACAGAACCCGAAGAGGTTCCCGAACATAGGGAACGAGCTCGAGGCGGCAGGGAAGAACGGAGTCACGCAGGCCATCTGCGAGACCTGCTTCGCGGCCAGGGGGTTCGAGAGGGGAGAGGAGATACCCAGTGCCAAGGTCGGCAGTCTTACGAACGATCTCTTCAAATTCCTGTCGGAGTCCGACCGGCTGGTGACGATTGCGAGGTGATATTGCATGGCAGAATCAACACTGGTTCTAGTGACAAGGGCGCCTTACGGACTTGAGGAAGCGTTTGCAGGGCTGAGGCTGGCTCTCGCAATGGGCGTGAACGGGATGAAGACCTCAGTGGTCTTGATCGAGGACGGGGTATACAACGGACTGGGCAGCCAGAAACCGGAGGCTGTGAGGATGCCTTCGAATGCGGAGGCGACGAAGGAACTGTACGACTTCGATGTCCCGGTCTATGTGGTGAAAGAGGACTTGGCGTCCAGATGCATAGAGGAATCCAGACTGTTCGAAGGCCTCAAGGTAATATCAGCGTCCGAGGTCAAGCGGCTGGCCTCTGAACACGACCTGGTCACGACTTTCTGACCTAAGGAGTCCATCCTAGGACTCCAATCAATTCATTTTATTACCCAATTCCCTATGACTTGTCGTGAGATTCGATTTACTCGGCAGAGACGGTTTGGCCAGAAGAGGCATTCTAGAGATAGATGGACGAGAGTATTCGACTCCGACTCTGGCAACCATTGGCACCGAGAAGATCAGAACCGATTGCAGGGGACCCCGGCTCACTTACGACAATATCGCCGAGTCAGGAGATCTCAGAGTATCTGGCTCATCCTTCTTCGAAGCGAGTTCGGATGGAGAAAGTGTCATAAAGGTCGGGCTAAGGGGATCGCCGTATTCAGATGAACGAACCGACCGATCGGGATTCGTCTTTCTGGATAACATATCCAGCCTCATGTTGGATTCTGGAAGATTCGTGGAGCAGGTCGTCAAGCTGAAGTCGAGCGATTCTCTCCTGAAGCCGCTGCTATGTTCAGTCGCCGGCTTCCCGCACAGATTGGCATTCCTCGCATACTGCGGGATCGATGTGATCGACACGATCCCGCTCGTGATGGCTGCCAGGAACGGACAGTATCTCACCAACCACGGCATCATCGATGCGTCCAGCATAAAGGAGATGCCTTGTTCCTGCGAAGCGTGTGAATCGGACAAGAGGGATTTCGACCATCTCCTCAGGCACAACCAATCCGCAGCGGAGAGTGAGATAAGACTGGTGAGGCACGCGATAGACCAGGGGACCCTCAGGGAACTTGTGGAATCACGCATCCGATGCGACCCCTGGCTGGTCCAGAATCTTAGGTTGATGGACCTCATCGCATATCAACTCCAGGAAATGCATGCATCGATCAAAGGCGCACCTTTCCACGCGGGTTCGAAGGAGTCCCTCAACAGACCGGACATTGCGAGATGGAAGCTGAGGATCCAGGAGAGATATCATCGTCCGGAAGGCACGAGGATACTGGTGCTGATACCTTGCTCCGCGAGAAAACCATATTCGCTCTCACAATCACACAAGAGGTTCCGCGAAGCGATACAGGCCAGCGGAAGGGCATCCATCGTGCACGAGGTGATCGTGACCTCGCCGTTGGGCATCGTTCCCCGAGAGCTTGAATTGTTCTACCCAGCAAAGGACTACGATATCCCGGTCACGGGCCATTGGGACAGAGACGAGAAGCATATGGTCCAGGAGCTGGTGTCATGGCTCGTATCCAGCGAGAAGTACGATCTCGTGATCTCCCACTTGGGTGATGAACGGGAGCCAGTGAATTCTGGAATATCTGATTTCGTTGACACTTCGAGAGGTGAACCTGGATCAAGGGATTCGTTGAATCGTCTGCAGGATACCCTCAGGGATTTCGATGCGGATGATCGCGGACCTGTGCGTCGTTCGAGGAACCTTGAGGAACTGCGGTCGATATGCAGGTTCCAGTTCGGTCCAGCTGGAAACGCGTTATGCGATGGCGCGGTGGTCATGGGAAGATGGCCCAATGTCAGGATAACGCGAGACGGTCAGCAGGTGGGCATGCTGACTGCTGAGCGAGGGATGATCTCCCTCACACTCGAAGGTGGGAAGGTGCTCGCGGACGCGGGCTCGTACCGTGTTGAGATCGACGATTTCAAACCCAAGGGCAACCTGTTCGCTGTCGGCGTGAAGAAAGCGGACAGAGAGATTAGGATCGGTGACGATGTCGTCATTGTCCATGGTGAAGAGGCCAGGGCTGTCGGCGTGGCCAGGATGAGCCCTGTAGAGATGGAACTGGCGCAGCGTGGAGAGGCGGTCCATATCAGGCATGCGAATTGAATATCACTTTCGCATGGCCAGACTATTTTCGCGGACCTCCGGATACCAGCTTATTAACCCCGATTTCCCGTAGAGGTTGATAGCAAGGTGAAAAGAATGATTGATGCGGACCACTACAGCTGGGAAGAAGTCTATGATCTATTCGGGTGCGAGCCGGAACTCGAACAAGCTGTTGAAGTTGCTGACTATTAACGTCATCCCGGATAGGTAGGACGCTCCATCCTACCTATCAACTCCCTCTTTTTCTGTATAATCCCATTTCTCAGGTAGACGCAAGCCTTTTCTCAGCGATGTACGATATTCCGCCTAGCATCGGTGGAACATGATGATAATCGAACCTTGCTGTCCTGGAAGGACCGTGACCAAGAAAATCATAATAGGCGGACGTGAAGTAGGAATATCCGGATTGGATAGCATCTTCGAGAAAGCCTTCGAGATGGACGATGCACCCGACGAATTGCTCAAAGAGATATTATTCGCGGAATTGAAAGAGCACAATTACATCCCTAAACCTGCAGAGAAGGACTATTCGGACGGGATATGGAAGGCGTTCTCCGAAGAAAAGGAAAGAAGGCAGGGAAAGGATTCATCTCGCAAAAGCTGCTGCTCGTGCAAAGGCAGCTGCTGATTCATGAGGCATTAGAATGGCAACCGAATATCATGGCATACCGAGGGAAGAGATCCAGTGGTTCCCGAGAATAGATCGTAAGAAGTGCACCAAGTGTGGCGTGTGTGTGAGCTTCTGTCACCAGGGCGTGTACAAGATGACGGATGATGGAGCCATCGTCGAGAACCCATATTCGTGCGTCGTGGCATGCACAGGATGCAAAGGAAAATGCGAATTCGAAGCGATCTCGTTCCCGACGATGAGGGAGTTGGCGGAGGAACTGCACGCACTCAAGAAGAAACACTCGAAGAGTTGAGGTGGGAGACTGTCAAGAGGGAGAGGCACCGATCAAGAGAAGCCTGCAAAGGGACTCTCGTTCTTGAATGAATTCCTTACGATCTGGATCTTCCTGGCCATGGCACTGGGTATAGGCATAGGCTACCTATACCCCGAGATAGCCGACCTATTGGACTCGATGAATATCGACAAGGTCTCGCTACCTATCGCCATCGGGCTACTTGTGATGATGTACCCGCCATTGGCAAAGGTGAGGTACGAACAGCTTGGAAAGCTGAGAGAAGCGAAGAAGATGTTCGGTACCTCGCTCTTTCTGAATTGGATCATCGGACCGGTCCTGATGTTCGCCTTGGCATGGACATTCCTACCAGAACCGGAGATGGCGCCCTACCGATGGGGACTCATCTTGGTCGGCCTCGCAAGATGTATTGCAATGGTCTTGGTATGGAACATGCTTGCAGAAGGAGACAGTGAATACTGCGCTGTGCTGGTTGCAGTCAATTCGATATTCCAGATCATCACCTACGCTGCATTGGCGTATTTCTTCATCACCATCATGACGCCTGTGATATCACCGTCTGCTGAGGCAGTGATTGTTGACATAAGCATGGCAGATATCGCAAAGAGCGTTGTAATCTTCCTGGGGATTCCATTCGCTGCGGGAATCGCGAGTTGGTATCTGATTGCGAGACGAAAGGGAAGGGAATGGTACGAGGGATCATTCTTGCCCAAGATCAGCCCTCTTGCCCTCATAGGTCTACTATTCACGATTGTTGTGATGTTCTCATTGAAAGGTGAGTACATCATCGACCATCCGTTCGACGTGGTGAGGATCGCGGTGCCACTGGTAATCTACTTCATACTCATGTTCTTCGTCAGCTTCGCACTGAGCCATCGACTGGGATTCACCTATGCTCAGGGAGCAACTCAGTCGTTCACGGCTGCAAGCAATAATTTCGAACTCGCAATCGCCGTCGCCGTTGCGACTTTTGGAATAGCCTCGCTCGAGGCGTTCGCCACCGTCATCGGTCCGCTGATGGAGGTGCCAGTCCTCATCGGTCTTGTAAATGTGTCTCTATGGATCAAGAGGCGGTACTACGATGCGAGAGGTCGACCGATTCGCGGGAGTATGAACCAACCGCAAAAGCCTTAATAGAGACGATGGAGATAGGGTCGTATCGGGATAGCTGGGATGCACATGTGGAATCACTGTGAGACAGTGGACCACATATTAGCGCAGTACCTGTGCCTGATCAGGGTAGTGTGCAATGAGAGATAGTCAACCTGGTCTGAGGGCACTGGCAGCAATGTCAGGAGGCTACACGACCGTGAAACAGAACGGGCGAGCCGGAAGGCTGTCCGCGCGAGTTTTCGTTGTAGACGACGAAGATTTCATCCGAGAATTGTACAAGGACATGTTCGAATCGAGAGGACACACCGTATTCTCTGCCAGAGACGGAGACGAGGCGGTCAAGCTCTTCCGGGACATGCCCTGCAAACCCGATGCGATCATAATGGACCATCGGATGCCGAACAAGGATGGAATCCAGACGACCAAGGAGATCCGGGAGATGGATGCGTCGATACCGATCATATTCTCGAGTGCCGACGAATCCATCCGAGAAGAGGCGCTCGGCGCTGGTGCGGTCTCGTTCTGGGCGAAACCGTTCCCGGTCGGGATGTTGATCGATGCAACGATGGACATCGTGAAGGCTCGCAAGGGTTAGAGGGTACCATCGGAACTCAAGCGATCCGGTACCTCAGGAGCGCGGCGATACCGCCGAGTGACTCGAGACGTCGTCCGGCCTCATGGAGAGAGCTTATGATCATGAATTCGCCCCTGGCATCCTCTACGGATTTGATCATCGCGTCTGTGCCCTCGACACGCACCTTCGTATCGAGGATCAACAAGACCCTGATCGCTCCTGCATTCAGAGCGTTCTTGACAGATTCATGACCGTAGGCATACATGCCTTCGCGACCAATCTCAGAAAACAGTTCCTCGACCAGCATGATCTCTTTGGCCACCCTCGACTCGTCGAGAAGTTTGCCGCCGATCCCCTTCTTCATTAGTTCGTGGATGCCAGCCATGCCACATTGCCCGGTCGAATGAACAGACATGGATTTCGCGACATCTGGCAACTTCTCTCGGATACGCTTTGCCAATGCTTCTTTCGCGAAACCGGGACCGAGCACCACCAATGGCTCGTCCGTCAGTATGGAGGACAATTTCGCAACGATCTCATCGAAGAAGTCCTTCTCATCGCTCTTGGTCTCGTACATCTTTCCGCCAGGGTTCCTAGTAATCGTTGCTAATTCCTTCATCCCATATTCCCTGGCTGCTGCGATGAGGGCTTCGGTATCCTCGATCGCGACGAATACAATCTTCGGTTTCTCGGCCGACGCTATCGCACGTTTTATCCGGTCGAAATGATGGATCTTCCATTCGGCCTTGATTATTGTCAAATCGTCGCCTGGAGCAATCATCAGAGTGTGATGCTCCGCCAAGTCCTGAGGGCCGGATTCTATCACGCCCAATATCCTGAGCCGGTCATCGGACTCATGGAACTCCACTTTCTCGACCCGTATCCCGAGCCACATGCGGACCTTCTCCATCCTTTCGGCCCGAAGCTTGTCGGTCTTCTCCTCTTTTCGCCTATAGGTCAATGAGAAGATCATGTCACCTATATCGACCAGATTGGACAGGTGCCAGAGGTCGTCTATGCTCTCTGGTAGGAGCTTTATCTCGTTGGTATTGGAGTCCTGATGCAGTATTCTCATCGGATTCGTCGCAGGATAACACTGAGCGGATATCAAGTCATCGAGCCCGACAATCAATCTACTCAATAACAAACGGAGCCACTAAACTTTATATCCTCTCCAGATAATGCTGACCATATCTGTCAGAGGGGGCTACGGAGAATATGACTGAGTATCTCGCGATTGAGAAGATACTAGATGAGGTACGATCCATTTCATCTGTCTATGAGGCAACTGTGGTCTCGAGGAGCGGCATGCATATCGCAGGAGACTCTCCGAAAGGAGTGCACCTGGAGACCTTTGTCGCCATGTCCGCGATTCTGCTGGGTGCCGCGGAGACCGCTACAGCAGAGCTCAAAGATAAGCTGCAACACGTCTGCGTTGAGCTGACAAGAGGGAAGATGGTCCTGCTGAGCGCTGGAAACCGTGCCCTTCTCGTCGTTACCGCATCCAACGAGATACCAACCAGCGAGCTCGCGACGACGGTCAGGGAATACGCCGACAGGATTGCAGAGAACATCTGAGCGCTATTGTCTTTTCAATCCGCCCCGGAGCCATTCCACCAGAGTCTCGCCTGCGTAGACCATACCTTCGACCGCAGTCCGACTGCGACCGTCTGCACTTGTGGCAGCTGAAGAGATAGCACTGAGGACATCTTCCTCAGTGGAGACATTCTCGAATATTGTATATGAACGACCAATCTCCGTGACCTTATGGGCGTCTGAGCCACCGATCCGAGCCAAATTCTTGGCCACAGCGACCTTTCTCGCGGCCCTGTTGTTCCATGTAGAATTGCCACCGTTCAGGACTTCGATTCCTTTGAACTTGTTCTCTGAAGCGGCCTCCAACCCGATTCCGGACGGGAACCTCTTGGGATGCGCTGCGACCGGTACACCCCCGGCAGCCACTATCTTCTCGATGGTCTCTTCGATCGATAGCCTCTTTGGTATCGACTCGCGCACGCCATATGCGAGGATGTGACCATCTATCGTAGAGACCTCGACCCCTCTAACCACCAAGAGCCCGTGATGTTTGCCCATCGATGATGCCCTGAACGATCCTTCGACCGTATTGTGATCCGTTACGGCACATCCATCGAGGCCGGCAGTCTTACAGGCAGTCAATATGTCTTCCGGGCTGGCGCTGGCGTCTCTCGAATAGCTTGAATGGATATGCAGGTCGAGCTTCATCGGATCTTAGCACCAGCCTGTATCTCCCTGTCGAAAACGATCTTCACACCATCGGATGAAGTCATCACGACAGACTTGTCAGTGTTCAGGAGCAACGCATAGGTCATCCCGGGCTTGCCATCGTCGATAGTACAAGCCACCCTCCGACCACCCACATCGGCTGTGGCGGGCTGCTCCGCAGATAATGTCCCGGATTTCATATCGAGTTTCTGGAACTCTTTGAAACTGATCGGCTTCGAGCCGACATCCATCCCGCTCGCGATCTGAGTCCCGGCAGGCAGGTCCTTTTCAGGGGTGAGGAGTGCAAGCTTGCCATCACCCTCTGCTGCCAGCAACATCCCCTCAGACTTTACGCCTCTGAGCGTGGCTGGCTCCAGATTGGTCAACACCACCAGGGTCTTTGTACAGAGTTCCTCCGCCGAGTAGAACTCCTTCAGGCCGCTGACTATTGTTATCGGGCGACCGATGTCGACAGACATGACATACAGCTTGTCAGCGTTCGGATGCTGTCTGACCTCCTTGACCTTGCCGATCTTCAAATCCAATACAGCGTACTTCTGGAAATCGCCGGCGGATGTGGCCTCTATCTTCGCGAATTGGGGAATAGGCTTCTCCATCTTCCGACCTGCGACCAAGTCATCTTCGATCCCTTTCCAACCGATTTCCTCGATGGTCGCATCCATGCATAATTGCTTCCAGATGGATTCCGAGGAGTATGGCATGAACGGGAACGCCATGACCGAAAGGGCCTTTGCTATCTGCAGACTGACATTGAGCACCGTACCACATCTCGCCTTGTCCTTGCCGATGAGTGACCACGGCGCAACCTGATCGAAGTACTGGTTGCCGAACTGAGCCAGGTCCATGAGGGCTTTCATGGCCACCCTGAACTCGCAGGACGAATATGCCTTGGAGATAATTGCAGAGGTTTCGGCTATCCGAGCGATGGCCTTCTGATCACGTTCATCCAGCTCACCCAATGTCGGGATCTCACCGAAGTTCTTGTGCGTGAACGAGAGGGTTCTGTGAAGGAAATTGCCGTATGTCGCAACGAGTTCGTTGTTCACTCTCTGCGACATATCCTCCCAGGCGAATTCCGAATCCTTAGTCTCGGGCATGTTCGCGGAGAGGTAATATCTGATTATATCCGGCTTGAACCTATGAAGCATTTCAGGGATGGCTATGCTTACTCCCATGCTCTTAGAGAACTTCTGACCCCCCAGATTCATGTATTGATTGGCAGGCACATCATACGGAAGGTTGAGACCACCGTGACCGATCAGCATGGCGGGCCATATTATTGTGTGGAAGATGATGTTGTCCTTTCCGAGGAAGTAATAGCTTCTGCAATCGCCGTCTGTCCAGAACTTCTTCCAGTCGTCTGGCTTACCCTCAAGGATAGCCCATTCCTTTGAGGCGGAAAGATAGCCGATGACTGCTTCGAACCAGACATATATCCGCTTGTCATCGAACCCTCCCACCGGAACAGGCACACCCCAGGATATATCACGGGTTATGGGACGGTCCACGAGGCAATCCTTCAACACGTTGATGGTGAATGCACGGACATGTGGTCTCCAATGGGAGCTGCGCTCCGCATATTCCATGAGATCATCGGTGAAATGAGAGAGTTTTAGGAAGAAGTGCTCTGTCTCCCTGAGCTGGGGCACCCCTCCGCATAATTGACATCTTGCATCGATCAACTGATCCGCGTTCATATCCATGCCACATGAATCACACTGGTCTCCTCGTGCGCGCTCGTATTTGCAGTGAGGGCATGTTCCCTCGACATACCTGTCCGGAAGGAATCTGTGACAGCTTGGACAATAGAACTGATGGGTTGTCTTCTTTTCGAGGTGTCCCTTCTCGAGCAGTTTCACGAAGAACTCTTTTGTGACCTCTTCGTGATTGTGAGTGTGAGTATTTGTAAACAGATCGAATTCGATCCCAAGGTCGGCGATTGCCTTTGCATTGATCTCATGATACCTGTTGGCAATGACTTCCGGGGACACCTTCTCCTTATCGGCGCTAACGGTTATCGGAGCGCCGTGCATGTCGGAACCTGACACCATTATCGTCTCGTTCCCGATAAGGCGGTTGAAGCGAGCGAATATATCTGCTGGCAGGAGCGAGCCGGCCACGTGGCCCACATGGATCGTTCCGTTTGCATAAGGCCATGCTACACAGACTAACACACGTGACATCGAGACCAACTGCCCATCATTGGAGGCTTCGCACTTAAATGTAGCGCGGTTCTGGGATCTCGTTTCATTGGCCAGAAACTGGAATGGAGTGGAAATGAATATACATGAGAAGAGAGATTAATGACACCATGGCCGTTCTTGAACTCGGCCGATTGCGAGGAGATCTAGAGGCGTTTCAGAGCGAGTTGATGCAAGAGTTCTACAGCAACTATGCAGGCATCAAGGACGACCTGAGCACCGTGCCGATCTATGAGAGGTATTCGCACCTGTTCTCCGTGGAAGCCATCGAGGTCGTGAGACAATCATTGGAAGCAATCAAGCCGGATGAGGATTCCAGATGGATGAGGTACCTCCGGACATTCTCCACCCTGGGCCATGTGGAGAACGCGATAAAGGACCATACGGACAGGGCCAGCACCTGGGAGACAAGAACCGAGATAGCCTTCGATGGAGAGATGGTACCCTACAGAATGGTGCCAGTAAGGCTCAGGAACGAGCCTGATACTGAACGGAGGCACAGGCTGTTCGAGGCTAAACTTGTCGAGACGGAAAAGCTCAATGAGATCCTGCACTCGCGTATGCAGAGCGCTCATGACAAGAGCGCCGAGCTGGGATTCAAGAATTATCGTGACATGTGTGCATCCTTGAAAGGTGTCGATTACCGAAAGCTCGAAGCGGTGATGGAGGAGTTCCTCAAGAGGACGGAGAAGATATACGTCGATAAGATGAACGAACTGCTCCAGGACAAGCTTCATTCATCCCTTTCGGATGCCTGGAGCTGTGACATCCCGATAGCGTTCAAGGGAGAGGAGCATGATGGATACTTCCGGAAGGACAGGTTGATAGAATCATTCTCAGAGACATTGAGAGGTATGGGGATAGACACTCGAGGTTATGAGAACATACATATAGACGCCGAGGAGCGAGAGAAGAAGACCCCGAGGGCATTCTGTGCACCTGTCAGGGTGCCGGACGATGTCAAACTCGTCATACTTCCGATGGGAGGATGGAAGGATTACGAATCCTTCTTCCATGAAGGCGGTCATGCATGGCATTTCGGAACCACGGACAGAAAACATCCAGCCGAATACAAGTATCTTGGCGACAATTCGGTGACGGAGACATTCGCGTTCCTTTTCAACTATCTTCCAACGGACGGACTGTGGTTGAAACGATACCTAGGGATGGAGGACGCTCAAGAGTTCGAGCGATTCACCGTTCTGAACAAGCTCATGTTCCTGCGAAGATATGCATCTAAGCTGATCTATGAGATGAAGCTCCACCAGAGCAGCGTAGGGACGGAGCTTTCTGAGGTCTACAGGACCACACTTCAGAAAGGATTGAAGTTCAAGCACTCCGAGAAGAACTTCCTTGAGGATGTGGACGATGCATTCTACTGTGCCGAGTACCTGCGCGCGTGGATATTCGAGGGACAACTCAGATCCGCCCTAAAAGAGAAGTTCGGGGAGAACTGGTTCGAGAACCAAAGAACTGGCGAGTTCATCACCGAGCTATGGTCATATGGTCAGAAATTCTCAGCGGACGAACTCGTCCAGACGATAGGCTACGTAGAACTCGATATCGACCCGATCGTCGAGGAGATCGAGCTTGTCCTAGACAGGTAGCCGCTGATATATTTTTAAATGGACCCCGCCTTAACCCAAGTCGATGAGGATAGCTGTAATACTCAAGGACCGATGCCAGCCAAAGAAATGTGGCCTTGAGTGCATACACTATTGCCCGCCCGTGCGCACAGGGGTAGAAGCCATTGCGATAGGGGAATCTGGCAAGCCGTACATCGCGGAGAACCTATGCGTCGGGTGTGGGATATGCGTTCACAAATGTCCTCTGGAAGCCATCAAGATCATCGGCCTGCCGCGTGAACTGGAAGGAGAACTGGTTCATCAGTACGGCAAGAACTCGTTCAGGCTCTATCGGCTGCCGATCCCCAGGCAAGGACAGGTAATCGGGCTGCTCGGGCCTAACGGGATAGGCAAGACCACAGCAATATCGATCCTTTCTGGCCAGGTCATACCGAACCTCGGAGATTACGAAGGAGGGGGCGACTGGAGCAAGGTCTTGGAGAAGTATGCCGGGACCGACCTGAACAATTACTTCGGGGATCTCGCAGACGGGAAGACCAGGACTGCGCTCAAGCCACAATATGTGGATAAGCTGCCTGCGATCCACAAAGGACCAGTGAGTGATCTACTCACCAAGGTAGATGAATCGAATAGACTCGACGAAATCGCCGACCAGCTAACCATATCTGGAGTGCTGGACCGGGATATCTCGAAACTCTCAGGAGGAGAGCTCCAGAGAGTGGCGATCGCTGCCACCTTGCTGAAGGACGCAGATGTCTACTTCTTCGACGAACCCTCATCATATCTGGACATCTACCAACGTTTGAAAATCGCAAAGGTCATACAGAAACTGAGCGAGACTAAACAGGTCATGGTGATCGAACATGATCTGGCAATAATCGATTTCCTGGCGGATCTTGTCCACATAATGTACGGTTCCGAGGGAGCATATGGAGTGATGGCTCATCCTAGGCCGGTCAGGACATCCATAAACGTCTACCTCGAAGGGTACCTGAGGGAAGAGAACATTCGGTTCAGGGAGACCGAGATAAAGTTCGAGCGCAGGCCGCCCAGAGGCGATTGGCAGACCCAGCGCCTCGTCGAATTCACGGATATAACGAAACGGATCAAGAATTTCAAGTTGAAAGTATCAGGCGGGGCGATCAGGAAAGGCGAAGTGGTCGGAGCCGTCGGACCGAATGCCACCGGGAAGACCACATTCGTCAAGATATTGGCTGGAGAGATCGAACCGACATCGGGCGAAGTCATGGGAGAGGTCACCGTAAGCTACAAGCCCCAGTACATAAAGCCAGAGTTCGAGGGAACGGTCAGGCACATGCTCATGACGAACATTGGAAAGGAGTATGATTCGGGGTTCTTCCAGGCAGAAGTGGCGCAACCTCTCACCCTCAAATACCTTCTTGACAAGGAGGTGGGAACTCTGTCCGGCGGCGAGCTGCAGAGGGTGGCCATTGCAGAGTGCCTGGGCAAACAGGCGGACATATATCTGATCGATGAACCGTCAGCTTACCTCGATTCTGCTCAGAGGATGACCACCGCCAAAACCATCCGGAGGGTCATCGAGAAAATGAGCAAATCCGCCATGATCGTCGACCATGATGTCTATATGATCGACTTGATCTCTGACTCGCTGATGGTGTTCGCAGGAGAACCTTCTGTGAAGGGTGTCGCTGAAGGGCCGTTCGGGATGAGGGATGGCATGAACCGATTCCTCAAGGATGTAGACATCACATTCAGACGCGACCAGGACTCCTCGAGACCAAGGATAAACAAGAAGGATTCCAGGCTTGACAGGGAGCAGAAATCCAAAGGCGAATACTACTACGGCTGAGGTTCTGATACTCGCTTCTGCTTCTTGAAGCGATATACATACCATATCACCACGACGATTAGACCGACGACGATGACATAATCCATTCCTCTGAACCAGCCTCCGATTTCTTCCCAACTTGGACCAAGGGCATATCCGACGTAAGCAAGCATCGCGGTCCAGGGTAGCGACCCTACGAAGCTGTAGAATACGAATTTCTTGAAATTCATCCTGGCAATCCCGGCCGGGAGGGATATGAATGTCCGTATTATCGGGAGAAGCCTCGCGATGAACGTGGCTGCATCGCCATATTTCTCGAACCATCTGTCCGCCATATCGAGATGCTTCTCGCGGATCAAGACGTATCTTCCGTATCGCAGTATGAATGGTCGTCCCGCGTACTTGCCGAGATAATACGCCACGATGGAGCCCAATGTACAGCCGATCGCTCCCGCGAGACTAACACCTATGAGCGTCATCGCGTTCCCGTCGAATCCGGGTTGCTCGGCGGCATATACAAGATAGCCGGCGAAAGGCATGACGATCTCGCTCGGGATCGGCATGCATGCGCTCTCGAGGGCCATCAGGAGGATGATTCCAGGATAGCCGAGCGTGGATATCAGGTCCAATATGAGATTGGTACCCCATTCGATGATGCTCATCAGCCTCGATAAGGCCAGGGATGATAAAAAGGATTAGGTGCGGACTCGTCAACAACGACAAGCATATTTGTAGTCCATGCGTTCTTCGACCACATCATGAGGCCAGCAGATGTACTGGGCAGCTACAGCGCCATGATGGGGCTCGGCCTGCTATTCGGGTTGCTGCTCGGAGGATTCCCTTGGCTCACCAAGGAGATCTCCATGGCATCTCTGGCGATTTTGATGACCCTGTCCCTTTCCAGAGTACGATTGGCAGAAACGAAGAGCAAGGAGCATGGCAAGGATGCGGTCGTAGCACTCATCCTCAATTATGGAATGCTCACGGGAGTCATCCTGATACTCGGCCGACTCTTCCCAGAGGACCTATGGTGGGGGTGGGTGCTCATGGCAGCGGCACCCTCGGCCATATCCATCGTGCCTTTCACCACGATCTTCGGAGGCAAGACTTCAAAGGCCCTGTTCTCGACCGCTGTGAACTACCTGAGCGCCCTCGCCCTTATGCCACTGATCTCGCTGGCACTCATAGGTTCTGCCGTATCGGTCAACGACCTCATAGTGTCACTTCTGTTCCTGATAGTCCTCCCCATGGTTGCATCCAGGATCGTCATGCGTGCCAGCATTGACAAGTCCGTGATGACTCAGGCCATGAACATCCTCTTCGCGATACTGATATTCGCTGTCGCAGGAGCGAACAGAAACGCATTCGTGAGCGAGCCTTGGATAGTGCTCGCAGTGGCCGCGGTATCGATCATTAGAACATTTGGTACAGGATTGGGTGTCGAATTCTCACTGAAAAAGCTGGGCGTTCCCAAGGAGGCACGTGTCACTCAGGTGCTATTCTCGAGCTACAAGAACCTGGGATTGACCGCGACGCTGGCAATCGCACTGTTCGACCCGATAGTCGCCGTACCAGCGACCATATGCATCGTTTTCGAGGTCATCTGGGTCATCTTCCTGCTGAGGTTCTACGAACGCGTCAAGGAGTGACGGAACCCTTGCGTGCGATGCTGGTTCTGACTATCGCCCACAGATGCATCAAGTAGCGGGACCAGGTCTTCTCGCCCGATATGACAACCCAGCGATGGTATCCTATCACAAACGAACCGAACACAGCGCCAATCAGGATTGCAGACTCGATAGGTGTTGAGTAATCAATGAATTCGATTTGCAGCCGATCCATGAAAACATGAACTCCCCAGAATATGAGAGGCAGCATCAACCTCCAACCGATGGAAAGATATCCAACTATGAAGCCGCCGACAGGTTCATGGAGAAGTGATCTCCAAGGAAGGCCGGATGCATCATCCCATGTCGGCCGCAGGATCGCTGACCATCCGTTGTCGCTGACATATCTTGGAAGTGCGAACACGTGATCGACATCGATCACGACCCCGAAGGTCAGGGCCACGAACCATTCGTTTCGGTTGAGATGCAGTAGCAGACCGATGAAGACACATACAATCAGGTGGGTCGGCGTCAGCATCTTTGGATCTCCCTCGGGATTCCGTGTCAGGTGTCCCTGGATAGTAACGGCGCTGTGGATATGTCTCAGTTTCGGAGCTTTCATCAGCGTTATTAAACGAACGGGCTCCGAAGGTCGTGGTTATTAAGCGAATCAGAAATCTTATTAAAATGACCTGCCGTGTCACGCCTGGTCTCTGTGGCACACATACACCTCGAGGACGGCGCATTCTCACCTGAGTGGGTGATCATATGGTCCGTAATAGCAGGAGCGATGGTGGCCCTTGCACTCCTGGTCCTTCGCAAGGGCAAGGTCACCCCGAGGAAACTGGCAATCGCTGCCATGTGCACGTCTGTCGGTTTTGCAGCGTTTCAAGTAAGCATCCCGATATTCGGTGGAATACATCTCAACCTTACGCCTTTGATAGGTATCCTGGCCGGACCGGCTCTCGGCAGTTTAAGCGTTCTCGTCATCAACATATTCAGTGCATCGATCGGACACGGGGGTTGGGGGATGGTGGGAGCAAACACCATCGTGAACATGACGGAGGTCCTGGTCGCATACTACTTCTACCGTCTCGTCCGATCCAAGCTCGACCTCAACAGATTCATTTCAAGTCTCGGAGCAGCCATCCTCGCTCTCTCAATCAGCGCATTGGTCATCATCGGGATCGTCGCGGTCTCGGGACTTCAGGATTCCGAGCAGACAAAGGAAGAGGTCCTCGGGAATATGCTTCTCATCGCAGCTGTCAATATCGTAGCTGGCGTAATCGAAGGTGTCATAACCGGCTACGTAGTTTCGTTCATATCGAAGCTCCGACCGGACTTGCTCTCTGACGCGGAAGGGAACGTTAGGCACAACTCCGATGCTGCATCAGAAAACACAGAGACAGTGTCCGATTGACAAGACACCTGGAGATGAATGGATGTCTAGGAGATCATATTCGAAGCACATCCCGGATTTCAGGCTGGTCACTCATTTCGGAGAGAGTGGCAACAGCAAGATTCACTCAATGAGCCTTTGGACGAAAGCAGGATTGCTCACGATTGTCGTGTGCCTCGCGACCGTATTGATCGATCCAATACTGATATCGATCCTATACATCTCCTGCCTGGCATTCTACCTCGCCGCCAAGCTCCCATTCAAGGTTCTCCTCGGATGGTATACGCTCCCCGCCATGTTCGTTCTCACCCTTGCGATAATGTTCATATTCACAGAGCCCGGGGCCGAGGTGGCAGCGGTTGACCTCTTCGGATCTCACATACAAGTGACGGACAATGGCATCGTTCTGATGTACAAACTGCTAATCAGGGCGCTTGCAGTGGTTACATTCTCTTTGGCGCTGTTCATGAGTTCACGATACAGTCACATAGCGCATCTCGCTCGCAGGATGATGCCCAGGACCCTGGCGACGGTCTTCCTTCTTTCCTATAGGTTCCTGTTCGTGACCTCGGACGAGGTCACCGATGTGATAGATGCGATACACTCGAGGAATGGTGGGTTGGTCAAAGGAGTCTCGAGACAGACGAAATTGTTTGCAGGAATATTCGGACTCGCATTCATCCACGCATTCGAACGGGCGGAGAGGATAGCAAAAGCAATGGAATCAAGAGGATTCACAGGGGACATGCCAGTAATGGAACGTGCACCCAGACCTTCGATTGCTGGAGCATCGATCTTCGCGTTAGGAGTCGCCATCCTCGCAATCTCCGTATACATCAGGTATTTCGATCCGAGCATGGTATGGTGGTGAGCAGATGACTCAGGATACAAATTGCCCAACGTGCGGTGAGGCGAGGGATTCTATCGTCCACGTGGATTGCGTGACGCATCGATATGCAGATGGCACCGAAGGCATCCATGGGATGTGCTTCAGAGTCTATCCGAAGGAGATAGTCGCACTGTGCGGACCGAACGGTGCGGGCAAATCGACACTCATAGAACACCTCAACGGACTCATGATGCCAAATGTCGGCAGAGTGAGCATTTTCGGGAAGGAGATAGACCGGAAGAACCTCGTAGACATCAGGAGACTGGTGGGGCTGGTCTTCCAGAACGCAGATGCGCAGTTGTTCTCACCTACCGTCATAGAGGATGTCATGTTCGGACCGCTCAACCAGGGCATGTCACCAGAGGAATCGATGAAGACGGCAAAATGGGCCTTGGACGTTGTCGGCATGAAGGAGACGGATAAGGTCCCGCACTACCTCAGCGGAGGTCAGAAAAGATTGGTGGCTATCGCGGGCATTCTTGCAATGCAGCCCAAGATACTAGTGGCCGACGAACCCACGGGGGACCTTGACCCATCCAACGCCAAGAGGATCGAGGAGATATTGAGATCATTGCGCGATGAGCATGGGATCAGCGTTGTGGTTGCACTCCACGACATCGACATGGCCGCTCGCCTGGCGGACAGGGTATGCATAGTCAAAGACGGAGGTATCCTGGCTGAAGGGAAACCCAGGGACATATTATATGACGAAAAGTTGCTGGAATCAGCAGGCCTGGTACTCCCGACGGTCGCGAGGATATTCAAAAGCCTCGGATTTGATGACAGCAACGTCGATGAACGGCCACTCTCAATCGATGGGCTGATCACAATACTCTCGAAGAGCCGATGATTCTCGAACAGACCTTGAATAAGAGATATATCGAAAAGGTTTGAAGGAAATGGTTTTGTCATTCAGAGCAGGACTATAGCTCGTCGTCCGGTGGCGGGAGATCGTCATCGTCAAACTCGTCGGCGATTTCGTTCTCATTGGGCGGTGAGGCCTTTCCTTTTCCACCCTTGCCCCGACTCATCAGAGCCGCGGCGACACCTATCACCACTGCAGCGGCTATCACTGCGAATGCCCACCAGTAGTCCGCGATGAAGGACATCGCGCTCGATTCGACTACAATACGGACAGTGTCAGTATCGGACAGACCCTGAGCATCCGTGACCGTCAGGGTGATATCATATGTTC
The DNA here is from genome assembly GCA_963719945.1 of uncultured Thermoplasmata archaeon. Classification (GTDB taxonomy): domain Archaea; phylum Thermoplasmatota; class Thermoplasmata; order UBA10834; family UBA10834; genus UBA9653. The sequence goes on along the minus strand of CAVRDX010000003.1, from coordinate 252,877 downwards.
CTGCAAGCTCGAATACGAATTCCTGCTCGACACCAGTCAGTACGACCGGTTCACCATCGTAATCGAATGTCCATGTGTATGTGACAATCATGTTGTCGTCAGTGGACCCCGACGCGTCGAGAGTCACGGTGGCGTCGACCTTGACGTTCTGATTCGCACCCGCATCAGCCACTGGCGGGTCATTCGCCATGGACACAAGAACCACGACAATGTCCGTATCGCTGAAACCTGCAGCATCGGTAACGGTCAGGGTGATAGTGAATTCGCCTTCGTTATCGAAGGTGTAGTCCACCGTCATGCCCGTGAGTTCCTGTGATGTCCCGTCAACGAATGTCCAAACATACTCCACGACTCCGACATTGTCGCTAGAACCGGTTCCATCGAGTGTCACCGTGTCGCCCGCTTCAACATCCGTCTGGTCAGGACCTGCATCGGCCAACGGGGCTTCATCATCCACCACGGTGATGACCACGATGTCAGTGTCTTCCAGACCGGCTGCATCGGTGACCGTGAGGGTCACGGTGAATTCACCGGGTGCGGTGAACTCATAATGCACTGTCTCACCCATCAGCTCGACCGAACCGTCATCATCGAAGGTCCACACATACGAGTCTATGGTGCCGGAATTGTCCGAAGAGTCTGAGCCATCCAATGTCACTTCAGTTCCGAACGATATTGTCTCATCTGACCCCGCATCAGCGACAGGGAGAGTCACATCCTCCACTGTAACAACGACGGTGTCTGGTTCTGATGCCTGCCCGATCGAATCAGTCACGATTAGCTCGACCGAATAAGCCCCTGGGTCGACGAATGTATAATTCGGCGACACACCATACATCGTGATATCGAGGGACAGGATGGTCCAGGTGTAGTTCTCAATAATCATCACGTCATCGGATGAGCCAGTGCCATTGAATATCGCTGGTTCGTCCTCATCCACCGTGAAATCAACACCGGCATTAGCGACTGGTATGGCATCGGGCGTAACAGTGATCACGAAGGTGTCGACACCTTCATGGCCTGCGCCATCAGTCACTGTCAGAGTCACCGTGTAATCGCCTATCGTATCGAATTCGTAGTCGACCGATATACCGGTCAGAGTCTGTGGAGACCCGACCGGGTCTTCGAACTCCCAGACATAGCTGACGATCCCGACATTGTCACTAGAGTCAGTCGCATCCATGGTGACGGTCGTGTTCACGACTTCCGTCATATCCCCACCGGCATCTGCGACGGGAGGGTCATTGTCAACAGACATGGCGGACAGATTCCCCCAGCCGTTTTCGCCCCAGTCATTCGCCATGAATAGAGCCACGTAATTGGTGCTCGGGACGATGTAGTCATATTGGAGCATCAGACCATCGACAGACCATTCTCCAAGTATGGGACCTTGTTCCATGCCAGAGTAGCTCAAGTCCCAATCCAACTGAAGGAATGTGCCATAGGGGCTGAAGGCGCCATCCATATCATCGAACCCTGTATCGGTCCAGTTGTTGAAGACGAAAGTGACATACTCACCTGTCAGGGTATCGAACATCGCATAGCCTGACTCCAGGGTGACTGATGAATTGCTGTAGTATCCGCTGACCCCATAGTACTCATCAGAATAGTAGTTGTACATGGTAAACGGGATATACAGATCATCGTTCCCGGGCGCGCTGAGCCAACCCGCATCGGCGGTGGCGTTCCAATATACATCAACTGTATATTGGTCGCCAACGACAGAATAGGGCAGATTCGAGTAGTAGTTAGTCGGCTCATTCGACATCCCCCAGTATCTAATAAGGCTGTAATTCGTCATTGTACCGGATGTGGATTGGTTCATGAAGACCAGGAGCTGCATCGAACGGAGATTGAATTCTTGAACTTCATAGTGCAACCATTCTGGGTTGAACCATGTTATGTTCTCCGTGGGACTCTGACTGCAGCTTCCGTTCGGATCATATGTGTCTGAGCCCAAGAGGATGTTCAGCTCAAGGTCCGTGACGCCAGCAGCATCGATCGATCCGAAGTAGGGCCCATAATCTTCCGCCCAGGCATATTGAGACAACAGGATTGGTGGCACGTACATCTCATAGTATCCTGTCATGTTGGCCATTGTACGGTTGTTGTAGTAACTGTCCGCGAGATATACAACAACATCAGCATAGGGTATGCCATCATTCGATATACTGTCGTTCACCCATCCGTGCAACAGCACAGTTGTCGGCAGGTTCCATGGCAACAATTCAACGTCATGTATGGTCTCTGCATCGGGCAACACTTCGACCGTGCTCTGATTTTCCATGTAGTCATTTGCTCCGATTCGGACATTATATGTTCCCGAGACCAGAGAGATGTTGTAGTACCCGGTAGCGTTGGTGCTGGCCCATTCATCATAGTTGTCGGACGACACGGAGATATATGCGTCCTCAAGAGGATCTCCGGTGATCATATCAGTCACATTCCCAGTCAGCCAAGCATCGACGGGGTAGAGTTCGAAATCGTACCATAGCTCGTCTCCGGAGCTCACATCGATGACCTCATATCCTCGGGAGTATCCCCGGACCTCGGTGAAGAGTTGGAGGTCTGCTCCCTCAAACGCACGGAGTTCGTAGTAACCTGTCCCATTGCTCGTCGCGCTGGATACAGTATTGGCACCGTCGTAGAGTATAACACTGCTGTATGACAGGGGATCGGTAGTGATGGCGTCTGTGATGTTGCCCCGAATGGTAGCAACGGTCGGCGTGAGCTCGACAGACATATCGAGGTCATCTCCTGCCTCGACCAAGGTCTCCCACCCCATATAGGATGCGTACCCATATTTCTGGAACTGGATATCCATCGATCCGCTCGAAACGTTGATATCGAAGTATCCAGAAGCATCAGTAATGGTGTAGTTGAAGTAACTTTCATCGGCCATATCATCGTAGATGTCCACCGAGATCATCACACCTGGAATCGGTGAGCTCGTGGTCGAATCGGTGACATATCCATATAGGTGAGCATCGTCATCGAACACTGGGGCGGTCACCGTGATGTTCATCCAGTACGACTGTCCATCCTCAAGTGGATCAGTGGTCTCGTTGCCGATCATGACGCTGCTGCCCTCGAGGTCCATCAGAAATACACCGCCACCGGTCGTGCTCGGAATCACATGAACTTCAAAGTATCCGGTGCCGTCTGCGGTGGTCAGGTTGCCAAAGTATGGCATGTTATCCGACCCAGAGGGGTCGCTCGAGAAGGCGAAGATATTGCCATCTGTCACTGGATCGTCCGCTTCATCCAGGGCGAATCCCTTGATCAGTACAGACGTCTCGTCGGTGGGTGATATGGCCTCGAGCGTGAAATCCCTCTGAACCGTCTCGCCGGATTGAACCGACGTCTGGCTCATGGCGAAGTAATAATCCTTATGAGCGACGAAGACGACGTAGTCATAGCCGCCAGTCAAGTTGATATTATAGTATCCCGAGGAGTCGGTGAAGCTGTAGTTCACCTGTATTCCGTCTCCCATCATCAGCATGACTTTGACATAGGCGTCTTCGACAGGAGTGGTCCCGTCAGATGTGACCAAACCCTCAATAGTCGCGTCATCTGGAAGTTCAGCGGCTTCACTGCTGGAGGGAATCACAGCGAGTCCTGCAACAAATGATACGCACAATAGCCATGCCAAGCCCAAACTCACAAGTCTATCTGTCCTCTTCATATCAAGAATCTCCTTTACAGCAAATAGCACTAACACTCTCACGCTCAACGGGGGGGAAGAGCGTATTTCGACGAATTAGTAGGTGGTTAATCCATATAAATAGAATTTGCAGCAGCAAATGATGTTGCTGATATGGCCAGCGGTCAACACGACTGCGTCATGTTCGGGAGCACATTGATTTCCAATTGGCGTCAATCTTATTGTCAGAGCCGACTTTCATCAGGGGACAGACTTCGCAATGACAGATCCCAGAAGTGTAATTTGGAGAGATTGGTCAAAGGATAGCTTCCAAGCGGCCAAGGAATCAGAGAAGCTTATATTACTGGATCTCACGGCATCATGGTGCCATTGGTGCCATGTCATGGACGAAACCACCTATTCCGACCCTGACATCATCCTGATGGTGCATGAGAATTTCATCCCCATCAGAGTCGATATAGACATGAGGCCGGACATATCTGAGAGATACAATCGAGGGGGGTTCCCCACTACCGCGTTTCTATCATGCAAGGGTGAGAACATCTGGGGGACCACCTACATTCCACCCGAGGACATGCATAGGATCATGGGATCCATTCTGGCCGCCAAGAAGAATGGAGAGATAGAACGAGCGTTGGCAAAGGTGAGAATGCCACATCTTGACTTTCCATCCAAGAACAAGAAATCTAGCGGAGATGTGGTCAAAGACGACCTTGACTCATTGTTCGAAGAGATATTGATAGCGTACGATCATGAACACGGAGGGTTCGGAGATGAACCGAAATTTCCGCATCCAGACGTAATCGAATTGATGGCGGACAGATATGCGCGCGTGAATAGCCAAAGACTTGCAGCCATCATGAGACATACCCTGTTCGGCATCTCGGAAGGGCTGTATGATGAGATTGACGGCGGACTGTTCAGATATTCGGTCTCTAGGGACTGGAAGATCCCGCATTATGAAAAGATGTTAGACACGAATTCCGGGTTCCTGAAGAATCTGATCCATGCGCACATCGTGCTCGGAGATGAACGCTTCCTCGAAATAGCCCAGGGTGTTGCGAACTACATGATATCGGTCCTGCAGGACGGTGACTCGGGCGGGTTCTTCGGAAGTCAAGACGCCCAGGAGAACTACTATAGATCTGGCAAAGCTGACCGTCGAAAGCTCATACCACCATCAATAGACAGGACAGTCTATGCGGGATGGAATGCAGATGCGAGCCATGCTCTCATCGATGCGGGGTCTAGGACAGGCAGGGATGATTGGACCGCTGCGGGCATTAGGGCATTCGAATTCTCCATGAGGGAGCTATTGGACCCAGGATCTGACCTGGTCCGACACACCCGGTCCCAGGATCTATATCTATTCGATGATCAGGTCTCCCACCTATCGTCGATCCGGACATATCTTGAGTTCTCCGGTAAGAAAGACCTCGTTGAACATGCGAAAAGAGTGATAGTGAGCATCGATAGAGCCTACGAGCATGTGGATGGGGGACGCGCTGACATCATCGTTGATGATGATGTCATAGGCGACTTGAGGAGAGCGCACCGATCCCTGATATCCAATTCCAAATACGCATATGAACTCGCCATGTTCAGCGGTCTGAGCGATGATGAGAGACTCCTGCAGGAGGCGCGAGAAGTGCTCGAAACATTCGACCAGCGTCATGTGACGGCTCACGGAATCTTCGGCGCGTCGTATCTGACGGCAATTGATGTCGTCAGGAGTGGCATCATCCACGTCGATGTATATCTGAATCCTCGGCAAGAGGCTCAGCATTCGGAGCTGTGGAAGGCTACTAAGAGTGTATTCGACCAGCGGATAGTGATAATGCCACATCATCGGACGCATGATTCTGGAGAATACGTTGTCATATGCAGAGGCAATAACTGTTCCGATAAGATCACAGAACCGAAGGCGTTGCTGACTGCCTTATCAGAGGCGCCGTCAGGTCAAGTCTAAATATCTCAGACCATCATGACACCACAGGGTTGGGAAAAATGGCTAAGAAGGCCAAACACATCACAAGAGGACTGTTATCGAGCGACGAACGTGTCGTATTCGAATCCAGGCCTAGCGCTCTGAAATACATGATCTCGGCGACCATCGTGATCTTGATGGGATTATTAGCACTGACGGTATTCCTCTGGCAGTATCTGCCTAACGATCCGGAGTTACCGTACATACAGGAATACCTCGATGGCGAATATGGGCAGTACATCGAATGGGCTGCGTTGGGGATCTTCGTGCTCTCGCTGCTTTATTTCCTCATAAAATGGTTCAGATGGGGAAGCACGATATACGCCGTGACGGATGAACGGCTCATAACGCAGAAAGGCATCCTGAACAAGAGCTACGACGACATCCCGCTCGGCATGATCACCAAGGTGGACATATCCCAATCTGTAGGCAAGAGGATACTCCGCTATGGCACGATCTACTTCAGCACTCAGAGCACACAAGGGAAGAAAGGTTCAGTCGTCTGGGAGGCGGTGCCCAATCCGCTCGGCGTCCGGAGAAAGCTCCAGGAAGTAATGGACATACGGGTGAAGCCAAAGGAATGATGGGGCGCCCCTGAAACGTTCGGGGAAAGAAAGCTCCCCCTCCGCACCATACCACAAACACAATTAGCGTGCTTGCTGATTGCAGTAGATGAGGAAGTGGTGATCGTGGGTGTGAATGATGTCCTCAGGGATGAGCCTGGAAAAGTATTCGTATTGTGCAATGAGGCGATAGTCAGAGCGGCCATAGAAGCGGATGTCAAGATTGTATCTGCATATCCCGGATCGCCCACGACAGAAATACTTGACACTTTCTCATCAGTCGCATCGAAATTCGATTACAGGATGGAGATCTCGGCCAATGAGAAGGTCGCCCTCGAGACTTGTGCAGGCGCATCGATGGCAGGGTTGCGGTCGATGACCAGCATGAAGAGCGTTGGACTCAACGTCGCATCAGATGCATTCTATTCGCTATCGTATACTGGCGTGAAAGGGGGTTTGGTACTTGTCGTGGCTGACGATCCAACAGCGCACTCGTCGCAATCTGAGCAGGATGGGCGGTATTTTGGCATGAGCTCGTACATACCCATGATCGAGCCATCCGATCCGCAGGAAGCCATGCTCATGGTTGGATCGGCTTTCGAGCTGTCTGAGAAATACGGGGTCCCTGTGGTCATCAGAACCACCACGAGGGTCAGCCATCAGAGCGGCGTGGCGGATTTCGGGAAGGTCGAACGGAAGCCCTATGCCAAGCTCGCTTGGGACCATCCTCCTGGGAGATTCGTCACCGTCGCCGAATCCGCCCGCACATTCAAGCTTGCACTCCTTGAGAGGACAAGGAAGATTGAGGAGGAGTTCAACGAGTCACCGTTGAACACGATCAGCGGAACCGGTTCGGATATCGGAATAATCGCGTCCGGAGCGGGATACAATTACGCGGTCGATGCGTGCAGGATTTTGGGGCTCACGGTATCGGTCCTCAAGCTTGGGGCCACCTACCCGATCCCAAGGAAGCTAATAGCTGGATTCTTGAAGAAGCTCAAGACCGTGGTGATAGTCGAGGAACTCTCCCCATACCTCGAACTGCATGTAGAATCCATCGCGAGGGAAGCGAACCCGACCATAACGATCCACGGGAAGAGGAATGGTATCTTCAGCGAGGCTTTCGAATATAACACAAACATCGTGGTTGACGGAATTGCCACGGCATTTGGCATGGAGAAACCGGTAGATTACTCAGCCATCCTGGAAAGAGCGAAGGACCTCAAGAAGGGACTGCCGAACAGGTACCCGACCTTCTGCCCCGGTTGCCCACATAGGGCCTCGTTGCATGCATTGAGGCAGGCACTGAAAGGGGTCAAACACGTCGTCGCAACGGACATAGGCTGCTATTCGTTGAGCTTCCTCGAACCTGTCAATTATGGAGACTCGCTACTATGCATGGGAGCATGCATGGGGGTCGCCTCCGGGATACAATATGCCGTGAACGAGAAGGTGGTGGCGATCATAGGAGATTCCACATTCTATCATGCGGGCATCCCTGGATTGATCAACGCAGTGCATCACGGAGACGATTTCACGCTGGTCGTGCTCGACAATGAGGTCACGGCCATGACCGGACAGCAGCCTAACCCGGGCTCTGATGTCAGCGCAGGTGGAAGACCCTCAAAACCCATGGTCCTCGAGAAGGTCATCGGCGGATTAGGTCTGGAGGACATCACGATAGTCGACCCATATGACATCAAGAACGCGACAGGGTCAATGAAAGATGCGCTCTCACGAAAAGGCCCAAATGTCATAATATCGAGGAGAGCGTGCGCGCTTCATTCGGACAGGCAGAAGCGCAGGAGGGGCGAGGCGATAAGGTCAAACGAGGTCGCGAAGGAGGTGTGCAAGAAGCCCTACACATGCATACGCAACTTCCACTGCCCGGCGATCTCGATCGATGATAATGACAGAAAGGTGGAGATCTCGGAGGAACTCTGTGACAGGTGCGATGTATGCGCGAAGATCTGTCCATTTGGATCGATCCATCTGAGGGAGGTGGAATGATGGAGAGGGGTGAGTTCAGTATTTACATGGCAGGCGTTGGGGGGCAGGGTCTAGTGCTTCTGTCAAATGTCATAGGTTCGGCTTGCGCGAAAGCCGGGATACGCGCACTGACAGGAGAACAGCATGGACTCTCACAGAGGAGCGGATCCATCAACGTGCATATGAGGATAGGTGAGAGCATCAGGTCCCCGCTCATACCTATAGGAGGAGCCGATGCGCTGCTCGCTCTGGAAGCTCTCGAGGCGCTGAGGTATGTGGAGTATCTGCAGCAAGGAGGGGTGGTACTGATGAATTCCCGCATTCAGCATCCCGTCGCCGAGACCGCCATGCATGTCAAGGACAAGAGTGTCACATATTTCTCAGTGGATGAGGTAATAGGTCGTCTCAGCCAGGTCACGGACAAGATCGCGGTCATCGATGCGCTAGCGCTTGGAAGAGATGCCGGCAACCCGATGACGGAGAACATCATCATGCTCGGAGCGCTGAGCGCCATCGAAGCATTCCCAGTACCTGAGGAATCCATCCGAGAGTCTATCACGGAGAACATCCCGAAGAAAGCGGTCGATGTCAACCTCAAAGCATTCGAACTAGGCAAGCAACATGCGTACGAGCATCTATGCAATGTGATTAAGTGTAGGAAATGAATTTCGGATGTGATCACATGAAGAAAGCTAGATTCGTCAGAGTAGATGTGTTCTCCAAGAAGCCTTTCGGGGGCAACCCGCTCGCAGTGTTCCCTGATGGGAAGGGACTGACGGACAGGGAGATGCAATCTCTCGCGAAAGAGATGAACCTCTCCGAGACCACATTCGTTCTGCCGCCTACCAAGGGGTCAGGTGCGGATTTCAGAGTCAGGATATTCACGCCGGACATGGAGGTCCCTTATGCTGGACATCCGACCATAGGGACATTCTTCGTCCTGGCGATGGAGGGCAGGATCAAGACCAAGGCCCCCGTGACCAGAGCCATGATGGAAGTCAAGGCGGGTGTCCTCCCGGTAGAGATTCATTCAAGATCCGGGAAGATATCGAAGGTTGTCACATTCCAGAATAAACCGGCATTTGGAAAACCGTTCGAAGATGTAGAGGGTGTTGCAAAAGCGCTCACTCTCAAGACATCAGATTTTGACACGGAGAGAATGCCCATCCAGTTGGTATCCACAGGTCTGCCATGGCTGATCGCACCTGTCAAGACCCTGAAGGCCGTTGAGATGGCATCAGGGAACGCTTCTGCATTCCCCCGAGTCGTCGACAAATTGCCCAAGGATGTCTTGGACATATACGTGACATGCCTGGAGCCGGTGGAGAAGACATCCACGACGCATTCGAGAGGGTTCTCACTTTGCGCGAAGAACATCGTCGAGGACCCCGCAACCGGCAGCGCGAGCGGCTGTCTGGGAGCATATCTAGTCCACAACAGATTGGTGGATGTGAAGAACTCGGTCAGGATGATCAATGAACAAGGGTATGAGATAGGGCGACCGAGCAAGATCGCGATCGAAGTGTCCACAGACAAGGATGGAGAAATCGACAGTGTCAGCGTCGGTGGCACTGTCGTGCACATGATGGATGGACAGGCCTATCTGTGAAGGATCATTCTTTGAACATGGGGAGCTCGACTTTGAATACCGCGCCTTTCGAATGATCCTCCGCGACTCTGTCCTCCACCCAGACACGCCCACCGTATTTGGATGTCAGAGTCCTGACCAGATAAAGTCCCAGGCCAGACCCTTTCTTCTTTGGCGCGCGGCTGAACCGCTGAAAGATTTCCTGTTTGAGCTCGTCCGGGACGCCTCTTCCCCTATCGGCTACGGACACCACGATCCGACAATCCCCATCACCCTCAGAAGGCGTCATCGATATCTCTACCTCGACGGGTTCGTTGGAATCATATTTGACCGCGTTCGTGAGTATGTTCACGAATAACTCGCGAATCAGCTCATCCGCTTTGACATAGCACTGGCCAGTGCTTATGCCATGCTTGAAGACGATCTTCCTGTTCAGGTAATATTGCTCCACGCTCTGGACCGAATCGAGGAGCACCTTCCCGATATCGATCTTCACGAGCTTGCTCCCGCTCCAAGTGATCCTGGACATTGTCCGAACATCGGCTGCCAGCGTGTTGATGTTCATCACCTGGCCCACTATCTTGTCGACATATACATCCTGATCAGGCGAAGCCATGGTCGATTTCAGTATGTCCAGATAACCCAATATTGCCTGATTGAAGTTCTTGATATCGTGCGACAGCAGGTCGGTATAGAATTCTGCGTTCCGTCTGCTTACGATATGGCCCTGGACCATGTGAGCATTCTCCAGTGAAATGCCCACCAGACTGGCGAATATCTCGATGATCTCGATGGTCTCCCGATCCGGGATCCGGTCGTCTCTCGGTTTGAGGATCTCGAGATAGGACACCACCTTGCCCTGGCTGTCAAATATGAGCGTGTCGAGATAATCCAGCTCGTGCCAATATTCCTTGGCCTTCCTCGGAAGCTTGAGAAGATCTGGTTCAGGATAGTATATCATCTCCCAAGGTTCGAGACGGACGCTCTCCGCGGGGACATAGTAAGTCATCCGACCGACCTTCTTGCACCATAGGACGGATGGGTCAAGGCTCCTATGCCGATCCATGTCGGAGATCGACTCTATCCGATCACTAGGATAGCTTGTCTTCTTGATGGACTCGGCTCGTTCCTCATCAAATCCGTAGACCGCCTTCACGTCGAATTGCTGTCCGTCCTCGCTCCTGAGCGTCAACAACATCCTCTTTATGCCCAGCAGGTGTGCGAGTGTCTTGAGGATGTCTTCCAGCATCTCGTCGATGTCTCGAAGGTACAGGATGTTGGATGTGATATCGAATATCTTCGACATCTGTTCGGTCCTCAGGCTGCTGAGTCTCAGGGCGACTTCTTTCTCATGAGACAATCTCGCGTTCTCGATCGCAACCTCTGCCAACGATGCGAACACCTCGATCATCTCGATCGTATCGGAGTCAGGGATGCGCCCATCTCTCGGGGAAGCGGGATATATCACACCCGTCACGCGTCCAGTCGAGTCGTATAGAGCAAAAGGCAATGAATCACCATCGCGGAATTCTCCTTCCTCGCGAGGTCTGATCGATCCCTCGAACTCGTGAGGATTGACGAAATACTCGAGGTTCCGTTTCGGCACATCCTCCATGGGTATGAAGAAGGTCGTCCTCCCGATCTTGCGGCTCTCGCGCAGATCATCGAGGATGACATCTATCGGTATCGTCCTTGCCAAGGCCTGTTTCACAGTCTGCTCAGGATACCCGTACAGAGCCATCCACTTGAAGGCGGCAATCCCTTCATCGTAGATGACGAGCGTCACCCTCTGGAAGTCGAACAGCGATGCGACCGAGGATAGGACCATTTCAGATACCTTCCGAAGGTCTCGCTCAGATACGACCGAGGACGCTATGTTCAGGATATCCTCCAACATATCGGTCCTTCGAACCATTCTGTCGGAATCCCGGACGATGGACAGCCGTTCCCGCCCGCGCTCCAACTCCAATCCGAACATCTGAAGCAAGAGCTGTGCGGCATCCACATCATCGCGACAAGGCAACGGATCGCCATCCTCACCACAAGACACCATATGTACAACTGGCCGCCCCTTCCTACCCTCTACGACGATGCCCAGAAGGTCACCTCGTGACCAAACCGGACAGGGTGTCCCGTTCTCCTTGGAGGTACCCTTTTGGATATCCGCGGATCTTGAGAAATAACCATTCGAACAGAACAGGTTCGAATCGACAAAAAGGGACCGGTATCTCTCGGACAGGTCGCCATCGATGCCCGCGAACTCGTCTCCCACCGCGAATATCTTCCAGTTGGTGTGGGGTCCCGATGATTCGTGGTCTTCGAACCATAGCACTGCGCTCTTAATACCGAGGAACGATCTCAGAGAAGCAATCAGCTTCTCGACTATAACTCCCGAGTCACCCTCCGATGAGATCGCGGTCAGGATAGACCGCAGGTGAGGCATGATTCTGCAATCATCCGCTGAAGTCCCCGCAGATTCTTCCCCGACCTGTCTCAATTCACCATCCACTCTAGAACCAACCCAATTACATGATCAAATCAAGCCGACAATGGCTTGGGATGTATGGCTGCAATTGTATTATCTGGTATTTGAATTCCGCTGTGCAATTGTACGGTAAAATGAGAGCGGGTCAGTATGCCTCGGAGACCATGAGACGGTTCGTCAGCGGGCGACCTTAGGCACAACCGTTAACTACTCGGAACGTAGGATTACACATGGTGGTTGATCATGGGCGATATGAGGGAAGTGGTTGCGGCTGCGATCGAGTTCGAGAGGTTCGGGATTGAGTACTACATGAGGTTCCATGACCTCGTGAGTGACAAGGAGGCGAAGAGTCTGATGAAGAGCCTCGCATCGGATGAGCGCGAACATGCGGCCATCCTTAGCAGGGAACTCCAAGTACTTGGCGGTCCTCACAAAGAGAGCTCGAAAGAAGATGTGGAGAAGGGTCTAGCCGAGATATTCCCCCATGATCCGATAGATGGCGACCTCGGAATCAAGGATGCAGTCTCCGCGATAAAGCTGGGCATGAAGACGGAGGAGCGATCCATAGAGTTCTATTCCAAGAATGCCTCAGCGGCAACAGCCGGTCTCAAGGAAATATTCCACAAGCTAGAGAACATGGAGAGGGAGCATCTGAGGATCCTCCAAGAGAATCTAGAGCATCTAGAGAACAGTGGCGCTTGGTACGGTTATGTGCCCATCCTCGAAGGGTGAATACGAAAATACCGACCCCTCGATGCCAACATTTTTGAGCCACCGGCTTAATCACGGCACTCTGAGAAGGGAGATCTGTTGGTCAAGGTAACGCCGTTCGGAGCATATCACTATAATATATCCAGGTTCGGAAAAGACGCGACAAGGTTCGTGGCACCACCATACGACGTCATAGACAGGACCTTGGAGAAGTCGCTGAAGGACGATCGACTCAACATAACCCATATCACGCTGGGCAATGAAGATGACTCGTACGAGGTCGCCGCGAAGCGGATGTGCAGATGGCTGCACGATGAAGTCCTCGTTCACGACAAAGAGGACTCGTTCTATGTCTATGAGCAGACTTTTCAATCCCCGGACAAGACTCCTAGGGTGAGATCCGGCATCATCGGTCTGGTGAAGCTGGAGGATTTCTCTACAGGAATGGTCCTGCCCCATGAGCGAACGATCCCGAAACACAAGGCGGACAGGATGGAACTGCTTTCGGCCGTCAAAGGGAACACCGAGCAGATCTTCATGCTCTACGATGATCCCAGTGGGAAGATAGAGGAGATGCTGCAATCTGTGAGGAAGAGAGAAGAGTTGCTCAGGTTCCTCGACAACGAGGGCGTACATCACAGGATAATACGAATAGCGGAGAAGGACCTAATTGAGAAGATCTCATCCGCGATGGCTCCCCTTAAACTGCTCATTGCAGACGGCCACCACAGATACGAGACATCGCTGGAATACAGGGATAGGATGCGTGCAAAGGACGGACACACTGATGAGGAGAGGCCATACGATTTTGTGATGGCGACGATGGTCAGCTTCCGAAACCCGGGGCTCGTCATATACCCTACGCACAGAATCGTTTCAGGAGTCGATGAGAGCATACTGGGTTCTTTGCAGAAATACCTCCACGAGGATTTCGACATGACCAGCGCGGATGGCCCAGAAAAACTGGCAGACCAGATTAGCCGAGGGCCTGACGGTTCGATAGGTGTATGGATACCGAAGATGTCGCTGACAATGATCGCCAAGCCCAAGGGGGACCTTCCAAAGGATCACATGGAGAGATTGTCTGTGCAGATACTACAGGAGAAGGTCCTGAAGAAGAGGCTCGGATTCACGCAGGAGATGCTTGACAAGAAGGTCAACATCGATTACATCAAGGGTACTGACACAGTCATGAAGATTATGTCAGAAGGCGAGCACGAGATATGCTTCTTCGTCAAACCGCCTTCGGCGGATCAAGTGCTCGCGGTGGCTGAGACGGGCCGGAAGATGCCACAGAAATCGACCTATTTCTTCCCGAAGATATGGTCCGGCACTCTGCTGTATCTGCATTAGCCAGACACGTTTCGTCGAAACAGTAAATAGAGACATCGCCATACCGAGGCGGGGACGCTCATGAAGTACGATGTCGGCATTCTCAACGGACACATAGTAGATGGAGCAGGGAACCCCTGGTACAAGGGAGATATCGGCATATCCGGAAAGGTCATAAAAAAGATCGGCAAGATCGACCGAAAGGACTGCAAGCGTACGATAAGCGCGAAGCAGATGTACGTGTGCCCTGGATTCATAGACATACATACTCACTCAGACCTCACCGCATTGATTTTCCCAGGCTGCGACAGCACCCTGAGACAAGGCGTCACCACACACCTGATAGGCAACTGCGGACTGTCCGTCGCGCCACTGAGAGAACCGAACGCCGACCTCATGATGACATACTGGGGTGCATGGGCAGGAACCGGTAAGAAACCAAAATGGAGAACCTTCCAGCAGTATCTGAAGGAGTTCGAAAGGAAAGGCATCGGGCACAACATAGCCGCACTCGTCGGCCACGGTGCGATCAGGACCGCGGCGATGGGAGCGGACATGGGAGACCCTACCCCGAAGGAACTGAAGCTCATGAAGGAACTCGTGGACGAAGCGATGCGTGCGGGAGCCTTCGGGATGTCGACAGGGCTCGTCTATCCCCCCAGCTGCTTTGGCAAGACTCCGGAGATAATCGAACTATGCAAGGTGGTCGCGAAGTACGGAGGCATGTACACATCCCACATACGAGGAGAGAGAGAGACCATAGCCGAAGCGATCAAGGAAGCCATCCTCATAGGCGAGAAGAGCGGGACGAGGATCGAGATATCTCATAACTGCCCGAAATACGGCGCATGGGGAAGGACAGACGAGACACTTGGACTCGTGGAAGAGGCCAGGGAGAAGGGGGTCGACGTCACGATCGACAACGACATGCACACCGACCTTGCGCCGAGACTTAGTGGTGCGCTCCCGCAATACCTACACGAGATGGACATTCCCGACCTTCTAGCCCATGTAGGCGAGAAGGACAATAAGAAGAGGATCAAGAAGGAGATCATCGAAGACAAACTCCCGGCATTCGGACCGTGCGGCCTCATGAAACATGGCAAGTTCGACAGGATATTCATCATGCACTGCCCCGGACAGGAATCGCTGGTTGGCAAGACGATCGAACAAGTGGCGAAGATGAGAGGGGATGATCCCTTCGACACCTACTTCGACATCATGATCGAGAGCAAGGATGAGACGATCGCGATCTTCGATTACATCAGCGAGGATGACGTCAAGACGCTCATGTCCCACCCGCTGATGATGATATCATCAGATTGCGCGACATGGTCCGTGAAGGGGCCGCTCACGGATCCTCCACCGTACATGCCATGTGCATTCGGAGAGTATCCTGGCATACTGGAGAGGTTCGTCAGGGATGACAAGGTCCTGACCATGCAGGAAGCCATCCGGAAGATGACGAGCTTCCCTGCACAGAAGATCGGGCTCCTTGACAGAGGTCTTATCAGACCGGGCATGCGTGCGGATATCGCCATCATTGACCTGCCGAATGTGAAGGACAAGGCGACCAACAGATGGCCTCACAAGCATCCGTTCGAGAATTACCCGCATCAGTATCCAGATGGCATACCATATGTCCTTGTGAACGGCAAGATCGCAGTGGACAACGGCCGTCAGATGAAGGTCAAGGCGGGAGAGGTCCTGAGACACCGATGGCCTTGAGGATCACAATTCGTATCTTCTGTACTCGCCAGTGCATGGGTTCCCGTGGCAAATCCATGCGACATTATGCGTAAGGTCCAACACCGTCGAGAAGACTGTCGATGTCTGCTCGTCCTCGCACAACGAGGGATCGGCATGACGGCATATCGATTCGGGATATCCCACGTGGTCAGAGAAGATCTCCTTGAAAGTCGATACCTCCACCTGCCCGAGGTGTTTCTTGAAGAGCTTCTTCGCCCGATTATGACGTATGATAGATGAGATTCGCGTATGCATGTCGCTCTCGAACTTCCACATGCGCGGGGACAGATAGTGGTTCGCATGGACCAAATATCCATCCTCCGCGTAGATGGCGTCGAAGGTGGTGGCGGACCCTTCCATGCTGTATATCTCACCGTTGTGGTCGCAGATGATATTGTTGAAGCTCGTGCTCCTGCCAGCGGGCACAGCGAACCTAAGAGCATCGTAGAGACCCTTTGCGCTGAGGATCTTGCGGGTCGCGAACATCTTCGGGATACCCAACCGTGTGTCGTTCGGGACCAATGCATTCCCGGTCAGACTTATCCCAGCAGCATTCAGGCCCACGGTCGGAAGTATGCCGCCATAGTTCACACCGATGAAACCAGGCTCGCCCGACGGTCTTATGCGTACTATCGCAAGGTCCTCGAAATTGTATGGTTCGACATCCTCGTTGTGCGCTGCGAATACAGAGTCATCCTTTGTCCATTGGGCGTTAACCGCAATATCAGTGCATCCTCTTCCGATTCCTGGCAGATCGCATACAGACGCGTAGACCTCGTCGAAGGAGAGACCCGAACCATCGGCATAACCCTCCAACTCCTCGACATACTCAGGGAAGAACTCTTTGCTGAGCGGGAGGGTCTTCTTTGCAGTGGAGACGACCTTAGCAATCGTCATCCCGGGCCTTCGGCCCACATCGGCCTTGAACCTCTTATGAACCCTCAGTGCCTGATCCACGCATTGCTTGCCGAGTGATACTCCCACCTGATAATGACTGCCCGATGCGGCGACTTCCCTGATATCCTTGCCCTCGCGATTTCTTACCATCCTTGATCCCCCAGTTCATGTAGCTGCAGAAGCCCCGAAGGACATCGCACACGAAAAAACTTCTCAGTGAAGAGAACCACTCGATACAATGATGCACATTCTGAATCGCAAAGTATTATCGTCACGCTTGCTCGTGCTCTCACAGATGCCCAAAATAGAACTCGAGTACCGGTGCAAGAAGTGCGGCAATGCATACCCTGCAACGATCAATTATTCGGGCAAGATCGAGGATATAGATTCGGACGATAACCAATCCAGATGCCCGTTCTGCGGGGATTGGAATTGCGCCAGTCCGGAAGACGTCCGAAAAGCGATCCCGTGATGCGATGAGATATATCATGCAACAAATGAATCATGACCCGTGAATATATGTAAAGACCCGCAAGTAAGCGAGCCAGTTCACATCGTGAATGCCTCAATGACTCATGTATCGAGAGCCTTGATGCCTTTTTCTATATATACCCAGCGCTTCGAAAGAATGTCGGGGAAAGTTCATATATTTTAGAAGGCCTTAGCAGTGATTAGTTACTCCCCCTAGGGAGTGGGATAAAACGGAGGATGAGAGAGGCATGAGAAATAGAGCAATACTAGCGAGCTTTGCAGTGCTGCTAACCGTGATATCTGCTTTTGCATTTTTACCAGCAAAAGCGGTTTCGGCGGCAGCAAATGAAGAACGTGTTGTATATTGCCATGCAGCAGGATATTCCTGACTTCAACAATTACAACATCGGAACCAATAGCGTGTGGAAGGCTCACGTCATAGGCAGCTGTTTTGAAGGCCTTTCGGCCACGGACTTTGACTTGAAAACCGTTCCATTACTGGCAGAGGATTGGACTTTTGACGAGGGCGCCCTCACTGTGGATGTCACTATCCGAGAAGGTGTGAAGTTCCACGATGGCACGACCATGACCTCGGAGGATGTCTACTTCTCGTACCTGATGGCAAGGAATGGTACGACATACGCTGATAGAATCATCAAGGCATTCGACCAGGATGACGATGACATGGTGAACGAGACCGAGATGGAAGAAGGTCTGATCGTGATAGATGATTACCATGTGCAGTTCGTCATGGCCAAACAGTATGGCCAGTTCTTTACGAGCACATTATCTGTGCCCATCATTCCGAAGCACATATGGATAGACCATGTGAGCACCGTGGATAACACGGTGAACGTTCGATGGGGCGATGATGTTGCTGCGACGATAGGTACTGGACCATGGAGGTATGATAGCGGAGTCGCCAACTCATACAGAGTTGTCAAGACCTTCGACGATTACTGGGGCAAGGACTTCATGACCCCGGCGAATATGCCGACTTTCCCGAGGGTCCTTGATGTGCTATACTTCAAGGTGTACAGCAACTTGGACACCGCGATTCTAGCGCTACAGGGAGGCGATGTCGACTACATCGCATGGACTGTCACATCAGGACGTGTCCCAGCTCTCCAGAGCGACCCGAACATCGGTCTCGAGTACATGTCAGATGCAGGGTACTTCTATCTCGCATTCAACGAGAAGAGAGAGCCTATGAACAATCTGACATTCAGAAAGGCTGTATCCTACTTGATTGACAAGGACCAGATCGTCGATATCTACATGGGTGGATTCGGTCAGGCGGGTTCAGCGGCAGTCTCGCCGTTCTTCGGTGAGTGGTACAACCCAGCGGTCGAGAAATATCCCTTTGACGTTGCGACCGCAGAGCAGATGCTCGACGATGCAGGATACCTTGACATCAATGGCGATGGCTTTAGGGAGTTGCCAGATGGTAGGTTGATGGACAAGATAACCCTACTCTGTCCGCCAGCAGACTACGATCCCGTCAGGATAAGAGCAGGACAGATGATAGCGACCAACATGAGATCTGCGGGTATCAATGTCGAAGCCAAGGCAATCGATTTCAACACACTTGTTGCCAAGCTGACTGCTTTCGACTACCAGATGCTCGAGCTTGGTTGGAGCTTCACTGGCTACACAGAATGTGTAAGCGTTCTGTTCGACATTTACAGCCCAACAGCTACATCGAACTCGTGGGGATTCTGGACCGACGCCAACCCGAACCCATGGTATTCTTCGCTCGGCGGTGTGAGCACACTCGCTGACGAAGCGACCCAAGCGATGGCAGATGACTTCGTAGATCTTGAGGACAAAGCAAGAGCGACCTTCGACATAGCGGAACAGATCGACTATGTCAAGCAAGGAGAGGCGATTATCGCCGATGCTGTTGTATGTAACGTTCTCTACTACAGAGTCAACGTCGAGGCACATAACAAGGTGTATACCAACTGGACAGTGTTCGACGGTACGCTCATCAACGCCTACTGCTTCGCAGTGCTCGAATACTCGGGCACAGGCGGCGCGACTGGCGGAGGAGCTGTCACAGCAAGCCTTGATGCAGGGCTTACGATGGCCGAGAAGGTCGCCTGTGACGACAGTGTTGACGCCTACGTGCTTGCAGTAGACAACATGGGCGAGCCCGTGTCGGGCGCGACCGTCGCGGTGGAAGTCACCAATGGCGTGGCGACAGCATCTCCAGCTTCAGGAACTACAGGAACCAATGGAGTGTTCGAGTTCACTGTGACGGGCGCGGCTTCCGGTGTTGGAATAGTATGGGCGAATGTTACAAGTGACGCCCTTCTGGCCAGCGATTCCGCGAATTTGCTGGTAACATCATTGGGAGGCATTGGAGCTTCGGTTATGCCGCAGATGACAGTGCTTGCTGCGGGCGATAGCATGGACGTCGATGTCCTGGTGACTGATGTGAACGGAGACCCGGTAGAGGGAGCTACGGTCACTATCGACCCGTACCTGCTAGGGTACGGTACGATAGATCCCAGCACGGATGTCACAGGGACTGACGGAATGGTCACCCTGGTCTATACTGCACCAGAGGAAGTCTTGCAGAACCAGCATCAGATCGTGACCCTTGCAGCGTCGGTCAGCCATGAGAAGTACACACTGACCAACCTGGCCACGAGCACGATATTGATATACAACCCAGCCGCACCGATATGGCATATGACCACCATTGACTCTGTGTCTACGACGGCCCTGAGCCAAGCATCACCGACCACGACTATAACGGTCATGGCGATGGATGTAGACGGGGATCCAATCGAGGGTGAGAATCTAGGCATTACCTACACCGATGACACTCTTGTAGACACCCCCGAGACATTGGTGACTACGGATGCTTCGGGTATGGCGACCTTCGATGTGACCTTCGATGATATCGGAGTCGACGCGGCCCTGATGGTCACGATAGGCAACCGTACCTTGGCTAACTCGGTGATGGACTCCGTGACTCTGACTTACTCGGATACGGGTGCATTGACGGACATGTATGGTGGATATATACAATACGCGACACCGAAGTTCGTTGATGTATGGGGCACGATCGATGTGGGCATCTATGTCTTCGACAGCCAGGGCAACCCAGCAGATGGAATCACGGGTAGCATTGTGGTCGCCGCGACCGCTAACGGTCAGCTGACCGACTGGTCCGGGTCCGAGTACAACTCCCTGTGGGATTATGCAGGAATCAACATCGTGACCGATGGCGATGGACAGAACATCGTCACTGCGGGATCATATTCCGCACCGGAGTACCTTGAAGGGTGGCTCTGGAACGATGTCACTGAGGAATGGGACATCGCCCTAGACGCGGTAGGTGTCGATATAACCGGAGGAGTCTACTCCATGACCATAGAGGGCGTGGACCTGGCTCACCTGGACCTCGCGATGGACCTGTTCATGGTGCCTAACTCCACAGCGGATTACAACTGGGATACATACAACCACGACATCTATGGCCAGACGATCATCGCAAGCCACTACGGCTACGGAAGGGCTATGAGCTTCACGACGGTCACATATGAAGTCGAGAAGCCCGTTCTGCAGGCCAAGGCATCGGAATTCGACGTGTCAGCGATCACCGTTACTGCGTACGATGAGAACGGCGACGAGATAGATGGGGCCGAGATTGCTATCTACGAAATAGGCGGCGCGAACTACAATGTCTCAGACTATGGATCGAGTGTGACC
Source organism: uncultured Thermoplasmata archaeon (assembly GCA_963719945.1). Classification (GTDB taxonomy): domain Archaea; phylum Thermoplasmatota; class Thermoplasmata; order UBA10834; family UBA10834; genus UBA9653. The sequence continues at coordinate 231,718 of CAVRDX010000003.1, read as the reverse complement.
CCGGCAAGCGGGACAGTCGACTTCAACATCACGGCAGCAGCATATGACTCAGCAAATGATGCGTATGATGCAACCGTGACGAAGACGAACCCCGAAGTCTATATTGCAGCCTATGTCGACGGATCGATGATTCTGGCTAGCCAGACGCAATTGGTCATACAGCCACTCAGAGAGTCGGTATATGTTACGCCGACACAGATCGTAGACATTCGGATGATCGGCGATGATGTGTACGCGACCGTCGAAGTGCTGGATGCAACCGGAGCGCCATATGCGGATCTCCCAGTCAGCATAGGTGTGAGCACCGGAACGGCAGTCGCTCCAACAGTCGTGACTGACGCCGATGGTATGGCTACATTCGTGATAGACACCTCGGAGATAGCAGATGCCGAGGCGGCACTCATAGCAGCTGGAATAACCACGGGTGGAACACCCGAGGCTGGCACTGCGAGGATGGTCATAGCCGTCAAGAACTTGGCGCCTGAAATCGAGTTGTCGTCACCAATCGCGGATGGAGAGACATCGTTGGCAGAGGTCATGGGTATGATCTACGACTCCAACGGAATCGCGTCTGCGACCCTGGCCCTTGATGAAGGTAGTGCTGTTGCACTCACCATCACAGCGGGATCCAAAGCAGTAGCGATATCCCATGCCCTTGCAGATCTGGCAACTGGGGAGCACACGATAGTCATAACTGCGACCGACTCACTCGGAATATCGAGCGAGACAACGGTGACCTTCACCTTGACTGAGACCGATGGCGGCACAGATGTTTTGGCATGGGTCATTGCAGCAGTCGGGTGGATCGTAGCGGCAGTCGTGATCGTCATGCTGTTCCTCAAGATGAAGAAGCCATCGGAACCAAAGGGAATGGCGCTCGAGGAGCCAGCGGAAGAGGAGAAGAAGGAATAGACCGCCTTCGAAACCCCTTCCCGTAAACTTCTTTCGGTTTTTCATTTATTCTCTGACAATCAGCCGCTGCTAGGGCAAAACCGAACAAGTCTGGTCCAAAGGTTAATAGTGCCAGAAATGTCTTCAAGTAAAGGATATCGTTCTGGATAGAGGTTGAATCATGGCAGGGATGGCTCGATATGTGGTCGCTCGGAGCATTCAGACGTTCATAACCCTGCTCATCATTTTGACTCTCATTTTCATAATGTTCGAATCGCTCCCAGCGAGACCTCAGGACCTGCTGAGGACTTCGCCGGCAATTCAACAATCACAGATAGACTACATGACCAGCCTCTATGGCTACGACAGACCAGTCCAGGAGCGATATGCCATGTACATGTCCAATATGCTGACATTCGATTTTGGCATCTCTTTCAGTAGGGCGATCAAGGTCTGGGACATATTAGAGGAAAGGATACCAAAAACCATGCTCCTGTTCGGAGGAGCCACGATACTCGCATATGTCATAGGCATATATCTTGGAGCATTGATTGCCTGGAAGAGAGGGGGCGTATTGGATGGTGGCACAGTCGTTGTAAGCCTGGTGTTCTACAATATGCCATCATTCTGGATCGGCCTCATTTTCCTTGTGATATTCGCATCTCAGCTGGATTGGTTCCCATTAACGGGGTGGTATGATGCGACAGATGCCATTCCGTTCTTCGAATCCGGAACGCTGGGATTCAGGATCCTCGATATAGGATGGCACTTATTCCTGCCAATGTTAGTGTTATTGCTCCTATCACTTGCAGGCACTATACTGCTGATGAGGACAGCCATGCTCGATGTGATAGGCGAGAATTATATGATAACGGCGAAGGCGATCGGCCTTCCGGAAAGGAAGGTACTATTCAAGCACGGCACCCGAAATGCGATGCTGCCAGTCGTCACTTCATTCATAATCGCATTCGTTTTCGCCATAGGTGGAGCCGTGGTCCTTGAGAATGTTTTCAGCTTCCCGGGCATGGGACAGTTATACATTCAATCATTGAACCAGCTCGATTTCCCCGTTGCTGAAGCCACTTTGTACATAATCACTCTGATGGTGTTGCTCGGCAACTTCGTTGCAGACTTGCTGTACGGATATCTTGACCCGAGGGTGCGCATTTGACGGAAGATACTAAGACAGATGAAACCAGCAAGAGATCCGATGCGAGAGAGTTTCAGGAGGCAGGCCAGAAGGCGCTCAGGAAGTTCTGGAAGAGCTTCAAGTCCACATGGAAACTCTATAGACAGTCTAAGACTGGAATCGCGGGGTTGGCTATCGTTTTAGCGTTCTTCATAATGGCATTAGGAGCGCCCTGGCTCGCCCCATACGACAAGGATTTCAGAGCGCCTGCAATCGATACCTTTGTGGCGGACTATGCGTTGCTGAACCTGACGGCTGGTCAGAACTGGACCAGATTAATGGGATTGACAGATTCTCTGAATAGAGATCACCCGCTTGAGCGAATTCTGGCATATTCTGAAGACGGGACGACTATCGTCTACCCTGTCACCTATGGGATCAGCGCAGAGACAGATGAGATCGGGATAGACATCAGTAGTCCCACAACGATACACCTTCCAGCCAACGCATCATACATGAACCATGTGCTATTCTCGACGACTTTCTTCTTCATAGTCAACACCACCGATCCTGTCACTGGGACCGCCACATTATACGAATACAGCTCATTCGTCCCGACAAGCACGACTAGTACCTTTGATCTCGTACGCCAGTACGAGATACCATTTGTGCCAAAGTACAACTCGAATCTATGGAATGGGTTCTCATTCGTCGTCCAAAGTGCGAGACTCGCCTTGGCATTCGCAGATGATCACAATGTCTGGATGATAAACAAGAGGCCTGCGACAATATTCGAGCCAGGCTTCGATTCCTTCGACTACATAAACAATCTGACGATCGATGACGCCACAATCATCGGGAATCCGCTGGTTGTGGACGGTGAGTTCGAAAACGGAAGCATGCTATTCGTTCCTACGGATCTGGGCATACGTGCATACAACCTCAATGTGACCAAGACAAATGTTACGAAGACGGTCACCAACATCACGATCGAAGGGGTGGCTTGGACCAGCAATTACACTATCGATGGTGAAGCCTACCAGCCGATAGCGGGGAACAACATGATCGTATTCCCTTACCCCTATGCGCCCACTACTGCACTTGGGAAAGAGTATGTCGCACTCGCATCGCAGGACGGGATGGTCGTGGCTTATGATAGGGTGACCGGCAACTTGACCTGGTCCAGCAAACTCCTGTTGACAGGTGTGAGAAGCTTCGATATCACTTCGCTCTATCCGGCTCCTGATTTCCTTGTGATGGTCGGAAAGACCAACGACGAGCGCGGCGTTATTGCAGGCCTAGACAAGGAAACGGGAAGAGTAGGCGCGAACAATACGATGTTCGCCACGGTAGGTGGATATCTGAACAGCGACCCGCAATATGTCTCAGGTCAGCTGATGTATGTATTTAGCACGGATGATGGGGCGATATACTTAGTGAACGCGCTGATGAAGATCAACGCGACCTTCAGCGCCCCCGGAGGAGGGGCGGTCACACCCGTGGAATACTTGGGCAACATATACATAGAGATGAGCAGGGCTGGCAACTACTTCGGTGTGGTCACTGAAAGCAACCAACTGTTCCTCGAGACGCTTACTGGTGTGAACGTGGCTCCTCTGGCCCCGGGAACCTACCCATCAGGCAACTACTACCCGTTGGGAACCGATTATGAGGGGCATGACATCCTCACGCAGGTGATGTGGGGAACAAGAGCGGAGCTGCTCGTCGGCATAACAGCAGCGTTCTTCTCAGTGGTCATCGGAACAATAGTGGGGCTGGTTGCAGGGTTTTACGGAGGCTTGCTCGACGACCTTTTGATGCGCGCAACTGACGTCATGTTGAGTCTCCCATACCTAGTCATAATGTTATTGTTTGCAGCAGTATTCGGACCTTCGCTCCTAAATATCATCATCATTTTCGCGATACTATCATGGGCGGGCATAGCGAGAGTCATACGTTCAGTCACCCTCTCATTCAAGCAAAGGGCTTTCGTGGATGCAGCAAGAGTTGCTGGAGCATCAGACAACCGACTCATATTCAAGCATATAGGACCAAATGTGCTCCCTTACACTTTCCTCTATATGACATTCAACATCAGCGGCGCGATTGTGACCGAAGCCATCCTGGCGTTTCTGGGTTTCGGCGACCCGACAAACATAACGTGGGGTATGATGCTGCAGTTCCTGCAGATCAGTGGACACTCCTTGGACGCGCCCTGGTGGCTCCTGCCCCCGGGCATAGCCATAACGCTGCTCTCTCTCGCCTTCTACCTGATAGGTAGATCGTTCGACGAGGTAGTCAATCCGCGTTTGAGGAAGAGGTGATAACATGTCCCTACTCGAAGTAAAGAACCTCAAAGTGCATTTCAAGATCCAGAACGGCTGGGTGAGAGCCGTGGATGATGTCACCTTTACCATCAACTCAGGCGAGACCATGGGCCTCGTTGGAGAGAGTGGATGCGGCAAGACCACGGCGGCCTATGCGATAACGCAACTGCTCCCGCCAAATGGATACATAAAGGGAGGACACATCTACTTCAAAGGGAGGGATCTCCTCCAACTCTCTATCAGAAAAGATGGTTCACTGGATGACTACAACGAGAAAATCCGTGCGATACGTTGGACTGAAATCTCGATGATATTCCAGGGAGCCATGAACGCGTTCAACCCAGTCTTTAGAATCGGTGACCTCATAGTTGAGGCGATCCAGTTACATGAGGATGTGGACGACGAGGCCGCCAAGAAGAGAGCCAAGGAACTCTTCGAATTCGTTGGTATCTCTCCAGATAGAATAAACAATTACCCTCACGAGTTCAGCGGTGGCATGAAACAGAGGGCGATGATCGCACTCGCGCTCGCCCTCAAACCATCGTTCATAATTGCTGATGAGCCCACGACCGCGCTCGATGTCATAACCCAAGATAGAATTCTGATGGAGATCAAGAAGCTTCAGGAGAAGCTCAACATGGCCATGATGATCATCACACACGACGTCTCCGTTGTCGCAGAGGTTTCCGACAAGATTGGGGTTATGTATGCGGGCATGTTGATGGAGATTGGCAAGACGGCTCAGGTGTTCAAGAACACGGCTCATCCGTATACCGCTGGTCTGCTGAATTCATTCCCATCGATAAAAGGGGAGAAGAAGAGATTGGAGACCATCCCTGGATTCCCGCCTGACCTGGTCAATCCGCCTAGCGGTTGCCCATTCCATCCAAGATGCCAATATATCCAGGCAAGATGCTCTGAGGAGAGACCGAAAGGCATAGAGATAGAACCTGGCCATGTGGTGTATTGCCATTTTGCCGGAGAGCTTTGGGATAAGCTCAGGAGGGGGTGATGGACATGCAAACGAGGACGCAGAGGAGGCATGTCATCATCAAGGTGAGGGCTCTAAAGAAGTTCTTCGAGTTGAAGAAAGGATTCCTATCATTCGGCAAAGAACCAATCTATGTCAAAGCCGTCGATGATGTCAACTTTGACATCCGATCGGGCGAAGTTCTCGGACTCGTCGGAGAGAGTGGATGCGGCAAGACAACGGTTGGCAGGCTGCTCACACGGCTCGAAGATCCTACCGAAGGCTTCGTATTCTTCTTGGGCAGAGATATAGCGCTCTTGGAAGGGCAGGATGTCAAGGTATTCAGACGCAACATTCAGATGGTCTTCCAGGACCCGTATGAGTCACTCAATCCAAGAAACACCGTACTGCAGACAGTCATGGAACCACTCATAAATCACAACATAGGAGATACCCAGGAAGCTAGGATAGAGATGGTTATCCAGGCGTTGGAGGACGCCGGATTGGCGCCTGCGAAGGAGTATCTCAACAGGTTCCCTCATGAACTCAGCGGCGGTCAGAGACAGCGAGTGTCAATCGCACGTGCGCTCGTGATCAAGCCCAAGGTCATTGTTGCAGATGAGCCAGTCTCCATGCTCGATGTCTCGATACGAGCAGGCGTGTTGAACCTTATGCTGGACCTGAGAGACAAATATGGCATACCGTACCTATTCATCACTCACGATATCGCAGTCGCGAGGTATGTCAGCGATCGGTTGGCCGTCATGTACCTCGGCAGGGTAGTGGAAATCGGGGAAACGGAGAGCATAATACTCGCACCGAAACACCCCTACACGCAGGCTCTGATATCTGCGGTGCCTGTCCCGGACCCTGAAGCAAAGCATGGACGTATCAAGATTAAGGGAGAGGTGCCGAGCGCTGCGAATGTACCGCTCGGATGTCGGTTCAGACCAAGATGCCCGAAGGCTTTCGAGGAATGTGGATGGCAGGGAGAGGATCTGGTCGAATGGTTGGAAGGGAATGACCTACTGAATCCAGACAGCGTACTGACCACTGAAGTGGACAAGCTGCACCCCGATGAATTCGTGTTGGGATTCCATCTCAAGGGAGGTGGGAATTCAGAGAAGATCCTCAGCTTCCTCAGGGATAAGACCGCTCAGGCAAGCAGCGCGAACCCGATGTTCCGAGCGATTGAGAGTATCGACACCACCCTGACCGACCGCATCATCGAGATACGATGCGGCTCAGCGGAGTTATCGGCCAATGACCTCGTGACCGAACTATTCACGGAGCTCGAATCGATTGTACGTTACAAAGAGATCGACCATCCGATGCATGGCATCATCACTGGCATGCGCAGAGAAAACAACAAGTTGACCGTGGATGTCGGGGACGGAACAGAGGAGAACCTCAGCACGATAGAGGCTTTCCTCAAAGATTTCGTCAAACATTACCGCAAGATGAGCCGGCCGGAGTTCAAGGGCATAAAGACGATATCACTCAGCTCCTCAGGAAAGACGGTCACAGTCACTTGTGACGCGTCCAAAGAGCCAGGCTACAAAGTAGCAAGGGACGTTTCCAAACTTATAACTGATATCTACATCAAAGAGAGCATGGACGGCCTCGGAGGACTCCTGCTTCCAATCAAGGTCAAAGGCAGTCGGATTACTGTTAGGATAATGGGCCCGGATGAGAACTGGAAGAAGCTGGAATCAAGCCTCAAGAGCTTCCTACGCAATAAGGGCGAAAGCGGCGATCACAGATGCGCAGCGGCCGTGACAGACATATCAATCAAACCGAACAAGGGAACGCAGGGGGCTGTTGTCGTTAAGTTCAGGACTGTCGCGGAGCCGCCCCAGTTCGATGTCGGCGAACAACAGGCTGCCTGCTATCTGTATAGGAAACAATCTGTATGACCCCATTCCGCTCTGAGTAAAGGAAGGCTGATGACTTGGGCGTGGCTGCAGAGCTTAGGAAGAGATGGTTCGTATCGATGCTGAGCATAGCATCTGCAATCTTCTTCGCGGGGGCGTTGATTGTATCCGCCTATACTTATGTCAATGTGATGGACGCGAACGAGAGTGTTGTCCTAATGAACGCTGTCGAATGCGCGGAGATACTTGAGAACGGTTCGCTCTTGGTGAGAATCGACATTCAACTGGACAATCCATCGAAACTTGAACTCAATATCTTCACGATCAGCTGGACAGTAACGATACAGAATCGCACAGATGGCGTATTTATCATCCCGATTGCCACCGTCTATAATGGAACCGGGGGAGGATTCACTATCGAGAAGAAGAGTGTCGAGACATTCACCTATCAGGCTATTGTCTCGGACCCGGCTAAGCTTGCCAGCATAGATGGCTTCATAAACTATTCGAAGACCCAAGGCTACGATTACACATTTGGAACCGTACCCTACATGCACGACTTCAGGGTCACTGGATGGATAGCGGATTTCCCTCACGACTACCAGACATACAAGGAGATATACCTCAACGACATGGTCAGGATAGATCTGAGTTACCTGGATGGTGAATACCTGTGAAGATCAGGAGAGAGGATTGGACCAGGATGTTCATGGTAGCCCTATTCAGCGCGCCTGCCATAGCGTTCATGACTTTCGATTTCGTGTTCCCCAATCTCTCGTCCCTATCGTTGGGGAAGAACTTGCTGGCTGCGTTCCTTCTGGCAGCGCTATTCGGAATGCCCTCAGGATACCTGACCAGAAGGACGGACCTCGCAATAGTGACTGTGATACTCTACGTCTTCATCGGATACATATTGGCAATTATCGCCTACTCGACCCCATTCCTGTTCTACGACTTCAAGGTTATTTTCCCAGACCTGTACATCATGTTCTTCCTTAACATGACCGTCATACTCCTGATGCTATTCGTCTTCGCCGGGTTCATCGGCGTGATCCTGGGGCAGTTGCTAGCAGAATCGTTCGAAAAGGAGGAGACGTCTCAGTCATTCTCCAGAGGACGCTTGTGATTAATGGACCAGGTTAATGGGAAAATGATTTCTATATCCATACGCATCGGAGGCGATAATGAAGGGCATCGCTGACCTGCACACACATACGAAGTACTCCGGCATGTCCAAGATCCTGTTTCTCGAACTGCCCGATTGCGTCTCCGAGCCGAAGGAGGTCGTCGAAGCAGCGGAGAGGAGAGGGCTCAATGTGCTCTGTGTGACTGACCACAACAGCATAAGGGGAGGTCTTGAGGCACAGAAATATGCGAAGTCAGTCGAGGTCGTCGTCGGAGAGGAGATACTCACGGCGGATGGGGAACTCCTGGGATTATTCCTGAGCGAGAATGTCCCGAAGGGGCTCTCGGTTGAGGAGACCATAGATATTGTGCATGGCATGGGAGGCGTGGCCATAGCCCCTCACCCGTTCAGTTCCCATTGTAGCGCTCTCGGAGACAGGATATTCAATCTCGATCTAGATGGTGTCGAGGTGTTCAACGCGTTTCATCGTGACCGGTACTCCAACGACCTGGCCATACAGAAGTGCAGGGACATCGAGACGGCACTGACAGGCAGCAGCGACGCACACGCACCCATGATGGTAGGGGACTGCTGCACGACTTTCGAGGGCACGACGGCAGAGGACCTGAGAAAGGCTATCGTGAACAAGAAGACGAACTACGAAGGACGGTACACCAGCCTGAAGGACGTCGTCTGGATGACCACTATTCTCGTGCGAAGGCTCCAGAGCGCCATCTTCAGGTCGATGATATACAAGGAGAGTGTGGACGATGCAGAGTACATCGCAGAGGTCTGGAAGATGAGAAAGATCACGAAACTCGTCTCTCTGGCTGCATCCGTGGCGTTTCTGATCCCACCCACGAGCTTCGTCGCAAGCGTGATCGGCGATAGGCTGCACACTTCCCACTCCAGGTTGAACTGGCTCCTGCACAATGGTGACAATACATCCCGCTGAGATGGGATGGCAACCATCGTTGGACGCTGTTAGGCGATGATTATTATCGTTTCCGACCGCATGGGTGCCCTACGCGGATCGAATCAGAGGTGAAAGGATGCCAATCAGGAAGATCATCGAGATAGACGAGGACAGATGTGACGGTTGTGGTCAGTGTGTACTTGCATGCGCTGAAGGAGCGCTCAAAATAGTCGATGGGAAGGCGAAGGTCATCAGCGAGATCTTCTGTGACGGGCTCGGTGCCTGCATGGGCGGCTGTCCGAAGGATGCGCTCAGGATCGTTGAAAGGGAATCGTCTGCCTTCGATGAGGAAGCGGTGAAGGTCCACCTCAAGAGCCAGGGGCTCACTCATGCCGAGAATCTAGTCCATGACCATTCATCGGAGGCGCCCTGCGGATGCCCATCCTCGAAGCCAATGGTCGTACGGAAAATCGCCCAACATGTATCCGGAGTAGGTGGGAGCGAGATATCGCACACACCATCGGAATTGACCAACTGGCCAGTACAATGGAAGCTGATCCAACCAGGATCACCGTTCTACAAGAACGCGGACATCCTAATCGCGGCAGACTGTGTCCCATTCGCGTTCGGGGGATTTCACAAGAGATTCCTCAAGGGCAAGCCGATGGTCATAGGGTGTCCTAAGCTCGATGACCAGGAAGCTTATCTTGCAAAGCTCACTGCACTCTTCCAGGAATCTGTCCCCAAGAGCGTCGAAGTAGTCATAATGGAGGTTCCATGCTGCAATGGCCTGATGCGCATGGTCACCGAAGCCATGAGGAGGGTAGGCAGAACCGCTCCAGTCACGGTCACAGTGGTCGGTATTGACGGACGGGTCATCGAGGATTCGCGGTAGTGCGAGGGCATTGAATAAAAGATATGAGAAGCATTGGGGTAGCTCAATGCCGCTCGAGATCAGTTGGACCAGGAACGCGATGAAGGTACCTTCGTCCGAGAGAAAGACCCTGGAGACGCGTCTGGAAAGATTGCACAAATACTTCCCTGAGATCAGGCCGAAGATGAAGATCGGAATCACGAGAGCCTATGAGGGATCCGTCTTTCAGTCAGAGGATGGTTTTGTCAAGCTGATGCTGGAGGTCCGAAAGACACGAGATGGGAGATGGAAGCTTCCGACCTATTGGACCATGGCCCATGAACTGATGCACCTGGCCCAGTTCAACACCAAAGGATTGCCAGGAGGCGAACGTGCATGCGACATATACGCAATGACCAGGCTGCTGCCACGGTTCATCGATGAGTCCCCTAGCTATCTGACAGTGCCGAAGGGATTGAGGAAGAATTGGGAGATCGAGCATGCGAGAATCGCACGTGAGGTCGCCGTCCAGGCCATACAGCGACGGTCGGATGGGCTGAGAAGATACGCGAACTGGTGGGAGACAGAGTTCGAGCGAAGGGTCATTCGATCCAATGGAAAAGCAAGATCGAAGCGCATGCAGAAATGATTCATATCATGAAGACGCTTACTACGCCCAGAGGATTCGATTCGGGGGAGTGGTGAGACGAACAAGAGCCTTGCGCTTTCGGGACAGATCGTCGCGGCTATTCTACTATGGATTGCCAATTACTACTATCCCGACCAGTACATCGAAAAGGGATTCTATACATTCCTGGCACTTGCAATAATATATTTCGTCTTCAAGCTGGCCCTTGAACACTTCCTGGCCCGGAGCATCAAGGACGGGAAGACCAAGTATTCTGTCAGGAAAGCGATATCGATCATCTATGTCCTGATCTTCTTTGCCATACTGACCCAGATCTGGGCAACGAGCACGGATGCCCTATTCGTGTCATATGGGATAATGGGTGCAGGAATCGCAATCGCATTGCAGGACCTCTTCAAGAACTTCGTCGGAGGATTGACAATCTTTCTGACCAGCATATACAGGATCGGCGACCGTGTTGAGATCGATTCGAGATTCGGCGATGTGATCGATATCGGTATGATGTACACGACGCTTCTTGAGATAAGAGAGTGGGTGGACGGGGACCAGGCGACCGGGCGATTATCGATGATGCCAAACGGTGTAGTCCTATCAAAGAGCGTCATCAACTACACAAAGGATCACAGCTTCATATGGGATGAAATCACATTGCCGCTGACCTATGACTCCGATTGGAGGAAGGCCGCGAAGGACTTCGAGGATATCGCCCGGAAGGAGACGGAACGTTATGTGGCAGATGCTGAGAAGCAGATGGCAGCGATCATGCAGAAGTACTATTTCTCTGCACGCGCGGTCGAGCCTTCCGTTTTTGTCACCGTCACGGACAATTGGATCGCGCTGAGTGTCAGGTACATCACCGACGCCAGGCACAGACGAGAAATCAAGAGTGGACTGTATAAACTGATCAAAGCGTACATCGAGGCTTCTGATGGTAAGATAGTCATAGCCTCCGAGTCACTGACTGTATCAGCGCCATGATATTCAGAGAACGACACGAGTAAGAGAATAGCCAGTCGTACCTAGGGATAGTCACCCATCGCTAGAACCAGGATGAAAATATTTAGAATGGAAAGGGTTTGAACTAGGTATCACGGATCGGAGTTCAGCTGAACTCTCTCTTCGAGACTGCAACCAGGATTATCCCGATCAGCGCAAATATGCCGAACCCTGGCAACGCGAAGACTCCACCGAGTATCGCGAGCCCATAGTGTTTCCGCATGACCCCGAATATCCCACCAAGTACACCGATCAGACCCATGATCAGCCATATGATGCCGCACGCTGTCACCATGTCCTGGAACGCATCGATACCTTCGACATCGACAATCATGATGCTGTCAAGAGCACCAATACTGCCCACGAGAGCAAGGCCCATGAGGACCTCGAGAAGAGCACCTATCAGTATGAGCACACCGCCCACGACTGGCAACGCGGTCTTCTTGGTCGAAGCGACGCCCACGACCGGGACACGATAATCATGGCCACAGTGTTGGCACACGTTGGCATCGTTCGAAATCTCCTTTCCACATGACACACAATGTCTAGCGCTTGGTTGCGCGGAGGTCCCCATCCTTTTCACCTCTTTGCCCCTGGAACGGTCATCACCACGGGTGAAGACAAGTTCTGGCAGTACTGTAATCGATCTGGCGTAGTTAAAGAACCTTCTATGAAAAAGCCGGTTCCAAGGGTTCTGCCTACTATTCATCCGTCTTCATGTCGAACCTTGTCTTCTCGGGAGAGATCGCGTATCACCCAAATCGATTCACCCAACCTGCTATTAGATTGGTGTCTTATGGTAGCGGAACTGACGATTGCTCGTAACTCCCCGCAATCCTTCCTGATCAACCTGACCTCACAGTCCAATCCAAGTTCTCTGCCTAATGAAGGATCTTCGAAGTCAAGACGGGGTTGGGCATTTCCCAATGCTACGAATTCCGTGATGCTCCTGCCAATCATCTCACTCTTGCTGTAACCCGTCATCGTCTCAGAACGGTCATTGCAGCTGATGATTCGTCCTTTGCCATCGAGAATCATCACGATATCATCGCCATTCGCTCGGAGATAGGCGGTCTTGTCATTGGGAGCTTGACCATGACTGGAGATACGGGAGTGCTCGACTGACGACTTGATCATATCGATCAATTCAATGAACAATGATTGTGGATTACAGCCCTTTTCAACATAGAACGTCGCGCCTTCTGAAAGGGCCTCGATTGCCACTTCGTTCTCGCCGCGTCCAGTGAATAGGATGAATGGAGTCACATCGTCCTGGCCCCTGATGAATCTCAGAAGATCTATGCCGTTAGGGCCAGGCATTTGATAATCGGATACAATAGCATCGTACCTGTTCAGCTTCATCTTCTCCAAGGCAGCAGGAACTGAATCCGCTGTGTCGACCGCGATGAAGCCACACCTCTCAAGGAAATCCTTCTCCAATTGAAGAAAGGATTTCTCATCATCCACGCATAGGACCTCGATGATGTTTGCATTGTTCATGGTTTCTCCTCGCGACACCAATCAGACAGATAAGGCACGAGGCAGGAACTCCGAACTGATCACTTGACATCGCAGCGATGCTTACAGTTGACAATAAAGAGTGTGACCTAAATGCCCAACACGCATTTGTTTGTCCCGGAGTTGTGTACTCCAAGTGCAGTACAGCATTGTCTTTACGAATATTAATCATATCGCTGCGGACCGCTCAGGAATGACCGATAGCCAACACCCTTGATTCGAGTCTTATTGCATGCTGATTGTCGTAGAAGTTGACGAAAGGAAAGCGGGCGCGAAGGGATTCGAACCCTTGACCACTTGCTTAGGAGGCAAGTGCCATATCCTGACTAGGCCACGCGCCCGTGATGGGATATTGAAAATAACAGGTTTGCGAAATAGAAAAGGTTTGCTCCAGGAAGGATTACCCCTTCCTGTCTGCCTCGGTCAATTCCTCTGGAGCCTTGTCCTCGCCCTTGACATCTTCCTTCGGAGTCTCCTTGACGGCGTCTTTCTTCGCCTCGACCTTTGGTTCCTCCTTCTTCTCGGGCTTGGTGTACTCTTCGATGAAGGCGACCGTTTCTGCATCCAGGGCGTCCCTGAGATCGGTAACTATTCTGTACTTGCTCAGGATCCACTTCTGATCGTACTTACAGGCATCTGGCAACTTGAGCTTGTAATCCTTGCCATGGTGCTCGATGTCGAATCCTTCGGATGTACCATATGACATCTTCAGAACCAGTTCGACGACCTCCTTCGGCTTCGAAGGCTTCTCCGTGATCTTGTACTTGTATCTAAGGGTCTTTCCAGCTAGTCTGTTGTTGAAGTCCACTCTGACTCTCCCAGCTGTCACCGCGGTTATTGTACCGGAGCGATTCCTGACAGTCACCTCGAGCCCGACCTGTGGCTCGATCTCTTGCTTCAGGAATTCACGCACTGGGTGAAGTTCCACGAGCTTGGCATCCCTCGGGCCAGCAGCGTTCTCAGGTGGTATCGTGATCTCGTATTCTTTGCCGATCTCGGCAGTCAACATGTGCTCATCGAGGCCAGGGAACAATCTGCTCTTTCCGACCATGAGTGGTTGAGCGCCGTAGACCATCTTCTCATTGTAGATCTTGTTCTCCCTGGCAACGGTCTCACTGGTAGTGTCGAATAACTCGCCTGTATCCTGTATCCAAGCGTCGAATTCTGCGAGTACGATATCTCCAGGGCTGATCTTTGACTCGGAAACATGCTTCTTGTCGTCCTTACCGTGGTGCTTCTCCGCACCTTCTTTCTCGGTCATGGGATTCTCACCGCTCTATGCGCACCTCTTGCGGATACTTAGCCATGATTTAAAGGTTATGCATATTTCGAACGATGCATCTCCAGTCCTGGCAAGTGAATCAGGGTCGTTTGCGATAATGGTCGGTTACTGAAAAAAGCCCGCTGTTCCTGAGCCGTCAAAAGCTATATGTGCTTCGCATCAATACTCAGCAACCCTCACGCATGCCACCGTAGCTCAGCTGGAAGAGCAGCTGACTTGTAATCAGCAGGTCGGGAGTTCGAATCTCCCCGGTGGCTCTTCGATTCTTCTGGAACATGAGTGAAAGCTGCACCTAATCTCTTTTGCGCCAACTTCGAGCATAAGTGTAGACACATAATTATGTTTTTACAATTTGATTTGATAATTGCCACCATTAGCACGTAAATAGTTGGCAGATATGACCAATAATTATTCTTAATACAATGGATTGCCATAAAAATATTAATATAGCGTCCAGCGATTTCAAATCTCAATTACGCTGTGTGTTAACACACAGAGGGTGAGGGGAAATGAATCGGGAATCCAATAAGATATTGCCCACGCTAGGGATAGTTTTCTGCCTGCTTTTTTCGACCGCCGCCATAATGTTCGTATCGAACACTGGCATAGGAGCAACCACTCAATCACCGGAAAAATTTGTCATCGGTGAGTGGACTGGTTCCAACTTCGGCAAATCGATCGCGATAATCGATATCAACAACGACAATATCGATGACCTGATCATTGGAGCGCCTTTGAACAATTCAGATGACCTAGGATACTCAGGGTCAGTGATTGTCAATATGTCAAAGGATGACGAGCCGATGAAGGTGACATTGATCATCGATGGAACCAGCGAAGGAGACATGTTCGGATGGGCGGTCGCCAACGTAGGTGACCTGAATGGTGACAGCATTGATGATCTTGCAGTCGGCGCACCATTCGCAGATAATGGAGGAGAGGATTCTGGAAGCGTTGCCATATTCTATGGCGGTTCTGGATTCGACGGTACTCCTGACATATGGATACATGGTTCGAGCATCGGCAACCAGCTGGGATACTCGCTTGGTGCTGGAGGCAGGATCAATGTTGATGAATATGATGATCTCATCGTAGGCGCGCCATTCGCAGACCCGAGTGGACTTGAGGATGCCGGATTGGTCAGGGTATTCTATGGCGGAGCATCGATGGATACTACACCAGATAAGACATTCACAGGCACAGTCGCAGACGCGCGATATGGATGGTCCGTCTCCGGCGGAGGCAGCGTCGATAGCGACGGTTCCCTCGACATGGTCGTTGGAGCACCAGGATACAAATCCGGTGGCTCAACCACAGGTGCAGCCTACATCATACGGAACATCGTAAAGACCAGCCCGACCACGACCGTTGTGCAGGGAGAGAAGGCTGGCGACATGTTTGGATTCAGCGTCTGCATGATTCAAGATATCAACAACGACGCATTCGATGATATCGCAATCGGGGCGCCCTACGGTGATGATGGTGGCACGAATGCTGGATCTGTCTACATATTGCTGGGAGATTCCAGATTCAGAGGGGATGTCAGCATGACCATCGATGGTAGCAGCGGAGAGGGATTGGGCTATTCCATTGCTTCCGGAGATTTCAGAGGAGATGGATATGCCGATCTCCTGGTAGGTGCACCATTCAGCAAGTTGGCCTCGTCGGGTGATGGCAGAGCCTACGCATACTTTGGGGCCGAAAGCCTGGATAGCGAAGAGGATATAATCCTAGACCCCAGCGAGGGAGCGGGTTGGTTCGGTTGTTCAGTCGTGGTTGGTGGAAACATACTCTCCGATAACGCTCCTGATTTCGCAGTCGGCGATCCACTCTATGATTCAGATATACCGGTTTTGAATGCCGGTAGAGTCGATGTCTATGCGGGGATATATATCGAGGAGCCGAACCCACCGATAGTCCAGGTCAAAGTCTACATTCCAGTCACCTTGATCGGCCTTGAGGGGTTCACAGTAACTCTCGAATCTGGGACATTTGTGAAGACGGATACGACGGACTCCGATGGATATTGCGAGATGGAGGTAATTGCTGGTATCTTCACCTTGAGCGTCACGAAGACAGGATACATAGCAAACACGACCGCTGACCTCGCGCTCGCCATGAATGATGTGGTCTCGAGGACTTACTACCCCATGCTCATACCCCGCGTCGAAGGATCCGTGATCGACGCCGTCGATTCGAACAACATCGGCGGGGCGAGCGTGGTCCTATACAATGGCACCACGGTGGTCGACAGTCTTACGACACCATCGAACGGATCCTACGGGTTTGATCTGCCAGACGAGTTCATACCGGATGTCGGTCGAGTGATAAACCTGACCTTGAATGTCTCGGATGACGAACACTATCTCGAGTCGGTCGATTTCCAGCTTGAACGGAACATTACCTTGGAGGACTATGATATTGCCCTCGACCGATTCCCGATGATAAATGGGACCGTGATAGATGCCATGACCCTCGCGCCCATCAGCGGTGCGCTGGTCGAGGTATGGCAGGATGCAGAACTGCTGACCAGCACTACTACTAACAGCAAGGGGTTCTACTCGGCTGTGGCAACGGATGCAGATGCGCCTGGGACAGTGGTCCTGGCGATCACAGCGACCGACCACTGCCTTGGCACTGCGACCCTGACCGTGGATAAGAATGGTGTATACATACGCAACTTCGCCCTGCAGATAGACACGGGATCACCCATATCGGAAGTCTCTGCACTGCCGGGGTTCACGATGGTCAGTGAATTCACGGTAGATGTAGACGCGAGCGATGAAGAGGGAGTCAAGGGAGTCGAACTCTGGATCAGGTATGGTGGAACTGGACAGTTCGTTCTGAATGCCACAGACATCATAGCGCCGTACACCTTCGATCTCGATGCTGAAGAGATGAACGGCGATGGACTCTATGAGTTCTATTCGATAGCCATAGACTTCGCCGACAACAGGGAAGCCGCACCGACTGGCAATGACACCTACACACGCGTGGACACGCTGGCCCCAGAGTCTGCCGTCGATGAGTTGTCTATGTACACGACCGATGCGAATTTCACTGTGTCCATAACAGCCACCGATGCTAATGGAGTCAGCGAAGTCGAACTGTATTATCAGGTGGATGACGGCGGATGGATCCTATTCGACTCCGATGATTCGGATCCGTTCTCAATGGCGTTCAACACGACGCTCCTGTCGGGTGACGGTGTCTACGAGTTCTACTCGGTCGCCACCGACGAAGCTGGAAGTGTGGAATCTGCGCCTGGCACCAACGACACATACACCATCGTGGATACAGTCGCACCGTCGATAGTGATTGACTCGCCCGCGGAGGACGATGTGATAGCGGATACGACCGTCACTGTCTCATGGACCGCGAGCGATGACTGCTCCGGACTGGCAGGCTTCGACATCAGACTCGACGGAGGTAGCTGGGAGGACATCGGATCCGTAGTCACCTACGACTTCGAGAGCATGGCAGACGGCATCTACAAAGTCGAAGTAAGGGCGACGGACAATGCGGGACTCACGACGACAGCCACCGTCAACTTCACAGTTGACACGGAAGCCCCGACGGTGACCATAACCTCACCAGAAGATGGCGAGCAGTTCATGGTATCCAGCGTGACCTTGGAGTGGACTATCACAGATGTCCAGACAGGTTTGGACATGCTCCAGGTAAAGGCGGATGCGGGGTCATGGATCGAGATCGATGTCGCGGACACCAGCTATGAGTTCACGGATCTTTCGGAGGGATCGCACACATTGTACGTCAGAGCCACCGACCTTGGCGGATTGGACGCCCAGGACGATGTGACGATAATGGTCGATACTGAAGCTCCGACGATTGAGATCAGCACCCCGGTTGAGGACCAGGTCGTGACTTCGACTACGGTGGAAGTAGAGTGGACGGTAAGCGATGACGGGACAGGTGTCGATATGGTCGAGATCATGCTCGATTCAGGGTCCTGGATCGACGTGAGCACAGTCACATCTCATGACTTCATGAGCGTCGCAGACGGTAGCCACACCGTCTACATTAGAGCGACGGACGTTGCCGGTTGGGACGCTACCGAATCGGTGTCGTTCACGGTCAACACAGAGGCTCCGACCGTCACTATAACGTCGCCTGAAGATGGTGAGGTCATGACAGATTCGTCCGTACTGATGGAGTGGGACATTACAGATGTCCAACTCGGTATCGACACGATAGAGGTCAAGGCCGATTCGGATGATTGGACTGAGATAGATTCGACGGAAAGCAGCTATGTGTTCGCCGATCTGAGCGAAGGTTCCCACACGTTATATGTCAAGGTGACCGACCTATCGAGCATGCAGACGACCGAGACGGTCCAGATAGTTGTTGACACGGTCAGCCCGGCTGTGGCGATAACCTCGCCTGACGAGGACGATCTCTTCGCGGTTTCGACCGTTACGATGGTGTGGACATCTTCCGATGCGACCTCAGGTCTGGCTAACATGCAGGTGATGCTCGACACCGGATCATGGATCGTTCTTGATGATGCTGTGAAAAGCTACGAGTTCTCCGGACTGAGCGATGGGGCACATACGTTGTATGTCAAGGCGACCGACATGGGTGGGTTGGAAGCAACCGATTCCGTGTCTGTTGAGGTCGACACCACCGCTCCTGCAGTAGAGATATTGACGCCGGAAGACGATGATGTCTTCAGTTCCGGAACGGTTGTCGTCGAATGGGCCGGTAGCGACACAGGTTCAGGTATCGCGATGTATGAGGTCAGACTTGATACGGGGATATGGATCGATGTCGGCACGGACCTGACCTACAGCTTCACAGCCATTCCGCAGGGGAGCCACACGATCACCGTGAGGGCGACCGACAATGCGGGACTAACCGCTAGTGATGCAGTGGAGATAGTCGTCGATACCTCCGCACCAGTGGTAGTCATAGGTAGCCCTGAAGAAGGCGCTGCCCTTGACTCATCTAGCGTATCAGTCACCTGGACAATCACTGAGGCGCAGTCAGATGTCGCCACCGTAGAGATACGAATAGACGATGGTGATTGGGAGGATGCAGACACTTCTGTATCGCATGTATTCACGGGTGTCTCCGATGGATCGCACACGATATCCGTGAAAGTGACCAATACGGCCGAGCTCAACGGAACTGATTCGGTGACGGTTCGCGTGGATACGACAGACCCGGTGGTCAGCATTACGGAGCCCTTGGCAGACGATGAGTTCGGAGAGTCGTCGGTAGACATCGCATGGACAGGTAGCGATGGAGGATCGGGCATTGCAGGCTACAGCATACGTGTGGACGAAGGTAGCTGGGTGAATGTCGCGATGGCGACGACCTACACATTCGATGACCTGGAGGATGGAGACCACATGGTCGAAGTCATGGCGACGGATGCAGCTGGAAACACTGCAAGCGCCAGTGTGTCATTCCTGGTCGACACCACGATGCCTAGCATCTTGATAGTGTCCCCGACCGCCAACGCACTATTCGGAAGCGCTTCCGTCACGGTGACATGGTCAGCCGCGGATGCAGGATCAGGGTTGGATGTGATGGAGGTAAGGTACGATTCGACCGCGTGGGTAGAGGTTCCAACGACCACGACGACATACACCTTCTCGAGCCTGCCCGATGGGTTGCACACTCTTGAGATATGTGCCACCGATGCTTGCGGCTACGAATGCATCGAATCGGTGACGATAAGGATGGACACGATCGCGCCGACCCTGAGCATAACTACACCGAACATGGACGATGCGTTCGATGTGTCGGATGTGACCGTCTCTTGGACTGCTTCTGATGCTGGGAGCGGGATAGCCCAGGTCCTCATATCAATCGACGGAGGAACCGCCGTGAGCCTCGGAACGACCTCGACATCCCACACATTCGAGGGACTCGAGGATGGCGACCATGAAGTCACCATCGAAGTCGTGGACGCAGCTGGGAAATCCACTGAGGCGACGGTCAGCTTCACCATCGACACGAGCGGAGGAATCAGCACGACGACCCTCGTGATAGTGGGCGCACTCATCGCGGTTGTCGTTGTCGGTGCAGCCGTGATGCTGATGAAGCGCAAGAAGAGCGTCTGAAAACCTAGAAAACGGCCCTTGGACCACGGTCCAAGGAGCCTTCAATCATTTTATTATATCATCAATAGAATAATTAGAAAATCGTTTGAAGGACCAGGACAGTGATCCGTCCCGGCCTGAGTTTTGAGGGTTTGTGCGTCTTCAGAGCAGAAGCATGGGCTTGCTCGGCCTAAGGGAGTACTTCTTGCACTTATAGCAGTACCATTCGTTGTACTCAGGGATGAACTTCATATCATCCCCACAGGTCGGACAGGTCTTCTTCGCCTTTGGCGCGTATTCCTTGCACGCAACGCAGTAGTGCCGTTCGTACTTCTCGATCCATTTCAGAGGCTTGCCGCACTTCGGGCACATTCCGGCACCCGAGGGCTTTGGTGTCTGTTCCACGGCCGGCTTGGGCTGCTCGACCTCCTTCTTCCGGCGCAGAGGGTACTTCTTGCAGCTGTGACAGTACCACTCAGAGTACTTCTCGATGTACTTGAGTTCGCCGCCGCAATCCGGGCACGCCTTCATCTCCGGAGCAGGCTTTGCCTCTTCCTTCGGCTTGTCCTCCTTGGGCGCATATTTCTTGCACCCGTAGCAGTAGTGCCGCTGGTACTTTTCGATCCACTTCAGAGGTTGGCCGCAGTTGGTACACATCCTGATGGTCATGTCAGTCTTGGGCTCCGCAGCGGGCACCACAACATCAGGCACCCCTTCCGGAATCGCTGACATCATAGCCTCTTTAGGCTCGACCTCGGATATCTCCGCCAGATCAGCGGCCAATTCATCTTCGTAATCATCAGAGTAATCCTTGAATTCCTCGCGGGCGGGGACTCCATCCATCTGTTCGGGCTGTGCGACAGCTGGGGCGGTCTCAGATGCCACCTGCGGTTCTATGTGCTCGACGGCTTCCTCGGCATGTTCATGGTCTTCCTCGGTCCCGTCGACATAAGTGTTACACTCGTAGCAGTACCATTTCTCGATGTGCTCAACGAAGAAAGGCTCTTCGCCACACTTCGGACACTTTGACGCTTCCATTACTTTCAGCTCCTTCATACGCCTCACCGAGCACAGGTCAGACTTACCCCCTCTTGCCGGTCTGCGTTCCTGAGTTTTCTACCGTCCCCGAGCGTATAAGTAGGTGCTTTCCTGGGAATCAGTGCTGATAACCGATGAGACCGAAGTCAACGAGGGGGTCAGACATATACTGGACACTATCAATTAGCGTACATGTAAGCAGGTAGAATATCCCTATCCCGAATTCTAAGGACCCTGTTGGTATCATGATAGCAGCAAGGAGCAAGATTTCCAGGCTGAGATGTGACCGTGAAGGTGGGATCGAAGGACTTCCGCTGCAGCTATTGATAATGGTGGTTGTGGCAGGGCTCGGTCTGACCATAATAATGGGGTGGATGAATTCCATCGCAGCGCCGAACGCAATCGGAGAGGTCTTCGTCAGCCCGGGAGAGATCATAGTCTTTGACGATGACGGCGATGGCCTGTACACCTCATATGACAATACGATAAGCGTCATCGTCACCGACCAGGGCGGGGATCGACTGGAAGGAGCGACTGTGATGTTGGATGGCGCGAACATAAGGAACGCTGACGGCTCGCCCGTGAGGGGCGTGACGGATTCCAATGGACAGGTCGTGTTCTTGGGGCTCAAACTCGAGAAATTCGGATCGGGGTTCACAACAGTCACTGTCACGGTGGCCAAAGGGAATTATGGCGTCGATACCAGCTATGAGATACCCGTCATCACGGGATGATCGATATGCGCATCCGAGAGGATGATAGGGCTCTGGAGGCGTTGCCGCTCAGGTTGATGATCGTGGCGATAGTCGCCGCCATGTCCATAGTGCCAGCCACCGAGGCTCTGAATACTGTGAGCGACAGAGAGTTCCTTATAAGGGCGGAGCTGCAGCTCGAGAAGATCATCGCTTCCGCTCAGAGATTATCTATGCAGGGTCCAGGGAGCGTCAACCAAATAGATCTCGACTTCTCATCGGAGGGTCGGATGAGGCTTCACAGCCTGAGCATAGGGGATTCCATCGGAGGAGTGTACGCGTGCTCCGTCGTTCTCGAACTCGTGTCAGGAGCGCAGATAGTTCGAACAGCATCGAGTCCCCCTGCAATGATAACAACCCAAGGAAATGGGTCTCTGGACATCTGCTCCGAACTCTGCACCATCAGGATGGTAGGATGGGTCGCCGATGGACGGCAATACATCATCGCAGAGGTGATCTAACGGATTTCATCGTGTCGAAGGTAGCCATGTCGATATGCGCACTCATGTTCATGACCATCGCCGGCGGCATCGTGAGACATTCGATGACCTTGGATGAAGGGAATGAATTGACCGAGATGCTCGGTTCACTGGAGAGATTGATGTTGCTCCTGAGAGGGGGCGGATCCGGGTGTGAGCTTTCGTGGTCTGTTCCGAGCACTCAGGGCGGCTCGGAAATATGGCTGGACATCTGCCACACACATATGACTGCGAGCGCGGATGGCCGCACCATAGGAGTAGAGCTACAGGACCCCGTGCATACCTGGGAATGGCAAGGAGAGCCGCTGAATCAATCCATCATTGAGGAACGCGATCTGGCCTCGGGCCACCTGAAAGTACGAACAGGAGATGTCCTCTGCGTCAAAACCGGCCTCATCCCGGTCGACGAGCTCTCGAGCATCCTGTTATTCGTGGTCCAAGTCACTTGAACTTGCTGAAGCTGGCTGATAGGTCCTGCACAGCTTCGATGAAAAAGTCCGCTTCATCATCCGTGTTGTAGATGTAGACCGATGCTCTCGCACATCCATCTACAGCAATCTCATCAAAGTATGAATGGCAACAATGCATGCCTGAGCGGATCATGATGTTCTTGGAGTTGTCGAGTATCATAGCGATGTCATGAGGGGTCATTCCGTCGATATTGAAACTGAATATGCCACCACGCATATTCGGATCGAACGGCTTCATGATGGTAACGCCAGGAGTTTGCATGAGCCCCCTAGTCATGCGACGGTTGAGTCCGATCTCATGGCTCCTGATATCATCCATCCCGATGGAATTGAGATAATCGACCGCGGCTCCAGTGCCCAGGATGCCGGAGTAGTTCTGCAACCCGGTCTCAAAACGCTCTGGAGGTGGGAGGAGGGTGAATCTGCCACTCCGGACTTCGGCCACCCCATGGCCGCCATACATGATCGGTTCGATGTCAGCAGCAGCATCCTCATTCACGTAGAATATGCCCACACCCGAAGGCCCCAACATCTTATGCGCCGATGCGGCAAGATAATCCACTCCAAGCACGCCCACGTCCAGAGGAATGCTCGGAGCCGACTGGGCAGCATCGAATAGTACGCGCGCACCATATGAATGTGCGATATCCACGACTTCCCTTGCGGGCAGCGTATAACCATGTACATTCGATGTCAGGCACATCGCGACCAGCTTCACATTCTTCGACATCCGTTCATGAAAAGCTTCGATGTCGAACGTGCCATCTTCAGATGATGGGACCGGGATGTGTTTGACCCCTTTCGATCCGCACACCTTGAACACTGGGACCTGGAGGGAATTGTGCTCATAATCGGTGGTGACGATTTGGTCTCCATGGTCGAAATCGTACCCGAGGAGCACCGTATTCAGGCCTTCCGTCGCGTTCTTCAGAAAGGCAATCTCGCTGGCGTCCTCTGCACCGAAGAAGCGGGCGACCTTCGAGCGGGCGTCGTCGCATCGGATGGATACTTCCGTCGCGAGCTTGTGAACACTTCTGCCTGCACATGAAGGGAATGCCCTATAGTATTCATTCATGGCATCCAGAACCTGTGTCGGTCTGAGTGATTGACATGCACTATCGAAATAGACCAGGGATCTTCCCCCGGGTTCGGAATTCAGCAACGGGAAGTCCTGACGGACCCTAGAGACGTCCATATTGAACGCTCACAGATGTCACTGGACCGTATTAGTCCTTTTCAGTTTTTGAGCGGTCCCCAAACCGACACGCGGGACCGAAAACCCTCGTTCACACCGGCAAACTTTTAAGATGACCGGCCATCATCACCTTCGTTCGTTATGATAGCCAGCTCCAAGAAAAGGGCGTATTTCGACCATAGCGCGACTTCTCAGGTCTTGCCAGAGGTCTTGGAGGCCATGCTGCCATTCTTCAGAGAGCGTTTCGGCAATGCATCGAGCATTCATTCCTACGGACGGGAAGCCAAGGCATCCATGGAGCTTGCCAGGAAGCATGTGGCCACCCTGATCAACGCAGACCCGAGGGAGATTGTCTTCACATCCGGAGGTACGGAATCGGACAACCTTGCGCTGAAAGGGGTCGCGATGTACAAAGGGCGGACGAAAGGGCACATCATAACCAGCGTGATCGAACACCCTGCGATCCTCGAATCATGCGGATACCTGGAGAGTGTTGGCTTCGATGTCACCAAGCTGCCAGTCTCCAGGGAAGGGCTTGTGGACCCTGCCGAACTGGATAGGGCGATCAAGAGCAATACTGTACTCATATCCATCATGGCCGCGAACAATGAGATTGGGACGATCCAACCTATCAGGGAGATAGCGAGGATTGCACAGTCCAAAGGGATCCCGTTCCACACAGATGCGGTACAAGCCGCTGGAAAGATGCCTATCGACGTGAAGCAGGACGGCATAGACCTCCTATCGCTCTCGTCGCACAAGCTGCATGGCCCCAAGGGCGTGGGGGTGTTGTATGTCAAGAAGGGCATCAAGATAGAGCCGATGATGCACGGCGGAGGGCACGAACACGGTCTCCGATCTTCGACGGAGAACGTTCCAGGGATAGTCGGTTTGGGCAAGGCCGCGGAGCTTGCCAAGAGGGATTTCGAATCGGTGACTGACCGCATGAGGTCCCTCAGAGACAAGATAATAGACAGGGTCCCCGAGCTGGTCGAGAGATCCTACCTGAACGGTCACCGGACCCAGCGACTCGTCAACAATGCACATTTCAGATTCGATTTCATCGAAGGTGAGGCGCTCATACTGCAGCTGGATTTCAAAGGCATCGCCGCATCCACAGGATCCGCATGCTCGACAGGGTCCCTTGAACCATCCCATGTCCTGTTAGCATTGGGACTGACTCACGAGCAGGCGCACGGCAGCCTCAGACTCACATTGGGACGGGAAAACACCTATGAGGATGTAGATTACTTACTGGAGGTGTTACCCGGTGTGGTCTCGAAGCTGAGAGAGATATCCCCGTTCAACGCAGAAAGGCCCATGGGAGCCAGTGAGGGTGGAAGCTGTGTACACTGAGAAGGTTATGGATCACTTCGCCAATCCGAGAAACGTCGGTGAGATACCCGATGCGGATGGCATCGGCAAGGTAGGGAATCCCCAGTGTGGAGACGTCATGTGGCTGTACATCAAGGTCAAGGATGATATCGTCACCGATATCAAGTTCAAGACCTTTGGTTGTGGAGCTGCCATCGCGACGAGTTCCATGATAACGGAGTTGGCAAGAGGCAAGACCCTGGAGGAGGCCAAGAAGATATCCCGAAAGGATGTCGCTGAATCGCTCGATGGTCTGCCTCCCCAGAAGATGCACTGCTCCAACCTGGCAGCGGACGCATTGAGAGAGGCCATAAAGGATTATGAGACGAAGAAGGCAGGGAAGTCCAAGGCCTGACCTCGATCATCGTTGATGGACAGACCTTTGGGCAAAGTTCTTCTAGATGTAGGGGCAATCTACAGCGAAGCCCATGGCGGACTTGTCAGTCAATATCTGTGGTCTGAGTCTCAGGAACCCGACGATGCTTGCCTCAGGGATTTTGGATGAGACAGGCAAGACAATGGCTTCAATCGCGCGCGCGGGTGCGGGCGCAATTGTGACAAAATCGATCGGCAGAGAGCCCAGGCAAGGGCACGGCAGTCCTTGTATAGTGGAGCTCGGTGACAGTTTGATGAATGCCATGGGGCTGCCCAACCCCGGCATAGATGGCTTCAGCAGGGAGCTGGAGGAGGCGAAGAAGGCGGGGGTCCCAATCATCGGGAGCGTGTTCGGAGGCGGCGAGGTTGAGATCGCAGAGATGGCTCGCTTGATGGCAGATGCGGGCGCCGATGCAATCGAACTAAACCTCAGCTGTCCGCATGCCAAAGGATTCGGAGCAGAGGTAGGCTCGACTCCAGAGATGGTTGAGAGTGTCTGCAGAGCGGCCAAGAGCGGTCTGGACATACCGATGTTCGCGAAGCTGACACCGAACACAACATCCATCGTCAACTTGGCAAAGGCCGCAGAAAAGGGAGGCGCGGACGCGATAGTAGCAATCAATACGTTGAAAGGAATGGTCATATCACCAGAGGCAAGGATGCCGGTCCTCGCGAACAGGTTCGGAGGACTGTCCGGACCATCGATAAGACCCGTCGGAGTCAGATGTGTCTATGAGATAAGGGGCTCTGTCAAGATACCAATCATAGGCGTCGGAGGAATCGAATCAGGAAACGACGCCCTCGAGTACATAATGGCAGGAGCTAGCTCGGTTCAGATAGGGACAGCAGTCTGGAGGCACGGACCAGAGGTCTTCGGCAAGGTCTGCAATGATATCTCGGAGTTCATGGACCGGAATGGCTTCGGCAGGATTCCCGAGATGGTAGGGGTTGCCCATGAAGTCAAGCATTAGGATGCTGAGGGTTTCAGAACACAGGGATGAGACTCCAAGCATCAGGACTATCGTGCTTGATGGCTCGATTGATGCTGAACCAGGACAGTTCGTCATGGTCTGGGTCCCGGGCGTGGACGAATTCCCTATGTCGATATCACACATCGGGGATCAGATATGGATAACATACCAGATAGTGGGGGATGGCACAAAAGCACTCTCCATCAAACGTTTGGGTGATCTCGTAGGCATTCGGGGACCCTATGGGAAAGGGTTCAGTTCTGTTGGCAAGAAGCCGCTCATCGTCGCTGGCGGAACAGGCATGGCCGCACTATTGCCACTCATTGAGAAGCTAACGGAAAACCAGTCGAACGTCAGAGTTGTCATCGGTGCTCGGACGGCAAGGGAGATATTGTTCAAGGACCGAGCGATGAAGACCGGAGCAGAGGTCGTCATCACAACCGATGACGGGTCCGAAGGCAGGAAAGGGTTCGCGACGGACATCGCTGTCCCGATGCTGCAGACTGGCGAGCATGACATCGTATTCTGCTGTGGTCCTGAACGGATGATGGCGAAGCTCGCAGACAAGTGTGCCGAACTCTCGATACCGATGCAGGCCTCGGTCGAGAGATTGATGAAATGCGGAATAGGGATCTGTGACTCCTGCGCCATCGATGGACTGCATGTTTGTCGGGACGGGCCGGTCTTCTCAATCGATGTTCTGAAGGGTTTCTCGGAATTTGGACGCACGAAGCTCGATGCGACCGGGCGCAGAATCGACATATGAATCCGAGAACAACGCACCCAATCGTACTTTGATTCTTGATTTCGAATCGAAATCATGTCTCATGCAGCATGAGTGGTACTGGCGCCCGCACCTATTTACCATTCCATGAGCAGAATAGAAATCCTTTTTAACTCGTGTGCATCAGTGGGCATCACATAGAGGGATAACTTGCCACAGCAAGTAACGAAATGGAACGAGAGATACGAGCAGATCGAGACTTCGTGCAGCGAGAAATACCATTGCACACCGTGCACGTATCCGAACTGTCAGAGACAGGTCAGGTTGTCCAAGAGCGCAAAAGCATTTGGAAAGGCATAATCAGGCTTGACTAAACCCTTTGAACCACCACACCATCGGGCCCGATGAATTCGGGCCCGAAATTCATTCTTTATCTTCAGAACAATCAGGGTGACCTGGTTCCGCCTTCATGATCCCATCCACTATTTTCCAGAACTCATCATCAGAGACCCGGCCATGGTCCTCACCGGCACGCTTTATGGCCCGCACGATGTCGCACACCTGTTCCTGGCTGGCCTTGATATCCTTCTCCTCCAGCCTGTTCACGACGATATGGGTCCCAGAATGCTTGCCGAGGACCAGACGGCGTTTATTGCCCACTTCCTCAGGGTTCACGCACTCGTATGTCAATGGGCAGTTGAGCACAGCAGCGACATGTATCCCAGATTCGTGCGAGAAGGCGTTGGGGCCAACCCATGGCTGATTGGCTGGGATAGACAGATCGGCGGATTCGAAGACGAGTTTAGTCAAGTCTGTAAGACCTTCCGTCCTAATCCCGATATCCTTCTTATAGAGATGTTTCAGAGCCATCACCAGCTGCTCGAGAGACACATTGCCGGCTCGCTCTCCGATCCCTCCGACGGTCGTGGCAATGGCCGTAGCTCCACTGGAGAGAGCGGCAATCGAATTCACTACAGCGAGGCCGAAGTCGTTGTGCAGATGAGCGGAGACTGGAAGATCTATCGATCCGCTTATCTTGCGAACGAGGTACTCTATCGCCTCAGGGCCTGCGCAGCCGAGTGTGTCGGTTATTCCCAACCTGACTGCACCAGCCTCAGCAGATGCTCTGAATAGATCGAGCATGAAATCCACATCGGACCTTGTGCTGTCCTCGGAACTCATGCTCACCTTGAGGCCATGTGAACGTGCGTGGTCAACGGCAGCCACGGCCTTTTCGATCACCTGCTCCCGAGTCATCTTCAATTTGTATTTGAGATGGAGTTCGCTGGTTGCGATGAACAGTAGGACCATATCGACATCGCACTCGATAGCAGCATCGACATCTGCCTTCAGCGTTCTGGATAGACACAGAATCTCTGCATCAAGTCCGAGGGATGTTATCGACTTCACCGTCTTTCTCTCGCCATCTGAGACTGCAGGAAAGCCAGCCTCGATCTGATGCATGCGTATCTCGTCCAGTTTCCTGGCGATTGCGACCTTCTGATCGTGGGTGAAATGGACCCCTGGCATCTGCTCGCCGTCCCTCAGGGTGCTGTCATAGAGGACAACCTTCTCAGGAAACGCATGTTTTGAGATTGCGTTATATGGGCTTACAGCAGCGAATTTCACAACTGGTCGAACCCTGTGTACAGTATTAATCTTGTCCTCGATGGAGGAAAGGCCAATGATGAGAATGATAGTTCTTGGCGGGTTTCGTCATGACTTCATGAAAACCATAAATAGACAGTTTGTGATAGACGCCAGGCCGTGCCGGGGTGACAGAGCGGCCATGTGGCGGACTGCAGATCCGCAAACAGGAGTTCAAATCTCCTCCCCGGCCCCACCCGTGTTACATTCTGGCATTGAAAAGTTTATAGCCTATCTGGCATTATCGAATCGTGAGGGCAGCTTCTTTCTGATGTTGAGGCGCCAGAGACTTTGGATTACGGTGTGGAAATGAAGACACCATGTGAACTCGTAGTTGGAAGAATCCTACCTACACTCAGGGCATCTGTTGTAAGGGAACTTTCGGGCAAGTACAGGATGAAGCAATCGGAGATCGCCAAGAAACTCGGGATCACCCAGGCATCGGTGAGCCAGTATCTCAGCTCCACCAGAGGTGGAAGCACGAAGATGCTTGAGGATTTCCCGAAGATATTGGATTATGCGGATGAGATCTCCAAGAGGATAGTCGCCGGAGAGACGAGATATCAGTGGTATGGCGTCCTCTGCAAGGCATGCAACGACATCCGGAGCGAGGAGCGCTTCTGCAAGATGCACAGGGTATCCGCGAAGCTGAGCGGCTGTGAGATCTGCAAGAAGAAGCACTAAGCGATTTCTTTGGAAAAAAAATGAATAATGGGCTTGGGCATTTGCCCAGAGCCCTGAAATATGTTTGATTCGACTCTACCCTACTTCGCCAGAAGGGTGATCTCGATCATCGTGTAGGCCGAACCGTACTCGGCTGCGTCCAACGCGTAGTTGTCATCAGCGCTGTATGTGACAGGGTCGACCATTCCATCGATTGTGATTGAGTTGTACACGACCGGTGTCTCGGTACCTGGGTACGTCGTCATCGCACAGTCGATCAGCTCGAATGTCAGCCTGTACTGTCCTGCTGGAAGGCCATTCGTGTCCCAGTTGTAGCCGTAGAGCAGATTTCCCAACTGATTCACTTCGGCAGAGTATGCATCGGTCGAACCATCAACCCAAAGACCTTCGTATGTCGTTCCATACCAACCTTCCCATGGTTCGGCGTCAGGGTTCAGCGGGGCTATGAGCTCGATCTTGAACGATGCGCAAATCGTATAGACTGTGATGCTTGGATCCGCGACATCCTGCAGAATCACCTCTGTCCTGATCTTGTCCCCTGCTCTCCAATCGTGCAGAACCAAGTTATCGGACCAGTCGGCCTGTACGACAACATCCTCGGAGTACATCTCATGCACCTGGGTAAGGTAGTCCGGGTTCGTGTATGCCGTATCAACCTCGAACAGGGTGCCATCCATATAGATACCATAGCTCTTGCCATCGTCTGCGACTACTCTCTCACCGAAGTTGATGCTCTGGTTGAGAAAGAACGTGCCGGGGTCATCGGGTCTGTCTCCGTTGTGTCCACCGTTACTTCCACCCGCGTTCACTGATTGTGCAGCACTGGCAGCGCCTGTGAAGGCGGCAGTCATAAGGACGACCAGCACTACAGCTGTCACACCAAATCTCTTCATTTGTTTGTCTCCCCCTTTGTCTCCGACCGTCTTTGAACGGTCAGTATTCGTACTGACTAGTTCGCTCGGCCGTAGCTTCTCAGGAAGTAACACATCTATATTCACGATTTTGGTACAAGATTGAAACTAACAGCGCTAAAATACCGTACTGACTAGGGGTCAGTGTAACAGACTATCTGGTCCGATGGTACTCACGATTAACAGTGATAAAAGAATATGAGAGGTGGTCGGCAGCCTCTGGGACCGAACACCGATTAAGGTTTTTGGCGTCCCTTCATGGATTGACGCTTATCTGCCGCCAGCGGGTAGCAGGGTCATCTCGATCCAGGTCGAACTCGAGTTGGAGTACACATCCGTGACTTCAGTCGAGACATCATCGACACCGGTGATGGTTATTCCCTGTAGCTCGGTGTTCTCGTATGGCACATTGTCCGGCATGGCAGAGTCGATAGTGAACGTCAGTCTGTACGTTCCAGCCTTGCAATCCAGAATCTTGGTGTCCCAGTTGTATCCGAAGAGCAGCTGTCCGAGCTGGTTGACCTCTGCGGAGTACGCATCGGTTGGACCATCTGCCCAGAGACCCTCGGCGACAGTTCCGTCCCAAACGGTTCTCAAGACAGATCCGGTCTCAGGGTTGATCTCCTGGATCATGAAGTGGGCCCTGATTGTGAAGACAGACGCCTGATGCGCATAGTCCCACAGGATCACTTCGGTCCTGATCTTGGATCCGGCCTTGAACTGGTGAAGGACAAGGTCGTCCGACCAGTTTGCCAAAACGTTCACAGGCTCGCCATAGGCCATCAGTTCGTTCCCGGTCGTCTCGTTCACGAATGGACCGAGGTCGAACAGGCCGCCGGTGACGTATATGCCTGCAGCACCGCCAACGACTTCGCCGAAGGCGACATTCTGGTTCAGCTCGAACCCCATTACATCGGGCTTGTCCTTCTGATTCCCGCTCTGCTCAGCCAGTACATTCACTGACATCGCAGAAAATACCAAAAGGGCCATAGCCACAACTGACACACAAAACTTCTTTGCGTTCATTTTCTCCCCCTCTTTACACAGTTCGAGAGCAGCATCATATCGATACTGACTCACGACTCATGCTAGTAGATGCGACGTCATCGAGGGTTAGATTATGATTATGGTACAAGCCTAGAACTCACGCTAGGTCAGTACGACGCAGACCTCACAATTGTACTATCAAGAATCCATTATTCATTACAGTGTGAAATAAAGGCGGATAACCATGGGAAGATCCTGCTCGAAAACGGGGTTTCCGCATTGCTTCACCAGCAACGATGATATACGAGGCGTCTCAATGCCTGTCACTGACGCACATGTCCCGAGCTAGACCGTTTCATGACATCCTTGACACCGTGGGCAACACACCTATCGTCAGGCTCAATAGGATGGTCTCGACAGAAGCCGCGGAAGTATATGCGAAGCTCGAATCGTTCAACCCCATGTCCTCGGTAAAGGACAGAATAGCCAAAGGCATGATCGAGGAAGCCGAGAAGAAGGGCAAGGTGAAAAACGGAACGACGATCATCGAACCTACTTCGGGCAACACAGGCATCGGCCTCGCAATGGTGTGCGCAGTCAGAGGATACAGGCTCATTCTGACTATGCCCGAGACCATGAGCATAGAGAGGAGGAAGCTGCTCTCAGCCCTTGGAGCTGAGATAGTCCTCACTCCAGGTTCTGAGGGCATGATTGGCGCGGTGAGAAAAGCCACGGAGGTCTCACTAACCACTCCAGATTCGTTCATTCCACAGCAGTTCGAGAACAAAGCGAATCCGAAGACCCACCGAAAGACGACGGCGAAGGAAATCATCAAGGCGGTCCCGAACATCGACGCATTCGTAGCTGGCGTCGGGACTGGAGGCACGATAACCGGAGTAGGGGGTGTGTTGAGGAAGAAGTTCCCTGGCATCAGGATCGTAGCGGTAGAGCCTGAGGAATCACCTGTTCTCTCAGGCGGACCAGCAGGCCCGCACGGAATACAGGGCATCGGCGCAGGATTCGTCCCAAAGATATTCGACGAGAGAATCGTCCATGACATAATACGAGTACCTACGGAAAAGGCCAAGGATACCTGCAGAGACCTCGCCAAGAAGGAAGGCATCCTGGCAGGGATATCATCGGGCGCAGCCACCTATGCTGCAATCCAAATAGCTGAGGAGATGGGGAAGGGCAAGACGATAGTCGTCCTTCTGCCGGACACTGGAGAAAGGTATTTGAGCACTGACCTATTTGGAGACTAATCGTATGGCGAAAGGCGCGAAGAGCGATCTGGACATAGTGATGGAGAGAGACCCGGCTCCGAAGAGCAGGTCTGAAGCCCTCCTGTTCAGTGCAGGGCTCCACGCGATCAGGTTCTATAGATTATCAAACAGACTCTATCATAGAAAGCACTACATGACCGCGAGGGCGTTCAATTATCTCGCGCGCGTGCTCACAGGCTCGGACATACACCCAGGAGCGACAATCGGTGAGGGGTTCTTCATCGACCATGCGACAGGGGTGGTCATAGGAGAGACATCCGAGATAGGCAACAATGTATCCATATACCAAGGCGTGACCCTCGGAGGAGTCCGAGCAGACAAGAAGAAGAGGCATCCGACGATCGGAAACAACGTGTCGATAGGCGCTGGCGCCACAATACTTGGACCAGTGACCATCGGAGACAATGTCCGTGTCGGTGCGGGATCAGTTGTGGTCAAATCAGTCCCTCCGAACTGTACTGTCGTAGGAATTCCCGCTAAGATCGTCAAACGCGAGGGTACGACCAGCATAGACCTTCACCACGACGAGCTTCCCGACCCAGTTGTGAACGCGTTCGTGGACATGTGCCACAGCCTCTCCGAGATGGAGTATAGGTTAGAGATGATCGAGAAGAAGCTCGGCATAGAAACCGCAAAGAATGTCGCCTCCGCGAAGACCGGGGCCAGGTCTGAAGAATTGAGTTGTCCAGTCGAGCAGAAGGATTAATAATACCAGGGATAATCTCAACGGTGATATCCGATGGCCCCTGTCATTTACAACACCCTCACCCACAATAAACAGCCCTTCGAACCACTTATTGAGAGCAAGGTCGGAATCTACGTCTGCGGGGTGACCGTCTATGACCATTCTCATCTGGGACATGCTAAATCAGCAATAAACTTCGACCTCATCGTGAGATACCTCAGGTACAAAGGGTACGATGTCACCCACATAACCAACTTCACCGACGTCGATGACAAGATCATCGCAAGGGCGAATGAGATGGGGATAGAACCCTTGGAATTGTCGCGGAAGATGATAGAGAAGTATCACAAGGACATGGATTCCCTGAAGGTCAAGAGGGCGGATGTGTATCCAAAGGCGAGCGAGACCATCCCCGACATGATCTCGATGGTATCCGGACTGATCGAGAAAGGGTATGCGTACGAATCCAACGGGTCAGTGTATTTCTCGGTCAGCAAAGCCAAGGAATACGGCAAGCTCTCGGGTCAGAGCCTCGACCAGATGGTCGCGGGAGCCAGGATCGAGCCTGGCGAGGACAAGCGGGATCCGATGGATTTCGCACTCTGGAAAGCAGCGAAACCCGGAGAGGTATTCTGGGAGAGTCCATGGGGAAAGGGCCGGCCAGGTTGGCACATAGAATGCTCTGCCATGTGCCTGAAGCACATCGGAAAGACAATCGACATACATGGCGGAGGCACCGATCTTGTGTTCCCTCATCACGAGAACGAGATACTCCAGTCCGAGGCATATAATGAAGCTCCTTATGTCCGATATTGGATGCATAACGGGATGCTCACAATCGACAGTGAGAAGATGTCGAAATCGCTCAAGAACTTCTTCTCCATCGAGGACATACTAAAGAAGTATGCGCCAGAGGTGCTGAGGTTCTTCATCCTGAACGCTAGCTACAGAGCACCACTCGACTATGATGAGAAATCGTTGGATGAGACGAAGCAGGCTCTCGAGAAGTTGCAGAACGGCTACGACTCAATGAAGAACGCTGTCATGATCGCGCCAGGAACAGATGATGCTAAAGCCTTGACCGAGAAAGCCCTGGCAGATTTCGAATCACGTATGGACGACGATTTCTCAAGCCGAGAGGCGATCGCTGTCATGTATGACCTCACGAGAGAGGCCAACCGATTGCTCTCAGATGGAAAGATGAGCAAAGAGGGTGCCATGAGCATCGTTGCTGTTCTGGAAAAGTTCAACGACCTTTTCGATGTGCTCACAGAGCCAAGAACGAAAGTCATCACAAGTTCACTTGAAATTCAATACAATATCAAGTCGATCGATGACGTCACCGACGAGGATCTTGCCAGTGATGGACTTGTGCAAGATCTCGTACAGATGAGGAATGCTGCCAGGAAGAACAAGGATTTCGGCCTCGCAGATAAGATAAGGAACAGGCTCGCGGAGTTCGGCATCGAAATCCAGGACTCGAAAGAGGGTGCCGCATGGAAGCGAAAGTGAGCCGTGCGACCGCGAAGAAAAAAGCTGAGTTGCTGGCCGGCGGAGCGATTCTGATACCAAAGGATCTCAGGCTGCCGTTTCCTGCAAGCAGGTCCACTGCTGGCCCAGGGGCAGGTCATAGATCGATTGTGTTTTCATTCGGCGGCACCAGGGCGAAGAAGGCGATTTCACGCGAAGGTGGAGGGTTCGAACTCTCGGTCGACGGAGGATCGTATTCGCTTATGAGGGGAGGGCAGCTGTTCATCGAGAATGTCGATCTCGTCCCCACTCTCATGCACGCACCGTTCCAGGCATTCATCAACATCGACAGCAGGTGCATCTACGACTGCAAGTTCTGCAACTCACCCAGGTTGGCCAACGATGCCACGAAGAACCTCAGCGATGACAAGATCGTCGAGATGATCCTCGATGCATCGAAAGAAGATGGTTTCCAGGCCATCGCATTCACAAGCGGCGTCGCAGAATCACCTATGATGACAATCAAAAGGATGGCTGGGCTCGTGAAGAGAGTGAAACAACTCCTGCCAGACACACCGGTCGGTGTCGAACCTTACGCCACCAGACCGGACGAGGTCGAGATCCTGTTGGAAGCTGGTGCGGATGAGATCAAAATAAACATCGAGACCTTCGATAGAGACATATTCGAGAAGATCTGCGACGATATGGATTTCGATCAGATACTCCATGCGATAAACCACTCGGGAGAGGTGTTCGACGAGAACAGGGTCTGTTCGAACATCATATTCGGCCTTGGAGAGACCGATGAGAACGTTCTGGAAGGGACAAAGGTTCTGGCGAACATGGGAGCAGTCGCGACATTGAGAGCTCTTAGAAAAGATGAGCTCAACACGGCGAAATTGGATGAGGCTCTCGGTCCGTTGGAGCCTGTCACCGCTGAGCGCATGCTGATGCTGGCGGATGAACAGAAGAAGATATTCTCAAGCTATGGATTATCTCCGCTTAGGTTCAAAACGATGTGCCACGCATGCCTATCATGCGACATAGTCCCATTCTGGGATGTATGACGCGTCACTTGTGAGTGAATACGCATCTGATGGCAGGAGATACCGATTCCACTCGGACAAAGGCGAATCTCTCGAGCTGAACAACCTGCCCTTGAACCTTGGAGAGAAGCGGTTCTGCGAGTCCGTTCCTCATGCTGCCGTCGGTCATCAGCACCTCTGCAGTGACAGCGTCTTCCGGAACCCAATGAACAATCTGGACCCCTTCCTTGAGAACAGAAAGGTCGTTCCCAGCATAGACCATCCTATCTTCTTTCAGTTCGACATTACACAGATCCTTCAGACGGAGTCTCGCGGGAGAGTTCTTCAGATCATCCCGACAGATGTAGATGGATGAGCCGGGCGCGACCCTAAGGTCTCTTGTCCCCCGCTCGGGATGTTCAGGATGAAGCGGAGCCTTTGCGACCAGTTCGGATTCGGTCCCAGAGAATGTGAATCTCACAGGATCGTTCACGAAGAAGTATCTGTTCGCCCCATCATCTATGAGTTCCCTGTTGAATGTGAATAGCGTCTTCCAGGAGAATTCGATATCGACTTCTTTGATGCCAGTTTCGACCCAATAGCGTCTTATGGCCTCGGGTCTGATCCCTCGGCGCCTCATAGACGCGAGCGTGCCCAGCTGGGGGTCGTCCCACGATGTGTAGAGACCATCCTTGATACCTTTGGCCATCTTTGATGTCGATAGCTGGGCGTCCTCGATCGATACGCGTCCGTAATGGATGTATTCTGGTTTCTTCCACCCGAGATAATCGTAGATATACTCCTGTCTGTAGGTGTTGTTCAGATGGTCCTTGCCCCGCAGGACATGTGTCAGGTCCAACAGATGGTCGTCAATGGCTACTGACAAGTTCATGAGAGGATAGACTCTGTACTTCGTACCTGTCCTCGGATGAGGAGTGTCGTCTATTCTGAGCGCGACAAAGTCGCGTATGGCAGGATTCGGATGCTGAAGGTCTGTCTTGATCACAAGCGATGCTTCTTCGGGCTTGTAGGACCCGTCGAACATCTTGTCCCAGCGGACCATCTGTTCGTCGAGCGGTTGCTCCCTGTGCTCACATGCCTTCTTGTGATTCTTCAGCTCACGCCAATCATCGATCTTGCATGTGCAGACATATGCCTTCCCCATCTCGAGGAGCTTCTTGGCAAGATCATAATAGATCTCGAACCGGTCACTCTGTATCACAGTCTTGTGAATTTTTACGCCGAGCCATTCGAAATCCGCCGGAATCGTATCATAGCCAGAAGGATCGATCCTTGCGGGGTCGGTGTCCTCGAACCTGTTATAGCATATTCCGCCGTAGCGTTTCACGTACTCATCGTTGAGGACGGCCATGCGACTGTGGCCGATATGGAGAGGACCGGACGGGTTGGGGGCCATGCGCATACGGACCTCCCCCACGACGCCCTTGAGGTCGGGTAGAGTGTTGTCCCTGTGCTTCGACTCCCGGACCAGCAGTTCTGGAGCGATCTCTTCCAAAGCCTTCTTCTGAGCTTCTGGAGACAGCCCGTTGACTTCGTCCACCACACCCTTTGCCAGCGAAGACACTTCCTTCGCCTTCGACCTGAGTTCTGGGTTCTCTGCCATGACCTTGCCAAGAACAGCACCCATCGTGGCTCTGCCACCGTAGAACACGGCGTTCTGGAGGGCGTACTTCCGTACGATTGGTTCTATGTCCACGTCGCCTCGATTGACTGGTACCTATAAGAAGTTTGACCAGTTGGTTGTGGAGACCAGTCGAGGCAGCCAGGCACGGTCTTATCCATGTGACCCTGACGAAAGGATAGAAATACGAATTAAATCATCCATCGATCGGTGATCATCTGTCCATGAGGGCGATGCTGGACAAAATGGAAGAGACGGTCGTTATCAAGGGAAGGGTCTCGAAAGAGCTTGAGGTAACGAAGTACCTGCTGAAGGCTAGCACAAAGCCGATCCTATTCGAAGACCTCGAAGGCTATACGGCCGTGGGCAACCTATGGTCCACAAGGGAGAGGATAGCCGCGGCCATGGGAACAACTCCTTCCGAACTTCCTGGAAAGATGTTGAAAGCCATGGATTCACCGTCACCTCCACAAGAGATAGAGAATGCACCTTTCGATAGAAACGTGCTCGATGAATTCGATCTTCGAGCATCTGCGATCCCAAAATTCTACAAGACTGATGGCGGAAGATACGTGACCGCGGGAGTAGTCATCGCAGAGTATGATGGAATCAAGAACATGTCGTTCCACAGGTTGATGCTCCTCGATG
Source organism: uncultured Thermoplasmata archaeon (assembly GCA_963719945.1). Taxonomy (GTDB): domain Archaea; phylum Thermoplasmatota; class Thermoplasmata; order UBA10834; family UBA10834; genus UBA9653. The sequence continues at coordinate 192,759 of CAVRDX010000003.1, read as the reverse complement.
ACCGCAGATTCGCGATACGGGTTGTCCCCAGGCACCTACACGCACTCCACAAGCGGGCGAAGGCGAAGGGCGAGGAGCTCAAGGTAGCGGTCGCAATCGGTCTATGCCCGGCCGTGATGCTGTCGGCCGCCATGAATCTGGAGCTTGGGAAGAACGAGCTGGATGTTGCCAATTCACTCAGACAGCTGTGCATGAACGAGCCTGTATATGTCAAGAAGATCAGGAACGGATTATTGGTCCCCGCATTCGCCGAATACGTGTTTGAGGGGAGATTGACCGACAAGACAGATGATGAAGGGCCCTTTGTCGATATCACGGGCACCGTCGATCCCGTGAGGAAACAGCCAGTCATGGAAATCGACAGGATATATCACAAGGATGACCCCATCTTCCAGATGATCCTTCCTGGCTGGGAGGAGCACTACCTCATGATGGGTATGCCGAGAGAACCTGTGATCAAGAGGGCGGTCAATGTCGCCGTACCAGAGGTGCATGGGGTACGTCTCACAGAGGGCGGGTGCTGTTGGCTGCATGGAATCGTCTCCATCACCAAGCAGAAGGAAGGCGATTCGGTCAACGCCATAATGGCGGCCCTGGGTGCCCATCCATCGATGAAGATGGTCACGATAGTCGATGACGACATAGACATCTACAACGACCAAGAGGTCGAATGGGCGGTGTCGACGAGGTTCCAGGGGCATAAAGGCCTGGTCATGATAGAGAATGCGAGAGGCAGTAGCCTTGATCCGAGTGCGGATGAGACCACGACGAAGATAGGGATCGACGCGACCAAGCCGATAGGGGTCGAAGGATTCGACCGTGTGAAACCAGAGTGACCATTTCGACCTCGCGTGGGCGATAATTCAGGCGCAAACCATTAAATATGGTCCATACCTCACTTCTCATGAAGTGAACCAAATGGTCACCGTCACACCGAAGGCAATCGAGACGATTAAGGCAATCCTAGCTGATGAGAAGAAGAACGAGCCCATCAGGATTTTCTTTGCTGGGCAATCATGCTCTGGTCCGGCATATATGATGGGGTTCGACAAACTCACGGAAAACGATGTCGAGATCAAGGTAGATGGGTTCACGCTGATACACGAGAAGACTCTTGAGGAGAGCCTCAAGGACGCCATCATTGATTCCGTCGATACCCCACAGGGCCCTGGAGTCGTCATACGGGTGAAGTCCACCGGTGACTCCTGCAGCGGCGGATGCGCAGGATGTCACTAGTTTCGTGGTGCCTATAAGAAAACATTCATAGACCCAGGCGCGTTGTCAAGAGCTTGTGTTCCTAGAGCACCGGCTTATAAAACCATCCAGCGTGGAGCTTAGGGAGTACCAGGTTAATATCGCAAAGACGGCTCTCTCTGAGCCCACCCTGGTCGTCCTTCCGACCGGGCTCGGAAAGACTGTCGTAGCCCTCATTCTAGTAGCGGAGAAACTGCTAGAAGGCGAGGGGAAGGTCCTGTTCATGGCTCCGACGAAACCACTTGTCGAGCAGCATTCGAAATTTCTGAGCGACTATCTCCTCGACATCGAACCCACTGTTTTCACCGGGGAGGTGCCTCCAGCTCATCGAGAGGATCTCTGGCGAGATAGCAGACTAATAGTCTCAACACCACAGGTGATCGAGAACGATCTCAACGAGGAAAGGATCTCGCTGCGTGATGTTTCGCTCATCGTCTTCGATGAGGCACACAGGGCTGCTGGGGATTACGCATATGTGTCCATAGGAAAGAGGTTCGCAGAAACAACTGGGCTTGCCCTGGGATTGACTGCGTCTCCGGGTTCAGACGTGTCCAAGATCGCCGAGGTCTGTGAGAACCTGGCAATGACCAATGTGGAAATCCGTTCAGAACTCGATGAGGATGTAGTCAGCTATACACAGGACGTCAAGACCGAATTCATCAGCGTCGGGATGCCAGAGGACATAGGCCGGGTCATCTACCTACTCCAGAGGATAATGGACGAGCAGGTTGCGAAGCTAGCAGCTCATGGCTACCTCGACCCGAAGAAGCCACCTACCACCAGGGACCTCCTTGAAGCTGGAAAGGTGATCCGCGCCAAGCTGAGTGGCGGAACCAAGAATTACCATCTGTTCCAGGATGCCAGTGCCCAGTCGCTGGCGATGAAGATGAACCATGGCATCGAACTTGCCCAGACGCAGGGAAAGGGGGCGCTGGAGAGCTATTTTTCAAAGCTAGTGAAGCAGGGGGAGGAGAAGGGAGGGCCCAAGGCATCAAGGGATCTGATCAAGGATGCGAGATTCCAGCAGGCCAGAACCCACCTGCACAGCATGCAGACTGATCATCCAAAGCTGGAGAAGATCGTCCCAATCCTGAAATCGCAGTTCTTGAGCAAGCCGGACTCGAAGGCAATTGTCTTCACGCATTACAGGGACACATGTGAACTCCTCACGCAGAAGCTCACGGACGTGGAGGGATTGCGACCAGTCAGATTCGTCGGTCAGGCTAGCAAAGGAGAGGATTACGGACTCAACCAGAAGGAGCAGAAGGAGATAATCGACAGATTCCGTGCAGGTGTGCACAACGTCTTGGTGGCGACATCTATCGCAGAGGAAGGGTTGGACATACCAGCCACGGATCTGGTGGTATTCTATGAGCCCGTCCCATCGGAGATACGCACGATCCAACGAAGGGGCAGAACTGGGAGGAAGCAGGCTGGGAGAGTCGTCATATTCGTCACCAGGGACACCAAAGATGAGGCATATCTCTGGTCCAGCCGGAGAAAGGAGATGCAGATGCGGAAGGAGCTGGATTCGCTCAGGAGAAAGCTCCGGCAGAGGAGGGGACTTCCAGATACCCCTAACACCAGGTCAGGACTCCCAAGAGAGATCCTGGAGAAGATGATGACACCTGACCTTCCATCCGGACGGGAAGAACTAGCGAGGAAGGTGGCGGACCAGAAGGGGCAGTCGTCACTCGTACAGTATGAGGGCACTCGAATGGCACGACCCGATATCGCAGTGTCGACAAGGATCAGAGGTTCCGCGGTCGCCGAAGCGCTAGAGGAAGCAGGATTCAATATCAGCCAAAATGCCGCCAGTGGTGCCGATATTGTCATATCAGGAAGGGTCAGCCTGATATTCAGAACGGTTCAGGATTTCATAATCGGCCTGAATAACGGTACGATCATCTCAGATATAGACAGGTTGAGGGTATCGTCGCAGCATCCAATCCTGATAGTCCAGGGGGAGCAGGAAGGAGAAGGCGACAGGAGACTCAATTCTGCAGTCTATGATTCCCTCAATGAACTAATCTCAAGGAACGGATTGACGGTGCTATCGACTGCGAACGCACATGAGACCGCATCCGCGATCAAGACCCTATATGGCCAGGAGAAACCCGACCATGCCCACACATCCAAGCCCAGGCAGACCTCGTTCGATTCGTCGGTAGGGCACATGTTCCTCGTCCAGGGTCTCCCGAACGTGTCGGCGACGCTCTCGACGAGGTTGATGAAACGATTCGACTCACTTGATGAGATATCGAGGGCCAGCGTCGAGGAACTTATGAGGGTCGATGGGATAGCAAAGATTATTGCAGAAGGCATCCATAATAGTCTCCGAAAGAGGGTCGGCGAGGAGTTGGACTGAAATGGCAACCAACAAGTGCCCGAGGTGCAACAGCCCCTGCATCATCAAGATCGTTGCGGAATCGAGCGAAGAATGGTGCGAGGTAGATGTCTGCAAGATGTGCGGAAGCATGTATCCAAGAAAGAAGAAGGCGAAACCCGCACAGGCTAAGGGCGTGACCGTCAAGAAGAAGGTGAAGAAGACCTCCGGCGCTCGTCCAAAGAACGCGAAAGAGACTGCGGCCAAGAAGAAGACGACGAAGGGCAGAAAAACCCGGTGATTTCTTAGCCAGGATGCCCGTCGGGCAAGCAGCAACGTTTATGAACCCACTGTCCATACGAGGGAATTCGAGGATCATGGAATTCAAGCTGATAGAGAAGAAGAAGGATAGCATCAAAGTAGAGATACTTGATGCGGACGAGACCCTCATAAACCCGCTGTTGCACGAGCTGCTGCAGGACAAGAATGTCCAGAACGCAAGGTACACAACGGGTCATCCACAGCTGGACAAGCCAGTGCTGACCGTCATTGTCAAGGATGGAAAGCCCCAGGCTGCGCTCAAGAAGGCTGCCAAGGCTCTGGCCAACCAGTACCTCGAGGCCAGACAACTTGTCGAGAAGCAGCTGGGTTGAGCCGTACCGAAGCTTTTACATCCGGATGTCATTCTGAAGATCACATGAGAGAGAGCGAGCTGGGGCTAGAGGTGTTCCTCACTGAGGACCTGCCAGGTATCGGTGGCAAGCTCAGAAAGACCCCTGACGATTTCCGAGTCGACGAAATCTCCATAAGACCCCCTGAAGACCCTGAGGGTCGTTTTGTCATAGCCAAAGTGTGGCACAGGAACTGGGAGGCGAACCGACTAGTCAGAAGGCTAGCATCGAACCTCCATCTGGGAAGGAACCGGATAGGGTTCGCAGGGACGAAGGATGGAAGGTCCGTAGCGACCCAGTTGATGTCGTTCAATGCACCCCTTGAGGATGTGCAGGCCCTCACCATACCCGAGGTCGAGATATCGGAGGTCTACCGCGCCAAGCGAATGATCTCGATAGGCGATCTCATCGGCAACAAGTTCGACATCCGGGTATCGGAACAAGATCCCATGGCCGATGCGCGATATATCTGCAAAGCGGTCGCTGAAAGAGTCGAAGCCATCGGAGGATTCCCGAACTTCTTCGGCATCCAGAGGTTCGGATCGGTGAGGCCTATAACCCACCTAATCGGCAAGGACCTCACCAAAGGAGACATAGAAGGAGCGGTCATGCGCTATGTGGCTAACCCATTGGATGAGGATTCCGAAATCAATGACGCCCGCAGAACCCTTCAAGAGACTCGGGATTTCGAACGTGCGCTCGCCGAGTTCCCCATGAAGCTCACATTCGAGAGGATGATGATCGGACATATCAAGGATCATCCGGGTGATTTCCTGGGAGCCCTGAGGAGACTCCCCAGCAACCTCCTGATGATGTTCGTCCACGCATACCAATCATTTCTGTTCAACGAAGTCTTGAGCGAGAGGTTGAGGAGGGGCATCGCTATCGATGACCCTATTGTCGGGGACCTAGTGCTGCCGCTCGAAAAGAACGGAGTGCCGGACCATGACAATCCGATTCCAGTCACCCAAGACAACCTGGAGAAGGTGCGCAGGAACGCGAGGGAGAAGAAGGCGTTCGTCAGCGGGCTCATCTACGGGACCGATTCGACCTTCGCAGAAGGGGAGATGGGCGAGATCGAGAAGAAGGTCATCGCGGATGAAGGCGTCTCGCGGATGGATTTTCAGATAGTCGGCCTGCGTGAGGCCTCATCCAAGGGGATCAGGCGAGAATTGTTGGCGCTATGCAAAGATCTAGAGATCGAACACTTCGATGACTCGACAGTGTTCAGGTTCGCGTTGAACAAAGGATGCTATGCGACATGTCTGATGCGAGAATTCATGAAGACTGACATGTCCAATTACTGAAAATGCTCATCCAACTGACCGAAGCCATTTTGTAGAGGGCAGTGCGCTCATAGGTGTCGAGTGATTCTGCCTTGGCGAAGGACCATAAGAAGAAACGCAAGGTACTGACGTGTCCACAGTGCGGCTCGGCAGACCTATACTACGAAGCCGCCCTGATCACAGGGTACAAGTACCACTGCAAGAAGTGCAACTACATTGGCGCTTTCGTCGTAGAGAAAGAAATCGAAGAGAATGAGTTTGATTGATGCCTCAGAGATAGGGCAGAGGAAATCCGGTTCGGCCCTCAGGCGAACATCGGGCCGGACTCCATCGCCTTCTGGTCATCCTCGTCGAGCACCTTGTTAATGGCCTTCTCGAAATCGACCATGGAGACAATGTCACGGCTCTCCCTTATGGCGAACATCCCGGCCTCTGTGCAGACTGCCTTGATGTCGGCACCCGTCGCACCCTCAGCCTTGGACGCCATCTCATCGAGGTTGACTGACTCGTCGAGATTCATGCGTCGGCTGTGTATCTTGAATATCTCGGACCTCGCCTCGTAGTTCGGGATCGGTATCTCGATGATCCTGTCGAACCTCCCGGGTCTCAACAAGGCCTCGTCAAGTATATCTGGCCGGTTGGTGGCTCCTATGATCTTGACCTCTCCCAACGGGTTGAACCCGTCGAGCTCAGCCAGTATCTGCATGAGCGTGCGTTGGACCTCGCGATCGCCGGAGGTTGCGAGTTCAAGCCTCTTTGCGCCTACGCTGTCCAGCTCATCAATGAACACGATGGATGGGGCCTTCTGCCGAGCGAGATCGAATAGTTCCCGCACCAGTCTGGCGCCTTCTCCGATGTATTTCTGCACCAACTCTGATCCGACGAACCGGATGAATGTGGCATTGGTCTGCTTCGCTACGGCCTTCGCCAGGAGCGTCTTTCCTGTGCCCGGTGGACCGACTAGAAGCACACCCTTCGGCGGGTCAATACCCACCTTCTTATAGAGTTCCGGTCGGAGAAGTGGGTCTTCGACCGCTTCCCTTATCTCCACGATCTGATCCCGCAAACCTCCGATGTCCTCATAGACTGTGTCCGGCTTCGCTATTATCTCGGCACCTACAACGATTGGGTCCAGGGACGGAGGCAGAACACCCATTACCGCAAGCGTCTGCTTGTTCAGAGCGACTCTGGCGCCAGCTACCAACAAATCGGATGATACATAATCTGATGTGCTCACAACGAAATCTGGTCCGGTCGAGCTCTTGACGACTACCCGGCCATCAGCGAGTATATCCTTGATCTGACCAATTATGAGCGGTGGAGTCTTCAATCGCTCAAGCTCGGCCTTCAGTCGCTTGAGTTCCTTCTGAAGGCGAATGAGTTCACCCTCAACGAACCTCTTCTCACCTTCGGTTCTTCGAGCTTCCTCTACAAGCTCGAGGTTGCGCTCCTCAAGGACCGAAATTCTCCTTTGTATCTCTTCAAACATCTCGGCGGATTGGTCCTGTTCCAAGATAATGCACCCCAGTTCTTATGTCAAATCCGAGCTGGCAATGATATAAGGTTAAATACGCTATTTATCCTTTGCTGGTTCACGCAAGAGGCTTGGGTTTCATGATATGTGAGATGTGCGGGAAGAACGTCACCTTCTGCAAGAAGGTGACTATCGAAGGCGTGCATCTTGAAGTTTGTACCGAATGTGCAAAATTCGGCACGGAAGCACGAAAAGATAAAGGCAAAGAGGCCGAGGGACCGAAACCGGTGATAACGCAGCGGTTAGAGTCCCGAGAGAAGAGGTCTCGACCACGAGATATCTACGAAGGCGTTGAGAAGGATCTCGTCGACGATTATGCGGATCGCATCCGTGATGCTAGACAGACCAAGGGACTGACCCAGAAGGATCTAGCTGCACGCCTTAACGAACGAGTGACCATCATAAGCAAGATCGAGACCGGTGACATGAGACCTGATGAGAAGCTCATCGTCAAGCTTCAGAATGAGCTAAGCATAGTCCTGAAGGAGAAGGTCTCGACCGTGGTCGCGGCCAAGGAATCTGGCCCGAAGACACTCACCCTGGCCGATCTGATAAAGATGCAGAAATGATACGCGCCCTCATTCTGCGGAGACATCCCTGCTCATGACTGCAGACATAGCCCTATCCAGGTGAGACTTATCGACCTGCAGTCCATAGGATGATGCCACGAGTAATGCAGCTGGCTCGATATCGATTCCAAGCAGCTCCTGCTTCTTGTTGACTCTGGACACGACCTCTCGCTTCGGCACTGATTTCGTCCTCACGATATTCTCCACTATCTCGGAGAATAGATCCTGGGAACGCTTCGCACCCATCTTTATGGCTTCAGAGCTCGGTTTGAAATCAAGGGGCACCTCGGCAGATGTCCAATCAAAGGTCGGCATCAGGTTGCCGTTCTTCTTCTCCAAGAATCCACCCGTCAGCCCTGCGTCCATCAGTTTCTGAGCATCCTTGGGAGAGAACCATCTCATATCCATCGATGCTGAGAACACGAACTCGCGCTCCGACAAAACATCCTTCCCCTTGCGCTTGTAAAGGACCGCGATACTCTTCTGCAAATCATTCATTCGTTACCATGCTCCCGAAATCCTCTGTTACGATGTAATCGACCTCGAGCCGTTCCAGTGCCGATCGGTCGGTCATCGTCGCGAAGACTCCAAGGGTGAATCCGAGCTCCCTCTTAGCCCTAGATGCATCTTCAGCCAGTTCCTGCGGGACGAGTACGTTGGATATCCCTATCTCCAACACGTCCCGAGAAAGGTCGAAGATGGCCCTGCCAGCGATTGAGGGGTCAAAACTCACGATCCCATCCCGGTAGTCTGCTTTGAAGGTAATGTTCTCGGACAACTTAAATGCTATCCCAAGCTCCTCGAGACTGACGAGCGTCGCGGTGCCGATGACGGCGCTCTCCGCGCCTGTGATGAGCATGTCGATGACATTCTGACCGAACCTTAGCCCACCCTCATACATCGTTGGTATTCCTTCACATATCTCGCGCGCCACGTCGAGCTGCGGTCTATTCTTTGTGATTCCGTCAATATCTGATAAGTATAACATGTCAAATTTGTCGGATAGTTGCGAGACGATGTCTTCTATCGATTCCTTTGAGTACGCGCGTCTCAGAAGACTCCGACCATTCAACGACATATGCGGGACGATTCTCATGGGCAAGAAGCCGCAGAAGGTCTCCAAATAGATAAACGTGACCGCGTGGAACATGGGAGAAGCTCACAGTTACGAGATACGTAAAAAGAGGAGATGCAGCCCAATTGATACCAGGGGGTTGGGTCTGCATCTCAAATTGCAGATTTGTGTGCACACTTATTCGACGATTGTATGGGATTGTTCCCTCGCGAAACCCTGCAGATAGTGCGGGCCGAGAACTCCCTTGCCAGTGGTGCCGCTCGCCTTCCAGCCGACGAAAGCCTGGGCCCCGGGCCAAGCACCGGTTGTGGCGCCACCAGCCCTGTTAGCGTAGCAGACTCCAAACTGTATCTTGCGGAAGAAGGTCTCGATCTCAGCCTTATCCTCTGTGAATATTCCCGCCGTCAGACCATAGTCAGTATTGTTCGCGAGTTCCAGCGCCTGATCGAGATGCTCATACTCAGCCACTGCCAGTATCGGGAGGAACAATTCATCCTTGAACAGAGAATGGTCTGTCGGAAGACCAGTTATCACCGTCGGCTCCACATAGGATCCATAGGCCATATTCCCCTGGGAGAGGACTTTTCCTCCGCAGAGAATATCGCCGCCATCCTTCTTTGCAAGCTCTATAGCGCTAACGTATGTGTCTACCGCGCGTGAATCGATGACTGGGCCGAGGAATACATCCTTCGAAATCGGGTTGCCTATGCGTAGGTCGGAGGTCTCCTTCACAAGCTTCTTGATGAACTCTTGCGCGATGCTCCGGTGGACATATGCCCTCGATGTAGCGCTGCATTTTTGACCCTGGAATCCGAATGCCCCTTTCATCACGCCCTTGACCGCTTTGTCTATGTCCGCCTCATCGGTGACGATGACGGGGTTCTTGCTACCCATCTCGGATATGAACGGCTTCGTGTAGGCCTGGTTGTCGGTGAAGCTCTTCTTGAGGGCGTTGCCCACTACCATAGAGCCGACGAAGGCCACGCCCGCGACTCCCGGGTGAGATGACACTGCCTCACCGAAGGCCTTCCCAGGACCAGTGACGATATTCATCACACCTGGTGGGATCCCGGCATCCCTGTAGAGCTGGTAGAGTTTCAAACCGCTGAATGGAGCAGCACTTGTCGGTTTGAAGACGACCGTGTTGCCCATCATAAGAGCTCCAGCGCACATGTTATTCGCAAGGGCGATGGGAAAATTGAACGGCGATATCACTGCCCATGCGCCGTAAGGTTTAAGCACGCTGACGCATCGCTCTCCCTTCACCTGCGAGCGCATGCGTGTAAGAAAACCCTCCGTGGATTCGAGCTGATCGCAATAGTATCTGAACCAATCCACGACTTCGTACATCTCTGCAAGGGCTTCGAGTCTGCTCTTGCCGACCTCGTAGGATGCCAGAGCTGCGAAATGGAAGGCCTTCTGTTCCAATATGTCGGCGGCCCTGCGGAAGATCCTCGCTCGTTCCTCGTAGCTGGTGCAAGACCAATGTGGGAATGCATCATTCGCAGATTCGATTGCCTGTCTAGCATGTTCTCCGGAAGCTGCCTGGAAGTTGCCCAATATGATCCTCGAGTCCAAAGGGCTTCTCAGTACAATCTCCTCACCATCGCCAAAGACCTCCTTGTCACCGATATGCATCGGATGACGTCTGCCAAACTCTCGTCTTAGAGACTCTGCGGCTATGGCGAATTTTTGATGAATGCTCTCATCGGAGGCGATGCTCACATATGTTCTCTGTGAGCCGTTTCTGTACCCGGAATCGCTCTTTGTTGCCTGTTGTGCTGCAGCGTCAGTCATGAATGTCACCTCAGCGCGATATGTTCTTGCAAGCATATCGGTCATACATACCTAATTCAAGTACTTACCGATGGCCCGATTCCGATTAGTAGACCATATTCCAGTGTCGGTGCGAGCATGGTTGGCATTGCAGGAACTGGATGATTCGAATCAGCTTGAATCGCCGAACATATGAACGGCAATCATTATATAGAAGCACTAACATATATGAACCCCTAACCCCGCAACAGGGGGGAGGAACTGGTCAATCCAGATTGATTAAACGGAGGTATGAAATTGATAGGTCAAACACCCATTTTCATATTGAAAGAAGGAACCAAGAGAGAGAAAGGAAAAGGCGCGCAGTTCAACAACATTTCTGCAGCCAGAGCAATCGCCGATACAGTCAGGAGCACATTGGGCCCGAGGGGCATGGACAAGATGCTCGTCGACAGCATGGGTGATGTGGTAATAACGAACGATGGAGTGACTATCCTCAAGGAGATAGACATCGAGCACCCCGCGGCCAAGATGATCGTCGAGGTCGCCAAGACACAGGACGAGGAATGCGGGGACGGAACCACGACCGCAGTCATCCTTACCGGTGAACTCCTGAAGAAGGCTGAGGCACTCATTGAACAGAACATACACCCAACGGTCATATCCGGCGGGTACAGACTCGCGGCGCTGAAGGCGAGAGAGTTCCTTGATGAGGTATCCATCAAGGTGGATTCCAAGGACAGGGACGTACTCATCGATATCGCAAAGACATCAATGATATCCAAGAGCGTCGCCGGATCCAGGGAATTGCTGGCAAAGGTAGCAGTCGACGCGGTCTCAGCTGTCGCTGAGAAGAACAGCGAGGGGGCATGGACGGTCGATGAAGACGACATCCAAATCGTGAAGAAGCAGGGTGGCTCCACGGATGACACCACAATGATCGCAGGAATCATCGTCGACAAGGAAGCAGTTCACCCAGCGATGCCGAAGAAGGTCGAGAAGGCGAAGATCGCACTCGTCGATTCGGCGCTCGAAGTCAAGAAGACTGAGATAGATGCGAAGATCGAGATAACCGACCCAAGCCAGCTGCATGCGTTCCTCGATGAAGAGGAGAACATGCTGAAGAAGATGGTCGAGACCGTCAAGAAGTCCGGCGCGAACGTGCTGTTCTGCCAGAAGGGCATCGACGATCTCGCACAGCATTACCTGTCGAAGGCCGGGGTATACGCGGTCCGCAGGGTCAAGAAGAGCGATATGGAAAAGCTCGCCAAGGCCACAGGCGCGAACCTCGTGACCAAGCTAGACGATCTGAAGGCAGATGACCTCGGTGTCGCCAACATGGTCGAAGAGAGGAAGATCGCTGATGACAAGATGACATTCGTCACCGGATGCAAGAACCCGAAGGCCGTATCAGTATTGATCAGGGGCGGAACGGAGCACGTGATCGATGAGGTCGACAGGTCCCTGAACGATGCCATAAGCGTCGTTTCGGTAGCATTCGAGGATGGAAGGCTCGTTACTGGCGGAGGTTCCGCAGCAGCTGAGCTGGCGCTCAAGTTGAGAGACTTTGCGGCTTCCGTTGGTGGTAGGGAACAGATCGCAATCGATGCTTTCGCAAGCGCTCTGGAAGTCATTCCGACAGCACTTGCGGAGAATGCAGGTCTCGACCCGATCGATGTACTTATCGAACTCAGACAGGCACACAAGGCTGGAAAGAAAAATGCCGGTATCAATGTCTTCACGGGCAAGATCACCGACATGAAGAAGGAGAAGGTGCTTGAACCGATTCGCGTCGGAAGACAGGCGATCAGCTCTGCGACAGACGCCGCCGTCATGATCCTGAGGATCGATGACGTCATAGCATCCAGGGGCGGTCCTAAGGGACCACCGGGAGCAGGCGGTCCTGGCGGAGACATGGGTGACTTCGAATAGACGAAGACCCAAACCCCTTAAACCCATTACTTTCGTGAAAGGGCCATTGGAGGCCCTGGATTGCACTGGAGGCAATCGGTGATGGCTGACGATGAAACAAATGACACCGAGCACGACGGCTCGAAAGAGGGGAGTGATTCCGACGAGAAAGACCCTCGAATACAAGACCCAGCATCGGAGTTGGACAGAAGGATAGAGGACTTGACCGATACTCTTTTGCGTCTCCAGGCAGATTTCGACAATTATAAGAAGCGCATCGCGAAGGAATGGAATGAGAGGGCAAGAATCGCTGCCGAGGGACTGATGCGCGACTTGCTCCCTATCCTGGATACCTTTGACAAGGCTTTCGAAGATCCGCAAAAAACCAAGGCTTCCGACCATGACAGGAAAGGGCTCGAAGGGATCCACAGACAACTCTTGCAGACCCTCCAGAGACAGGGTTTGAGAGAGATAAGAACCGATTGCAGGTTCGACCCGTTCGAGCACGAGGCGCTGATGCGCGCAGAATCCGAAGATGCAGATGACGGAAAGATACTCGAGGTGTACCAGAAAGGCTACAGCCTTGGAGGGAAGGTCATCAGGCCTTCCAAAGTGAAGGTGGCCAAGAGGATCGAACCGGTCGAAATCACCGAACCGGACAATGACAATCACGATAATTCAGATGATGAAGAATCAGAATAGGACAGAAGAAATGAGAGGTGAGTGAAGAATGGCAGAATCTAAGACCAAGGTCATAGGAATAGACCTGGGCACGAGCAATTCGGCAGCTGCTGTGGTAGAAGGCGGCAGGCCGACGATAATACCGAGCGCAGAGGGAACCAGCTTGGGAGGCAAGGCGTTCCCGTCGTATGTCGCTTTCACGAAGGACGGGCAGATGCTGGTAGGCGAACCAGCCAGGAGGCAGGCGGTCTCCAACCCGGAAGGAACAATAATGGCGATCAAGCGGAAGATGGGGACGGACTACAAAACCAAGGTGCACGGAAAGGAGTTCACGCCCCAGCAGATATCCGCGTTCATACTGCAGAAGATCAAGCGCGATGCTGAAGCGTACCTCGGCACCAAGGTCGAGAAGGCAGTAATCACCGTCCCAGCATACTTCAACGACAACCAGAGACAGGCGACCAAGGATGCTGGTATGATAGCCGGCCTCGATGTGGTGAGGATAATCAACGAACCGACCGCGGCTGCCCTGGCATACGGGCTGGACAAGTCCGAAAAGGAACAGAAGATACTCGTCTTCGATCTTGGCGGAGGCACGCTCGATGTCACCATAATGGAGTTCGGCGATGGAGTCTTTGAGGTCATATCCACGAGCGGTGACACCCAACTGGGCGGTACCGATATGGACAACATGATGGTGGATTACATCGCCAAGGAGTTCAAGGCAGATTCCAGCATGGATATCACGAAGGACAGGATGGCGATGCAGAGGGTCAGAGAGGCTGCTGAGAAGGCCAAGATAGAGCTGTCCTCCACACTCGAGACCGAAATAAACCTCCCGTATCTCAGCGCAGACGCTTCGGGACCAAGGCACCTCGCGATGAAACTCACAAGGGCGAAACTGGAAGAGCTGGTCAAGCCTGTGGTAGAAAAGTGTCATGGACCGACAATGCAGGCGCTTGAGGATGGGAAACTAAGCGCTGACAAGATAGACAAGGTCATATTGGTCGGCGGTCCGACGAGGATGCCGATTGTACATAGGTTCGTCGAAGGAGTCGTCGGGCCAAAGATCGTGAGAGGTGTGGACCCGATGGAATGCGTAGCCATGGGTGCTTCCATACAGGCAGGCATAATCGAGGGCAGCGTCAAGGACATACTGTTGCTCGATGTGACACCTCTGTCATTGGGCGTAGAGACCCTCGGAGGAGTGTCCCACAAGCTCATCGAAAGGAACACGACCATACCGACACGGAAGAGCGAAGTCTTCTCCACAGCCGCGGACGGGCAAACAAGCGTCGAGATCCATGTCCTGCAGGGAGAGAGACCGATGGCCACAGATAATGTCACGCTCGGCAATTTCCACCTGATAGGAATACCTCCTGCCCCGAGGGGCTTGCCCCAGATCGAGGTCACCTTCGACATCGATGCCAACGGTATAATCGATGTCAGCGCGAAGGACCGTGGAACTGGCAAGGAGCAGAAGATCACTATCACGGCCACGACGAAGCTCGGGAAGGAAGACATCGACAAGATGGTCAAGGACGCAGAGAGGTTCGCGGACGAGGATCTCAAGCGCAAGGAGAAGGCAGAACTGAGGAACAGGGCCGAACAGAGGACCTACGAGGTAACCCACATCCTGGAAGAGATGGGAGAAAAGGTGCCACAGGACCTCAAGGAGAGTCTGACTAAACTATCCGAGGAGCTCAAGACCGCCCTAGCGGGCGACGATCTGGAAATAATCAAGCAGAAGTTGGATGAGTTAGACAAGGCTCTGCTGGAGATCGGTAAGAGGGTCTATGAGACCGCTCAGCAGGCATCACAGGAGCCCCAGACACCTCCACCCAGCGGAGAAGAGCAATCAGGTGGCGGCGACAGTGGTTTTGTGGATGCTGAGTACAAGATAGTCGACGACGATGACAAGAAGTGACCCAAACCTCTTTTTCCTATCTCCTCATTCTCTCGACCGAATCGATCGAGAATGTCATGAAACGGTGATGATGCAATGGTCCAGAAGAGAGACTACTACGAGGTACTCGGGGTATCTCGAACCGCCTCGAAGGATGAGATCAAGAAGGCTTACAGAAAGCTAGCCATGAAGTATCACCCGGACACCAACAAGGGGGACCCGAAACAGGCTGAGGAGAAGTTCAAGGAACTCTCAGAAGCATACGAGGTCCTCGTGGATGACGAGAAGAAGACCAGATACGATCAGTACGGACATGAAGGAGTCCAAAGCACTTTTAGAGGGGGCGGCTTTGACTGGTCGGATTTCACGCATTTCGGGGATATCAGCGACATATTCGGCAATTCATCGGGTTTTGGCGGGAGCATTTTCGACCAGTTCTTCGGCGGAGGGATGAGGCGAACAGGCCCCATCGAGGGTAGGTCTCTCAGGTACGACATCGACATAGCTCTGGAAGAAGCAGCGACCGGGATCGAGAAGGAGATCAGGGTTCCACACAGCATTGCCTGCAAGACATGTGGTGGTTTAGGCGCCAAGAAGGAGGACATCAAGACATGTCCGACCTGCAAAGGGGCTGGACAAGTCCAGAGGGCGCAAAAGCGTGGAAACACCTCGTTTGTGACCATCGGCAATTGCCCGACCTGCAAAGGGAGAGGAAACCAGATCACAAAGAACTGTCCAGATTGTCAGGGACATGGAGCAGTCCAGACCACATCGACCTTGAAGGTATCGATCCCCAAGGGTGCCGAAGAGGGCATGCGTTTGAGGATAAGAGGGGCTGGCGAGGCTGGCCCCAACGGAGGTCCGTCTGGGGATCTGTACATCATAATCCATATCGATGGACATTCCGTGTTCGCACGGGATGGAAGAGACCTATGGCTGGAAGCCCCGATAACGTTCACACAGGCAGCTCTAGGAGCGCAGATCGATGTGCCGACACTCGATGGGACCGCGAGAGTGACAGTACCATCAGGGACTCAGACAGGCACTGTTTTCAGACTCAAAGGAAAGGGCATGCCGGACCTGAGAGGGTTCGGAGAAGGCGACGAGTTCGTTAAGGTCACAGTCCAGATACCGACCAAGCTGACGCCTGAACAGAAAGATCTCATGAAGCAACTCGGAGACTCGCTCGGGGATTATGATCGGGGCGACAGAAAGAAGACCCGTTTCAGCAAGTTCGGCCGGAAACCATGAACGAGAACTCTGTTTGCACGGAAGAGAGCGCATCAATTATACTGATGAATGGGGAAATGAATCAAAAGTCTTTTATCCCAACTGCATCAAATAGGCTCATCGTATGAAACATATCGGTCTGCTGACTCAGGACGCGAGGACATACTATGAGATGCTCGAAGTCCTGAGGGGCCGCAAACTGAAATTCCTCTCATTGGAGTTCATGGAACCGATACCGGCCAACATCGGGGTCGTCATATCGACTTTGGAGGAGAGGGACAGAGTACAGTTCGATTTTGTCATAATCGAATCCGATCCTGAAGCAGCCGTCTCAATGGCACTCAAGACGCTGTCCGGAAATCGAGACCTCGACGATCTAATGATCGGAATCGATCCCGGAGCGAAGCCTGGTGTGGCTGCTGTCGGCGATGGGGTTGTCCTGGAGAAGCTGCTAGCCAAATCACCGGAAGCGGTTGGGGACATTGTGGATAGGATCATCAGAGAGCGCCCATTTTCCAGACTCAAGATCAGAATAGGCAATGGAGACAGAATCAACAGGAACAGGATATTCAACAGGTTATGGGACGATGGTCATTCTGTTGAGATAGTCGATGAGAGCAATACGACCCCTCAATCACGGACTCCGGACGAGGATGCCGCAGTGGAAATCGCTCTCACCCAAGGATACAGACCGGACAGACGTCTGAGAATCGATCCGTGTCCAGGAGAGATCCGCAACATCCAGAGGTTGAGCAGACTCGAGAGCAGCGGATCGATCACCGTCTCCAAGAACCTCGCCGCGCGGGTCGCGGGTGGGCATATTTCGCTCAGGGAAGCAATCGAGCTGCAGAAGAATGGCCGCCAATAGCTAGAACAGATGGTCGTCCGTCAGCCTGGCCTTCCCGCCGACGCCGCATCTGATAATCTCAAGATCCACTTCTTTCAATCTTTTCTCGACCTCAGCGACGTGCTCCAGATGCGTGTTGACGTATACGGTGGCACCAGTATCTATCGAGAAGAATGCCGGGACTCCTTCGGAACGCATCTTCCGAACCTCGAGTATCACCTTCACCGTATCCGGTCTCCAAAGGATCGTTTCGTCAATGCCGGTCATCGTTATCCCATGCAGAATCAAAGAGTCACGCTCGGCCAGCATCCCTACGCGGTCGATATCCCTCTTCTTGATAGCGTTCTCCATCTCGGAGAGGGCGCCATGGACATAGGCAAGTCGCGAATGGAAGAAGGGGGATCCCAACACAGATTTATGCGCATTCTCCGTGTACTTGAAAGCAGGGATGAGTGCTACCAGAATCCCCATCTCGAAATCCTCAGACGCGATCTGGTATGAATACGATTCCTCATCATCATGGCCGGCTTTCCATCTAGAGAATCCACCGGTGACGGAGCGCGATGCGGAGCCTGCGCCACGACGCGCAATGACCGAAATTTGTTCGAGAGACAGATCGAGCTTGGCCGCATCGCATGACGCTACTGCGAGCGCAGCGAATCCTGAGGCTGACGATCCCAACCCCACGTTCGATGGGAAGTTATTCTTCGATACCATCCTGAAACGATCTTCGATACCGGCTCTCGACCGCACGACATCAACGACTGAAAGTACCCTCTCGAGCTCCCTCCCAGTCAGCGTGCGTGAATCAACCTCCGCCACATCCTCTTCGAAATCGCCGAATTCAATAGTCGTGTGGCTCGCTGTGGGAGATGTGGAGACCGAGATGGAATCGTGATATGGCAACCGGAGCTGCTCGTCCTTGAGTCCGTGATATTTTATCAGCCCTTGGATCGGATACGCTATCGCGGATGATTTCATCATCAGACCTCACACATCGAAGAGCACAACCAGTGTCTTCTGAGCATCGTTGAATTCGAGCTTATGATAAGTCACACCCTTCACGACCGAACGCTTCGTATGTCGCTCATCATCGAATTCCTCCCCGTGGATCCGTGCATCTAGTTTAGTTCCGTTCAGAGTGATGTCGAACCTGCTGAATACCAAGTTCTCTGCATCATGCAGGAAGAGGAGTTCCTGCAGGAAGTCGACGAGAAGCTGTTCCATTGACTCAGTCTCAATCTGTATCCTCATCTCGCCAGTTGGCTGAATCTTGCTCACGTCGGTCATCTGATCGAACATAGCATATGCCGCGTTTGCGAATCTCTCTTCCAAGGTCTCCCCATGGACTTCGACCATCGCATCGGCAGTGTGCTCCAACAGCCTGTATCTCATGCAGATTGACAGTGGACTCGAGCATATATCAACTCTATGCCCCGTGCCGTGATTGGTAATCATCGCATAGGTGAGATATCTGGCATGCCTCACATCGAGGTTTTTGAGATCGGCAGACTGCCCGTCCGTGCTCAATCAGATTGATGTGGAATGGATAGAACCTCCGCAAAGGCACAATATCCGCTAGCTCTTCCTGGGCAGACTCCCTGGAGGTCTTCTCGCTGATCAATCCGAGCCTGCGGGATACTCTGTGTACGTGGGTGTCGACGGGGAATGCAGGCATGTCCAATGAAAACAGCAGAACAATCGCACGAGTCTTTGGTCCCACTCCCTTCATTCCAGCAAGCCATCTGTCAGCCTGGAAAGGCGTCATCTGCCTCAGAAAATCCAGTCCGAGGTTTCCCCTCTCGGATCGTATGTATTCAAGAGCATCCAATATCCTATTCGCCTTGATCTCGGCCAATCCACCTGATCGAATTATCTTGGCGATTTTCGCAGGGTCTTCACGTTCCATGGACTCCCATGTCGGATATTGCTTCTTCAGAGCCAAGTAGCTCCTGTGAGAATTGAGATCGGTTGTATTCTGAGAGAGTATGGTCTCGACCAATGTATCGAGCGGATCGTCCTTTGGGACTACCTTATCGTCACGATAGGATTTCACGAGCAGACTGTCGACCACAGCCGCCTTCTTCCTTGCACCTTGTCGTGATGCCTGCATCGGTACACTCAGCCAGTCGTCACTTTGACGTTGCCGAATCTAATGCTAGGCATTAGATTATTGCCATAATCAGTGATATCGGCACCTATCTGAGAGGTTCCTTTGAGGAGCTCTAACAGATTTCCAGAAATCATGACTCCCCTCACCCCACCGACTATCTCGCCTTTGTGTATCTTCAAACCAGGATTCGCAACGAAGGAGAAATCTCCAGTCTCAAGATTGCTGGTATGTATACCTTGACCAGCCCATACGAGATATCCATCGTCGACCTCGGACACGAGGTCCTCGAGCTCACCCCTACCAGGTCGGATCTGGAGGTTCAGGGGAGATGAAGATATCGCGCCGGTGAGCTGGTCCCTGATTGCGTTCCCAGTCGATGGTTTATGGGCCATCGCGCCATAGTAACTGTCCCAGACGAAACCGGTCACGACGCCGTCCTTTATCAGCGTCTTCTTCTTCGTCGGCATGCCTTCATCATCGAACTGCCTGGATCCTATGACGCCACTCAGGACAGGATTATCATAGATCGTGAGTCCCTCAGGGGCAATTTGTTCCCCCAATAATTCCGACAGAAACGAATTCCTTCTAACGACGCTCTGGCCAGACAAGGCTTTCTGCATCATTATGTTCAGGAGGCCCGAGTCACCGCTACCGAGCGCGGCTGGACTGAAGACCACATCGCACTCACCGGTGCTGGAATCTGCTATGACGGAGGATTTGAATGCAATCTCGGCACTGTCTCGACCGATCTTCTCGAAATCCATATTCATCGAACGAGACATCGATTCCTGAGCGGACTCCGCCGTAACCGACGATCCAGACCCCCAGAGCGATACGCAGAAAGCCTGGAGTGCAGTCTCTTGCCTATATGCGTCTATTCCAGACGAATTTAGCACGCCTGTCGATTGGATTATGCATTCCACGCCTCCGAGGGTGACAGAAATGGGTTTTGCGACCGCTCTGGCACCTTCAATCATAGTCGCGGCCATATCCTTCAGCCTGTCGAGTTCTAGGGAGACGAGTCTGGGATCGAAAAGACCCTTGATCTCAGGATAATTGCCCTTCGCACAGGGGAATCCAGGCCAATTGGCATCCGGTTGGTTAGAAGCTGTGATGGCTTTCGCGCTACGCATGCATCTCTCGATGTCCTTTGATCTAAACGAACTGCAGAACGATGCACCTGCCCTGGCATCGCGCACGACCCTGATCAACAGGCCCGTGCTATTGACAGCGGTAGCTGAGTTGATACGGTTCGTATCGATCATCAGGCGTCTGGAGGATTTCGAATACGCAAAGACTTCGAATTCATCCAAGCCCAGCCTTCTCGCATGATCAGGGATTGTCTCAAGGACTCCCCTCAATTCGGTCTCCTGTCCGAGAGATTTGTGGGTCATCATCCCGATCCCCCGAAGACGATGGCTCCTTTATTCAGACTCATATGGGGACCGCCGTCGCTGGTCGCCATATACTGGAATAACTTCCCGCAATAGCTCGATTCGATATCGAAATCATCTCCGAGGCCGTCGATCAACTGCAGCGAATTGACAGCGATCCCACTGATCGCGAGGTTGCGGACGGGCTTTGTTATCTCGCCATTACGAATCTCATAGCATTCTTGGATGCCGACCTGGAAGCTCGAATTGGACTCGGCCTGGCCACCCCTGACGTCGACACAATAATAGCCGAATTTCTTGTCCTCGAGTAATTCATCGAGAGACATGTCACCCTCTGCAAAGTATGTGTTCCTCATCCTGATGATCGGAGGCACTCTGTAGGATTCGGCTCGTGCGTTTCCTGTTGGACGGGCCCCGAGGCGGGCAGCCCATTCTCGGTCAGTCATCTGCTCGCCCAGAACACCATTTCGTATCAGGACCGCGTCTCTCGCAACTACACCCTCGTCATCTATCTTGATGTTGCCAAAGCCATCGTCTATTGAAGGGGAATCTATTATCGTGACGCTCTCAGGAGCAACCCGCTTTCCTTCAAGACCTCCGAAAGCCCCAGCAGAGAAGAAATCCGCTTCGGCAAGATGCCCGAGCGCCTCATGGGCGAGCATGCCGACGACTCTTGGAGAAAGGACGCACGGGAATGTCCCGCGTTTCGCAGGAACCCCGTTCATCTGACCCTGAATCCGCTTCACTAACCTCCCCGTTATCGTTTCCGCAGTCTCCTTCTTCTCGAATAGATTCCAACCATGAGTCACGGTCGCTACTTCGTCCCTGGACGATACGGAACGCCCATCGACTCGACCTGATGCGGTGGTCATGAGATTCACCAGCGTGACATCTGTCTCGATGCATGTCCCCTCACTAGTGACCAGCAGTTTCTTACCGGAGGTGTCACGATAGTTCGTGAGGGATGTTGTGATCCTTGGATCAGAATGGATTATGCCTTGACATACATCCTTCAGGAACGAGACCTTTTCATCTATATCGATTTCGTGAATGGGCTCTTTTGTGCGCGAGCGGATATGCCGCTGGACTGGCTTGATCTTGCATAATCCAGCAAAGGCCTCATCTTCTCTCGGAGGAACTACGGATGCGGCTTTCGCAGCGTTCCTGATTGTAGATTGGATGTCCCGGAAACCATCAGATACGGAGAAACCCCAGCAGCCATTTTTTAGAACCCGCGCGGAGTGTCCTGACTCATATCTGCGAGAGATCACTTCGATGCTCGAATCGCGATGGTCGATAGCAGTGTGAACTGTGGATTCTGCCCTTAATTCGACATAATCGCAGGAGTTGCATAATCGTGACCTCACAGCCTTGGCTAGCTTGTCAGAGAGGTCGTTCATCAAGAATGGATACCATATTTCCTGTTCAAAAAGGATGCTGCATAGATGCATATACCAGTTCCAGGCAGGAACGATAATTGTTGGCTCTGAAAGTTTTTATATTCACCCCTATCTCAGGCATAATGTGAAGATCTGCGTCATCGGATGTGGCGCGATTGGTACGACAATCGCGAAGGCTGTGGACGGCTTTCCAGAGGTGGAAACCACATACCTGACTGATCGGTCCCAGGAATGTGCGACCAGGCTTCAGGAGCATACTAAGAAGGTCGTTTATGTCCCGGACATTGTTCCTATCCTGGGGGAGATAGGATTGGTTGCCGAGGCAGCCAGTCAGGATGCTGCCAGATACTATGTGCCTCTTGCCCTTTCGGCAGGGGTGAATGTTCTAGTCATGAGCGTTGGTGTCTTCCAGGACGAGGAGTTCCAGGCGGATGCTTACCGATTATCGAAGAGAAAGGGTGCCAAGATATTCATCCCGAGCGGAGCCATAGGAGGAATCGACGCCCTCTCCTCGGCGAGCATGGAGGAGATAGATGAGGTGACGCTCACGACTACGAAACCTCCATCGGCCTTCGGACCCAGCGCATATCTGGAATCCAAAGGGATCATCCCCTCGGAAATACGCGTAAGGACGGAGTTGTTCCAGGGTTCGGCCAGGGAGGCGGTCAAGCATTTCCCCCAGAACATCAATGTCGCCGCCACGATATCGCTCGCAGGGATCGGCTTCGAGAAGACCACGATAAGGATAGTCTGTGACCCGCAAGTCAAGACCAACGAGCACAACCTGAGGGCAAAGGGGAGGTTCGGCGAGCTGGATGTGGTTACTAGGAATCTACCGTCGCCTCGCAATCCGAAGACGAGTTACCTGGCAGCATTGTCTGCAATATCGGCCATAAGGAAGATCACCGGACACATGTGGGTTGGAGTTTAGGCTCATCAACCTCTTATATCGTGACACACATTATTCTGCCAGTGATCACTTGCCGACGAAGGAGAAGTGCATCTTTGCGTCCATGAAGACCGAAGTGGACGCTGTAGTGCTAATGAATGGTACGGACCCGAACCTGGACAAGAGCTTCTTCTATGCCACTGGCATCCCAAACGGTCTTTTCGAAGGATGCATAGCCATTGTCACCCCCAAGAAGACCGAGGTGATCAGTTCGGAGCTGGAAGAACTCA
Organism: uncultured Thermoplasmata archaeon; assembly: GCA_963719945.1. Taxonomy (GTDB): domain Archaea; phylum Thermoplasmatota; class Thermoplasmata; order UBA10834; family UBA10834; genus UBA9653. The sequence goes on along the minus strand of CAVRDX010000003.1, from coordinate 169,607 downwards.
GTGCAGAGACCTCCGGAGTGAAGACGACGGTATTCGAAAGCACTGAACACCGTGCCAAGTTACTGGAAAGGAAGCTGAAGGGGTACCGAACGGTAGGGGTCAACGCGCGCGAGTTGACACACGCCAATTATCTCAAGATCAAGAAAGCGGCCAAGGGTATCAGGTTGCTCGATGTCTCACAGGATATCGAGAATGCCCGAATGTTGAAGCAACCCGATGAAATCATCAGAATCAAGAAAGCCTGCAAGATCGCCACATTGGCTGCTGAGAAGATACCGGATATGGTCTCGGAAGGACACACTGAGACCGAGGGCGCTGCGGAACTCAATCACATGATGATGAGACTCGGGGCCGCGGGACCGGCTTTCGTCACTGCAGTCGCTTTTGGAGCGAGCAGCGCTGAGCCGCATTACTATCCCGGCCAGAAGAGGTTGAGAAAAGGACAGCTCGCATTGTTCGATTTTGGCGCTGAGTACAAGAGATATGTGTCGGACATAACCAGGACTTTCATTTGCGGGCAGCCGAATCAAAGACAGAAGGAGATGTACGAGACGGTCCTCGAAGCACAGATGGCTGCCATCGATGCGATCCATGCAGGCGTCAGTGGTAAGGAAGTGGATCTGGCAGCGAGGGGAGTCATCGACAGGAGCAAGTTCAGAGGACGATTCATTCATAGTACAGGACACGGCCTTGGAATGTCGGTCCATGACCCAGGTGCGATATCATACGCAAGGGATATGACCCTGGAGGAAGGAATGGTCCTTACAGTCGAGCCCGGCGCATACATAAAGGGGTTCGGTGGGGTGCGCATAGAGGATGATGTGCTAATCACCAAGAAGGGTTGCCAGATACTCACCCCATGCACAAAGGAGTTCAGAAGTATCTAGAATACCGCAAGCATGTGCACATCGAAGACTCTCTGGGCGATCTCCTCGACCAAATAAATTAGGATGACCCCTATAAAAGATATGACTAGCGAAGCTGCCCAATCATCGGACACTGGCAGTTCCTCCACAAGGACGAACCTGACGGCCACGACGAGCACTACAAAAGCGAGTAACAACCCGAGGTCTCCGAAATCCGCCTCTGAGGCGATGTTTCTGAGAAGCGGAATAACCAGAACGGCCATGAAAGATATGAGCACAAGACGTAGGGCATAAGACCCATCCATCGACCAATCCCCGCCAACCAGAGACGCACTGACGAAGAAGATCAATACCACGAGTATCAATGCTATGATCATTACCACAAGCTGTTCGACACTCATGTCCCTACCACTATTGGGACGACTGTCCCGAGCATATGTTACTTTCGCTTTCCCTTTCGCTTGACCCTTGGAATCGCAAGTATCTCCCGTATCTCGAAATCGAAAAAGGAATTCGCATGAGCTGGCCTGACAACACAGGCGGTATCTGCCCCAGTCCCCGTGCCGCCGATGGCCATTACTTCGAGATCTCCGCAAGGAATCGCTCCGTTATCAGCAGCCATCACCGTGATCTCGACGCATACTTTGAGTCCTTGGCCGAAGAGGGCCCGCAAGGATTCCGAAATCGCCTCCAGGCGAGATGCGCCACCCAGCTTTCTGGTGATTGAACGTTCTATGCCAGATAACACGTGCGAAGCTCTCACGATCCGCACACCTTTGGAGTTAAGCGAATCTTCCACATCCCGTCCCATCTCGCATTCTCCTTCCGCCTCGAATCCGCAATGATGGGTGACCGCCACAACCTTGACAGGAATGCCGACAATTCTGGAGAGCAACCTCTCGACGGTATATCCGGAATTGCTGGCAACGACAATGTGTGTGATGCCACCGAGTTCCAACCGTCTGGCCACAGCATCCATGACATGATCGGTGTTCCTCTTACCAGGCGAGTCGAAATATCGAATGGTCGAATCAATCATGGAAGTGAAAGGGAATCCGATCCGATATGAACATTGCGCAAGTCAGTCAGTGTCTGAGATAACGCTTATCTACGGAGACTCGATTAAGGGAGTTACGTGGCCATATTCTTCAACGAGGAATTCTACGGGCATGTACAGGACCCATTCCATCCTGAATCACCAGAGAGACTGCGTGGGATCGTGCAGAAGCTGAAGGCCCACGATTTGTGGAGGGATGTAAGGGCATCGAAGATGGGACAGAGGGCGCACCTGGAACTCGTCCATGACAGCGATTACATCGACTTTCTCGAAACCTGTGGCGAATGCAGCCTGACCATGGATACCAGAGTACATCACGAGACCTATGAAATAGCCGCCCTTTCTGCAGAGTGCGCAATTGATGCCGTGCGGTTCTCCAAGGATTCTGGAAAACCGGCTCTGGCGATGACGAGACCACCTGGCCACCATTCTGGACCGAACTATGGGATGGGATTCTGCTATTTCAACAACATATCGATAGCTGCGAAGTATCTTCTCAAGAATGGAGATAGTAAGATCGCCATCGTCGACTTGGATGTCCATCACGGAAACGGGACTGAGCAAATATTCGCGAGCGACCCCCATGTCCTTTATATATCCACACATCAGACGGGCATATTCCCAGGAACTGGGAATGTGGATTTCGTCGGCAAAGGAGAAGGGAAGGGGTTCAATTTCAACATGCCATTCCCGTCCGGATGTGGAGATTCCACATACGACGTGGCCTACAATGATTTCTTGAAGCCGGTACTGGAGCAGTTCGCTCCAGATGCGATATTAGTGAGCTTGGGAGTAGATAATCACTACAGGGACCCTCTCGCATCCCTCAGCCTGTCCTCAGATGGACATGTGCGACAGGTCAGGAGTCTTCTGGAATTGGCCAAGAGCTGCAACAACAGGGCGACGTTCATGCTCGAAGGAGGGTATGACGTGCCATCACTGGCGGAAGTGGTTACGGGAGCCTATGGCGCAATGCAAGGAGTCGAAGTGCCAATGGAGTTCACTGACATGATAGACAACAGCTGCCTCGGACGCAGCGTGATTGAACGATGCAAACGGAATGCGTCCGAGTATTGGGATCTATAGTTTGGATTTCCGTTTCTTGACTTGGTCGAGTTGCTTCTCGTGATCCCGCTTGACATTCCTCTCGAGCGTATTGAGCAGCTCGTCCATGGCCTTGTATAAATCCCAATCCACAATCTTGCCATAGTACATGTTTTTCGCAGTGGTGAGTCTTGCGCCCAGGCCGTACTTACTCTTCAAACCGTCCAGATTGTGTACGCTCGCATGGAGGGTGAACACTCGGGGCGATTCGAACCTGTCAATCCTCTTCATAGCTTTCCCAATGAGTTCGTAAAGGACATCGTACACTTCGGGATCATCGAAGTCGAGGCCAGTTATCTGGACATAGACGCCCTCTCTCGGTTTGAGGCTGATGACCTGCTCCATCAGATCGAATTGGGACACGACCCCGATGAGCTTGTTCTCATCAGTCACGAATAGAGTGGACAGGTTCTTCTTGAGCATGATTGAGACCGCCTTCTCGACGGTATCTGTAGGGGAGATGTAGACAGGGGATCGGTTCATGACGCTCCCGACTCGAATGTCGGCGGCCTGTCGGTCCGAGCCCTTGATCTCATTTGGAGGCTTCGAAGCCTTCGGCGACCACATCACGTCCATGATCTCGGTCATACCTATGGCACCGATCAGATGACCGATATCATCGACGACGGGCAACCCCTTCTCATCCAAACCCTTCATGATGATCTGGGCCTTTCGGATGGTCTCCTTCTCGGTGACCGACTGGGGAGTCTTGCTCATGAAATCCTGGACCATGCGCCCCTTCAATTCGTCGACCTGCGGCAAAACCTTCACGATATCGGTCCGGGACAGGAAGCCCACCATCTTGTGGTTCCTGACCACTGGGGCCCCGCGGACACCCGCCAACATCAGTTCCTCGGCCGCATGTAGCACGCTCATGTCTTCCTCCAAATTCGGACAGGGGATCATGATATGCTCGACTTTGGCTGTCAGCGGAACGTTCCTTCGAGCCAATAGGGCCTTGTAGCTAACCAGGCCCAGCGGTTTGCCTCCTTCAACAATCGGTATCTCCCGGACCTTGTTCTTCCTCATCTTGGATATCATTTGAGAGACGGTCTCACCCTTATCTGCGGTCAGTGGAGACTGGGTCATAATGTCCTTCACGAGCAGCTTGTCTATCGCAATAGCCTTCAAATCAAACACTCCTTTCTTGAATCATTGTGGCAAAAACCGCTGTTAAACGCATCCACATTTACCAATCGCCACTCCCCATCTAAATACTTTCTATCTGCTTCCACTCGTTGATAGCGTCGCCAAGGATTTATATGGAACGTTCATTGTGGTACACCAGATGATTTCCGCAGTCTGTTCCGGCTTTGCCGGAGCATGGGGGCTCCGGTGTTGAAGAACGGTTCAGGAGGTTCGGCGCACAAGCGCGGACCGATTCACACGAGCAACAGGCATCATAAGGGGACAGTCTCCGACAGGATATGTGAGGGGGCGAGTCGGATGGGTTTCAATACACTGGATGACTTTGACCTGCATGGCAAGAAGGTGCTTCTAAGAGTCGACATCAATTCGCCTGTGGATGAAAAGACCCTGATGCTTGAAGATGGGTCGAAGATATTGTCTTCCGTCCCAACCATCAGAGAGCTACTCGACCGCGGGGCCAAGGTAGTCGTCCTGGCTCACCAAGGAAGACCCGGCGATTATGATTTCATACCACTGAACGAGCACGCGAACTATCTTACGAAGTATCTCGGACGGAAGGTCAAGTATGTCGATGACTTGTTCGGCGGATACGCTCAGAAGATCATAGACGGCATGACCGAGGGTGAGTGCATCCTGATGAAGAATGTCAGATTCTTCTCTGAGGAGCAGCTCAGTCGGACTCCCGATGAGCATGCCCAATCAGAGCTCGTGAAGGAGCTCGCGCCAAAATTCGACATATTCATCAATGATGCTTTCGCATCATCCCATAGAACTCACGCCTCGCTGGTGGGGTTCGCGAGTGCGATGCCTTCTGCCGCGGGGAGACTCCTTGAGAAGGAAGTGTCGACTCTCACCGAAGTATTCCAGAATCCCAAGAGACCATCGACCTATATATTCGGAGGGAAGAAACTCTCCGATGCGCTGCAGGCGATCTCCAAACTTGTCGAGGAGGACAATGTGGACCACATCTTGGTGGCGGGACTTGCAGGCTACGGATTCCTATGGTGTCTCGGGAAGAGAGTTGGCTCGAAAACGGAAAGACTCATCGAGAAGGATGTGGCAGGGTCCGAGGTTGCTGAGTCTGCAAGGAGACTCTACGAAAAGCATTCTGATAAGATCATCCTACCCTCAGATGCAGCAATAGACGTCGACGGAGCACGAGCTGAGTTCGATATCGATGAACTACCAGTCGATGCTGGGATCCTAGACATAGGACCCAAGACCATCACTACATACTCCGAGATAATACTCAAATCAAAAACCATATTCCTATCTGGACCGCCCGGAGTCTTCGAGAGGGAGGCCTTCGCGACTGGGACAAAGGCAATCTACGAAGCGATAGTGGAATCAGGGGCGTTCTCAGTTATTGGTGGAGGGCATTCCAGTGCAGCAGCTAACAAGCTGGGTCTCATGGGCAGATTCTCATACTGCAGCACGGGAGGAGGTGCCCTAGAACGATTCATGCTGGGCAAATCTATGCCCGTCCTAGAGGCTCTCAGGCTCTCCGCGAAGAAATTCTAATCGTACGGGAAGCCTTTCTTGGCAGCTCCTCCGAGGATCGTACCGCCGAGAGATCTCGATCGGATAAGTCCTCTGAGCGGCACACCATCGATCTCGTTCAGGCTGCTCTTGTTGACAATGACAAGGACCAGGACCGGGTCTCCTCCAGCCTCGCGGATATCTGTAATGGCACCTTTGATCGTTGCGCCAGTGCTAAGAACATCATCAATCACGATGATCTTCTTACCATCACCCGGAGATGCGAAGTTCGAGCTGAAAGCTCCGCCGGATTCTGTCTCCGAATGCGGTCTATATACCCCGAAGTCGAGGTCCATTATCTCGGACAGCTTCGTAGCGAACGGGATTCCGTTGATGGATATGCCGAGGATCACATCTGCCAGTTTGTCCCTCTTCGAGAGTTCCTCAAGGGCGATGTCTGCAAGCATTTCGGACAGGAGTCCGATCCTGTAACCAGACACTCCAATGGATCTCCATCCGATCTTCACATCGGATGGCGGCAATCCTTCCGCCCCATACTCAATCAGATAGTTGACCGTATCAATAGAAAGGTGCAATTCGTCGGCTATCTCCCTCACACTCAGGCCTTTCTTCCTGAGCACTTTGGCGTTGGCGGCTAGCTCCTTCACATCTACCATCTTATCACGGTGCGGAAGAGTAGCTTGTTACGATATTAACCTTTCTCCACGAGGGACAGCCAGCGATTCGACCATGGCCAATAATGTGCGATTCAGAGGTGCAGGCACGGCAAGAGATGCAGCGTACTTGCACATGATGCCAGTTATCTGATGGATCTCTGTTCTTCTACCCAATTCGATATCCCTCAACATACTCGACCTGTTCGAGGATGTCTCCTTCGCCACCTGGCGTACTCGCTCAGGCATGGGTCCAAGCGGGAGGGGTATCCCAGCTGCATTGGCGATGGCAACACATTCCGAGCACACTTCATCCATCAAGCGCGATATAACATCGCTAACCAACAGTTCCCCGTTCGAGATGCGCAATACCGCAGTCAGAGGGTTTATCGAAGCGCTCACGATTGCTTTTGACCATATCTCCCTAATAACATTCTCGCCAGTAGTCGCCGGGATTCCTGATTCGGATAGTGCGTTGGCAATCTCAGATGCGCCATCTGGATCGATATCGGATCCGATAACCGTCCTTCCGAGTCCGGAGAGGCGAACAGTGCCTGGTGATTCGAGCATCGCGCCCAAGGTCGTCGATCCGCCAAAAGCCTTCGCGCCTTTCCAGGATCTCAATGCTTCGAGATTTCCCAGTCCATTCTGGAGAGTGAGCACCATGGTATCCTCTCCGATCATGGGTCGACAGATAGCAATGGCAGATTCTGTATCAAAGGCTTTGACCGTGATTATCAATAATTCTGGCTGAGGAATTCCGGCAATTGTCGTCCTTGCATCTAGGGAGACGGACAGATTTCGGCTACCCGTGATTCTCAATCCGCTGCTATTGATCGCACCGATGTGAGGGTCCCTACCCACCAGGGTAAGCTCATGCTTCGATGATAACAATCCCCCTATCGCACTGCCAAGGGAGCCCGCACCAAACACGCAGATACGCATCGATTGACACCCACTGTGACCCGTCTATTTGTGAGTTTTCGCCCGACGCGCATTGCCCGCGGCAATATGAGCTAGCCGTGTGGGCTCAGGTATACGATGCCCCGTCATTCTCCCAACAATAGTCAGTGCCTGTTTCTGAGATATGCCGTTGCCCGCCGACACGTATATCGGTCTTCCCGACCCGCTCGTGGAATACTCATACCCAACGACCTCATCATTCAGCCTGACCTCTCGGGCGTTCTTGAATGACCTACCGCACGGGGTTCCACAGAGTAGCTTCTTGGCGACACCTATTGTTGGGATTCCCAGTTCCACGCCTGCATGACAGGCAATGCCGAATCGCTCAGGGTGTAGTGTCCCATTCCCGTCATAAATCAGAACTGTCCGCTCGTTCAACGAATTCGACAGGGGCATGATCAATGGCAATTCTCGAAATGCCAAATAAGACGGAATATAAGGGAACCCTACATTGTTCTCGAGGACACGCCGCTCGACCTCATCGCCAGTACCCGCATCGAATATGACAAGGGATACAAAGGCCTGGTCACCAGAGTATGCGACATCGATTCCTGCGATATGATCGACCCCGATGTCTCTTGAAGGAATCGCTACCTTCCGCCTGAGTACTCTCTGACGCTGTTTCAATTCTTGTAGAGGGTAGGTTGTTTCGAATTCGTCGAACAGGACAGATTCCAGGTCATGCACTTTTCCTGAGCTGACATCTATCCCTTCAACTTCGAGCAGAGCACTCTTCCGTTCAGAGGAGTTTCGGGAATGCCCTCCGATTTGGCCGTTCGAACTGATGACTCTATGAAAGGGGACTCTACACCTGTTTTCGTTCTGACTGACAGCAAGGCCGACGAACCTGCTTGCGATGATATCGCCCAAGGCCCTGGCAACCGCACCATAAGTGGTTATCCTTCCTTTGGGCACCTGTGAGATGATATCGTATGTGGATTGCCATATGTCAGGGATCGACTCCAGAGAATCTGATTGCATCCAGTGAAGGCACTGGCGATATAGCTATTTAATCTGTGCAGAGACAGATACACGATAGATGGTTTCGAAGGCCCTGACACACTACAATTCAATACTGGATGGGAAGTCCAAAGCGCGCTACCTGATCGCAAAATCGCACCCAGAGAGATCAGACGCATCTATGCATGCGAAGCTTGAGAGAGCGGGGGCCATGCTAAGACACTGTGGGTTCTGTGAGCGACGATGCGGCGTAGATCGATCCAAAGGAGAGAGAGGTCACTGTGGCGTCCTCAATACCAGAATATCGGCCGAGTTTCTGCATATGGGAGAGGAAACGGATCTGATACCATCCCACACGATATTCTTCACAGGCTGCACTTTCGATTGCTCATATTGTCAGAACTGGGATATCAGCACCAGTCCGGAATCTGGGGCTGAGATTCTGCCAGATGCATTGGCAGCGATCATCAAGAGAAGAGCGGTTCAAGGTTCAAGGAATGTCAACTGGGTGGGAGGCGACCCGACAGCCCACACCCATTATGTGCTTGAGACTATGAAGAATTGCGATGTTAATCTTCCTCAAATCTGGAACTCAAACATGTACATGACGGATGATGCGATGGGATTATTGAATGGTGTAATAGACATATATCTTTCAGATTTCAAGTATGGGAACGACGCGTGCGCGCTAAGGTTGTCCAATGTCCCAGAGTATATGAGAATAGTAAAGAGGAATCATCTCATAGCAAGAGAAGGTGCAGAGATGATCATAAGGCATCTCGTCCTGCCCGGCCATCTGGAATGCTGCACCATGCCAGTACTGACATGGATATCGGATAATCTCGAGGATGTCATCGTAAACGTTATGGGGCAATATAGACCAGAACACAGGGCATCGGAGCACCCCGAACTAAAGCACAAGCTCTCGAATGCAGAGCATGGAAGGGCAGTCAGGATGGCCATTGATCTGGGGCTAGAATTGGCATGATGAGCCCATGATCGTCGAATCAGACAATCAGACTTGCGAATGCAATCTCGAATGACTTAAGTATGGACATAATAATGCTCTCGCGTGGACGATACAACATACATAACCATCATCCAAATAATCGCCGCAGGTTCCATCCTCGGGTACGCATCATATCTCGATTTGAAGACGAGAAGGGTCAGCAACCGATTCTGGATAGTCCTATCCGTGATTGCCATCGCCATCCTCTCGCTGAGGATGGTCATCGAAGAAGTCCGGCTTGAATACATTCTGATATTGATACCCATCCTTGCCATTCTCGCCGATGTCTACATCGATTTCGGAGAGGATAGCCCATTGTCAGGATTCGCTCCATTGCTCGAATATGGCTGCGCGATCGCATCCACAATAATCCTCGCATACATGTGGAAGGATGACAAATATTTCCTCCACCTATTGACAATCCCAGTGATGATGTTCGCGATAATAGTCATGTATGCCTTCGACATCATCCGCGGAGGGGCGGATGCGAAGGCATTGATTGCGCTCTCAATCATGTTCCCATTCTATCCGCAGATCGATATCTTCCCGATAATTGCATTGGGAGATTGGTATACTGAGGTCTTCTTCCCGTTCTCGTTCATCGTTTTGGTGAACGCTGCGATTCTGGTTGTGTTCCTCCCGATCCTATTCGTTGTGAAGAACATCGCATCTAGAGAATTCGAATTACCATATGCGTTCCTCGGATACAGGATGGATGCAGATGACATCGGCGGGAAACATGTCTGGCTGATGGAACACATCGTCGACGGAAACCATGTACGACACACAAGACCGCGGAGAAAGGAAGAGCTTGCATTGGAGGTTGAGCAATTGGTCGCTGCCGGTCATGAACGTCTCTGGGTCACTCCAAAGGTGCCTTTCATCATCCCGATATTCGCAAGTCTGGTGTTCACGACAATAGTGGGCAATATACTTCTACCCCTCATGAACCTCTGAAGGGCAATCCCCGCAAAGTGGACAACCCAGACATAGAGGGGTTGAAAGACAATGTGTCTTGCACTGAGTCACGACAAGTGCATGCGCAAGGGAGAGTTTTCGAACATCTCTGCCAATCGCATCCTCCACCTCGTTCTTGACCTTGTCATATGACCGACCCAGACCAAGTTCTAGCCGACCAAAGAGGCGGAATGCATAGGAATCCACCACGAAGCTTGGATGGTCGAGCGCGTAAAGGAGTATCGTATCGGCAGTCTCTGGACCGATACCGTCCAACGACAGCAGTTCTCCACGAAGCTGGGCTGTCCGCATACCCTTCATGCGATCGAGATCTCCATCATATCGATCGAGGATGTATTCGCAGAATGTCCTCAGATATCTAGATTTCTGCCTATAGAATCCCGATGGGCGGATCAGTTCCTGCAAGCGCGATTCATCGAGCGCCATTATTGCCCGTGGATCGAGTACATGGACGCGTTTTAGATTGGCAATGGCCATATTGACGTTCTTCCAGGATACGCGCTGTGTCAGTATGGCGCCCACGGTGACTTCGAAGACTGATTCGGAAGGCCACCATCCATCCCCTCCATACTCCATTCTAAGGACCTCGATGACGTACTGAACATCCATCCCAGAATGATCCTCCTAGCGTGCAACTATCAGGTTCAGCGATCTGCCGCACTTGCTGCAGACACCGTCCTTGGTTTTGTTCGTTGATACAACGAAACCATCGCGTTCGATCATCAAAGAGCCGCAGTCTGGACAGTATGTGTTGTCCTTGTCAGCTGCATGGATATTCCCCAGATACACGTATTCCAGACCAGAAGCTTTCGCGATTCGATACGCTCGATCCAATGTGGATATCGGCGTGCGCGGAACGTCCATGAGTCTGTAATCAGGATGGAAAGCCGAGAAGTGAACTGGAATCTCGGGACTCAGCTTGTCGTTCACCCACCGGGAGAACTCACCTAGCTCCGCTTCTGTGTCATTATGCTTTGGGATTATGAGATATGTCAGCTCTATGTGAATATCCATCTCATGAGCTATCTCGCATGTTCTGAGAATCGGTTCAAGACTGGCTCCGCAGATATTCTTGTAGAACGCCTCTCTAAAACCCTTCACATCGATGTTCATGGCATCTATGAGGCCACGGAGTTCCCGGAGTGGAGTCTCTTGTATGAAACCATTCGTCACATAGCTAGTCTTCAGGCCATTGGCGTGAGCGACCTTGGAGGCAACCGTTGTGAATTCATGCCAGATTATGGGTTCGTTGTATGTCCAGGACACTGAAGACGCGCCTGTATCCTTGGCATAGCGGACCACATCATCCGGCGTAATGGTTACCAGCTCTGAATCGAATGGATCCGCTCGGGAGATGCTATAATTCTGACAATGCCTGCATGAGAGGTTGCAGCCTACGCTCCCGAATGAGATTGCAGTCGTCCCCGGAAGGAAATGGAACAGCGGCTTCTTCTCGATAGGGTCAGGATGGATCGAGGATGCTCTACCATATATCAACGAATAGAGCTTGGATGAACGATGTTCCCGCACTCCGCAGATCCCTCGTTTGCCGTTGGAGATCAAGCAGGAATGAGGACATAGGCTGCATCGGACCTTGTCCCCCTCGACCGAATAATGGAGTGCTTCATGCCTTGCGAATTCGGAAATGCTCATATCCGAGATTCTCCAGTTTCGCCCTCATTCCATTGTCAATAAGTATGTTCTCCTCACCACTCGTCACTTTGCCAATGACTGTCAAAGGGCAGCCAATCTGTTCTGACAGAGTTGCGAGGTCGGCCTCGTGATCCCTCTTTATGGTAAACAGAAGCTCGAAATCGTCACCGAAATTGAGTACCAGGTCCTTCTGGCGTTCGGCATCCTGGAATGCCTGACAAACCTCTGAAGCCTTTGGAACCAGAGCATAGTCAATCTCGTGGGTCAATCCCGAGTTTCTGGACAGCTCGAATATGGATGCAGAAAGACCATCTGAGATATCCATACAGGAAGTGACATAACCCGAAGCTCCCAGCGCCAGACCTTCCTTTATCCTCGGCCATGGTCTTTTGAGTTTGTCCTCAGCCTCCTTCAGGTTGAGACCACGCTTTAATGAATAGAATCCGGAGCCTGCCTTACCAAGACAACCAGTGACTACAATCAAATCCCCCGGCCTCGCGCCCTTCCGGAGCAGGATTTTGTCCTTGTCGACCTCACCAACCGCCGTTCCACAGAGAATCAGATCTTCGTGTTCCTTGGTGTCTCCGCCCACAATCGAAGTACCGAACCTGAGGGCACAGTCATTCATCCCATCGACCATCTGCTCAAGGAAGTCAATTGGATGGCCCTTGGTTATGCCTATTGCAGTCACTAAGCCCAGGGGCCTGCCACCCATTGCGGCGATGTCGCTCAGGTTCACGGCCACCAGCGACCAGCCGATGTCATAGGGACCCATGCCCTTCGGGATATGTGTCTTGGTGACCATCATGTCCGTGGTTACCAGCAGATACTTGTCGCCAATGTCCATAGCTGCGCAGTCATCCCCGATACCTACAGGGACATCGCTCTTGACGATCCTGTCGATAACCCTTATGGCCTCGCGCTCACCAAGGGTCCCGAGAGTCTTCATGAGCGATACAGATTCATATGACGTAATTAAGCCTTCTTAAGACCTGACCGAGGAGCCCCTACGCTTACCGTGACAAACCTTAACGTACTAATACAGGAAGCTCTATTGCTCGCCGGTATTCCGCATGCGCATAGAAGTTAAGTATGGGGACGGAAAGGAGATCGTTGATCTCCCGGACGCGAACATCGGCGAGATTGTGCACCCTAAGGAGTTGCCACCAGTCGATGAAGGCAGACTTCTCGAATACGCAATAGCCAACCCCGTTGGCTCGGACAACCTCGATAACTTCTTGAAAGGAGCCAAGAACGTCTTAGTGATAGTGAACGATGCGACCAGACCCACTCCGACAGGACGCATACTCGATGCAATCGACGCACATCTTGAGAAATGTGGATGTCAGTTATCTCATAGCGACTGGCATGCATCGGGCCCCAACGGAGGAAGAGTATCGGTTCATCTTCGGGGAAATGTATGATCGGATCAAGGACAGGGTAGAAGCCCACGATTCGAGGAATAGCGAAATGATATTCATCGGGACCTCGAAGAACGGGACGGAACTCAGATTGAACCGTAAGGTCATGGATGCAGACAGGATCCTCGTGATAAGCAGCGTCGAGCCACATTACTTCGCAGGATATACCGGGGGCAGGAAATCGTTCCTGCCAGGCGTGGCAGCATATGAGACTATAGAGCAGAACCATAAGCTGGCTCTTAAGATGGAAGCTCAGTCCCTTAGATTGAAAGGGAACCCCGTACATGAGGATATGGAGGAAGTCGTCCAAGCTCTGAAAGATAAACGCATTTTCACAATAATGGTTGTTCTGGACAAGCATCACAAGATATGCCATGCATCTGCCGGTGACCTGAAACGAGCGTTCAGAGGCGGTGTCAAGAAGGCGGATGAGGTATTCGTCATCAAGCTCAAGGAGAAAGCAGATGTCGTGGTGGCGGTGACCGCGTTCCCGTATGATATCGACCTTTATCAATCGCAGAAGGCGTTGGACAATGCAAAATACGCAGTGCGAGACGGTGGGGTAATCATACTGGTCAGCGCCTGCAGAACCGGGGTGGGTCCGGAAACATTCCTTAATCTCCTTGGGAGCGCAAATACCCCAAAGGATGTATTAGACAAGATATCCCACACATACAAACTAGGGTATCACAAAGCAGGTAAGATGGCTGAGATAGGCCTCAAGTGCAAGATGATGGCCGTGACCAAACTGGACCCTGCGATCGCCAAGAAAGCTCATATGGTACCTATGGCCACTCTGCAGGAAGCGATCGATGCCGCAATATCGGAACTAGGGCCATCATCCAAGGTGACCTTTATTATGGACGCTGTGATTACAGTCCCACAGGTCCAGTGAACGCTACTGGCTTCATCACCGATCGGCGAGTCATATGGTTGGCAAGAAGATAAAGGCGGACCGGGCAAGGAAACTCGAGAAGGAGATGCTAACTTGCACTTTCTGCGGTTTCTGCAAGAGCGTCTGCCCCTACTTCGAAGACAACCAATGGGATCCATCAGTCGCGAGAGGCAAAGTGATTCTTGCATACGGCCTTGTGCGCGGCGAGATACCCGCTGACGAATCTGTCGTTAAGCGACTCTACCAATGCACCACCTGTAAAGACTGCGAACGACGGTGCCCATCCAACATCCAAGTAGTCGACATAGTCGAGGCGGTCAGAGCAGACATAGTCGAAGCTGGCTGTGGACTGGATGCACATACCAAGATCAAGGAGAATGTGAAGAAGACCGGGAACCCGTATGGTGAATCCGCAAAGGTCGACTTTGAATGGCCAATCAAAGAAGCTGAGGTAGGATATTTCGTGGGATGTACTGCAAGATACAGACTTCCCGAGATTGCCAGACACACCATTTCGATCCTTAAGAAGCTCAAAGTCGATTTCACGATGGTCGATGAGGTCTGCTGCGGAAGCACGCTCAGAAGGACTGGCCAGGAGGATAAACTCGCCCTAGAACTGATGAGGGCGAATGTCGAGGCAGTGAAGCGGCTAGGCGTGAAGACCTTGATATTCACATGCGCTGGATGCCTCAAGATGTTCAGAAAGGAGTACCCCAAGCACATGGAACTGGGCTTTGAAGCACTCCATCTCACAGAGTTCCTTGCAAGGAAAGAACTCGAATTCAGACCATTCAAGAAGAGGATCGCATACCACGACCCATGCCACATGGGAAGGCATCTGAAGGTCTATGATGCGCCCAGAAAGATATTGAAGATGATTCCGGAATCGACCTATGTGGAGCTGAAGGATAGCAAGGATTCCGCGAAATGCTGTGGTGGCGGAGGAGGAGTGCGTTCAGCTGATCCAAGCGCAGCTCAGAGGATTGCTTCACGGCGAGTGAAGGCAGCCTCGGATGTTGCTGATGTTCTGATCACCTCATGTCCATTCTGTGTGACCAACCTTAGGTTCGGAAATGACCTGATCAAGGTCGATGTAGAGATAAGAGACATAGCTGAGATAGTCGATGACCTTCTCGTCAAATGATGACGGTGAGGATACCTTGGCTGAAAAGAAGAGGACGAATAGCTCACCAGATTCTATGAAACTCGGCACCTGCACGTTGAGATTGGACGTTCCCAGGGTCATCGGAATCCTGAACGTCACCCCGGATTCGTTTTCAGGAGACGGAATCGCTGGGGATAATCTCACTGCAATCGGACGAGGAGAGATGATGTTCGATTCAGGAGCGGACATCGTTGACATAGGTGGAGAATCGACCAGGCCAGGTTCTGAACCAACATCAGAGGAAGAAGAGATGCGCAGGACTATCGAAGTCGTGGAAGCGCTTGCAAGGCGGCATCCAGGAAGAATCTCCATAGACACTTACAGACCGAGGGTCGCGGAGAGCGCGATCTATGCTGGAGCAACCATCATCAACGATGTGACAGGTCTCCGTCACAGCGAAATGAGGAAGGTCGTCGCTGATCATGATGCGACTGCGATCATCATGCACATGAAAGGAGCGCCTAAAACCATGCAGACAAGGCCGCGATACAGAGATGTAGTCGCGGAAATCAAGGCATTCCTAAGCGATCGGATTGAAGAAGCGGAGAATGATGGGATAGGATCCAGGAAGATAATGGTCGACCCTGGCATCGGTTTCGGCAAGACCTTGGACCACAACTTGCAGATTCTGTCCAGATTGAGAGAGTTCAGAAGTCTGGGAAAGCCGATCGTGATAGGCGTCTCAAGGAAATCGTTTATCGGGAAGATAACGGGACTGCCACCAGAGCAGCGACTGGAGGGGTCGATCGCAGCCGCAGTCGTTGCGATAAGGAACGGTGCTGACATTGTCAGAGTCCACGATGTTCCTGAGACGGTGAGGGCATTGAAAGTCGCTCATGCGATCATCCAGGCGGATGAGTGATGGATGTTTTGTCAACATATTGGATGATTGATTCGAAAATTGTAAGCACCAAAGTATATACTCTGTCGACCATTCCAATCACCACAAATAGACATCTTGGGCACGGTGCCTGCGACACAAGCAGAGATGTAAGAAATGCTTGAACCAGGTGATTCCTATGAAGGAGCAAGAGAACGGCAACGGCCCCACTAAGGTCAATGATCGACCGAGAGAGCAGGGGCAATCGACTCCCGGGAATCGGGACAGGAAGACTCTCACCGCAGCCTATGGATTATGCGCGCTCAAGCGGGTCTTGGGCGTGGATGTCGGCTACTTCGAGAGGGAACTAACATACCGTGCTGGCCTTGAATCGGCCGCACAATGCCTCGGCGAGCTCGTCGCATCACGGAAAGAAAAGGAACCCCAAGAATTCCTGGCATCGATAGTGGATGCGTGCATCAGGGATGGCTTCGGCCAGATAGCAGTCCATCGAATAGACCCGATTTATCGGCTGATCGAATTCACATGTCATGATTCTGTGGAGACCATAGGGTTTCTGCAAAGTGGAGAGATCCAGAGGAGCCCATCCTGTTCATACATATCTGGATTCCTGGCAGGAATAGGCAAACTGGTTTTCCCTGTGAAAGGCAAGGAGGAAGGAGATGACGAGATCCTCGGAATGGAACTCGAATGTGTCTCCAAAGGAGATAATATCTGTAGATTCATCGTAGCCCCGAAATCGGTCCTGGCACAGATGGGATTGAGCATCCAGCCAGTGAGGGAATCTATATCCGAGCACACGCTCAGGCTGAATGAAGAGATCCTATCGCGGAACCTTGACCTGCAGAATCTCAACCTTGACCTGGAGAGACAGGTCAGGAAGAGGACTGAGGAATTGTCAAGGTCCGAAGAGAAATACCGATCCCTGATCGACCTCTCACCGGACCCGATTGTTATATGCACCCTCGATGGTGTGATGAAAACGGTCAATGAAGCCGCAAATGAGATGCTTGGCTACATATCAGACGATGGACCCGTGAACGCTGGGATCGACACCTACCTTCTGGACGGAAAGGATGCCTGGGACAGATGCGTCTGGCAGATCGATAAGGAAGGGATCGCCAAGGGCCGGACTATGGTCTTTATTGGCAGAGACGGCCGGAAGATCGTCGGAGACATATCCGCTCGATTCACCACAATTCACTCTGAGAAATGCGTGCACCTAGTCATTAGAGATATTTCTGAGAAGAGTATTCTGCGCACAAAGATGGAGCAGGCGATGAATGATTCTGCGTTCTTCAACGACCTATTGTCTCATGACATCATCAACTACATGACCGCTTCAATGCACTTCCTTGATACCGTGAAGAAGTCCGCTGACCTTTCAGATAAGGATAGAAAGGCTGTCGGTGTGATTGTCAAGAATATCAAGGGAGCTTATGAATTGGCTGCCGTCGTCCGCGATCTGTCAAAAGCGGATGCGCTCGACGGGGAAGAGAGTGAACCAAGGGATCTATCCCAAGTCATGTCTGAGGCGGTTGATGAGACAAAGGCGATATTCTTCGATAGGAAGGTCTCAATCTCCATGGAGGTCCCGAGGAACGGATGCTACGCTAAAGCCAATCCACTCATTGGTCGATTATTCGTCAATCTGCTGACCAATGCGGTCAAATTCGATTCGAAACCGGATGTAAGAATCAAGGTCACGGCTCAGACTGAGACTCATAAGAACAAGGAGTTCTGGTGCGTCAGAGTAATTGATAACGGAAAAGGTATCCAGGACCAAGACAAGGAGAAGATTTTTGAAAGATACTTCAGAGGGGATAACGCAGTGTCTGGAACCGGCCTGGGCCTTCACGTGGTGAGAAAGATCGCAAACGCCTGTGGAGGAATCATCTGGGCAGAAAACCATGTGCCAGGTGATCATACCAAGGGCACTACAATGGTCGTCATGCTTGAGAAGGTTTCAGAAAGGAAGGAACACAGACTGGCGAAATAGGAATAATGTGTAGTACTTGAGTGGGCCCGTCGCGATTTGAACACGAGTCACCAGCACCCCAAGCTGGAAGGATACCAAGCTACCCCACGGGCCCGAGAAGGAAAAATTTTGGAAGGGGGCTCCCTATCTTCAATAGGGAGCCACTTCGTCTATCAGGTTCGCATGCGTGAGGATCATCCTTCGGCAGCAGTATCTGTCGAGGTGTAGAGCATCGAGGACGTCTTTCGCCGGCTCTCCCATCTCGACCCTCTTAACGAATTCCTCGTATGCACTGCCGATGACCTTTCCGCAAGTGAAACATCTGACGGGTATTATCAAGGTAGATCACCTGTACGATTTCTGGCGCTTCTTCCTTGCACCTCTTCCCAAAGGCGTCTTTGGAAGCTTTCTCCTCGGATCCGACACAAGGAGCGAACGATCGTACTTCATGAACATCGATTCGAGGTCCTTGTCCTCGAGGAACTGCACCATGCCCTTGGCAATCGCGGTCCTTGAAGCTGAGGCCTGTCCCATTATGCCTCCGCCCTGGACATTCACATCGATGTTTACCTTCGATGACAGTTCGCCGGCGAGTGTCAATGGCTCCATGATCTTGGTTCTAGCGAGTGCCGGTTCGAATATCTCGATCGGAACGTTGTTCACTCGAACCAGACCCTTGCCCTTCTTGACGCTTGCGCGCGCGACAGCGCTCTTCCTCTTGCCGCTAGCAACAACAACCTTCATTTGTTCAACTCCCTGCTAGAGCCCAGTTCAAGTGTAATTTCCTTAAGCTGCACGTACTTGACAAGGTGTGGCTTCTTCGCGCTCTCAAGGGTCTCTGGCTTCTGACCCTTGAGTGACTCAGGGACGCCGACATACACCTTTAGCCTCTTATAGGCGGCTCGTCCAGAGGGTTTCTTGTATTCGAGCATGCCCCTGACTGAGCGCTTGAGTATCATATCCGCATTTCGCGGATAGTAAGGACCGTGTGTGTTCTTACCTCGGGATCTCCTGTGCTTGTAGAATGCGAGCAGTTGGACCCTGTTTCCAGAGACAATGGCATTCTCGGCGTTCACTACAGAGATCTCCTCACCGTTGAGAAGACGCTTTGCGACATGTGTGCACAATCTTCCCAGGACGAGTCCATCAGCATCAATAACCGCCATCAGATCACCCCATAATCCTGATCTTGGAGCCCTTCGGGTTCTTTGCGATGAGCTCATCTATGGACATGTTCTGTCCACCAGCATTCTTCACTTTATCCTTGGCCTGTCCCGAAAACCTGTACGCCGCGACGGTCAGCTGCTTCGCAAGATCGCCGGACCCGAGCAACTTTCCAGGGATGACGACAACATCATTCTCTTCCGCGTAGCGGTTGAGTTTGCTGACATTGACCTCAGCCCAGTTGCTTGCTGGTCCCTCTAGACGAATTGCGATGTCTCGCCAGACAGGTGCCTCGTTAGTCCTGCTTGCGTCCTTCAGACGCTGTATCAGGCTCACGAGGTTGGGATTTGTCTTGTTAGTTTTCTTTCCCATATCTGACTCCTCCGACAACCAGAGAGCAGGCGTCTTAATGTGGGAACGGTTTATAAAGCTTTGTATTGTGGGAGCAGACTGGTCCATGTTATCTGGACAGAGCCAGATGTCATTCATGAACCGGCCATTGAAGGACCTTCGACATGGAGCAAATCCCCGTAGCAACAATTATATGTCGGTCCAACAGAAAATATATACGGAGTAAGTAATACACGGGAAACCCAGCTGGGCTCAGGGATTTCAGATGATACGTTTTGGTCCTGCAGGAATACCACTATCCTGCAAAGGACGTACTTTAAAGGATGGCATCGAGGATGTTCACCATCTCGGACTCACCGCGCTAGAGGCGCAGTTGGTCAGAGCGCATGTGCAAGAGAGGACGGCAGAACCTGAAGAGATTGGTTTGAAACCGATAGAACTCCCCAATGACATGGTCATTGAGATCGTGAGGAGGAAGGAATCGAAGGAAGAGGTCATTTATGACCTTGATGAACCAATAAAGGCAGAAGACAGGCTCGTGACATTGTCGAGCGGCTTGGCCAACAACTACAGCGACCTGAGGAAACTCAAGATTATGGCCGAGGAATTGGATGTCGCGCTGTCGATTCACACACCATACTATATGGATCTCGTGAGCGATGGCGAGTTGTCGTTCAAGAGCATGGACTCCATCCGATGGGGAGGTGTGATCGCCAAGGAGCTGGGAGGCACCATGGTCGTCACGCACCTTGGATTATATGGCGAGACCGATCCCAAGCTGGCACAAAGACGTATAAAAGAAAAGGTCAAGGAGCTTGCAGGTTGGTACAAGAAGCAGAAGATATCTGCACCCATAGGCCTGGAATTGAGCGGCAGACAGGAGATATATGGCTCTCTTCAGGAAATCACCAAGCTATGCAAGGACATCGATGGTGTAGTTCCGGTGATCAATTTCGCACACTATCACGCGAGGGAAGACGGCCAACTCAAGGACCAGAAGAACTTCGAGGCGTTATTGGATTCCACAAGTGATCTGATAAAGGGGGAGTATTACACCCATTTCTCTGGCGTTGAGCATGATAACGGCAATGAGAAGAGATACACTTCGATCAAGAAAGGTGATCTCAGGTTCGAGCCACTGGCCGAAACGATCGTGGACAGGAACGATTCGATTACAATCATATCTGGCTCACCTCTGCTTGAGCATGATGCCATGTACATGAAGGTCATCCTTGAGAGGGTTCTAGCGAAGAAGGTCTCCAAAGAGGTGAAGACCAGCTCGAAGAAGGAAAAGGCCGGATCCAAATGAAGGAGAGCGTCGAATATATACTGAAGAGCATTCAGCAAACGCTCGAAAATGAAGTCGAGGAAACGGACAAGTTTGTAGATGCCATCATCGAATCGCGCAGGATCTTCATTTATGGTGTTGGCCGCTCCGGCCTGATAGCCAAAGCATTCGCGATAAGACTGGTTCAGATGGGGTTAGAAGTCTATTTTGTCGGCGAGACTATCACACCCATTGTCGAGGAAGGAAACCTGGTGATTATCGTGTCGCACACTGGAGAGACGATGTCCGCCATCCAGACCGCGAATATCGTACGAAGGGTCGGGGCGAGAGTGATTACAATCACCGCCAATGCTCACTCGAAGCTAGCGAGCGCATCCAATCTAGTCATGCTGATACACCCTCCGAAGGATGACTATAGGAAGACTCTCGCACCGCTCGGAACTCTTTTCGAGGATGCCACCCTGATCTATCTCGACAGTATCGTTGCCAAACTGATGGAGAAACTCGGACAGAGCGAGGGGTCCCTCAGGAAGCGGCATGCGATCTGGGTCTAGACACCGCCCAGAATCTCATCCGTCTCGAGATCATCCGCAGATTCCGTTTTTGATTTGATTTTCTGCTTCTTTCGGATGAGATAGAATGCCAGCACAGATATCGTTGTGGCTATGATGAGTCCGACGAACACTGGAAGATACTCCATTATCCAATCGCTGACTCCTCCGACAAACCCCGATTCATCGATTCCGATGATAGTTTGGTCTCCAATGGAACATGTATCATTGGAGATAGGAATGGCGGAATGCAACATCAGACCAGCGCCTGTTGTGTAGCACGATGAACCAAGCACATAATCAAATGACGATGACTTGTTGTTCATCAGCGCAGCCGTGCCCCAGAGAAAATGTGCCTGAGCGGTCTTATCCGCCTTGATGTACATGATGCCCTGGATTGCGTCATCTGTCTGCCTGAGAGGTCTCGTGTAGTCTTCGCCGAGGAGAGTCTCATCGTCCCACCCAGACAGAAGCGTGAGAACCGGATCGGATCGGAAATCACCCTCCGTCACCAAGAACGAATTCGTCGTTCCTCCACCTTGCAGGAATCGCTCAAGTGCGATATAATCTGCGAATGTGGAATTATTGATCCTAATGGTCATGTTGACTCGCATCTCAGTCTTGCCAGAAACAACAAAACTGCCCAAAGGCGCTTCATAGGTGACAGATTTCTCAGCCAAGCAGAACCAGAAAGTGACATTCGCCCAGTTCTCAATGATGGCAGGGCCTACTCCGGATACATTGTACACTGATGTCTCCGCAGACATGCTGAACATGGCGTATTCGCCCATATCGGGAGTATAATCAGAGATTATCGAGGAGAGGTTCCAGGTAGCATGATTGGAGTCGAAGAACACCGTGCCAACGGCCTCGGATCTGCAGAAGATCCCGTCGTCATCAGAGTCATTGAATACATGCATCCGAGGAAAACTAGCTTCGAACGTCGGCGAGAATGGATCGATCGTATGCCAGAATATGATTCGGGGCCAGTCCCTGGTCACGGCAACAGAGAAATTGCCAGATATCATGCTCACCTTGGTCTCGTCGACGGATACAAAGAGAGCATAGTCCGCGGCCCCGGATACGTTCACAGGGATGGATGACGACACTATAGCAACCATTGCGATTATGCAGGCAAGTCGATACGCATTCGTCACTCTACATCCCCGGCTCCTGACTCCTTAACACAAGTCGACACGAAAAACCTTTCCAGAGATACCCCCACATACCATATGTATTCATCTCGTCTTGAGTCGGCGAATGCGTTGACGATTCTCCACGGCTCTACCTTCACGAGCCGCGCAAGTGATGGCAAACGGAACCTCGCGATACCCCTGATCCGAGAGCTTGAAGACCTTGACATCGGCGTTTATCGGGTCTACGACAAGCGCGGAATGAAAAGGTTGATTGAACATGGCCTTTTGAGTGTCGAGGTCAGTCTTTGACAGGAAACAAGTGTGCCCGGGATGGGAATGGTACCAGCCGACTATGACATAATCGAATCCAGAACGATCGAGTTCACCGAAGAGTCGCGGAAGTGCCCTATGGTCAAACCTGACCTTCGCAGTCGTGCTATTCAGAGAGGTTGTGCCGATATCCCAGACGATCGTGTAAGTCTCGCCTCTCCAAGAACACACCTCGCCCAACATAAACCCCATCACCTCGAGCCTCTTTGGAGCCGAATCCTCCGCTTGGGACACGATCTTGCAGTTTGCAGCTTCGGACAAGTACATTTCAAATGTTGACCCAGACTCAAGAACCCGATGGAATGCCGAGAGGGATTCCTCGGATAGCCAATCATGATGATTGATGCTGTCAACTGATGGCGGCGCTATCTCTGAAATCTTGAGCTGGATCTCATTAACGATCCTTGGCCTAGGCATCGGAACCCCTCACAATCCTGATTCTACGGTCCGTCTGATCCATCACAGTAGGCGGCTGATATCTCACACGATTGAAGTATGCAGCGGCTCTAGTACATGTGTCACATCCGAACGGGTTTTTTGGATTCGGATTCACCAAAAGCGATTCGATACCCCGTATGAATGTAGCCAAGGTCGAGCTGAAATCCCAGTTCTCCAGCAATTTCGTACACACATAACCGCCGTCCTCAGGGGGCATTATGTTCGGATGGAAGATTGGTGTCTGCCACTTGACTATCGGTTTCTCGATCGGATACTCCTCACTTATCAGAATCGCAATCTTATGAACGAACCTGTGTACAATCTTGTTCTCCTCCCATGTAGGGCCTGGTACGCGCAGCATGTGCACGTTGATCAAAATAGGGAAGGAGATGATGGCCGGATCAGAGACAGAGATATGATGCCTGAGCTCACGTTGACAAATCTCTATCTCGTTCTTTAGACGCTTTCTGAGCACATCAGCCGGAAGAGACATCCCTACTATCCGCCTTCAGGATCTGGAATGAGTTCCAGCACATCTTCGCCAATTATCCCGGCATCCTTGATAGAGGAACCACCGCGAAGCACCTTCTTGCCCTTTCTCAGGACATATGCGCCCATGTCCTTATTCCAGAAAGTGGCGGCGCTCTCGATGATCTCATCGATGGTATTGTCACCCTCTAGCTCCATCTCGACGGCAGCACCTGTCTCTGCGTTCTTTACTTTGAGTCTGAAAGTCAGAAAGATCACCTAGACGACTGACGGCTGTTGACATTATATCGTTTTCGGATACCTGTAGCAACGACTCGGGCCTCAGTGATTTGGACAAAGTGGATCGATATCGAATTCCAGCTCTTCTGAGACATTCCTCTGACCGTCGTAGAAGAAAGCATTTGACAGCATCATATCCATCCTACCAGATACGAATTTTAGACATTCCCTTACCATGATAGCCGATATGACGCTGGTAGTCGTGATCTCGGCGGGAATCCTAGGTTCATGAAATACCATATCCGTCCCAGTACAGCTGAATCGAAGGTTCGCAACCTTCGCATGTGAACGGTTCATGCCGCATTGGATACATGCGCCGTTCGGAGGATTGGCGACGAAGGCTCGGCCAACAAACCCTTCCATCCCGCCATCGATCAGGGTCTTCCCGAACCGATAGGATCGTGAATTCACATGAAGTCGTGCAGGGATATTGTCAAGACAGCCGAGGATGATGTCGTGGACCTTGTATATCCCTTCATCCAATTCCTCGATCATGGATGAAATCGATTCTACTTCAGCATGTTCGGAGAGGGCGTTCATTCCCCGGGCGACGACTTCCGCCTTGGGATTTCGTCTGGAAGCGTCCTCTCGTGAGAAGAAGAGGCATCGGTTCAAGTTCGAGCCCATGACATGGTCCATGTCCACAACGGTCACATGACGAAAGCCTGAGAGCATCAGGTTCTTCCCGACCTCGTTCCCCAAAGCGCCTGCGCCGACCATGAGGACCTTTGCCCTGAACACCGCATCTAGGTCAAGCCATCCAATCCGACGGGACCTGTCAAAGGTCTCATCATCAATCGCGCCAACTCTGAGTTGTTCCTCCATCGGTGAGAGGGAAGGACGGAAACGGAGTTAAAGGTTGCTCAGGTCAATCCCAGGTCAGCTTCCCCTTCCGCATAATTTCGGTCTCTCGTCCCGAAGATGACACTGCTGTTATCGTCGGGGATTTGACCAGGCCATCCAAATGGATCAGGGAGTCTGCATCGCCATCATAGTTGCTACCAACTGCGAAGTGGCACGTGCCATAGACCTTCTCGTCCTCGAGCATGTTCGCGACAATCTTGGCTTTCCTGTTGAGACCGATGCCCAGTTCACCGATGCTCTCAGTGTTCTTGATGTAGCTCTCGACCTCCGACGATTTCAACAGACCGGCATTGCCCATCGAACGGGCTTTTCTCTTGGCGATCCGGATCGAGTTCCTCAGAGCGTTGGCCTCCTTCCTGCCATCTATCTTCGTTATGTATCCATCCTTGATTTGAGCTACAATGGGATCACGCATGACGATCTCACCATCGTTGAGGACGATGGACCCGTCAAATGCGATCACGCCATTGGTGGTACCCAATGCTGGAGAGACATAGACTTCGCCCGAGGGAACATTCCCACCCCGGCCTTTCTTCCTGAAATCCCCGTCATCCATCTTGGCGATGCGACCCTTCGACCCAATCACCAGATCGGTTCCTCCTGGAGCGGTGACTCTGACCGTCTCTGAACCCTTGAGAATCGCACATATCCTCTTGCAGTCCTTCCTCAGACGCGTGTAATCGATCGGGACTGTTCGTCTGAACATGTCGCGGGTGATACCAGGGGACCAGAAGGCCCTAGCCTTCTCTTCCTCGTATAGCATCTCGAAGATGTCGTTGTACTTCCTTTTCCCCATGTACCCTTCAAGAAGTCCGTGTTTATCCTTCCCGAACCGGTCCTTGCTTATCGACAGAATCACGTCAGGCTCCGAAGACATGGCCGAGATGACATCCTTCTCCGCGAAGTCGAACTGCCCCTTCTCCCGCTGGAACATCAGGACAGGCTTTGCCTTGACATTCATTGCTGCATCGAAGATAGCCATCGATATCTCGCGAACATCTCGGTTCGGATTCGATATTATCAGAATCCGCTCGTCCTTCTTCAGAGCTAGGACATCTTTGATCGCAGCTTTCGCGCCTGTGACCAGGGAACGATCGTATCCTCTGCATTCTGAGAATTGCATGACCTCACACCTTCGGGGGTGATTCGGCTACATCCCACTTAAGTCTTCAGTCAAGATATGTGACCTGAACAGGACAAACGCCGGCCATCTCATCGTATTTCGACAGTAGCGCGATTATCTGCCCTCTGACAGAACGATCGATTCCCATTGGTTCGTGCTCTTTTAGGATCCTCCGTGCTTCGTTCCTCGCAGCGACTCGGATAGGTTCCGTGTCCGAACCCATAATCGGCGGGAGCATTGCGATCTTCGGCAGGAGCATCTCCTTCCGGAAATTGCGAAGGGTGTGTGGGTCCTTCATGAAATAACCGCCAGGACCGACTCTCGATATGACATCGAAACCCAATGTGCTGTCGGATACCTCGACCCCTCTCCAAGCGCGCAGGACGTTTCTCCACAACTCGCAATCCATCACGATTTGCTCGACCGACTCGACTCCAGAACGTTCGAAACCGCCGATCCCGACGATCTGATCGGCGCCGGCCATCGCTGGAAGGAGACTGCTGATCGCCTTCTGGTATCCTATCTCATAACCAGGCATACATCCTGACGCCGCGGTCCCGCCCACTTGTGAAGGCAGGCCGTATCTGCGAGCCATCTGGCAGCCGGCAGCGTTGATCAAAGCGCCCTCAGTCGAACCGGACAGGAAGACACCGGTCTTCATATCCATCGGTCCGGATTCAGAACTGTATAGTATTGGCGCACCTGGCTTTGCCAGCTCCGATATGACTGCGCCCGCGAGGTTCTCAGCGTTGACGAGGGAGATCGTACCTGCTAGCGTCACCGGTGCCACCGAGCCGGATATTGCCATAGACAGGTGGACGACTGGAAGTCCGGCCTTTGCGAACTCGACGACGGCATCGATATCGCCCTCCTCGTATCTGAGCGGAGTTATGGGCGTGTGCGTTATCGAGATTATCGGCCTCTTGGCTAGTGCCTCCTCGGAACCAACTATCGCGGCGGCGGCCTCTATCTGGAACCGGGCATCCTCGATGGAGCCTGCACCGTGCTGAATGTGCTTTCCGGTGTTGAATATCGATGCGACGAATTCGTGATTATTGGATACATCTGGCGGCAGGTCTGTGGCGACGACTTCTGGCCAATAGAGATCCACTTCCTGCATGGCATCGCATACGCGCGTGAGGTCGATCAGGTCCCTCATGGTAGCTTTGCGCTTCTTCTGAGTATCTATGTCCCAGACATCGGTCGGCTGTCCGTCATTGACCCCATAAATCCTATCCGTTGCTGGAAGTCTCAGGTCCCATTTCTTGTCTCTACCACACATCGTGAATTCCTTAGGGGCTTTGGACAAGGCTTCCTTGATCATCGCCTCTGATATCTTCACGATCTGGGTCTTCTCATCAACAATCCCCCCAGCATCCTTCAACATCTTGAGAACCTTGGGGCTCGTCACCTTGATCCCCACATTCTCCAATATCCTGATCGATTCCAGGTGCACTGCATCTTCCTGTTCAGAATTCAATGGGTCGTAGACTGCCTTTGCCAACCTATCATCCTGAGGGTTAAGTCTATTACTGCCATAAAAACCCCGAAGTCGCCAATAAGACAAGATTGATATACCAGTCAGGCCAGCGAATAGACTATTCCTTCGAACGGAACCTCTCGACTGCTTTCTCCTCGAGTCTTCTGGACCGTCTTGCGAACGATTCCTTATTCCTGCGGACATCCTCGTCGGTCTCCAACACCAATTGAGGCACGGAGACGGGCCTTCCATCGGAATCGAGGGCAACCACGGTCAGGTAGGAAGAGCCAGTGTGCCTTGTCTCCCCGGTCCTCGGATCCATGGCTTCCACACGGACTCCCACCTCCATTGATGAATGCCAGACCGCATTCACGTTCGCCTTCAGCGTGAGAAGGTCGCCGACATGGACCGGAGACAGGAAAGACATCCGATCAACCGATGCTGTGACGACGTTAGTGCGAGCATGCCTCGTGGCTGCCACATAAGCTATCTCATCGACCATCTTCAGGATAGTTCCACCGAACACATTCCCGGCGACGTTGGCATCCTGTGGCATCATCACCCTGGCAACCATCGTCTTTGATTCAGAGACCGTCCGTTCATCCATTTGTGACACCTGATTCTTTCGATTTCGTCAAATCCGATCACTGAACCGGTGGAGTGGGCGGCGGTGGGGGCATAGGCTGCTGCGGAATGCGTTTCTTCCGCTTCATGACGAGCACGACCGCGACGATGGCCACCAAGACCACTACAATGCCTACAACGACCAGTATCATCAACACTTGCGAGGCGGCGGAGTATTTGTAATCCTTCAATTCGACGACCACAGATGGTGTGCTGTCTCCCACATCATAGTTCGCGATCTTGACATAGTAGCCAACCTTGTCGCAGTACCACCTGACTTCGTAACTGTCATCTGCATCATCCATGATGGTTATCTTCAGACAATCGAATGTGCCCGCATCGGTGACCAACGATTCCTCGGTGGCTGCGATCGAGAACGAGTAGGTCTTCTCTTCTGAATCGGTAGAAGTATCCGATATTCCTTCATCATCCCATTCTGTTGATGTAGTTGTCTCCACGACCGTTTCACTCCATGAATCACCAACGCCCATCTCATCCGGCGTCATTCCGAATCCGATCGGAGGTGATGTCGTAGTGACTTCCTGCGATTCCGTTCTATAGGTGACCTCAGCAGTGCCATAGTCAGACGTAATGTTCGACCAGATGTACATATCGTCCTTGACAGTCGCCAGTCCATCTTTGAGCTCATATGTGAACCCAGAGTATACCATAGACGCGGTGGTTTCTCCGAAGATGCCATCGTCGGTCCAAGAGATGTTCCCTGAATATTGGAGCACATCCACGACATAGGAGTCGCTTCCGACCGTCAGCGTATCCTCGTCCACGACCGTCAGAGTCATTTCACCAACGACAACGAAGTCGCCCAAGTTCACAGACATTTCATATGTCCAGTAATCCCCGTTCGATCGATCGAGCGCAGCAGCCGGAACGGAAGCAGCACAGAAGGCAAGAGACAACACAATCGCGAAAACACAACCAACATATCGTCTAGATATCCTCATCCAAATCCCATCCAACAAGCTTATTCTGATGATAAGGAGCGGCATTTGGCAGTAAAAACCTTTTGACTTGACTCCGACTAGATGACAAAGCCAAGGGAAAGCATATATTGCCGGATACTGTAACCGTCGCCAGTGGCCGCATGAACGGGGAATTCGTCGTCACACCGTATGGAGTGACCGGAGATGTCGATTACGACCAGCTGATCGAGAAATTCGGCACGAAGAGAATAGATAAGGCCCTTCTTGAGAGGATGGGCACATACGGGCCCGTGCATCATATGCTCAGAAGGGACGTTTTCTATTCTCACAGAGACCTGGAATGGATCCTCAACGAGTACGACAAAGGGAACAGATTCACGCTCTATACTGGCCGCGGTCCATCGGGTCCCATCCATCTTGGACACCTCATGCCATGGTCGTTTGCCAAGTATCTTCAGGACATCTTCAAGGTGAAATTGTGGTTCCAGCTGACGGACGATGAGAAGTTCCTGTACTATGACAATCTCACGCTCGAAGAAACGAAGAAGTGGGGGATGGAGAATGCACTGGACATCATCGCCCTGGGATTCGATCCGAAACTGACGAACCTATTCCTGGACACGGAATACATCAAGACCATGTATCCGACTGCCGTCAGAGCAGCCAAGAAGATCAATTTCTCCACGATCAAAGCGGTCTTCGGTTTCGACAATTCCAACAACATCGGGAGCATATTCTTCACGAGCATACAGACGGTCCCCTGTTTCCTCGAATCTATCGAGCAGGGCAGAAAGGTGCCTTGCCTGATCCCGTGCGGAATAGATCAGGACCCTCATTTCAGGATAACCAGGGACATCGCGGAGGGATTGGGATACTACAAACCGGCGCTGATACACGCCAAGCTGATGCCTTCGCTCGCTGGTTCGGAGAAGATGTCGACTTCGTCGAAAGCGGATACGACGATCTTCACAGTCGATGACAAGAAAACCGTCAAGAGGAAGGTCATGAGCGCGTTCACTGGAGGCAGAGTTTCAGTGGATGAGCAGAGGAAACTCGGGGGGTCTCCCGAGATCTGTTCAGTCTACCAATACCAATCATATTTCTTCGAGCCGGATGATGATAAGCTGAAACAATTGTTCGAACAGTGCAAGTCAGGGAAGATCCTGTGCGGAGAGTGCAAGGGGATCCTGTTCGAGAAGGTCTGGAAGTTCCTCGAGAATCATCAGGCCAAGAGAGAAGCGGCCAAGGAGATAGTCGATCAGTTCTTTGTGAGAGACTGATAGGACAATGATGATTACCGAGGGAGTCGTTTCGTCATCAGGGAATTTGCTTTGAGGCTGAGACCCATCGCTACAGTAGTCAACGCTGTGTCAGAAGACGTTCGAGACTGGAGCAAGGTGGAATCCAGGCTCGTCTTCGAGGACGAATATGTGCCAGGGTTGTACAAATTGGAGAAATTCAAGCACATATGGGTTATCTTCGGATTCCATAAGAAACGTGGATGGTCTGCGAGGGTGCATCCGATGCACGATCCAGAAAGACCGTTGGTGGGTGTGTTCGCAACCAGGTCGCCGAAGAGACCGAACAGGCTGGGCCTGACCCTCGTCGAACTGGTCAGTGTTCGTGGCAACATAGTTTGGGTCAGGGGGCTGGATGCATACAATGGAAGTCCGGTTTGGGACATAAAGCCATACGAGGAAGAGATAGTCTATGACAGCCAGGACCCCCGGAAAAGTAGATAAGCCGTATGCTCGATGAACCTCTGACATGGCAGACGAAGACATCTTGGAACAGCTAAGCTACTCCGAGAAGAAGGTCTTGAAGGCCTTGCACACGCTCAAGACGTCCACTCCTGAGAATATACAGAAGGAGGGTGGGTTCGACCAGGTGGTAGAGGTCATGAACGCAGCTTCATGGCTTCAGGCGAAGGGACTAGTCGAAATAAGAGAGGTAATACGCAAGGACTATTCACTGAAACGAAAGGAAATCGCTGACAAGAAGCTGCCCGAAAGAGCAGTGCTGGAAGTCGTCATGCAAGAGTTTGAAGGCAAAGTATCCCTCGCTGACCTGAAAGCGTCTGGCAAATTGAAGATTGAAGACATCCAGATAGCACTTGGATGGATCAAGAGGAAAGGCTGGGGGGACCTCACAAAAGAAGGGCCCGACACCATCGTAATAATGACTGACAAGGGCAAGGCCGCCTTATCAGAGAAAGGCGATGATGAACTCACAATCGAGAGGCTTGCGACTGGCGAGCTGTCGGAAGAGGATGCGCCAGAAGGAGTTCTCGAAGCACTCAAACAGCGCAAGGATTTCTTGAATGAGAAACATATTGTCATCAGGACGATAGCGCTGACAGAAAAGGGATGCGAACTGGCTGCTCGCCCATTCGAGATGCGGGAAGAGGTCGCTCAG
Organism: uncultured Thermoplasmata archaeon; assembly: GCA_963719945.1. GTDB lineage: Archaea > Thermoplasmatota > Thermoplasmata > UBA10834 > UBA10834 > UBA9653. The sequence continues at coordinate 137,942 of CAVRDX010000003.1, read as the reverse complement.
ATCACGCCCGAGCTCATACAATCAGGGAAATGGAGAGAGGTCAACCTCCGCAAGTATGATGTCAAGGCGTTCGCGCCCACTGCAGTCGGTGGAAGAAAGCATCCGATGACAATTCTCATCGATCGTGTAAGGGAAGCATTCCTCACGATGGGATTCACCGAGATACGAGGGCAGTATGTCGAAAGCGCCTTCTGGAACATGGATGTCCTGTTCACAGCTCAGGACCATCCTGCGAGAGAGATGCAGGATACATTCTATCTGAAGAACCCTGACAGAATAGATCTCACCAAGGACCGGGAACTCGTGGATATTGTCAAACAGGTCCACGAGAACGGTTGGAAGACAGGTTCCCTCGGATGGAGATACGACTGGAAGATAGAGGAAGCTGAGAGAGCTCTGCTCAGGACACATTCGACAGTCAATACAGCGAGATACATAGCTGAAAATCCGAAACTCCCGTTCAAGGTATTCTCCATAGGAAGGATATTCAGAAGCGAGGCGATGGACTCGACCCATCTTCCAGAGTTCACCCAGATAGAGGGGATCGTCTGTGAGGAGGGAGCCAGCTTCAACATGCTGTGTGGTCTTCTCAAGGAATTCTATAGACGCATGGGTATACCAGAAATGAGGATCAGGCCAGCTTACTTCCCGTACACAGAACCGTCTCTTGAAGTAGAGATACTGTGGAAGGGGCAATGGATGGAACTTGGAGGAGCGGGCATCTTCAGGCCTGAGGTTACCGAACCATTGGGTGTGAAAGAGCCAGTACTGGCATGGGGACTTGGGCTGGAACGGCTCGGAATGCTACTCTGGGGATTGGATGATATCAGAGACATTTATGTCTCTGACATCGACTGGTTGAAGAAGGCACCACAGGTATGATTCATAATATTCTGGTCAAAGCTCTTTGATTTCAGTCTTCCATGACGACTCGTTTTCCATATGAAGCAATGAAGGTATGATGAAACCACTAGCCATCACCACAGTCAGCGTGATCCCGGCAGCCAAGTACCAAATCGATACTCCGACCGAATCAGCAACCGGGCCTGCCACGGCGAGACCGATCGGCGCCATGGCGGTCGTCGCACTCATGAGCAGGGAGAACACACGACCCTGCATCTCAGGAGGTATTGTCGACTGCATCAGCGCTTGCGCGGACCCGTTCACCAGAGATATCATGAAACCCGCGACGAATATGCCGACCAATGCGATGTAGAAAGCATCTGGAGGGCATAGACCGACCATCATCGTGCCGAATCCGCCTATGACCCCCGAGAATAGCATCGTCAGTATCTTCTTTCTGAATCCGCCCCAGATTCCGAGGAAGATCCCGCCCAATAGGAAAGATGCGCCGATGACCATTTCAAATAGCGCGAACTCTTGGACACCCAACTCGAAATGGAGAGTAATGAGCAACGGACTCAGTGACATCGCAGGGGTGAAGACAAGGTTGATGAGCATCACCATCGCAATCAATATGAGAGCGCCTTTCCACGACCTGAGAAATCTGAACCCTTCCTTCATATCACCTATCACGGACAGCTTCTTATCAACATCCCCACTCCTAACTGGCTGGGGTATCTTCAGAAACAGAAGCGGGGTGATAGCCACTATGGCTGTAGCGATGTCGATCGATAGAACTGCATACATCGGGATCAGGACGATAAGCAGTGCGGCAATTGGAGGAGCGATTATGTTCACCGCGCCAGATATGGCTTGGTTCATTCCACCGACACGAGTCAGATGTCTTTTGGGAACCATCAGAGAGGTCGAGGCTGCCATCGCAGGGAAATGGAACGCGCCCCCCGATGCCCGGATGAACATCAACAAGTAAATGTGCCATATCTCGACGATGCCCATCGAAAAGAGGAACACGATGATCAGAGTGGCGAGGGCTATTCCTCCGTCAGCAAATATCATGACATGCCGTCTATTCCAACGATCGACAAGTGGTCCGGCGAACGGCCCGATTATGATCATCGGGAGCAATGCCATCATCGTCGCAAACGCGAGCACAGTAGCGGAACCGGTTTCGATCGTCAGCCACCAAACGAGCGCGAACTGCACTATCTGGCTCCCTACGATGGACGATGCCTGCGCGGACCAGATCATAAAGAAACGGCGCATCAATCTAGATTCTGCTTCTGGGTTCTCAATTGCCCCCATAATGGACAAATATCCACATCGAATATCTCTGGATAAATCTAACGTTCTGTGAGATAAATGGTTTTGAATAATGGACGAGTCGAATCGACCACCTGATCCACGCACAGAAGAGATCCATTCAGGTGTCTGCAATTTGCAGGCAGCTAGTTTGCGCACCAAAATGAATATTCTTGAAAGTCAAACGACAACATCCCAATAGATCAGTCAGAAATTTGTGTAGACATCCAATGAGAGATTTATATAGCTCCAGTTCCAGTCACAAGTCAGGAAATGGTTGCCATGTCAGATGATATTTCGATTCCCACCAAACCGTTGAAGAGACAAGTATCCATCATGAATTTGATACTTGTAGCTGTATCAGTTGGAGTCGCCGCGATTCTTCTCACTGCAGTCATCATGAGTCCATCACTATCGCCTCTAGCTTCAGTGCATGATTCAGATGGAGATGGCCATGCAGATAGTAATGATGATTTTCCAAATGACCCATCGGAATGGTCCGATTCGGACGGGGACGGCGTAGGAGATTTTTCTGATTATTTCCCGAATGACGTTTCTGAATGGAATGACGCTGATGATGACGGATACGGAGATAATTCAGACGAATTTCCAGAGGACGAGAATGAATGGGCAGATTCAGATGGCGATGGAGTGGGAGACAATTCTGATGACTTCCCTGACGACCCAGACGAATCTGTAGATTCGGATGGAGACGGCGTCGGAGATGGCGAGGACGAATTCCCTGAAGATCCGTCAGAGACATCCGACTCAGATGGCGACGGTGTTGGAGATAATGGGGATCTCTTCCCGGATGATCCGTATCAATCTGCTCCGACAGGGGAGTTCGATGGGGACACATGGATCTATTACTTCAACGAGATCTTCGTGCAGGTAATCAATATGAGCATTGATACCTCATGGAACGATATCTCAATCTCAATCTCAGATGGATATCACGACTGCGCTTGGGAACCATCATCGGATGATCTGAGCCGCGAACCGAATGATGTATGGCAGTATGGCAGTGCGATCTTGGGCGACCGGATCATTGCTTTGGCGATTGTGGATAGTTCCGCAGACGGCAACATGTCCTGTGGTGACACACTATGGTTCACCGCCTATGACGAAGGGTTCTACTATGGAACGGATTACGTCATCTCAGCCATATATGAACCGACCGAAGGGATTATCGCTGAATATACATTCAATGAAGACTCACTCTATTGCCCATATATGTCAGTCAGCGGCGAGATGCTCGCCGACGGCGTGATGTTTACCATCTTGGGAATCAGCACCGAGGTAATCTGGTCTGACCTAGAAGTGGAACTCTCCGATGAGGAATATACCGTCACCTGGAACACTTTGTCTGAAGATGATCTGAATGACGAGTCTGATGACTCGCAAGATTACGGACCTAAGGCGCTCGGAGATATCGTGGTAAGACTGACTGTTGTGGATGTCGATGGGGACGGGTATGCGAGTGTTTCCGATTACTTCATCCTCAACACTGATTCCTTCGAAGACTATACTCTTTACACCATCGCTTTCATCTATGAACCGCTCGACGAAATCATGTCAGAGGACCAATTCACAACCGATGGAACGACGATTACGCCGACAACACAGTTGACTAAGTCGACCATCACTAATGGCGTGAGGCTGATCTTCGCCGCGGTCAGCATTGAGACAATGTGGTCGGACATATCAATAATGATCTCGGACGGCACGGATGCTGCTGCGTGGATCAACATATCATCGTCCGATCTTGATGGTGGGACAGTCGTGAAGCATAACTACGCATCCGTGACGCTGGGCTCACTCGTAGTGTGGTTGAACGTGACAGACCTAGCAGGCAACGGGTATTTGAACCAGGGAGATTACCTCTCGTTGACTGCGAATTCGTTCTCCTCGACCTCGACATATACGCTGACAGTCCTCTATGACCCGACTTCGAGTGAGATGACGCATGTCACTTGGGTCGGATGACTCTGACCAAATTGAATGGAGCCATTCAGAGTCTGCCCAAGGCAGTTTCAATCATAGCTGTCAGGTCGGCTGATCCGGATCGCTCAGACAGCGCCTTGGCATCTTCGAGACATCTTCTGGCTCGATCCCCTTCGCCCTTGTCCATCAACACGAGGCCGAGCTCCATCGTCCTCATACCAAGAAGTCTTGGTGCATCAACATCCTTGATGGCTGCGAGACTTTCAAGGTAGTACTCTTCGCTGGTCACAAAATCACCCATCAGCTGAGACGACTTGCCCAGATTCGCATATGCCAACGACATTCCCAGCTTATCATTCAATTCAGTGAATACCTCGAGTGCGCTGAAACAATGTTCCTTGGCAGATGCAGGGTCGCCGTTCTTGGTCAAGAGCTCCGATAACGAGGACTGCGCATATGCCCTCGTGCGGGGCTGCCCGGTCTCCGTCGCCAACTTGACAGCGTTCTCGAGATGCAACCTCGCCTCTGCATGCTTGCCGAGATGAGCGCATGCGATGCCCATCTTCACATACACATTGGCTAGGTCTACCGGGCCGAACCCGGCCGCGCACTTCGAGAAATGCGAGATTGCCTCCTCGTACAGGCCACGGCCGATGAAGACATTCCCTAATTCGAGATGGGCCAGCAGCATGCCTTTTGAATCCATGACGGACATCGAATCGCGAGCGCTCGATTCCAGCAGGTCCTGCGCCAGTTCAAAGTTGCCCAACTTGTTCTCAATCACGCCCTGACCACGAAGAGCCTTTGCCCTTTGGGCAGGCAGGTCCTGAGCGCAGTCGAGCGCTTCGGAGAACAACTTCGATGCCTGCTTCAGATCACATTGCTTGCTCCGGATTTTCCCCAGCTCGATCAGTGACTCTGCTCGCACGGAATCCTCGTCACATCCGGAAAGCTCTTCGAGAAGGCGCGTCGATGCTGAATACTCGCCGACCTTGTTCGCGACCTTTGCCTTGAGCAACGTGACCGACTGGACGTACTTTGTCTTATTTGGGATGAAATCCTTCATGACGAGCCACAACTGCTGGACGTTGCCATCATCCATGAGAGACTCACCGAGCCGCGACATCATGATCTCCGATTCCAGATGCCTGTTCGCACGGATCAGATGATGAAGCCGTTCAGGGCCATCTCCGACCTTGATGTAATAATCGGCTGCAGCACTGTGCCATGACGTACGGATATCAGATGGCATCGAGTCGTAAACGAAGCTCTTCAATGAGGAATGTATCTCGAACCGACCGGGAGCCACCTCGCGGAGCATGGAACCCTTCCGGACCTGTCTGAGGTCCTTCGGTATCGCTTCGGCAGGGAAAGGCCTGTTGAATACCGAAGCGAATTGCAGTAGGGATTTCTCCTGGTCGGAGAGATCCGCGTAGAACTTCTCCTCAAGGAACTTTGACACCTGCGATTTGGCCTCGCTGAGACCCGAGACGGTTATCATCTCAAGAGAGAGAGGATGACCTTTGGTCAATGAGACAAGCTGTTTCGCCACATCGCCTTTGATACCGCGGTCTTCGAGTAGCCTCAGTGATGCATTCAGTTCGAGCCCGTCGAGATCGATTTCACATACCTCGTTCCTGGCCACGACATCGGACTTATCATAGAATCGTGTGACACCCTCAGCGGTCATGATTATCTTCGCAGACCCGCTGCTGTGTCTGAACATCATAAAGAAATCAACGAGGTCATCGGAGGCGTCAGCATCATCGAATATGAATGTGAATCCGTTCTCCGCAAGTTCCTCGTTGAGAAGAACGCTGAGTTCGCCGAGTTCAGCCTTCCCCGAAGTGAGATAGGCGGATAATTTCCGACACCCATTGTCTGAAAAGAATCTCGCCAACGAATCGATCAGTGTCTTCGTTACATCCCATGGTTTCACAGAGTGCCAGAATACTCTCTGTCCTGCGAGATCCGATGCGACCTTCGCGACAAGTGTCGTCTTTCCGATACCGGCGATACCTTTCACGCAAACGATCTTGCTGGTAGAATCAGATACCGCAGCTTGCATGGATGCAATCTCTTTCTCCCGCCCATAGAATGACTTGATCGAAGGCAGCGGAGATGATTTCCTAGCAGCCCTGGTCTTCGCCCCATTTGTCATCGGCACTACCTTGGACGGGTCGACCATCGGGTCGATTCCGTTATCTTTCACGTACTGGACGATCGTCGCGCCATTTGACTTGCCCTCAGGGGTGAGGAAATACGCTTTCCGTCTCGTTTTGCCTCGCCTAACATGCGAGAGACGCTCGTCGATCAATCCCGAAGACTTGAGCTTCTTAAGCTCGATCGCCGCATGCGCCCGAGAGATGGAACATGCCTGCGATATCCCATCCTGAGTCACATCGAATGGAACCTCGTATTTGTCCTCATGTTTGAGATATTGGTTCAGATGGAATATGATCCTCTCAGAAACTGTTAGCGTTCCACCCATGCAGATGATTAATCCGAAAACCCGTTATATAAAGGCGATTATCACATGCAATCCGTGTTTCTCAATTCTGCCATGATACGAAGGAATCGTCATTGCCTTCTTGAAGTGAATAAATCAATCCATAGGGGACTGGGGCGTTTCCTCATGAACGAGGAAGTGCACCATGGATATCGTGAATAGGCCCACGATTCCGGAAAGCAGGAAGGGGATCATTGAACCGTCGAAAGGTGATGGAAATCCGAAATCCCTACCTTGGAAAGTATCCCAAAGGAAGCCGCCGAGAGGTGCACCTATCACCGATCCCATATTGGTCATCGATTCGAGTAATCCAATCAATCTCCCGCGGACGTTCTCGGGGACGATGTCTGCCTGAAGTGCCCTCAAAGCAGGTGATGAGACTTGGAAGGCCATGCTTCTGCAAGCTAGCATGACAACGACTACCGCGAGCACGGGACTGAGCGGGAGAAGTATCGTGGCGATGAATGCGACGTATCCTCCCATGACAAACATTCGTTTCTTCCCGACTCGATCCGCCATCCTACCAGATGGAAGTGCAATCAATGCGCCCAATCCCATGGCCACCCCCATCAGTATCGATATGACTCCTGCACCCATAGAAAAGCGGAACGCGAGGAACAAGACCACCAGAGGTCCGATGCTCGCGAACGAGAAGCCTTCCATCATCGCGTTCGCATACAGTATCTTCAGGTGACGGAGCCTTTTAGGTTCAACACCTTCTGGACGGATCAACTCCCGCAACCTGAGTTTCTTCTTGGTCCGATCAGCGACCTTCGCATCGGTCACCTTCCGCCACACGAGTATTGCGGCTATGACTGAGAGCGCTGCGGTGAAGTAGAACGGGAGTCTGAAGGCTTCCTGGTCGGTGTAGCCCATATATTCACTGGCGAGTATGAAGAGAGAGCCGCCAACGAATGGCCCTATGACGAATCCTAGGTTGGAGGCCATAACGAGTTTGCCCATGGAGGCCCCCCGCTTGTTGGCAGGCGTGGAATCGATGACCAGAGCTTCAGTGACTGGCCACACCATAGCGCTTGCCACGCCTTGGAACCCTCTCACGAATATGAGGCCGAACCATGAGTTCGGGACTACGAACAGGATTGCCAGAACCGCATAAAGGATGGTTCCGAATAGGATCATGGGCTTCCTGCCCAAACGATCTGAGAGGTTCCCGAACGTGGTCGCAAAGAGCGCCCTCGTGAGGACGAAGGATGAAAATAGTATCCCTACCTCCAGCCCACCTCCGCCGAGGAGCTCCACATAAGTTGGAAAGAGTGGTAGAATGAGGCCGAAGCCCAGGCTGATGATGAAATCGAGGCCGGCGAGGTAATTGACATTCCGCCTCGCTGCATCCGCATCGAGCAATGGCGAACTCAAGTCAATCAGACCAGGTTCCAGAGGGTCAGTGGGAAAGCTCCGCTCCGGCCCTCATGTTCTTCAGGATGATTGGGACAAGGTCCTTTTTGGTTGCCCTCAAACCACAGTCCGGGTGGACATATTCGATATTCTCCCATCCAATGCGATCAGCGATCTGACCGAGCTTCGTCTTGACCATGTCTGTAGAATCGACTTCCTTCTCGGATAAAGGTGAGACTGAGATGCATCCTGCGCCAAGAGTCATGGTGTGGTCTTCGAAAGGCTTCCGATCTATGTGTTCGATATTCCTCTTCTCCATTTGGCCCGAGAATGCGAAGCTCAGAGTGGAAACGTTGTCCAATCCGAGGAGATGGTTCACGATATCGAATCGACCGACATAGCCACAGACATGCAGGCTGACATGGTTCCGTGGCAACCCCTCTGCAATCCGATCTATGAGGGCCACCCTCGCAGGCAAGTCCTTGAAACCCTGAGAGAGGAAGGGCTCGTCTATCTGCACATAGGCTCCTCTGTCGATCAATGACTCCGCTATGGGTGTAAGGGCTGATGCGATGTCCTCATAGAGCGTGAAATCGAGTAGCCCTCGGTAATGCGACTCGATCTTCCTCGAGGCGCACGTCATACCCAGAGTGGTCGGGCCTGTAAGGGCGACCTTGATGGTAGTATCGGGGAACTTTTCGAGGATAGTATCCAAATCCTTGACCTTCGAGAATTCTTCGGGTCTACCCTGAAGACGAATCTTGCCAGATACGACAGGGAAACCGTTCTTCACATCGAGGCCTTGGAATGACTCGGCGAAATATGATACCATGTCGGACCGCTGCTCGCCATCAGTGAGCAGGTCAAGACCCATGCTCTGCTGGAACTCTATCGCACTCACGAGAGAGTCTTCTATGTCGTCTGAGAATCTCGGAAGGCTTCCTATGGTCGTGGTCTTGATTGGCGCTGGCATCAAATGGGTCTAGCATGGTAAGGATATAAGGCATTTTCCTGACGAGATACGGCAATGGAACAGCCCTGAGTGGGCGACTATCGAGGATCGCATCTTTCGCCTGAAGGGCGACTCCGCCCTTTCGATGGTCTCGACAATTGGCGAGTGAAAGTGTTATTGCGGATATCGTCGGTGAGGTATGCGTGAAGATAATAGTCACTTCCTCCGAGGACAATGCGTCGATGAACATCAGGTCCAGACTCCTTGAAAGGTCTGGATGGTCGGAGAGCAGCATGTTTGAGGGGCATCCGGTCCTCCGCAGAGATGATTTCGCGATGGTGCAGGTCGACCGCATACATCTTGATGAGGACAATATCGATGAACGGGTTTCGCAAGTCCTAGGGTGTGAGATAGAGGTCGTGATATTCGCTTCCAGGCACAGGGCCGCGTCCAAGATACCGACACTGACGGTCCATCCAATCGGCAACTATTCCTCGGCAGATTTCGGTGGCAGGAGCGCTACGTTGTGCAAGACACATCCGGGCTTCATGACATCAGCCCTCAGATGCCTCTCGAGGGAGGCCCAGGGTATGGGATTCAACGTTTCATTCGAGACCACGCACCATGGCCCGCTGCTTCTCACCGCACCTGCATTCTACATCGAGATAGGAAGTCACGAGGAACTCTGGGGAAGAGAGGATGCGGCAGAAGCCATAGCGACATCCATACTCGCCGTATCGGATGACGGACATCCATCCGTCGTAGGAGTCGGCGGTGGACATTATGCGCCGAGATACACCGATATCGCGCTAGCTAGAAGGGTTTCGATAGGACACATGGCAGCCAATTACGCACTCGATTCGTTGAGCGATGAGATGATACTGCAGATGGCTCAGAAGAGCAACGACGCGAAGATCGTCTACTTCCACAAGAAGAGCATGTCGAAACCGATCTACAGGGGTCTGAGCGAGAGGTTCGCTGCGCTGGGTATCAGGGAAGTGAGCAGCGAAGAGTTCGAGCTACTCTGAATCACCCGACCAGCGTGCCAGAGAAGTGCGAGCCACATAGCGCATTCTTCAGATTGCCGATGTCGGTGCCATCCACTATGGCCAATTGGATCTTGTTCTCTGCAATGACTTGCGATCCTGTGGGATCGAACACTATGTTCGGACCTGCTCCGAGAGGGTCGGTTCCGACCAACTCGATCAACGCCTCGTGGGTCATCCTCGGTATCTTCTTGGCGTTGCTGTCCTTCTTCGGGTCAGCGGTGTACGCGCCGTCAACAGATGTGGCATTAACGAGACGTTTCGCCCCGACACGTTCCGCAAGATATGCCGATACGGCATCGGTCGTGATACCAGGGCTGACACCACCCATGACGACGATGCTGTGTTCCATGCCTGCAACTGCAGCTTCATCGTAGGTCCGAGGTGGGTCGGGAGATGCGTGTGCCCCTAGCGCGGTTATCAACAGCCGCGCATTCAGCCTGGTCGTCTCGATGCCCATGACGTCGAGAGACTTCTCGTCTGCGCCCAGGGCTCGACCGTTATTGATGTAGAACCGTGCGATCCTTCCGCCACCCGTCACGACGTACACCTTGTGTTTCGACGAGATTTCGATGAGCATCTCGGACAATTTCCTTATGAAATCAGAGGAGTCTGGATCCCTCACCAGTATCGATCCGCCAAGGGACAAAACGACTGCATCCATCATGGTCAACCTTTATAATGACGAACGCTCTAACCCGTACAAAAAGCTTCGGACTGGATTCTCGTATGACTGAGCTAACGGAACTGCAGAAATACGAGTTCAGGAGAAGCCTCGAGGAGGTCGAGAAGATCTCCGGTAGAGGCACGGAACTCATATCTCTGTACATACCACCTACGAGGCAGATTTCTGATGTTGCTGCCTATTTGAGGAATGAGTACTCTCAATCCTCGAACATAAAGAGCGCGAGCACGAGAAAGAACGTCCAAGCAGCCATATCATCGATCCTCTCGAGGTTGAAGGGGCAGCGACAGCCGCCAGAGAACGGCCTTGTCTTCTTCGTGGGGCACAAATCGACATCTGCTGACCAGACGTCGATGGTTCAATACACCCTTGAACCTCCGGATGCGGTCCAGACATTCATATACAGATGCGATTCCGGCTTCTTCACAGAACCGCTCATTCAGATGCTGGAGCACAAGGATTCCTATGGACTGATAGTCATCGACAGGGGAGAGGCGACCATAGGGCTCCTGCATGGCAAGCGGATCATACCGATCAAGAACATACCGTCACTGGTCCCCAGCAAGCATGGCAGGGGAGGTCAATCCGCTCGAAGGTTCGAACGGTTGATCGAGATCGCGGCTCACGAATTCTACAAGAAGGTAGCGGATGTCGTCAACGAATCGCTTCTGACGAACAAGAACCTGAAGGGAGTGCTCATCGGAGGACCTGGGCCGACTAAGGAGTATTTCGTCAAGAGCGAGTATCTTCATTATGAGCTCCAGAAGAAGGTCATAGACACATTCGACGTGGGCTATACGGACGAGTACGGCCTCAGGGAACTGGTCGAAAAGGCAAGAGATGCCCTCAAGGACATTGACCTCATGAGGGAGAAGAACCTGATGCAGCGGCTGTTCGAGGAGATCAGGAAACCGGATGGTGGGCTCTCGATATACGGCGAGGAAAATGTCAGGAACGCCCTGATGATCGGCGCCGTTGATGCCCTCCTGCTTTCGGAGGATATGAGGAGGGTACGGCTCAAGCTCACGTGTCCCAGCTGCGGATTCCAGAAGGAAGCGATGACCCAGAATGCAACAGATGATATCAAGTGCGATAAATGCCAGGCCGTCATGAAAGCTGATGACATCGAGGATCTCGTCGGAGAGCTTCACAAGACGGCGGATGCCAACAATACTAAGGTTGAATTCATATCTGGAGAATCAGAAGAAGGCGAACTGTTGAAGAAGGCTTTCGGCGGCATCGCAGGCATACTTAGATTCAGGGTGAACTGAGTATGGTTTCAGACCCGTTCAGCGGATTCAAAGCTGAGGTTTCGACGGCTTTGAAAAATGCATTCGCGAAGTTTGGAGTCGATTCACCTATAGTGCTCGACAGGGCCCCTGAGGGGATGGGAGACCTAGCGTTCCCGTGCTTCCCATTGGCAAAGCAGATGAGGAAGGCGCCCAACATCATCGCCCAAGAGCTAGCCTCATCGATCCCGGCTGGCGACCTAATAGACAAGGTCGAGGCAAATGGCGGGTATGTCAATTTCCATGTCAAATATGAGGGGTTAGCCCAATCAGTCCTCGAGGACGTTCTTGCCATGAAGGACGGATATGGCGCTGGCGAGCCGAGGAAAGAGAAGATATTGTTGGAACACACGAGCGCCAACCCCACAGGCCCGCTGCATGTGGGCCGGGCGAGGAACCCGATCATCGGCGACACTCTGGCACGAGTGATGCGCATGGCGGGATACGATGTCTCCACCGAATTCTACGTGAACGATGTTGGCCGACAGGTGGTTGTGATGACCTGGGGCGTGAAACACCTCAAGCTCGATGAGGAGCCCGACAGGGATGCGGACCACTACCGTTATGTCCTATATTACCAGAAGGCGAACAAGTGCGCAGAGGAAGATCCTGCAGTCCTGAAACAGATGGACGAGATGCTCTTCAAGCTCGAGCACGGGGACGAGGAGACCGTCGCCATCGCACGAGAGAACTGCGAGCGCGTGCTCCAAGAGATAAAGAAGAGCATGAAGAGATTGAACATCGAATACGATGGAACTACTTGGGAATCGAAGTTCGTCCAGGATGGCAGCGTCGATCGAGTGATCGAGACGCTGAAGAGATCAGAGTTCTGCGTCGAGGTGGATGGCGCGTATCACCTCGAGCTAGAGAGCTTCGGGATAAGCGGAAGAGAGACTAAATGGGTGTTCACGAGGTCCGATGGCACCTCACTCTATACCACGAGAGACCTCGCATATCACTTGGACAAGTTCAGCAGGACTGACATACCGATCAACGTGCTTGGCGAAGACCAGAAACTCGGGATGCTGGAGCTGGCGGCCGCGCTGAAGATCATGGGTGTGGATAGGAAACCCGATGTCGTGTTCTATTCGTTCGTCTCCCTGCCAGAAGGCAGGATGTCGACGCGCAAGGGACTGGTCGTCTACATAGACGACTTGATCGAAGAGGCGACCGATCGCGCGTACGAGGAAGTCAAGAAGAGAAGGCCCGACATCTCAGAGGAGAAGATGATGAGGATCGCGCGCGTCGTTGGTGTCGGATCGCTTAGGTACAATATAATCAGGATACAGGCGGAGAAGCAGATAGTCTTCAAATGGGAAGATGCACTCAATTTCGAAGGCGCGAGTGCGCCGTTCGTTCAATATGCACACGCGCGTGCGTGCTCGATCATGAACAAGGCTGATGGACTGAGCGGCAAGTTCGATGCAAGGCACCTGATCACCGACCATGAGAAGGCTTTGGTCAAGCTCATATCGAGCTTCCCATCGATCATCGAGGATTGCGCTGAGAACAGGAGGGCACATCCCCTCGCCGCATACGCTCAGGAGCTCGCGGCACAGTTCAATCAATTCTACAGATATATCCCGGTCCTCAAAGCGGAAGGAGAAAACAGGGAAGCCCGGCTCGCACTGGTAGAAGCTAGCAGGTGGACGCTCAGAAATGTTCTGATGTGCCTTGGCATAGACGCGCCCGATGAAATGTAGTTCAGAACTTCAGATTCCACTCATCCTTGGAATAGTGGGTTCCGACCAGTTCGTTCACAAGATCCGCTTCGAACCTTGACAATTCATCTCGAACGAGTTCGGATCCCAAATGTTCGGAAAATGCTCTCTGCATTCGCGACTTCACGTCCATCATATCTGGGGTCATGCCAAGGGCGCGGGACAGCGTTGTCATGCGATCAGACGGTCTGGATAGTCCTGGATTCCTTTCTCGGTCCAACCTCAGCACCGAGTCCATGACCCCGAAATCCGTGTCGACAAGAACGGTCCCGTGCTGAAGGACCGAACCCTTTCTCCTCAGCTGGGCGCTCCCTGAGACCTTCTTGCCGCCGATCTCGACATCGTTCACAGGCCGATACCTGGCATCGATTCCGAAGGACGATATGGCCTTGGAGATGATCGTGCACAGGACCTCAAATGACTTCTCCGGTGTCGCCGGTATGTCGGAGCGGGAGAGCACGACGGCATAGATCAGCTGTCCTGAATCTGTATATATCGAACTCCCGCCCGAACGACGCCTGATGACGCTGACTCCACGATCCCTGCACTCATTCAAATCCAGGGTCTCGTTCACCTTCTGGAAATGGCCCACTGATACCGTGGGCGAGGCACGTATGTAGAAGTGGAGGGTGTTTGGGACCAGTCCTCTGGAATGTGCCTCCAGGATGGCTTCGTCCAAGGCTCCAGAAATCGCAGGGGATACTATGCCGCTGTCGACCAGACGCCAAGATGGTTCGCGCATGCTGATACATGACAAGAAATGAAAAGGAGGGTTAAGAGGTTTCGCAGGTTTTGAGATTCAGACAGATCAGGATTGTTCTTCTTCCTTCTGCTGCTTCTTTTCCTTCTGCTGCTTCTCCTTCTTCTGCTTCTCGCGCCTCGGGCCTCTCTTGTCCCTCTTCATCCACCTGCCGCGCAGGAAGAGTAGGAGCGGAACCAGGATGATCACAGCGGCGACACCGCCCCATAGGGCGATCTTCTTCCACCCGGCTTCCTTGACCGTGATGTCCGAGGTGTTCTCATCGACCACTAGCTGGTTGTCGGAGGTCACGTTGACCTTCACCGTGTATGTACCTGGGCTGCTGAAGGTGTACGGGAACTTCACGACAGCCGTGCCGTCGATCTCGAGTGTGGTTATGGTCGCGCCTGTTGTGCGGTTCAGTATGGTGGACCATGTCCCCAGCTCGTCCTCAGTGCCATCTGCGTTCTCGATGTAGAACTTCACCACGATATCGGTGGCTACTGCGCTGCCACTGTTCGTGATGTTCACAACGATGAATCCCTGAGAGTCCTCGGTGAACTCGACTGGATCGAATGTTATCTGGTCGATGATCACATTGGGCCTCGGGCCAGCGCTTATGGTCACAGTCTTGGTGTATCCGTCCCAGTTGTCCGAGCTGTCTGTCACATTCAACCTGACTGCGTAGCTGCCACTGACCTCGAAGGTGTGCGTGACATTCCAGAGTCCAGTACCGTTGAGCCACGAATCAGCACCAAGGTCGTCGTTGAAGTACCAAGAGAAGTACAGCGCACTGTTGTTGTCGATGTTGTCCTTGGTCGCGTTCGCATTGAATATGATGACTTCGCCCTCGATCAGGCTCGAACCCCATGACTCGTTCTTCACTATGAAGGATGGATCGGGACTCGATGTGTCGTTGACGATGACAGTCATCGTGGTGTTCTTCCAGTGGCCCACGACATCAGTGACATTCAGGACCAGGGTGTATGTGCCGGAGTCTTCCCACGAATACGAGACGTTCTTCTCATCCTCGGTCATGTAGACACGGTCGGATACATTGCCCTCGCCATATTCGATCTGGAACGACTCGATCATTCCGAGCCCGTCGTCTGCGGAGACTACATCGTCACTCGAATCTGTCGCGTTGAACCATACGAGTTCGTTCTGGTCGACCTTGAGCGTGTTGGTGGTCTCGTTGACCGTGAGTTCCTTGACGCTCAACACCGGGGTCGGGTCACGCGCATCGCAGATGATCTCGATCTCAGTCTGATTGACCATGCCGGACACGTCCGTGACCTCCAGGATCACGGTCCTGCTCGCGGATGCGGTCGTGTATGTGTGGTTGACAGTCAGCTCGCTCGTAGTCTCAGAGGTACCATCATCGAAGGTCCATGTGAACTCCAGAGGGTTGCTGTTCGGATCGAAGGAACTCGTCGCATTGAAGGTCGCTTCGGAACCCACACGCACGACATATCCAGTGACATTGCCGTCCTCATCGGTCATCACATATGTGACGTTGGTGTCATCGACTCCTCCGAGCGCGTCAGGCATCTTCCATTCTTCGAAGACCAGGCTCACGGCCTGCATGGTGCCGACGTACTCCTCAGGGTCAAGGACCACCGTCAGATATCCGTAGGATGCAACATGCTCCCCGGTCTCCTCGGTGTTGTTGTAGACGAGTTCATATCCGGAAGGCAGTTCGATCGAGTAGACGTAGTCCACGGATGCAGTATCGTATCTCGTGTATGCGGTTGAGGTGTACTCCTCAGCACCGACATCCAATGTGTTGACGGATGTGTAAGCACAATCATACGAGTAGGCGACTCCACCGGTCGAAGTGACCAGCCCCGTCGATAATCCGACGACCAGACCAGTTACAGAGGTAGCAGACTTGAACACTGTATCGTTCACTTCAATGAGCGCATCGGTCGACACATGGATCGCGGCCTGAGTCGAGACCATTGCAGTGAATGCGACGATCTCGCCTGAATCTATCATGCCGTTAGGAGATCCAGCGCTCAAATCTATCTGCATCCTGAGGCTGCCGATGTCGGCGTACTTCAGGCCAGGGTATGCGTCATCATAGGACCAGACGGTATCGAGACCCAACGAGAAAGTATTGTAGTCAGCACCGAATTCCATCGCGACCTGCTCGGTCCTCTGCGTCTGAGCATCGAGGTCGAGAGTCAGCGATATCGCGGTTGCACCTACCGTCAGATATTCCATGTATGCGGATACTCCATCTGCATCGACACAGAGGGTATAGTCACCCGGAACCGCATCGAATTCGAAGAAGCTCCCGCCAGTCGAGCTCTTCATCAAGCGCTCAATCCATGGCAAGGACGTGTCGTTGCTGAGAAGGTACGCCACAACATTTGGCGCTGGGCCATCCTCATCAGTCACGAGACCAGTTACTCTGACAGATTTCACAACAGTCAAGCTTGGGAAACTGTCGGAAGTGACCGTGACCGTATCATCATAATACATCCTGTAGTTCTTCGCCTTAATGAACAGCGCATAATCTCCAGGCGTCGCGGAGCTGAACATGTTCACAGAGGCCAGACCGAGCGAATCGGTGGTGGCCTCAGCGACTATCTCGTCCAGGGCCGGATCGTAGAACCCGACGGTCGCGCCGGATATCTTGGCACTGCTCGATGCGTCCCTGACAGTCACATTCCATGTATAGACCTTGTCCGGGAATGCATCCAAAGTGATGACGGGAGTGACAGTATAGTTGGTGAGACCGTCGTACCTGAACTCCTTGGCACCCCAAAGGTCCCAATGATCGCCAGAGGTCACATCTACCCTGTAATATCCCGATGGAGCGTTCGTGGCAACGAACATACCTGGCGAAGCGTAGGGAGCTTGAATGACCTCCCCAGTGTGCACGTTCGTCAGGGTGACCGTAACACCCGATGATACTCCAGACCCGTCGGATACGGGCACATATATTTTCACCCCACTTGGCAGTGCGCCCTCGTTCGATCCTGGAAGGATGATCAAGGCGGACATCGCCATTACCAGCACGATGATGCTGGCTGATAGCTTACTCATTGCACCTGTCTTCATTCAATTGCCCCCCCTCTCCGCGGGTTTCAAACCAACGTACCCCCTTGTGAGAAAGGTATTTCGGCGAATAGAGTGCCCCTTTATAAGCTTTAGGGGGCCCGCGCGCGTATTAGAGATATTGCCAGCAGGCCAGACTAGTCAGGACGATAGGACTCAGGTCACAATCTTGTCCAATTGATCGGTATCGATGGCTCTTCTGATCTCGAGTGCCAGACGTCGTCCAGTGCTCATATTTGTCCGCCACGTGGTGTTCCCATATGGATGCCCGACGGACATGTGCACGTTCGTGCCGCCGCCTACACGCGGTGCGACATCGTATATGAAGAACTTCAGATCCTTGTCTACGCAGGTCTGGAGGCAGAACGGACCGATTATCCCTGGAGGATAATGTTCTTTCGTCGCGTTCACATACTTCTCGGCCAGATCGAAGGCGCCCTCTATCAATGACTCACGCATGGTAGCAGAATTGTGTCCACAGACAGTATACTCCGGAGTGGCCTGCTGACCAACAAGCGTCATCTGCTGAGGTGCAGGCAGTCGGACATGACCGTCCAATGAGGTCTCGAACCTCCAATCGACACCTATGAGCTCTATCCGTTCCATCTTACTCTCCAGAGGAGAGTAGAAGAAATCGAGGTTGAACACGGGACCGATGACATACTCCTCTATCCTCGCATCCATGAGGTCCTCTTCGGTGATGACATTGTCATATATGAGCGCTCTAGACTTCTCCCTGTACTCTTTGTAGGAAGCCGCGGTGAAGAACCCGCGTTCGAGCTTCTTGACCTTGTGATGCAGCTTGACGATGACCAAACGGTCGATGTCGTTTGGGTCCTTTATCCTCTTCGGGAAGGGCAGCCCGGCCTTCTCGAGCAACCAATAGTAATCTCTCTCCTCGCCGCGTTCCTCGCTCCTCAGAAGGCTCCTTGTGCCCATGAGCGGTATCTCGAACTCGTTCTCGATACGGTCTAGGGGGACATAGGATGTGAAGGATCTGTTCGGGACGAAGATGACATTCTCCTTCCTCAGCTTGTCCTGGAACTTGGGTTCCATCATCTCATTGAACTTCTTCAAGACCCAGCACTCATCCACGACGCCTCGGACCACCTTGCCGTTTGCATCTCGCTGACTCTTGAAATATCGGCTGTAGGTCTTCTCTCTGCCAGCCTGGCATATGCCCAGGGTCCTGAAACCTTCCTCCACGGCCCCGTCACATACATCCAGAGCAGAGTGGGATGCCACCATGCCGATCTTGGCCTTCTTCAGATCATAGCTCTCTAGGACGCTGAGAATCTTGTCCTTGCCTATCAACTGGACCTCCCCCTTTGGGTCGGCGATACTGCCACGGACCGAGTGATTGGGGTTTTGATATTTCTAGGTTGAGGGTGGCTCCAGGACCAATTCGTCCAGTCTGACCGCCAACTGCGAATAGACTGCTTTGAACCCGAACCTCTCATATAGCGCCTTCGCCCGCGGATAACTGGTGTGAAGGTAGACCGATGTGGTACGTCCAGCCAGTGAAGACAGAGCACAACGCATGAGCTCGCCACCTATACCTTCACCTTGTCTGGAAGGCGTTACATAGATGTCGTATATGAGGCCGGTCTCGCCTTCCTTGCGGACAATGACGAATCCGCCATCGGTCACGAACTGAGAGTAGTTCTTGTCAGCGGACATTCGCCTGAGGCGCATCGAAGCCGACAACATACCCTCATCGTAGTATTCGGAGAACAATCTGGTCATAGCCTTGCGATTGTCCTTCGAGAGTGGCCTAACCGAATGATTGTGACCTTTCGGATCGTCTAACACCATTCGCCACATGACCATCGGGTCATAGGGTCGAATGAACCTGCCCATGTTGGTCGAGAACACGGCCCATCTCTTCCTGGAAGCGGCCAGGAACCTGACCAGGCATTCAGCGGCTCGCTCGAGGTCCTCCTCGCTCGATGCCACCATCATGCCCTGCTTCCGCGACCCTTCCGAAACGATCCTAGCAGTCTCTCCGTCGTCCGTATAGAACCCCCACGCAGTCCTACTAATACCAAGGTTGATCCCGATACCCATCATGTGATTCGTTTCTCGGAGTTGTGGGATTGCGCCATTGTCATCGCGAAGGTTCTCGTCCAAAGGGAGGTCGTAGGTCGTGCAGACAGTGCACTTGTGGTCCACTATCGGAGCGACCGCCCTCTTCGTGGACCATCCGTAAGGAGACAACGCACTCTGGACGATCCTCTTCTTGTTATCCGCCAGCAATATGCGATTAAGTCCTGTCCCGAGCAAGGCATCATTGAGTTGTTTGGAACTGGTCGAGTTCAGCCTGAGCGTCCTGGGGGAATTTCTGACGAAAGCCCGACCGACACCTGGCCGGATGGGCATTATCTCGAGCGAGAGCGTCCCCTCTGGGGAATCGATACGCAAGATAGACGGCCGCATCACATCGTCGGGGACGTCCTCGTGGCCCAAGAAGTCACTTCCCACGCTCAGAAGAAGTAGAACCCTACATCATATTCCTTGACACACTTCGCCATGGCTTCGAGCCTGTTGAGAGTGCCTTCGATCCTGCGGACCATCATCTTACCCTCAGCAGGGGTCTTCTCCCTCAGCACCTTGATCTCGGACAGCAGCTTCTCGGCATCCTTCGAAGTCAGCACCTTCTTCCCCTCGGCGTGCTCATTGACTTTTGACAGGAGAGTCAATCCGTTCTTCTTTGCGAGTTCAGGAACCGGTGATCCACTCGGACCAAAATTACCAACGCACCCCTTCTTGTTGTCCCATGACAGACCACACTTGGCACAGGTCGCGTACATGTCATCGAACTCGACGAGGTCCCATTCCGTCACCGAGTTGTTCATCTTCGCAGCAGCGATCACGTCCTTCTTCTTAGAATCCGGCACCTTCTCCATGAGGATCCAGTTCGTCTTCACATCGCTAGTGAATGGTTCCAACGTCTTCTGGTCGTTGGCATCCTTGACCTTCTCTGCGTGGATCTCGTCACCTTCGGGCTTGAGCCGGCTCCTCTTCAGGATCTCGCCCAGTTTGTCCTGTCCGAGCTTGGCGGCAGCCTTCTTCAGGTCGACGATCTTATCCAGCTCGACCAACGAACCCCACTTCGCGGGATCGTCCACATACACTTTGGCCAGTGTCATCTTCTTCTTCTTGCACAGCGCTTTTTCTGAATTCAATTCAGTGATAGCCATGTTCAAACCCATAGGGGCACCCTCTGAGGTTGGTGTGAGCCATGTCGAGGGAGTAATAGTTTTCGGGTGATTATCATCGAACGCGTGTCGGGATGGCTGAGCCGAGGTTTCAGAGTAGCCAAGATAAGAATATCGCAAAGGCTAAATCGGGAGTCAGCAAAGGGGGCCCGGAGCGTTAATCTAGTAATCATGCATCTTGGATTAACCGCTGCAGGTGAGTTTCTCAGGGGATCCTGCGGCGCCCGATAGACGGAGGAGGAAGGACCTATGACGACGAGCATGAGCGTGCTCTCAAGAGATGACAGGGAGACCATACATCAGACAGCTCTGAGAGTGCTGGAAGAGACTGGGGTGAGGGTGGAAAGTCCAGCAGTTCTTCAACTGCTCGACAGAGCCGGGGCGAAGGTGGATCCAGACAAACAGCTGGCGCACCTCGGAGAGTCCCTCATAAGAGATGCCCTTCAATCTGCGCCGAAGAAGGTGAGGATATGCTCCAGAAGGGGCACTGACTACGAGATCCCGGATGATGGAGTCCAACTGATATCCACCGATGGACAACCTCCTGCCATATTCGATCTTGAGACAGGGACGAAGAGATCATCGAAACTCAAGGATCTGATAGACCTGTGCTTGATCGCAGATGCGCTCCCTGAGGTCGATTTCGTCTGGCCACCGGTCGTCGCAACGGATATGCCGTCCGACCGGTCCTCGTTCTATGAGTTCCTCGCGGCGATCACACACTGTTCAAAACACATACAGCATGGCGCTGCGTCAGTCGAGGAGGCGAGGTTCCAGATAGAGGTCGCAGCTGCGATTCTCGGCGGAGAGGAGGAACTCAGGAAGCGACCCATATTCTCCGATGTGTGCACCCCCATATCCCCACTCAGATACGACCGTGGCGAGGCAGAGGCTTTGGTCACCCTCGCGAAGGCAGGCGTCCCTGTCGTACATCTCTCAATGGCGATTGCAGGGTCGGTGACCCCGGTCTCCCTTGCAGGATCAGTGGCAATCATCGCCGCCGAGAACCTCTGTGGTATCACGATGTCGCAGGTCGCAAGTCGAGGAGCGCCTTGCATATACTCGTCGTTTTCTGGAGTCACCGATCTCAGATCAGGCGTGTTCCTCTGTGGAACTCCGGAGGGAGTGCTAATGGATGTCGCAGCAATCGAGATGGCGAAACATTACGGATTGCCATCGTGTGCTGGCGGGCCGTCCAACGCCTCGCGTTTCCTGATGTTCGAGTCAGGGTTTCAGACAGGGGTGACTTCGATGGCATCGATCCTTTCCGGTTCGGACCTCATGGTCGGCCTTGGTGGCATGGACCGCGCATCGATCGTATCCAAGGAGAAGCTCGTGATGGACTGCGAGGCGTGGAGATGGCTCGAGAGATTGAGAAGAGGGGTCGAGATAGATGATGACAGGATCGGATTCGATGCCATCCAGAGGCAGGGCCCTGGAGGCACGTTCCTATCGGACCCACACACTCTGAAGCATATGAGAAAAGAGTTGCTCATCCCGCAGGTGACTGGGCATCACGATCAGAGTCTGGTCAGCAGGTCGACAGACGATATGATCGAGCATGCGAAGAGGAAGGTAAGAACGATACTCGAATCACACTTGCCACCGCTGCTGGAAAAGGATGCTGCCACGAGAGTGGGAGAAGTCACCACGAAATACGGAATATTGAACAGCGACGGAAGCCAGATATTCAAGCACGCGTGAAGGGTCAGACCCGCCTCTTGAACAATCGCTCAAGATCTGCGGGTGATAGTATAATCATTGTCGGCCGACCGTGTTCACAGGTATACGGGCTCTCGGTATTCATCAGCTCAGAGATGAGCTGCCGCATCTGACCATCTGTGAGGGTTTCACCTGCCCTGATGGCAGTATGGCAAGCGACCCGCCAAATGACTTCCTGACCGAGCTGCTTCGGTGAAGGCATCTGTGAGAGGTCATCCAGGATCTTCCTCAGAGCGACCTCGCCAAGGGATACGCCAAGGACAGTTGGGATTGAACGCAGCATATACTCGTCATCTCCGAATGATTCCAGGTCGAACCCTGCCTTCTCCACCAGTTCTCGGTTGTCATGGAAGACCTTGGTCTCCGAGGCGGTGAGACGGATGACCAGCGGTGTCAACAGCCTCTGAGAGACCTCGCTTCCGGACCTCATAGATTCCAGGACCCGCTCGTACACCACTCGCTCTGAAGCCGCGTGTTGATCGATCAGCAGCAGATTGCCTGCTGATTCAGCGAGTATGTATGTGTTCATAATCTGGGCAAGAGGAACGATATGCGGGGAACCCTTGCTCTCATGAGCGTTCCGCTCATCCAATTTCAGAACCGATTGCACCTGCTCGACCCGCTCAGATGGTGTCGCCGTGGTTGAAGGTTCAAAGGAGCCTGCGAACTTTGTGAGGTCGTACCTGAAGGACAGGTCCGGCTCACTCAATGCCGATTCGATGCACCTCTCGAGAACAGAGATGATCATGTGTTCGTCACTGAACCGTACTTCTCGCTTGGTCGGATGGACGTTCACATCGACCTTGCCGCCATCGATGAATATCCTGATCGCGCCGACCGGATATCGGTCCTTCATCAGACGCGAGCCGAATGCACGCACGACCGCAGAGACGAGCCTGGAGCTGCGCACTGGTCTGTCGTTCACGAACAGTCTAAGGTCCAATGGAGAGGACCGCGTTTGTTCAAGACGCGCCACGTATGATTGGACTCTTATCCCGTCATCATCTGCATCGGCCACCATTATGTTCTCCGCGATCCGCGGTCCGAACGCCGTTGCGAGAGAACCGTTCATACCCTCACCGGGTGAATGGACAAGCTCGGCCCTCCCATCAGAATGGAACGAGAATGATATGCCAGGCCTGCAAAGCAAGTAATCGATCACGACATCCTTGCAATGGGCCAACTCAGTCGCTCTCGACTTCAACGACTTCCGCCGCGCGGGTATATTGAAGAACAGGTCGGTCACAGCTATCTCGGTGCCAGGTGGACACCCCGTTGTGGATATGGCTTCGACCACACCGCCTGCAAGCCGGACCTCGGTCCCCTCCGCGGATCCGTGCTCCCTCGTCCTCATGAGGACTCTGGATACGGAGGCGATGGAGGACAACGCTTCACCTCTGAATCCGTAGGAGGACAAGGAGTTCAGGTCATCGATATCGGTTATCTTGCTGGTCGCGTGTCTGGTGAACGCTTTCTCCACATCATCCCTGGACATCCCGTAACCATCGTCTCGGATAATGATGGACTGGCGACCTCCGTCTTCGATGTATACGTTGACCGAATCAGCACCAGCATCCAGAGAATTCTCCATCAATTCCTTTACCACCGATGCGGGTCGCTCGACTACCTCGCCGGCAGCGATCTTGTTTATGGTGGATTCGTCAAGCACCCTTATTCTTCCCATTCGATCCACCGATCCTCTTCTTCAACTCGTTGAGTTTGAGATATGCCTCCATCGGGCTGATGGATGCGAGATCGAGCGAACGTAGCTCATCGACTATCACCTGATGATCTCCGAGGTTCCCGGCTTCGGATACGAGAAGGGCCTGCTTATGAGACTTCTTCCCTGCCTTGACCTCGAGAACGTTCTCCTCCTCGATACGGTCCAGTACCTGCCTTGCCCTGCCTATGACCTCGGCTGGCACCCCAGCGAGCTTAGCTACCTGGATACCATAGCTTTTGTTTGCCCGTCCGGAGACGATCTTGCGCAGGAACACAATCTCCGAACCCTGTTCTCGCACGGCCATTGAATAGTTCTTGACGCCCTCCAATGTATCCGAGAGTTCGGTGAGATGATGGTAGTGTGTTGCGAAGAGGGTCTTGCCTCCGACCTTGCCGTGGTCATACAGATGTTCGGAGACGGCCCAAGCTATCGCTAGCCCGTCGAAAGTGCTGGTTCCGCGGCCGACCTCATCGAGAAGTATGAGGCTCTTCTTCGTCGCGCTGTTCAATATGTTCGCGAGCTCGGTCATCTCGACCATGAAAGTCGACTGTCCCCTCGCGAGGTCGTCGAATGCGCCAACGCGAGTGAATATCCTATCTACAAGACCGATCTTCGCTTCGGATGCGGGTACAAATGAGCCCGCCTGAGCCATGATGACGATGTGGGCGATCTGCCGGAGATAGGTTGACTTGCCGGCCATGTTCGGGCCTGTCAGGATTATCAACCGATTTAGGTTGGTGTCCAAATGGACATCGTTCGGGACGAACGATCCGCTCAGGGTCTTCTCGACAACTGGATGCCTTGAATCCTTTAGAATTATCGAATCTGAATCGTTCACTTCAGGGCGGACATATCGGTTCGCCACAGCTGCATCCGCGAACGAGCGGAGTGCGTCAATAGTAGCGAGCGCGTGCGCGACCTCACGCACCCCTGGACCTGCGCGAGCGACCTCTTCTCTCACCTTGATGAACAGATCATACTCGAGGGAGTGGGATCGTTCCTGTGCCGTCAGGATGATCCCCTCCTTCTCCTTGAGCTCCGGCGTAACGTATCGCTCTCCAGTAGCGAGGGTCTGCCTCCTCTCGTAATCAGCTGGTACGTGTTTCACGTTGGACTTGGAGACCTCGATGTAGTATCCGAACACGTTATTGAAGCCCAATCTCAGAGTCCTGATCCCGGTCCGAGCGCGTTCCTTCTCTTCCAGACTGGCGATCCATTTCTTCCCACCCCTGGCGGATGCACGGAGTTCATCAAGCGTCTCATCGTAACCGTCCTTTATCAGGCCGCCGTCCTTGAGCATCAGCGGTGGATCGTCCGCGATCGCTCGATCGATCAACGACGGAATATCATTCGAGAATTCAATGACTTTGCCTAGCTCAACTAGCAGTGAGGCATTGCATCCAGATAGCGCATCCCTCAGCTCCGGCAGAGTCCCCAGGCAGTCTTTGATCGCGATAAGATCCCTCGCATTCGCGCTGCCATGCATCGTCTTGGAGATCAGGCGCTCGAGATCACGGACATTCTTAAGGGAAGACGCAAGGTCGGTCCTGATTATCGTGTCCGTGGCCAGTTCCTGAACCGCATCCAACCGCAGGTTGACCGATTCAACATCCAGGAGGGGTTCCATTATCCAGTTCCTCAGCAACCTGGAACCCATCGGGGTCAATGTCCGATCGAGAACGGAGAACAATGTACCAGCCTGCTTTCCATCCCTCACATTCCTGGCGACTTCCAGGTTGCGGAGCGTGGTCTGGTCAAGGATGAGCTTCTCTGAGGTCTCGATGTATTTCGGTCGACTCAGGAAATCGAGGGATCGTTTCTGAGTGTTCTCCAAATACCTCAATATCGCGCCCGCGCTTGAGATTGCAGCGTCTCTGTCCGCGAGTCCGATGCCTTCGAGCGACTGTAATTTGAAATGACGTTTCAGAAGCGGCTCGGATGATTCTTTCATGAATGCGAAATCATCCAGTCTCGTCATCGTGGTCTCGGACAATGAGAACTCCTGTATCAGTGCAGGTGAGAGGTCTCCCTCGCGAAACAGGACTTCCTTTGGAGATCTCTGGACGAATTCTGTCAGCACCCTTGACTCAGCATCCTCGTAATCTATCTGAGTCACCAGGAACTCACCGGTGGAGATATCGACGAACGACATGCCGAAGATCGCATTCGATCGACATATGGACATGAGATAGTTGTTGACACTACTGTCGAGTACTGAACTCTCTAGAACCGTTCCAGGAGTGACGACCCTGACGACATCTCGGTCCACGAGACCTTTCGCATACTTGGCGTCCTCCATCTGTTCGCAGATGGCGACCTTGTAGCCCTTGCTGAGCAGCTTCGGGAGGTAGGAGTCCAATGCGTGCCATGGGATCCCACAAAGAGGTGTCTTTTCCTTCTTCCCCTTATCACGGGAGGTGAGGGTTATCTCGAGAGCTTTAGATCCCACTACCGCGTCCTCGCCGAACATCTCGTAGAAATCCCCGAGCCTGAACAACAGGAGACAATCCGTGTATTGCTCCTTGATACGAAAGTACTGTTCCATCATCGGAGTGGCCGCTCTACCCAAAGTCTGCTCCCCGATGGAAAACAGTGGAGTTGCATATTTCAATTTCGGCCAGGAATGGCAGATGCACGCCGTCGTCATCTGGAAACGATAGTCAATAACGTACCTTCGAAATCGGCGATGGTCCCGCAATTTCATATCACATAAGCTCGATAGAGGTCTCGTTTCCGGCGGTGCGCGGTTGACAAAACCACTCGAAATACTTGTCTACACGGACGGAGGGGCTCGGGGAAACCCGGGACCTGCAGCAATCGGATATGCGATCTTCGATCAAACTGGACGCTGCCTGGAGAGCGAAGGAAGATGCATAGGGAACCATACGAACAACGAGGCCGAATACCACGCGTTGATCTTGGCGATCGAGCGAGTGAAGAAGATCTCCCGGGACCGAGTGAAGTTTCACTCTGACAGCGAGCTGATGGTGCATCAGGTGAACGGTGTGTACAAGGTCAAAGCGGAGCATCTGAAGGCATTCGTGGACAAGATAAGAGAGGAACTGGCCGACATACACTGGCACAAGCTGGTGTATGTTCCGAGGGAGAATCCGAGGATACAGATAGCCGATCGACTGGTCAATGAGGCCTTGGACGGGGAAGGTTTCTAATCAGTCAGGTCGATTACGGTAATGGAGCGCGAAGGGATGAACGATCGGGATGGGATGACTAGACTAGACGATTTTGGCATAGTCGATTCAGCCGAGAAGAGGTTCAAGCAATACGTCGCAGCTGCGTCAAAGCTCAACCCGAGGGTCAGGGCTGCATGGTGGAAGGACACCTTGGAGCGAGACCCTGCAATGTTGACATTCTTCAGAGGAGACCGAGTCTGACCTGCATTGTTGTCTCCGTGCAATCGACGATTCTTACGACCAATTGGGGCGGTGGCCGACAGGCCTAGGACACCGCCCAGCACTAGCGACTACAAAAAAATAAGAGGAAGTAGCCCCGGGAGGATTCGAACCTCCGTCGCAAGATCGCTCCTCGCGAGATCGCAATCCAGAGTCTCGCATGATTGACCACTACACTACGGGGCTTCGTATGGTGATGGCGCTATTTCGCTACCTGTATTTAAGAGATAAGGACGGTAGCGACGCTGATAGATTCGGAACAAGCATCGCATCTGCGTCGCTGACCGATCACAGCCTCATATGTCACGGCTCAATGTGGTCTGTCGAGTTATGGCCAGTATCAATCGAGCCTAGATCACCAGGAACGAGTAGACATCATATGGTGCGTACCTGGGAGACATGAGTTCGACACCACCATTGTCGTGCGACACGATGTAGTAGTCGATGAGGCTCCCTGCAGCCTGCGGAGGTATCAACGCCGCATAGGTGTCGATACCATTCGACGGAATCATTGCCAACTCATTCCACGAGCCGTCATCAACCCTGTATTTCATGAACTGGCCAGATGGGTCAACTCCTCTCTCGGCCCGTATCTTGACCGAGACCTCGATGCCTTCATCAGAGTACTTCGAAGTGGCTATCGGGGTATGAAGGATGTCGAACCTCTTCTCCGAACGGTCACCCGCTATCTCGATGAGCAGGAGTGATGGAGCGATGTTCTCCTCGATCTGGCCTAAGACATTGTCGTACTCGTCATCCGCGTGGTTGGAGTCGTCCCAGCCTCCGACCTCGAACAGAAACGGATAGACTCCTGCGCCTCCGTAAAGCCAATCGAGTGAGTCGCCAGTGGTGAGACTGATGTCTGCCGACAACAACGTGAAGTATCCGTTCAGTTTCGATAGTTCATCAGCTATGTGTGAGAGTTCTGCATCATCCTCGGTCGGCTCCATGGTGTATCCCCAAGGCCATGCTATCCCATCCCCAGACATGTGGAAGTCGGCCGCCACCTCGAAGCCTTGGCTCCAGGCGAGGTCACGCACGGCCTGAGTCTCTGGTTCGGAGAATGGGCTCTCCCCACAGTAGTTCGGGTCTGACGGTTCGGATGAAGTGCCGACCCCACCCCATGCACCAAACGGGTCTCCGTTCTCCGATCCGGCGTAGTTGCGGTTCAGGTCGATGCCGTAGGACCCATCGTAATTCAGATGCCTGTTCTTCCTCCATATCTCACCCGTCGACATGTAGTAATCCATGCCATCTGGATTCACGACAGGTATCACCCAGATATCCCTATTGTCGACGAGCCAGCTGATCCTGGCATCCAATCCGTACTGATCGGTGATGTTCTCGATCAACTGCAGTGCAATCTCCGTTGGGGTCGCTTCATCGGAATGCTGGCGCGCAATGAACAGAACGTCTGGCTCATCCTCCTCCGCATCCGGATTGTCCGTAATCCGCATCGCCAGGATGTCCCTGTCGGCGATTCCCTGAGTCTTCTCCCAACCATCTCCGATATCCACCAGTCGTGATATCTCGGGATGTTCGGCTGCAGTCTCCTCGAGAGTTGCCACGACCGTGGCAAAATCCCTGTACGGGTACGGACCTGACGACCACATCCCAGAGGCAACTGGCTCACCAGAAGACAGAGTCGTTAGGCTCGACCCTATCGCACATGGAGCCAAGACCGTCGTGACGGTCATGAAGATCAATACGAATATCGCTGGCACTATCCTAGGCCTAAATTCAGCCATCCAATTCCCCCATATCAACCTACAACGGATAGATCCTGTAGGTATCGACCGATGATACTACCTCAAAGAAGCGAGACGTATCTATATAGAGATATCGCGGGACCTAGGACGGCACCAACCTCCGTTGTTCGACACTTCCGAAACGCGTGTCTGGGAACCACCGGGAGTCCATCATCCTATGTAGTATGATTGTAGGAACTCGTCCCAAGTGGTGTCGATTGAGAGACGCTCGAACTGATACTCTTCGAGATAGGCGTTCACATCGGGCCAGAAGACCATGATTCCGAAGACGGAACCATATGGCTGGTAGGTCACGTGCAGCCCGAAGGCGATCCGCGAGTCCTCGAGCGCACTCATCAGGTTCGCAGCAGCAGTCTTGATCGTATCATCCGAAACGCGCGAGGCAACTTCCTCCGCGAAGGAGTAGATGTCCGCGCTGTATGAATCCATGTACGGCGAGATCATGATGATGTCGAAGCCGAAGACCGCGTTCCTGGCCGCCTTGATCTGATTCTCGTATCTGTCAAGTCCCGCGATGAGACTCTCCGCGAACTCCGATAGAGCCTCCCTCACCTCGGTGCATACCGCATCCACCCGGAAGGCGGACATTGTCGCTATGGATGAGGAGGGGTATTCCGCTACGTGCTCAATGGTGATGATCTCGGATAACTCGTCCGCGCTAGTCAGCGGCGATTCGACCAGTCTCTGGAGTATGGCGTCGTATGGCCAGCCCGTCCCTGCGAGGAGACCTTCTGAAGCGACGAAAACCTCGCACAGGTCCTCGAAGGCGTAGCAGACCTCGATGGAGCTCATGACGCACGCATCGAAAGCGATGATGTCAATCTTGGCTCCGATGTTGCTCACGGCTTCGGACACAGCCAACCTCATCTCATAGGTCTTGAGGGAGTCGTTGGATGACGTCTGGTCTCTGCAGCATCCTCCGTACCAGCCGTTGCCGTGGTCCCATAGGACCAGGCACGTGTGTTTGGCTCTGAACCTGGTGAATGTGTCGGTCGCAAAGTCAGCAAGCTCCGCCCCGTCGCCCATGTTGACCTCTCCGAGCTCCTCGTACGCGTTCTCTGCCAAGGGCTCCATCCCCTGGGTCACAAGGAACCTCTTGGCATCCGTCCAATCACCCGAGTCGTTGGAGTATCCAGGGATTCTATCGATCTGAGCCACAAGATTGACCTCGGAGGAAGTTCCCACGAGAGCCATCTCAAGGAAGTCCAGGTATGCGTAGTATTCGAGGTTGTTGTCGCCATCGGCGTACAACGCAAATGTCCACTCCGCCTGGACGATATCGAACACCTCAGCCATGTTATTGTTCGACTCAGCAGTGCCTTTCGGGTTGAGCTCTTGGACTTGGTCCTCTGAATCTGCGATTATCAGAGCTTCGTGTTGCCGGCACTCGGATATGATCACCCCGGTCCAGGCGACGCTCATCGTCTCGTGAGCCGCCAGACAGTCTACGGTCGCCACTCTGCCGAGCAGTGTGCCATCGATGTATAGGTCCGTGGAGAAACCAATGGCATCCTTCGTCCCTGTGTTCTCAATGGTTGCGAGCACGGTGAACGGCTGACCAGATGTCAGCGTGGATCCTGTCGATTCCGCCGTCCCATACATATCCACCCAAATGACGTCGAAAACCGTCAGGTCCGCCCCGGAGACTGTGTCCCCTTCACCCGAGACGTCGAACGAGAACGCGATGCTCGATACCAATATCACCAATGCCATCACTGTGCACACGATGGTACTACGAGATCCAAACAATTCGATTCCCCCGATTCTCTTTTTCGAACGAGAATCGGAGCGCTATTGTGCTATATTAAGAACACTGGCGTGACATGGCACCCGCTCGAAGCGTGCATGTTATCGACCATCCTGCAATCAAAGACAGAACCTGCATGCTCATAGGCGCCAATTGAGACTTCTGGAACCTGGAAAGTACTGGTGTCGGCGTGGGTCTGAGAGAGACCCCAGTGGTCACTTCTTCAGTCCCTTGACCGCGCGGGTCATCTGAGAGTAGACGCCATCGATGCCCTTCGAGCCGTCGATGTCGACGATATTCCCCTTTTTTCTGAAGTGCTCTATGAGGGGCGCGGTCTGTTCCTGGTAGACCTTGAGTCTGTTCCTGACGGTCTGCTCCTTGTCATCATCTCTCTGGATGAGCATCTCACCGCACTTGTCGCATATACCCTGTTTCTTCGGCTGATTGAACTTGACATGGTAGACGGCGTTGCACTTCATGCATATCCTGCGGCCGACTGCGCGCTCTACCAGCATCTCGGGATCCACTGCGATGTTCAGAACGAGATCGATCTCAGTCATCTTGTCCAGTTCCGTCGCCTGTCCGATGGTCCTCGGGAACCCGTCGAGAAGGTACCCTTTCGCTGCATCAGGTTGGGACACTCGATTCTTGATGAGTTGGACTATCAGATCGTCAGGACCCAGCTTCCCCGTGTCAAGATAGGATTTGATCTTGATCCCGAGAGGCGTCTGTTTCGCGACTGCCTCCCTCAACAGATCTCCTGTCGAGACCTGTGGTATGCCGTACTCCTTGGAAAGCCTCTGAGCCTGCGTGCCCTTTCCTGCGCTTGGCGGGCCGAATATGATCAACTTCAGCATTGTATCAGCCGACACAATGAGAATGCTGTATTTATTGATTGATGGTCGCAAGACTGCAATCGCTTGGATTTCGGCTGATGCTTGCGCGAATGCACAGACCCATTGTTTGTGAAAACAATTTTATCCAGCCTGGACACTTGTCCGTCCGGTCCACATGAAGCACGAGGTCGTTGGAGAGCTAGAGAAGATAGTAGGCAAGGAACGCGTGTCAACCGAGATCGCGGACCTTTACGTCTACGGCTTCGACGCATCCATACACCATGTCACGCCCGATGCAGTCGTCAGACCCGCGAACGCTCAACAGGTATCGGAGATCGTCAAGCTGGCGAACAGGACGGAGACGCCGATAGTGCCGAGAGGCGCTGGCACTGCCATGTGCGGACATACGGTACCGGTCAAAGGCGGCATAATCGTCGACATGACCCAGATGAACAAGATCAAAGAACTCAGGGTCGAGGACTTATATTGCGTTGTGGAGCCCGGAGTCATTTACGATAAACTGAACGCAGAACTCGGCAAGCGTGGTTTCTGGTTCCCGGCGACTCCTGGTAGCGGTGAAGCATGCACGATAGGTGGCATGGTCGCCACGAACGCCTCTGGTATGAGGGCGATCAAGTACGGGGCGACCAGGGACTATGTGCTCGGATTGGAGGTCGTACTTCCAACGGGGGAGATAATTCATACCGGCACAAGAACCCTGAAGAACTCCTCGGGATACCAGCTTGACAGACTCATGGTCGGCAGCGAAGGGACCCTGGGGATCATCACGGAGATCAATATGAGGTTCACTGTAAAGCCCAAGGCTTCGGGGATGACCGTCGCAGCATTCAAATCACTCAAGGACGCAGGCCAATGCGTCTCGAACATAATCGCGAAGCCACTACTTCCATCGGCCATTGAGCTGATGGATTCCGTGTGCATCAAGGCAATCAACAAGTGCATGAACATAGGACTTCCTGATTGCGAAGCTCTATGCATGATAGAGGTTGACGGCCATCCCGTCGCAGTAGATGAAGAGATGATCACGGTCGAAGAGATCTGCAGGAGCACGGGCGCGGTCTCGACGGAGAAATCCAGGGACAAGAAGAAGATCGATGAGTGGACCCAGGCCCGCAAGGCGATAATGCCGTCGCTCAGCAGATACGGCGAGAAGTTCGTCTCGGTAGCGCTTGCGGACGACATGTCCGTGCCAATCTCAAGAATACCGGAAGCGGTCGTCGCTTTCCAGAAGATCGCTGCGGAGAATGGGGTCGTCGTCGGAACATATGGTCACTCTGCGGACGGGAACTTGCACACGAAGATGCTTGTGGAGCCCTATTCCAAAGAGAGCTGGCGAGCCGGAGAGAAGGCTGTAGGAATGATCTATGACAAGGTCCTGGAACTGGGAGGGACCGTCACCGGCGAGCATGGAGTGTCCATCACGAAGGCGCCTTACATGCAGAAGGAACGGGCGGATTCCCTCGGCGCAATGAAAGCGATCAAACATGCGCTCGATCCAAAGAACATAATGAACCCGGGCAAGATCTTCGACTGGGAGGGCAGCATAATCTACGAGCTCAGATACCCTGCATTCCTGGAAGAGACGAATGACTGTTCATGCAATCCATGCAAGGATGAACATTAAGACTGCGGCCGTCATGCAGACGATATAGATTGGTTTATTCCACATCCATATCTTCGACCCATCCAATGGAGGGATGGGCACCATGTTAAACACCGCCAGGAATGTGTTGAAGAAGTATAGACTGAACGCGATGCTCGCAACAACTCCTGGTAGGCCGAAGCCCCATAAATCCAAGAAGGGCAAGCAGGCTAGTGCTATCACCAGGTTGGAGGCGGGGCCAACTATACTGATTTTGCCGTTCTGTTCCTTTGAGACACGACCCATGATATATACCGCACCAGGTGCCGCGAATAGAAATCCGAGAAACGATAGGAGCAACGCGAATCCGAGGCCGCGGATGTCGGCCCTGAACTCTGCCCAGCACCCGTACCTTCGTGCAAGAACCTTATGAGCCATCTCATGGGAGAAGAACCCAAGGAATACTGCCATGATGGCTAACGTCACGGTGAATGGTAGTGAGACAATGTCCCTGTTCCATAGAACGAGGGTGAGTGCGAGTATCAAGACGCCGACTGCAAGTGCGATATTCTTCAATTCGGTCTTGCTGAAGAACGGTCTGCGAGGAGCTATGTAACTCACACCGTAGGGATCGATCGTATAGCTTGAGGAGTAGTTTGGCTCGACGATTGTGTACGCCTCATCATGCCGCCTGCGCATCGGAGACGGAATGAGATGAACCGTCTAATTATAGATTGCCTAATCTCTAAATGATTGGTTAGGCGGACCTGGATGGCTATGGACCGCACAGTTTAATTACCGCATCAGGTCTAGGACGGCCCGTGAGCCCATACCATAGCGATTCCCAACACCCGCTACTCTGGTGCGACAGGTGCAATGTTCCACTGATAGGGAAATACTGCGGGAAATGCGGTGACTATGGTGAGTTTGTCGACCTCGCCCCGCCAGGAGAGGTCAGACTCGCGCTCGAAGGGACGAAGAGGAGGTTGAGATACCTCTTCCTCAGGCAGTTCGGGGTCCAGCAGATAGTGCCCGAGGTCGTCATACTCAACAAGACCTCGGGTGAGGACAGGGCAGACGAGGTCATCATAGATGGGCGAAGGGTCGCGAAGCTCGCCTACGACCTGGAGAAGAAGGATTATTCGCTCACGCTCAGACTCGATGGCGCCAGGATGCTCGCTGCCAGGAACACGAAGAAGTTGATCAAGCTCAGCAAGGCGGAGGGGCACATGAAGGGAAAGCATCTGCCCCCGGAATACATAGAGAGCTACGACCCCGGCATCCGAGAAGGCGACGAGGTCGTGATCCAGATGGGCAAGTTCATCGGATGCGGCACAGCCAAGGTCAATGCGTCCCAGCTCAAGATCAACCCCAAGGGAGTGCGCGTCAGGGATTTTGCGAAATTCGGGCCGCTCCGATCAGGCAAGCGCGCTTGGACGAAGGCAGTCGTCAGAGCTAACGAACAGTATCTCTCGGCCAAGAAGGCCAAGGCAGAGCATGAAATCAAGGATGTGCTTTCAAAACACAACCTGCCCTTGACCATTTCCTTCAGTGGGGGAAAGGATAGTCTGGTCGTTCTCGACATGGTCCGTTCGATCACTAACGATTTCACCACCATCTACATCGACACTGGTCTCGAACATCCACAGACCAGGGAATATGTGGAGAAGATAAGGCATTCACTATCACTCAGATTGATAACTGCATCTGCCGGGAACGCTTTTGACGAGCATTTCGATGCATTCGGTCCACCCGCGAAAGATTTCAGATGGTGCTGCAAGGTATGCAAGCTCGCTCCAGTGTCTCAAGTCATCGAAGAGAATTTTCCGCAGGGTACCATCACAGTCGAGGGAAACAGGAAGCTGGAATCGTTCGCGAGATCCAGACTGGAGCTGGTCGATGGTAATCCGTTCGTGCCTGGACAGGTGATCGTCAACCCGATAAGGGATTGGACAGGCCTCGATGTCTGGCTATACATAATCTGGAGGAAGCTCCAGTATAATGCATTGTACGACGAGGACATCGAGAGAGTCGGGTGTTGGATGTGTCCGTCAGCGCTTGCGAGCGAGTGTGCGGAGATATCCAGGATCAGCCCGAATCTAGCGAAGGTGTGGGAGATGAGACTGAATTCCTGGGCGGACCAGCACGACCTACCCAAAGAATTCGTCGCACATGGCTTCTGGAGATGGAAAGAACTCCCGCCCAAGATGAGGGAGCTCGCCGAAAGGTTGGGGATAAAGATCGAGATGAAGAGAGCGGACACTCTCTCGCTGAGGCTTGTGAAAGGCGTCAGTCCATGCATAGCGGGAGGATACTCGATCGAGGCCGTATTGGATACGCCTCAATCCCGTGGGTTCGAGCAAGTAGCTGAGGTGTTGAAGACCATCGGTGATGTGCGGACTATGGAGGACTTCGGTGTCGCCATGGTCGATACCAACCGGGGTAGAGGAAAGGTCTTCGCCGCTGGCCAGATAAGCTCCGTTGCCGACAGCCCCAAGGAATCCTCGATCTTGTTCGATAAGCTTGCGAGGGCCGTGCTCAGGGCGAACCTGTGCACTTCATGCGGCATCTGTGTGAGAGCTTGCCCCAAGGGCGCCATAAAGGTCGACAACGGAATATTTGTGGATTCTGAGAAATGCACGAGATGCGGAAAGTGTGCGGACAGCTGCGTCGTAGCACACTACTTCGACAAACTCGCGGGCAACATGGAACAGCCTGCCAAGAAGGTTGAGAAGAAGAAACGGAAGAGATGAATCACTGATCCATCTCTTTCAGATCCTTAGCGACTTCGAGGGTCTTGCTTTTCGCTATTGAGACCCCTTTCGTCCCGAGATCGATCGCCTTCTTGAATACGGGTTCTGCCTCCTTCACAACCTTCTCTATGACCTCGCCAGCCACGACGGCCGCCTTGTCGATGCTCTTGCCTACCACGCTCTGACTCGGGGGATATCCACAGCTCGGACATTGAGACGCTGGGCCGATATCCTTCCCGCATCGCGAACATCTAGCCATTAAATCGGTCTCCCTACCATCCCGTCACCATAGCTACACCCTATAAAGTTATCAACGTCCTAGGAATACAGTAAGATGACCATGGTAGACATGATAACCGTCGCCAGTGCAATCGCGGGATTTGCACCAGCGCTCACCCTGATGTTCTTCACCCTCAATGAGTACACTTTCCCGAAGGTGGAGAAACCGTTCTTCGATGACCGGAAGGTCTTCGCATTCTTCGCCCTGGGGATAGTCCTGGGGATGATCATGTTCGCCTTCGAATCTTGGGGCCAGATGATGTCCTCTGTCGAGACCATACTGGCACTCATAGTCGGCTTTGCAGTCATGGAGGAACTCTTCAAGGTAATCATCCTGAACTTCCCACGGTTCCAGCGGAAGATCGATACCGCGTTCTACGGACTATCCCTAGGGCTTGGGATATCTGCGACTTTCACGTTCGCTACGATATTCGCGAGCGCGGTTAGTGTGGAGAACCTACAGGCTGTAGACATGATCGCGTACTCACTCCTCGGCCTACAGCTCGTTCTGCTCCACGGCGCCACGACCACACTGATAGGAGTGGGAGTCGCGAGGGGAGAGGTGAAGGGATACTTCATCGAGGCACTTCTGATCCATCTCGGATACAACCTATTGATGGTACCGTTCTTCATGTTCGAAATCGTCGAGCCACCGTTGAACCTGATAGGGCTGGCTGCAGCATCGGCTGTAGTGATTTACGCATATCTGAAGATATACAGGGAGTCGCTACCCAACCTCGTCGAAGACTCTATCAGAGGACTCAAGAAAAAGAAGTGAGCATCAGACCGATCTGAACCTGCCTTCCGAGACCTCGTAGATCAGGTTCAGCTTCTGCAGTTTTGTGATGATGTCCTCCGGAGCGTCTTTGCCCGTCAATGTCAGGACGCGCTTGACATCCTCGAGACAGAACTCACCCTTCGCTTCTGTGAGCTCCGATGCGATGACCCGCATTCGTTCGACTGGGTCGCGAATGGACCGCACCCTTTCAGATATGGATGAATATGCATCCCTCTTCCTGGGTTTCTTGGCGATCTTAGGGACATTCCCATCCCCCAGTTGCGCATTGGCCTCAGCGACGGCACCGGCCAATTCGAGAGGCGAGTCTGTCTCGAAATAGAATTTGGCCCGCGCGAATACGATCTCCCTTCCACAAGGGCATGTAGTCGTCTTCTTGATCGTGTCGATTCCTTTTGCCTTGTTGCACTTTGGGCAGACGATTACTGCGTACCTCAAAACTCATCCCACCGCTGGAAGATCTATGATCATCTAGAAGGACCTCATCTCTTTCTCGAGCATCTTCAACTCCGGTTCCGAAACGGTCAACGGACTTATCGGGACGAAGAGTGTGGAATCTGAAACTGCGATCTTGTCGTTCAGATGCTGCAGCAGTTTCAGGACCTTCTGGAAACCGTTCTGTGAGATCAGATATTCGATGCCGGACAGGAGGACCGCGCAGTTGCTGTTTTCCGTGATGAACGTCTTCATGTCAGAGTAGAGTAGAGCCAGGTTCGAAGGCTCCCTGGAATATGTCTTCTCCTGATCCATCGACAACCAAAGGAATGGGGTACCTTTCAGATCCCACCGCTCCTTCACCTTCTCAGGGTATTCACGCGTGACACAAAGGCACGGGACGCCATGCTTTGCAGAGTCGACGAATATGTCGAACGCCTGGTCAGGTATCTCTTCCTTTATCAGATATGAATAGCCGGATTCCAGATTGTACTTCCGCGCGGTCTCCGCCTCGACCTGTTTGGTAGGCTTGAGGTTGTCAACGACCTCGTAGGCCTGGAGAACACATGCGATGTATCCCGTGCTCGCGCATTCCACCTCATCGACCTCGAACCGTTTGCCGGTCAGCTCGGAGACGATGCCGGACAGATAACCTCTCGCGAACTCGCATGTCTTGCCCTCCTTCGCCTCTATCGAATCCTCGAGGCTCACGACCATGTCGGACTCCTCCGCGGAATCGACCTTTATCCGGCTCAGACCTGCTTCCATCCATATGGGCTCGATCACAGCCCTGACCTCGAGCAAACCTGAACAAGTCATGGCATAGCTCTGGACCAATGCTCGACCGCACCTCTGACCGTATCGGTACAGCATCAGTTTAGCCCGGTGCTCACCTTCGACGATCTCGAGCTCCTCTCGCAGGTGGGAGAGTGCGATCCCGGGCATGACGAAGAACGGGATCTGCTTCATGGATTCGCCTCCAGGATCTTCCGGGTCAATGCTAGGAAGGCCTCTTCGACGTTCTCTCCCGTCTTGGCGCTCGTTTCCATCATATCACAGCCTTTCGATGATGCAATGGAACGTATCTCTTCAGACGGGAAAGCCTTCGGGAGGTCGCACTTGTTGGCGAGCATTATGATCGGGATGTCGCCCACAACCTCTCTGAGGCTGTCGATCCAAGTGGCCACGGATTCGACCGTCGGCTTTCGGGTGAAATCACATACAGCGAAGGCGCCTGCGGCGCCTCTGTAGTACGCGGAATGGAGGGATTCGTGGGTCTTTTGTCCCAGAATATCCCATATCATAAGATCGGCGTCCGCCTCCGAGACCGTGACGGTCTTCTTGGACACTTTGGTTCCGAAAGATATCAGATACTTGTCATCGAAAGAATCATGAACATATCTTCGGACAAGGCTCGTCTTCCCGACGGCACCGTCACCGAGGAGACAAAGCTTGAGTATGTACTTTCTTGAAGGCATTCAGAACGCTTTGGAAATAATCCCTTGTCTATATAATCGTTCAGACCAGGAATCTCACTGATGATAACCAGTCCAGCCCATACATTCGAGTCGACTGTCGTATCGAATATGACATGGCGGTCAGTAACGAATATATGCAAGTAAGTACTTGCACTCATTGATGAGAGGGCGAACGAAAGGCTTGAGATCCACAGATTCAAGGGAGAGGATACTCAAGACTGCATTGGAGGTGTTCGGAAGCAAAGGATTCACTGCAGCCACCACCAAGGAGATCGCCGAACGTGCAGGAGTCAATGAGGTGACGGTCTTCAGGCAGTTCAAGTCGAAGAATGCACTCTTCTCCGCAGTCATTGCAGAGAAGTCGGTCCTGAATGATATCGCCGGGCATGTGAGGTTCGACGACGATGCACCACTCGAAGAGCTGATAGTGCACAACGTGAGAACGGTGCTCTCAATCCTTAAGAAGAACAGACATCTGTTCATGGTCGTTCTTGGAGATGCATGGCGATATCCGAAAAGTAGGAAGATGTTGTCCGAGACCGTCATGCAAAGAGGAATCGAATTCCTCACGGCGATGATGACAAGGCTCGTGGAAGAAGGAAGGATACGTGAGATTCAGCCAGAGGTGGCTGCAAGGGCACTGATGGGCATGGTCCAGGGATACTTCATCACACGGTACATGCTCGGAGGAGATGACCTTGACCCCGTCGGGGATGAGATCTACATCAGAGGTTTCGCATCTGTATTCGTCAATGGCGTCAGGTTGGAGGAGAAGGTGGCGAGATGAAGAGAAGGAGTGTGAAGATGGTGGGAGGCACGCGCGATGAGAGCTCGTCCCACGAAGAACACGCTATCGTGACTCATCAGCTTAGAAAGGAGTTCGACGACCTTGTCGCAGTGGATGATTTGGACCTCATGATCGGCAAAGGGACCCTATATGGCATGATCGGGCCGAATGGATCTGGCAAGACGACAACGATAAAGATGCTTGTGGGTCTGCTCAAGCCGAACTCGGGAACTGCGGAGGTTCTCGGCGAGCGCATCCCATTGAAGGTGAAGGTTTCGGATATAGGGTACATGCCACAGGAAATGGCGATCTACACAGACCTCACAGTGTCCGAGAACCTGCAACTGTTCGGCAGCATCTACTCCATGGACCAAGAGGGACTGCTCAAGAGGCAGGAGGAGCTACTTTCCATGGTCGACCTCAGTGACCGTGGAGATAGCCTCGCATCCCAACTGAGTGGGGGAATGAAGCACAGGGTATCGCTGGCCTGTGCGATGATGCACGATCCGGAGGTTCTGTTCTTGGATGAGCCTACGGTCGGTGTAGACCCGGAGCTGCGGATGGGTTTCTGGCATTACTTTGATGACCTCAAGTCTCGAGGAAGGACGGTCGTCATCACAACACACTACATGGACGAAGCCGTGAGATGCGACGTCGTCGGGATGATGAGGCAGGGGAAACTCATAGCCGAAGGATCACCTAGAGACCTGATGGACAGGTCATCGACAACCAACTTGGAGGATGCATTCATGACATTCTCGAAGGGGGTAGTGAAATGAAATTCAAACGTGTGATGGCGGTCACTAGGAAGACGCTGAGGTCGTTGAAGCACGATCGAAGGACCGCGGGATTCCTCGTACTCATGCCACTCTTCATGATAGCCATCTTCGGCTACACATTTGGTGGAGAGCTGAAGGACATTTCCGTATACATCGTCAATCTCGACGAGGGAACGGTCAACGGTTCCACATCTGCCTCGATAATCGATGAACTACAATCAGGGGAAGTCCTGAGGATCCTCGAACCGTCCTTGCCGGATGGATATGCCCAATCAGTCGACAGCGTTGTAGGCAATGTGAGGGACGGAGACGCATGGGCCGTGATCGTCTTCCCGCAGAACTTCTCGAGCAATGTGGAATCGGCAATCGATGGACCTGCGGATCACTTGTCGAGCATCCATGGCATACTGATGATCTATATCGATGCGAGCAATCCGAATATTGCGAGCGCGATAATCACCGAAGTCCAGACAACAGTGCAACAGGTCCTGCTAACCCAATACGATATCGCATCACCGGTGATCGTCTCCCAAAACATGGTATACGGAGAGGGCGCGGAATTCATAGACTTCTTCGCACCCGGTGTCATGGGCCTCGCCGCGATGATGGTGACATTCATGCTATCAATCATATCGTTCGTGCACGAGCGGTCGACGGGGACCCTCGACCGATTGCTCACAACGCCTTTGACAGAAGGGGAGATAGTCGCAGGATATGCTATCGCACTGGGGGTCGTAGGGCTAATCCAGTCGCTTGTGATACTCTCCACTGCGATCCTTCTGTTCCAGGTGCAGATAGTCGGCAGCGCCCTCCTGGTGCTCCTCGTGGTATTCCTGTTGGGTGTCGGGAATCAAGGCCTTGGATTCCTCCTGTCATCCATAGCCAAGAACGAATTCCAGGCAGTTCAATTCATGCCGCTCATACTATTCCCTTCGATCCTCTTGGCCGGTGTGTTCTGGCCCATCGAGGCGGTACCTGACCTCCTGAGACCCGTCTCGAACTTCATACCTTTGACCTACGCGGTCGAGGGGTGCAGGT
This sequence comes from uncultured Thermoplasmata archaeon, assembly GCA_963719945.1. Taxonomy (GTDB): domain Archaea; phylum Thermoplasmatota; class Thermoplasmata; order UBA10834; family UBA10834; genus UBA9653. Next base: position 96,099 of record CAVRDX010000003.1, on the reverse strand, counting down.
CCATCATGATCAGAGGTTGGGGAATAGGAGAGGTATGGCCCGAGGTCACGGTCTTGATCTGCTTCGCTGCTGCGATGCTGCTTCTGAGCACATATGGCCTCAGAAGGAGGAGATGAGCCATGAATGTGCGAGCGCGCGCAGCATTGGTGGTCGATGGCGAGAACATCACCCATAGACAATTGGTAGCGTTATCCGCCCTGAAGAGAAGGGGCAGCATGAAGAAGGCCGCGGAAGAGTTGGGGATATCGACACCTGTATTGTATAAGTATATCAGAGAAGTGGAAGCGAAGATCGGGGTATCGCTCGTCGAATCGAACAGTAAAGGATCGAAACTGACAGTTCAAGGCATGGAACTCATCGACAGATTCGCATCGTATGAGAAGAGGCTCGACGACCAACCGCAGCTAAAGGTCGCAGGCACCCTCGTTTCGGAGAGCTGCCTCCTGACCGCCGCCACGGCGCTCTCGAAGAAGGGGATCGATTGCAGCATATGGATCTCGACCGACGATGAGAATCTGAGGATGGCGGATCAGGGAATCATGGACTGCATGGTCCTGGACGATGCGCTCTTCGCAATGGAGCGGTCCCAGGAGGTCGTTGGGACTGAGGTTGGCAGCGATCTGCTCCTGCACAGAGATTCCGGTCCGAGATACCTGAATCTGGCGTTCGGAGCGCAGAGGTTGGGGTTCCGACATCTGGAAGAGAAGAAGGTCGAACACCAAGTCGTCTTCAAGGTATTCGAGCCCGCGATGCTCGACTATACCGAACTGAGCTACTTCGTCAACCGGAGTCTAGTCAGGAGAGGCATAGTGAAGGCGGAGGATGCGACCGAGCAGAGATGGTCGATTCATTCGATCATGGCGATCCCGTTCTCGGACCATGCGGATGTCGCCGCGTTCATCGATGAGGCCAGGAGAGCAGGGCTTTATCCCAAAGGATAATGCATGACCCATTTCAGCAAAACCCTCATATACGGCGGCATCGGTTCCTCGCCCGGTGAGTCTTTTGGCGGAAGCTAAGGAACCCAATCCGGAATTCACACGTAAGGTAATAGAAGCGGGAGGCAAGACAGTCAATCTCTGTTTCCAATGCGGCACCTGCACTGGCAGCTGCCCATCCGGAAGGCAGACCGCCTTCAGGGTGAGGAAGGTCGTCAGGAGGGCGCAGCTGGGATTCGAGGAGGATGTATTGCCATCCGATGATCTCTGGCTTTGCACTACCTGTTTCACGTGCTATGAGAGGTGCCCAAGGGGTGTCGAGATCGTCGATATCATAATGGCCCTCAGGAACATGGCCGTCAGGAAGGGATACATGGCAGAGCCGCACAGGAAGGTCGCGGAACTGATATCGAAGACAGGCCACCTAGTGTCCCTCAGGGACGAGGACAAGGCATTGAGAAAGAAACTCGGGCTTCTCGAGACCCCACCGACGGTCTTCTCCGACCCAAAGGCTCTGGAGGAAGTGAAGAAGATCAGCGCGCTGTGCGGATTCGACAAGCTAGTGACAGGAGGCAAGTGAAATGGCGAAGTACGCATTCTTCCTGGGATGCATCATGCCGCTCAGATATCCCGGGATAGAGAGCTCCACGAGACAGGTCTTGGAATCATTGGGCGTAGAACTCGAGGATATGAAAGGGGCCAGCTGCTGCCCAGCTCCCGGTGTCATGAGGTCGTTCGACCAGATGTATTGGATGAGCGTCGGTGCCAGGAACCTCGCGATAGCCGAGAGGATGGGCATGGACGTGCTCACCATCTGCAACGGATGCTTCGACACGCTGTTCGAGGTCGCACACAAGCTCAACCACGACCCTGAGCTCCGCAAGAAGGTCAACAAGATATTGAAGGACGCGACGGGCATGGAATACAACGGCACTGTGAACGTCAGGCACTTCGTCGAACTCATCTACAAAGACATCGGCGTCGAGGCTGTAAGAGCGAAGGTGAAGGGAGGGAGGAACCTCAAGGCCGCCGTCCACTATGGCTGCCACTTCCTGAAGCCGAGCAACATCAAGAAGATCGATGACGCGGAAAGACCTCATGTGTTCGACGATATAGTCGAGGCCGCGGGCATGACGAGCGTCCCATACAAGGACAAGGGCACCTGTTGCGGAGCAGGCGGCGGAGTCAGGGCGAGGACACCTGATGTCGCACTCAAGATGACTAAAGAGAACCTCGACAACATGAAGGCCGCTGGAGCGGAAGTCATCGTCGATTGCTGTCCGTTCTGTCACCTACAGTACGATGTCGGTCAGATGCAGCTGAAGGAATACCACACGCCGGTGCTGCACCTGTCACAGCTCCTGGGACTTGCTTTCGGCATGGACAAGGAGAAACTCGGACTGGAAGTGCACCAGACCAAGGTAAACCTGTAGAAACCATGAGGTGTCCGGAGATGTACAAAGCTAACCTTGTGACCATCACGGAGGTGAAGAATGTACCTCCGGACATCCGACCTTTCGTCGAGTTCAAGGCTATGATCGAAGAAAGGAAGCTGGAAGAGAACGAGTTAGTGGCGGTACTCGTAATCGACACGACCACGAGCTACATCCCTGTATTCTTGAAAGCCCCGGTCACATTGGCCACTCTAGAGGAGACCCTGGGGAAACAGGATGCAGAACTCACGGCCGAGGCGAGGAACGCCCTGGCGAAGCATCTATCCTGATGGCTGTAACTGACAAGATTAATTATCCATGTCGCTGATGCGGAAGCAGCAGGACACGGAGACCAGTCTAGGAGATGCCCACATGACTCAGACCATGTATAAGTGCTTCACATGCGGCAAGGTTTATTCTGATGAGCAGAGCGCGGTGAAGTGTCACAACGGACCCGTCCAGCAGATAGCCAAGAACGAGAGGGCGTCCAAGCCAAGGTTCCTGGGCAACTGAAACGGACATTGCAGCATATACTCCGTCCTGGGGGAGTTGGGTCGATGACTCTGAAGAAACTTCACGGCAAGATAGACAAGTCCTGGGACCAGCATCTGAGCGAGACAAGGAGATTGTTGCAGATACCGAGCGTCTCGATGACAGGTGAGGGGATCGAAGAAAGCGCTCACGCTGTAGGAGATATGATCTCGAAACTCGGCGCCGAACCGAAGTTTTTCAGGGCGGGGAAGAAGAGCCACCCACTGGTCACGGGATATCTCGATGTGGGGTCAGAGAAGACCGCTCTCGTGTACGGAATGTACGATGTCATGCCTGTGGGAGACATCAAAGAATGGGATCACCCACCGTTCGGGGCGACTATAGTCCGGAAGAAACCCTACGGGGAAATTCTAGTGAATCGAGGAGTCGCCAATTCAAAGGGTGCGCTCGCTGGGTCCCTCCTTGCCATCCGAACGATGGTGGACAATGATGAGATGCCCATGAACGTTCATTTCCTTATAGAAGGCGAGGAAGAACTGGGCGGACTCAGCCTACCTAAATACGTGAATAAGAACAAGGGGAAGCTGTCGAAGGCCGACACAGCGTTCACCTTCGATTATGGCGAGAATGCTGACGGGGTTCCAGTGATAGCCTTCGGGATGAAGGGGTGCGTATATTTCGACCTCGAGGCCGAAGGGACGAAGCAGACAGGGGGTCCCATGGAAGGCGAGGTACACAGTAGCGAGGCCGTGTGGATACACAGCCCCGTGTGGAGGCTCGTGCATGCCATATCGACCATGGTCGACGAGAATCAGCAGCCTACGATCGACGGATTATGGGATGACGTGCGTTCTCCGAGTTCCGAGGATCTGGAGCTGGTCAAGGAGCTCGCGAAGAAGTTCGATCCTGATGCATACATGAAGGATCTGGGAGCGAGCAAATTCAAGGCCGATGGCAGCAAGGAGGATATGCTCAGGAAGTATCTGTTCGAACCCTCGGTCAACATAGACGGGCTACTCGCAGGGTTCACCGAGGATGGCACGAAGACGGTGCTGCCGCCGAGGGCCAAGGCTAAGATCGACATCAGGATAGTCCCGGACATGACCATCGAGAAGACCAGGGCGAAGGTCATGGGACATCTGAAGAGGAGAGGGTTCACGGACATCAAGATGAGGAACTATGAGGACTATCCTTGGTCGAAAGTATCACCGACCGCCGATGTCTCCAGAGCGTGCGTCGAGACGATGAGATATCATGGAAAGGAGCCGGAGGTGTGGCCGATGCATGCCGGATCGGCACCGTACTATCTCTTCGATCAGGTCCTGGGGGTTCCGTGGACCTGTGCTGGACTAGGACATGGTGGACGAGCTCATGCACCTAACGAGTTCGCGGTCGTAAAGGGAATGAAGGATTTCGAGAAGAGTGTTATAACGGTGTTTTGGAAATACTTCGAGATTTCGTCGAAGCGTGTATAGATGTAAAATATCCGACGACTCGTACGAATTCCGCAGGGATTGTATTTTATTCGAACAGGTAGAAAACTCTCCGCCGCAGACTTTCATCATCAGATGCTACCCAGCATCCAACTACCGAGGCATCTCCGAAACCCCCAATAGACATCGTGATGACCCGATGTGTGCAGTATCATTTAGACAATGTTCAGCCACGACGCGCCCGCACGCAAATCATTTATATAGCATCAAGTCTAATCCCCGCGATATGGGGGGCCAGATAATGGTGTTTACCCCTATCAAACGTATTGGGGAACAGTAAGACAGCAAGGGGACTGTTTGTATGAAAATGAGTCTAAAAGCTATACGTGTGCTAGCGATTATGATAGTGATGGTACTGGCCGTGTCAGCCATGTCAGTGCTACTCACCGGGTCTCCTGCGGCCGGCAAAGCGAGTGCGGCCGATGGAGATGGTATTGTTAGAGTAGGATGGTTGAGCGAAGTCGTCAACTGGAATCCACTGGCCATGGAGATGGTAGAAGATTACGTCGTCTGCTATCTGATGTACAGTGCGCTTTTCACGTACGACCAGGATTGGAACGGACCTATCCCGGACTTGGCGACTGGCCTCTACCAAGAGATCAATGAAGATACGGGCGTGATGACGACATACATCAGCATCACAGAAAATGCATACTTCAGGAACGCGGCCAACCCAGGCGACAAATCCCACCAGTTGACCGCAGAGGATGTCGCATTCTCGTTCCAGACCATGAAAGACAACTCCGGAGGAGCTTTTGACTGGTACCTACTCGAAGTAGACAACATAAGATATGATCCGAATGAAACTGGGGACATGTTCATGTTCGCCATGGACACACCTTACGAGAAGGCGACCTTGATTGATGATATCGCATCCCTGCCAATCGTTCCCAAGTACATCTGGGAGACCTACCCCAATGCGCTTGCTTCGATGGATCCTGAGGATATCGTCGGCAGCGGACCGTTCATCTTCGATGACTACTACAAGGGGTCATGGTACAGATTCTTGAGGGCTGATAACTACCACGGATCGACAGATTACGGTGCAGAACGTACCGTCAACATTGACGGAATATTGTATACCGTATACACATCCACGGATGCATTGTGCTCGGCCGTCAACAGTGGAGATGAGGATTTCGTCGTTCTCACTGGCGATGTGCCATCCTTCGATGGAAAACTGGGTGATGGAGCCAGTGTCAATGTCTACAAGGCGGCGGTCCAGGAACCCGGAATATGCGATATTGCAATCAACGCCATTCCAGCGAGCTTCCAGAAGGGAAGCTACGGAGTCCACCATGTTGCACTGAACGACCCGAATGTCAGAAAAGCCATCATGATGACCCTTGATAAGGACAGCATAGTCAACGGTCCCCTGAAGGGATACGCCCAGAAAGGATCGTCCGTAGTGCAACCAGGATTCTGGCAGGCGACCATCGAGAACCAAGTGTCATTCGACACCGCTGAAGCTAGAGAATGGCTCATGGACCACGGATGGAGCGCCAATGCAGATGGTGATGCATACCTAGAAGCGGAAGCGGGCAACCTTTATGGAGTGCCTGCAGGCACGGAGCTTTCCGGCATAAGATGCCAGGCACCGGACACCGATCCGACCTATGGCGCAATCACGGAGATGTGGCAGGGTTGGGCACTCGAAGCCGGAATTGGATTCACATCCTCTACGGAATCTGAGATCACCATGATCAACATCGCATGGTACAAGGCAGATTACGACATATGGGTCTGGCACTGGGGCTGGGGCCCTGAGCCGATTGGCGGCGCACTCAGCTGCTGGCTGACCTCCGAGATAGAGGGCGGCGGCGACAACTGTCAGATGCCCATGGGTGAATGGTGGTATGACAACGTGAATTACACGGACGCTCCCGCAGAGTGGGAACTCACCGGAGCCTGGTCGTCCTATGACCAGAACATTAGCGAAGCGATGACCACCCTCGACAAAGATGCGAGGAAGCTCATCGTTGACAAGCTCCAGCAGATGGTGTATGACTCGTACTGTGAGAACCCACCATACTACGACCTGGGCCTGTATGGATACACTGATGCCAATTTCGACAACTGGGGAGATGTCTCTGGACACTCGGGTCTTAACGTCGCATCCGATCTGCTCTGGATATGGTTCAATGTAAAGGAGGTCACGAACAGGGCGCCTGTATTCAATACAGTCCCAGATGATTCGTACCTCACATTCACCAGTGACGGTGAGAACCTTGAGATCATAGTTGGGGTCTCGGATTCAGAGGGAGATCCTCTCGATGTAGTGTTCGAATGGGGCGATGGCAACGAGGACCCACCACAATCCATCCTCGATGCGACCACGGAGACATCTGTGTCTTCTTCGCACCACTACTCGATTGAGGGCGTCTATCAGCTCAATGTCACTGTGACCGACAACTATGTCGACCCCGTGACTGGATTGAGAGACCCAATAGTCCGATCAGCAACTGTCGAAGTCCAGGGAGTTGTCAACCAGGCTCCAGACATTATCAGTCTGGTCAGCACCCCATCGAGCTCACAATATGTCGACGAGATAACCACATGGACCGTAACGGCCACGGATGTTGAGTCTTGGCCAAATGGAGCCAAGGTCACATGGGACTGGGGCGACGGCACATATGATGTCAATGAACCAACTCCGGTTGGGACGCAGGTCACGGACACCGCGACCCACGCATGGACCAGCGTAGGTACATACACTGTGACAGTCTGGGTGTATGAAAACTATGGTCTGGAGACGGGGAGCCTAAATGTCTCGACGGACAGAGAATATACGATCAAAGTCAACCAGCCACCGACCGAACCGGCCATCCAAGCAATGAATGGAATCCCGGGTAGTGCAGTGACCTGCAAGGCCAGCTCATCGGATGTGGACCCTGACACACTGAAATTCACTTGGGAATGGGACGACGGCACATACACTGTGCAGTCCTTGACACCAAGCTCAGTGGGCGCGACAGTGACATCAACTGTGTCGCACACATGGGATGTTGTAGGCAACTACACTGTGAATGTATATGTGGATGATGGAAACGACCACAACGAGACGGCCTCTCGCGTTGCAGTCATCGCGGAAGGTAATGTGGCTCCGGGATCGTTCGAACTCGTCCTGACACCATACCCGACATACATCGATGTCGCAACGACATTCAACGCGAGCGCATCCGATGCGAATGAAGACGTGCTCGTATTGACCATCGACTTTGGCGATGAGAGTGACCTGCTCTCTGCGACTACCGCTGGCGGAACCACGGAGACCCAATATGCCGAGTTTGAGCACACATACGTAGCCGAGGGAACATACACGGTGACCGTATACGCATACGACGGTGAATACAACGAATCAGCTGAATTCACAGTCGAGGTTGTCCCTAACGTTGCGCCGGTGCTAGAGGTCCAGTCGACATTCTCCGCACTGTACGATGTGGAGAGGTCATACCAGCCAGTCTCTCTCACCGATGAAGAGGATGACACAATAACTGTATGGTACGATTGGGGCGACGGATCGGCATGGACGATGGGTGGCGACGTGGACGAGGCATACGCGGCCGTGCACACATACATGGCCACAGGGACATTCACTCTGACCGTGTATGCCGACGACGGAATGGGTAACAACGTCAGCGATGTGGCGACCGTGACAGTCAGTGAGGCGAACCAGAGAACTGGCATTTCCCTCAAGGCGGATCTGTATGAGATTACGACCGGAGGGTCTGTGATGTTCACCGTGAATGTCTCCGACCTCGAGAAAGACAACGTCACCATAGCCATCTCATACGGCGACGGTACCACTGGCACTGCGAACGTCAAGTTCGGGACGACCTCGTACTTCGTGGTATTCTTCAACCACACCTTCGAAGAGAGCGGCACATTCGTCGTCAACGCGACCGCAGACGATGGCCAGAGCCACTCCAACACCACCCTGAAGATGGACACTAAGACCATCACCGTCAACAAGAAGGGTATCAGCCTTGCGCTGATCGGAGGAATCGCAATAGCCGTGATCGCTGCCATAGTGGCCGCGGTGTTGCTGATGAAGCGCAAGAAGAAGGGCGGCAGCGCTGATGGTATGGAGAGCGTGAGCGGAATGGAAGGCATGGCTCTCGCGGAAGAACCTCCACCACCGCAGGCATAGGCACGTCATACAGTGAAAACCAAATCAAACCCTTTCCACCATTTCATTAATTGAATGGGGGAAACCGGACAGAACACACGAATGAGTTGAACCAGAACGGGCAAATGTGGCCGATGAGATGAAATTACTATTTGGACGGTGTGACATTTGGCCTCTTTCAGAAAAATATTGACCAAACGAGTATTCAATGCAATCATTACGATATTGCTCATCATGCTTGTCAATTTCCTGCTGTTCCGGGTCATGCCAGGAGACCCCGCGCTCCTGATGTCACCCAGAGTGCCGGGAGTAGACATGTCCGTGATTTATGAGAAGAACATCAGGACAATGGGACTAGATCAGCCGCTATATGTCCAGCTATACAAGTACTTCATCGGGACGTTCACCGGAGACTGGGGAATATCATATTATTGGGAGAAACCGGTCACCGAGGTTCTTTCGACTGCTGCGACATGGACCATATTATTACTTGGAGTCTCATCGGTAATCACCTTCGCGGTGGGGATAGTCCTCGGCAAGATGGCGGCATTTCGGCGCGGGAAGCCGACCGATGTGGCGATAACGGGTTTCGGCCTGTTCTTCTATGGCATGCCGATATTCTGGTTCGGCATCGTCCTGATGGTCATATTCGTCAGCACATTCGAGATATTCCCTGGCGCAGGATACATGGAATCTGGTACGACCCTGTTTCCTCTGACTTTAGACAAGGTGATAGATGTACTGATGCACATGACGCTTCCTGCGACTACACTGGTGGTCGGATCTCTTGCAGGAATCATATTGATCCAACGTAACTCGCTCGTCGATGTGCTCACCGAAGAGTACATCGTGACAGCTTATGCGAAGGGACTGACGGAGAAGCAGGTGCTGAAGAGACATGCGACACCGAATGCCAGACTTCCGGTCGTGACGACTATCGCCATGGATACGGCATTCATATTAGGCGGCGCATTCCAAGTCGAGGTCGTCTTCAGCTACAAAGGTCTGGGCTGGACGACAGTAGAGGCAATCTGGCAGTACGACTTCCCTATGCTGCAATTCATATTTTTCATAGGAGGGGTCGCAGTGGTCATTGCGAACCTGATTGCGGATATAGTCATCTTGAAGCTCGATCCGAGGGTGAGCATAACGTAAGGGGGCATCACAATGGTACACAAGAAGAAATCCGGATTCGAGGCAAGATTCGAGAGGTGGGGAAGACGGGCGTTCAAATTCAATCCTATACTCTCGGACAAGGTTGGTCTCTCGGCCAGGAACTTTGGCAAGACTACCGATCTATTCCTGAAGACATGGATGGGGAAGATTGGAGTGGCCATAATCATATTCTTCCTCTGCATAGTGATCTACGCGGAACTGTTCGTGCCCTATAATCGATATTATTCGACCATGGACATCCTTGAGGAAAGCTCATGGGAGCACCCGTTCGGAACCGATCAGATCGGACGAGATGTTCTGACAAGGACCCTTCACGGGACTAAAGCTTCCCTGACCGTGGGATTCGTCGCCATGGCCATCTCGATGGGTATCGGTACAGGCGTAGGATTACTGTCAGGATATTGGGGCGGCTGGAAGGACGAAGTGATCATGAGGGTCAACGATGTCTTCCTGTCCATTCCGTGGCTGGTCCTGATGTTGGTCATATCGTCCGTCTTGAACGCCAGGAGTCTCTTAGCGGTCATCTTGGTCATAGGAGTCACTGGTTGGTCGACCACGGCAAGGATCGTCAGATCCCAGGTGCTGTCCATCAAGACCAGGCAGTTCATCGAGAGGGCACAGGCGATAGGAGCAGGGGATCTACACATAATCAAGAAGCACATCTTCCCGAATGTCGTTCCCCTCATATTCGCAAATGCCATCCTGACAATTGCGATATCAATCCTGTCTGAGAGCACCCTGAGTTTCCTGAAGATGGGACCCCAGGATGTCGAGACATGGGGCAGACTGCTCGATGAGGCGTATTCGTGGCATGCCGCGACGAGTGGACCGTATGCATTCATAATCATGCCCGGTCTGTGCATCGTCATGGTGGTGCTAGGATTCACATTCATCGGGTATGCGATGGATGAGGTTCTGAACCCCAAGCTCAGGAAGAGGTGATCGAGACCACCCAAACCCCTTTCAACCATTTCATTTTCCACAGCAAGCTTTTAATATAGAAATCTGTTATCGAGCATCCTAATCAGTCAACCAGAGGTATTAGATGGCTCAGAAAGCGAGGGCTGCTGCCAAGAAGATCAAAGACAGGTGGCGTGCAAAGGAATGGTACAAGATCTACGCGCCTGATATGTTCAGCCGCATGCAGCTCGGGGAAACACCGTCCAACGCATCCGAAGGTGTTATGGGAAGGATCGCCGAGGCGACCGTGCAGGACCTGACCGGTGATTTCTCCAAGATGCATATCAAGCTCAGATTCAAGGTTCACGACGTCAGAGGTTTCGACGCGTTCACCCTCTATGAGGGGCACAACCTGACAAGCGACTATGTCAGGAGGCTCACCAGGAGGAAGAGGACGAAGACCGACACCGTCGTGGATGTCATCACAAAGGATGGCTGGGAAGTCCGCGTCAAGCCGATGGCTGTGTCCGAGCAGAGGATCCAGGCATCGCAGGAAACCGCCATAAGGAATATCATGAAGGAGTCCGTCGCGAAGATGGCGGCCGAATCCACTATCAGCGACCTTGTCCGAAAGATAATCATGGGGGACATGTCGAAGGCGATCTCCGACGCATCGAAGATCATTGTGCCCATCAAGAAGATAGAGATCGGCAAGAGCGAGGTGTTGAGAGCTGGCAAGATGCCAGAACCGGACGAACAGCCGATCATCGCCCCTGCTGAAGAACCCGCCCAGGACGAGAGCGTCGCAGAGACGGAGGAACAGAAGCCCGCAGAAGCACCGACGGAAGAAGTGGCATCTGATGAGCAGCCCGCCGAGTCCGAGGACGGATCCAAGGAAGAGAAAGAGGAATAGGGCACACATACCCCGCGTTCATGACGATGGGGACCATGTCGGGGTGGCTCAGCCTGGTAGAGCGTCGGACTCATAGGGAGTTCTTCTGACCAGATGCTCCTAGGACATCCGGAGGTCACGGGTTCGATTCCCGTCCCCGACACCATTATCCAGCGAGAGTGTATTCTAGCAACGCTTTCGAGGGATGGATATGAGAGTGATAATCTATACGGGCAAGGGGGGCGTGGGGAAGACCTCCGTTGCCGCTGCCACAGCGCTCCGATCGGCCGTGTTAGGCCACAGGACGATCGTGGTGAGCACCGATTCTGCGCACAGCCTTTCCGATTCCCTCGAGGTACCGTTGTCCGGGAAGATAGAGCGGATACGGAAGAACCTCGACGGGTTAGAGGTGGATATACAGCTCGAGCTCGAGACGCGTTGGAAGGAGATCCAGACATATCTATCAGACTTCCTGGCGTCGCAGGGCATGGATGGCGTCACAGCGAAGGAGATGGCAGTCTTCCCAGGCATGGAACTGATGTCGGCACTGTTCTATGTAGAGGAGTTCCATAAATCGGACGCCTATGACGTTGTCATAATCGATACCGCCCCAACGGCGGACACGCTCAGGCTCCTTTCATTCCCCGACATCGCGAGCTGGTACTTCGACCACCTGTTCCACATGGTCAGGAATGTGCTGAAGATAGCTAGGGTGACGGTCGGGAAGATAGTGTCCACCCCGCTGCCCTCTGACAAATTCCTCGAAGACCTGGAGAACCTCAGGGAGCGGCTCCGATATGTCCGGGACCTCCTAACGGACCCCGAGATCACCTCCGTGAGGCTGGTGGTGAACCCGGAGAAGATGGTCATAACGGAGACCCAGCGAGCATACACGTACCTGTGCATGTACGGATACACCGTCGAGAGTCTGGTGATAAACAGGATCATACCCGAGGGGCTGTCGGATGAGTTCTTCGATGGAAAGCTCAAGGAGCAGAAAGAGCACCTGGCTACCATAGAGAGCATATTCGCGCCATTGAAGACATTCAAGGCTTCGTTGATGCCTCGAGAGGTGCTCGGAGGAAGATCCCTTGAGTCGCTAGCCCTTCAGCTGTTCGGGGACGATGACCCTACCCAGGTGTACTCGACAGAATCCCCGATGAAAGTATACGAGGAGGATGGAGCAAGCGTATTCGCCATCAAGATGCCGTTCGTGATGAATCAGAAACTAGAGCTATATACACGCAAGGATGTTCTAACAGTGCAGTTGGGGGCGTTCAAGAAATCAATTGTGCTCCCATACGCTCTTACAAGCAAAGAGATACTGGGTGCCGACTTGGATGGCTCCTGGTTGAAAGTCAGGTTCGAAGGTGAGGAAATTGGCAGGAAGAAGGGTAGAAAAAGGGGTAGAGGCAGCAAAGCGTCTCGAAAGGCACATTGAGGAGATAGCGACCAAGGTCACGACCAAGGAAACCATGACCCATTTCGTCAACGCAGGCATGGAGGTCGTACAGGCTGCGAATTCGGCCATGAAGCATCTGGACGTGCCGGAGGAGACGAAGATCAGGATCCACAGGGCCGAGAAGGAGGTCCTTCTGGCCGCGAGGAGCTTCATAGACGCGATCCTCGTAGAGGTGGACAAGGAGATGCCCAAGCAGAAGTCCGAGCTCAAGAAGGTCGAGATCAAGCGGAAATCGAAGTGATGCTCCGAGATTGAAGTGGTCACAGGGCACAGCTTTTTTACATAGACCCCATTACCTCACACAGACAAGACCACCAGGGGGTATTACCGTATGGTAAAGATGTTAGTACCGTACCCGGACAAGTGTACTGGGTGCAGATTCTGTGAGATGGCCTGCACTCTGTATCACGAGGGTAAGATCAACCACGCAGACGCGAGGTTGCAGGTGCACAAGCGCGACGTCAGGATCGATTTCCCGTCCGTTTGTACGCACTGCGTAGCTTGTAAGGACGAATGCTGTGTGACCGCCTGTCCCGTCGAAGCGATCAAGATCGAAGATGGGATCGTGCGCGTCGATGAGAATGAATGCACTGCCTGCGGAACATGCGTCGAGGTCTGTCCATTCGGGGTCATGAGGATGGAGGACACCGCATTCAAGTGCGACCTCTGCGGAGGGGACCCGACCTGCGTGAAGTTCTGCTCGATGGGCGCTATCAAGTATGAGGAGCCCAAACCCGAGCAGTACGAGGCCGTCAGAAAGCTTCTCAAGGCGGAGGAATGAGCATGAAGGGCTTTTCAGGCAAGATATTGAAGATAGACCTCAGCTCTGGCAAGGATTCCATCAAATCGACCGATGAGAGATACGTGAGGAAGTACCTCGGAGGATCAGGGTTCGCGATAGAACTCGTATATCACGGCGTCCCCGATGGTGCAGACGCGCTCTCGCCCGAGAACGTGCTGGCCATGGCTCCGGGAGTGTTCGACGGGTTTGCAGTGCCGACGGGCGGCAAGACCGCCTTCGCTGCGAAGTCTCCGGCCACCAACACGCTGGCTGAGAGCATCATGGGAGGTTCCATCGGTGCTGAGCTCAGACATGCGGGTTATGATGCGCTTGAGATATTCGGAGTCGCCGAGAAGCCGTCATATATCTTCATCGAGGACGACAAGATCGAGATCAATGAAGCCGAGGACATCTGGGGAAAGGATACCAGAGAGGTTCCCGAGATCCTCAAGAAGAGGCATGGCTGGGATGTCAAGGTAGCTTGCATAGGCGTCGCTGGCGAGAAACTCGTCAGGATGGCTTGCATAGACTGTGACGACAGGCAGGCGGGCAGAGCTGGCCTCGGAGCAGTCATGGGGTCAAAGAACCTCAAAGCCATCGTCGTCCGAGGCACCGGGGATCTGGAACCTGCGGACCCAGGGAAACTGCTGGAGATTGCGCTCAGATACCAGAAGATAATGGAAGCCGCTCCATCGTTCAACGAGGATACGAAATACGGTACTGGCGAGTTCCTAGGCTGGATCAACAAGGAGAAGGGAGTGTTCCCGACCAGGAACTGGCAGGAAGGCTTCTTCAAGGAGAGGGAGCAGATCGACCCGTATTACTGGGCACCCAAGTATGTCAGCAAGAACAAGGCGTGCTTCGCATGCACTAAGCCCTGCGGCAAGCTGTTCGAGATCAAGAGCGGCAAGTTCTCCGGAGTCGCGATAGATGGCTTGGAGTACGAGACGCTCTACTCACTCGGAGGAGACTGTGGCAACGCCGATATCGAATCCGTGGCCAAGGCCAACGAGGTCTGTGACCTGGTAGGTATCGATACGATCTCCGCCGGAGTGGCCATCGGATTCGCGATGGAACTCATCCAGAGAGGGATAATCACCGAGGAGGAAGTCGGTCTGAAGCTGACCTGGGACAATGCATCCGACTCCGTGCCTAAGATGTGCGAGATGATCGGAAAGCGCGAAGGATTCGGAGACATCCTGTCCGAAGGCGTCAAGAGGGCCGCCGAGAAGATCGGCAAGGGCTCTGAGAGATATGCGATACACACCAAGGGCATGGAGCCTCCCGCATACGATGTCAGAGGCATGAAGGGGCATGGACTCTCTTTCATGACATCCACCCGTGGCGCTTGCCACCTAAGGGCCGGAATGTACGCGCCTGAGCTCGTGGGCAAGTTCTGGCGATGGGAGGGCATCGACCGGTTCTCCACTGAAGGAAAGGGCGAGAAGGTCGCCACGATGGAGAACTTCATGTGCGTCTACGATTCGGTCGGCCTGTGCAAGTTCTCGAGAGGCTTCTTCCTGATCGATAAGCTCAGGGAAGTCATCGAGGCGATATCCGGGCTGCAGTTCACGGAAGAAGAACTCCTGAAGATCGGCGAGCGCCTACACAACATGAAGGGGGACTTCAATGTGAAGCATGGAGTCACCAGGAAGGACTGGCTCCTGCCCCCGAGAGTGCTCGAAGACCCGATCCCCGAGGGACCGTCCAAGGGCTCCAGGATAACCGTCGAGGAGATGAACAAGATGCTCGACGATTACATGGCTGTCCGCGGCTGGACCTCTGATGGCGCACCCACCCCGGAGAAGCTCAAGGAACTGGAGATCGTCTGAGCCTTTGCTGGAAACTAAACCAGACCGGGTCAGGGCGGTTCGCGCTCTGACCCTCTGAAACACCTTATGATTTCTCAAAACGTGAATGAGTCGAGACGGATTCGAAGATTCTGGAATCAGATCATCTTGATGGAATCCGCTAGCTTCAGCAGCTCCTTCTTCGCGACCGATTCGTCGCTCTTTATGGAGATGACTGTGACGACGAGAGCCTTTCTTCCGGCGCCGACGACGACCATCTTCGCATCCTCGCACTCGACCACCACGGACTGCGGCGTGCCGACTCTCAGCTCAGAGTTGGCAGTAGACGCCGCGCCGATGAGAGTAGCGCACATGATAGCGAATGTGTCCATAGATACACCATCGGGCAGATCAGCTGCAATGACGAGTCCGTCCCTGCTTATGATCGCAGATGCTATTGCCCCGCAACTCTCCCTCAACGCCCTGAGGGCTGGCTTAAGCTCCAATTCAGTCCCCTCCTACCTGTTCTACCTTGAAAACGCAGTGCTTGTCGCCTTTGCTCACACACTCGATCTCGTCGCAGTGGAATCTCCTGTGAGTCTTGGCCTCGTATACCTTCTTTACAATACCTCTCAGCCTGTGACAAGTCGGGATATCCGATTGGGTCGCCTCGACGGACCCTTCTGCTGTCGCCGTGGATTCCTCGAAGACGATATTATCGATCCAGCCTCGCGCCCTGAGCAGATTGCCACATATCTCGAAGTATTTCTCAGGCTCCTGAAGTGCGATCTTGGAGATCTCCTCTCCCAGGATCATGCCTTCTCTGAAGAACAGCCCGTGGCATGCCTGAGACATGACACCTTCGTACAGCTTCCGTATCTCCTCGAACTCGGACTGGGAGAGCTTGACGAACTTCATCTAATCCGGTCTATGGATTCGTATTGAGGATATTTAAGGTTTGGTTCATGAGTCACAGGCCAGCGATGGGGGATTCTTGGCCGAAAAGGCCGATCGGACGCTCATACCTGTTGAAAAGTCTATATCCACCAGATTCGTTAGGACCAAGGGAATACCATCATGTTCTCCGATGAAGATGGCGAACTGGCCGTGACGGCTGCGAGGAGAGTCGTCGAGAGTCATGTCAAGAGGGAGAAGATCTCTGATCTCGGCCTTCCGGAGTCATTCAAGAACAAGATGGGGGTATTCGTGACACTGACGACACACCCCCACGATGAATTGAGGGGGTGCATAGGCTACCCTGAGCCGATTATCCCGCTCGAAGATGCGCTCAAGGACTCCGCAATAAGTGCGAGTTCGCGGGATCCCAGGTTCCCCCCGGTGAAAGCGCATGAACTAGGGGAGATCAAGGTGGAAGTCAGTCTGTTGACTCCACCCGAAGAGATCAAAGCGAAGAGATGTCAGGACCTGCCGAATCAGGTTCATATTGGAGACGATGGGTTGATCGTCCAGAAGGGATGGAATCGCGGCCTGTTGCTCCCACAGGTGCCAGTAGAATGGGGGTGGGATGCGCGGGAGTTCCTGTCGCAGACTTGCGTCAAGGCAGGTCTTCCACCAGATACCTGGCTCGATGGGGACACGAAGGTCTTCAAGTTCACAGCAGAGGTATTCTCGGAAGAATCACCCAGAGGGAAGGTCAAACGTAGAAGACTGAGTGAATGAAATGGATCTGGTCATCGCAGGCGACTGCTATCTGCATGGTAAATTCAAACACCTCGAGATTGGGATAGATAATGGCAGAATCGTCAAGGTCGCGAAGAGCATCGACTGCGACAAACGCATGGACTTCGGCAGCAAGAAGATACTACCTGCTGCGATCGATCCTCATGTCCATTTCCGTGACCCTGGGATGACTCACAAAGAGGATTTCGGGTCCGGATCGCTCGCCGCACTCCACGGAGGCGTCACATGCGTGTTCGATATGCCCAACACCAAACCGCCTACGACCACCATTGACTCTCTGAATGGGAAGAGAGAGATCGCACTCTCGAGATCACTTGTGGATTTCGGACTCTTTGTAGGAGTCCAGCCAGGGATAGATGTCGAGGGGTTGGCTGAGAAAGCGATAGGCTTCAAGCTATACATGGCAGGAACCACAGGCAACCTGCTGGCTCCATCACTTGGGTCCATCGCATCTGAACTCTCAAGAATCGGCGCATGTGGCAAGATACTCGCGGTGCATGCAGAGGACGAGTCGTTGAGGGACAAGGAACGAGACGAGAAGAACTTGCACGACCATCTCGCAGCAAGGAACAATGATTGCGAGACTAGCGCGATAAGAAAGATAGCAGATGCTGCTCCGGATTGCAGGCTGCATATCTGTCATGTCTCAGCCAGGGAATCCATACCACTGGTGACTGGGCAGAGGAACATGACCACCGAGGTCTCACCACATCATCTGTTGCTCGATAAGGATCGACCGATAGGAGCTCTGGGGAAGGTGAATCCCCCGCTCCGGTCACGTGCAGATAGGCAGGCACTGTACCTCGCATTCAAACAGGGCAGGTTCGACATGGTCGCATCCGATCATGCACCTCATACGATGGCCGAGAAGAGTGAGGATTTCCAGTATGCACCTTGTGGAATGCCGGGTGTCGAGACCATGTATCCGCTCATGCTACAGCTGGTCAGGGAGAGACATCTAGCCCTCGCCACAGTGATCAGAGCGATGTGCGAAAGACCTGGTGAGATATTCGGAATACCGAAGGGCAAGATCGAGCCTGGATATGATGCGGACCTAGTCGTCGTGGATTTCATGGAAGGAAGCGAGATAAGGGGAGACAGACTCCTCACCAAGTGCGGATGGAGCGCGTTCGACGGGATGCCCTGTATATTCCCGAAAGCGGTCTTTGCCGGAGGAGAACTCATGATGGAAGATGGATCGCAGTCAGGGGACCGGATGGGAAGGGAAGTCATTGGCAAATAGAAGCGAATCATCATACAAGACCGAACTGGATCTATCTGAACTGGGCGATACGACCTACGAATGCATCGATGGTTGTGCCCTCTGCTGCCTGTGTCAGCCAGAATTGCTCCCAAATGAAGAGAAGAAGTTCCGTAGCGATCCAGAGTTGATGTCAGGCGTCACTGACCAACATATATCTCCAGAGGTCGACGGGGCCGCCATAAAACTGCAGGGAGCGCATGGCGCATGCCATTTCCTGAAGGAAAGGAGATGCGGCGTGTATGATAACCGACTCCATTTCTGCAAGGCATTCCCCATAAGTGTCTTCGCTGGATGGAGGATACAGTTGAACGTGAACCTATCCTGCAGAGGGATAGGACTGCCTGGGAAGCGCCTGGCAGATCATGGTATCGAGATACTCGACGCAATAGGCGGGACAAGGGTAGATGAGGAGCTCGAATCGGCCCGGAATGTGTTCTATCAATTCTCCAATAACGCAAAGGATACCAAGACCATCCAATCGGCTGGTTCTGTACGCGACGCATGCAGATTCCTTTCAGATGACCTCCTCGACGAGATCGGCCTCAGCAGGGTACTGACTTATGCCGAACACGGAAACACGAGGCAGAACTCCACTGCACAGGACATCGCGAGGAGGGCAAGGATATCAGAGCCAGAGACGAACGTCGAAGAACTGGCCCTTTTGCTAGGCACGGAACTGTTCGACCTGCCAGACCTGAGCTACCTTCCAGTCTATGTCGATGAACGGTTGGATTGGAGGGTCTTCCAACTAAGCGGAAGAAACATCGTTGGATATGACCTCTCGGAGGATGGATCGTTAAACGAGTTCGTGAAAGTTGATCCTATGGGCATCTCGTTGCTGCCGCTATCGGAAGATGGCAAGAAGGAGATGGAGAGATATCTGATGCTGGTGAACTCGAGGGATTGCTTCCTCGGTCACGCCGCATATCTCTGTGACGAGGACGGCTACGAATACAACTTCGGGCAGGTCTATCTAGGCGCAATGGCGAATACCATCGTGGACCTATGGTGGCGATCATCATTCCTTGCGCAACTGAGAGATAGACAGACGCTCGGACGTGATGAAGTGAGGGAAGGGATAATCTTCTTCGACATGGACCTTCTCGACCTGCCCACCATCGGAGCTTTCATCTGATACACCATCTGCGAATGGGTCTGCCGATGGTCCATATATGCATGTGTCGAGACTCCAAGTGGAGACACATATCTGTACAATGTGGTGGCTCATCACATTCAAAAAGCTTCGATTCCCTTTCGATTCAAGTATGAGTCAACGAAAGCGTTATCTATCCGAATTTCATCTTACCTTTTCGAACGTCTTGAGGGAGGCGCCTCGTTTGGAGAAAGAGAATCCCGCGACACTTGACAAGAGCGATCGGATCATTTTGAAAATGCTTCAAGACGACTGCAACGTGAGTCTGAAGAAGATCGGAGAGAAGACTGGGTTGTCGTCATCCACAGTCCACTACCGAGTGAACAGACTGGTCGAAGAAGGAGTGATCACCGGATTCAAGGCGTGCGTGAACCCCCTCAAGGTCGGAAAGGAGATCCTGGCGATATCATTGATCACTGGCAGATATGGTCCAGATTACTCGAAGAAGATCGGTGAGAAGATATCCAAGATCTCTGGAGTATGGGCAGCTTACTTTCTGCTCGGGAACATAGATTTCGCCATCCTTCTGAGAGCGTCCTCAAGAGAGGAGTTGAAGGACATAATCGATTCGATCATAAAGATAGACGAGGTCGAAAGAAGCAATACCTATCTGATCCTCGACAGGATCAAAGAAGACATAACGGTTCAGCTCTGAATCATCTGTTGGATGACCGCCTCGCCGCCGAAAGAGCGGTGAGATATTCCTCGATCCTCTTGACTCGCAGATTGATCTTGCCGACATCTCCTCGGACATCCTTGATCCCCATGAGCAGTTCCGCAGGGATCTTTGGCTCAGGCATAACCGGAGGCTCGATCACCGGGATCTTGATGTTGCTGAGCGCATCCTTGAGCGCCAGCAGCTCATCGGAAAGGGCAGCTATCTTTTCGTCGGTATCGTCTTTCTCTTCGGCCTGCAGCTTATCAACCGCTTCCCTGAGGGAGTTCACCTCATCGTACAGATCATCCAATGAATCGTCGCTTTCATCTTCCTGTTGACCAGGTTGTATGGAAGCGAACGCCTTGTCGATCTTCCTATCCGTGGTGGACAGTATCACACCTAGGCCTTTCGCGACTTTCTTGTCAAGCTCTATCTTGAAGTCGTGGACCTCGGTTCTGAGATGGCTTTCGATTTCCTCCAGCTTCTCTCCCTGTAGTTTCACGTCCCTGAGCAGCTCCGACAGGTCCGTCATCTGCTTCACCACGGTCGAGAGCATCTCAATTCCGTCTGAATCCAGCTTCATCTCCGATGGCCCGGAAGGACATCGTCTCAGGCCATCCACCATGGACATCTTGTCCATTATCGGGCCGGAGCGGGCGATCATCTGCTTCAATGGCTCGAGTCTCGCCACTGCATTGTCGGCCATCTTGACCGGATTCTTCATCCATAGATTCACGTCGCTCAATTCGCGCACAATGCTCTCGAGCTGACGAGTGGCGTCCACGATGTCAGAGCTCTCCATCGCTCGTATGTCCCGTATCGCATCCCGGCGGCCCCTCGCGGAAGCGTCCTCGACCGAGACTCCTTCGTGTGAATATACTGTGGCCAGATAGAACACGCCAGACATGATCTTCCCCATGACATAGTCCCATTCCTGGCCTGAGACGGCTATCGTGGGCCTGTCGGCTCTCTCAAAAAGCATGCAGAAACTGCCATTCGGCATGTAGCAGACTTCGACACCGTAAGGGTGATTCTTGTAGAACTGAGGGATATGTTCAGGGCTCTCGCTCTGTACAGCGCTCATGTAAGCGGCCATATAGGCCTTTGCGTAATTGGCGAGGTCGATGTCTGTGGGACCCCGATCCTTCTGGCTACTCTGTTGCGCGTTCATGTCCGCACCAGGCCAGGCACGCGCTGGGCTATGACAACCCAAACAGCGGAAAGGCAGGCTATGCAGGGGGCATCGTCGGAAGCCATGAAATAGGTTTCCGGTCAAATCTCGGATATGATTATCAGTATCTCTGGATTGAATAGATCCAGTTGCCCATGATCATACGGCCGGGGCAGCTTCCCAATCATCCGACCATCGAACCTGACCCGTCTTGAACTCGAACTTCAGACGCACCTTACCATCATCGAAGAAGATCTGGGCTCGTCGGACCTGAGAAACATACAGCTTGGTCCACTTGCCCCTCTGAGTTAGGGATCTCCCCTCACAACTCAGGAGGCCTTCGTTAAGAAGTGTGTTGACCCTCCGATATCCGAGCGTCACGGGTATGTCGAGCCTCTGGCACATGTCCTGAACTGATCGAGGTTTGTCTCTGGCATACGTGAGTATCTTCGCGGAATACTCGTCGATCAAGAGTTTCGACAGTTCGTAGGCATTCATCGAAGGGGGAGCCTCCTGCATTACATTCATGATAACTGTTCATAAACAATCTCATTCAATTCCAATCAGAGAATATCACCGACGATAAGTCGAGCATGATCATCAATAGTGGTCCCCTCACTTGGATGCTCTAGAATCGAACGACAGATCTACGATCTGAGGAGTACGAATGATTCTCATGGTTTAGAAACAAAAAGACAATTATATATATCCTAGAATTAGTTTCCCCAGGATAAGGGACGGGATATAGCTCTAACTCCCCCCTGGTGTGAGGGGATAAAACGGCCACCGATACAGATATAGCGCATGCTAAGCTCGGCATCGCTCAGATATTGACGGACCAATACAACATGAACATCCTTGCAGCGTCTAGCCATAAAGCTAGGAGCGCAAGAGAACTCGCGTTCATGTTCGACATACCGCTTGCGAGCTGCTATCGAAAACTTCGAGAGCTGTCCGCGGCAGGTCTGATCGAACAGGAAGGCAGCGAGTTAACGGCGGATGGGAAAAGATACAAGGTATACAAGTCCCGAATAGGCAGCGTCACCCTTGTCTACGAGAGAGGCACGCTGCACATGAAAGTGGATATGAACTACAGATCCGCACCGCTGGAGATAGTTCAGAACATGGCTACGCCGAAACCAAGAGGCGAGCTCTGAATAACCTTTCCTAAATTAAGGGGGCCTTTTAACTCCCCTCCATTTCACGTTCTATTCTTTTCGGACTGATTTTGTCATTTTCTAAAAAGAGAATCACGACACAACCATTTTTATCATACATGAGAATCAGATATAGCTCTCAGAGGCGGCACTAACGCACTCGAGAGAAAAGACGCTTGGACTATCCACAGGGCAATTGTAGACCTACCTCGGGAGTGAAAGAGAATCACACTACGCGGATAGGCCAGGCACCATGATTCTGGTGATGATTGAGAATTGAGAGTGGGCGCTCCACGCCGCACACGACATTCTCAACTCATGCAGTCTGGATTTTGGATGACTGACCTCTCCGCGACCACAGAGGAGGGAAAGAGATGGAAAAGATACCCAAGCCCAGAAGGATTCGTATGGGTGAGGAAGGGGAGATGGGGGTCGGCACGTTGTTGATCTTCATAGCGATGATATTAGTCGCCGCCGTAGCAGCTGGCGTCCTAGTCCAAACCGCATACGAACTACAGCAACAGGCAGAAGCGACAGGCGACCAGGCATTGCAGGAAGTAGCAACGGGTCTGAAAGTGTTGGCGATATATGGAATGACGGCGGATGATGGCACGGGTGCATTGGTCATCACTGATGTGTACCTGAAGGTGGCGCTGACAGCGGGCAGCCCGGTGATCAACCTGGCCACATTGATAATCGAGATATCAAATGGAGAGGCAGATGAGACGCTATCATGTCCAGACTACACTGTCGCATCCACGGATGGCACTTTCGATGTGGCGAGTCTGAGGGACACATATCCCTTGAATATCGCTGCATGGACCGCAGCAGATGTGGGAATCACTCAGGGAGATGTTGCGCTGTTGCACATCGACCTGGCTGAACAACTGCCTACGGACATGAGCCTCGTCACCCAGCAGGACGCTACGATACTCCTGATACCGAAGCACGGGATACCGACCTATGTGCTAATCACCACACCTTCGGTCCTGTCGAACACATATGAGATACTGACCTGAAGAGGGATCTCAAGAAAGGAGGAACGTGCATGGATCCAGAAGAACGGTACTCGGCACTGGAGAGTTTCGACATAGATTCCAGAACCAACATGATCATCATGCGATGGATGTCGTTCCTGATGGACAGGATAGACATCGAAGCCATTCCCAGATTGTTCAGCTTCTATAGCAGAATAGGATGGATAGGAGAGGACATCGCAGAGTACTTGGCATCTGTATCTCAAGGCACAAAGAAAGCCGAACCGGAGATGGCAGAGGCGATCCTGGACGATGAGATCATAGACCACAATCTCGTAGTGACCAAGAAACGGCCCGGAAGGAAAAGCTCCTTGGATGCCCTCGCGCTTGCGACGGAGGAGAAGGAGTGGAGGCTCACACCGGAAGACCATATGAAGTCCTGGATGTTCGTCATGGAGCTGGCGGGCATCGATGTTGACAAGAACATCTGGTGTGAAGTGCAGGAACGGATCGGTCGATTCGAGACCAGCCTTGCCGATTATTACAGAGTATGACCGGCGATGGT
Source organism: uncultured Thermoplasmata archaeon (assembly GCA_963719945.1). Lineage (GTDB taxonomy): Archaea > Thermoplasmatota > Thermoplasmata > UBA10834 > UBA10834 > UBA9653. The sequence goes on along the minus strand of CAVRDX010000003.1, from coordinate 71,967 downwards.
TGATCCGAACAACGAGAATTGAGAGAGACTGACAAACAGGGCATATCAGCGTCTGGGAATATCCCAAAGAAACCCCTTACAATTGATATTTTTGATTCAAATAATCTGATTATCTTGCATGAAAATCACGGCTTGTTGTCTTATATAATCTTCAAACGCATGATAATCACTAGCCTCCAACGCATCTCGAGGCACTATCCACAGGGCATGTAGACCGTAGACTCTCGTCTTTCTGACGAGTAATATATTACCGGCTCAACAAGTCGGGATAATTTCTGATGGTGCCATGAGTTAGCGGATGCTCTAGGCTCAACAACGCTACGTTCCATGCCCTCGCACACCGGAGAGGACTGGGATGGGGCTCAAAAAAGCAAGAACGAGCATCAAGACGGATGAAGAAGCCGATGTCGGTATAGGTACACTTATCATTTTCATTGCGATGGTGCTGGTCGCTGCAATCGCAGCGTCATTGATACTTTATGCTGCAGCGTTGCTGCAGCAACAGGCACAGAGAACTGTCGACGATGCCGTTTCAGAGGTCTCTGGAGGACTTACCGTCGTCAATGTCGCAGGCGACAGGAACCCTGACGGTGCAGATTCTTCAATCGCTTCCGGGTATATGCCATCGAGAGATGATCAACCGCCGACTGGTGGCATATTATGGAACGCAACTGCTTCAAACGACGGAGTTGCACCACTCCGAATAGTTCTGAACTGGACCTCCGCCATTGATTATGGCTCTGGGTTGGCTGAGGAGATCATCTACAGGACCTCGGTATATGACCCGACCAATCCTGCCGCGTTCAACGAACAGATCGCAAGGAATCGATTATTGACACTCGATCAACTCAATCCATCCTATGAATTGGCAACGTTGACAACTGGCTTCGGGTCAGATAGACAGTATATGGATTATACCGCCAGGGACGATAATTCCACGTCATATGCGTATGCAATAGTCGGAGTGGACGCAGCTGGAAACCGTGCCCTCTATACTCCGATTGACAGTTCTGCATCCACGGATGCAGCAAGTCATGATGAGGATCAGACCATACCCGCAGGTGGATCCATGACGAGCACATCGAGACCTGATGAGTATTCTGTCATGCTCTTCTGGGTTCCAGCCACCGATGCGGGCAGTGGCGTCGACCAGCAGCTGCTCTATAGGAGCACCGTATCGGTTGGGTCGCTATCTAGCGAGATGGTCGATGGACGAAGGGTCATCTCCATATCGATCGGAGCGGAGCTCATTGCGGCACTTAATTCCACTGCGTCTAGCTATTCTGACGCCCCTAGTGATGAGGGGACCTATACGTATTATGTAATAGTCGAAGACCGAGCGGGGAACCAGGTTTCATTGGGAACGCTCACATACAATGCTGAAGTCGTGGATTCCATCGCTCCGTCCGCAGTGCAGGCATTTGGTGCTACGCAATATATACAATCTGTCGAGATGAACTGGAACGAAGCGTCCGATAGTGAGACGTACATCGGTGAATACCTAATCTACAGGAGTACCAGCATGTCCGCGCTCGATAGCGTCGAGGAGTTGAGGAACTCCACCCCCATCGCATCGGTCAGCAGCAACACGACCCAGTACTGTGATTACTCAGGAGTGTCTGGAACCCTGTACTACTATACCGTAGTAGCTGTGGATGCGGCAGACAACTATGCACAACCAGTGATACCATCGAACACCATCCAGATGATCGAGATCAAGGTCAAGACAGTGCCTGGAAGCATGCCGATCCTGTTCACGTCTCTGATGATAGAGATCACTGACGGGGAGAAGGATGTCACGCTGGCATTCAATGCTGCAGAATTCGGGCCAGCCGGGGCGACTGCTGACAGCTTCTCTGTCCAGATACTTAGGGATCCAGATAGCGAATTCGCAAGCACATTCTCTCTCTCGGATGGAGGACTCGTGAAAATATTCGTCGACGCCGGCGAGATAGGACTGAACCTTCACGCCGAATCATCGTTCTCGATGAAATTCATTCCGAGCATAGGCCAGCCTACGATAGAGGACTGTACAATCCCATATCTTGGGGCTTACAGATATGTGAATCTCGTCTGATGATTTGACGAATGCGCAAATCACCTATGAGAATCACTTCTCATAATTTTTCTAGACATTTGTATACTAATGTTTAAGATATATATTCTGGATAGTAGACTCGAGAGAGGTCTACATGCCCTGTGGATAGTGCCTCTCAAGCACAACCTTGAGGGGTGCATCTCTCTCACTCCCCGCTGCAGGGCACGGCGGCGGTTGCCATCGGAGGTGAGGCGAGAAGACCAGTTAGGATGGAACGGTCTGGCTGTCGCCAGGAGTTGTGTAATCGCCCCAGTGCTAGACAAGATTCACGGCGGGCGTTGAAAAACCGTGCTTTTTGGACAAACCATCGGGTAGCGGATGCTCTCGATGTCCTGTCAATAGGCAGGAGAGCTAGGATCGGCTCGGAAGATCTCCTCGTCGGCAGGGTGCCGAACGTCCCTCGGGTACGTGACTCGAGAAGAGATGCGAAGTTGGAGGAATAGAAACAATGAACAAACTAGCGTGGAAAAAGAGAAAAATGGAAGAGGAAGGCGAGATGGGTGTTGGAACCCTTCTTATCTTCATTGCCATGATAATCGTTGCCGCTGTGGCAGCGGGTGTCTTGGTCCAGACTGCATACAAGCTGCAACAGCAGGCCGAGTCGACTGGTGACGAGGCTCTGCAGGACGTTGCCTGTGGATTCAAGGTCCTTGCCGTATGGGGATCGACAGATGCGACTCCAGCCATCGACACGATCTACATCAAGATAGCCTTGATCGCTGGTAGCCCTGGGATCAACCTCGAGAACACGATAATTGAGGTTACGCAGACCATCGGCGGAGGAGTAGCGTCTGAAATCACGCTCTCATACGCAGCTGCAGCATCCGCCACAGAGTTCACCGCAACTGAGCTCAGAGACATGGACCCAGCAACAGCTGCAGTCATGATGACCGCCGGAGATGTATTCCAGGTACAAATCGACCTCACCACCGCGACGGGAATAACAATGGAGCTCGACCCACAAGAACAGCTGACGCTCCTGTTGATGCCCAAGCACGGTGTGCCGACATACCTGGAGATAACCGCTCCTGCGACCCTCGAGGCTAGCAGCGTAGTGGTGCTCAAGTAGAGAGACACTAGCTCAATCAATCCCAATTTGGGGAGATTTCTCCCCCTCACCTCTTTTCTAAGAGGTGAGGGAAGATGTTTTCCCATGACTGCACGGGGTTAGGTGTATCGAAAATGGCCGGCCTGTTCCGCAAGAAACCTGGAAAAGATGGTTCCTCAGCTCGTAGGAAGTTGAAAGACTTCGAGGACGAGTTCGATGATACGGAAGAGGAGACTTTCGATGACGCAGCAGAAGGGGGCGACGGATCAGAAATAGTGTCGCCCACAGACGAGGAGGACTACCTCGAAGACGATAGTTCGGGTGCCGGAGGACTTACTGGTGTGAAGGAGCTCAGCGAGCTCCTTGGTCGCCTGGAAGAGATCGAAGACAAGATCGGGAGAATCGACTCCGCTCTGACGAATGAGCGGAACGAGAACTCGAAGGTCCGAGACAAACTCACCCAGATGGACCAGGACATCAGAAAGCTCCTGTCAGTATACGAAGTCGTCTCCGCGAAGTTCAACCCGTTCATTGATATGTCAGAGAAAGAAGCTCCTCCGAAGGAACAGTCTCCTCCCAAACCGGCGGAGAAGCAGATGGAGAAACCAGCTGACGAGATCTCGTTCGGAACGATCGAACTCGACGGAGATATCCCAGAGTTCAGACCGTTTGGCGAAGGAGAGATCGAAACGCCATCTTCAGCTAGGAGCGCGGCATCAAAGAAAAGTAGGGACGCCACCCCGTGGGAGCCAGGGACGTCGACAATGCCCTTGGGGACTGTATCTATTGGAGAAAGGAGAGAGACTCCACCGACGATGGATAAGACATCGACCGACGAGAGATATGAGAGACAGGTACGTGCGGCAGCGAGGAGCAAGCACAATAAGAAACCGTTGCTCGCATACATACCACACGATTACCTCACACTCGTCCTTGTCATGCGCTGGATAGAATTCCTGTTCGAGCGCGTTACGAGAGACAAGATATCGCTCGTCCTTGACTACTATGTTGACGTAGGATGGATCAGCGAGGATGTGAAATCAGAAATCATGTCCTACGCACGCGGTGAGATGCAAGACATCACGAAATACATGGGCCAAGAAGAGGTCCGTGAGGATGTCTTCAGGGATCTACCCCCGCCACAAGCCGCACCCTACAAGAAGGTCGAAGACTGGCGCCTGTCAGCCGACGACCATCTGAAGTCTCTCCTGTTCGTCCAGAAGATCGCAGGGCTCGAAGTCGACAAGGATAGGCTAAACTCCCTCGAACAGAATATATCGAAGTTCAAGGAGAGTCTGGAGGGCTTTCATGGGGTTTAGTGTCTCGGCTACAATGGCGATTTTCTTCGCCGCCTTTCTCGTTCTTTTTTCTATTCTTTACGCCTCGGTAACCGATGCGTTTGATAAAGTAACCGTATCTCTGGACGAAAGATACGATGATATGAGTGAAAGATCGCAGACTCAGATCAGCATAATCGACGTGAATTACTATCGCGACACGAATGAGCTCGAGGTCCTTGTACAGAATACTGGAAGCATCGCTCTTGAGATAAGCGAATCGAATCTCCTCATCGACGGCCTGTTCTTGTCATCATTCACCACAGCGATCGAAGGCAAGACGACAGATATCTGGCTGCCACTAGAGGTACTCACAATCACCGTCAACGACCCATCGATTGATTTCGATCCTGACGTAGGTCTAAGGAACCTCGTTGCGAACGATGCCCGACTTTCCTCGCCGACCAGTCTATCGGTGGGCGAATGCGCATATGTCCTCGACGGAAACAGCATTGAGGTTTTCACACTAACTGGCACATTCAGTTTCACAATCACAGACGCCACACATATGGTGGCGCCCAGTGATGTCAAGGTATTCGGTGAGTATCTATACGTTCTAGATGAAGCTTCACACATTGACAGATTCGACACAGACGGAAACTGGATAGATGTGTTCATCTCGGATGGAACGAACGCGCCATCACCGACATCATTTGCAGTCGATTCGGATTACATCTACGTTATCGACAACTTCGACCATATTGACAGATTCAACAAATCGACTGGCGTCTTCGTCGATCAACTAATCGCCAACGGAGGCACGATGACTGGCCCGATAGACATCTCCGTAGGCGGATACATATTCGTCCTTGACAACAGCTCCGGAAGCAACCATATGGACAGATACGGACTCGACGGAAGTGAAGGAGCTCAGATAATCGGGTCGAACATGCTCTCATCGACAACGGACATATCCGCTAGTGCCTACGCTCTCGACGAAAGGAACTTGTTCGTAGCGAACAACAGCGACGAGATACTCGTCTTCTATGAGAACGGAACGATGAGAGGCACAATAGATGATGGACTCAGCGATTCGGTATGGGGGGTGGACGCAACGGGCAAGATATTCGTGTCAGACAGTGTGAATGGGCTCGTGATCGAGAGACTCGGTACGAGCGTGAAGGTGGTGGTGGAGAATGGAATATCAGATATCATCATGCTCTGAGAGGTGGGAATAATGGGCGCAAGCGGTGCGTCGACACAGTTGATATTCTTCGTGTCAGCCATCATGGTAGCGTCCGCTGTCGTGGCAGTAGCTGCCAACGGCGTATATGGCATCACGAGTGGAATCAATCAGAAGAGCGACAATATCGAAAAGGAGATGCTGACGAACATAGCGATCATCAACGATCCCACGAACGTGCCTAACGATCCGGTGAGGATATATGCCAAGAACCTCGGCAATACGGTTCTAAACCAAAACTATATCACTGTAATGCTGGATGGCATGGTGGTCACGGATTACACCCTTTCGCTGAGTGGAAACACATCGTCGTTTTGGGATCCGTCTAGCGTGATATCGATCACCATCGACCAGACTCTGACATCTGGTGATCACACGGTCACTATCACGACGGAAAACGGCATAATGGACAGACTCAGCTTCCGGATCTAGTGAGGTGGCTCTCCAATGGGAGAGACCTATAAGCTCCAGATACCAAGAGACGACCTGCATGATCAGTTAGGTCAAGGTCTCCCTGCGGGAACTATCACTCTGATCGAAGGCGCTCATGGCAATGGGAAAAGCGCCCTCGTACAGCGTATGATCTACGGATTCCTATCGAACCAGTATTCAGTCACTTGCATTTCCACGGAGCTGACGGTCAAGGATTTCATCAACCAGATGTATTCCTTGGATTATCCCATCGCATCGTGGCTATTGAATGGTAAACTCAAATTCGTGCCCGTATACCCTCTGGTAGGGACAGGCAATAGCCGAAAGGACTTCCTGGGCATGTTGATGAGTTCGGAGGAATTGTACAAGAGCGACATAACGATAATCGACACCTTTTCCAGCCTCGTTAGCAACAGTCTCCAAGGAGGAGATAACAGCATAAGGGTCCTTTCATTCTTCAAGAAGTTGACAGGGATGGGGAAGAGCATCGTCATCACAGTCGACCCGCAGGAAATCGAAGCGAAATCACTCGCTCCTTTCGAATCTGACAGTCATGTCTACCTGAGCATCGTCGTCTCGCAGGTTGGCGGAATGATATCGAGGAGCATAATGGTGAAGAGATTCGGGGGCACACAGTTCAGGGTATCGCCAGTGGTTGGATTCAGGATAGAGCCGAACGTCGGAATGGTCATTGAGATCACATCAGTTGTGTGAGGTAGCGACGATGCCTCCCAAATTCAGCAGAGTACTTGAGCGCAACCCACATCTCAACGTGTATCTCCAGGAGTACGCCCAGAACACGACGCAGACCCCGAAGTTCATGGACACACTCAGTAGAGATCTCGGCAAGGAGGCCACTGTGGATGTCGTGTATCCTGTGGGAGATCCCATATTCATACACTTGCATGGCTCAAAGGATGAGGGGCATAAGTACGACACCATACAACCCTTGCTGACCCCTGAGCTGACGAAACTCTATGACAGTGCTGTCAATCAGATATTCATCAAGTCTGGAAATGAGAAGACCCATACCACGGATGCTGAATTCAATGAAGTGCTCGATAAGCTCCTTGGAGAGATCGTGGAAGTCACCGAAGGGCGACCTCCATCCAAGATCGCACAGCTGTTCAAACCGAACAGCAAAATCTACATGACAGAAAGTGATTTCGAGATAATCGAGTATTATATCAAGAGGAACATTCTACAGAACGGCGCGCTCGAGCCAGTGCTCAGAGACCCGTACATAGAAGATATCCATTGTGTCGGTCTTGGAAAGGTCAATCTATACCATAAGGTCATGGGAATGGTGGAGACGAACGTCAGATTCGACGCATTGGCGGAATTGGACAAATACGCAAAAGGAATGAGCGAGAGGATGGGGAGACCTGCATCGATCTCAAGACCGATAATCGACGGTGCCCTTCCGGATGGATCGCGTATCAACATTATCTATGCAGATGACGTCAGCGTCAACGGCCCCACATTCACGATCAGGAAATTCTCCACCGAACCACTCAGCGTCGCACAACTCTCAGGGTGGAACACCATCTCGCCACAGCAAGCGGCCTATCTCTGGCTATGTCTCGAGAACGGAATGAGCGTGTTCGTCTGCGGTGAGACGGCTTCGGGTAAGACCACGCTGCTCAATGCGATATTCCCATTCATAAGGTATGATCAGAAGATATTCTCCGCAGAGGACACCTTGGAGGTGCAGCCACCTCATGCAGTCTGGCAGCAATTGTCCACGAGAGAGTTCGGCCCCGAGGATAGCAGAGTGGATACTTTTGCGCTGCTCAAATCAGGTCTGAGATCGAGACCGAATTACATCATAGTCGGTGAAATCAGAGGGAAGGAGGGTAATGTCGCGTTCCAGGCGATGCAGACCGGTATCCCAGTCATGGCCACCTTCCACGCCGCATCCGTGAAGAGGATGATCCAGAGGTTCACTGGCGCACCGATCAGCGTTCCCATCACAAGCATGGACAACCTTAATGTCGCAGTGTTCCAGGCAGGGGTCTACAGAGGAGGCAAACTCATCAGGAGAACCTTGGCTGTCGAGGAGATCCTCGGTTACAGCGAGTCTATGGGCGGTGTGATGACAAGAGCCGTGTTCGTGTGGAACCCTGTCAGCGACCAACATGTCTTCAGAGGCATGAACAATTCGTTCATTCTTGAGGAGAAGATTGCGGTCAAGAGGGGATACAAGGATAAGAGGGACATCTACAAGGAGCTCGCTCTGAGGACGCGCATAATCGAGAAGATGATCGAGACGAATATGACGGCATATAAGACCGCCAACGAAATAATCAGAGCGTTCCAGAAAGAAGGTGTCTCTGGGTTGCCATTCACCGTATGAAGAGGGACGACCTTATTTCCCCCTAGTGATAGTCAGGCGTGAGAATTGGGCACTAATACTTATAACGGCTGGCCAGGGATGAGTATCCGAGGCCACCGAGCATACGCTCCACAGGTTCACCTCTAATCATGTCATGCACCGGAAAGGGCACCAGTGGGCGCGACACGATCATGCCTCAATGGATGGGAGAGGATGCCAGCAGAAGATGCGGGCCTCAAGAGGGCCATGAGGAAGAACCCGCACCTGATGACCTATGTTCAAGAATTCGTAAGGAAACATAGGTCTCCTCCAGAATTCCACGTCGCACTGACCAGAGAGATGGGAGACGAACAGGACATCAATGTCATCCACCCCATCGGAGACCCATTGTTCGTACACATATTCTCCACCAAGAGTATCCCCCTCAGTTACACCTCGGTGCAACCCCAGCTCAATCAAGATCTGCAAAAGAGGTTCAGGGCGATTATCCAGCAGGTCTACAACAAGGCAGTATACATGGACCCCCATGAATCGACCCAGCAGTTCGAATCGAATCTGATGAAACTGATAGACGAATCGACCGAGGTGACAGAGGATGCAGGGGACGCCAATCCGAAGAAGAGACTATTCGGAGACCTCTTCACCGAGCCAAAGGTGTACGTCACCAAGAGAGAATGGGAGCTCATAAGATATCATGCGAAACAGAGTATAATCTTAGCAGGACCTCTGGAACCGCTCCTACGCGACCCGTACATCGAGGATATCCATTGCATAGGTCACGAGAATGTATCCCTCGTTCACAAGATCTTCCAGGCTATGCCAACCAATGTCAAATTCGAATCGATGGAAGAGCTTGACAATTACGTGAGGGCGTTGAGCGAGAGGATCGGGAGGCCCGCGTCGATGGCACGACCGATCATCGACGGCACTCTTGAGGATGGGTCTAGAATCAACCTGATCTACGCTGACGATGTCAGCGTCAAGGGACCCAGCTTTTCCATCAGAAAGTTCGCAGAGGACCCCATAAGCATCACTCAACTCATAATGTGGAATACCATCAGCGCTCAAGAAGCGGCATACCTTTGGATTTGTCTGGAAGAAGGAATGAGTATATTCTTCTGCGGAGAAACTGCATCTGGAAAGACTTCGACGATGAGCGCTGCTCTGCCATTCATCAAATATGACAGCAAAGTCTACACGGCCGAAGACACCATCGAGATGCAAGTACCACACAAGGTCTGGCAGCGTCTTGCTACAAGAGATTTCGGCCCAGAGGAGAGCAGGGTCGACACATTCTCTCTTCTGAAGGCGGCGCTGAGATCCAGGCCGAACTACATAATAGTGGGTGAGATCAGAGGGAAAGAAGGAAGCGTCGCATTCCAGGCAATGCAGACAGGGCATCCTGTCCTCTCCACCTTCCACGCAGCGTCCACCAGGAAGCTAATCCAGAGGTTCACGAGCGACCCAATCAATGTCCCGATTACATTCATCGATAACCTCAATGTCGCTTTCTTCCAGGCGGGCATATATCGTGAAGGCAAGTTCCTCAGAAGGACCCAGTTCATAGATGAGATCGTTGGGTATAACGAGGCGCTCGGTGGGATAATGACGAGAACAATCTTCCTCTGGAACGCCGCCGACGATAGCCATGTCTTCAAGGGAATGAACAATTCGTATATTCTGGAAGAGAAGATCGCGATCAAGAGAGGATATAGTGACAAGCGCAGAATCTATTCCGATCTGGCATTGAGAACGAAGATATTGGAAGAGATGGTCGCGAGGAAGATTTTCAAATATAGCGAGGTTGCCAAGCTGTTTGCTGAATTCCAGAAGAAGGGGGTGAGTGGCCTGCCGTTCCCAGTATAGGCCAGCTCCATGCAAGGCAGCAATTTCAAACGGCTTTATCAGTCCCTCGACATGCCTATCGAGAAGTACTTCACGAGGTACGCACTCCCGATGATGATCCTTGGGATTGGGATCACTGCTGCCGTGGTCATCATATTCCCAGGCTTGGCAACCGATCCCACTTTCAGATACGTGATCATAGCCATTCCCATCCTCTTCTCGATAATCGCAGTCATATTCCCGGCACTCCAGGGAGAAAGGCGGAAGATGCAGATAGAGAGGAATATGCACCTATTCATAATCAGAATGAGCGTGCTTGCGAGCTCCAAGCTCCCGAGGAAGAAGATGCTGGAGATCCTCTCTAAAGTGAAGGAGTACGAGGCGCTCAGCATTGAGGTCGAGAAGATCTACAAACTAATGGAATACTGGAACATGGGCCTGTCAGATGCCGCCAGAACAGTCGCCAGGAAGACGCCGTCGCCTATGCTGGCAGATTTCCTGGACAGGCTTGCACACTCATCTGACGCTGGTGAGGATCTCGAGGAGTTTCTCAACAAGGAGAGGGATGTCGCCATGAGCGTCTACATCAACAAGTATGAGACGGCTTTGAAGGACCTCGATCTCCTCAACGAGATATTCGTCGCAGTCCTGATCTCATTGATGTTCATGCTTGTCTTCGTATCACTACTGCCTGTGTTCATAGACATTTCAATCGAGCTGATCCTGCCAGGAGTAGCCCTCCTGTTCGTCGTCATAGAGTCGATGGTGCTGTACATGGTAAAATCGCTGTTACCATCGGACCCAATATGGCATAATATGGAAGAAAAAACTGGTGTGGATAGGACTCTGAAGACGGTCCTTCCCGCAACTTACGCCGCCTGCATATCACTCGCTGTGTTTGGAATAATGGTGAATGTACCGCTCACGGCCATAGTGGCATTGGTGGTCACGCCGCTACTCTATCCAGGATATCTCATCCGGAAGGAAGAGGGCAGAGTAAGGGCCAGAGATGAGAATTATGATTCGTTCATGCGAGCTGTGGGAAGCTATGCATCGACATCAGGATCCGCAGTGACGGAAGGTGTTGGGCGGCTGAGCAAGCATGATTTCGGGGAACTGACCGACGCGGTAGTGACATTGTTCAAGAGACTCCTGACTAGAATCGACCAGATACGTGCGTGGAACTCTTTCGCGGCTGAGAGCGGAAGCAACCTAATCTCGAAGTTCACTGAGATGTACGTAGTCGGACTGTCGGTCGGTGGGAAGGTAGACGAGGTCATAGAGATAATCAGCGACAATTTTGTCAAGTTGATGGGAGTTCGAAGGAAGAGATACCAGTCAGCAGATAACATGCTTGGGACTCTGTACGGCATGTCCGTTGGCATAACGTTCACTCTTTTCTCGGCGCTATCCCTTATGCAACTCCTTAATCAGATGAACGACCAGTTCGCTCTCTCGGAGACGAGCATCGCCATGCCCATTGCGCTGAAAGGGTTCAATCTGGACCTCGCAGAGACGATATTCCTGCTCATCATGCTCGCGCATGCACTCATCTCAGCGAACCTGATATCATTCGCAAGTGGCAGCCACAAACACAGTTTCTACATCAATTTCGCGATACTCACATGGATATGCACTGTGACCGCGATCGTCACCCAATTGATGCTGGACAAGGTCCTCAATCTAGCATGAAGAATGGTTGAAAGCGCCTGCGTATCCCGGTCGCGGCCCAGATAAAGAATTTGGCCACCGAATTTGCCTTTCCACATCGTTCTCGGGACAGAGAACGTGAATCTTTGAGCCATCGCCGGTTTACGACAGGCGCTTAGATGCACAATCCTGAAATCGTGAGATAAGCGTTTGTTCAGAAATATCCTCGATGAAAATCTCTCGAGATTCTTTCATCGATGTTAATGACGCATGTCTGGCCATATTTCGCGCCGTTTGACCCTGGTGATAGTCAGGAGCGAGAATTGAGCCCTAACGCTTATGAGTATAGGAGCGTGATTTTTCCATATGGCCACCGTGAGTCGGACGACGCTCGCGAGCTGTTTGCTCTGCGTCCTGCTCCTTCCGATGACGCTAATGGTCCTGCTCCAAGGACCGTCCGCGCCGTCCGCTCACGCATTTCCCATAGATGATTTTGGAGATAGCATCAGACTCACATTCAATCCGGACGTGACGACGAATATCTCATCCGCCGTGGATATCGACGGAGATATCCATGTCGTATGGGAGGACTATCGATCGGGCAACGGGGACATATACTATGTCAAGTTAGATGCTGAAGGAAACAAACTGACCAATGATGCCAAGATATCCAATGATTCGGCTCGATCAATACACCCGGTCATCGCGGTCGACGCTGACGGACATGTCTATATCGTCTGGGAGAGCGTGACCAACGGCACTTCTGAACTGTATTTCGCGAAGCTATGGTATTACGCAGGCAATATCACGTTCCTCGAGAATGGGTTGAGGGTCTCTGACTCGAACCCGGCGAATTCGACCGAACCTGACATAATCGTATGCCCAGACGGAAATGTGGCCATGGTATGGACGGACGCGAGAAACGACATCGGTGATGGCAACCTCGAGATCTACTACAAGAGGTTGAGAGCAACAGGCGTATCCCTCACCACGGATACGAGGATAACCGGCGACGTTGGCATGTCGGAACATCCGAAGCTGGACATTGGCCCTGATGATATGATCCACATCGTCTGGTATGATTTCAGAGATTCGAGCAGTGGACTCGTAATCAACCATGGCGTCTTCTATCGGAAGGTTCTCCAAGACGGGACCCCCGTCACGAACGAAACAAGAATCACCTTCGCATCGCCAATATCAAGGCCGGACATAGCAGTCGATACTGATGGAAATGTCCATGTTGTGTTCGACGATGACAGATATGCCAGTTTCGACATATTCTACACATTGTTGGACCAGGATGGAAACACATTGGTCGATGACAGGAACATCTCCCCAAAGGATGACTATCAATCGAGATACCCGAGGATATCGCTGAGCGATTCTGATGCGGTCGATGTCGTGTGGCAGGACAACGCGACAGAATCGTGGACCGTTCATTACTCGGCGATGTCATACATAGGGACCATCGAGGTTTATGACCAGTCACTAACGGCGGATCTGGTCGGCAATGCAACCAGACCAGTCGTCATGTGTGCGAGGGACAACAACACATTCGTGTTGTTCATAGGCGATTCTCCGAATCAGGAACTCTTCTTCCAGAGGACTCACCGGCCAGACCCATGCATCCTTGCTCCGGATCTGCGGGTCTCCACCACCCAGCCGCTGGTCGATTCGACCATTTGGCTCAATGCGACCGTCAGGAATCTCGAAGGAGACACTATCCCACATCTTGTCGTGGCACTGAAGGTCGATTCGGTCATCGTACAGGAAACGAATATAACGTCGCTGTCAAGTGGGTCTGCGATCACAGTCTCATTCAGCTATGTGGCACAAGAAGGCGATACGAGCATCGGGATCGCCGTCGATCCGTATCAGCAGGTCAGGGAGATAGACGACGATAATAACGACCAGACAGTCTCCATCGCAGTCAGGATGCTTGGGGTCAGCGTGATTTCGGATGCGACCAGCAGACAAGCGAATCCGGGAGAGGATGTCGAATTCAACCTGACGATCATGAACGAGGGGTCCTCGACATTCACATTCGCTCTATCGAATTCGACTCTCGAAGAAGGTTGGGAAATCAATCTCGGCGGCAGTCCTGCAGACCAGTACACCATTCCTGCTGCAACCAGCACAATCGCACATGTAATCGTTTCAGTCCCGCAGGATACGCTGCCAGGCCCGAGGCGATTCTACATAGAAACCAACTGCACTGAGAGGGGTTCCGTAAATGCAAACCTGACACTCATGATAGACGTGGTCAAGACCGGGGCTCTGTCCATCATATCCCCCACAGGAGGGAATGTGGAGCCTACAATCCCGGTCACATACACGTTCACGGTGTGGAATACCGCGAACTCGAACGACAGTTTTGAGATATCAGCTATGGACGAGAGAGGATGGTCCCTCGAACTCTCCCATGAATCAGTGGAGCTTATGCCAGAGGAGAGAGCGGAGATATCCCTAACAGTCATCCCTGCGAGATACGATCCGCCAGGAACATCCAATATGATCACATTCAGTGTCGAATCAACCAATCTATCGGAGAACACGGCTGAAGCGAACCTCTTGTGCCTTCAAGGGCATCATAGGGAGGTCGACCTGCGAGTGACTCAGCAGGCATACACGAACCTATCCGTGCCATCGAGCAGGGAGATTGTATATGTGCTCCAGGTGCAGAATCTTGGAAACTCGAATGATACATTCAGCGTCGATCTCTCAGGGACATCCTCGTTCTGGATGTACCTGAACACTTCGTACCTGTTCTTGGGACCGGGAGAGAACGGCAGCCTCAGATTGACCATGATTCCCGGCACGGACATACTTTCGGGGTTCTATGAATTCAATGTCAGTGCAGTCTCGGAAGCCAACTCCCAGGCATATGACATTCAGGAAATGGGTGTCAATGTGCTGCCATTTTATGACTTGTACGCCAGCGTCGACTTTGCAGAGATACACGCGCGAAAGGGAAACACGATATTCGTCAACCTTACGATAGAGAACATGGGCAACATAGTGGATGTTGTCGACCTCTATGTCTACCTGGACATATTCAACACTTCGGTGGCTGTGATTGACGAGCGAGAGTACGATCTCGAATCCGATCAGCTCCCGCAGGTCTCCTTGAGCCCACGAGATTCGATCACGGTCATGCTCATGATCCCAATCGAGAGCGACGCTCCGCTCGGAGCGTATGAACTCTATATCGATATCGGGTCCCTGATCGACCCTACCGTGATGGTCAGCGAGAACATCATCATAATCGTTGAGAAGGCCCCATCCTGGCTCAACATATATGTCATAATAGCAATCGCAGGAGCTGCGGCAGCGGTTGGAATCGTCATCTTCCTTCTGATCAGACGCAAAGCGGTCATGAAGCAGAGGAAGGCTGAAGAAGACCGTAGGAGCATGCAAGCCAAACGTCGTCCGGCAGGTCCTCCGAAGAGGCGGCCCAAAACGATTTGAAGGGGTGCCAGGAGTCTTGGATTGCCGTGTTAGCAGCTCGGAAAGCTTTAAGTACGGCACCAGATTATCGGGATTCAGGTGATTTAATTTGATGAAACCCCTGGCGGTTCTGAACAAGGCGATTAATCAGCAGGTTATCGTAGAGCTGAAGGGGAAGAGGGGATACCGCGGTATCCTCGACGGATACGATCCTCACATGAACCTGGTGCTGAAGAACGCAGAGGAAATCCGTGAAAGTCAGGTCACCCGCAAGGTCGACTCGATTATCGTCCGCGGCGATAATGTGATTTACATATCCCCATGAGGTAGGATCAGATGACAAAGGGTACTCCGTCGATGGGTAAGAGAAGCTCAAAGAAGACGCACATAGTATGCAGAAGGTGCGGAAGAAGAGCGTACCATGTCAGGCACAAGACCTGTGCGTCCTGTGGCTTCGGAGCTTCGGCAAAGATAAGGCATTACAACTGGGCCAAGCAGCATTGAAGGACAAACTCATTCCTATGATTTGGGGGGTTGAGGTTAACGGAGCCCGATTACCACCCGCGTGAGGAGTGCGGTGTTTTCGCTATAGCGTCGGTTTCCAGTGTTTCAATTGATATTTTCTATGCTCTCAGAATAATCCAGCACAGGGGTCAGGAGTCCGCGGGCATATCCGTCTACAACAACGGCATCAAATCGATCAAGGGAATGGGTCTGGCACATCAGGCGTTGAAGGCTGATGACATCCAGAACCTGAAAGGGGACCTCGGCATCGGACATGTCAGGTATTCGACGGTAGGTTCGTCCACGATCGAGAATGCCCAGCCGATAGTAGTCTCAACCAACTATGGCGATATCGCACTTGCACACAACGGTGAGATAGTAAACGCGGACAAGATCATGAACGACCTCAAGAAGAAAGGATGGGCGTTCATCACATCTTCGGATTCAGAGATCGTCATCAGACTGCTCGCCAACGACATAGCGAACACTGGCGACCCGATCAAATCGATAAGGAATCTGATGTCGACCATACAAGGAGCATATTCCCTGGCAATAATGATCGATAACCGTGTATTCGCAGTGCGGGACCCGTATGGCATACGACCGCTTTGCGTCGGCAGGACGAAGACTGGTTATGCAGCGGCCTCTGAGAGCGTGGTGTTCGATACCCTTGGAGGAGAGCTGATAAGGGACGTTGAGCCAGGAGAGATCGTCGAACTGCTGCCAGGCGAGATAAAATCCATTAAGACAGGGTTGTCCAAAGGACAGGCCCATTGTATGTTCGAGTGGGTATACATCGCCCGGGCGGATTCCTTCATGGATGGAACGCTCGTGTATGAGGCCAGGCGCAGGATAGGGGAGCAGCTGGCGAAGGAACAGCCAGTGGAAGCCGATGTAGTGGTCCCGATCCCGGACTCGGGAAGGTCGCATGCAATGGGCTATGCCGAAGCTTCCGGCATGAGGTATTCGGAAGGACTGATGAAGAATAGGTATGTTGAGCGCACATTCATCATGCCGGATCAGGCTGAACGAACGACTGGCGTCATGCTCAAACTGAACCCCATAAAGAGTGTCCTCAAGGACAAGCGAGTGGTGTTGGTTGACGATTCCATAGTCAGGGGCACGACTATGAGAAAGATAGTACAACTCGTAAGGAATGCAGGTGCGAAGGAAGTCCATGTGAGGGTAGGGTCTCCGCCGATCATCGCTCCGTGTTATTTCGGCATCGATATGAAGGCCAGGGACCAGTTCGCGGCCACGGGACGTACAGTAGAAGAAATAGGCAAGATGTTGACGGCAGATAGCCTCGGATACTTATCCGTCGAAGGACTAGTAGAGGCCATAGGACACAATGCGAATGACCTGTGCCTCGGGTGCCTCACAGAGGAGTATCCCATCCCGGTTCCGGGAGAGAAGGTCAGGTACCAGAGGAAGCTGGATTCTTTCGCCTAATCCGATGTGGCTCTCGGCAACATTTAACTACACCTACCATATACATCGCCACTCAAATGGGCCGGTAGATCAGCGGAAGATCGCTCGCTTGGCATGCGAGAGGTCGCGAGTTCAAATCTCGCCCGGTCCACTTGATCCATCTTTGACAATCGGATTTCTGTTTGCTCCACTGAAAGATGTAATAATACTGAGTGCATAAGGCTGATGGAATAGGACATGAAACCAGCACTCATCGTCGTAGATATCCAAAACGCCTGGTTGGACGAAAACGAAGATTTGAAGAAATCGATCGAGAAGCGCATCGATGTTATCAATGAAGCGATTGGATGGTTCAGACGCAACAGGCTCCCGATCATAGTAGTCTACCACGAAGAAAAGGAGTATGGATCGTTGCCCGGGACGAAGCCTTTCGAAGTCCACCATACCGTCAAGATTGAGGAGTCTGACATCAAAGTCACGAAACCCTACCCCAACTCGTTCGGTAAGACCGAATTGGCTTCCATACTGAAGAGAGAAGGTTGCGATACGGTTATCATCGAAGGATTGAGCGCAAGCGGCTGCATACTGGCAACATACTTCGGAGCGATGGATCATGACCTCCAGCCATACTTGGTCAAGGGAGGCGTGGCGTCTCATCGCGAGGAGCATGTACGGTTCGCAGAAGATGAAATCTGCAGAACCATTGCCGTGAATGAATTCGACCGAACTCTTCGTTGAGAATCATATTTAATGAAGCCAGCTGAACGCAGCATGACCTCATGTATCACGTTCAGAGGTCAATCATCAAGGACACCGAATCGGTCCAATGATTTCAGCACGCGAGATATAAAAGGTTCAGACTCGACTTCGACTCCGAACTTGCCGAAGTAGACGCGCAACGCACCCATGCCTCGATCCAATGCCACTCTTGCCGCCTCTAGTCGCATCCATGGCACTGAGCCGGTTCGATCGACTCGAATCGCCTCCGAGAAATCGATGAACCATGGTTGTCCCTTGTAGACCAGTATGTTGTAATCACTCAGATCAGCATGCACAACACCCGCTCCCGCAAGGGCCTCGACTCCGCGCAGCACCTCCTCAAGGAACGCTTCTGGATCATCCGGTTCGGTGTCGTGTAGTCTAGGCGCGGGGCCGTTCTCGTCCCCGAGATACCTCATCGAGAACAGGTTCTCCACCCTCCTGGCGACTGCGGGGACGCGGCACCCGCCTTTCCATGCCTGCCGAGTCATCTCGAATTCGTGGGCTGCTAGGCGTCCTGTTGAATCCAGTTTCACAGGTCGACCTCCACGATGCGAAGAACGGTACAGACGATAGGCTTTCACAGCGATCGGAACGTCACGATACAGAGCAAGATACACATCCGCCTCCTTCCCAGTACTGATGAGTCCGATGACATCCATTGCCAGCCCAGAAGATAGGATGGTCTCTTTGGTCGTGCGATACCCTGCCTCGTGGAGGTCTAGGGTTCCGGATTTGATCCGCCAGACGACGCTGGCGTCCAAGTAAGGATCGTTTGGCATTTCATGTTGAATCTATCGATGGCATTCGCAGTGCAAGCTGAACAATCACCAAACGCCAGGAGATTCGCTGGGAATCATACGGCTCCCGGCGCAGTGGCTAGAACCAATTCGGACATCATCATCACCGGGAACCTCCTGGTCACACGACCAGTCCACACAATGTGCTAGAGGTTCATGTAAATTTCGCCTCAGATCGCAGGCTCATCAATGTTAAGATTGGCTCATTGAAATGGCTAGGCATTCACGCAATAGCGGACGAGGAAATCACACCATAGATAAACATAATCATCTGCAATCCCAATCACCTCGCCACCGCATGTGGAGGGCAACTGACATGAAGGCTTACGACAAGTTGATTGAGAAGTACCGGGAGATTACGCTCATCGACACGACCATCCAGATGATGAACTGGGATCTTGAGACATACATGCCCCCGAAAGGGATAACGCTCAGGAGTGATCAGCTTGGCATTCTGGAACGCCTAAGACACAGGATGCTGACGAGCGACGAACTCGCAAATCTCATCAAGGAGTCGGAGAAGAACAATGACTCAACCGGCGAGATTACCTCCAGGAACCTGTACCTCATCCGTAGGGAGCGCGAGATAGCCGTGAGCATGCCCGAGACACTCGTGGCTGCCCTGGCGACCCAACAAGCAGTATCAAGAAGTGCCTGGGCCAAGGCTAAGGAAGCAAAGAAGTGGAGTATATTCGAGCCCGAACTGGAAAAGCTGGTCGAGCTAAGCATCAAGCGCGCCGAGGCAACCATGGAAGCTAGAGGGGCGGCGTGCGTCTTCGATGCTATGATTGACGACTATGAGCTGGGGATGAAAAATGAGCAGGCTGCGAGTCTCTTGACGGACCTCAGAACGGCCCTCGTCCCACTCGCGGACAGATTCAGCGAGGCGTCCAAAGGTGTAGATGTTTCATGCATCAAACGGCCCGTGCCATTGCCAGTCCAACGTGAAGTCGTAAGGGATGCTATAAGCCTCCTGGGCTATGACACGACCTCGGATGAGGCACGTGGACGAATCGATGACACGATGCACCCGTTCACGACCGGTTACTTGGACGATGTGAGGATAGCGCTCCGGTTCAGCGATCTTGGCATCATGGATTCCATGATGGGAGGTCTGCACGAAGCCGGGCACGCTCTATACGGGCAGAATATCAACCATGATTGGATGTACCAGCCAATTGCGAGCGGCGCAAGCATGGGAGTGCACGAATCCATGTCGCGGTTTCCGGAGAACATGATCGGGCTATCCGAGGCATTCTGGAGATTCTATCTACCGAGGCTGAAGAGATTGACCGGAACTGCGTTCTCTGACGTCCCTCTCCATGATCTGGTCAGGGCGCTCAATAAGGTCGAACGGTCGAAGATACGGGTCAAGGCGGACGAAGTCACTTACTCCCTGCACATTGCAATCAGATTCGAAATCGAAAGGGAGCTTTTCTCTGGCAACGCGACAGTCAAGGAGTTGCCCCAGATGTGGAACGACCTGTACGACAGGTACCTGCATGTTGAGATCATGGACGATGCCGAGGGAGTAATGCAGGACATCCACTGGAGTGCGGGGGCGTTTGGCTACTGGCAGAGTTATGTCATGGGGAACGTGTACGACGGGATGTATTTGAAGAAGCTCGAGAAGGTCATGCCTGAATGGTCTCACGAGGTCGAAGCGGGCAGACCCCGCATGGTCATCGAGTGGCTCAGGGACAACGTCCAGCGATATGGCGCACTGTACGATCCAGCGACGCTAGTGGAGAAGGTCACAGGGAGCTCTCTCACATCGGAACCGTTCGTGAAGTATCTGGAGAAAAAGCACTCTGCACTCTGGGGATGATTTGTCATACGACATCGTCAGTCATAGCATGCCCAAGGGGCGGAGAATCTGAACGCGTCACGGACACCCTCTGTGGACAATCACTGGAATCGTCTACAGCTCTCATTATGGATGAGAGAGGGCGTATGGCATTCTGACCGACAACATCGTTCAGTAGATGTTTCCACCCAACTGATCAGAAGTGAGTACACCATCCTCTGCGGACAAGGTATATGCAGTACCTCCGACCCCAATCCATGTCGCAAGGTTGAACGTAGCCGTTCCAGTTATCCGATACACGGAGACGTCGAGATAGGTCAACGGGGTCTTGGGTTCGCAGACTTCCGGCCGACCTGGCGTGCTCAGGAAGTATGCCGCTCCTCCTTCGCATGTGCACAAATCGAACAGGGTCACATCCCCATTCAATTCTACGCCTAGCGCCGTCTTCTCATCAATGCCGATACCTTTGGCCTCGGTGGCCAATCCATCCTCGACAATGCGGGCCAAGAATGTCACGAGCCGGCCCATACGATCCCTTGCGACGAAATGACTATCAGTGATCTTTCCATCCATGTTGGACAGGCTGAGGAAGTTGTTGTCGATAGCAACACGGCGGTTGTACGGGTTCTTGAGTGCATCATCGGAGTCGATAGTATCGTTCTCGGCGGTAAACACGAACTCTCCCAGTATGGCGAGCCCCGCGCTTGTGCCACCGACAGGAGCCGGCTTGCTGGCGACATAATGTATCGCGTCCTCGACCGGTGTTCCCTTCCACATGCTGACATAATCCCATTGGTCGCCACCCGCGATAAAGAGTGCCTCCGCATTCCGTATCTTCTCTAGGACGAAGGGATCGTCGCACGCCTCAGAAGACAGGAAGATAATGGTCTCGCAGGAATCAACTCCTTCGAGCTGCTTGTATATCCATGGATTGTAAGCATCTGTTCCAGCGCAACGAATCACGACGAAATCTCCGCCACCGGATTTGTCAATCATCCATTTCATTGCCGCAGCGATGTCGTTGCTTCCACCGGCCAGCAATAAGCCTCCAGTGGTCGGTGTCACCACATCAGCCGAGTCTCCAGCAACATAGTACTCGTATGTGGTCTTTCCACCAGATGCCGGTATTGACAGCATCATGGTTGATAGCATCATGAATATCACAAGTGCCCCTGCCATTGCGTGTTTCCCGAGATTCATAATCCTCTCCCCCATCCAGTAACAGGTGAATTGTTACATTATGCTTGCGATTCTCCAACATCAACCAGTATTTATAGTCAGGTGATATCAAAAGAATAAGTAGATTTGGAGCGGATGATGAATATCCAATAACCAACCAGAGAAGAGGATAACGCAATTGATTTGTTGA
The DNA here is from genome assembly GCA_963719945.1 of uncultured Thermoplasmata archaeon. GTDB lineage: Archaea > Thermoplasmatota > Thermoplasmata > UBA10834 > UBA10834 > UBA9653. The sequence goes on along the minus strand of CAVRDX010000003.1, from coordinate 49,922 downwards.
TTCGTCGACAGTGATGATCCGAGACATTAATAATCGGTCGTCGAATATTATAATACTCTGCGAGGCAATATGCACCGTATTGCGGTTGAGTGAGATGGTCCAGACAGATTCTAATGGCCGAATGGATGAAATCTATAGACGCCTGCTCGATAGCGCAGGTGACTCGATATTCATCCATCGGCCAGGTGGCAAATTCCTCGTCGTGAACAGGGAAGCTTGCGCCAGTCTGGGATACACCAGCGATGAATTGCTTGAGCTCGGACCAAGGGACATCACTGACCCAAGTTCATCATCAAAGGTTCGAGAAAGGACCGACCGATTACTCTCAAAGGGAGAGGAACGATTCGAAGTCACCCACATCAGGAAGGATGGTTCGAGCTTCCCAGTAGACATCAAGCTATCGAGATTCCCTTACATTGATGAGCCCGCCATCCTCGCAGTGGCAAGGGACATCACTGATTACAAACGAATCGAAACGGCACTCAGATCGTCTGAGGCAAAGTATAGGGCGCTGTTCGAGAGTGCGGGAGATGGAATCGCCATCCATGAAGTGAATGGAAGATTCATCGAAGTAAACAAGACCATGTGTGAGAGATATGGGATGAGCCGAGATGAATTGCTCCACAAGACTCCTTTGGATATGAATACACCAGAGTCGGCGACAGGGTTCAAAGATAGAATGGCTGTTCTGCTGAAAGAAGGAAAGCTCATAGCAGAGAGCGTCGGCATTACGCCTGAAGGCAGGACCATATACTCGGAGATAAACGCAAGACTCATAGAGATTGATGGTGAGACCCGCGTGCTCACAATCATCCGAGACATCACAGACAGGAAGATGATGGAGAACGAGTTGATGAGGGCCAACGCAAAGCTCAGTCTCTTGGGTTCCATAACGAGGCATGATATTGCCAACCGAATCACAGCCGTCTCCAATTACATCCAATTGTTGGAAGGAGATTCTGGCGAAGACTCGAAGAAGAATTTTATGAAGAAGGCGCAGGAATCATTGAGCGCCATAAATGTCCAACTGAGGTTCGCCGCAGACTATCAGAAGGCGGGAACGAGCAATCCGGGCTGGACCAATGTGTTCACTGCGATCAAGACTGCGACCACCGCTTTTGATTTCACCAATGTGATCATCCCCCATCAGGTACGAACCCTCGAACTGTTCGCAGATCCTATGTTCGAGAAGGTGATCTGGAATCTGATTGACAATGCCAAAAGGCATGGGGGCCGCGTGACCGAGACCAGGTTCGGGACCGAGATGCGGGGGGACGGCTTGGTATTGATAATTGAAGATGATGGTCAGGGAGTCCCCGACGATGAGAAAACGAAGATATTCGAAGCTGGCCATGGACGTAATACAGGGATGGGATTGTTCTTAATCAGGGAGATTCTTGGAATCACTGGCATCACCATTTCCGAGAACGGCAAGTTTGGCGTTAACGCGAGATTCGAGATTCTTGTCCCCGATGGCAAATTCAGATTCAACGAGGCGTGAATCCATCAAGACATCTGAATCAACTACTCAGTTCCCGTGGAGGATTTCATGGACCTAGCATGCTCTGCAACATTGATGAGTGCATGATTTCTGTCATCTAAATTCGCGGAATAAATCGAGATGAGTTGAGATCCCTCGATGACTCCTGACGATCCCATCGATACTGCCGACCGTACATGCTCAGGGCAGGATATCCCAAAACCAATGGCGATAGGCAGACTTGTCTTACCCCTTATCTTCTGTATCAGTGAAGGCACATTGCTGTGGACATTGTCCCTCTGACCAGTCGTTCCGGCGACTGATACGGCATAGACATAACCGGACGCATCAGACAAAAGGTAGTCCAGACGGGACTCTTCAGTCGTAGGGGTAACCAGTCTGATTATGTCAAGGCCAGTGTCTCGACAATGGTTTCGGAGACATTGGGATTCTTCAGGTGGCAGATCCACCACTAATAATGCGTCACCGCCAGAAGATGATAGGTTCTCGCAGAATCGCTTCACACCGTACTTGAAGATCGGATTGAAATAGCTCATTACGACGATTGGCTTTGACACAGAGGACTTCCTCAAGTCGGATATTAGCTCGAAGACCTTCTCTGTTCGGAATCCGGCAACCAATGATCGCTTCATCGCAGCCTGAATGACCGGGCCATCTGCGATTGGATCGGAGAAGGGAAGACCGATCTCGAAGATGTCGGCTCCATTCTTATCGAGAGTCCTCACCAATTCAGCGGTGAATTTCAAGTCGGGATCGCCAGCACATATGTACGGGATGTAGGCACACGACCCCTGATGTTCGAGTGATGAGAACGCATCGGCAAGTCTGCTCACAATTTCCCCTCCATTGCAGCTATCTGATTGACATCCTTATCACCGCGTCCAGAGAGACATACGATGATCGATTGCCCTGGGCTCATATCGCTGGCCAACTTTGATGCGAAGGAGATCGCATGTGCGCTCTCCAATGCTGGAACGATTCCTTCCGATTCCGACAGATGATGAAAAGCTGACACCGCTTCGTCATCGTTTATCGCGCTATACTCGATCCGCTTCGACCTGCTGAAGAATGCGTGCTCAGGGCCGACTGCAGGATAATCGAGTCCCGCTGCAACAGAATGCGTTTCATTTATCTGTCCATCTTCATCCTGAAGAACCAGACTCTTGGCTCCATGAAGAACGCCTTCCGTTCCCCTGACAACACTTGCGGAGTGCATATCTGAATCGATCCCTTTCCCACCTGCCTCAACCCCGAACATGCGGACGGAGGCATCGGCCACAAAAGGATGGAAGAGCCCTATGGAATTACTGCCTCCGCCGACGCAGGCTACAAGTGCGTCAGGCAGTCTACCATCAATCGACAGTATCTGAGACCTAGCCTCTCGACCAATGACAGACTGGAAATCTCTGACCATCGTCGGATACGGGTGGGGGCCGACGACGCTTCCGATGAGATAGTGCGTATCCTCACTCGTCGCTGCATAGTCCCGCATGGCTTCGTTGATGGCGTCCTTGAGGGTGCGCGAACCGCCCCTGACCACGTTCAACTTCGCACCCAACAGATTCATCCGATAACAATTGGAACTCTGCCTCTCGACATCCACTTCGCCCATGAATATCTCGCATCTCAGACCTAGAAGCGCACATGCAGTCGCGGTGGCCACTCCGTGCTGACCAGCGCCTGTCTCTGCGATGATGCGAGTCTTTCCGATCCGCTTCGCCAGCAACGCCTGACCGAGCGCATTGTTGATCTTGTGGGATCCTGTATGCAATAGGTCCTCGCGCTTGAGATATATCTTCGCGCCCCCGCATTCTTTCGACAGGTTCTTTGCGGAGAACAACGGGGTAGGCCTGCCTGCATATGTCTCAAGGAGATGATTCAGTTCATCGGCGAACTCTGTATCAGTTGACAATGATTGATATTCTCGCTCTAGCTCCTTCAATGCGCTGACAAGTATCTCTGGAACGAAGAACCCGCCGAAATCTCCAAAGTAACCATTCTTGTTCATTCCCTGCATCTCCTGATGAATTCAGACAATAGTCCCCTATCCTTCGCACCGATGATCCGCTCAACTCCAGACGAAACATCCACTGCATATGGATTCATTGCTTTGGCCAGATGGACATTCGCTGGTCTGAGTCCGCCCGCAATAATCGTTCTAGGGTGACAATCCATGGGAACGGAACTGTAGTCGTATGCGCTTCCCGTGCCCGGAAGCCCATTCTCGAATAGAAGCGCATCGACCGCTTCGGAGAACGGAAGGGCGGTGGAACGATCAGCCTTCACGGCCCTTATCACCATGAACCCTGCATCGCGTATATCGCTCATATCATCCGGAGAGAGAGTATGCAATTGGATAGCATCCACATCACTCTTTCTACCAAGATCGATTGCATCTGATGCGGACTGTGGATAGCATACGAGAATCTTGGTCAGACCTTGTCCGAGGCAAGATCCAATCTCGGAGATCGCCTCGGGTGTCACGCTTCTGGCCCGGCCATCTACATGGACGAAACCGAGCATGTCCGCTCCAAGTTCCTCGCACATTGCGGCATCGGACAGATTGGTGATCCCGCATATCTTGATCTTCAACGGACCACGCTCCGCCCGACGGATACCATATCACTCAGCATGACTTGGAGATCATCTGAATCCATCAGGGTGGAGCCCATCAAAACCGCGTCGAATCCTCGGAGCATGCGAAGATCTGCAGGAGAGCGGAGTCCGCTCTCGGCAATGAGTATCTTCCCTGGTGGAGCCTGTTTTCTCAACTCGTTCACTTGTGCAAGATCAACATCGAGGGTTCGTAGATCCCTGCTGTTTATCCCAATCATGTCCACCGCATCCATGCATCGACATGAGGACAGTTTAGCGATATCTTCGGAATCATGCGTCTCGACGAGAGGCTCGACTCCATTTGATATACATGCCTTGATGAGCCCATCCAAAGATTGGCTAGTAAGCGCTTTTGCGATCAGGAGTATCGCATCGGCCCCAAGCGATCTGGCGATTCTGACTTGGTCTTCGGTCACGACAAAATCTTTGAACAGCATGGGCTTGGACACTATCGAACGGAAACTTGCGAACAGGTCTTCCCCACCGCCGAAGAAGTCCGGTTCAACTAGAACAGATACCCCTGAGGATCCTGATTCATCCAGTATTCGAGCAGCAGAGGACGGATTCGGGGGGACCCTTAGTGGTGGGGTCGAAGGTGATCGCGGTTTGTATTCGGCTATCAGCGATATCCCACCCTCCGAAGATATCGATTCGGACATCCTAGTCTTCGAACGAGGAAGCTGGACACCTTCGATGCCCGACCTCTGGGATAGGCTCAAAATTCGACGAGCGACTATGACGGAGAGGACATTAGGAGCGGTGAATAATGCTTGATCGAGCGTGCTTAGGATGTCATCGCCTTGATCGGTCTCACTTATCATCGATAGCATATCGGCAGTCAGGTCGGAGCATCTCGACCTTAGAACATCAGGATGTATCCGGGACTCTCGGAGGTTGGATGCATCTTCCGACATCTGACGATTCTTCTCGAGTTCATTTGCGAGAGATGAGAATTCCACCAATTTCTTCAGCGCGTGGCCATTGTGAATCATTTTCTTGGCAGTCTCGACCCCGTCCTCGATAGTCGATGAGTGACCGGACACGTAGAGAGCAGCTCCGGCATTCATCGCGACGATTGGAGACCTCATATGATCTCTATTCTTCAAAATGGAAAGAGCAATCCTTGCATTCTCTTCTGGACTCCCACCGACATGGGTGGAAGGATCATTGACTTCGAACCCGAACGATTCTGGTGTGATCTCATATCGATTGATTCTGCCCAAACTCAATTCAACGACACTGGTCGGACCAGTATCCGTGATTTCATCCAACCCATTCCCGTGGACCACAAGCGCTCTCTTGGTCCCGAGATCTCGGAGGACTCCTGTAACCTTCGTGGCGAGTTCGGGATCGTAGATACCCATCAGCTGGTGCCTTACGCTGGCGGGATTGGAGATTGGGCCCAGGATGTTGAAGAATGTCCTGAACCCAATCTCCCGTCTAGTGGCAGCGACGTTTCTCATCGCTTCGTGGAATCTCGGGGCGAACATGAAGCCGATCCCGACCTTTTCCACACATTTCTCAACCAGATCAGGACCGAGGTCGACTGGGATGCCGAGGGCAACCAGTAGATCCGCCGAGCCAGACCTGCTTGAGACGGCACGGTTGCCGTGCTTGGCGACTGGGACTCCAGCGGCAGCAACGACGAACGAAGAGACGGTGCTGATGTTGAATGTGCTACACCCATCCCCTCCTGTACCGCAGAGATCGACAGCATTCGGAGGACATGAAACAGGGGTTGCACTTTCTCGCATGGCCTTTGCGAAGCCCAGTAGCTCTTCCTGAGTTTCGCCCTTCATCCGCATAGCGGTCGCGAAGGCTGCGATCTGACTCGAGGTAGAAGTACCGCTCATCATCTCGCGCATCACTTGTTGTGCCACATCTGCACCCAAGTCTTTGCCGTCGATGACTTCCCGAATCGCCTGCTGTATCATCGTTCGCACATCCTTGCGAAGTTATGGAGCAGGCGCTTCCCGTGTGAGGTCATTATGGATTCCGGATGGAATTGAACTCCAAAGATCGGTTTCCCCTTCACCCTTAGGCTCATGATCTCCCCCCGATCTGTCTCAGCCAGGATCGCCAGGGAGTCTGGAATAGTTGCTCTATCGACCAATAGAGAATGATATCTGGTCGCAGTGAACGATGGAGGTATTCCCTCGAAAAGTGGGTCTTCCGTATGCGTTATCCTGCTGACCTTGCCGTGCATTACCTGGTCCGCGCGAACGACCGACCCACCATGCACATGCGCGATTGCCTGATGACCGAGACAGACACCGAGTATCGGTTTTCCGAATCCACCCTGATTCAGAATATCGAGACTCTTTCTGGCGGATCTTGGATGGCCAGGGCCTGGCGAAATCACGAACCCATCCACGATATCAACCAACTCATCGATGCGTCCTGAATCGTTCCTCTCCACCTCAATATCGACACCGATCTCGCCCAGGTATTGCGCGATGTTGTAGACGAATGAATCATAATTGTCAACGAGTAAGATGCGCATGACCTTCCCTCCTCGGGTCCCCTGATTCGATAGCTTCCAGTGTGGCACCCATCTTGTGCTCGGTCTCTGAGAACTCTCGATCCGGCACGGAATCGGCCACTATCCCAGCACCTGCCTGGAGTCTCGCACGGTTCCCGTTGACCACTATTGAACGGATGGTGATGGCAAAGTCCATGTTACCTGTGAAATCGAAGTAACCGACGGTTCCGGCATAGAGTCCTCTGTGCGAACCTTCCAGAGCAGATATTATCTCCATGGCTCTGATCTTTGGGGCGCCAGTAACGGTACCTGCTGGGAAACAAGAACGAAGCGCAGAGAAGCCATCAGCATCCGGCCGTATCTCGCTCTCCACGTTGCTGACGATGTGTTGAACATGAGAGTACTTCTCGATCTCCATCAGCTCAGTCACTTTCACAGTACCATACTTGGACACTCGTCCCATATCGTTCCGATGAAGATCGACCAGCATCAAGTGCTCCGCCCGCTCCTTCTCATCGAGGAGGAGCTCGTTCTTTAGCTTCTCATCATCCTCGATGTCAGGAGATCTAGGCCTGGTGCCTGCCAGAGGACGGGTGGTCAATCTGTTCCCCTCGAGCCTGACCAACATCTCTGGCGAGGAGCCCAGCAGCTTCACCTTCCCGAAATCAAGATAGAACATGTACGGTGAAGGGTTGAGGGCGCGGAGTGTTCGATACATCTCAAGAGGGTCGCCATCCACGGTGAAATCTGTGCTGCGGGAAAGGACTACTTGAAAGATCTCCCCATCAAGAATCTCATCCTTTGCGGTCGAGACCATCTTCTCAAATTCTGCCTGGTTCACCGAGGATCTTCCGGCAGTTATCTTCAAATCGGAAGGAGGCGCCGGGCGAGCCTTCGAAAGTGCTTCCTTGAGGTCAGCCATTTTTCCATGAGATACGAGGAATGTTCGTGAATTGAGGTGATCGAGACAGACCAGGTGCTCTGGAACCATGAAATGCATATCGGGCAGGGATTCGCCGTCTGTGGGAGGCATCGGGATGCCGTCGAATTGGTTGACCATTCCATATCCGAGGTAGCCGACCATCCCCCCAGAGAAAGGCGCGACCTCAGATGCCCCTGATCTAAGCGATTTAAAATAGGATCGGAGCGCGCCATAGGGATCGGGGACCGTCGCAGCCTGGCCCCCTATCTCGATCTTGTTGCCTATCGATTTGAACTGAGATACCTGACCCACCCCTACAAACGAGTAGCGCGCGTTCTTCCGCGTACCTTCCACTGACTCGAGCAGGAAACACTCGCCAGCAAAGCTCGACCTTAGGGATGAGAATACAGATATTGCATCCAGGCTGCACTCTTTCTCGATTGACAGACTCGTCGTCAAGTGAGAATCAGATACTGGCGAAGGCTGAGTGTCTGCGTTCGATACGCCAAAATAAATCTCCCCTGTGTGCCATCGCAATTATGTGATGTTTGATGTATTATTAATATCCTTGTAGTATAGTATTGCCCATTATTGACCAACAATATGCAGATAAATGCTCAGATTTGTACATATCAGAATGAGAGCTCCGGAAGGGGAACAAGGTTGCAGGTCAGCTTCACCAAGTTTTAAGGGTCAGTTTACAGATATTGGTGGCGGGCCAGGACTCAAAGAGCGGACTGACCGTACTATTGAGTGCCGTGACTTTCCGAGTCGTGGCCCATTTCGGGGGAGGGGTCTTCACCGTGAGTGAAGCTAGGCATTCGCAAGCAAACCTGCAGGTTGATCCCTGCGGCACAGTCTCGGCCAGTGATCAAGCACAATATCATAGCCAGTATCATGAATCCGCATTCCAGACGAGGGGATTCTCATGATATTGAGACATCACAAGGCAGATAGCGCAAGCCACACCATGAGATTTGTCAAGGGGAAGCTCGTGAACGAGGGAAGGGGAATGGATTTTCATTATCTTCCAAGGTTCACGAACTTGATATCCGTCCCGATCAAATCTTCAGATATCAGAACGAAAGCCAAGGCGCGATCGAAGGACATGCAACCTGTCAGCGCAGATGTCGACGTCATCTTCAGGATAGCATATCCGAGAATGGCTGCCTCGGCATTCGACTTCGAGCTGGATCCATACACTGGAAAGCACAGATCCGATTCGATGAACAGTATCAGAAATCGGATCCGGTGCATCATGGCCGACCTGATCCGGGATGAGATCAGGACGATGCCCATCGAAGATGTGCTTGTGAGCGGACCGAACCTTTCTCGGGCTGTTCAGGTCAGGATGAGACACGAAAGAGAGATCAGAGCCATGGGCGTGCATATTGGCAAGGTCCTCGTTACAGGCCTGGAGACTTCTCCGGAAGCCACGAAGGCCATCGAATCTGCGCATATCGAACGCTCCATTGTCTGTGCCAAGATTCCTACTAGCCATGGGACGATGATGGCCACCCAACCCTGGAAGGATACACATGATGAGGTTGGTCAGGACATCACAGAAATGGACTGCACAGACAACTGTCCGTTCTGTCATATGTGCTCGGATTATAAACAGAATATCAGCGATGGAAGGGCAAGATGCACCCTTTTCAGGGAGTTCAGCACATAGGATGCATCGATTGGGCCAGTCTTGCAAGGGATGGACATCCAAAACCGTTAAGTGGTCTCTCCGTATTGTCTCTTCGCATAGACCGAGCCAGTGCGGAGGATGAACCACTTGGCAGAAGTACATAATCGATTGATGATCTCATGGGCAGTTCTGGTTTTCGCAGCAATAGCATTGACCGCTCCATTGTCTAGCTGTGCTTCTGCAGAAACTCCCGAGTTCATGCAGATAATAGAAATCGACAATTACGAAAAGGAAGTCCACGCAGGGGAAAGCGCACTCTATAACTGGACGATAAGAAACGTCGACTCCGGGGCCAATCTGACGATAGAGATCGAAGCTAGCATAGCAAACGATGGATGGTCCGCGGACCTGAGCACCCCTTCGGTTCTGCTCGAACCAGGTGATCTCACCACCATCACCGCCACGATCCATGCGCCTCTTGAGCGCGGAGATCTAGATTCGAACTTCACGGTAGTATTCAGAGTATATGAGAACGGATATCTCGTTCAGGTCGCGTCAGACAACGCCTACACAGGAATCATAGGCGCGTTCGCGAGCGCGAACAAAGTCCTCGGATACTTCGAGAACCCTCTCCCAGACCCACTGGACAACGAATGGGGCGTCTTCCTGCTAGACGTGATCATCTGGCTGGCGATCGCTTTCGGGATCGCCTATGTCATGGATGGCATCGCTCTGGCCGTGACACGAAAGACGACGACTATGTTGGATGACATCATCCTTGGGATAATCAGGACCCCTGTCCTGCTATTGGTGTTCGCATATGGAGTAGTTCAGTCTCTGGACGCCCTGCACATGCATATCCCGATCGAGGTTCGAGACCTCGTCCTTTCACTATACGGGGCCGTCATAGTCCTCGTGATATTCTATCTGGCATACAAACTGTTCAAACAGATACTCGTTTACTATGGCAAGATGATTGCAAAGAAGACCGCCAGCAAGATCGACGATGTCCTCATCCCCGTGGTGGAGAAGATCGGTGTCGTCGTGATTGGCATCGCAGGATTGGGTTACGCGCTCAACGTCCTGAGCGTTGATCTGACGATGTTCGTAGCTGGCGGCGTTGTCATTTCAATGGTGTTGGCATATGCGGCCCAGGAAACCATCTCCAACTTCTTCAGCGGCATCTTCCTGCTGCTCGACAGGCCTTTTGGCGAAGGGGACATGATAATACTGTCCGATGGAGACTGGTGCGATGTCAGGAGGATAGGACTGCGGACCACGCGTTTGTACAGGTTCTCCGATGCGACCATGATCAGCATACCCAATAACAAGCTGGTCAACGAGAAGATCGTGAGAGTCAGCAATGTCAACGACCCCGCGAGGGTCAATGTGGATGTCGGGGTCGGCTATGGCTCCAATCCCAACGAGGTCCGAGCGGCCATCATGAAGGCAATAGAAGCCAGCCCCTACTCGCTGCTCACGAGAGATGACCGGAGACCATTGATCCTGTTCGATTCCATGGGAGATTCGGCTCTAGTGTTCAAGGTCCTATGTTGGATCAATGACAACGGTAGCAGAATGGCAGCGAGAGATAGGTTGATCGAGGAGATATATCTCAAACTGAATGATGCTGGAATAGAGATCCCATTCCCGCAGAGGGTGGTTCATCTGAAGAAGGAGGAGAGTTAAATGCTGGAGGATTGTGCGCATGCCCATTGATAAGCCAATAAGTGACATTAGAGTATCCGATGTTCTTGAGAGGGCAGGTAAGATTGTCGAGCCTGCAACCGTTCGTTCGGATGCGAACCTGCGGGATGCGGTCATGGCGATAATCAAGGACAGTGAAACGAGGAAAGTCTATGTAGTGGACGACCAGGGCAAACTGGTTGGAACCATAACCCTTGAGACGCTGATGAGACATGCAGCATATAGGATGGGCATAAGGGAGACAGGCATGACCTCATTCTTGAGGATGCTTGCTGAGATGTCCAACGACAAGGCGAGTAGCATCATGGCGAAGCCCGTCCGGGTGCTCGAGAACGAATTGTTGACCAATGTCACCAAACTCATGGTGGAGAACCATCTCAATGATCTGCCGGTCGTCGATAATCAGAATAAGCTCGTCCAAGAACTGAACGGCCTTGATATCCTCAAACTCAGTGCAGACCACTGGGAGTGACCGCTCGCGATATTTGGACACGCACAGTGATTTCGCAAGATCAGCACGTGCGATTATAGGGAGTTGATCGGATGGGGACGGACATCATACACGCTTTCGGGAATCATCCAGATTGGAACGAGACACACTTCTTCAATTTCTACGACGGGAAGAACGACATCTGCGGGACCATGATGATATCCCTGATACCGAATCGAAAGATGAAGACCATGTCCTGCCACTTCATGATGCCAGATGGCTCTGTTGTCAGTTCGCGGCATAAGGTAGGGTTTGACAAAGCGGATCTCGAGGTGAGAAATCTGCGGTTCGAACCGATAATACCAGAGAAGAGCTGGAGACTTGCACACACAGGAACGATGACAAGGACCATGGGCAGCAAGCTCAGACAATCTCAGGTCGAAATGGACCTGAGGTTCGATTGTGTGAACGATGTCTTCGATCATAGAGAATGCACAACTAGCACTGATAAGGAAGAAGATGGCGAACATGCCCTGGAGCAAGTCGAGCAGTTTGGCAGGCTGACTGGAACGCTCTCCATCGGACTCGATGAGTTCAAGATCGTAGCACTGGGTGGAAGATATCATTCGTGGGGAGTCCGCGAGATGGCTGAGATGAAGTCTCGGAAGTGGCTCAATTGTCAATTCTCGGATGAGTGTGCTCTGAGTGTATCCAAACTGATGACGGACGATTCCGAGATCGATGCGGGATTCGTGTTTGACGGAGGGAAGAACTTCGCCATAACATCAGCCAGAATCGATACTGATTACCATGTTGGAAGGAAGCCCAGGTCGTTCAAACTGTCACTCAATGATAAGGAGGGGCAGGTCTACGTCATAACTGGGAGAGTCGTGAAGAATCTGGAGCTGCCCGCCATGAACGCCGATGATGCGGATGGGGCGACGGCTTTCATGACGCTTGCGAAATATGACTTGGGAGAACGAACGGGTTTCGGAATAGCGGAGTACACATTCAGATGACCTCGGCTGCATTGAAGAACATACCGGCATCAACGATCCAGATTCATGATGCGTTCGTTCGCAATCGCCAGCGCATCTGAATTGCCTGAAGTCTCGGCGTGACTGATGGCGACCCTATAATGATCTCTTGCAGATTGGACTTCGCCGCGTTCCTCGTCAATTCGACCGCGAATCATTCGGACTGCTATGAGCCCTTCCTTGTCACCTGCTGCAAGCAGAAGTTCTTCCGCTGTTTTGAGCTCATCCACTGCAGCGTCTATGTCCCCAGATTCCTCCTTGAAGAGAGCGATTTCGATCATGCCCCTTGCTCTTAGAGTGGGGTCATCCAATGACTCCGCAATATCCATCAGCCTATTCGATTCTTCAAGGCCGCGCTTGATGTCGCCTGAGTTGCGGAACAGTCCAGTCAGCGCAAATGAGAGTGATGCATCACCGTAATCGTATGATGGTCGGCCCATCAGCCCTCTTCGCTTCCTGAGCTCCTGCCTCGAGAACGTTGTGATGCACAAGTCAACGCCTTCATCGCCCATCCCCTGCAAACCGAGAGATTCCGCGCATGCCGCTAGAAGCCGCTTGTAATCCTCTACCTGATTCGCCCTTCTGAACGCCTCGGCCGATTCGTGGAGAAGGCTCGTCATCTCAGGAATACGGAGCTGGACTCGCAGCAATTCGGCCAGATTCTCGAGCCCTTTTGCCTCCCCACTATGATCCTTGACCGCGTGTGCAAGACCTATTGATTCCTTCAACCTCATCTCGGCATCTCTCATACGGCCCTCGTCCCAATCTAAAAGTGCGATATTGTTCAGGCAGGCCGCCTGGGCAGGACGATCCTCCTTCTTGCTTGCAACGGTCAAAGCGCGCGAATACGCATCTCGAGCCTCCCCATATTCTCTGCGATTCCTGAAATCCCCGCCCATATTCAGCCATTCACGGATCTGTCCGTCGACGTTGTGGGATTTCTCATAGAGCTTCAATGCGGATTCATGAGCCTGGAATGACTCGTTCCATTCCTCCAGCTGAGATTTTAGATTGCCTAAACTCTCCAATATGCTCGCTCTGAATTCGTCGTCACCGGCTATGAATCCGAGCGCGGAAGAGTAATCATCCGCTGCTCCGACGTCATCATTATTCATCTCCTTCAGTTGACCGCGCAAGAATGTCATCTCGGCCCTGGTTCCATCATCCAATTCATCGAATGGAATCCTCGACAACAACGAAAGGGTCTCTCCTGGGAATTCATGCGCGATATCGATCGCGTGCTCGAGGGAATATCTGAGCGCTGGGCTCCAATCGCGTGCTTCGATATGATGAAACAGAGTCTCCAACTGCCAATCTATCCCCGGGTTCTGGCTGCAATAGGACACGGCCTTCTTGTGCATCATGAGCCTGGCCTGAAGGCTCAACCGCGAGCGGAAGAAATCCCTGAGGAAATCATGTGTCCATAAGCCCGACTCTTGTTCCATGATCAATCCTTTGCTCTTGAGACTGATAAGAGAACGATCATCGTTGTCAATAATCGCCACGGCCTCGACAGGATGACGGTATATCGAGAGTAATTCCAGCAGGGATCTCTCTTCTGGTGAAAGGATGGCACAGACTTCCTGTTCTATGAAGGTGGCCAAGTTCTGCGTGACGGCCGTGATTCCGCCTCGGGACATCAGGCTCAGCAGCAGCGGGTGGCCTCTGCTCATACTGACTACTCGGGCCGGGTCGGCCGCTTTCGCGATCTCTGCATATCTGCGAGCTGATGTATCGTCGAGGACCTTGAGCTCGATTTCGTAGCTGCCTGCGGATGCCTTGGAATAGAATTGCGGGCGAGAACGAGACATCAGCACAAGCTTCGATGAACCCGATGCGCCTACCGCATCCTGAAGTACGGATAATAGCGATTGGAGCGAATCGGATGCTTTATGAACATCGTCCAGGAAGATGACTGCACCAGTCCCGTTGAGGTCAGATACTAGAGGAGTGAACAAGTCCCCGAGAGAATAGCCCCGCTTCACACACTCGCTGGCCTCTGACCGGCCAAATGATTTCAAGAAGCTGGTCAGGACGGATAATACGCGCTCCTCTGTATCCCAGGCATGCAGGGAATACCAGAAGACATGGTTCTTGCCAGATAGGTCCTCGAAAAACCTGGATGCAAGTGACGTCTTCCCGATCCCTGCCATACCAGATATCAGGATGGAATGAGTCGAATCGTCTCCGATCCGTTCCAGCAGATGGCCGAGTTCCGCATCTCGTCCAAATAGTGTTTCTGCGATTGGGCGACCGATTCCGACCGTAACACATTGGCGAACCTTTTCGCCGACGCCATACATAGCCAGAATCGTCCCTAAGCGAAGAATATCGTTTTCACAAGCATGATCCACCAGGTTGAGGAATGGAATCGTACCCCCTCGTCCCGTTGAGAGGCGGTCGGATATCTCTGAGAGATTGATTTCGACTGTCCTCCCATTCTCCTCAAAGATGACCCGCCCCTTGAGGAGCTGGTCTCGAATGGAATGGGCTGTCTGGTGACCCTTTTCGGTGAGGAAATAAGTCTTCCGTCTTTTCGGCGCGCCTCTGACATGAGCTAGGCGCCCATTGACGAGACCTTCTGCCTGAAGAGAGGATAGGGCTCTTGAGACTGCGTGGACCTGTATATGCAACCTCTGAGCGATGCCTTCCTGGCAGACTGCCAATGGAACATCTGGCTCATCGCGATGTTCGTCGAACTCCATCAGATGGATGAGCAGCCTCTCGTTCTGGGACACAACCAAGCGTGCCATTGCAGACAGAGAACCGATTGTTTACTTAATACTCCTTTCGGGACAGATATCAGTTCGCCAGCCATACCCAGCTACCCCGAAAACCTACTGCAAAACTAGTGCAAAACCACGGTGACTGTTCATATACCTTGAATGCGCCTCATCGAGAATAAGCAATCAATAACAGCAGAGGAAGAACTTATGATGAATAAAATCGGATTGAAGATGCCTGTCGCATTGGCAGCCGTCCTCATGATGATGTTGGGGGCTATCGCCATACCTGCCCCTACATCTGCGGCAACCGTCGCGCTTGAGGATCAGATCACGATTGAAGACGGAGCCACCGAGATACTTGGCGGTGGAGACCACTTCTTCGTGAAGTTCGGCACCGATGCGGCCTTTGGCATCGTATGGGGCTCTGACGAGTATGAGAACAACGTCTACTTCGTCGCAATAAAGGCGAGATATCTCGGCATGGCTCAGGTCTATGACAATTTGGGCGAGCTTGTTGAGAGCAACAGGACGATCAAGATCTATTCCATGTACGCGGTGAAGCTGGATTCTATCATAGAATTCAACGACCTTGACGATAACGGTCTGCTTCAGTATAACAGGAGTTACGATGGTGACGAATTCACGGACTATCAGTCCCTCGAACCCATCTACAAGAAGGTTGCCCTGACCACATCGTGGAATGCATCCGAGGTGATCGAGGAATCCACGGATGACCTCAAGACCTGGGAGTTCAGCCTGACAGCAAATGACTTGCCATACGAACTGGTCGATGCGAATGCTACTGAGGACGTAGGAGACAATGTCCTGAACAACTTCACACTGACTTTCCACCTTGAGGCCGATCTGGTCCAGGTCGACGATATGGACATGCCACAGTGGAGGATCATTGTGAGCAAGGGCCCGATGACCGTAATCAGCGCGGAGAGACTCGACGACATGCAGGTGAGCGGAAAGGTGTTCAAGTACGATGTGAAATGGGACCAGATGATAGAGGGCTGGGATTACGACCTGAACAACACCAACCCTGCACTGCTGCTCGAATTCCATAGCATCGTCGGCAACTTCGTATCTCCATTGATGGCCGCATGGATGGAGATGAAGATGTACACCTACATGAACCAGATCAGCGTCATGAACTGTGAGTCTACCGCGGGCGAACTCGAAGTGAACGAGACCACGGGCACATTCATCGCTCCGAAGCAGCTCATAAGGACGAGCCTTGAGTTCGGAACGGACTGGAACAGCGTAGGTGCCCTCACATGGGTCGATGATGTCACGGTCGATGGAGAGCCGGAGCAGGTGATGGCTCAGATCATGGCGGGTCACAGAGTGCTCGCAATGGCGAAGGTCGCAGGCACTTGGGCGACGTTCAATGGATTCGTCGTCCTCGGAGGCATGGTGTTCCCCGGCGGGGATATGATAATGCACGACCCGACATTCACCACAGAAGCTCTCGTCGACATATCTTCAGAAGATGGTGGATTCCAGCTTCCAGGCCTGATGCTGTTGCTTGCAGGTGTGATCATAGTCATAATTATCGCCGCCATAGCTGTCGCAGCGACAGGTGGCAACAAGCCGCGCAAAGGATCACGAGAGAGCTACGAGAAGGGCAAGAGCTCACAGCCAGGTGACTGGTCCAAGTACTACAACAAGAAGTAGTCGACGACGATGGTACTGGGAAGAGTCAGTGGTCCACCAAACCCCCTCAACACTTTCTACATTTTCAAATCTCAAACCTGCATTGTATGAGTCAATCACGGAAAACATTAATGAGGCATTCATCCCGGCGTATTAGCCAGGAGGACGCCCTTGAAATAGTTTTCTACCGACGATCGTCGATCACTCAGGCATGACTAGTTACTCTTCCGTGTAGATTGAGTATGACGGGAATCCGATCTCCTCCGCGATAGATTCATGGCCAGTTGAGACACCTTGAACATGACGAAGAAGGATATCGAATCATATGATGTGTATTCGAATCCAGTCCCGTCAAGTCGGGCATGACAAGTCCACTGAAATCGTACCATCACCGAAGACGGTATCATACTGATATTCCCTTCCATGGAGATTTCGAAACCATTCAGCGATATGACCTTGCCACAGGCCCGGAATCTGATCGAAGCCCGCTGACCGTAACGACGAGACTGGCAACCCGCAGTCCGAATTACATCTCCCAGAACGGCGCCGTATGGCGCAACTTCACGTTCACTGAATACACGATCTTGGTGTATGTCGGTCCATTGCCATCGGAGTGTCGAATAACGCAGTCTTCAAGTCAGAACTCCGTTTCACGACAAAGTCATCCGCATATATTGGGTCATCCGAATAGACTAGATCAGTGTATTCCGCTTCCTCAGCGGGGTCATACACCAGATAATCCGTAGTCAGCATTCATCACAGGGACTGTAATTAGTCCATATACCATCTTCCGCGCTTGCCTTCATCGAGAACGTGACCGCCGCTGCACCGATCATGATTGCGCTCGAGATAATGGCCAGCACCAATACACTAGCCTTCCTGCCGGAAAAACTGCCCTTCGAACGAAGTGCTACCTTTTCCGCCAGCTCACTTTCGAACTTCCTTTCCATTCTTACACCTCTGGGTTGGCGAACGACTGCTCTTCATACCTGAGAGAGCAGACAACCCGCCTGATGCACGCAACTGCGGAGGCGTTCAATCATATCCGAGTAGTCTCGGATGTCCCCTAGATACCTCTCTTTGCGTGTCTGAGGTGCCACCTACAAACACATACTATACCCGTTGTGGTGCAAGTATCAAAAAATCGAACGAACGTAGAATGATTCTCGGCCAGCCAGTTGTGAAGATCTGGCGCGTCGAGATGTTCGTATGTGTGCTATATAAAAGGAGCGGGAAACAGTCTCATTCCAACTGGAGATTCCAATAGACTTCGCTCAGCGTTTCTTCCTGCCTTTCGAAGCGATCTCGTTGAGTGCTTTCAATAAGTGCAATTACTTCATTCTCGGTGTTATAATGCACAAAGGTGGCTCTCAGCATAGTATCTGCCTTATACAGTGCTGGTACCCGTGAATAGTAATCCTCAGCGCCTACGGCCAGTGCATAATCGTCCCATAGATTCTTGGAGACTGCTCGATCGTCCTTTCCATCCAGTTTGAAGGAAAAGGTGGGGTCCCTGCCAATCTTGGGATTGATGGCCTTTGGCCCGAAGAGAGTGATTCCCGGAATGTCTTTCAGACCCCTTCAGACGACCCCTTCCATTCAGCGCAAGGACCGCCAGATGCCCTTCATAATCCTCGATCGCAGTAAACGCCTTTGCCAATCTTGACCGCCTCTGTTTGCCAGGGTTGGGGGATATTTCGCCGAGGGATGACCGACCCATGAGATGTAATCAATCGCGCCAGTCATGGCAGCGAACATCGCCTGGTCACGCGTGCCCATCTCCCATTTGCCAGGACCGTGTTTCGGTGATGGCAGGACCTTGTATGGACACAACTCTCTCCATCAGGTCCGGTTTCATGTACATGAAGCTGCCGTGCCTCGAAAACAGTTTATAACCGGAAAAGACGAGAGCATCGCACTTGACGGATCGCACATCAGTCGGACCATGGGCTATATGATGAACAGCATCGACAACGAAGTACGCTCCAGCATCTCGAGCGATCTTGCCTATCTTCTTCAGGTCCGTTCTGGAACCGAGCACATTGGATGCAGCGGTGACGGATACCACCTTTGTATCCGAATCAATCAGTGATTCGATCTTCTTCGGGTCGAGCTCGCCAGTATCCATGTCGAACTCAGCGAACCTCAATTCCTTGATCTTCCCATTGGTCCCCAATTCCACCCAGGGATTGATGTTCGTGTAATGTTCGAACCCTGATGTGACGACATTCTCCCTGGCCAGTGAATTCCTTGCCAAGGGCGTAGCTGAGATTGAACAGAAGTGAAGTTGCAGATTCCCCGGAGATTATCGTATTGGGATTCTCTGCGTTCAAAAGATCGGCGACCGACTGACGACCCTCGAGAATCGTATCTTCGGCACCCTTTGATTCGTGAAGACGTTGCCGACATTGGCACTCCAGTCTATTCGAGCAATGGATTCTCGCTGGGCGCTTCTGATTGCGACAAGCGTGCCCGCCCCGTTGTCCAGGAATGCGCGCTTGCGACCGTTTGGGTCGATCTCAGCGCCAGGGAAACTCCTTTCGAACTTGTCTGATGAATCTGGAATCAATCTTCATGAGAGTGGGATATGTCGACATAGATGATAAAAATTGAGCTGGTGTTGATTTCACCAGCGTAAGCTGTTTTAAGAAAATTGGGTGGGCAGGAATTCCGCTCAAAGACAAAGGAGACTTTGGGGGAGACCCTTTGCACGAGATTTGTGTGCGGTTATTCCTGTCCACATGCAGAGCTGTATGGTGGCTCTTCTTCAGTTTCGCCGTAGAGGAAGTTGTAGTCATACAGATAGTCGTTGCAGGAGTCGCAATCCTCTTCAACGATATCGTCTGGCACATCTTCACTCAAGTCATCCTGACAGTTGTCGCCCGTTCCGTCCTTGAGCTGCAACTGATCGCAGTCACCGTTCAAGTTGCCATTCATGTCGCCGATCGCAGCAACAGTCGCAACACCGGCGACCATAAAGACCGCGCCAAGTGCGAGTGCGAGCATAGTTTTCGCAAACATTTTTCCTTCACCTTCTCTTTTCGAAACGGTATCGACCGCTTCTGAGACGACCAACAAGGGGCACTTGATAAGTGGTTTATGGTACAAGTATCAAAAACTAGCACAAGCCTCTATTAATGGTTCATAGACAATCGAAAAATCATGAGGAAAGGGGTTTGTTATCGAGTCACGCGCGCGCGTGAGGCTTACCTCTTGCGACCGCTACCGTTACCGTTCTGACCGAGTGTCGTGATCGCCGTTTCCGTTCCGCCTTCTCCCATGGTTACCGCCACTCTCGTCGCTGTTGCCGCCACCCGAGCCCTGCGGAATCAGGTCACCGAGCTATAATCCATGCAACGCCGTCCTCCAGTTGCCGAAGCCGATCTTGTAGTCGATGTACATCGGGTCCGATAGACTCCATCGAGAGGTCCACGAACGGATGGTCTGGATCGTTGAGTTCGTCCTCGCTGATGTAGAAGTGGCCATCGCGTGCTTCGACGCTGTACCACTCGCCCACACTTCCAAGTATCCACTGGCTTCATCCCCATGAACAGCTCCGAGCTCCACGCTGACTGTATAGAACATCCTCAAGACATTTTGAATGTCCCAGAGCGTTCCATAGATCACATGACCGGCCTTGTTGACTTCTCGGCCCAGCCTTCATCGATAACCTTCGTCATGCTATCCTCAGGTCCCATCCAGCCTCGAGGACTATCGGTTCATCATCCTCTCATCCATAGTCGCCAGTTATGGTGACCCTAATGTAAGACCGAAACCATACTAGTCTTCGGAAGGATGTCGACTGGAACTCCGTCAATATGTCTTCCTGCTGAGCTCCGCCATCGTACACGATTTGCTCGTTTCCGTCTTCATGAGTACGGGTACATCATATTCGTCCACGAGCACCATCTGTGTAATCATCGAACAATTCAAAATCCGACGTACAGATATCTTGCGGAACCGCGGGTATCGCTGGTGTCGTATCGGTCGCAGGTGTCCCATAGCCGTCATATCGAAGACCATCATCTCTATTCGCACGAAATTTCCAATCCTCCACTGAGGTCCGTAGACCATATTGTCTGCGAAATAAACGCCGACAGGCATAACCTGACTACCATCATCCGCCCCTGAGGAACGCTCACCATGATTGGCCGCCCTTCCCGTCTTCATCGCTAGCACTCGCCGTCATCGACAATGGCAGGATCAGCATGAAAGCTGCCAATGCGATAGCTGTCACTCTCGTGTTTCTCATCTTTGCAATCACTCCCCCAATTTTCCTTTGTCCTGCGTCAGGTGTTGGACTGACGCGAGGAGAGGATAATGCGCTCATAGTAGAAAAGAACGTTAGTACAATGTTCGAAATATCCCCGCCAAATAACGACGTTAGGGGCTGTACTGACCCCCTTATAAATCGTCTGCACATGAAATTAAAAGGTGTCAATATGTGTCATGACTGATACAATCCCATACGAAGTAGCGTTCGAACGAGCATGTGAGAACCCATGAATGATCGAATGCAGGATCATGACCGATTTGTGTTGACATCCGTCAAAAAACGTCGCTTTTCGACGGTCTATTCATCCAAGTTCTAGCTGTGTACCAAATGAATTAATAAAGTCAAGCGTGATGTTGTTATCAGAATGAGTAAATCTTTCCTGGCAACCATATTCGTAGCGATTGTGCTCTTTTCTGGGGCTCTAACCAGTCTGAGCTCTGCTTCGAGCGCAATGACGGCGGCGGATGGATTGACTTATTCAGACAACGGATTTGTCATCGTTATCCAAACCAACAGCATGGAAATTGCCATCAACAAGACTCTCCCGGCAGTCGTTGTCAGGGAGCTGAATTCCACGAATGAGACGGGATATGGAATGATTGTATCATCGGTGCTGGGATACAACGAAACCGATGATGGCATGCTGGTGCTTGAAGACGTTCCATACCACGCGTCTTTCGAGCATGCCACCTGGACCATCGATGATCCGGTCCAAATAAGTGACGACAGAGGAAGCGTGATAACTGTTGCTCTGCACTCTTCCGTGCCGATCAACAGGAGGATAGCTTTCGACGGAGGAAATCCGGCCCAAGGCACCCCTGGCACCGAGATAATTGATGACTGGGCAGATGCGACTGTCGAATTCACGATAACTTCTGGCAACTACTCATCCAACTACGATGTCAACGACGCACCGAATTACCTCGTCAACGGCTCGAGCGAGCTGAAATTCGATGTCAACCTTGACTTCAATGTGCCCATCTATTCGGATCATCTTGCCCTCGATCTCGGTGTGATGAAGATGAATTTCGAGACCTTCGTCCCGACATCGATGGATGAGCCATATCTGTTCCAGGGATATCAGAGTGATGAGATCAGTATTAGCGATCCACTGGTCAATGAGACCGATGGCACTACCCTCATCATGCACCCGTTCCAGAACAGGGGCGAGTTCAAGCAGATATTCACATTCGTAGATGAGAATGAGACAGTCAATGAGACGAACAGCTTCTTCTGTTGGGCGAGCGAGGCACTCCAGGTCTGGGAAAACGGGGACGAATCGCTCGAGAATGTCTCCGCATACTACAGGACCGATGGCACTGCATTGAAAGTGTACCTAGCGACACCGATAGACAACGAAACTGCCAGTATCCTGCATGATCCGAGCCTGGGTCTGTTCGGAACATCTGATACGATCATCGTGATTCTGCCCGATGGCAGCATCATAGGCACGTCTGCCATGTCCACCATGGTTGGCATTCTTATCGGCTTTGCCGCTGCGAGCGGGGCGGGCATCTATATGGCCGTCAGGAAGAGAAGCTCGGATGAGGATCCAGCAGACCTTGTCTCGCTCGAGAAGAACCGATACTACAGGAAGAAGTAGAGCGGCCTCACTCTGGACCTTCAATCAACTCATCCTTTTCCGAAGGCGATGAGGCTACATGACCCTTCTTTTCGACATAGAATGCGACGAACTCGTCCACTAACCTGTCGAGGAAAGTGCGTCTGTAAACGATCAAGAGATCCGCTACCTTATCTGGATCGATGACCGTCAATCGAGATTCTCGACCCATCTTCTCAATCTTGATGATACCTTTGTTGACCATCTTCTTTAGGTGGTAGGACAAGGTGCCCCCAGAGATCGTGAAATTCTTGAGAAGTTCGCCATGCGTTGAATCAGGGTTTCTGAGCAGATAGAGGACGATCCCACGCGGTATCTCCTGCCTGAGGGCAGATAGTATCCTCTGCTTATCAGCGTTCATCTGACCTGCGGGGAAGTATCTGGAGAAGCTCTCTTGCTTATCGAGTGTCAGTATGTCCTTCTGCACGAGATAGTTGAGATGATATTCCAGTACCCCGATTGGCTGATTGGTCCGTCTCTGTATCTCCCGGAAATGTATGCCAGGACTGCTCCGGATGCATTCGAAGATCCTCTTGCGATTTTCGAGCTCAAGTGGATCCGACATCAGTCCTACCTCCAATCAAACCGAGAAACAAAACAGCGGCAAGGACCGCGATATCAGCGACCACGAGAGCTGTCGACTCGACATTCTCCAGCCAGTCAGTCGCATAGGATGAGGCTATGACAATGACAGAGAAGGAAATGTGGACGATGAGACCCTCTGAGAGCAGGAGCATGCGCCTTACTCCGCTCCTCCTGTAGGCTATCGAGGAGAGCAAGAAAAGGAATACTGATATGCCCAACAGCAGTCCTAGGACTGTGTCAACAGAGGATACCATGTCACATCTTACTATCCATATGTCTTCACGGTGTATAATAAGTACGCTGGCATCACCCATTTGAATGCCTTGAAAATCACATTCTTCGGGGCGATATTGGGTTAGGGAGACGACGGACGCTGCCTATTGTGGGAATTCATGCCCTTGGACCAGACTGGGTCATAGAATCTTCTTCATCCGGAACAGCACCCAAAGGCCGATGACGCATATCGATGAGATACCTATGACGTATAGGAACGCGTTCGGATCGTCTTTGAAGGGCAGCTCGACATTCATTCCGAATAAGCTCGCTACTAGGGTCGGGAGGATAAGGATCAAGCTGATAGTAGTCAGTGTCTTCATGATGGAACTCAGGTTGTTAGATATCGCGGATTCATAAGCGGTCAGGATGTTGGACATTATCTCCCTGTAGATCGTAGTCATCTCGTAGAGCTGAGCGACATCGTTCTCGATGTCCTCTGCGAGATCCAACTTGTCCTTCGTCATCTTCAACTGTCGCATCCGAGATATCATAGATATCGCATTCAGGTTCGAGAGTAATGATGTGTTCAGAAGGATGAGCCCGTTGCTCAACGCGAAGGCGCTGTTCGCCATGGTTGCACTGTTGGCAGCGAGATTCATGTCCTGAATCGAAGAGATCTTCCGTTCCATCGGACGAACAGTACGTTCGATGTCGCGATGGACCTTGCGGATCAATGATAGGAACAGATCTTCCTTGCTGTCGAAATGTGGTTTCTTCTTGAGGTCAGATGTGATCTCGTGACCATGGAATGACGCTCCGATCCTCACCGTTATGACATGTTTCGGAGTCACTATGATGCCTATAGGCATGGTCTGAATCCTGTCAGGCGAACGTTCGTCGGTCAAAAGACTTCTGAGCACCAGCAGATCGTACTTCTCATCGATATCGACCCTGGACCGTTCGTTAGGGTCCAGACAATCAGCCAGGTCCTGTAGCGAGATCTCAAACTCCTTGTGGAGTATCTCGACCTCTTCCGGGGAGGGGGCCACCAAGTCTATCCAGAGTACATCTCTGAATCCGACCTTCTCTACTTCCTTCAATTCGCCCTTCTCTGTGCGGTAGAGCCTCATCATAAGCGGCGTGCCTCCTTGATCGAGTCCCCATGGTAACAGGCAGGATATATGTCTTCTCGAAGGCCAGTAGTGAGGGGAAATGAGGTGGATACAGGTGCCAGATTTATGCGACCTCAACCAACAGACTGTCTGCCCCAGACATCCATGAACATGTTCTCGTCTTCTGGCTTGCGAGCCGGACAGTTCTTGTTCCGCGGCCTTCTGCTTCTCCGATAGCAATGAATCATCTGAGCCAGGATGCCCGCATATGACCAGGGCTATCACAACATATTCTTCCGGAATCTTGAGAGCCTGCTTCACACGCGCAGGGTCGTATCCAGCAATCGGGTGCGTGATCATGCCCAACTCAGTGGCTCGAAGCTGTAGTTGACCGATCGCCAGTCCGCAATCAAACAGCGAATAGTTCCGTCTATCACTGAGATCACAGTCGTCCGATACTCTGGCTGATACCACTATTATCATCTGGGCTCTCGTGGCCCACACGTTTCCCTTGGCCAAGCACGCCTTCACGGATTCCAATGAATCAGAACCCCGACAGAAAACGAGCCTCCAAGGCTGATTGTTGAAACAAGAAGCGGATAATCTGACTGACTCGATGAGTGCATCCACCTCGTCGTCGCCAATAGGTCTTTCAGAAAACACGCGCTTCGCACGCCTAGCCCGAATCGCATCCTCCACATTCACGGCCCTCACCCGGGATGAAATCCACGAATCAGGATTTAGTCTTAGTTCCGCATATTCAGAGATGGAATGTATGCCACGATATCTCGTATCCTGTCTCAGATTTGAGTTTGGATACGGCCTCGATCATCAGATCTATTGATTCTCTTGTTCCACAGAAGACGACATCCACCCCTTTGCTCAGGGCGCTCATCGAAGATTCCACTGGGGCGTGTATTGTAAGCATCTCCCCGCTCGCCTTCATCAGCAAGGCCGCTCCAACGGTATCCCCCGCTGCGAGCATTCCAGGAGAGAACTCATCTATCCTCTGTCGAGCCATCTCGATGTTCGCTGATTTCGATCCACCATCTAGTTCGGAAGGCGCTTCAAGAACCAACAGCCTCCCCAGATCCATATCCACGATGCCTTCGAGATTGCCGATCAGAACATCATCACCTTCAGATGCTGACTCACGCGCGACTCCCGTAGAATGCCCCTCGCGTCCAGAGTATGCCAGGAGCATTCCATCCTCCATGATGAGAGCTACCTGCTGACCTTCCTCGATGTTGCATCCTGCGACAGCAACGCATCTGTCCACTACACTTATCTTCCTGAGAACGAAATCCACATCCTGCTTGATGCGGCCAAAATGCTCCTGCAGTATCTGCATGCCCTTCCTGGTTGGCCTCAGGACCCCTTTCTGCTCTCTGAGCAGACCTTCCTTCCGCATAGCAGCGATGTATTGGCTGACCGCTTGGACAGTGACACCCATCCTGCTAGCGATATCCTTGAGTTTGATCGACGGAGTCTGAAGCATCTCCACGAGTATGAGCAATTCAGTGTTTCTCTTCAGATCTCTCAAAGGAAGTTCTTCCAAGGGATCGCACCACCCTATGAACGTATAGAGCCGAGGGCCTCTTCCACGGTACTGACCTTATATGCACCTCGGTTTATCAAGTTCTTCACGAAGGTCGTCGCCTTGCCCCCCACGAAGTCTATCGCCTCGGGGTCGCTCGGTGTGATCACGACAACGCGCTTCCCCATATCCAGTGCTTTCTCGGCTGCTTCCAGGTTCTTGAAGTTCCCCGGACCCACTGGGAATGGAGACACTATGACAAATGACGCTTCGTTGAGCAATCTCAAGTTCTCCGTATGTGCTTCGTCACTTATCTGGGCGAACGGGACCTCGGCTACGACCGGAATATGCAATTCATTGGCGATTTCATAATCTGAGTCCAGAACGTTCAAAACTCCGGTGGAGACAGAATATCCGTTGTCGAATAGGGTCTTCATTAGAGGGCCTCCGGACCCACCACCACACAGCAGATGTACCCTGGTCCCGTGCCTGGCGACCGAAGTGGAAATGGTCCTTGGCATCACGTAGATCGAACTGGTGAACGGATCGCGTCTGACCGCGACCTCCACACCATATACGCTCTGGATCATCTCAGGCGTCAGGACCTCGCTCGGAGACCCGATTATCTCGAGGCGTCCCTGATTCAGGAGCGCAATCCGGTCGCAATATCTGGCAGCGAGATTTATGTCATGGAGGACGGCGAAGATGGTCAGGGACTTCTCCTTGTTCAACCTCTTGACAAGGTCCATCATGTCCAATTGACCGCTTATGTCGAGGTAGACGGTCGGCTCATCCAGCAAGAGTGCGGCTGGCTCCTGCGCAAGAGCCCTGGCGATCACTATCCTCTGGCGCTCACCACCGCTCAATTGGAAGAAAGCTCTATCTGCCAGATGGGCAGCTCCTGTGATATCTAGAGCGTTCTGCACCGCATCCGAATCTTCCTTCCTTGCGCCTGAGAGCCTGCTCCGCATATGGGGGAGTCGTCCCATGGATACGATATCCCTGCCGGTGAAAGGGAAATCAGTCGAGGAGCTCTGAGGAACCACTGCGAAGATACTGGCGACTTCGCGATCCGTCAGAGTGTGCAAGGGTTTCATGTCGACCAGCACTGCGCGGGATTCGGATGGGAGGAATCTGGTCAGGCATCGAAGCATGGTCGTCTTTCCTGACCCGTTTGGACCCATGAGCCCCACGAATTCTCCGTCAGATACCTCGAGGGAGATATCCTTCAGCACTCTGCGTTGGCCGAAGGAGAAAGAGAGCCCGTCTATCTTGAGATTCATGACATGCCCCCGGTCCTGCTTCTTCGTAGCAAGTATAGGAAGAATGGTCCTCCGCACAGAGCTGTGATGATGCCCACTGGCAACTCTTGGCCTGTGATTATGGTTCGCGCAACGGTGTCCGCGCCTATCAGGAAGATGGCCCCGAAGATCGTTGCTGCCGGGACCAATATCCGATGGTCCGCGCCGACGATCAACCTCATCATATGCGGGACTATCAGACCTACGAATCCTATGATGCCGACGAAGGCCACCGCAGCGGCTGTCATGAGTGCAGAGACAGCGAGCATCATTTGCTTCAGTGATTCGGGATTCGCGCCAAGATTGTGGGCAGTCTCCTCGCCCAGAAGAAGGGCGTTCAGTTCCCTGCCGTAGACGAATATTATGAAGACACCGATGATGACTGGCAGTGCGACTATGCCTACTTGCGTCCAAGTCACAAGAGGAAGGCTTCCGAGCAGCCAACCTATGAGCTGATCGAACTGCTGCCTAGCTATGAATATGAGGAAGGAGACGACGGCTCCCAGGAAGGATGCGATGGCGACACCGGATAACAGCAATGTATCCACATAGACTCGGCCATGGACGGTCCCCATCCTGTAGACCACGAACACCGTAATGATCGCGCAAACGAACGCGAGCAATGGCGAAGCGTACACACCAAACACAACAGTCAGACCGATCAAACCCGCGCTAGCAGCACCGACCGCTGCCCCGGATGAGACTCCGATTATGAACGGATCCGCCATAGAATTCCTGAACACTGCCTGCATCGCTGTTCCAGCACACGCAAGACCTGCGCCAATCAGCCCAGCAAGCGCCACCCTCGGGATCCTGACGTCCCAGAATATCCAGGCTTCGGCAGATGTGCTGTCGAATATGCCGTTGATGGCCTGCTCAAAGGACAGACGGTTGTCCACGGATGGCCCGATAGGTCCCCGGTATCCTACCAGAATGGCAATAAGAAAGGTTGCGGCGAGCACGACACATAATCCAGACAATACGAGAACCGGACGTCTTCCACCCATCACGGGTCGCTGTCCGTCCGGATCTGATTGTTCTCGTGCCGTGCTGCCCACCAAATGATCACTCCCTCACTCGAAGAGTTCGGGATGAATGAGCTCCGCCAACTGCTCAAGCCCGTCCACTATCCTTGGGCCATACCTGCTGACGATATTGTCATCGATCGAATATATCGCACCGTCAGCAACGGCAGTTATCTGATCCCACCCTGGTCTTTCGGATATCTCATCCGCGGTGGTCGTCGTCATGACCCCTAGTGTGAATACTATGACATCAGGGTCAGACGATATCACGAACTCAGATGTGACCTCAGGATATTCGCTGCTTGTGTTTGCGGCGATATTGATGCCACCTGCGAGACGGATCAAGTCATCACCGAAGGATCCTGGACCATATGTCCATAGAGGATAATATTCGACATACACCTTCGGCGTCTCAACGCTGGAATCGAGCGTCTTCTCAGTTATCGCATCGACCCTGGCCCTCAGATCATCCAGCAGAATCTCGGACTCCTGCACATGTCCGGTGAGTATTCCCGCGAGAGCAATATCCTTCAACACGGCATCGATGGTGCGCGTGGCGAACACGAAGTATGGAATGCCCTGCGCCTCAAGAGGTTCGAGATCATCGACTGGGACGAGATCACCGCAGACGATCAAGTCAGGCTCGAGCGAGAGTATCGTCTCGATACTGAGCTGGAAGCTGCCGACGCTTGTCTTCGTGAGCGCTTCCGCAGGATAGTCGCTATAGTCATCCACCCCCACCACCTGATCCCCGGCGCCCACTGCGAAGAGTATCTCCGTTGTCGTGGGTGCAATAGACACTATCCTCTGAGGAATACCGGACAGAGTTATTGTCCGGTTGTAATCATCGGTAATCGTCATGCTCACTACAGCGCCTTCATCATCCAGCTCGATGGAGATCGAATCATCCGATTCCTCGGCGACTTCCTCGTCGTTCATAGTTCCCAAGTAGTATCCTCCAGAGAAGGATGCCACCGCCGAGATGACAACTGCAATGACAATGATCATGCTGCTCGTCGCCATCGTACCATTCCGCTCTTTCATTCTTCATACCTCCTTGATTGATTTCGAAACCTTGGCTCCTTCGAAAGTCGCCATATCTCCGAGTATCTTACAGGACGCCTCAGCGATAGACATCGCCAATGCGGCACCAGTACCCTCACCCAACCTCATGTTGAGATCCAGGAGAGGGGTCAGACCGAGGTGCTTCAAGAGAACCGCATGTCCTGGCTCGACCGAAAGATGAGAGGCAATCATGTAGCCACGGCACTTTGGAGAAATGACGTCGGCAATCAGGGCCGCTGAGCTTGAAACGAACCCGTCCAAGAATACCGGGACACGGTTGGCTGCGGCCCCTATGATGACCCCTGCCAGACCACCGATCTCCAACCCGCCGATCTTGGATAGCACATCCAGACCGTTTGATGAATCAGGAGAATTCAGTTTCAGAGATTTTTCGATCACGGCCACTTTAGTCGCAAGTCGGGTATCGTCGATTCCCGTTCCACGACCGGTCACATCGGATACAGACCGGCCTGTCAATACAGATGTTATTGCACTTGCTGCCGTCGTGTTGCCGATCCCCATGTCACCGATGGCTATCGCATTCACACCATCAGCGACCGCGGATTCTGCGAGTTCGGCACCGATCTCGATCACCGTCCTCGCTTCATCATGAGTCATCGCGGGACCGATCGCGAAGTTGTCCGTCCCGTGCTTGACTTTTCGTCGAACTATGTTGTGGGGCCACTCCATTTCGGATTTCACTCCGACATCTATGACCTTGATCTCTGCATCGACATGTTTCGCAAGCACATTGATCGCGGCGCCGCCATTGGCGAAGTTCATCACCATCTGGGCCGTCACTTCTGAGGGGTACGCGCTGACGCCTTCCTCTGTGATCCCATGGTCGGCAGCCATGGTGAATATCATCTTCTTGCCGATCGTAGGTGTGCTCGTCCGATATATTCCCGCCAATCTGATGGACAGGTCCTCAACCTTCCCAAGACTGCCAGGGGGCTTTGTGAGACTACTCTGTCGGATCTTGGACGCAGCGATTGACGAGGCGTCTGGATCAATTGTCGATTCGATATACGATTTCAGAGGTTTCATCGGCGCACCTAAAGCAAACTTGAAATATTGAAAGTATATTTTACTCTTTCGCCGCCACGGGGGCACAAAAGTCGATGAATGTGACCAGGACTCTGGAAAAATATGGGGCCAGTATCGATGACCTCATAGAGGCCGGCTTCGAGCTATATGTCGGAGATGCAGAGGATTCGCTTGTCCATAAGCTCAAGGATAGGTACCGGGAGCTTCTGGAACGGAACCTGCGAGACCCCAACGTATTTCTGCTCATCGAGGCCGCTAGCCATCTGGATGAGGTCATGACATCAGATTCGAAATGCATCTTCAATGGTGCCGACGACCCCGCCTCCCTTGTCGCGGACGAGCTGATCGGGATGTCCATAGCCGAATACATCGGCGGGAAGAAGGCCCTGTTCAACTATGTCCGATATGACAGAGAGAAGCCAGGAGTGATCGGCAGATTACCCCCATTCATGGATGACGCAGTTGGGGCCCTCGTAGCGGCGACTATGACAAAACTGTTCGAGGAGCACCATGACGCTTGAGATGTTCGCCTTGCTCACGAGGATCAGGATACCTGGAGCCATGATGGATCTGAGGAAGGCTGCAAAGCAGCAGCAGTTCTTCCCCCTGGTAGGCCTCGTAGTCGGTCTCTCAGCTGCCATCGTCACGGTGTTTCTCGATTCTACATTGGGGCCGGGAATGTACCTGGTCTCGGGCGGGCTAGTAATCGCACTCCTGTACTATATCAACGGAATCTTGCACACTGAGGGAATGGCGGATTTCGCCGACGGATTGATGGCGAGTGGAGACCACGGTCGCAAGACCAGCGCGATGAAGGATGTTCACTGCGGAGTCGGCGGGGTATTTGCAGTCGTCATCTATCTGATACTCATGTTCGCTCTAGTCAGCCGATTATGCTTGAGTGCCGGAGACACGCTCGGTCTGATATGGCTACCATGGGGCCTCTCCGTCGCCGTTGGATTCGCGATTGCAGAGATGGGGGGAAAACTAGCCTTGCTCACCGCGATCCGCATCGGCCCAAGTGCGCATGCAGGGATGGGGCAGGCTTTCGTAGAGGAAGCTAGTTTGAAACGGCTCTTGATCGCCATCGTGATCGCGGGTTCTGCGGCTTTCCTGCTTTCCGAATTGTTATTCCCGATCGTGTTCGTTGGCATGTTTGGTGGGCTTTGGGTCGCTCTCAAGGCCAGAAAGAACTTCGGAGGAGTATCCGGAGACGTCTTTGGTGCAGCGAACGAGATAGGACGGCTCCTGACACTCCTTGCATGGGTGTTGATGATTTGAAGGGCGTAGTGATGGCCGGTGGCAGGGCGACAAGATTCGGCAGACCGACCGAGAAAGCATTATTGGAAGTCAATGGCAAGACATTATTGCATCGCGCAGCAGAGGCTCTGAGATGCGGCTCACTCGAGGGTGTACTAGTCGCCATTACAGACAGGAACATCGGAACCATGGAGTTGGCCGATAGAGCAGGGATCGAGGTCATCATCACCTCCGGCATCGGATATCACGAAGACACCCTGGAGCTCATCGACCGATTGGGGAGGTTTGCGAGCTTGAATGTGGATGTTCCTTTCGCGCGCGCAGAGCATACAGAGGCAATGATCAGGGGCGCGATAAGGGGCAGCTGCGCTGCAGTTGTCCCAGCCGAGATCGCCATTGGAGAGATAGACCCCGAATCGGTCTTGATTTCACCGGAGGGGAGAAGGATGGTTTGGGCGGGTTTGAACGTCGTCTCCAATGAGGCAGAGACGAGACTAATGATGATCGAGGATCCTCTCCTCACGATCAACATCAATACAGAAGAAGATCTGACTAGAGCAAACAGAATAGCCGTAAAGCGAAACCTGTGACCAGATAAATGAGATTGGAATGAAGGTTAAATGGTTTGGAATCTCGCCGGATCGAGGTGATGAGATTATTTCTTCATCACTTCCTCGAAGCTCTTCTCCAGCAGGTCCATCGCCTGCTCGAGCGTCTCCGGAGGCATCACCATCGAAGGATGGAGCCTGATGACATTGTCGTAGGTGCCACAGGTCAACAATAGGAGGCCGTGCTGAAGCGCAGCAGCTTTGACCTCCTTCGTCTCCTTTGCGGCCGGAGTCTTGGTCACTGGATCACCGACCAACTCCACAGCCATCATGGCACCCATTCCGCGGACATCCCCGATGATCGGGAACCTCTTCTGGAGTTCCAACAATCGGCGGGTCAGGTACACATTGATCTTGGAGACGTTCTTTAGGGCTTTCTCGATGAGGTCCACCTGTGCGAGTGCGGCGACGCACGCGACCGGGTTCCCTCCGAAGGTTCCGCCCAGACCTCCGACCTGGGGTGCATCCATTATCTCCGGCCTGCCTGTGGTCGCTGAGACCGGGAATCCACCACCGATGCCCTTTCCGCTGACGAGCATGTCTGGTTCGGTCCCGGGCCAATGTTCCACGCACCACATGCGCCCCGTCCTGCCAGCACCAGTCTGGATCTCGTCGTCGACATAGACGACCCCGTGATTCCTGCATATCTTGGTTATCTTGGGGTAGAACTCCTTCGGTGGGACTATGAATCCACCTTCGCCCGATATCGGTTCGCCGATCAGGCATGCAACCTTCCCCTCGAACTGCGGGGCGGACCATATCTCATCTATCTTGTCCGCACATGCGATGCCGCAGGATGGATAACTCATCTGTAATGGACATCTGTAACAATATGCGAAATCGACCTTGTACGTCTCGGGGAGCGGGCCGAACCCTGCCTTGTAAGGCATCTCCTTAGATGTGAGGGCCATGGCCATCATCGTCCTGCCATGGAACGCGTGGACGAACGAGAACGCTGCTGGCCGCTTCGTGTAATGCCTCGAGATCTTGACAGAGTTCTCGACGGCTTCGGCGCCAGAGTTGAATAGGACGGATTTGGTCAGAGCCTTGCCAGGTGCGATCTTGGCGAGCTTCTCAGCGAGCCTGATGTAGCTCTCGTACGGGGTCACCTGGAAACACAGGTGCAGGAACTTGTCCGCCTGCCCCTTCACGGCAGCTACGACCTCAGGGGGTCTGTTTCCAACATTATTGACCCCGATCCCGCTGCCCATATCGATGAATGCGTTCCCGTCCACGTCATTCAATATTGATCCTTCAGCTGTCTCAATGAAGATCGGTGCCACGATCCCGACCCCCTTTGAGAGGTACTCCTCCCTAAGCCTTCCGAGTTCCTTGGACTTCGGCCCAGGAACCTCGGTCTTGATTGAAGCTTTTTGCGCAGTCATGAACATACCTCGAAGTTCGTGCGATGAAAAGGGTTTTCAATTGCGGATGGTTGAAACAATAGATATTTCTTTAGGAACAACTGGAGCCGCTCATTTGATATGGGAACGAGTATGCCAGAGGGTGATCTCAAGAATCCGATACCTGAGCGGGTGGAATTTCGGCAGTCTCGAGCTCTTTGTCCCTGAGCACGAGCACATCGCGGTACTTGAGGGCGAGGAATATCCAGGCTATGCAGAATGGGGCCAGCGTGCTCTTGACCGAGACTAGCAGGAAGACGCTGAGGAACAGGAGGACTCTGTCGTTCGACGAGCGCAGAAGCAGCCCAGTGAGGATTGCAGCAGCCATCATTCCCAGACAGATATAGGAATAGTATGTATTGCCCCCGATGAGTTCGCTCAGAACGGTCCCCCCGATCGGCATGTCATCGCGGACCTCACCGGAAGAATAGACGAACACAGTGGAATCCAGCACATCGGACATCCCGAACGGTGCAATGACAAGGATGGCAATTATGCAGACGGCACCTATTGCGACAGCGGCCTCCACGAGTTTTCTGAAATCGCGATTCTTGATCTCCCTCTGAAGAATGATGAGTACGAGGACGATGAATGGAATCACGGCAAATATCTTGGTCAGACATGCCACACCCATCACAATCACGGCGAGTGTTTCAGGCATGAACTTGGACCGTTCCTTTAAATATAAAGCTCCGATTATTAAAAGCATGGTCAGGCTGGTGTTATCGAACGCATAGAAAATCACGAGCATTATGGCAAATGGAGAGTACAGATAAGGATTCTTGATGTCGAGGAGTCTGTAGAACAGGAAGAGCGCGCAGGATGCGCATATGATATTGGTGATGACGAACCAGACCGGGGACCCGAATTCGCCCAGAGCTGCGTGGGCAACTGAATAGAACATCAGGTCGAATGGCAAGTAATTATATGGACCATATGACCACACGGCGATGCTGTCCGAATTATCGCCAAAAATGGCAAAATGCCCCATCTCGCTGAACCTCGGGACGACGAATTCAGCGTAGGGGTTGATCCCGCTCGTCCAATTGACAACAGCTGCATCCACTGCATCATCCACATCGCGGCTATCCCCGAAATAGTCGAATTCGACCACGAATACGGCCACGAGGACCGATGCCAATATCCAAAGTGAAACGCCAATGACCAACGCGTTCTTCGCCACGATTCTCCTGAGCTGCCCAGGTCTCTTCGCCTTTTTGATGCTCAGAAACCAAAATAGGACCATCAGAATGATGAGGAGGTTGTAGAGAACATCTAGCATCGCATCACCTGCCAGTCCCCCGCTAACGACTCATGATGAATGGTTCCGGTTCCTTCTCGATCGGACATCGACAATTGTTGTCTGAACTTGGAACCGATGGCCCGCATCGTGAGAAGAATCACCAGTATATCTAATAAAGTTTGGTAGCTCGCGCTCGCAATACTGACTATTGGAAGTCTGATGGTCTAAAAGCTCGAACGCTCAATAGTAGCCAGCAAGATCCGGTCTCTGACCATCACTCTTCATCTCTGCATCCCTGTGAAGAACCTTCAGCTGGGCTTCTAGACGTTCAGCTTCCTTGCAGAGTGGTTCGACGTTTAGGTTGAGATGAAGGACCATCTGGTCAATCGCAGCGAGTATGAGTGCTGCGGCTCGCGCATCCGCAACATCTGGACGGGCTTCTGCGAGTAGTGTGATGACATCGACCCCTCGTCGTGTACCTTCGTTCAACAAAACGCCTGCGGTACCCGAGATCACGCCTTCAATGAACGGTTCGGCATCGGCCTCCTTGAGCAGATCCTGCGCGGCCTCCGTGCTACCGATCCCATAGACCGCGACCTCACCAGAGGAGTCTTCGGGCTCTTCCTCACCTCGTTCGACGATCAATCCGCCTGCGGAAATCACGAGGCGGCATTTCTGCTCGATGGCGAAATCTATCATCGCTGCCCCGAGAGGCCTTAGCAGCGCCCCAGATGGCTGCAGCTCGGTCGAGAAGACGACTATCTGCTGCTCGCCCTCCTTCAGGTGTGGACGAGCGTATATCCTCGCAGGACCCAGTGGTTCGGAGTTCTTTATCAAGGAGACGGTGGGGAACATATCTGAATCCATCACCGCGATGTATTCCATCTTCAGAAGAGCTATCAGATAACTGGCCACTATCGAACTGACCAGTCCGACACTGGGGAAACCATCGATGACGACGGCGTTTCTAAGATCCGTTTTCTTCAATTCGAATATGTTGATGTTGCCCATGCAAGAGACCTGAGGGAGGTGCAGTGTTTTTAAATTAACTCATTAAACGATTTCCGACCATTGATCGGAAAGAGGGGGGTGCGACAACCAAGGTTTTATACATAGGCGAATTATGTGGACTTTGGCCAGCATGGGCCGGTGGCTTAGTCAGGATATAGCACTGGCCTTCTAAGTCCCCTCATGGGGGACGGAGGGAGCCAGTGGTCTCGGGTTCGAAAGGCGCCAAAAACGCCCGAAATTCCCGACCGGCCCGCTTGGCCCTCCAAAAGGCATATTAAAAGGGAGCGATGTACGCCCAAACGACGTAAGGGAGTCTAATTCATGAAACGAAGCTCACGCGCCTGGAAGAAGAAAGGCAAGCAGCGCTGGAAATGGCGCAAGAAGAAGATGAGAAGAAGAAAGAGAGCTCAGCGGCTTAGGAAGAAGTAGGCGCGCCTACGTCCCAAACCATACGGGGGTATGGGGTAACCTGGTATCCTTACGGGCTCCAGTTATGGGAATGATTTCCATTGGGTTTGCTGACCAGTGATGAGTAACTGGAGCGATGACCCATGATGTCCGTAACACCCGGAGTCGCTCTCCGCGTGGTGGAAACCCGTTGATGGGGGTTCAAATCCCTCTGCCCCCACTTCAGATCATCACGGCGTTCCCTCAGCCTAGGCGACCTAGCGATCTCTCGCACTTCTTTCGACTCTGTTTGAGAATACTCTCACGACTCTCAGCACGACGACCCAGACCACTAATCCGATGGAGTAACCGGCCAATGCGATCAATGACACCGAGGATAGGCGATCTGAGAAGTCGAGTGAGTCTGTGGCATACTCTGCGAACCCACGGCTGACCGACACAATCGCGTGCCCATCTTCGCCTGAGCAGATTGACAACTGCGACTGATACATAGAGTAATGTGGATTGTTGTAGGGACCTATCACCTCGCTGTACTCCCAACCTCCCTCGCATGAAGTGATTACCGCCAGCCTGCAGTCTCTATCGTCGCGCCTCTCCACTGCGATCTTAACGAATCCTCCATTGGCAGCACTGATTGAACATCTGAATTCATCCGTGTCAGACTCCGGTGTATACACAGGCTCGACTGCCCAACCATCGGGATCTTTAGTGGCCAACATCACGCCTCGTTTGTCTGGTTCGCCCACTGGATATCCCCAGTAACCGACAAGGAGCGTGCCATTATCACTGACGTCCATCGATACCGAATTGAAGGTGAGGTCCCAGTAGAAAAGGGTCGTGAGATTCCAGTTGCCGCTGACTTCGGAGTAAACCCCCACGAACCCCCTGTTGTATCCAACTGCCACATGT
The DNA here is from genome assembly GCA_963719945.1 of uncultured Thermoplasmata archaeon. GTDB lineage: Archaea > Thermoplasmatota > Thermoplasmata > UBA10834 > UBA10834 > UBA9653. Next base: position 12,579 of record CAVRDX010000003.1, on the reverse strand, counting down.
GGGTGGCCCGATGCATCAATTGCGATAGAAGTCATTCCGAAATTAGAGGCGAGAATATTTTCTGGAGCATCTGGGTGATCCAATAACAAAGTCTCTTCCCAACTACCGTTCGTGTTGTTTGCGTAGACGATGTCTCCTGACCGAACGAAGGCGACATGTGCATTGCCAGATGCGTCAAGCGCCATCGAGTGAGACCCTTCCAAAGCAACGCTGCTGATGACTGACCTAGTCCAGTCGTCGGCAACTTTCTTCGCATACACCAAGGTCCAGTTCAAGGATGAATACGCGGAATCCCCTCCTTCGACCATGTAGCAGATGTGTGGATTCCCTGCACCATCGAATACGATAGGAGAGGCCCCAAATATGCTATCGTCAACGACAGTGGAGTGCACCCAACCATCATCCGTCAGGGCAGAGTGAATCAATGAGCTGTTCATATAATAGGTCATGTGTAGGGTGTCTGTGTCGTCGGTTGCTACATATGGCCATTGCACTTCGTAGTATGTCCCATCAATCCTGTCAACCTTCCACTCAACCTTCGCAGCGGAATACAACACAAAGGATGTGACGACAGACACAATTACTACCAGCGCCACAATTCCAGCTAGTGCACTCAATCTAATGCCTGACCGCTTTTCAATTCTGTCGTGGCCCGCCACCCTCAGACCCTATTCTGATAGGACCAGGGCAATATATCTCCATTTCGATGAGAGGTGGCATTGCCACTATCCGACTTGGCTGAAAACCACAAGGAATGACAGGAAAGGGCTTGTCCCCGGTACGAAATCCTGCGTGATCTCCAATCAGAGATGACTTCCCTAAAATAGATAGAGTCAGAAGCCTTGTCAATACCTGCCCCGGCCATGATATGCAATCGTGTTCTGAGCATCTGATGAGGGATAAAGCGAATGACTAGCAGTGAGAAACAGGCGGAGGATTTTGAGATCGCAGACTTCCCAGCAATCAGTGGATTGGTTCTCCGCCGCTATCTCGGAAAGGAGGACATCCCTGCGATGGTCGCAGTGATAAACCAGAGCAGACAAGCCGACGGCGTTGACTTCATCACAACCGAGGAGGACATCGCGGCTGACTTCAGCGACCATCTCGATTTCGACCCAATGACCGATGTCCTAATTGCGGAGGCCGATGGGAAGATGATAGGGCTAGCGAGAGTCGGATGGGAGGACAGAGCGGACGGTAAGAGAAGCTACCGTCACTCAGCAGAGCTATTGAGCGAATGGCGTGGCCAGGGCATCAGAGAGGCGCTGTTCCGACACAACGAGAGTCACATTCTGAGAACCGCCAGGATGGATAGCAAAGGTAGAGCAGGATACCTAGAGCTTTGGGCCCACCAAACAGACAACGAATGGAAGTCCATCATTGTGAAGAACGGATACGGCGAAGTCCAGCATGTCATTGATATGGTCAGGAGCCTGGAAGATATTCCAGAGATGCCGCTTCCCGACGGCTTTGAGATACGACCAGTACGTCCAGAGCATCATCGCAAGATATGGGAGGCGTGCAGGGAATCCAAGCAAAAGGAATGGGACTACTCTGATGATATTTGGAGCGATGAGCATTTCGAAGCATTCAAGAAAACGAGTGGCTTCCAGCCAGACCTGTGGCAGGTGGCATGGAAAGGGGATACACTAGCAGGGATGGTTCTCAACTACATAGTGGACGAGGAGAATAGGCAATCCGAAAGGAAACGCGGACATACTGAACACGTCTTCGTCCGAGAGCCGTTCAGGGGCATAGGCCTGGCACGTGCCCTTCTTGCGAGCAGCTTCCAGGTCCTTAAAGACCGTGGAATGGATGATGCCACGTTGGGCATGGAAATCGAGAACCCGCACGACCCCATTAGACTTTACAAGGGCATGGGTTTCAAAGTCGTCAAGCATTACACATGGTATCGCAAACCTATCGCATAGAAGATTGACCAGCATCTTGCGATTCGGTCTTGCCCTTTCTGCTTCGACGCTTCATGAATACAACGAATACCAGCAGAGTCGCCATTACTGGAACGATCACTTCCCCGAATTCAGGGATAGCAACCGTATCATACCTCTGACAAAAGATGCCGAGGCCGTCGCCATCCTGATCTGCTGACGACCATGCGACTACATAGTTGCCCAAGGAGTCAGCAGAGATCACTGCATCCATCTGGTCTCCTGGCACGTGCGAGTTGACCCTGAACTCAGGACCGATCGGAGAGCCGTTAGAATCGAATTGCTGAGCATATACATCGAAACCACTGCCCGCACTCTGAGAACTCCAGGTCACTAGGAAGGAACCGTTTGAACCTGGAGACACACAGGGCTTAACCTGGTCGCCGATGACATGAGAGTTCACTTGAAACTCCAATCCCAAGGGCGTTCCAGCGTCATCGTAGCGCTGTCCGAATACCCCGTAGCCATCACCATCCTGACCGTAAGAAGACCATACGACCATGAACGTACCCGAGGAATGAACGGCCACTGAAGGAGAATTCTGGTCACCGGAAGTATATGTGTTCACACGGAATTCTGAACCTCGTAAAGATCCACCGCTGGAGAACCGTTGTCCATATATGCCACCCTCAGCCCCATCTTGACCATATGAGTTCCACGTGACGACGAAATCGCCAGAGTCGCTCATCGCAATAGCTGGTTGGGACTGAGACCCAGTAACATATGTATTAGCCTGGAAACTCAGAATCCTTTTACCCATTTGATTGAACAGCTTGCCGAATATCCCGTTCCCGCTTCCATCCAGTCCTGAATCGGTCCAAATCACAACGTGCTTGGAATTGGATGCGACAGCAATGACAGGGTCGAACTGATCACCGGCGGTCTGATCATTGACCTGTTGCTCTGTGGGGTTCCACGAAATGCCAGAACTGTCGAATCTCAAGATACAGACACCCAGCGTGGAATATCCTACACCATCCCAATAATCACCTGGTGACTGCCATACGATCATGAGGTTGCTATCAGAGTCAGTGTCTCCGCTTGGATACCTCTGATCGCCAGAGGTATTGGTGTTCACTCCGAACTCAGTGGCTATCGGCGTTCCGGTGCTATCGTACTTCCGTGCGTAAATGCCATAGCCATTCCCGTCCTGGCCAGACGATTCCCATACGACTGCGAATTCCCCTCCGGAAGTCATAGCAACTGAGGGAGAACCTTGATCAGCGGCTGTGGTGACGTTAACCTGTGATTCGCCACCAACTGGCGCTCCACCAATCGAGAGAGCTAATACAAGACATGCAGTGCAGGCTACGACCATCAGAATTGAGAACGGTGGAGATATGACGAACCTACGCGTGCGTGCGGATATCACCACGCGAGTCGCTCGCGGTCGTTTAGCGCGGGAGCTCCTCGATTCGGGCATACGGTTTCCATAGATGCCACCGCCAGACAGTTCACGCATGAGGGATGGCTTTATAGAAGGTCAGATATATATAACGATGTGATGCACAGCCCGCATCCCGTTTCGAAGGAATAAGCAGTGTTATATAGCGCCCATTTCGAAGATCAATTTTGAGCACACACGGGATTTCAAAGGCAGCTGTCGACATACCAGCTTGGATAGGTCCCGACCCCTGTGTGCCACTCCCAAAACCAAATCGCCTAAGAGATACTTTCCAGAACAGACAGCGACCATTATCGACTTCGATAATCTCGAAGCAACCAATATGAGTATTCATACGAGTCTTGTGAGCAGAGCGTGATCCGCTGAAATGCCCTAACTGCAATGTCGATATACCCGACGTTTCACGATTCTGTCTGAACTGTGGCAAGAGCATCCAATCTCCAACCGAGGTTGCGAATGGGCAGACAGACGATTCAGACGATAGCTTCCTTCCCATGATGCTGTTCGGCCTCGCATTCATGATGCTCTTCTTCGCTCTGGCTCCGATGTTCATGGGCCTGTGGGTCGGCGCGTTGCTCATGGTCGTTGCGGGACTTGCCATGGTCGGAGCTGGAGTATATTTGACAAGAGCCAACAAGAAGCACGAAGAGAGATATCACCAACAGATCAATGCGAAGCTCAAGTGCCGCTATTGCGGCACTTTGAACGAACAGACGGACCAGAAATGTGTTTCATGCGGCGCTAGTTTGTGAAATCGCCGCAATGATATTATTCCCAGTTCGTCTAATTAGCTTGCGATGATAGGTTCGGAGGAGTGCGCCAATTGCGGGGCAATACTCACACCCGATATGGAGGAGTGCAGCGCATGTGGGAAGAAGCGACATCATGAACACACATACATACAAGGTCGTTCAGTGTGCGCGGTGTGCGGAGCGTATAACTCTGAAGAGGCTGAACTATGCAACTCGTGTAAGACACCGATGCGAGATGTGATCAAGGCAAACCTCCCGGAGGAAACTGAGGGAGAGGATTGCAGGCATTGGTCAGATGGACCAGCTTCTGCGGGAAGAGCGGCCAAGGTATCTGTAGCAGGCATAATGATGCTCACAGCAGGTATGCTCGGTATCGCACAGGTAACGTTGTCCCTCACTCCTGGTCTCGGAGACGATTTTCTTGCACTGTTTGAGAAGTTCATACCAGGCATGGAAACGGCGGATAACCTCATCGCCGACTACATCCTATTACAGATAGCGATATTCCTTTCGGGCGCGATAGCAATCTTTGGGAGCGTGTTCACTCTGAATCAATCGAGGTTCAGGATGTCCGTGACAGGGGCGATCTTCGGGATATTCGCTATTGGTCTTCTACTCGGCGCATTCTTCAGTCTGATTGCCCTTGCCCTAATCATCTCTTCACGCAGACAATTCCTGTCCGAATGTAGCTGAACTCAACCTTCTCGATTGAATATGGAATGATTGATGTGACCACGACCGAACGCATCGCGGTGGAGTAATCCTTAATTGATGTGAGGGGCGTCTTAGAGAAGAATAATGGAGCGAAAGAAGGCGCGAAGATGAAGTGGGATGCGAGCGAGCCAGCACCTGAGCCCGAACCCGTAAGAACCAAGGAGAAGGGGAAGCAGTAGACACTGCTCCCCAACCTTTCTCTTTTTATTTTCTTAAATTATCGATCATTTCATTCATGTTCATCGAAGATGAACAGTTCATCGATTGTCGTGTTGAGAGCCTTTGCGATGGCATGAGCGAGCCTCAAAGAGGGGCTGTATTTGCCCTTCTCGAGGAATAGTATCGTCTCTCTCCTCGCGCCGACCTTTCTGGCGAGATCGTCCTGGGTCATATCATAACGAGCCCTCAGTTCCTTGATCCTGCTTCTCATCTATTCGACCTCAAGTTGGCACGCCTTTCTTCGAGAAGTATAGCCACGAGCAAAGGAACAGCGCAGCATTTGCGATTACGATGAGAGCAATCGTGTGATCGGCGCTAATCTCAGGCAGGCGTGAGTTATCATCGTTGAGGATGTTGTAGAACATGAGCGCCACGAGAAAGTACATGCCCCCAGTGAAAGCACATGCAGCCGCATGGATTCTGCTTGCTTTGGCGAGCTCGTCCTCCAATGGAAAGCCTTCTTTTCGGGAATTCCATCTGCGCATGATCATTGCAGCGGCGATGCCAACGATTGCCACGCCGATTGCGATCAGGACAAATGAATCAATCATAGACCCGTTAGAAGAGAAGGTCGCCCATGCGAAGAACGAGGAGGAAACCACGATTATGAGGACCGTCAAGATTATTATTCTAGATCTGCCACGTTTATCCATTGGAGCATTTTCCATGTCTATTACCACCTATGAATCATTGATTGCCTAATATGTGTTATTTCTAACATATTGTGACAAATATCTAACATCGAGTAGATATATCTTTCGAAACGAATCGAGCACGAGATTGACAGATAATGCTCTAAGAAAGACGTTGATGCGCTAGAATCCTGCCATGAGCTGGGCCATCATACGACCTTCTGCCTTCCTCAGATGTTCGATCACCGTGGCTTTATTCAAACCCAACTTGCTCGCCAGTTCGCCGGCATTCACTTTGCGAGGGTAATCATAATAACCGTTCTCATAAGCGGCGACCAGAACATCCCTCTGGCGAGATGTTAGACAACCCATCGGTTCGACAGCTTTGAAAGTCGGTTTCGAGAACTTCACGCTCGTGACCTCTCCCATCGATTTCATGTTTGCCAGGAAGCGCCTGAGTTCGCAGTCCGCACCAATCACACTCATGACTATTCTTTCCCTGGATTTGAACAAGGGGGTGTCCCATACGAGATCGAGCTTCAATTTATCGAGAACGGATTTGAACTCGTCCGGTGTCTGTAGTTTCGCTATAGTGGTATACACTTGCCCTTCATGCTTCAATATGGCGAGTATTTCAGAGCCATCGGAGTACTCGATATCCTCAATGACATGACCCGGAGTGAGTTTGATCTCGGATAGCGCTACAGTAACCCCTTCGTCGAAATCCAATCTCAGTATGTCCAGGACCCTGACCCATTCTACCTTCGGCAATTGATCCTTCACAGGATCCATCAGGGACTGCTGAGGAACCATCTCGATTGTCAGCTTCCGCATGGCATTCTGACATAGACCTGGCCCGATATAAAGTACCCTGCATGTATGGCAGTGAAATCAACTGGTTACCATCATATGCCATAACCATTCGGGCTCAATCATCTGGGCCAAAATATTAAAGCGAAAGCTCGGATTCACGAGCATGCACAAAGTCGTCACCGTGGACATGGAGAAAGACATCCTCTCGGAGAACCGTCGCTTGGCGGACGAGAACCGCGCCCTTCTTGAAGAGCATAACATAAGGGCGTTCGATTTCCTCGGTGCGATAGGTTCAGGGAAGACCCTGATCATCGAGAAGTTGGTCGACCATCTGAAATCAAAGGGCAAGGAGAGCGCTGCGATCGCTGGTGACGTCTCCGGCGATGACGATTATCAGAGGCTCGTGGCCCATGGCATACCAGCAGCCAACATAAGCACCGGAAAGGAGTGTCACCTGGACGCCCATCTGGTCGACCACGCATTGGAGGATCTGCCGCTGGATAAGATAGACTACCTGTTCATCGAGAACGTCGGGAACCTGGTATGCCCGGTGGACTTCCCGCTCGGGTCTCATGTCCGAGTGGTCGTGATCAGCGTCACGGAAGGTGATGATATGGTCAGGAAGCATCCCGCCATATTCGCTTTCTCGGATGTCATAGTGATCAATAAGATCGATCTGGCCGAAGCGATGCAGGTCGATCCGAAGATACTAGAGAGGGATGCCCGAAGAATAAACCCAGGCGCGAAGATCGTCAAGATGGACGCAAGGCACGGAAACGGGTTGGATGACCTGATCGCCGCGTTGGGATTCTAGAGGATACCTGATGAAGATAACGGTCTATGGCATAGTCCAGGGTGTCGGTTTCAGGCCGACGGTGTACAGGGTCGCGAAAGCGATGGGGCTGCGCGGCTACGTCCTGAACAACGGCTCCAACGTCGTCATCCATGTGGACAAGGATGCGGATGAGTTCCTGAAGAGACTCGAAGAGGCTTTGCCCACCCTTGCCAGAATAGACCGGGCGGACATATCCGAATCCGACGAGGAGCTTGGAGAGTTCTCGATATCCAAGAGCACGGATGGTGTCAGAGTCTCTCTGATACCGACGGACACTGCCATCTGCTCGCGGTGCATGGATGATTTTTCAAACAGCGGGAACAAGAGGCACTTGTTCCCATTCACGAACTGCACGGAATGTGGAGCGAGGTTCACGGTCATCGCGGACCTGCCGTTCGACCGTGCCAGGACGAGCATGTCGGATTTCCCGATGTGTCCCTCGTGCAACGACGAATATGCTTCTCCCGAGGATAGACGATTCCATGCACAGACGATCTCGTGCCCAGAATGTGGTCCGAAATATCGCCTGTTCGAGAGAGAAGGGAAGGAAATAAGCGGAGACCCGTTCGTTGAGTTCGCAAAGAGGATAGATGGGGATTCCGTCGGCCTTCTCAAAGGCTGGGGCGGAATGCACATAGTCTGTTCCTTCGCGAACGCGGCTAGACTCCGGAGCATCTACCGACGGGGAGAGAAACCCTACGCGGTCATGATGCGTGACCTCGAAACGGCGATGAAGTATGTGTCGATGGACGATTACGAGAAGGAGCTCCTGACATCACCTCAGAGACCGATCGTCCTGATGAAGAAGCTGGAGGAGCATCTGAGTGAACTCGAAGGAGTGTCACCTGGCCTGAACAATATTGGAGTCATGCTTCCATATTCGGCAGCCCACCTGCTTCTGTTCAAACACCTCGAGCAAGACGGCGTGATCATGACCTCCGCGAACCCACCAGGTGAGCCGATGGTCATCGACAACGATAAGGCGTTCGAACTTGGACTGGACGTCTATCTGATGCACGATAGGAGGATCATCCATCGATGCGATGACAGTGTGGTCAAGACCAATTCCGATGGGATGAACTTCCTGAGGAAATCAAGAGGGTTCGTCCCTGTCCCGGTCGAAGCCAACCACACGCATGCAGTGATTGGTGTCGGCGCCCAATGGGACGTCACCGGATCGGTCACAAGAAACGGCGAGATATTCCTAACGCAGTATATCGGAGAATCGCAACAGCATCCGACCCTGCAATACCTGGATGATTCGATACATCATCTCGCAAGACTACTCGGAGTGAAAGAGATCGACGCGATCGGATTGGACAAGCACCCGAGATATTCGACCAGGATCGTGGCTAAGAGGTTGGCGAACGAGTTCGATTGCGAGATGATCGAGACACAACACTATCACGCCCACGCTGCCTCGTTGATGATAGATAGGAATATCGAAGGGCCGCTCGTGTGCCTGACATGGGACGGAACTGGCTTCGGAGATGATGGCACTTCGTGGGGAGGCGAGACGCTTCTCGCAGATCATTCTGGATACGAAAGGATCGGGACGATAGAAGGCATACCGCTGCTCGGAGGAGATAAGGCGGTCATCGATCCCAAGAGGGTCGTATCCGCGATACAGCTCATGCTGGATAGGGAGACGACCATGGCAGACGACAAGGCCGGCGACCTATTCTCCAAGATGATGGCGAAGAGCGTGAAAGCGTCCAGCATGGGACGGGTACTGGATGCAGTATCGTGCATACTCGGCATAAGCTGCAGAAGGACCTACGAAGGAGAGCCTGCCATAAAACTCGAGAGGTGGCTCGAGATCGGCGAACCACGATTCGAGTTCGACCTAGGGTTCGAGAGATCGGGAAAGCTGGAGATCGCCAAGACCGTCCACATGTTCGATACGCTCCTGGACATGAAGATCGTATCCGATCAGGAAAGGGCAGACGCCGCAGCTTCATTCGTGAAAACCCTCGTGGTAGGTCTGACGGAGAGGGCGTGCGAGACGGCTGAGAAGAAGGGGCTGAAACAGCTCGGCCTCACGGGAGGTGTCTCGTACAACGGCCCGATAACGGCATGGGTCAGGGAGACCGTGACGGCAAGAGGATTGACATTCGTCGGTCACAGGCGTATCTGCAACGGAGACGGGGGCATATCGACCGGGCAGAACGCAATCGTCGGAGCCAGACTTGGCTAAAGCTTTATGAATGGACCCCGCATACTGACCGCCAGATGTGCCTAGCAGTTCCAGCCGAGATCAAGTCGATTGACGGGATGATGGCCACCGTCGATTTCGGAGGAGTATCCAGAACCGCCAACATAAGTCTTGTCGATGCGAAGATCGGAGACTATGTCATCGTCCATGCCGGCTATGCCATCCAACTCCTGGATAAGGAGGAGGCCGAGAAGACCCTCGAACTCTTCCGTGAGATGCTAGAACAGGAGAATGCTGGGGCATAGACTATGCATGAATTTTCCGTGATGAGTCAGATCATCGATGGGCTTCTCGAGGAGTCCAAGAGATGGAATGCGGTCAAAGTTGAGGAGGTGTTCCTGGACCTCGGCGATTTCACGATGCTCGGTGAGGAGCAATTGAAGTTCGCATACGAGGTCCTCTCAAAGAGCACGATCCTTGAAGGCTCGACTCTGACGATAAACCATGTCAAGGGGACCATCGAGTGCAATTGCGGATTCAAGGGAGAGATGTCACCGTCCGAGGATTCTCCACACCGGATCGTCCCGATTCTAGAATGTCCCAAGTGCAGAGGGCCTGCCAAGATCGTGAGTGGCAGGGAATGCACGATCAAGAATTTGCGGCTGGTGGTTCCAGATGTTTAGGTTGAGAGACAGGGAGATGTCGAGAAAGATAATCGAGAAACTCGAACACATGAGCCTTGACCTCACATTGATGCACGTCTGCGGAACCCATCAGGATACCCTCGTCAGGTTCGGTCTGGACAGCGAGTTCAAAAGGATCGGGATAGACATACGGCAGGGCCCTGGATGTCCGGTATGTGTCACGCCGCCGGGAGAGATAGAGGAGATCTTGGCCATCGCGCGTGCAGGTGTGACCGTGGCCGTGTTCGGAGATGTGATGAAGGTCCCGGGTGAGAAAGGTTCCCTGAACGACGCGAAGGCAGATGGAGCCGATGTCAGGATCGTATTCGGAGTCGATGATGCCGTGGCACTCGCCAGGAACAACCAGAAGGAGGTCGTATTCATGGGAATAGGCTTCGAGACGACCGCTCCCACCGTAGCCGCTGCGATCCGGAACGATCCGCCCGCCAACTTCAGTGTCCTGAGCTGCCATAGGACGGTACCTCCGGCGTTGGCAGCCATCGCAGAGATGGGCGAGATCCGTCTACATGGGATGATACAGCCAGGCCATGTCAGCACCATAATAGGGACCAGACCGTACGAGTTCCTCTCTGAGAAGTACAAGATGCCACAGGTGGTTGCAGGATTCGAACCTCTCGACCTGATGATGGGAGTGTACATGCTGGCGAATCAGGTGAAGGAAGGAAGAGCCGAAGTGGAGAACGAATACTCCAGAGTCGTCCACAGAGAGGGCAACTTGACCGCCATGAAGGTGTTGGAAGAGGTGTTCGAACCTTCCGACGTACTATGGAGAGGTTTCCCGGTGATCAACGGGAGCGGGCTCTCCATCAGAAAGAGATTCGAAGCCAACGATGCAAGAAGCAGATATTCTGACCTTCTCGCCCCCGTGCACGAGAGAGAGTTCTCCGAGGTCAAGGGATGCAGATGCGGGGAGATGTTGAGAGGTATCCTGACCAGCGAGGAATGCCCCTTGTTTGCGACCAGATGCACCCCTGCCAATCCACTCGGTCCATGCATGGTCTCCAGAGAAGGCAGCTGTTACATATCATATAGATACAGAAAGAAGCAAGCAGCGAAGTGAATGTGCGCATCGTCACATCATTCGTGACCGTGTTCTCGAGCGCCGAATCGATGATGACATACTGCAAATATGACTAAGACCATAAGGGGCATGCGACGAACTTCGAGACGAGACGCCTTTAGGATGGCAAGTCCATCGTGATTTCGACTTTACGGGCCCTCGGTTCGGATAGGAATCTGCTGGTTCGTAGCCACCCATAGTATCGAGAACCATCAATTAAACGATTTTCGAATTTACGACGCCATTTATGAAATAGAAACTGCAACTACTTGGAGCGACTTTAACGATTATCGCCTCGAGACCTGCGTTTTTCGAAATGAGTCCGTCGAAACCTATATTAACCACTTGTCAGTTATCCAAATCCGTCAGACACTTGGGCCGAGTGGAAGCGCCAGTCGGCAGGAAATGGCGCATTCGCGGGGTCATTCGGCCGTATAACTTCGACACAATCAGGTCGAGGAGGGGGGACGATGGGCTCGCCCGAACCTCTGGAAAAGGACTCTGTTGAAAAAACGCCGTCACAAGGGACAAGCGACGCGACCGAACCACGTATAGGAGTTTTCGTATGCCACTGCGGTAGCAATATCGCAGGTGTGGTCGATTGCGCCAAGGTGCGAGATGCAGCTGAAAAGCTGCCGGGCGTGGTGATCGCTCGAGACAACAAGTACACTTGCTCCGACCTTGGTCAGGAAAAGATCCTGAAGGCGATCAAGGAGGGGAATGTCAACAGAGTGGTCATCGCTTCGTGTTCTCCGAGACTGCATGAACCGACATTCAGGACATGCATACAGAGGGCGGGGCTAAATCCATACGTATTGCACATGGTCAACATCCGCGAGCAGTGTTCGTGGGTCCATGCACATGAGAAGGAAAACGCGACTCAGAAAGCGATCGACCTCGTGAGGATGGGAGTCTCCAAGGCAGCTAGGTTGGAGCCTTTGGAAGCGAGAGAGGTCCCTGTCGAGAGGGCTGCACTCGTGGTCGGAGGCGGGGTCACCGGTATACAGTCCGCGCTCGATCTGGCCAGCATGGGATTCAAAGTATACTTGGTCGAGAGCAAGCCGAGCATCGGCGGAGTGATGGCACAGCTTGACAAGACTTTCCCGACAGGGGACTGTGCGATATGCATACTCGCGCCGAAGATGGTCGAGTTATCGCGTAACCCAAACATCGAGTTGTTGTCATACTCAGAGGTCGAGGAAGTCAAGGGATACATCGGCAATTATGATGTGAAGGTAAGGCGGAAGGCGCGATTCGTTCACGAAGACAAGTGCGTGGGATGCGGTGTGTGTACCGATGTCTGTCCAGTCAAGGTGGACAACGAGTTCGACATGGGCTTCG
>CAVRDX010000002.1:0-112528 GCA_963719945.1 uncultured Thermoplasmata archaeon | reverse complement strand
GAGAAGATCATGGAGCCGTTCTTCTCGCATGGTGTGAAGAAGAGGTATGTCGGCAGGATGGTATGGCCCAGGAAGGAACTGGTCGTTCGCGGGTATGAGATGCGACGGTCCGATTCGTTCGACCTTCAGAGCGAGGCTCTCCAGACGGTGCTGGAGAAGGTGCTCGACGGCGACAACGAGGGCGCGGTGGAATACACACGCAAGGTCATAGACGACCTCATCGCAGGGAATGTGGACCCTTCCCGGCTGGTCATTTCGAGGACCGTCCGTGACTTTGACTCTTACAAATCGAGCGACCGAATGGTCAACGTCCGCGCCGCCAAGAAATTGCAGGAGATGGGCTACGAGTTCCAGCCCGGCATGAAGGTCTCGTGGGTCGTCATAGATGGCAGGAAGTCCCCGAACGACGTCGAACCATGGGTCGAGGGCAGGGAATTCACGGCTAAACCTGATTACAAATACTACGCCACACGCCTAGCATCGACCATATCCCGTGTGACCGATTCGTTCGGATGGGACGGCAAGTCCCTCGTGAGCGGATCCCAGCAGGTCACCTTGTTCGACAACGATTTCGGGAGCAAGAAGACCGCCGCAAGACCGAACAACACTGTGAAGAAGACCGACAAGAAGCTGAACCTGGACGATTTCATGTGATCTAGGGACCGCAAACATGGAATAGCGATTAGGTCGTTTCGAACCCTGTGAAGCCCGAGATAGTGCGATTCCATATCCATGACATCCCGTTCGGCAAGATACTGACCGACAAAGAGGGATGGAACAGATCCGTCACGGACTGGCAGAGGTTGGTTCGTCTGGACCCTGAAGCGGTCTTCAAAGCCGTGCACGACGGACGGGACGCCGGCGTCGTGGGCGTGTTGAGGTATGAGAACGTCGCTTGGATCCATTCGCTGATTGTGATGGAAGGATTCCGCGGAATGGGGGTCGCCAGACTTCTTATGCAGAGTTGCCTTGATATCATCCGTTCATCCGGGATACGGACGATCAAGCTGGATAGTGTCCAAGGGGTCGAGAGGTTCTATGGCAAATTCGGTTTCATCCGAGAGTTCGACTCCATGAGATTCGTCGGGAAGGAAAGCGCATCCGATGGTGGGGCGACCCGTATCGAATCTGACGACCTCGATGATATTTGCTCGTTCGACCTTGCCCAGACTGGTATCGATCGAGGAAGGGTCCTTCGAGAGATACATTATGACACCCCTGATCGGAGCTTCATGATAAACGAGGACGGTGAGGTATTGGGCTATATCATGGGTAGGACCGGAGATGCCATCGTCCATGTGGGTCCATGCATATGCGCTCCTGGCCGAGAGGACGTGGCAACGCGACTGCTCCGTTCTGAGACGAGGGCTGGGACAAACCGATATCGATTCTGCATCGCGGGGAACAATCCTCGCGCGCTCAGGTTCGCGGAGTCGAACGGACTCGAACCATCATCCGCTGCCATACGGATGTATCTGGGTGAACCGTTGGAGGAGTCCGAATCCTGTTGTGCGATGATATCCGCTGAAAAGGGTTGATGGGTGCGCTCTGGCCCCAATAGGTTTATATAACGCAACACTTTTGTGTCGTTCCACAGCGGTGAGACCCCCTCGGTCTCGCATGGGAATGTGCGCTTTGGCGTGAACCCGTGAACGGCTGGATGTGATTTCAATGGCGGAAGAGGGAAAGGCAGCTCCAAAGAAGAAGGAGCAGAAGACGAAGGCAGCTGAGGCACCCGCAGCAAAGCCTGCAGCGGAATCGAAGAAGGGCCGCAGCGGAAAGAACATGTATCATTATGTCGGAGAGGCCTGGAAGGACCTGTCCACGGACGACATGTACGATGTCATGTGGCAGCGATATGTCGATTGGAGGAAGGAAGGGACCTTCGTTCGTGTTGACAAGCCAACAAGAATCGACAAGGCACGCGCCCTTGGGTACAAGGCCAAGCAGGGTTACATCATCGTCAGGGCCAAGGTCAGGAAGGGTGGCCTGAGAAAGCACAGGATCCGAAAGGGTCGCAAGCCCAAGAGGAAGGGAATTCTTAAGATCACAATGAGGAAGAACATCCAGAGGGTCGCAGAGGAGAGGGTGTCCAAGAAGTACCCGAACCTGGAGGCTCTTGCGTCTTACTGGGTTGGAGAGGATGGCAAGCACAAGTGGTTCGAAGTCATCATGGTCGACCCGAATCACCCGGTCATCAAGTCCGATCCGAAGATCAACTGGATATGCCGTCCGAAGAACTCGACCAGGGCCTTCAGGGGACTTACCCCGGCTGGAAAGAAGGGTCGTGGCCTAGTCAGGTCGAGAGGCAGAGGTTCTGAGAAGGTCAGACCCTCGCTCGGCGCTCACAACAGAAAGGGTACCTAGGCATTCACCCGCTTGATGAGCGCGTGCACCTCTTCCGAGGTCATGCCAACCAATGGATAGAATACCGGAAGGTCTCCCTTAGGTGCTGGCCTCTTGTCGAGGTCGGCAATGCCCCACTCGAACGCAAGCCCAGAGCATTCCTTCCTCCATGCGAGTGAGAAGAGGTTGTCCTCGGGATCCATGACCTTTAGGTCCGGGTTCCATGCTGTCAGAGGTGCAGCAAGTTCGTGGTTCTTGGTGGCTATCTGCACGTTGCACCCGCGCTTCATGAGGAGCCAGGAGGACGCGAGGCCCCGTTCCGACTCCACAATCGAGAGTACCTTGCCCTGAGTCCCCTTGGGCATTCCTCCTGGTCCAGGCAGCTTCGAGCTGTGCAAATACGCCTCGCGTTCCCTCACCTCGACGAATATCTCGACATCTGGCTCCCCGAGGTCGACCTTCAGGTTCTTGTCTATGAATGATGTGAACACGGCCGAACCCAGGTCCCTGCCGAGTGATTGGCTGGTGTAGGGATGGTTCCCGGTCCTCCTGGCCCTTATGGCGAATGTGGCGCTTTCGAACACCAGTGGCTCTGCGAACGCTCTTATCTCCTGTTTCAAGGTCTCGAAATCGCTGGACACCCTGGTGACCGGGCTGAACGACACCACACCGAAAGTGCGTGACAGTATCTCGCAGCTCTTGTGCCAATCATCGGAGTCGACGAATACTCTGCCGCGAGGCGATGTGATCACGCACGGGACACCTGCCAATGCGTGTTTTCTCCTTATGTCCTGGACCAAGGCCTGCTCGAACCTGCTCCTGACACTGTCGCTCTTGAGACCGAGTTCTCCGTACCTTACCAGCAACGTTGGCATCATGACGGCCATGCAACTGTCCTCGAATAAAGCTTTCATCCGGAGACCAATTCTAGAAGGAAAATCTAAATTAGTGGTTCTGCGTTCACATGTTCAGAGCCCGAAGAGGGGTAAATTGAATACTGAACAAAACAAGAAGGTTTCTTTGAAAAGAGTTGTAGACCCTCCAGGACCGAAGGCCAAGGCAGTCGTGGCTAGGGACAAGGCAGTCCTTTCGCCGTATAACCGACCCTTCTACTATCCGTTCGTGGTCGAGAAGGGGAGCGGCTGCATCATTGAGGATATCGATGGGAACGAGTTCCTCGACTTCAATGCGGGCCTCGGTGCCATGAACGTGGGCCATTGCCACCCTGAAGTGGTGAAGGCGATAGAGAACCAGGCGAAACGCCTGCTTCACTATTCGTACACGGATTTCTACTACCGGTACGCCGTCGAGCTCGCGGAGAAGCTCAATGAGATAACTCCCGGTGATTTCGCCAAGAAGGTATTTTTCAGCGGGAGCGGTGCCGAGAGCATCGAAGCTTTTGCGAAGGTGACCCGATGGCATTCGAAACGGCCTCTGTTCCTTGCGTTCACGGGAGCTTTCCACGGGAGGAGCATGGGTGCCCTGAGCTTCACGGCCAGCAGCATCATCCAGAAGGCACGGTACTTCCCGACGATGCCTGGAGTGTACCATGTGCCATATGCGTACTGCTACCGCTGCCCGTACAAGATGAACTTCCCAGACTGCGACTATTGGTGCGTCGACTTCATCGATGATTATGTCCTGAAGAAGTATGTGCCGCCGCAGGAGGTGGCCGCATCCCTGATTGAGCCGATCCAGGGTGAGGGCGGATATGTCGTTCCCCCGAAGGACTACCTCAAGCGTCTGAAGAAGCTCTTCGACAAGTACGGCATCCTGTTCGGCGTGGACGAGGTCCAGTGCGGCATGGGCAGGACCGGAAAATGGTGGGCGGTCGAGCACTTCGATATCGTCCCAGATGTCATATGCAGCTCGAAGGCACTCGGCGGAGGGATATCTCTCGGCGCCACGATAGGACGCGCCGATGTATTCGACTGGGATGCAGGTTCCCACTGCACTACACTCGGCGGCACTCCAGTGGCTTGTGAAGCCTCTCTAGCGACCATCCGCGTGATAGAGAACGAGAAGTTGATGGAGAACGCCACGAAGCAAGGCGATTACATCATGAAGCGCATGAGGGAGATCCAGGAGCGCTCGGAGATCATAGGCGATGTCCGAGGCAAGGGTCTGATGATCGGCATAGAGATCGTCAAGGACAAGAAGACGAAGGCGAAGCACGGCGCAGGCGCCCACGACATCATCCACAATGCCTGGAGGAAGGGCGTGGTGGCCATAGGTGCAGGAGAGAACTGCTTCAGGATTGCTCCGCCTCTGGTGATCTCCCGTGAGCAGGTCGATTTCGGAATCGACGCGCTCGAGGAATCCATCAAGGAGGTGGAGAAAGGGAAGTGAGTTGCCGACTGCAATCGGCAACTCCCCATCAAACTCTTTACGCTCGACTTTTATGATATCAAAAGGAGCATGATGACATGGCAAGCAAGAAATCTGTGAAGTTGAAGGGTCCGAAGATCGTGATCGAACCTCCGGGACCCAAGACAAGAGCGATGTTGAAGAGGAAGGAGAAATGCGTGACCGACGGCATCAAGATCGGTCTTCCGGCCGCGCTGGAATATGCCGAGGGGCCGTTCATGAGGGATGTGGACGGGAACGTCTATCTCGATTTCACGGTCGGTATCGGTGTGCACAACTGCGGTCACAGGCCGGCTGAGATGGTAAAGGCCTGCAAGGACCAGCTGGACAAGTTCATCCACATCTGCTTCATGGTCTCTCCCTACGAATCGTACGTCAAGTTAGCGGAGGAGATGACTCGCATCTGTCCAGGGAAGCTCACGAAGAGCATCTTCCTGAACAGTGGTTCCGAGGCGATCGAGAACGCGCTGAAAATCGCGAGGTCGTACACGAAGAAGAAGTGGATCGTGAGCTACCGTTCATCATTCCACGGCAGGACCTTCATGGACATCTCGTTGACTGGCAAGGAGAAGCCATACAGAGAAGGCTTCCACCCGCTGGTGCCGTATGTGCAGCATGTCGATTTCGCATACTGTTATAGATGCCCGCTCAGCCTCGAGCACCCATCCTGTGGTCTGGCGTGCGTGGAATCCATCAGGACCGTCATAGAGACATCACCTCTCGCGGGCGATGTCTGCGCCCTCGTCGGCGAACCCGTGCAGGGTGAGGGCGGCTTCATTCCCGCACCCCCGGGATACTGGGAGAAGGTCAGCAAGATATGCGACGACAACGGCATTGTCTTCATTGATGATGAGGTTCAGACCGGTTTCGGGCGGACTGGCAAGATGTTCGGCATCCAGAACTGGAAGGTCGTACCTGACCTGCTCGTCTCCGGCAAAGGCCTATCGCTGGGCATGCCGCTTGGCGGCGTCACGGGCAAAGAGGAGATCATGTCGTCTCCGGGACCTGCCAGCCTTGGCGGTACCTTCGGCGGCAACCCTGTGTGCTGCGCTGGTGCGCTCGAATCGATCAAGCTCACCAAGAAGGCGCTTCCGAACACGAAGATGATCCACAAGGTCGAGAAGAAGCGGTTGAACGAGTGGAAGAAGGAATTCGAGATCGTCGGTGATGTCCGCGGCCTGGGCGCAATGATGGGGATCGAGCTGGTTAAGTCGAAGGCCAGCAAGGATCCGATACCTGAGGTCACAAGGAACATACAGCTGAACTGCCACAAGAAGGGGCTGTACATCCTGACTGCCGGGACTTATGGCAATGTCATAAGGCTGCACCCGCCTCTGGTGATCCAGCAGGGTCTGCTGGAGAAAGGTCTGGACATACTCGAATCCGCTATTGCCGAGGAGAGCAAGAAAGCAGGCCTCTGATGAGTATGGCAGAAAATATCGGTCAAACCTCTTCCCTCGCTTTTCCATCCTTTTCATCTATCACTACATACGACGAATTCCAGTTCATAGACGGAGGTCTGGCCTGTGCCGCAATATATATACCGAGGGACAACATTCGGGCAAAACCAGGGCGAATATATAGAACATAAGTGCGGAATACGCCCTGCGAGTTGAACGTATTACGAACGGAACGATAAAATGTTGACAGTGGCATATGTCGCAGGCGAACCTGTAATAAGGTGTTTGTCGTTCTCCAATCGCCTGCTATGCGGGTTCAACTCAATTGCCTTGAATTTGGTCGCGCAGACCATGAGGAATCGATAGAATGGCTGTATTGTCTGAAGTCAAAAAGAACTACGGGAAGCTGAAAAACTACGTGAACGGGGAATGGGTGGATTCGAAATCATCCAAACTCCTCGATATGAAGAATCCAGCGACGACGGATGTGATTGGCCAGGTCCCGCTCTCGACGCGTGATGAGACCAATGCCGCGATAGAGGCGGCCAATGATGCGTGGTGGGCATGGAGAGAGACCTCACCGGTCTCTCGTGCTAGGCTGATGTTCAATCTGAAGGCCATCATGGAGCGGGAGTTCGAGAACATCGCGAGGATAATCTCACAGGAGCAGGGTAAGACGATCGACGACGCTCGTGGTGAGACCCGCAGATGCATCGAGAACGTCGAGGTCGCTTCTGGTATAACATCGCTCCAGATGGGGTACAACCTTGAGGATGGAGCCGCCGCCGATATCGACGAGGAGGCAATCATATCTCCCTTGGGAGTGTTCGCAGCAGTGTGCCCGTTCAACTTCCCTGGCATGGTGCCGTTCTGGTTCTGGCCCTATGCCGTGGCAACAGGAAACACGTACATCATCAAGCCGTCTGAGCAGGTCCCCATGACCACTCAGTACATGTTCAAGCTGATAGACGAGGCTGGCTTCCCTCCAGGCGTCGTGAACCTCGTGAACGGCAGGGAGGATGCGGTCAACCCGTTGTTCGAACACCCTGCAGTGAAGGGTGTCTCGTTCGTCGGTTCGACTCCGGTGGCCAAGTGGATATACAAGATGGCAGGGCAGCATGGAAAGCGCGTCCAGGCCCAGGGTGGCGCGAAGAACTCGCTCGTTGTGATGCCCGATGCGGTCTTGGACAAGAGCGTCAACAACATGTTAGCATCCTTCTACGGCTGTGCCGGGCAGAGATGTCTTGCAGGATCCAACCTGATCGGAGTCGGGGATATCGCTGAACCCCTGCTCAAGAAGCTGCTCGACGCCTCGCAGAAGATCAAAGTAGGCTACGGTCTGGACGAGTCGTCCAACATGGGGCCTGTGATATCCGAGGCCGCGAAGAAGAGGGTCCTCGGATACATAGACAAAGGTGTCGAGGAAGGCGCAAAGCTGCTGCTCGATGGAAGGAACATCAAGGTCCATGGCTACGAGAAGGGATACTTCATCGGCCCGACAGTGTTCAAGGATGTCACCCCTGATATGACGATCGCCAAGGAGGAGATATTCGGGCCGGTCGTGAGCTTCATGGCTATGGATTCCCTGAACGATGCGATCGAGTTCATACACAAGAGTCCGTTCGGGAACGCGGCGTCGATATACACTCAAAATGGCAAGTGGGCCAGGGACTTCAGGTATAGGGTCCAGTGCGGCAACATCGGCATAAACGTCGGCGTCGCCGCTGCAATGGCATACTTCCCATTCGCCGGGTACAATGATTCGTTCTTCGGTGACCTACACGGTCAGGGCAAGGACGCAGTGAGCTTCTTCACGGACAAGAAGGTCGTCATCACCAGGTGGTATTGATGGTTGAATGCGATTTCCCAGAGCTGAACTCGTTCGGCACGGTCATACGCTTCGCTCTCGAACTCGAGAAGGTCGCTGCTGCTGTGAACGAACAGTTGGCCAACGACCCGAAGATGGCATCGGCATCGGAGACGTTCAGGGAGATCGCTGCAAACCACAAGAAGCGCGAGATCCTGCTGGTGAACACCAGGCGCGAGAAGCTCAACGAGATGATCCTCGAGCCGATCCAGGACCTGGAACGGGAACACTATATTGTGGATCCAAACATCCCCGCAGGGGCCGACCTGAAGACATCGGCCAGTTTTGCCGCTGGGATCGAGAGCACATCCGCGAGGTTCTACGGCGATTCGTCCAAGGTCGCGAAGAACCTGCTGTCGGAAGCTGCCAGGATCATGGAGAAGATGGCCAAGGAGAATCTCGCCAACAAGAGCAAGCTCGAGGCCCTTTGAGTCCACAGGACAAAACCTTTTACTCAAAACCCTTCATTTTCTGGACTTATCGAGACAGGCGAACTGGTCTATTTTGATCTCTTCAAGCTCGTTCCTTGCGAGCGCGTCGAGGGTCGCCCTTACGGATGGGTCTGCCGTCATCAGGACTTTCACGGAGCCGTGGTGGAACCTCATCAGCGAATCGGGGGTCAGCCCAGTGATGATCACAGCATCGACTCCACGCCCGATTATCGCATCGATCGGGTCGACGCAGGTCGCTCCACCGCAGTTCCTCATCTGCGCAGTATGTTCAAAGCGTCCATCATCGTCTATGTCGTAGTAGTCCAGAAGGTCGGTGTTCTCGAATCTGGTGGCAATAACCGAATCCGGGCCACCGGGATATGTGCACGGTATGCAGACCTTCACGTGGATGCTATCGTCGTCCGGCGGATTATGCTTTCGCAAGAGCCCTAGCCTTATTCTCTCGTGAACAGATCGGGGTAGAGTTTACGGGACGCAAGCACTCCGAAGACTATGAGCAGCGCGGGTATTATGAACACGCCCCAATCTGGAACGCTCTCGCTGCCTATGATCATGTTCGACAGGATCACACCTCCCTGGTGGAACGGTGAGAATGTCGCGATCGTCGACCCATTGCTTAGGTAGAGGTCGCCCCAGTAGCTCGTCTTGAACCACTGGTCGAACAGGAACGAGAGCCACTCGAAGACGGTCATGGTGCCCATGAGTGAGAAGTACATGAACATCCTGGAGATGACGGTCGGCTTCAGGACCATCCTCTTGGCGCCGAAATATATCAAACATGAACCATAGGCCGCCGATACCATCGTGATCACGGCCAGTATGTACGATACCAACGTTATCATGAGAATATCGTTCGCGGACTGGTCGAATGGTGATAGCGATATCAGGACCAACGGGAAGATGAATATCGGCCCCACCACGATCGGGTAGAGTATCTTCGAGAATATCATCGTCGTCACAGAGATCGGTCCGAAGAACAGGATCTTCAAGGTCCCCTTCTGTATCTCGTGTGCGAACCCCTTTGCGAACAGGCCGCCTATGTAGATTACCGATGCGAGGAGCGCGGCACCATATGCGAAAGTCAGAAGGTTGAACGAGACATCTTGACCGAACGGTGTAGCCGTCCATGGTATCGCATCCACATCGATTCCGAGCGGGAGTGCGATGATCATCGTGTTTGTGCTCATGGCATTCCCTGCGGCATCGCGGACTACCAGGGTGACATCATATGGTCCCCAATGATCTGCGGTGAATATCGCAGTCTCTCCGGCATAGACCATTGTGGTCTCATTCTGCTTGACATACCATGTGTATGCGACTATCCCCTGGTCGTCCCAGGATTCCGTCGCGTCCAGGGTGACAGTGTCCCCCTGACTTACCAACTCGTCGGTGGATATGCGCGCTTCTGGTTGACTGGAATCATCCCCGTCCCGCATCACGTTGATATTGAATCCATTCTGGCCAGTGTTTCCCGCAGCGTCCCTTACGGTCAGAGTGACCCAATAGTTCCCTGCGTTCTGGAATCGATATTCAGGGGAGACGCCGTACAGTACGACATCTCTGTAATCGAAGAAAGTCCAGGTGTAGTTGACCACACCAACATTATCATAGGATCCGGAGCCATCGAATGATACGATGCTTCCAGCGTTAATATCGGCGATGAATGATGGGCTTGAAGTCGGCATTTCCGCATCTGTTCCAGTGCTCATGACGGTGATGGTCGTCTCATCCTCGTCCATGTTCCATGAACTGTCTACCACGACCAGGTTTATGTTGTATGTTCCTGCGGCCATGAATGTGTATTCGACGGCCTCCCCGTAGAGTTCTATACTTCGTTCGGAATCTCCGAAGTTCCAGATGTAATAAACTATCTCCGCATTGTCCGTGGACCCTGACGCATCGAGTGTGATGGTGTCTCCAGCATCTATTGTGCCATATGTGCCAGCGTCAGCGACCGGCGGGACGTTCTCTGTCGCTCCAGGTATCGACATCCCGCCGTCTCCACCTTCATTGAAATCGAAGGTCAGGGCGAATGACATCGAGTAACTGGCGATATAGAATATCAGCCCAAGGAAGATCAGCAGGATGACCGAACTTATGAGTCCGTGCTTTGCCATCGTCCTCAGGTCTTTTTCGAATATCGTCACGGCTCTGCGAAGGGTCGCAAAGACGCCTGATTTCTTGATCTTGATCCCTGGATAGTGGTTTGTCTCCTCGGCCATGTCTGCTGGTGGTGGAGGCAACTCATCGTCACTAGGCGGAGGCGGTACGGTCGTCATTGGTAATCACCTCTTGAAGTCCTCTCGAACACTTCTTCCATCGTGCCGATCGTCCTCATCTCGTAGAGATCCACGCCTCCTTCGACGAGTATCTTGGCGACCATCGGGGCGTCGCTCCGCTTCTGCAGTACGATGGATACATTGCCTTCGGATATCTGGATCGATTGTAGCCTCAGGTTGCTGTCCAGCAGTTCCTTTGCCTTCTGTGGGTCAGCTACGTGCAGGAGGTACGATGGCGCGAGATACTTCTCCTTCAATTCCTCTGCAGTACCGACTGCTATGAGCTTTCCTTTATGGATGAACGCGAAGCGATCGACGATCTGCTCCGCCTCGATCAGATTGTGAGATGTGAAGAATACCGTGTTTCCCTTTTCGACGTACTGTCTGAAGTGCTCCCTCAACTTCCGTCGATGCAATATATCGACTCCTTCGAAAGGTTCATCCAGGAACACGAGCGGGACGTCCGACATCAGCACCCTTGCGAGGGAGACTCTCTGTCTTTGTCCCATCGACAATTGTGCGATCCTCCTGTCGATGTACCCTGTGAGGTCAGCAAGGTCGGCAGCCCTGTTTATCGCAGCCGTCCTCTCCGTCCTGGACATGAGCATGAACTTGCCGAACATGTTGAGGTATCTTCGTGGGGTCATCTCCTCATAGAACCTTGACTCCTCGCTCAATATTGCGATATTGTCTCTGACCCTCACAGGCCTCTTGATGACATCTATGCCCATCACGGAGGCATCGCCCTGCGTGGCAGAGGTGAGTCCGCATAGCACTTTGATCGCGGTGGTCTTTCCAGCACCGTTAGGCCCAAAAAATCCGAAAATCTCTCCTCTGCCTACCTTGAGGCTTATCTCGTCAAGCGCCCTCACAGTCTTATAGTCCTTGACCAGGCCGGTGGTTTCTATCAAGTAGACACCGAGGCTGTTTAGGAGTTAGTCGGATTATAAAGCCGCGCATGGCCGTTTTCGCATCTGATAACGCACTCGACTCATCCTGTTCTTATAGCCAGTATTGCAGATCTCAATTGATGCTGATTCTACATGTGTATGTCGAGTCTGTCGAGAGTATCCTGAGATGGGGCGCCATTATCGTTCCAGCCCCACAACCTATAGTACTCACCTATCTCAGCGTCGAAATCCTGCCTATTGACAACCGCTCCCTTTGATGGCCCTTCGTGTATGGGCAGCGTGAAGAATCTATCCGGAAGCGTATCGTCCTTACGCCCGAGCCCTTCCCTCAGGTTGAACATTCGCTCAACGGTCCACGCTCTCTGGCCTACCTGCTTCAGCTCATCGACGGTGTATCCATTGCCTGTGGCTGCGTTTGTCAGCATGACCATGCTGTCCCACGAGTTGGCGAAAGCGTTCCTCGCGCCGAACTTGCAGAGTATCATGGAGTCAAAGACCGTGAAAAGTTCCTGCAGGTCCTTCAATGTCTGCGCCTTTCCCTTTACAGTGAACCTGTCCAGAACTCCCTGGAACAATTCGGGAACATACATGGTCGCTCTGAGGTGGCATGCACCTCTCGTGGAAGTGGCGAATGCCAGAGCCATGCCCTGGATGCCTCTGGGGTCATAACCAGGGAACTCCATCCCCTTGACATTCATCGCGTACTTTGTCGCCTCTGCACCGTACTTCTGGGTCAGCCTTCTCGATCCCTCGCCTATGAGCTTCCCGAACCCCTCTCCTCTGCCAGTCATTTCGACCAGTTTTATGATCGTCCGGTGGTCTCCCCATTCGAGCTTGAGCCCTCCGGTGTCCTCCTCGGTGATGATGCCTTTCTCGAACAATTCGAATGCGCACGCGATGGTGTCTGCGCAGGATATCGTGTCCATGCCGTACTTGTTGCACAGGTCGTTCGCCATGATTATTGACTCGAGGTTGGAGTTGCCCAGGTTCGAGCCGAACATAGCAAGGGTCTCGTACTCAGGCCCTTCGGTCTTCGCTGTGTAGTCGTTCTCTGCCTTCGTCTCGTTCCCGCAGTGCAAAGGGCACCTGGCACATGCGACATCCCTCGTCTTGTGATTGTTTACGAGGGCGTCTCCGCCTATCTTCTCGTAGTCGGGGAAGTAGCCGGTCTGCAGATTCCTCGTGGGGATCGTTCCTGCCTTTCCAGTTATCCCGACGACCATGGATGTACCGTACTTCATGAATGCGGCGGATTTCTCCTTCACGGTCTGTGTCGCTGTCTTGAAGGATTCTCTGAGCTTCTCAGGGTCTGCCTGCGGGACATCCCTCGTCCCGTGGACAACGATCGCCTTGAGGTTCTTGGAGCCCATGACCGCGCCGACTCCACCACGGCCAGCGGCTCTGTGGTGGTCGTTCATTATCGCCGCATACTTGGCAAGGTTCTCGCCGGAGGGTCCTATCACTGCTGATCTGGCCTTCTCATGTCTCTGTTTCAGAAGGTCGATCGTCTCGAAGACGTCCTTCCCCCACAGATCCGATGCATCTCTCAACTCGGGACCATCGTCCGTGATCAGAAGATAGGACGGTTTCGCTGCCCTGCCCTTGATGATGATGCCGTCATATCCCGTCTTCCTGAACATCGGCCCCCAGTGACCGCCAGAGTGCGCGGATAGTATCGCTCCAGTCAGCGGCCCTTTGGTGGTGACATTGTAGAACCCAGTGAATGATCCTAAGGTCCCAGTGTATGGGCCCGTCATGAATATCAGTCGGTTCTCGGGGTCAAGTGGTTCGATCTTGGTCTTGTTCTCCATATACAGTATCTTGGCTGCCAATCCTCGGCCGCCAAGGTACTTGCGACAATCATCTTCCGGGACGACGTAGTCCTCGAATCTCTCCGACCTGAGGTCCACTCTCAGAATCTTCATGCTCATTACCCCTGAGACATTCACAGAATGAATTGCTATTATATATAAAACGATTGAGCACACATTGATAATATCAATCACATTGTTGCATGTATTTCGCAAAAGGAACGCGTAATTCGAACAGGAGTATAATCAAACTTGTTTAATATCCGCCTACCTTTTATCCGCTCATGGCCTTCGAATCGATCGGTGTCGAATATGTCTTCATCGTGGCCATCCTCGTCGGGGCTGTCGCCTTCTTCTACTCTAACCTTGGACTTGGCGGAGGCCAGCTATACGTCCCCATAATGGTCGTCTTCTTCACCTCTTTGCATATGCGAGAAATAGTCCCGCTCTCCCTCTGCTTTGCATTCGTCACGATGCTGAGCGCTGCATACACGCACAGCAGGAAAGGCCTGGTGGATTTCAGGTTGGGTTCTATGTTGGCGGCCGGCGGCTTGGTAGGAGTCCTGGCCGGCGTCATGTTCACTTCTTCAGTCGAGGACCGCATCGCAAAGCTCGGTTTTGTGGTATTGCTCTTGATAGTCGCTACGAAGATGATGTATGATCTGTACAAGGCCAAGAAGGAGAACCTCGTCTGCCCTGCAGACTTCAGCCTGAAATGCAGGCTCGCCGGAGTTGGCGTGAGCATCCTGACAGGATTCCTGATCGGCAGCTTCGGCATAGGTGGCGGCGTCGTGAGCGTCCCTCTCATAATATATGTGTTCAGATTTGAGACGAGGAAGGCGATCGGCACCTCTGCGTTCATGGGTGCCATCCTGACGCCCGCAGCATTCGTGGCGTACGCCTTCCAAGAAGGTGTATCGATCAACTACGACCTCGTCCTCGTCCTGACTCCACTAGTGTTCGTCATGGGACTGATCGGGTCGACATGGGGTCTGAAGAAGTTGAGGACCAAAGTCGTCAGGGCCATATTCACTGGCGGCGTCTATCTTGCAGCTTGCGTGATGATATACAATCTGTTTCTTCAATGATGTGGTTCTTGCCTATCGACGATTGCTCAGGTCGATTCGCAGAGCGCCACGTCATTTTTCGAATGTTAATCTTGCCAGCATATATAGGTATCGTCTTCCTGACATGACTTTCACCCCGTTTCATACGCATGTTTTATGAAGGAGCGTGTACTAGTCGCTCATACCAAGGTGTTACCATGGTGAATAGGCGTCGCTTGAAGATTGTCGAGGCATCGGGTTCATATTCCAATATGGGCAAGAAGCTCGGTGCGAGCTGCAAGCAGGAACTGAAGGGGATGCTGGCCGATGCGAAGGATGGTGTCAAGAGGCGCTCTCTCGATTGGTCGAAGGTAATCGCGAACGCGGGCAAGCACGTGCCATATGTCGAGGACTACAATCCCGAGTACCTGGAATTCATACGGTCGTATTCCGAGGCCGCAAAGGTGCCTTTTGATGAGATATTCTACTTGTTCTGCCTGGACGAGGTCGGTCAGTGCACTGACATCGCTGTCAATGGAGATGTCACCGCAGACGGATCAGTATATTCCGCCCATAGCGAGGACTGGACCCCGAGTTCAGAGGAGCAGCTGGTCCTGATCAAGTGCAAACCCAAGACCGGTCCCAGATTCATGGTGATGTCCATGGGTGGTCTCGAATGGATCAGCGGCATCAACTCTGCCGGGATCAGCCTCACTGGCAATTCTCTATACATGAATGATATGAGGATCGGTATTCCAAAGCTGATGATGGCCCCGAAGATCCTGGGGTCTACTAGGATCGGGGAAGCACTTGAGCATGCGACGCCATCTGCCAGGGCATCGAGCTACAACCATAATATCTGTCATTCGAGCGGCGAGATGTACAGTGTGGAAGCCTCAGCGACTGATTTTGGATTACTCTATCCGGTCGACGGATATCTCGTGCATGCGAACCACTTCTTGACCCCGGACATGCACAGGTATGAGAATGCCTTCGGTCCGGTAGGCTCGAGGACGATGTATCAATCATCCAGCACGATAGTGAGATATCATCGGGCGCTGAGATTGATACGTTCTCAGCTAGGTAATGTAACGATTGAATCGCTTGCGAGCATCCTGGGTGATCATGTGAACCGCCCGGCATCGATATGCAGGCACCCTGTCACCACGGAGCCCAAGCACGATTGGTCCAAGACCACCTTCGCAGTCATATTCGACACGACGAAGCTCAGGATGCTTCTGTGCATGGGCAATCCCTGCGAGGGCGAGTACAAGGAGTACAAGCTCTGAATTCCACCTCACGCTAGTACATAGACGAGTATAGGTGGATGATCAACAGCGCGCTTACCGTGAGCCACTGGTCATCAATGGGATGCGGTCGGTGGGATCTGTACCAGAACCCGTCCTTCTTCCTGGCGCTCAGCAGCCACTTGATGGGCTTCTCCATCCTCTCATCATCAGGGCCGAAGCCAAGATAGAGCAATGAATCAAGGACGGTCATTCCAGAACCCGCATACGTTGGGAACTTGAACATGGTCCAGTTCTTGCCGGATTGATAGAAGTTGGAGTGGTAGTTGCGCTTGAAGAACCTGTCAAGGACGAACTCGCCTCCCCTGTGTGCAGCCTTGTTCGTGCCAAATGGTCGCAGCCATGCAAGCCCCCTGTTCACACCGGCAGTGGTCCATATGCAGCTCGGTATGTCCATGTAATCCTTAGGGTCGTATTCGGGAGTCTTCCCTGACTTGACCAAATCAAGGAACTCATCGTTCCTGAGTGATCTGTATTCTGGTCTATACCTCATGTCCTGGAGATAAGGTATGTTCCAGCCTCCATCCTTCCTCTGTGTTTTCAATAGCCAGTTAGCGAGTTTCTTGGCGCGAGGGTCGTTCTCATAGCCAAACTTGTGCAGGGTTCCGAGCACAATGCCGTTGTAATGCGGCCTCGGTATCATATCGGGATCGGGCCCATTGATGTATCCATCCTTATGTTGCCAGCTCAGTATGCGTTCAATAGCAGCCTGTATTTGAGGGTCATCGCCGCTCGCGCAATATTCGTAGGCAAGGTAGAGGTTCCTGACAATGGTGATGTATGTCCATCCGTATGGCGGTCCGAGGCCAGCATCCTCCTCTGCCTTTCTCTGGTTCGGGATCGGCCATGTTCCGTCCTTCCTCTGCTTCGCCATCATTCTTACAAGAAATGGATAGTTCCGACTCTCTTCGATTGCGTGCTGGACACTCGGATCATTCATATCCCTGTCCATCACAGTCTCTAGCAACCATCTTCGAACGGGTGGAATGGATACCTGATAGAGCTTCCTGGCAGATTCTTCGACAGCCCTATCTATCTCCTGCTTCAGCATATCGTCCATAGAATGGCTCCCAATTCAATGATTCTTCTGCATATGTTTGTAAAGTCATGTATGAAACTGCTACCAATCGATTTGTTTATTGCGCATCCATCATGATCGTAATACATATCAGTGACGCATCATTATTCGACCAATGCATGTTTCTAATCCAGTAGGTTCCAAATCATTGAATAATATGCCTTTCCAAACGGATTCCGCAACTTCGGGCCGAGAGTTGCTTTATGACTGGAAACGAACCTTGCTCCTGGAGCCGTCTGATTCATTCTCTGATATCCCTTCTCGAGTCGGATTGCTGATCCGAATCTGCTGATTCCAGTCCATCGGCTGCGACCATCTGTCTGGTTATATGTCGCCGTCAGGAACGCATGGGCGGAACCACACCGTTTTAAATAGTCAGTGACGAAGATGCTAAGTCCCAGATTGTCGTTTACTTGTTCCAGTCTAAGGGGAAAGGGGGGATACAACTAGTGTCAGTGATCAAGAGGACTTCTTGCGTACTGCTTGCGATCGCATTCGCCGCATCGGCATTCGCTGGGTTTGCCATTGCCGAGGATGAGAGTGAACGGACACCTGCCAAATGGTCGGTCCTTGTCTATCTCGTGGCGGACAACAATCTGGATGCATACATACAGACCGATCTCGATGAACTCATGGCTGTTGGGACAGGAGACGATGTGAACGTACTGACCATAGTCGATGGGTTGTACACAGAAACCAAACTCTACCTGGTGAACCCTGGTAAATTGGTACTCCTCGAAGAATATGGAGAACTCAACATGGGTGACCCATCTGTTCTCCGGTCTTTCATTGAGTACAGCAACAAGAATTATGCCGCTGAGCACATGTGTTTGTTCTTCTGGGATCACGGTTCTGGTGTCAGCGGCGTCGGCTACGACGAAACGATGGAGGACGGCAGTGCAGGTGGGGATTGGCTGACCCATCAGGAGCTAATTGGAGCGCTCGACGGATTGAAAGTAGATGTCATGGCCATGGACGAGTGTTCCGTCGGCCAGATCGAGACCATCTATGAATATGCTGCAAGAGGCGTGCAGACTGACTATGTAGTGGCGAGTGAGAGCTATATCGGCTGGCGCGGGTTCTCATATGACAAGATTCTCGAGAGGCTCACCGCAAAGCCGGATATGGATTCCGAAGAACTGTCCTTGGTGATAGTGGATGAGTTCACGAAGTTGTTCAGCGTCTCGCCGTTCATGTCGGAGATTCTCACGACTCAGACGGTCTTCAAGCTCAGTGAGATTGCGGACGCTGCGAATTCGATGAACGTGCTCGCATCGATGCTCGCGACTGATATCACTCAGTACAAGAGCGCGATCAACACCGCCGAAGCCGAATCGAGGACTCCATGGGGTTCGCGATCTGCTGGTCGTATCGACCTGCCGACATTCCTCGAGAGCTTGCAGAAGCATGTGCCCAAGAATTCTCCAGTATATGCGGGTTGCCAGCTAGTGCTCGATGAGCTCTCTGACGTGATAAAGGGCATGGGAGTCACACCAATCAGCGAAAAGCTAGGGTACCAGGGCATCGGGATACTGTTCCCGCCTTCGTACTCGATGTACACGGTCGCGAGCGCCGCCTCGTACGACTTGTACATGGAGTTCGAATTCCCTCATATGGGCTGGTGGGACTTCCTCGAGGAATACTGGGGCGTCGCTTGAATATCAAGTACGAGCCTACGATCAAACCTCTTATCTCAATTCATTTTCCATAACGATTGTTCTGCGAACGCAGGATCGCCTGACCGATTATGTCGCACATGATCTCTATCGCTCTGATGGTAGCTGTGTCTGGCAACTTGCCCATGATGGTCCCGGACATCTCTATCCATCCATTGAGCTCGTTGTTGATCCCATAGATATGCACGTCCAGATAGTCCGCCTCGAGCGCATCATCTATCTCTCGTCTCTTCGAATTGATCAGGATCGGCCTGTTGAACGTGACCTCTGCGCCTTCCGTATACGGTCGGTCCTCTTCCAGGAACAGCTTGGTATATTCGCTGATCATCCTTCCCTTGTACTTCTTGTCCTCGAAGAAGTCCGCTAGTTCGAACACCTGCTTCTTCCTCGCTTCAGCGGCATCTTCCTTGAATCCGACGAGGACTTCGTACCTGAACTTGCCGTCCGCAGGGCTCTTGAGGCCGATTGATATCCATCTGATCCTGAACTGCTGCTGTATCGCCTTCGCGGTCTTCTCCATCAGCCCTTTGAGGTCTATATCCTTCTTCCGGAGGGATGCGAAGATCGTCAGAAATCCATCTAGAACCTTCGTAGAATGATCCATCGCCCCTCTCTTATATGCCCTCTTCAAATTGGAGGTGACATCTTCTGTAGTAATCGTCACGTTCAGATTCAAGGGCCGGTCATTCATGGTCGGACTCGATTCTCTCTGCAAGGGCGGTCTTGCGCGGGCAGGTTCCCTCTTCTCTGAGGCCATCCTCCCTAGCGGACGGCCGCACCTTGCGCAAGACTTGCTTGTACTCAGGTTCTCGGTTCCGCAATAGGGGCATTTCATGGATTATGACCGTTGCTTAATACGTGAGGGGGCGTATGACTCTTTCTGAAGGTGTCATCCAAAAATGATGTCGTCGTTCATGACGACCTTCCCCTTCTTGATCGGCACACCTTCCTCTTGGACATGTCTTCTTCTCCCAGCGGCCCTTTTCTCGTCTCCTCCGAAGCTCCCATCGGCCCTGACCACTCTATGACAAGGAACGATCGGGTAGAGCGGATTCTTGTGCAGTGCATTTGCTGTCGCTCGGCAGGCCCTAGGGTTGCCCGCCATCTTGGCAACCCTTTGATACGTGCTAACCTTCCCTTTCGGTATCTTGAAGGCTGCGACATAGACCTTCCTCTCGAATTCGGGCCAATCCTTCAGATACTCGATGATGTCCTTATCCGTCTTCACATCGGACCTTCGCACGATCATCACCTTCATTGCATCAATGGCTGACGCTGTATGTTTCTAGAAGATAAAAGAGTGATGTAAGGGGTTTGCGAAAGTGCGCTGACCTAATATGCGATGAACTCCTGGTTCAGGATCGCATAGGTCCCGTCGCTTCCCTGCGGAGAGACGACTATCTGATACGCCCTGCCAATGTCCATCGGAACTGCGCTGGTCCACACAATCCCCGTCGGATACGCATCATATGTGTTGAACCGTATCTTCATCCCAGCGACCAGTGTCTCCTGGCCTCCTGATGTGTCGTATATCTCTATGGTCAGAGACCTGAGTCCATGGTTCTCTATCCAAGCGATCCAGGCACCGTTCGCCTCCGGAGTGTAAGCCCAGCTCATCACGCTGTTCTTGGAGCTTCCCGGGTTCTTCACCACGACGACCGACCCGAACACCGCCACGGTCATCGTGTCAGAATCCGTCCTTCCTGCGCGGTCGTACACCGTCAGGGTGACTTCGTACACTCCCTCGACATCGAAGTAGAATGATGTTATGGCTCCGCTGAGGTATTGTGTGTATCCATTGTATACAAACGACCAGCGGTAGTATGTTATTCCGAGGTCGTCGCTCGAACCGGTCCCGTCGAAGAAGAATGTGGTTCCAACCGCAATCGACGCATCCGGACCCGCATCAGCTACCGGCGGCAGGTCGTCTACGGCAACCGTCTCGTTGAAGGTCGATATCAGACCCGTCGTATCCATGACCTCAAGCAAGATGTTCTTGATCCCGACCGTGTCGAACTGTACATACGTCACCTCAAGGCTTTCGTAATCTGTGTCCCAGATGCCGTCAGAATCAAAGTCCCATCTGCCCACCAGCGCACTGTACGGATCTTCGTAATCATAGCTGTATGATGGATCGAGAGTGAAGACCGTTCCCGTAGTGCCTATCCCCGGATACACAAAGAAATATGCCTGCGGCGGATTCATCGGCATGTACACGAACGCAATCCTACTGCTGGAGACATTATGTCCGTTACCGTCATCGACATACACGGTGACGGAGTAGTTGCCCGCATTTTCCCATGTATGCTGAACGATCGAATAGACCCGAGAGTATGGATCAGAGGGTGTCCTCATGTCCACAGTATATGTCCCGTCTCCCCAGCTCCATGTGAACTTCAAAGCGTCCCCATCTGGGTCGGATGAGTATGCATAGCAGCTCAATGGGACACCAGGCACCGCGTCCATGGAATAGATGTACGGTGTGGTCGGCGGCTGGTTGATGGTTATGGTATAGCCCCACAAGATGGTCGAGACATTGTGGTATCCGGTCGGCAGGTCGAAATTGTCCCAGACGCTTGCCATGACATTGTATTCGCCCGCTGAATCCCATGTGTGGGTTGCCACGACGGTTGCGACCTGATTCGATGGGAATGGATCTATCTGATAGACGTCATATGTGCCATCATCCCAATCCCAGGTAACCGTCAACCCGTATTCAAACGATTCGAGATCGGATGCGGAAACTGTCCAGGTGGTCTCTTCGCCGACATACGCCGGTGACGGAGTATCGAAATCGAAGAAGGTTATCTCCGGTGGCAGGTTCACGTCTCCGAGAACCTGGACGAAGGATGTTCTCACTATTGGCTCCCTGAGCCCAGTGACTGGATCCACGTAATTGTCCGTGATCGAGACGGTCAGATCGTACACGCCCTCATAACCGTATTCATGATACACGGTTGCCTCGGTCGGCACCGTGGTGTCGCCTGTGAGAGTTACGACACTCGGCGCTGTGCCGTCACCGTAATCGAATATTACGTCGAGATCATCTCCTTCAGCATCGTGAACGGTTACGTTGAACGAGAATGTCTGGTCGACATGTCCGATATAACTATCTTCGAGTCCCACATCGTAGACTGGAGCTCTGTTGGTCACTTCCTTTACGTTGAACCATATCCACAGCAGGTCCGAAGCCACATTGAGTCCGGAATGACCAGCGACATCTCCCCAGTTATCGAACCTAGCATCTGTGTATCCGTACAGGCCGAGATCGTAGTATGGCGGGTTCTCGGTGTATGAATCGTATACCCATTGCTGGAGTTTGTCGACAATCGCTTTCCTATCTGCGATGTTCAGTGTCTCCATCGCAATGCTGTAGTTCTGATCGTAAGCTGAATACGGTCCGGTCAAGCCCCATTCTGATGGTGCGAGTGTGTAGTTGGTCTTATCATACCACCACGGCCCCATCGGCATCTGGCAGTTATCTCCACCAGCTATTATCTCAGAGGTCAGCCAGACACTCAGAGCACCACCCAACGGCTCAGGTCCCCAGCCCCAGTGCCAGACCCATATGTCGTAATCCGCCTTGTACCAGGCGACATTGATCATTGTGATCTCGGACTCTGTGGATGAGTCGAATCCTATGCCTGCAAGCTCCGCCCAGCCTTTCCATGCCTGGGTGATGAATCCATAGGTCGGATCGGTATCGGGCGCCTGGCATCTTATGCCGCTGAGCTCAGTGCCAGCTGGGACTCCGTAGATATTGCCTGGAATGGCTTCGAGGTAGCCATCGCCATCTGCATCGGCGCTCCATCCGTGGCTCATGAGCCAATCTTTGGCGGCGGAAGGATCATATGGCAATTGATCCTGGATCTGTGCCTGCCAGTATCCAGGTTGTACCACCGATGAACCGATCGTAGCCAGTCCCTGCAAAGATGTATTTGTGATATAGTCCTTGTTCAGAGTCATCATTATTGCCTTTCTCACATTCGGATCATTCAATGCAGGATGGTGACTCCCATATGTCGAAACCCGGAAGCTGTTCGGAATAGCATTGATTGCAATGTCACATATGCCTGGTTCCTGGACAGCTGCCTTGAAGATATTCACGCTTGCGTCTTGCCCTAGGTGCTCAACATATCCATATAGGTCCCCGGTTAGGACTACAAAGTCTTCCGCTCCAGTGTTTGCACCATTAATCAGTGCGTCACTCGAGGTATAGACCGTGTACAGTATCCCTTCAATGTTCACTGTTCTGGCTGCACCATAGTCTATTGCTCCGTGGTAGTTAGGTGCCGTGCTGAACTTGTACCACGAGCCTTTCGTGTATGAATCGAACATGAATGGTCCGCTGCCGACGAGATCTGCCGGGTTCAGCGATCCGATCGGATTGGAGAGACCCTCCCATATGTACTTCGGAACGATGGGGATACCTGCGAGATCATCGAACAGGGTCGCCTTGGCGTAGGGTGTGTCCATGCTGACCGTGAAGTCGCTAACAGCGGTGATATTGCTAACTTCTAATAGATACCAGTCAAATGAGCTAGATGGATTATTCTTTATCAGATTCAATGTGTATGCGACATCGTCCGCGGTCAATTGGCGGGATGTGTCCGTGGGATTGACCAAGCTTCTGAAGTATGCGTTATGTGTGATGTCGATGTATGTCGTCATCTTGCCAGTCTGGCTGTCAATCGTCTGGGAATACCCTGTCGCCAAATCCTGGACAGGTCCATTCCAATCCTCGTCATAGGTGAAGAGGGTACTATACATCAGATAGCAGACAACATAGTCCTCCACCATCTCGATGGCAAGCGGGTTCCAGTTGACGACCTCGCTCAACCAACCGACATGGACATATCCATCATTGGATGTCAATGTCGCGTCTTCCGCTCGGGCTGATATCGTTGATGTGAATGCCAGAGCCATCATGGCAAAGGCGATCAAAACTACAAAACAGCTAAACCTGATTCTCCTGCTCGAACTGAATAGCATTGCGCATTTCCTCCTCTATTGCTGTACTGACCATTCCACTATAGAGGTCTGACAGGAAAGATTTGCGCGATGCTATATAAATCTCATGTTGGAATCCTTCTCGTTAGAAAAATTCGTAATCGAATTTTGTCAAAGGACTCGAATTATTGTTTGCCAAATCACGTCTTATGTTCGTGATTGACGTCTCCGATGATATGCACATGCGGATAGGCGATTCCAACTCTATGGTCCGCCATGAACCTCTTCCATATCAATTCGGTGATCTGTGTCTTTATCTTCCTGCGCGTTTCGACGGGGCAGAAGTAGAGTACATATATGTTCACACCCGAGTCGGAGAACTCCATCCTGTATTCTGGTTCCTTCAGGAGCAGCTGGTCCAGATCCCTTATCTCGAGCTTCCTCCGGTAAAGTTCGTAATTCTTTGCCATCAGTTCGCCGACGATCTCCTTGGCCGAGTCGATCATGTACTTCTTCGCGAGATCGATGTCGCTCTCATATGTGACCAGATTGACTATCTCGTCCCAGATGAACGGGAAGTCTCGGGTGTAGTTGTGCAGCGGCTGGTCGAAGATCAAACCGTTCGGAACCGTGACGATCCTTCCGGTGAATGTATCTCCCTTCATCCACTCTCCGAACTCTCTGAGTTCGGTGTACATCGCGGTTATGTCGAGGACATAACCCTTCACGCCCCCGATTGCGATCCGGTCGCCTATCCTGTATAGACGCCTATAGGTTATGAGCGCCCATGCACCTATGTTCAGCAAAGGCTTCTGAAGAATCAATGTGAGGGCTGCGCCTATCAAGCCGACATACAATATGAGTGAGCTCACCTCGCCTATGAGCGTCAGCATGAGCGTGATCAGGACGAATATCCAGATGGCCGTGCTCAGGAGTCTCCACATCGAGCGCGCCTGTGCATGGCTGCCGACCTTTGGGATCGTGATCTTCTCGAAGAGATACCGCATGTTATGCAGCACGAGCCATGTGACGGATATTGCGATTATCGCGATGAGGAGCCGTTCGGTGTTCCCGTCCATATCCGTCAGATCCAGGATGGGAATTATACCGTGCCTCAGCTCCAGCAACAGGAGCACTGCCACGATCAATACGAAAACCACTGCGAGTACGGCACCATATCGATGGTCACCGTATCCCTCTTTCTCGTTCAACAGCTCTGAAATGTCTCCATTCACATAATACAGTTTCCTTCATGAACGATCGGATCAAACCTGATGATTCTGGATGAAGGTGATCAACCATGGGATCTTCTTCGCCATAGGATCAGGCCGCCTGATGTGAAGATTGCCGCCACAGCCGAAACGACTGCTATTGCTGCAAGAGAATCATCCTGCTCTGTCGGGATGCTGATGGATGTGATGCGGGTCATGTCGCTCACACCTGCGATGTTCTCCGCGACGACCCAATAGAAATAGACCTCTCCATCAAGCACAGAATCGTCGGCCCAGATCAATACAGATCCCACGACGAAATCGATGTAA
Organism: uncultured Thermoplasmata archaeon; assembly: GCA_963719945.1. Lineage (GTDB taxonomy): Archaea > Thermoplasmatota > Thermoplasmata > UBA10834 > UBA10834 > UBA9653. The sequence goes on along the minus strand of CAVRDX010000002.1, from coordinate 87,497 downwards.
GTCGGGTTCTGAGGATCGGTCGATCTGTAGATCGAGTACTTGATTATGCTCGATCCCCCATCATTCGCGGGCGGCGTCCATGATAGCGATACCGATGATTCGAGGAATGTTGCAGTGAGTGATGCCGGCGGCTGAGGTGGGATCGGCGATTCAGGAACAGGTATGACTGGAGATTCGGGAACAGGTGGGATTGAGAATGCCTCTGTCATGAGATGGCTCACTGCAGCGGCAACTGCTTCGACCGCACAATAGAGCGAACTCATCGCGCTCGATGCGAACACATCATCCTCCCAATCATAGTTGGCATCCATCCATATGTTGGTCTTGATTGGACCATCACCAAAGGTGATAGTCTCTCCAAGGCTCAATGCTGCATCATAGGCGCTCATGTTCTTCAGCTCAATTCCAGATGGTGAAGGTATCGAATCAAGCATCGACTCAAATGCGTTCTCGTAATCCGAATGATGTATCTCCGCTCCCCAATCCGTGTAGGTTCCCATGGTGTGACCGAACACGCCTGGGTCTGCAATATAGTGGACCATGACTCCGATGTCGTATGCTGCGCTGCTATAATCGCCATCGAGCAGGTATTCGAGGGCAGCATCGTATAACTCCGCAGCCCTTCTGGCGCAGATATCGTCCTGCAACTCGCCGTCCGAATAGAAGTATATGTGATGGTTCGTCGAATCCCCGATGTACTCCGGATTGTCCGGTGCCTCAGTTCCAAGGAGGAACTGGGAGTGATAGGCTGACTTCAGAAAGGAGACATCCTCGACCTGCATCGCGAGAGCTTCATCAGCGATCCAGTCATGGGTTCCGTAGTCGGGGTCGTTCTGGTCCGCCGAATACCCTCCGTTGCTCCATGCATCTGTCGAAGGGAATGCGAGTATGATGACCATCGCGACCATGAGTATCATAGGGGTTCCAGTCGAATATTTCATGGTCTTCGAGCCTGGAATGTCGATCATTCCCTAATTGAGTTTCCCATCCAGCCCTTTCCTTGGAATCATTCAAATAGCGTCGGGTCGATTCATGGGTCAGTGGGGGGAAATAGACTTGTCGATATCGAGGAAGATGAAGTGTGTCAGCAAATGCGCTGTGATCTTGGCTGCCTTGGCGATGGCGGTCCCTGGTTTCTCGGGCCTGTCAGCCGCTGATCCGGATGAACCCGACCCATGGACGATCGCTCTGTACATCTGCGCGGATAACAATCTCGAGGCGTGTTGGGACACGTTCTCCGTGCCGATGCTGTGGAACCTGCCGGACAATCCTTTGGTGAACGTGGTGGCTTGGGTGGACCGGCTCAGCACGACCGGATATGAGATAGTCGAATACTCGGGTGAGGCTACGACCACGGAATATTCCGATATAGAGCTGGACTTCGGGAGTTCCGATACTCTGAGAGATTTCATAAAGTGGTCATATTCCACATATCCGTGCGAGAACTACTGTCTGGTCATGTGGGACCATGGTAGTGCCTGGAAAGGGTTCAGCGTCGACGAGACGGATGGTTCGAGAATGTACGGACCTGACTTTGACAGAGCTGTCCGCGAAGCGGATATCCATATAGATGTGCTCGGTTTCGATGCATGCTCGATGTCCAGCATGGAACGCATGTACGAGATCAGCTACTCAGGATATGTGGACTACATGGCCGCTTCCGAGGAGCTAGTTCCCGGGAACGGTCTTCCGTACGATCTCCAGTTCGGCCCAGTGATTCAGGATCCATCGAGGACTCCGCTGCAGCTTGCTGGTGACATGGTGCTTGGATGGGAAGCATATTATGGGCCCTCCCAAAGGGTCAATTTCGTTGCTACTGACCTTAGGCTGTACAGGGATGCCCTCGACGAGTTTGCCAAATGGACATCTGACCTCGCCAATGGGTTCGATCTGTTCAGCAAAGCATACAACCGTGCCGTGAAGCACGCCTACACCATCAGCGGCTCAGTCTGTCAGGCAGATCTCTTGGACATCGCGCAGCTCCTGTACGAGGAACTCGGCAGATATCCCGCGAGCCCTGAGAGGACAGCGTTGGCCGATTCCACGCTGCTACTGAAAGACGCTCTCGAATATGCTGTGAAGGCAATATCGACAGGTTCGGTGGCGCGCGATACTCGCGGCATATCCATCTGGTGGAGCTGGGCGGGCACATGGGATTCATTTGGCTCCTGGTACGTCGATAACCTATGGTTCACAGAGGAGACCCAATGGGACGAGTTCCTTGAACTCTACAATGAATGAGTCACGCACCCGTTGAAACCCTTTCAGATCATCATATTTCCGACATATGGGTCCTGGCAAGTATCGAAACGAAGAGCGTATCGAGTGCGCTAAATGCGGAGAGTAAGCCCTACGGGTAGGGGGGTTAAACATATCTGCAGACCTTACGATGTTCGGGATCGGAGCGCGATTCGAACCAATGGTTGATTCGTTGACAAAGAGGTGATGGTCATGGTTTCCAGTACGATGGTCACATCGGAGAACCGAGAATCCGAAAATGAAGCTGGTCCGCTGATTCCAGACAACGTGGTCGGGATCGCAGCATTGTTGTGCGGTGTCGTCCTTGTCCTCATTGCCGTTCTAGGTCCTCTCGGGCTCGGAGTGATAGAGTACAGGACTTCGGATTCTGGCTTATCGCAACTGAAAGGGCAGGATATTGCCGATCTCCTGCTGATCGCGCCAATATTGTTCATCGGTGGCATACTGCAGCTCCTCCGACGTGACAGCTCAAAATACTTTCTCATCCTGACGCCGATCACTCTGATGTACACTGGCCTTTCGATCGGCATCGGTCAGGAGTGGAGCGATCCTTCATATTCGGGGAATGTCGAGGATTACTTCTGGCTGTATCTCGCGCTTGTAGTAGGCGGTCTCATACTTCTGATTGGGAGCCTGTCAATGTTCACTGAGTCGGACGCTCCTGACTTCAACAGAAAGAGCCTGCGGAGATTCGTCATCCTCATATCGGTGTTCCTATCGATATTCGCTATCATGTGGATTGCGCAGGTCGTCCAGGTCAGCGACAAGGGCGACCTTGAGGATGGATCCTATTCTGATGCACCGACGTTGTTCTGGATGATCAGATATCTTGACCTCGGCATAAGTGTCCCGGTCGGTTATTTGGCGTTGTATCTCTTGATGACAAAGCCGAAAAAGGCCTACCATCTGACCCTGTTGTTCTTCGGTTTCTTCATCACGATGGCAGCGGCTGTGAATGCGATGGTCGCGGTACAGATAGCCGACGGCGATTCATCGATCGAATCGATGGGTCCTGCCATAGCGATATTTCCGATTCTAGGATTACTGGCGTTCATGGGGCTGTACTATCTTGTTCGGGACAAGGTGCATATTGTGCGGGGGTCAGATTGCGACTAGTCAGGAAGATTCAGTATCATCCGCTCAGCAAAATGCTCGCACGAAGGGTTCTGCTGTCGAAATCTGATTGTAGTCAGGTGTGGTCCGCTTCCCAGGCGTTGCCTATTATCTTTAACAGCTATCCCGCATGTCTCCAATGACGGTCTGATACTGGCGGTGAATCTGCTGGAATTCAGGCTTTATAAACGATCAATGCGACAGCTATTAGTGCAGGCACTGCGATACTTGGGCATGCCTCACAACATGGGGCATGACCCATTATTTGTCTGGGGGGAAGATTATGGGAGAAGAGAGGAAGAAGCCAGCAGATGCAAGGAAGCCTAAAGGTGTTTTGATTGCGATTGTCATAGCGGTGATACTGGTCGTCGCCGGGCTCGCCTACTATATTTTTGCGATGGGTGGAGGCGACGAGAAGACAATCGCATTCTACGCGGCCACGAATGTGCTGTCTCTTGATCCTATGGATGCATACGATACGATGTCGTTCATACCGATACAGAATATCTATGACACTCTGATTGGCTATCCGGGAGAAGGTCTGAGCAGTTATGTGGGGGTGTTAGCATCTTCTTGGACGGTGTCACCAAGCGGATATTGGTACAACTTCACGCTAAGAGAGGATGTGTTGTTCTCGAACGGCAACAGCTTCACAGCGGAAGACGTGGAATTCAGCGTCATGAGGGTCCTCGAGATGGATTCTCCTGACACTGGTGTCGCATGGATATTGAGTCAGGACGTCGGGCTTGAGAGTGTGACCGTGGTGGATGATTTCCACGTGAACTTTGAGTTGACCTTCGCGTACGCGGGATTCCTCGCGACGATCGCTCAGCCGTTCCCTCTGGGAATCATGGACAAGGAATACACGGAGGCTCACTACACTGACTCCGATCCTTACGCACACGACTTCATGAAGTCGAACCCGATGGGAACTGGTCCGTACAAGCTTGACAAATGGACTCCGAATGTGGAGACTGTGTTGGTGCAGAATGATAACTATTGGCGCGGTTGGGACGGCGAGCATGCTGATAAGGTCATAATCAAGGAGATCGCGGAAGCATCGACCAGGGTGCAGGCGCTGATATCGGGAGATGCGACCATCGCCGAGATACCTTTCGGCAACATGCCTGATGTAGAGGACAACTCGGACATCATCGTGGACCCAGTGGCGACATTCCAGCTTGAGATGATCGCGATGAACGTTGACTCTGAGAAGTCCGGCCACGAATTCATGACTGTGCCCAAAGTCAGACAGGCATTGTCGTGGGCGTTCGACTATTTGAATACCTCAGAGAGCTACTATGCGGGATACATGGATCCGGTGCAGGGACCGATACCGAACGGCATGCCACTCGAATCTGTGGCGCAGCCATCCAAGGCATTCACATTCGACTTGGCCATGGCGTCGGAACTCCTGAACGAATCGGGCTACACCCTCGACTCGCAGGATAGGAGGTTCGACGGAGTCGCTCTCGCGATCTATGTCGACTCAGGCGATACCGAGAGGATACAGACTGCAAGCCTCTATAAGACCAACCTTCAGAAGCTCGGCATAACGGTGGAGTTATCACAGGTGACCAGCTCCGTGCTGGAAGATACCAGGAAGACTGACAACTGGGACATGTACATGACCGGTTGGGTCATCGACTACCTCGACCCTGACGACTATGTTCTGCCTATTGCGGTGTCTGCGGATGCCGGAGGAGACTACTTCCTCACGGGCATAGTGAACTCGACGATCGATGACGCGGCACTGGCAGCCCAGGAGGAGAACGATCCCGACCTGAGAGCCGACCTTTACAAGACCGTGTGGGAAGGCCTGAACGAGGAGCCGAACATGATCTTTGTGGGACAGACGAATTATGTCTGCTTCTACAGGTCCAACCTGGATGGCTTCATGTTCAATGCAGTCACTTGGTACAACTTCTACTGGTATTCGCTCAGCTAGCGAATCTGAAGTACCACGACAGTAAACCCTTTCTTCCATCTTTCTTATAATATTCGACGGTCATCTGAGATGCCAGGGTTCGATGTCGGACAATAGTGGTCCGAGCGGAGGTGAGCAGCGGTGAAGATGTGGGAGTACATCGTCAGGCGTATTCTGTTCATGATTCCCATACTCGTCGGAGTCCTCGCCTTTTCTTTCATCATATCGCATCTTGTGCCTGGCGACCCAGTCGGGGTATACCTCGGGAAGAGGGCGAACGACCCTATACTCAGGGCGGCGATCGAGGAGCGGTATCATCTCAACGACCCGTTGCTCGATCAGTTCTATTACTACGTCACAGGGGTCTTCCAAGGCGACCTCGGCGATTCGTTTGTGTATAAGCGTCCCGTATCCGATATCATAATCGAACAGTTGCCTGCGACGATCGAGCTGGTCCTGGTCGCGTCCCTCATCGCCATCCCGACCGGCATCTACCTGGGGATACTCTCCGCCACCAGGAGGAACACATTGGCGGATGCTGTCGCCAGGTTCGTCGCGCTCGTCGGCATTTCGGTCCCCGGATTCTTCTTGGCACTCGTCTTGCAGATCGTTCTCGTCTCCAAGGTGCAGCTGTTCCCGCTCAGCGGCAGGTTCCCTAACAATATCGCTCCTCCTGATTCGATCACCGGACTGTTCTTGCTCGACAGTGTCCTGACGTTCGATATGAGAGCGTTCTTCTACAGCGCATATTACATCGCCCTGCCCGCTTTCGCGCTCGGCTTCTCAATCATAGGCTACATCCTGAGGATGATGAGGTCCAGCATGCTGGAGGTGATGTCCTCCGAATTCGTCCGTTCGGCAAGGGCGAAGGGCGTGCCTGAAAGGAGCGTGATCTACAAGCATGCGCTCAAGAATGCGATGGGCCCCACGTTGACGATATCTGGGTTGACAATAGGCGGGGCTCTGAGCTACACGGTGTTCGTCGAACGCATATTCGGCTGGCCCGGGATAGGCAACTTCGCAGTCACTGCAACCGAACAGTTGGACTTCGCCGGGATACTAGGGTTCACCATAGTGATAACCATCGCGTTCCTGATAGCCAATCTGATAGTCGATGTGATGTACGCGTACCTGGACCCCCAGGTGCGCCTAGGAGGCTGAAGATCGATGTCTTCCGACCACCCAGAGCTATATCGGGGCCCAAGGAGAGGTTCAGGCCAGAGATTAGAGGATTTCAAGCTGAGGCATCAATCTCGGATAAAGGAGACCAAGTACTCCCTCTATCTGTTCAGTCGCAGCACCCTGTCGATGGTGGGGCTCATCATCATCCTAGGTGTGGTCGTGATCGCCCTTCTCGCACCGTTCATATCACCGTATCATCCCAACTACCAGGTCGTCGACGGAAAGACTCAGGAGTTCTGGCCAGTGTCCACGGAGGACCAGTTGCTCGAGCCAAGTTCCGACCACTACTTTGGCACAGATGTCCTCGGAAGGGACCTGTACAGCATGGTCTTGTACGGCGCATCTAAGGCTCTCTACATAGGCGTGCTAGTGGTCCTGCCCGCGGCCTTCATAGGTGTGTTGCTCGGAGGGATCGCGGGATATGTCGGCAGATGGATCGGCGAGATCATCATGCGGACCACGGACATCTTCCTCAGCATACCTAGCCTGGTTCTCGCCATGGCCATCGTCGCCGCATTGGGGCCGAGCATAACCCATATCACATATGCCATGATCATCACGTGGTGGCCATGGTATACTCGACTGGTCTTCGGACAGGTGCTATCGATAAGGGAGAAGCAATATGTCGAGGCGTCGAGGAGTGTCGGCGCAGGTCCCGTCAGGATATTGTTCCGGCATGTGATCAAGAACAGTCTGTCTCCGGTCGTCGTCCAGGCGACATCCGATTTCGGGTACGTCGTTCTCGCAGCTGCCGCACTCGGCTGGCTGGGTCTTGGTGCGCCCCTGGGGACTGCTGAATGGGGGCGGATGATATCAGAGAACCAGCAATATGTATTCCAGGCCTGGTGGTCCGTGACGTTCCCTGGCCTCGCGATTGTGTTCACAGTACTCGGGTTCAACCTTCTCGGTGATGGAATACGAGATATCCTGGACCCGAAACTCAGGAGGTGATGTCTGGATGGTCGATGATGAAGTGTTGTTGAGGATCGAGGGCCTGAAGACATACTTCCACACATACGAGGGTGTCGTCAAGGCCCTCGAAGGCATAGACATGGAAGTCCGCACCGGGGAGACCATGGGTCTCGTAGGGGAGACAGGATGCGGCAAGTCGGTCACAGCGCTCACCATAATGGGGTTGGTCCAGAGTCCACCGGGGAATGTGGAGGCGGGAAGGATATTCCTAGGTGAGCCTGCGAAAGCCACCGCTCTTCGTAAGGAGTATGACCTACGATTCGAGAACGACGCTGAGGGCAGGAAGAAAGAGATCGAGTCGCTCGAGAAGCAGTTGGGTTCCCTCAAAGGGGATGAGAACAGGCCGAAGAGGACCGAGGTCAACAACCACCTGGACGCTCTCGAGCACTCGTATGATCTCCTCCTGAAATCCAAGACCGAACTGAACAGGATCCGTGGCGCCAGGATGTCGATGGTCTTCCAGGAGCCGATGACCGCATTGAACCCATCATACACCATTGGCGATCAGATTGGCGAGACACTCGAGCTTCACCAGCTAGATCTGTTGATGGATGATGTTCTGAGTCAGCTTGATCGAGAGATGGAGGCTTTCTCGGCTGGCAAGGTGGCGACGAGGAAGATGCAGAAGACGGCATCGAGCAGTGTGACTGGTATTGCGGACAAGACGGCGAAGGAATACGAGGCCTGCTCGTTATGCGGAGCCCCTACGAGGACTGATTGGCACTCATGCGTGGGCTGTGGCGCCAGACTTTCCCCGAGGCTCCCAGCGGCGATGCGCAGGGCCTTTTACAGAATAGCTCTCAGGTACTACAAGGCCATGAAGGTGAATCAGAACAATACCTGGTCATACCTGGTCCGTTCCAATCCAGTTTCCCGGAGATTCGAGAGGCGTTTGGCAATGGCCAAGACGATGCGTTCGGAGGGCGCGTTGCGTGAGGTCAAGATCGCGGAGCCTGAGAGGGTGGTGCGAAGTTATCCTTTCGAACTCAGCGGCGGCATGCGTCAGAGGGCAATGATAGCTATGATGATGTCATGCGAGCCTGAGCTTCTTATCGCGGACGAGCCTACGACCGCACTGGATGTGACGGTGGAGGCACAGATACTCGCGCTCATGCGCGAGCTTCAGAAGAAGAAGAACACCTCCATTCTACTGATAACCCATGACCTTGGTGTGATAGCCGAGACATGCCACAGGGTGGCCATCATGTATGCAGGCTATATCGTGGAACTATCGGCCACGAAAGAGATATTCGCGCACCCGACGCATCCATACACCAGCGCCCTCCTCAAATCGATCCCCAAGATCGGTCAATCGCATATGCAGGAGCGGAAGAAGCCGCTCTATGTAATTCCTGGCAGTGTCCCGAATCTTCTCAAGCCACCACCTGGTTGCAGATTCCATCCGAGGTGCGACCGTGCGCTTGAGAAATGCAGGAGCGAGATGCCGCCGCTGAACGAGGTCCTCCCCGGACATCTCGTGGCTTGTCATAACCCGGTTCCTTACAGTCAGGAGGTGAGACACGAATGACCAGAGCTGATGAATCGTTCGATGCCGAAGAGCATCTCCTCTCCGCGACAGACCTGAGCAAGAGCTTCCCGATCAGAGGGGGATTGTTCTCGACCATCAAAGGTGAGATTAGAGCGGTGGATAGAGTCGAATTCTTCGTTGACCGAGGAGAGACTCTCGGTATCGTGGGCGAGTCTGGATGTGGAAAGTCGACCCTTGCGAGGCTTGTCATGCGACTGGTTCCTCCGACCTCTGGGACTGTAGTCTTCATGGGAGGTGACATGACCCATTACTCTCCCAAACTGCTCAGGGAGGCCAGACGAAACATGCAGATGGTGTTCCAGGACCCGTTGAGCGCTCTCGATCCACGCATGACGATCAAGAACATCATCGGGGAGCCATTGATTGTCTATGGTCTTGCAAAGGGTGAAGAGCTGACGCAGAAGGTCCTCGAACTCCTGGAGATCGTGGGGTTGAAGAAGGAACATCTTAACAGGTTCCCTCACGAATTCAGCGGCGGTCAGAGGCAGCGGATCAACGTGGCGCGCGCGCTCGCGCTGAAACCGACTATGTTGATACTCGACGAACCCACCTCCGCTCTCGATGTCTCGGTTCAGGCGCAGGTCCTCAACCTGCTCATGGACCTGCAGAGATCCCTCGGTCTCACCTATATCTTCATAACCCACAACCTCAACGTGATCTTCCACATCAGCGACCGCGTTGCCGTCATGTACGCTGGTAAGCTGGTAGAGCTCGCTATGACCGAGAAGCTGTTCGTGACACCCGCCCATCCATATTCGCTCGCGTTGCTCTCGGCTGTGCCCATAGCCGATCCGGATGCAAAGAGGGAACGCAAGATGCTCACCGGTGAGGTCCCGAGCCCGATGGACCCCCCATCAGGATGCAGGTTCCACCCTCGCTGCTGGGAGGCAACCGAGAGATGCAGAGATGAGGAGCCTTTGTTCAGAGAGATCGCGCCAAATCACTTTGTGGCATGTCATTTCCCGCTGACGGGGGGCTCGAAATGAATCCGGAAACTGATGTGCGGAACGGCAGGTTCCAGGCGGCCATTGCCAAGTTCGACGGTATCATCAAGCGTGCTTCGATGCGCCGCAGGGAATCGATCAGACAATCCATGGCGAGACCTCTCAGAGTCGAAATCCTTAGGACCGGATATATCGTCGGATGCGTGATGGTTGATACTATCCTGATACCTATTGCCATGATAGAACTGATGGGCCGTCAAGGATTGTTCATTTCCATCCTCATACTGGTGCCATTGCTCTATGTTCAGCACAGACTTCATATCAACTGGTTCGAAGGTGACAGATTATTCTCGCATTCTACTGCTGAGCTGGGTGAGGAGTCGGATTGAGCAGTCTGATCGGTTCATTAGGATTATTGAATCCAGCTATCCTCTGTAGATCTCGATTCAGCGATACTCGGAACGGCGCCGTGTTCGAACGCATCGGCATGCGTCGTTCATCCATTTGGAAATGAAGAAATACGATGACTCGACCATAGATACGTCACCTCAGCGGGTGGTTCGAGGAGGAGGTGAGATATGAAGAGAATAGCTTTGGCGGTCGTCAGCACCCTGATTGCCGCACTGATGTTTTCCATGCCAGCGACTTCGTGCACTTCTGACTGCAATCTGCCAGATGTAGAACTGACCAAGGCGGAAGGGACGTTCCAGAACCCAAATGATCCGGAAATGGTTCAACTAGAGCATGGTGGCGTGAATGAATTCTATACCGTTGACGACAAGACGTGGGAATGGTCAGGAGATATCGTCGGCGATTCAATCTCCTCCATTGAGATAATCGTGCATATGAATAGCGGATTGGTGACCGTGGATGAGTGGGGTACGCTCAATGTTGATGACTGGGAAGGTCTCGAGGGCTCTATCGATATGAGGGCGATTGTCAAGGGGGACACTAGCTTCGAATCATTCGAGATTCACTTCGAACTTGTCGGTGGGACTGATGACTTCGCCAACGTCGTCGGATACGGCAGCGCACATTTGGACAACGTTGCGGAGGTGGGCACTTACACAATGTGGATCGGCTTCGAGTGATGGTCAGTATTCTGTGATTGCAGAACCACGATCAATGAACTTCAAACCATTTTCCATTTCTTTGTCAAACCTTCATGGGGCCGTGGAAGGAATGCAGGCGGCTGGGATATGACGGCTGTTCTGATTTTATGAAAGTGCCATTCCTGAGTTCATCGAACGCCTGATCCAGCTCGCCCTGCTTGTTCATCACTATCGGTCCGCCCCATGCGATCGGTTCCCTCAGCGCTCGTCCCATAATGAGCAGGAGCCGCATACCCGTTTTGTCAGATTTGGCCTTGATGCTGTTGCCTTCATTGAAGAAGACGGTGTTGCCATGTGATACGCGGACTGCTTCCTCGGAGAAGAGTCCCTCACCTTCGAAGACATATGCGACACACGAATTCATAGGATCGACCTCTTGCGCTAATTCTCGATCTCCCTCAAGAGTGACATCGAGATACGCGATGTCTGCCACAAGATCTCTGACCGGTCCTCTTATTCCGTTCAGGTTCCCCGCGATGATCCTGATCTCCACTCCGTCGGAGGCAGAATATGCGGGTATCTGGTTCGCTTTGATCTCCCTGTATCGAGGCTCCCTCATCTTCTTGGACGCGGGCAGGTTCACCCAGAGTTGGAATCCCAGCAGATCTCCTGCATAAGGTTTTGGCATCTCCTGATGGAGGATGCCGCTCCCAGCGGTCATCCACTGGACGTCGCCGGATTCTATCACTCCCTTATTCCCCAGACTGTCTTCATGTTCGATCGTCCCTCGGACCATGTATGTGACGGTCTCTATCCCTCTATGAGGGTGCCATGGGAATCCAGCGGTGTAGTCCGAATGGTTCTCCGATTGGAAGTGATCGAGAAGCAGGAATGGATCCGCCAGGTGCGCTTCATGTGGGCCAAACCCCCTTCTGAGATGGACACCCGCTCCTTCTATCGTCGGCATGCTCCTCAGGACGCTCTTGACTGCCCTAGTCTTCATTGCATCCTTAACGTTAATGCAGCCTTATATTTCCATTTGGCCTGTTGTCATCGGAAGACAAGGATTGTTGACTCGAAAGACAACGCGAAAATGGCATTGATATAGTCTCTAGATGACTAGTCTTATCGATCACGATGAATGATTATCTGAAGATCGCGTTATCCGTATGCATCGCAGCGACAGTGTTAGTCTCAGCTACCATCATATACGCATTTTCCATTGGATCGGATGATCATCATGCATATGACGATGGAGTTCTAATCTCATTCTCATCGAAGCAGGAGCTCGAGGACTTCCTGAAAAGTTCGGAATCGATCGCCAATGGCAGTGCATATTACACCGGGGACACGAGGCTGCCGATCACTGCTGACGAATCATACGGTGACGCCGGATCCTCGTACTCAGAGACTAACGTCCAGGTCGCGGGCGTGGACGAGGCCGACATGGTCAAGACCGATGGCGAGTACATCTATGTCGCTTCCTATTGCTCCATCAGCATAGTGAAGGCTTATCCATCCGACGAGATGGCCAATGCTTCCACGATTGACCTCATAGAGATGTCTGGTTATTCATGGGATAATTTTGGGGTGCATGTCTCCGGACTGTACCTGTTCGATCACAAACTGGTGGTCGTGTGGGACTTGTATTATCAGTCCTACTTGGATTACAATGATGATTATGCGGACCAGCTCTATGCGACGATAATGAACCAATTCGCGATGGTGACCGTGGTCGATGTGTCGGATGTGTACAATCCTGTTATGGAGTTCTCATATGGCATCTCCGGATACGGACTGACATCAAGGATGGTCGACGGGAACCTGTACCTGGTCTCGCAGATGCACGCGTGGATAATGGATGATACCCCCTACTTGCCTCGCCTTTGGACGAATGGCGTCAGCGAAGAGTTCGCGATCGATGACATCCTGTTCGACCCGGGCACACCCGATGCTAGTTCGTACATCAACCTCCTATCGGTGGACGTCGTGAACGGTGAGCACGAGTACATGGCCATTATGGCTGGGTACGCATCCACGGTGTACATGTCTATGGACGCATTGTATCTCACCATACCGAAGTGGACCGGCTCCATCTTCGCAGTCGATTCCCTGATAGATCCCGTGGATGAGTGGACCGCCAGGACGAGCATCTACAGGATATTCATCGATGATCTCACAATGGCCGTTGTTGCCGGAGGCGAGGTCACGGGATGGCTTCTCAACCAGTTCTCAATGGACGAGTACGATGGCTACCTCAGGGTCGCGACAACCACTTCGTGGATCAACCCCGAGAACGCCATATATGTCCTCGATTCGGACCTTGATGTTGTCGGTTCGCTCGAACACATCGCACCTACGGAGCGGATCTATTCTGCGAGGTATATCGGCGAAACGCTGTACCTGGTCACGTTCCTACAGATCGATCCGCTCTTCATAATCGACCTGAGCGAGCCCGCCGCGCCTGCGATAGTCGGGGAACTCAAAGTCCCAGGGTTCTCTTCATACCTGCATCCTGTGGATGCAGACCATGTGCTGGGGATAGGCTCCGAGAACGGCTCCGTCAAGGTCACTATGTTCAATGTCTCGAACCCCGCGACCCCCGTCGAACAGAGCACTTATCTCGTGGAGGCTTCCTCATGGACCAATGCGATGTACGACCACAAGGCGGTATTGTTCGACCTTGAACGGGAGTTGCTCGTACTTCCGATGTGCGTATACATCTACGATATGTTGGGAAGTTCTTCGTGGACGGGCGCATATGTCTTCACTATCTCCCTGACCGATGGCATTTCTCTGAAGGGCAAGATCTCGAATGATGATGTCTACTCGTATGATTGGGTGGTCCGATCACTGTACATCGAGGATAGTCTGTACACCATCTCATACCATTCGATCAAGGCGAGCTCGCTGAACGACCTTGCCCAAGAGGCATTCCTTCTGTACTATGTTGAAACTGACTATTACACGATATATGCCGAAGGTGTTCGGACCTGACCAGCGAAATAGATGACGCGAGAGCCACATTAATGATGCAGGACTCCATACTCGATTCTGGTAGGTCTAGAATGCGGGTGGAACTCGACAAGAAGTCTTTAATGGCTCTCGCTTCAGATACCAGGCTCGAGATCCTGAGATCGCTCCAGCCGATGCGCAGGACCGTATCTCAGCTCTCCGAAGAGCTGAGCATGGATAAGGCTGGGGTACACCGGCATCTCAAGAAACTCGAAGAGGGCGGGCTCGTGAAGCGCCATGAGGACCATGGCTTCGTCTATTACGGGCTCACATGGAAATCGCGGGATCTGCTATCGCCAAACGAGAACACGAAGATCGTGATACTGCTCTCGGCCTTTTGGATATTAGGCTTGGTATTGGCGCTGTACATCGCCGCGGCCATCATGTATAGTAGTGGCAACGACTCTCTGTCTGGCCTGCTTCCCATGGATGAATCGAGTGAATACGCGTCTAATCGGAGCGGCTCTGCGGAAGAGGGAGCTTCTACGGTCATGATGACACCGTTCATCTTACTTGGCGCAGCAATGATCGTCCTTGTCGCAGTACTATACCGTCAGACCAGGAAACCTCGTCAGTCCCGACCAGAAGCCGCAGTCGGTATCGACCTTCCATCAGAGACAGACAATGACGACTAACCCTTTTTCTCAACGGTCTTCAGTGCATTCTGAACTAGCAGCTGTTCATACGCACATTCCTCAAACCTCCCTTATCGACCGGAAAAGAGAATTATTGATATCTCCATGGATGAGTCGTCATGGGCATGATTCATGGGAGTAGACCAGGGACCGTGAAGGCGGTCATAGGTCTGGAGCTGTTCAACGGATTCATGGGATTGGCTAGCGGACTCGCACTCATGTCAGCGCCATCAGGAGCATCCCTTGGGTTGAATACTGATGTCCTGGAAGGTCTTCCTATCAGCGATTTCTTCTTGGTCGGTATCTTCTTGCTCGTCGGCTTCGGCATATGCCCGCTGATAGCTGCATGGGGTCTCATCACGAAGAGCGATATGGCCCTAGCTAGACCCATGAAGAAGATATCTCTGAGGCATTGGGCCTGGACGGGGGCGTTGGCCATCTCTGCGGTCGAGATCATATGGATGTCCATTGAGGTCGTGCTGATCGGAGTATTTCCGTTCACTTATGTATGGCTCATCATGCAGATGTTGATCATTGTGGTTTTGAGCATGGGGAATGTTAGGCGCTATTACGCTTGACGATGATTCAGCATCTTACTCGGCGGTCAAACATCGGACAGAAAGAATCCTATAGCTCTGTATTGCTTCAAACGATGAGGTTCGTTCATGGAGGCCAAAAGCCCTGAATCGTCCGAAGGCCGCGCTATCCGATGGTCGAACCGTAGGAAGAATCGTGTGATTGCGATAACCCTGGTTATCGTAGTTGTTTTGTCCATGTTTTCTCTGTACGAATTCTACTTGGAAGAAAAGGATCTCTTCGGATTCGATCCTTATGTGAGCTACGATTACGTGGCCACAATCGCGTGCAATTCATCTGGTCCGTATAAGGTACTGTGCCCGTTCCCTGCGAATGTCGAGGGCAATATCAGCATCGTATCGTTGCATTACCTGCGTGGTTCATGGGGCGTCGAGGTGCGGCAGGTGACGGATCAATACGGGGAAGCCTTGGAAGTCATCGGTAGCGGAGTGGTGATTGTGACCCTGAATGTCAAGTCTGGACTCCCTGGTCCCTGGGAGAATTTCACTCAGTATTCCTTTCTCAGCATGACGAATCCATACGGCGCAATCCACCATTCCAATGTATACTCCAATGTCAGCGACGTCATGTTCGGAATCGTGTTCAGTCATAGCTATGTGTACGGGAATGTGGGTGCTGATTACGTACATTATCAATGTGATGGGAACCTGAGTTCTGGATGGAATTCCATCGTCACCTCAGTTGATAGGGCTGTATCGTGATCGATGTTGACAACAGACCCCGTCCGATTGCAAGGGTATGAACCTTCAATCTCTTTCATCATCTGCAATCGAGATGATGGCTAGTCTGATGTCTGTATCGTTGACGCCGAAACACTACCCCGCGAAATCGTCACTTGTCGTTGCGCCTCCCGAGAAACGATAAATAGCCGTTCATGTGCATAGATAAGGAGCCTCGAAGTGTGGTTCGAGGAGGGGGAGGAAAATCGTGTTATTGTTATGGAGCGCCAATTTGGAGAAGGGGAGTGAGAAGGAGTATAAGGATTTCGTAGGCAAGAATATAGATGCATACAGGAAGCGAGGGCCACCAGGATGGAAACTAGTGGGAGTCTATGGCTCCACATTCAACCTAGGTCCATACGATGTGACCTGGATATGGAAGTTCAACAAATTCAAGGATATTGATGTCGCCCGGGAATACAGCAACCCTGTGATCGATCGATTGATGGTCAAGGAAAACGATTTCTACGTGCCTGGATCGATGAATACGACAATACTGCGCGAGATAGAGGACTGGTCGGTTCTAGAAACCAAGAAGCGGAAGAAAGGCTAGTCGTAGATGATTCATTCGATCCAGTGGATTCTTCTGAATTGGATGCTGATAGTTAGATCGTACCATACTTGGGTGCGCGATAGCCCAAGGGCTATTGTGCATCCATCTATTCTTGGCGGATTCAATGCTGCCCCTCACGCGGGGCACTGACGATGACTTCGCATCCGTCTTTGTTCCATCTTCTCAGATCGAGTGCGAAGATGATCCCTCGTGCGCGAGAGCCGGAGTAGTGCGAGGTTATGTTATCATAGAATGTGCCGATCCTCTCGAACCCGCGCTTCTCGTAATAACTCCAATTGCTCATCTGATCATCGGTGTATACCGTGACGAGCGATGAGCCAGAATCTATCGCTGTCTTCATGTACCTCTTGAAGAGTTCGCCGCCGATCCCTCTGCCTCTGTGATTCGAGCCGACTATGAACATCTCTATCGAGGCATCCGACCTTGGCATCATCAGCTTCAACTTCAGCTCTGTCATAGTCAGACTCCAGATGAATCCCAGGCTGGCGAGACTGCTGTGCTCGTGGTTGACTATCGATTTCGCTATGGATGACAGTTCTCCGAAAGGCGACCTCTTGGGGACAGCCTTTCCCAGGTATCCATCGATTCTTCCGAAAAGGAAGCCGACAACACCCTCTGGCGTATATGCGATATCCGCCCAGTTGGAGACGCCCAATGAATATTCCATGTAGCTCTCCATGCCAGACAGTTCCAGCTCATCGGATGCTATAACCGCCGGACTGACTGGCCACGCATCTCTTGCGAGCCGCGCGCATGCTAGTATGTCTCCAGGTACGTAGTTTCTGAATTGGACATCGGAAAGCTGCTCATTCGATGCATCCGCAGGTCCATGCTCGTTCATCTGCTTGAATTAGTGCAGAGCTAGTACATCAATTTGGTCGAGAATCGCGGTCATTGATGCCGGCACATTGTGGTTCAATAGAAACAGAAAAGAATGGCGGTTCCCCGGTGGGTACACCGGGGAATGAGTTTCTGGGTGCCATATCAGGCGATGGCTATCTCGAGGAATTCTCCCCAGCCTGAGTCGGTCGCGAATTGTACCTCTTCCATGTAGCGTTGCAGGTATAGCGAGTAGTCAGGTGAGGCCCACCATATCGTCAGACCGTGCATCTCCTGAGCCCATCCGGAGGTGCTCAAACCAACGACCGTAGTATCGACTATCGACATGACTGCCAAGGATGCTTCCATGATGGCTTCGTCCTCCACATTGGCGATTATCTGCTCGCAGAGGTCGTAAATATCGACCGTTGTGGGTATGTAGTCGTTCGTGAGAGATTCATCCACTGCGGTCAGGTACTCGGACTCATGATCCGGTAGCCCTTCGAGGAGCGCGCCACTCCAAGCCTGGAAGACTGAGAGTGCCTCACCGAAGGCGTCCACGTCCACGACTACGAGGTTAACGCTTCTTCCTCTGTGGTAATAGGCGTCCCACCCATCGAGCATGATCGAGCAGAGTTCTTCAGGCGTAGCCGTCGGATCTTCCGTCAGAGGTGTGAACATATCATCGTATGGGAATCCGTCGAAAGGCACGTACATCTCAGATGATATGAAATAGCCGATTAATCCAGTCGTGTAGGCTTCGTATATCACTTCCGTGGTGGACATGATGCACGCATCCAAGGCGAACACATCGATGTAGACGCCTGCGTCATTCACAGCAGAGCTGAAATCGTCCATGCCTATGAGCCCTCCCTGGGAATCGTCCGTGCAGAACCCGAGCCATGAGCCGCCGTGGTCCCATGCGATCACGCACAACTTATCGGCTGGGTACAAGGTCGAGACCTCGCTCAGGAAGAACGAGAAATTCTCACCTTGGCCAGTGTCCATCTCAGGATAAGTAGCTACTACTTCGTATGTGTCCCCAGAGAACTCCAGAAATTCAGTACCGTTCGTGCTCAGCCGATCGACCATCGCGACGATGTTCACATCATCTGAGTCAGGAATGCCCAAGAGCCCTCGTAGAGTATAATGGTCCCATGCAATTTCCAGGTTGTTATCAGCCGCTATATACAGTGCCACGGTCCATTCATCGACCGGTGGTCCATGAGCCGCTGATGTGGAAAACGCCAACATCGTTCCCGAAACTATCACGATTAATACTGTCAGGGATGCTGCTATCCCCCTAGATTTGAATACCATTCATCAAACCCCCTTGCGTACTGAAACGCAGACATGGAATTGCAATGATGCTATATGAACATCGTCTCGCCTTTCCACGCTCACCCACATGACTTATTCTAGAGTCTAGTGTACATTGTTGGTCTCATCCTCAGGCTTCTTCAGGAACTGGAATCGGATTGAATAAGAACGGGATGAGTCCTACAGGGTCCGGATGCCGTTTGAGATCTCATGGACTAGGAAGGCACGTAAGCTGCCCGAAGATGTTCGGGAAGAGATCTCACGGAGATTGAATATTCTGCAACCATATTTTCCAGAACTAAGACCGCAGGTCCAGATTGGTTTATCTCGTTTCTTCGAAGGCTTCGTCTTTCAGTCGAATGGCGGGCATGTGAAACTCAATCTAGAGGTGAGGAAGCAGAAGGATGGCACGTGGCGATGTCCAACATATTGGACGATAGCACATGAATTCATGCATTTGGCGCAGTTCAATTCAAACGACATCCCTGGGGGCGAGAGAGCGTGTGATATATTCGCCCTGGCAAGATTGCCGCCGAAGTTCATTGACGAATCTCCGACATATCTGTTCGTTCCTCCCGGGGCGAGACTGGTCTGGACGAATAGAGATGCCGAACTTGCCCATACCCTGGCCGAAATGGCAATCCGGAAGTTCACTGATGGTGATGTATCATACGAGTCATATTGGGAGGACGAATTCGAGCAGGTATACGACCAGGGCACCGCTTGAGATTCAAGTCGGTTTTGATCAAACTCCCTGAGATGATGAACTGAAAGCTGGGCAAACACAAGGTGTACATGCAGCTGCAACTGTGTGCTCAATACATGAAACGGGACCTATGGCACCTTCGTGACTGCCTTTCCTCAGTGACCTGGAATCTGGCATCTGCTTGGGATTCGATTCGACATCTCGCATTCAATGTCTCTTCCATGCGATCAGCAGCACTATGGCTGTCGCGATGGTGGCTGCAATCAGAACCAAGACCCTATCTATGTGTATGCTTGGGCTGAAGAGAAGCACCGCGAATACACCGTTCAATATGAGCAAGACTGGAATGTACCACAATTCCGTGGATAGAAGACCATCCATCCACATGAAATTTGATGCCCTAATTGGCACATCATCATCTTCATACTCATGGAGGTGTGGACCGATGGTCGGGTTCAATGCTCCTGCGCGTGAGCTCTTCCCACATTGGGCGCAGTATCCGATGTCGCTGCCGAAATCCTCACCGCAGTTCTGACACATGATTTTCTGAGCGCGGACCTTACTTGCCAGACCTTCCACCTCTCCATGGATGTCTGTGCATACCTTATCTTCCTTTTCTCGGAATACCCTCATGCGTCTGCTTTGCCTAGTATTATCATTTGCGAATTAGGCGGGCCTTCGAGTTCCTCGGGAATATGCTCAGGTCGAGTCCGACTCTCAGCAGCATCTTCTGCTGGAAGAGGTTTCCCTTCGCGTCTTCATCATATTGGTGGGATTGGGGATCATCAATAATCGCAAAGCTAATTATACTCCCGGATAGGGTTCAAGACCCCGTGAATTTGACAAGGAGGATAGTGTCTAGGATCGATAGTGATCCGATCATCCTATCGCACCACCCACTCTGTGGGAGGTTCGATGACCACGTTTTCAAGATAAGGGGCCGATATGTCTGCATAGGCTGTGCGACGGTCTATCCATCCGCTCTCGTGACCGCCCTGCTGCTATTGATTATGAGCCCTATCTCATTCTCGATCATCTTCCCGATCTCATTGTCATTCTTCGCAATGAATCTGATGCGGCTTCTGACGAAGAACCATCGATTCTCCATACTGTTCAACGCATGCCTTGGGATATCCCTTGGAGCTGCTCTCTTCTCTGCTATCTATGCTCCTGAGGGCCTGCAATTGGCAGTAGTCATCGCCGGGCTCGCAGTCGTGATCTCATTCTCATTCTTGAAAGGTCGGAGAGTATTCGCGACATGTAAGAGCTGCCAACGGTATCGAGAGTTTCCATCTTGCTGTGGTCCTGTAGTTCTTAAGATGGATGAATCTCAGAGCGTCCGATCTGAATGAATCGCGCGATCACATTCGACATCCCACTCGATGCCGATAGCACCAGCTCGTCTTGAGAAGATGACTGGCCGAGGACTGCGCCTCAGTCCCCCTCCATTCATTGTGCGCAACACCTTCGCTTCTTCGGATTATTCGCGTGTCGAATACCGACACGCCCGGCTATGCGGTCAATAATCCCTTTTCATGAAGAAGTAGATGAGCCCAGCTGGCCAGCAGAGGACTACCAATATGATCAAAACTGCCAGACTGCCTTTGAATGTCTTCTTTCCAGTTCCCTGCTGAGGTCCCGCCATCGTGGCTCTGAAGTCGTGGCCACAGTACGGACACACATTTGCATCCCAAGCTATTCCCCGACCACAAGAAATGCAGTTCCTCGAAGGCGCCTGTCCTGGTTGTTGCGATGTCATTATTTCCACTCCGATCTTGAAAACAGGGTTCTTGACAAATCCCCTGGAATCTCTTATGTGGATGGGAGTTTCCAATATTAAAATGTTGTACTTCCCTTTTATATCTCAGCGAATGTCAGTCATCCTTTGAGGCTGCGAGCCCCATCATCCCATCAAACCCCTTCCCACTCTCTTCTCTCGAGAGATAGATTCTGAGGTGCTTTCTAATCGATGAAGATTGAATCTGGGATGATGGGGGACTAAAAGAATCTCGAAGTGGTTTGCGAATTCGAACGAATTGAACGATTAATTCATGAAAATGAACCGGACGCTCAGAACGTATCTCTTCGTGGGGGCCGGTGCTTCTGGAAGCAGTTCTGGCAGTAGACTGGTCTTCCGTCCGTAGGCTTGAACGGGACCTCGGCTTCAGATCCACAGTCAGAGCACTTTATCTTGTGCATCTCTCTGGGGCCTGAGTCGTATCTACGGCTGCCGCCTCCATAATTGCCGTAACTCATTGATTTATCTCCTTTTCGCGAAAGCGCTCGCAGCGCTCATCGCAGAGGAACCTACCAGGTCTGACTACAAGTAATGATGCATGCCACACTAAAAGCAAGAGAACAGTTGGTCAGGGGTAGCACAAGAAGCGCCAGGCTCAATATGGATAATCCGCGTCGAGCTCATGACCTGTATATCATCTCGTTGTCCGAATAGACCTCGAAATGATTCCAGAATGCTCCTCTCATTCGGATGTTGACTTTGTGCTTCTCTTTCTCCCCGATGTTGAAAGTGAATGTCAATGAATCGAGGGCATGACCGATGGCCCGCAGTTCTCTGCCATTGACGACGAGTATAGACTCCCCATTGATGATGATTGCAGTTTTCCCTGTCGTCGCGCTGTGATTGATCCGGATCTTTTGTTTCTCTTCTGTGCCGACAGTGAACTTGTGTTCCACCATTTCTGCCTCTGGTCGAATCGCTCGTGATTTCCACGCGGGATTCTTCTAAGGCGCGATTCAGGCACCTTTCTTCTTCCTTTCCTCCGATTGTTTGATTATCCGCGGAGTCCGAGGGATCATGCTTCCACAATCTTCACAGAATCTTCTGCCTTTTGGGTTGTCAAATCCGCAATTCGGACATTTCACCTGACCCGATCTTGATTGGGGCGGGATCTTGATCCTGCCGCTGCAATTACCGCATATCTTCTGGTCTTCTGGAATATCTACCCCACATTTCGAACATTTCATCGTGGTTCCTCCGTGCGTCGACTTCAATTATCTGGCAATGTAACTCTCAAATTCTTGGTTCAAGTCTTCTTCTTGACCTTTCCCGAATTCTTCTGACGTCC
Source organism: uncultured Thermoplasmata archaeon (assembly GCA_963719945.1). Lineage (GTDB taxonomy): Archaea > Thermoplasmatota > Thermoplasmata > UBA10834 > UBA10834 > UBA9653. Next base: position 65,028 of record CAVRDX010000002.1, on the reverse strand, counting down.
CGAGCCTCCATGGCGTTTGCTTCTTGGCAACTTCAATTGCGAGATAGCCATACCCCCACTTCCTGATGCACTTACTGTCCTATGCTCTTTTCTCATGCCCCGTTGGGTTCATATCGGAGCTCTTGGGCGAACGCAATGCTCAACTATGTTCCCGAAAATACGAATTGGTCCAGACAAAGGCTCCTGCGGCACCCCGTTGACTGCGTTTGATCATATCACGCTTCGTTAACGCCTGGAGTAACGCAGATATGCGTAAGGGGTTTTGTAGGCAAGGTCATAGTCCTGAGATCACAACTTCAGGATGTTCTTTGCCTTGGCTCTCGTCGCTGACAGCCAATGCCATATGCACATGCTTCGAGTCCTTGTCGAGCATATACGCGCCATCGATATTGACGCCACCCTTGGCAAGAGCTGCTGAGATCCTTGTGAGCTCCCCTGGCTTGTCCTCGAGCTTGGCTACAAGCAGGTTCCTCTCTGAGAACTCCATGCCCGATTTCTTGAGGCTCTGCCTGCTCTTCTCGGGATCTGAAGTGACGATTCTCACGACCTCGGCTTTGGATTCTGTGACCATTGAGCGTATGTTCACGCCCTCCTTCCTCAGAACCTCAGACACCCTCGCGAGCTCTCCTGGCTTGTTCGCCAGCTTGACGCTAAACTCTTTTTCCATTCTACTTTCCTCCGTTCACAAGAACAAGTACGTAAGAGATCTCCACTCGATTGGAGACAGAGAAGAATCACGTCTTGACCCAGTGCTATGGATACTATTTGCGCCTTCTTACAACCATGTGCTGTCGCTACACGATAAGAAGGTACCATATGAGTATGGCTTAAGTCTCTGTATCATGAAACGGCTGGGATCGGGAACGATTCCAAGGTGCAGCAATGGCCGATTCTGTCCGTGGAAATCTTAGAGCCAGTCGCCAAGGGGATTCGCTTAGTACATTTGTGTACAAACCGTGTTCTGAGCTGCAGTTGAACGTAAACGCCTGATTCATCCACAATTGTGAGGGTTTTGCATCATGCTAGATTCGGTTCCTACGCCTTTTGCTTGGCCAGGCTTCACAATCTCTGCATGTCTCGGTCAGCTCGCATCAATGATTATGTTCGTGTCCAAGGTTAAATAGTCCGGCCGGAGATGTGTTAGTCAGCCGACAATAGAATCCTTGACTCGATGCGCCAGACGCGCATCGTCGTCCGGATGAATGGTGAGAATACTATGGTCACTAGCCGGTCATATTCAGTTCTGATGGTCCTGCTTGCAGTGGGATCATTCCTCGGTGCAATCGCACTCATGAGCGTGAACGCCTCTGCCGAAAGCCTCTCTGGGAATTGGGGCTCTCGAATTTCAGGCGAAGGGTATTCCCAGACCTACCTGAGCCCCAGTGGCATGGTCACCGACTACTTCGATGCCGAATTGGATCTGACTGAGTCAGGGGGCAATGTCGTTGGGACCGTTACCGTCTGGGAAAACGGGGTTCCTGAGAGCTACAACGTAGACGGAACCTTTGATGGAACCACATTCTATATGACCGCTTATTACGGCTGGGACGGAGTGAGCATGCTCACTCCGACTTACACTCTCACTGTCAGCGGCAATTCGATGACCGGCAGCGGGTCGTACTTGAATGTCGGCGTGACCATCTACGGCACATTCGATTTGGTCAAGAAAGGCTCACTCTTCATCGGACTTGAAGAATACCGCGCTGTCATCGGAGCAGGTGTCAGTGTGTTGGGCATCATCGGGCTTGCCGTGCTCATCCTGCCATCCCCCAAGCCCGGCTTCAAGCCGGTCCAAGGACCGTACACTTACAATCAGGCCACGTCGACTCCGAGCATCGTGAGCGAGACCAATCCACATGCGCCGACAGGACTTCCAGGGCCAGCGCAGCCACAGGGTGGCATCGGCATCACATACGGCACTCCCGACACGACCATCTGGAAGGGCCCGGGCTCGCCTCCGCCACCGAAGGAATGGTACTCGAGCGTGTCTCAGCAGCCTCCCCAATGTCCGATTCATCCTGGAACCCATGTGACACCTCACTTCAGCGGGATAGATGATCCAGGCTCCTGGTACTGCCCTCGCTGCAACGCGTACCCCTGGGGCGGTAGGAAGGTGGTCTGATGGCATCCACATACACCAATCCCCAGGTCTATGCACAGAACTACTCTGTCTCCAAACGCTTGCTGACTGCGCAGGAGGCCGCTGCATCAGCGGCGTTGTACAAGAAGTTCAGGAACCCGCTCGCATTCTTCTCTCTCTTCTCGATCCTATTAGGTGTCATATTGATGAGTTCCACGGAAGGCAACATCGACATGCTCTCGTTGATGGCCTTGGTGTTCGGGCTGATATCCGTTGCCGTAGCAGGGGCGTCTCTGAGCGTTCGGGGAAAGATCGCGAAGGCTCTGAGGACGGGTGATGTGACTGTGGTCCAAGGATTCGCCACCAAGATGCGGACGCCTGCGCGCTGGACGGTCGGTCCCATTTCTCTAAGAGAGACGCCTGAGCTGAGGTCGATGATGAGGGAGGGACCAGCCACCGTGGCCTACATCCCAAGCTTGAAGGCAGCAATGAGTGTGAACGGCATCAATCTGAAGAAGTCTGCATGGGTGGACGGTCCGGCTGACCTGGCGCCCACGGGCTCCTATCCAGCACCCCAGGTCCAGATGGCCCCTTCGCAACAGGTCGACGACCTCCCACCACCGCCTGATGACCTGCCTTCGCAGGGCATGTTCTGCCCTAGATGCGGTTCGAAGAATCCTGCAGGCGCACGATTCTGTCAGAACTGCAGTGGTGAGATGCCCCGACTGTAGCCGATCCCTAGGATTCCCCTGTAAAGCAATATAATCCCTGTCGGTCAATCATGTCTGCATAGGGTCGAGGGAAATGGGTGAGGTCAAGCTTATACCGGCGGTCTGTCCCAGCTGTGGGGCCAATCTGAACCTTCCTAGTGATATCGACAGGGCTCACTGCCTCTACTGCGGCATGCAGATAATCATCAGCCAGGCGAAGACGAACGCGGTCGAATGCAAGGCCTGCGACGGTTTCGGTCGGATTGACATCTGCGTTGCATGCCACGGATCTGGCCGGTGCACATGGGCAGTCGCATCCACCGCGCACGGGCACAATGATATCACTGCGTACATGGCATACGGGACCGAATCGCATTGCGTCGATGGATACTGCTCGGCCTGCAAAGGTACTGGGTCTGGCTCCTCATTCAGTGCATGCCCATTCTGTGGAGGGACTGGAAGGTGTCCCAGGTGCTTGGGAAACCTGAAGTGCACCGGATGTCGTGGCATCGGTGTAATCTCAGGTCCTGCTGGATCCATGGCCTGCCCCGGCTGCGGAGGCAAGGGGCATTTGTACGGCGAACCACCTAGACTCCCGGAACTCAGTAGTTGCCCTGACTGTGGCTTGCCTTTGTCTCATGAGGCGTTCTTTTGCGAGCGATGTGGCTTCGTCAAGGGCTGTCCTCGCTGCAAAGCGGCTTGGCCGAAAGGGTCGCTTCTTTGTCCCTGGTGCGGGTTCAAGAAGGGCGCCAAATTGTAACGTACACGATGGGCATACCTCTCGTGCTGCTGCTAGATCTTGACCACAATTCATTCAGGGCGAGATATATCGCGAATCACTTTCTGTCGCGCTCTATCATTCCCATGAGCAGCAAGCATGCAAGGAGCGTGCGTCTGTCGAAATTCGACGGCAGACGGGAACAGTCGACTTCCCAAATATCCCCCACGATCTTGAACTGCTGCTTGATCTCAGCCACCTGCTGACCGTTGAACTCGAGGACGAGTTGCTCCGGCACAAGCGCGCCCCCGGGAACGTATTTCCGGAGGAGTGCTCTCTTTCCTCGCTCGGCCAATCTTCCGATCTGCCTACCTTGGGGGTCCAGGATGAGGTATTCGTCGACGTAGAATCCAGATGACAGCGCATTCCTCCGTAGCTTGCCCACGCAGGCGTTCGTAGTGGAATCCAAGACGGCGAATGTACCCCACATGTCCACGATCTGTTCCTGCTGTATTCGGAACAACTCTGTTGTCATGCTGTCGTCGGAGAAGACCCCGATGTTCTCCTTTATCCTGAGGATCTTCTGTCTCGAGTAGCCTATCTTCGATCCCTGGGCGTCCTCGATCCAGTACTGGTTCGCGATTGCGAGGACCTTCTTGCGTATCCTGTAGAAATTCTGATACCATATCGCCTGGTATGATGCGCTCGGCGCTCTCGTCGCCTGAGCATCGGTCCTGGTTCCACACCCGCTGCAGAAGGTTCCACCTTCGACTATCGATGTTCCACAAGAAGGACAATTCGGCATGATTCCATCCGCGACGGTGATTCACTATGCGGGTCTTAATGACTTCGCGCATGGTCCGGGACGGGATGCATCGCCGAAATCCATTGCGCAAATCCCTGCCTGGAGCGAGTCATGTTTCCAGAGATGTCGAGTTAGAATAACGGTAAGGAGTTTGATGGTTTGGTTACCCGGACCGATCCTACTTGAACATGCCACAGATCACGATGGTCGTCTCAGCACAGTTCTTCATGGATATGATCGATCCCGACTCTATGACGGGGACGACGTCTCCCCATCTGGTGTCCAGCCTCAACGAACCGACTCCCAAGTCGTCCACTGTGAGCGTGACACCCAGTTTCACCTTGTCAATGAAGACGCAGTATTTCCCTTCATCAGCGTCTGCGACCTCGATCTCCAGCCTTCTCGTGTCATCGTCCCACCATGAATAAACAGCGGTTCCCAGCGGCACTCCAGGCTCGGCCTTCAGGGTAGCCGTCAGCGACTGGACCGGTCCAGCCAAGGCGCTCTGCGCTCCAATCATCATGACGGCGACGACGCTCATCATTACAAGTTCCATTGCCCCAAGTCTCATCTTCTCCGACCTCCGATTTCCGCACCAATACGGACCAGGACGCTGAATGGGTGGAGCAGATAAGTCGTTTCTGGTACATTGTTGAAACTGGCAAGATCGAGACGCTGTTTCTTATCAAATGAGTGGTTGATCAATACCTTCCTGCCCTTAGCTGTCGGTTTGATTAGGAATGTCGTCCATTCTTATTCGGAGAATCGTCATGGATGTCAGGAAAGACCCATCCGAGTTTCCATGGGTCTGGGACAGGGCGGAGAAGGAGGCGAAGACGGATGTGCTATCATTCCCAGAACGGATGGGACAGCCATTCGCAATCGTCGGGTTCCTATTCCTCATCGCATTCATCGCAATCCATGAGACGAATCCAACGGGTTTCTTGACAGATGATTTCGGGACCGTCGCTGCTATTCTGCTCTACGGGATGCTTATAGTAGGTATACCGCCCGCGATAATCAGATTCTTCACGGGTCGGAAGAACCCTGCCAGGCTGTTCGAAGCATGTGGGTTAGCCTTCTGCTTCGTTGCGGAGTTCTATCTGCTTGTGGTGTTCCCGTTCAATTTCGCGCACTTTGCCGAACCGTTGCCAGGGTCGTTGGAGTTCATGCTCGATTGGGTGTCAGGGACGTTTGCGAGATTGATGCTCGGCTTCGCAGTGCTGATGAGCGCGATCTTCTCGATCCATAACTTGCTGCTGTACTTTGCCGTGAGGGAGCGTCTATCGAAGCCAGTGCCAAGAGATCCCTCCACGAAGCCATCAGAACCATAGACATCACCTGAGATGATTCTGGTTTTCACTAGACAATCATGTCAATGAGGTGTCGTGGGGCCAATTTACACATGATGGAATGCTTATCTATTCGTCCTTCTCAAGAAGACCGCACCCGTCACTGGATTTCCCCTTCTCTCGATCTTGAAATCCCCCGATAGGCTCTCGATCAGTGAGACGAGCTTGCTCTTGCCGTAAGTCCTGGGATCGAAACTGGGGTCGATCTTCAATAGGGCTTGGCCAAGCGATGCCATGGCCGCATATCCGTCTTCATCCTCGACATTATCGAAGGCTTTCAGGATGAGCTCTCTTGGAACTCCTGCCTTTCCCTTCAATCCCTTTCTTGGCTCCAGGTTATCTGTCAGAACGAAGACATCGCATGCTTTCATCAGCGCGTCCGGCGTCTTCTTCTCACCTATCGCCATCACGAACAACCCGTCTTCTCTGATCCTGGTGGCCAGTCTTGTATAATCGCTGTCACTTGAGACTATGCAGAACCCCTGGACGATCCCTGCGTGCAGAAGATCCATCGCATCTATTATCAGAGCGCTGTCCGTGGCATTCTTGCCGCGGATGTTCGGGAATTGCTGGATCGGGCTGAGCGCATGTTCATGCAGAGATTTCTTCCAGTTCTCCATGTATTTTGAGGTCCAATCCCCGTATACTCGCCTGACTCTGACAGAACCATGCTTGGATGCCTCGTCCAACATCTCCCCTATGAGTTTGAATGAGGAGTTATCGCCATCAACTAGGAATGCAAGTGGACGAGACCCTTCGTCCTGCATCGAATTCTTTATCATACTATTACCCAAAGTCATCACCTGGAATATCTCATATCTATGTATTCGGCTTCTCCATTGTTCCTCCAGGTCCACCGAATGTGTTTGCTATACATTGGATAAAGTCGCATCTATTTGATTCTTTTTCAATGCTGCAATTCACTGCCCTCATGATCAAATAGATTCAAGACTGGGTGTATGTGAGCTGCTCTTCGGAGAATCAACCGATGTCCGAATCCTGATGCCGTATCTCCCATATCTCGTCAAGAATTCTGTCTTGGAGTTCATGCATGCACCCCTCGCTATCGATCTGCATTCCTCTGCAGATCGACTGAAGAGAAGTCTTGTGCAATGCAATGATGCTCTCCAGGAGATACCAAACGGTATACACGTCCATCGAAGAGGCCTTCTCCGATTTCAGGCGAAGTACTTTCTCGAGTTTCCCTCTATTGAGCGCTGGATCGATGTCAAAATATTCAGCGATCGTCTGCAATTGTGATAATTTGAGTGATTGCAGGAACTGTCTGAAGGCTTCCGGATTCCTGACCGATGGCTGAATCGAATAAGCCTTTCTCGCAGTGGCTCTCCAATCCCCTTCTATCATGTGTTCCACCAATCGACTCAACATGCTGTTGGTCGTTCCTTCGGACGGCAATCCTGCCAATCTGCAGGCAAGCTTCAACCTCAGGCGACCTAGCGATTCAGGACGTTCGAATAGATTGACCCATCGAGGTTCTGATTCCGATATGCGGTTCATCCAGGATCCTGCCTATGAGCTCTGCTTTCTCTCCTTCTGTCGGGAGACCGAACTCATCAAGTGTATCCCTCAGTTCATCTTCCTCAAAGAAATACAATAATTCTCTCAGATTCATTAGATTCACTCTCAGCAGTTGACAGAATGGGATCTGTTCATGTGTCTCAGTCAATACGATTGGCCTTGATGTTCCTCCCAAAGTCGAGCAAGGTCCTTAATGTTTCTCTATCTGTCATCAGATGCAATCGCGCATGTGTCAGATATTGGGCGGGCATATTCATGCCATCTCGATGAGCCGAGGAAAGGATTACCTAGAACCTAATGCGATTCTCTTTGGCAAAGGGGGGATATGTTCCTTGAGAAGCGTGAGGCGCAGAGAGAAGGAGGTCACTGACAAGGGGGAGCTGGTCAGGGTTCTTCTCGAGGCCAAGTACATCACGATGGCCATGTGCGATGAGGACGGGCCATACCTCGCAACATTGACTCATGGGTATGACAAGGAAAGAAACGCCATCTTCTTCCACTGCGCACAGACTGGCAGGAAGATCGATGCGCTCAGGCGCGACGGCAGAGTCTGGGGCCAGGCGCTTATGGACCTCGGCTACGTCGATGGCAGCTGCGACCACCTGTACGAGACGACTCAGTTCAGAGGTAGGGTGACGTTTGTGGATGACCTCGAAGAGAAGCGTCATGCGCTGATGACCATGATACACAAGAATGAGCGCGATCCTGAGAAGATCATCCTGGAGCAGATCACGGATGATTCGCTCAGGAAAGTCAACATCGGCCGCATCGATATCGACCTGATGACCGGGAAGAGGTCGCATGAAGTGATCATATCGACTTGAGCGCTGATTCAGTGCCGTCCCAGCTCGAGTTCCAGGCGTATTGATCGCATCAATATGTTTCTGACTGCGTCATGGGGAGGACTATCCGAGGTCATTCAAAGCTACCGCTCTCATCGTAGCTCGCCATTGAATGCGAGCTTGCAGTTCGCTTCTTTCATGAAGAGCTCTCTCAAATGGATGATTATTCGGTTGGCGAGATGCTATAGCTATCCACGATGAAAGTCGCCGCTCCCTGCTCAAGTGCAGTACCACTGGCCCAGCTGCCAAGCCATCCGAAGGTGAAGCCTATCTCCTGGACATCTGCCAAGGATGCTGCGAACTCATCTGGGTATGCGTTTCCCGTCCAGCCTCCATTGATGCATTGCCAGAGCGCCCCGTCATTCAGCGGAACACTCAAGGTGAGAGTGTTTCCTACAAGATCATCGAGCTTGATGCAGGCATAGGACCACCAGTAGGTGAAGGTGTCCCAGCTTCCAGAAGTCGTCTGGAACCCTAGTCTCACATATGCCTCCTTTTCCAGTGTGCGAGTCACGAACACCGGTTTGTCCTCCGAATCCTGCTCGATTGATATCGTAGCAGTGATCATCATTCCCGACAGGTCGCCCACCCAAGTGTTACGGAGGTAGACTGTGAATTCTCCGCCAGCAACGTCATTGAACGGGATCTCGAACCCTGTCGATTCCAAGGCCACGGGTTTCCTCACATGCCATCCCCAATAATCGGCCGGAGGCAGTGCAAACACGTCCAGTGCCCTCCATTGTTTTGCGTTCTCTCCTTCTGCGAGCTCAAACTCCGTGTCCGCTCGCGTCATTGCAGCCATTGCCGCGATTGTGCAGCTTAGCATCATCAGGGTGCATATGCCTGCGAATGCCGTGCACTTTCTCCTTTTCAGAATATCGATAGACGCTACGCTTTTCTCATTCCCCATGTTGACCCACTTCCTCTCGATCGGCCCTGATTGGAATCAGGGCCGCTGGGTACGAATCGTTTTGAAGGGTTTAATGCCTTCTCTCGATGTTCGTATCAATCGAATAATCATGGCCCTGGAAAAGTCTCCAGTTCGTTCAAGCCGACATTTCTATCGCTGTATCAAATCTGTTATTAATCGATAGTCTGATTCTCCCCAAGCTGAGCGGCATTCCTTGGGTCCGGCTCAGTGGGGGAGAGAAGGCATGAGGACGAGTCTGGTTGGGCGTATACGATTTCTTATCTCGAGCGTGTGTGTCTGCATCGTGGCTATGATGGTGCTTCCCGTCTCAGGAACTCAAGCCCTGTCTGGGAGCGCATTCATCGACGGTGTCCCGCTCTATCAACAGATAGACGCGAAGGGCTGCGGCGCAGTATCGTTGCAGATGGTGTTTGACTACTACGGCGAGTTCGTGGATCAGAGAGAGATATACAATGCGGCTAGGAGCGGAGGTACTGCACTTCCGGATATGGCACGAGCGGCTCAGTTCAGCTCGATGAGCCCGACCATGGGCGCGAGATGGCCGAACTCTGTCGTAACTGGCTATACCGCCAGGGACATGGGATACGCGGGATTCTACTATGCATCCGATGAGCCCTGGCTGAATGAGATGAAGGAGATACTCGACCAAGGGTATCCCGTGATCGTGCTCGTATATTGGCTTCCAGAATGGTACTCAGGGGACCACTACCGTGTCGTCGTGGGCTACGATGACTCCGAAGGGGTCCTGCTGATCAATGACGGCTGGTCGAGGGAGTTCAAGAACGACCACGATTATCAGGGCTCGACCTCGCAGAGCGCGAACCCGAATGCATGGGACTCTGAGTTCGAGCCGATCAAGTGGAAATATGCGGACTTCTTGGATACTTGGACTTGCGATACGACGAGATGGAACGTTCCGGGCATGATGTACGGCGGAGTGTTCGTCACGCCATGGGAGATAGACATCACAGCTCCATCGATCGTCCTGCCAGGTGAGAAGTTCAAGGTGACGGCGGAGATTACATACCCGTGCCTCGCACCATTCGGATCGGATAAGTTCCCGACATTCCCTGCCGAGAGCTTCAGCGCGGTCATGGAGGCATCATCCGGACTCAAGGTGTGCAAGGCACCTGACCTGACAGACCTCGAGACATTCAGCGCAGGCGATACCGTCCTGCTCACTTGGGAAGTCTGCGCCTGCAAGAATGAAGGGACTTACAGTTTAGATATTACTGCAAGTGGCCTGGTCTCGGGATCATTGGATGTCTGGAAGGACTATCCCGCCTACGACTACGAGGATCTGATCGGTGGGATATCATCGTGCACGATCGAGGTCGCAGCCTGAGGAAGAGTCGATCTAGCTCATCCTCGCCATTGATCGGCTAAGTGACCACGTAAGTCCAAGTTCAAGCATAGATGTTATTCGTGAAGCATTCCGACATCGAGTCCGGTTGTCCTAACTGCATGCCGGAATCGATCATACAGTTCACGATATCGTCCAAAAGAGGATATTTTCCCTACGCGGCTCTATCCCACACCTTCATCCAGGGTGACATCTAGAACATGGACCGTTTCACCCATCGTCCGCAGTATGGGCAGACATTGGTCTCCTCGGTCAGAGTGCGGCCACAAGAACTACATTTTCTCATAGAATTATCATCATCGGCCACAGAGGCTACCGGCAGTTCTTTGCCGCAGTCGCCGCAGAATTTATGGTCCTCAGGGTTCTCTGAGCCGCAGTTATTGCACTTCATCGTCATTCCTCTCAGCTTTCGCATGCCTATCCATCGTTATGGATTTTGTCACGGACAGGTCTTCTGCATCTACCAAGATGGATGTCTCCCATCATAAGATGGACCGGTTCGATAGGCCAGGATTGCCACAAAGGATTTCTCTCATGGACGCCTCTTCATGTTCGATGCCCTGGTCTGCGAAGGATATGGATAGACAGCTCTCGAGGCAATCACTCTGGCTCAGGGATTCATGGACCTGGCTACTTGAGCAGCGGGTGCTGAGCAATTGGAATGGGCAAAGGCGACCGACCGCTCTGGATGTCGGATGCGGGCCAGGATTCGTAATGGAATTGCTAGCTCCGATGTTCGATGTGCAGGGAATAGACATCGACCCAGCAGCCGTTGCCGAGGGCAGACGCAGGGGTCTAGAGGTGAGAGAAGGGGATGCGCACTCGCTGCCTTTCAAGGATGACTCCTTCGATATGGCCTATTGCTCTTTCGTTATGCTGTGGGTCGACGATCCCGTGAGGGTTCTGTCGGAGATGGTTCGCATTTCCAGGCATTGGGTCGTGTGTCTTGCGGAGCCGGACCTTGGCGCTCGGATCGACTTCCCTCAGGAGCTCTCCCCACTTGGCAGGATAGCTGAAGACGGCATAAGGGCCGAAGGAGGCGATCCTCTGATCGGTCGGAAGTTGAGGGCCATCTTCGAAGCGTGCCACCTCGAAGCAGAGGTCGGAGTACATCCAGGTGTATGGGGGATCGACAAGCTGAGGGCAGAGTCAGAGGCCGAATGGAGGTACCTGGAACTGACTGCTCAGAACGTTGAGGGCAAGGAACGGCTTGCAGAGCTGCGGCCCATCTGGGAACGCGCGCTAAAAGATGGCTCTTTGTTCCAGTTCAACCCCGTGTTCCATGCGTTCGCCAAGAAACCCGACTCACATAGATGAGTATCTGTCCTGGCACACATAGTCTCCGTGAGCCGCAGAAAGCGGGCATCCGCCTCCGCACAGCTGAAGCATCTCGCACTTCCCGCACTTCTCGTCGACATACTCCCTCTTCCTGATGCGCTCGCATTGCGGATGTCCCCATATGGTGGACCAATCATCCTTGAGCATGTCCCCGAGAGGTTCGTAATAGCTCTGGCATGGTAGCACAGTCCCGTCGGGCTCGACCGCCATGTTCAGTGAACAGGCGGTGCATTGCTTGATGCCCAGGCCCATGTTCACCGGATTGAGTTCGCAGTACGGTGTGGGAGAATACCATATCAGTTTCGTCCCCGTCTCAGAGGCTATACCTCTGAGTTCCTCCAGAAGCGATGATAATTCTTGATATGTCACGCCTTCTGCCTGCACGCCCTTTCCGGACCGTATGATGCTGTTGAACGCGATATTCTTCACACCGAGGCCGACGAGGAACCTCATGGTCTCCTTGACGTGCGCGTAATTGGATCTCATGATTGTCGTGTTGGTGCTGACATACATGTCCTCGGCGATCGCAGCCTTCAATCCCGCGATCGTCTCCTGCCACGCGCCCTTGGCACCTGCCAATCGATCGTGTGTCTCTCGCTCGTGCGAGAGCACCGTGATCTGGACATGGTCCAACCCCTTGGACACGAGAGAACTCAGGTAGCCCGGCTTTCCGAGGCTCCGGCCGTTCGAGATGAGTCCTGTGATCTGTCCGTGGAGTTCAGAATGAGCTATCAGCTCATCTAGGCCGTCGTACAGGGTCGGCTCTCCCCCGGTGAATACTATGTGCGGTATGCCTGCGTCCCAGAGCTTGTCTATGATGGTGATCCACTCCTTCACCGAAAGCTCCTTCTTCTCCTTGGTTGCGTTGTAGCAGTGTCCGCAGTCGTTCTGGCATCGGTATGTGAGCGCAAGGTCCATCCTGTATGGCGATGGCATCTCATCCGCACCGATTGCGGGTGCGTTGGGTCCCATGACGTCCATGACTGACTCTTCGCCCTTGACGAATCGAGTAAGCCTCTCCCTGGTGGACCTATAGTCTTCCCTGGCGGCGGCCTTCTTGAGACCCTTGTATCTACGTTTCATGTAGGCATATGTTCGGTCCGCGTCCTTCCCCTCGAGTATGCATCTCACGTAGTCGAGAGCAGTACCGTTCAGGAAGATCAGCTTCGACGCGTCCACCATCAGCACGCCCTTCGTCTGACTGTCCACCCTGATATGGAATCGGTGACGAGCGAGGTCGCCAGGTCCGTCGTACTTGTACGTGCCGGGCTTGAGGCCTAGTTCTTCAGGTGAATAGGCAAGGAGTCTGAATGGCATCATCTTCCACCCCCAGCGCAGGCACATGCGCATGCACATGCACACGCGCATCCTCCTCCGAATCCACCGAATCCGCCGCCACCTTTGAGGTACGAACCAGAACCCGAACCCGTGGACGTCGTCACGGGGTTCGTCTTTCCAGCTATATCATATGCCAGAGACTTGAAATTCGAGACAACGTTGTTGCTCGCGTTCTTGACGCTCGTAGCGTAGTTGGATGCAAGCTGCTGGGGAGACACTTGTGCTGTCGGCATAGTGTGTTCGTAAACGGAGTGCGTCATGGGCACGTAGACGTATGGCATGGCGAAGAAATAGTGTCGCATCTGCGTCTCGTAGTGATTGTCGAGCATCATCCACTCGTGCTTGTCGGAAAGGACCGATGCGAACTCCTCGGGGGTTCCAGCATCCTTGACCTGTTTCCACGCGGCGGAGCATATCTCCTGATAGTAATTCTTGGTGTGTCTATAGTTGAAGCCATCGAGCTTCGTCTCGGTCCTCTTTATCAGGTCGACAAGGGTCACCTCCAGCTGTGTGCGATCCAGCTGACCATCGGGACCGATCCCCCTGAGGTAGTCGGTCTCGTAGGTGTGTTCCCCCTCGGCTCCTAGTTTCGTCAGCTTCATCGGTCTCTGATCCGAGTCTATCCTCACCATACCCTTCTTCACCAATCCGAAGAGTATCATGGTCGCCACCATCTCGAGAGGTCTCTCGAGTACGATTGCAGCTTCTACTGCGGTGAGGTCCCTCCGTGGGCCCGAGCCGACGACTCCCATGGCCGGATTGAAGTAATCCTTCCTCTTCGCGGCCTTGCTGGCCCTGTCAATCATGTATATGAGGAATATGAATCCCCCAAGGGCTATGATGGGTATGCAGAGGCAGACCAGTTCCAAGAGTGAGGCGAAGAAGTCCGCGATCGAGTTCCAGACCGTATGGCGCACATAACTGTCCACGAACTCTGCAGGGAACCCCGCGCCGAAATCGAATTCGCCAGACGCGATGCCCGCGGGATAGGCATTCGACGCGGTCCATGTGGCGACCAATAGCCCTGTCCCGGGGTCGATCCCTATCTCGTTCCATGGTTGCCCTTCGAGGTAGACGGCATCGGTGACGTTCACGAATCCATCGGGGAAGAACACCCTCGCAGTGAGCTCCTCGGTCGGACCCACCTGATACGCGTCGCCGAACCAGGTCGGTCTCATTGCTATGCCGACAGTGCCTTCCACGAGCTCGTTCTCGTACACCATATGCGGGTTGTTGATATGGAAATCCAGCTGGAATGATGTGCCATATGTGTCGATCAACGCCATCACTGTGCTCGTGAACTCGACGGCCACTCCGATTTCCACGTAAGGTGATTTGTGTATCAGAGCGGGAGCGTACTCCTGATCGTTCACAATGATCGTGGCTTCGGCCGAGTCTAGGTCATAGTACTTGTTGGGCAGGCCTATGTCGACTCCATCAAGATATCCGAAGTTCGTCATTCCGAATGAGTAGTCTATGTCGATACTCCCGTCCTTGAGCACGAAGACATCCAAGCGCTCATACTCGACACTGAAGCTGTATGTCGCCGCTGCATCGGCCGAATTGGAGAACGGACAAGCGCTTATGCCTATGGCAAGGACGAGTATCATGACGATGGAACATGACATCAGTGCGGGACGGATCATGGTAGATATGATGATATCACCACTTCGGAGCTTCCTGCAGCGCGAACACGGCGCCACAGTACGGGCATGTGGCCATGAGTCCGCCCTGGATGACCTTCAAGTTCTTCTCGGTGATCGGCGCGCCACATGATTTGCATATCATGTCCTTCGGGGCCATCTCGCCTGAACCAGACATCTTGACATTGAATGTCTGAGACACGAGTTGAGGTTTTGCGGCCTCGATCTTCTCGACCCTGTACATGTAGTACATGAGGCCCACGCCTATCAGTACCATCATGCCTCCAGCGATCGCATTCTCGACGCTCCACGCTATGATGAAAATAGCGCCGAGGATCACCAGGCATATCCCGGCGAATGTCACCAAAGCCCCCACTAGCTTGTTCATTCCAGACCCTGACGAGGATGATTTCACTTTGGCCACTTATAACCTTGCCGAGGGAAGCCCAGTGCATCACGATGAGCAATATCATACTGGTTTGCCCATCCTTCATGGATTGGGAAGGCGTTCGTTAATGCAATCGAATGGACGGTCTACGATCTCCCTAGAAATGTTCTGGCAGCTTCTTTGATGACTTGATCTATCCCGTTCACCACATCCCTATCCAATGGCTCCGGTTCGTGGTCCTCGAGTCGTCTCCGCACAACGTCTCTTGCAGTTTCCTGGATCGGCTTGAAGCCTTCCTTGGTGACTTTATCTGAACTCCGTTTGTCCCAGAGCGACGAGATGCGTACTTCTCCATCGCGGATGCTCTCCATGGTGTGAGGTTCTGCCAGGAAGCTGCCCATGGTTCCAACCTTAT
Organism: uncultured Thermoplasmata archaeon; assembly: GCA_963719945.1. Classification (GTDB taxonomy): domain Archaea; phylum Thermoplasmatota; class Thermoplasmata; order UBA10834; family UBA10834; genus UBA9653. The sequence continues at coordinate 49,566 of CAVRDX010000002.1, read as the reverse complement.
CTATCAGGTCTATCGCAAGGCTCCCTTCGTCGATACGGATGCCGTTGAGTATCCTCGCGATATCGTTGAAGACCTCGTTGTTTATGACCATCATCTCGAGACTGCTGGCACTCGCCCACCCGCTGCCGAGGCCGGATATGCTGTCCGCACCTGCCAGGGCCGGTATCAGACCGGTCATCATCTGTTCGAACCCCATCTGCATGTCCCATCTGGTGATGTCGGATGACATACCGTTGGTGTCTGCCACCATCCCGTACCTGCGAGCGATTTGTACTATGGCCGCAGACAAGAGTGCTTCTTCAGGGACCCCCCAAAGGTCCCTTCCTGAACGAGGATCCATGACGCATACCCTTCCGGAGTAGTATGTGGGCAGGCTCGTGGTCACCGTCTGCATGAGCATGATGCCACCTAGTTGTTCAGCATTCTGCTGCGCCAATGCGCCGCCCAGAGTCATAGGTCCCGTCTCCCCGCAGATAGGGCAGGGAAGGGCGGAGAACGGGATACCGTGCTCGACGCTTCGAAGCAACACATCGCAGGTGTGCTCCGAGTATGTGAGCGGGCTGCTCGGGGACCCGCCGAGGCTGAACAGAGGTCTCTTCCGGAGCTCCTCGGTTCCTCCAGATACGCATGCCCACATCTTCACAAGGTAATCGACCGTTTCCTTGTCGGGGGCATATGCAGTGACCGCCTTTCCCGTGTTCTTCATAGCTGCCTCGACGGTCTTCAGGACCAGCAGCTCAGGCGGGACATCATTCGCCATCACCAGGCTGGATGCGAAGTTGTTGTTCTCGAGTGAGTCGCCGAGTTTGGCTGCCATCTCGATATCGTTATAGGTCGAGTGTCTCACTTGGCCTGTCCCCAGATCTATTATCTTCGGGTCTCCTCCGCCTGCGTACGGGAACATGTGCTCGCCATCGAACTCGATGTCCCATCTCTTGTCTCGAGCAGGATACATGTTGCGATGAGTGACCTTGCTAATGGCGTCCTCGACCATGGATCTCGGGAATGTGATGACTCCTTTCCTCGTGGGATGGTTCGCAGCGCCTGCATCCAAAAGCCTCTTCCTGGCATCTTCGCTGTCGTACCTGATACCTGTCCTCTCAAGGATTTTCAGGGTGGCGTCGTGTATAGCATCGATCTGGTCATCGGTCAAGACTTTCAGTCTTGAGTTCTGATTGAGCTTGATCCCTTTCACTGACAACAACCCTGGCGGCTGAATTGTGGTTGGCTTACAAAAAGACTCTTGCGAATCTATCCTTGCCTCTTCTTCAGAGAAGTCCTTGTCCTTTTGGAGAACTCGGGCTGCAAAGCATCCTCAGATGTCACGCCGTACAGCTGGTCCGGCAGCAAGATCTCCCTGACTGCCCGTCTCTCCCTCAGTGCACATCTGACCTCATAGCACATGTGACACTCGTCCGCGTACGTTCTTTTTGGCTTCACATCGAATTGTTTGGCTAACCTCGCAGGTCCGCCTTCAATCAACGGACCGATGATCGGATGTTTCCGAGCATCCAGCTCCGACATGATCCTCTTTAGTGGCTTCTTCCATGCATTGCCGATGGATATCCCTTGACAGAACAGCACATTACCGTAGGGGTCGACATGGACTCTGCCGATTGCCGGAGGCTCCTCGGGGCAGGTATCGAAGGTCTTCCATGGTTTCTTCTTGACATTTCCCGCAAGCTTTACCGCCGCCCTGCCTCTGAAGCAGAGCTGCCCTTTCGATTCATCTCTAGGTGCAGAGCAAGAGAACTGTTCGACGTCCTCGATCTCTATTACCCCAACTGGTATCCCGAGCCTCTCAGCAGCTTTCTTCGCCCTTTGCACCATCTCCTTCTCTTCCCCGATGCCGTGATGAACATCCGTGCTGAGGCTGAGATCAGAGATCCCCATCTCCGCCAATGGTCTGAGCCAAAGGTCAGCCGCACCATCATCCGTGGCGAAGTATGCGTTTGTTACCACACCGACTTCGAGGGAGAGCTTCCTTGCGAGCTGGATTCCTCTGCGCAGGAGGGGATAGAATATGAATGGTTCCCCACCCTCGAAGTACACGCGCTTCACGGAAGGAATCTCATGTGCCTGCCTTATGACGTCTTCGAGCTGGGCAAGGGTCATCGTGCCCTGCGAGCGTGGGCTGCTCCAGACGAAGCAATGGTCGCATTCGTAGAGGCACTTGTAGGTTAGCAGGATGTGGACACCGGACAGTTCGACAGGTGACATCTGACCGACCGTAGCACAGAAGCGTATGATAGGTTATTTGACCTTCGTTGGTAGCATTCACCGAATCAATCCGATTCTAAAATGATCGCTTTCTTCCTCTGATCGATTATCGAGCGCACAAAAGTGACCGACCAGAATATCAATATCAGAATGCCGACTTGAATCAGAATCGACAGGGCTAGGTTGTTCGTTAGGGAGTCCAGTATCACAACCAGGGATGTTCCACCAAGGAAGGCAACAGCGACTGCTGCAATTACACCTAGAAACGGGTCCTTTCTCACGAATTGACCCACCTTGCGATTTTGGAGTCTATCCGATATTGAATCATGCTGGAAGAATATGTCCGAAGTGCCAATCATCAAGATTGGCACAAGTGTGAATGGGCCGAAAGCAGTACCGAATAGCGAACAGATCCATGCCAGAGTCCATTCTTTCCTGGTGACTGCATAGAACGCGCTCACCAGCGCAATTAACGTGCATGCCACAAAGAATGCATAGAGACCAATACTGGCATCATCTTCCAGAATCAGAGCCTTTGGAACGAAGACGAACACTAGTGCACTGGCGAGAGGGCCATCTGCATGCATATAGCCGTGCTCTCCGCCAAAAAGGAAGAAGACGATGAGACCGATGATGACAAGGATGGCGAGTGCGACACCACCTCTGACAGGCCTGCGCTGCCCGCCTCCATCACCCTTCCTTGATGCCCGAACCATGTCTCGAGATTGTATCTAGAATATTTTACTATTTGCGCCAGCTATTTCGTGATGAGACTACAGGTATAGACGACAAGTTCATTTGACTGACTGGATAGGAATCGAGATTCTATTCCGATACGTGGCCCCTTCTCCTGTAAAGGAAGATGCCTATGCCAACCGCTGCGATACCAGCTATCACTGGTATCAATATCCAAAGAGTCGTCCCCTCAGTCGAAGAATAATCGTTCTCTGTGACCCAATTATGGAATATGGTGATCTCCGGGTCGCTCTTCATTGATTTGGTGTCTTTGTATGTCAGGTTCGGGAATCCATGGGTGACGTGGGCTTGTCCGCCGTATACCTCCATGGATGAATACCCTGTCGAGTCATGGGAACCGCTCGCGTTATAGATCGTGAAGGTGTCCCTCATGTCCAATTTCGACACGGTCAGAGGAGTCCCATCATCAAGAGTCAAGTTATACTCAAGGGTATTGTTCGCGTAGCCCGATGGAATGACGGGCCCTATGGTGCGAAAATCCTCGGGGTTCGCGAGCATCATCATGTAACTGATCTCCGCGGTGAAAGGTTCGCCTGCGTCGAACTCTATGTGGTCGTCGTCCGGATTGAAGAACATGGTGTTGCTGAAATCCAGCAATGCTTCGATCTTGATGTGTGTATTGTTCCAATCTCCTCTGATGTGATGCACCAAGGTCAGATCGACCGTGGAGACATCCGATCCGATAGGGAACGATTCAACGGAATAGACCTGGATGCCCTCATAGGTGATGTTACAGTCGAGGGTCGGCACTGTGCCGTCATACACTGTTGGTGAATATTCCAAATTAAAACCGCTGCAGGTGCTCAGGGGCGCATGTATTTCATAGCTCCTGATCTTGAACACCAACTCCATGATCATGAATTGAGCTATGTACAGCTTTCCCTCAATGTAATAATGAATGTTGTTCGTGTAATCCACGGATGCGACATTATCCTGAGTTATGGTTCTGGCCATGATGAGTGTCATCACGTCCCCGTGGCGCACTTCGATCGACCACTTCTCGTTGACAAAGAATTCGTCGGTGGGAGTGCCATCTATCTCTCCTGATACATTGAACTCGTGAGTCTCGTGAACCCAGGGCTCAGGGACCAATTCGACCTCGGGTTCCGTGTCCTCTGCATGACCGTAAGCGATGAAATTAAAGCCCCCGATGATAGCTAGATTGACGGCTACGAATAAGCCGATCGATATCATGACCGAGCTTCTCATTATAGCTATCATTTCTATCAGCGGTACATAATCCCTATGTATCTGATTGAAGTGTGGTTGGCGGGGATTGGTCGAGGACTGGCTACGACCTGCAAAATCGGGCGAATAGCATTGGGAGAACGCCCACAGACACACCGCCAAGGAGTAACCCTTATCTAACCACAAGCCTTGGTTCATGTGCGGTGACTCGATGAATGGGGGGACAGCTTCGGCTACCACGGATAGCGTGCCCAAGCCCAGATGGCCTGAGAGGGTGAATCGTTCAGTTTTCGCGTTTGTAATCGTCGCAATACTTGTGAGCACGATATTCGTGTCTGCAACCATCTTCCCGGAGCGCATCGACTCCGAAACGATAGTTATCGAACCGTTGTCTTACCATGCTATTCATTTCGGCCTATATGGCCTTGGGGAGATGGAACATCAATATTCCGTGATGAGCGGGTCAGAGATACGCTTCCTTATGCTCGACAGAATCAACTTCTATAGGTTCCAGGAGGGATGGAGCTATGATTGTATAGAATCAAGGATGCTGAGCGAAGGCAGCGGTGGAGGCATGGGTGGCGGAGGTACCATGTGGGAGACGTACTTTGTGTACGTCAACGAAGGGACGGAGCCGGCGATCCTGCAGCTCACATCAAAGGCCAGCGTCTCCTTCAGCTTTCCAGTGGCCGGGATCTTACTGGGCATGGCGATGGCCGTCGGTTATGCAATCGAAAGGAACTCCGCATCTCTGAGAAGCAAAGACACTGGGCAGGCCTCGTCTCGTATAGGGATGACCGAGAGACGAAAGGCCGTTCTTGCAATGGCAGGGCTGGTCACTCTCGTAGCTGCAATCGTGATCATCGTAGGCTCTCTCGAATATGCTCTGATTGATGGGAAGATCCCATTCAGCGCATTCGGCTGGGGGCTTCGATTGTCGCTTGCTTCTGTGGTATGCACCGCGATCGTATTCACCTTGAGGTTCAGACTCTCGATCGTGGACGGCGATCCGGATATCGTGCTCTCCAATCTTACCCACAGACTCCAATTATCGGGCTACAGGGTTTCCGGGAATCTGCTGCAGCGCACGATCCGGATATCGTCTACCTCGGCGATCAAAGTCTTTGCGAGAGCCGTGCCCGAAGGGACACTATTATCCTTTCGCGCCGCAAGCACGTCGAGGGGACTGTTGGTCCTGCTAGTTGCCGCGTATTTGGCGACCATGATTCCTCCGATGCCTTTGGTCATTGCGCTGTTCATGCTCTACAGGTCGTCCGCGTTCGCCAGCGATCGGGTCCTGCCGAGGCTGTTCCAGTTGCCAGTGCTTGATCGTAAGGATGAGGTGTCGGAAACAAGGATGCTGTTAGTGGCGGGTCTATCCGAGGGCAAGCGGATCTCAGCGGAGGCCTATGAGGCCACAAGGGCGAAATACAATGCATGGATCCTGGTGATGCTGATTGTCTCTGCAATCGCATTCGCTCAAATCAACTCGTTTGTCTGGCGGAACATGGAATACGAGTTATCGTTGATGTACAGATTGTTCTTCAGCCTGATGGTTGGCGCTGTAGCCTCGTTCGTCTATTGGTTTTTGGTCGCCAGGAAACTAGGACCGATAATCAACGAACTAAAGGCTTGGACCTCGAGACTCGCGGTCGCGCTCTCGAGGGAGGTTTCAGGTATGCTGCCGGCAGACGATGAAGGCTCCTCGTTCGAGCTCATCGCGGAATCGTACGGGGAGATGCCGAAGTGGCTTAGGCTGAGACGAAAGAGTGGCATGTTCGGGAAGCCAGGCCACTGGTTGCTCATATTCTTCCTCTCATTCTATGCCGTCGGTGCTGGGATGATTGGAATCATCCAGCTATCACGTGGTTCCGACTACGCCTCTGTGTTCCTTGCATTGTCTGCGATATGTGGCTTGCTAGCTGTGTTCATGTACCTCTGGTGGAGGAAGCGCCAAGAGGCGGAGGACAAGGCTACGATGACTGACCAGATCGGACGACTCCAGACACTGAAGACGGAGATGGAGAGATATCTTAGGGGCGTATGACCGATGGATCCTCCCCAGACCCTTGAAAAGCCGGATCTGTATGTGGTAGCTCGGCTCCTCGAGAGACTCTGGAAGGAGGAGAAGCCCATGCTGAAGACAAGGCTCCAGATCGCATCAAGAGTCAACTACGATATCTTCCGGAAATACGCCTCGTGGATGTGCGACCGGGGGCTGATCGCCTCCGAAGAATCGAATGACGGACACGAGAGGCTCTCGCTCACCCCCAAGGGTGAGGAGTCATACAAGAAGCTCGTGCAGTGGATCAACGAGGTCATCCATCAAAAGCAACCCTGAGTAGCAGTCCTAGCTCGCCCGCATATCATCCGATCGCCTGAGTCTCCTCACACTCTTTGGTATCGTCTTCAAGCTTCTCACTGGTGAGAACGCAACCCAGACCACGGATGCAAGTAATCCAATTCCTGATATGAGTATCGTTGTGCGGAGACCGACGGCTTCTCCAAGGACTCCTCCGATAAGCCCGCCGAGCGGGAATACTCCCCAGACCAGGAACCTCATTGTGGCATTCATCTTCCCCTGCAGGTTATCCGGAGTGATAGCCTGGCGCAGGCTTACCTGGTTCACATTGTAGATGACGAACACGATCCCGTTGACGAACCAGATCGGCATCAGCACGAAGAGGGCGTTTCCTGGGTACGCGAAGATGATCAGCATGGTTGGAATGCCTCCCAGCAGAGCGGATATGACTATCGTCTTTCCAAGCCCGAGTGCGGAGACCATTCGCGAGGAGCCCACAGCTCCTACAACTGAGCCCAATGCGCCCACAGCGAATATCGCCCCGATCCAACTCGGGGAGAGCTCCAGAGTGCTCTCCATGAACAGCATGAGGATAGCATATGACATGCTCCCGAACAGGTTCGCAGTCGCCGTGCATCCGGCTATGCCTCTCAGCATCTTATTGGAGAATACGATGTTGAGGCCTTCCTTGATCTCTGCGAAAACAGATTTTTGAGCACTCGCTTCTTGGACGATCTCTCTCTTCTTCACTCGGAAGAGAAAGAATGCAGAACCTAGGAATGATAAGGAGTTGGCTGCAATGGCCAGTGGTGCTCCTATTGCACCAACCACCAACCCAGCTATGCTCGGTCCCGCGACCTGGGACGATGCTCTGCTGGTTTCGAGTTTGCTATTGGCATCGAGGAGTTCGGACCGTTTGACGAGCACCGGTAGATATGCCTGATATGCGATGTCGAAGAACGCTGTGAACGCGCCTGCGACAAAGGCCACCCCATACATCAATGGCCATGTGATCGCGTCGAAGTACCATGATATGGGTATGGCCGCCAGTGCGACAGATCTTCCTATGTCACTGACTATCATTATCGCCCTTCGGCTCATCCTATCCGCCAATACACCTGCGAATAAACCGAAGATGAGGAATGGTAGCATCTCCACCGCGAACAGGATACCCATCTCGGTCGCTGTCGCATCGAGCACGATGACTGCTGCGAGTGGCATTGCCAGCAAATAGAACTGACTTCCAAAGACCGAAACCGTCTCTGCGGTCCAGACATTGAGGAAATCGCGATGATTCCAGAGCGCGCTTCTCTGTTTCATATAGAACACCTTCATTTTCTAATCGCACTTGATGGGGGGGCGGGACTAGGACTTACCCTTGCGAGCTCTCTTGGATAAGAGAAACTCCCTTAGGGTGCGCTGGGTGTCTATATATTTCTCAAATTCGTGGTCGCTCATCTTCATCATCATCGCGAGTTCAGCCAGGATTTCTCCCGTGATCGGATTGATATTGTCCATGTTGTAGATCTTTTCGAGAATCTCAGAATTTCCTCTATTACGTGTAAGCTCTTCTTTGAGTTTCAGTATTGCAGACATCTGCTTTTCACTGGTTTCGAGCTCGAAACCAAGTTCTCTGAGTGCGTCCATGGCCGACCGGACTATCTCGATGCCTCCCCGCTCTTCCGAGAAAGTGTTATCGACGAAATGGAAGACGCCCGCAGTCGCGCGGAAGTACGATTCAACGAGGTGGTCGGACCGCTCTTCTCTGGACACTTCTACCATCTCAGCCTCGCGCAGTTTCTTGATGTGATGGTAGATTGTCTGCGGGGTGAGTGTGAGTTCGGCTGCAATCTTGCCAACCGTCATCTCATTCGCTCTGAGCATGTATATGATCTTCATCCGTGTCTCATCGGCCAGCAGTTGGAACGCTGCCGGATCTCTGATGACTCTGCGCTCTTTCATGGGTGCACCTTTGAAATGGGCGTCTGTGTACTAAGATGAATGTCTGATTATTAATACATATGTCTGCTTTGTTTGGTCGAAAGGGTGGGAGAATGAAACCTATATAGCGCGCTTCTTCGATGACTTCTCGGAGGAATTGGCGATGTGGTCCGAACCACGGTTATCCCATAGAGGGCATTGTCTATGCTTGGCGATTGTGATCGTAGTGGGTCTTGTGACAATACTGCCCGGATTCGTAAATGCAGCGGATCCGACTCCCGGTGGCGGAGGGAATCTGAAGTATTCCGTAGTGGCAGTGGTCTATGTTGAGGACAGTAATCCATTGATATTCATCAAGGGGGCGCTGCTCCAAATCATAGGCATTGATAAGGAAGCATATACCAAGAGCGATGGAACGGCGACCATCAATAATGTTCCATATGGGGACTATGATATGGTCGTGACGATGGCAGGATACCAGACTGAATGGAAATACGATTATCCCGTCGGATTATTGGGCGAGAACCCCACATATGTGCACTTCGAGATGACTCCTGTCTAGTGATGAGTGGCTATCTCTATCAGGGAGATGCATCTGGTTTCTGAGCCATTATCAAACTCTTTCCTTCTCTTCATCTTTCTTGCACTCTACCAGAACAGGAATGTGCATATCACTATCAATGCTGTGATGGCTACAACCGTAAATCCCGTGAACCAGAGGAGCGCTCGTACATCCTCGTCCATGGTCGCTGCGGCCGAGTAAGCTCTCCATGAAAAGCTCGCCCCGTCAAATCGCCAGTCCTGTGCATATACGCTGCTGGGCATATGCCCCATGAGCTGCTGCTCGGCTACCGCCATCGTGAGCCTGTCAGCATGGAGCCTCTCGTAGTCTATGTCCACCTTTGACTCTATGATCATCTTCCTTCGAGATGCTCTTCGAGTCCTCTCCTTCCCAGTCATTTCAATGGACGATATGTTCCTGAGGACCCTTTCAGTTGACTATGGAATTCCAATCAATCACATCGATTATGACATCAACGTCGCGTCTCCTTTGAGAAGATTTATAGAGTCAGTAGGCACTGCGGTTTCTATCCGAGTTAGTGGGCTCGGGTGGGATTGGGGGAATGACAAGCCTGGAGCATACATCGTCTATGAATTCGGACATTGTCGACCATCTTGTGAAACTTTTACTCAATTGATGCCACTGCTATTCCAGTTCTCCCAAGGCCAGTGCAGGATCTAAGAGGATCCGTGCAAGAGACGTAGGAGGAATGGAATGATGAAGACTAGGAAGTTGAGGAAGGTTAGACGAACAGTCTTGGAGCCGCCGAAATACCAGGGGTTGACTGGCACTCATATCGCTGGTGTTCTTGCCGTTCTGATCGCATGTCTGGTTGGTCTTTCCAGTGCGGTTACGGTCGATTTTGCGGACTCCTTGAACATGGAAAGTAGTGGTGAGTACGTTACTGCTCATATCGAAGGGCCGTTGGACAAGGTACTCTTCGCAGATGATTTTGAGTTGGACTGGGTCGATCAGGACCGTGGCGAATGGAAGGTGTTGTCGGACTCAGCTGGGAATCATTTCTTCGAAGCAAGATCTGTTGAGACTAGGGGTACGGCCATATTTGCAGGCGAAGTAGATTGGACCGATTATACTCTTGAAGCCAGGGTCTATACATCTGACACCTATTGGGGGCTCATTGTCCGAGCAGATGCTGAAGGCAAGACGTATTACAGTGCCTATCTGAATTCGGCAGAGCAAGTGGCAGAGATTTGGAAGCACACGAACGGCATGTGGTTGCGGGTCGAGTGTGATAAGACTCCGCAGGATTTCCCGGTGATAGTTGCGAACCAATGGTATGATATGAAGATAATCCTCACTGGAAACACTATCGAATTATGCTACAAGCCAGTCACCCAAGCTGATTGGCCAAGCCCGCAAGATGTCTATGTGGATACCTCTAGTGACCCTTACTTGGAGGGTAGAGTAGGACTCATCTTCTATGATAAGGTCGGGACTTCAACTGTGCCGCTCGGCACATACTCTGCATGGTTCGATGATGTGCGAGTCAGTGAAGCCTCAAGCATGCTCTTCAGTGATGATTTCGAGAGAGAATGGGACGAAGTATCGGGCGGATGGATGATAGAGAAGGACCTGTCTACGACTGGTGTCGGTCATTCTCTTGATTGGGTCTACAGCCCAGTACCTGCTGCTGGTGTCGAAGAGATCACCCTCGTCACCGGCGACACATCTTGGACGGATTATACACTGGGATACAATGTCAGAATTTGCTCCGACGATGGTGGCGCTGCGAGGGAAGGAAGTGCATTTGTACGGGTGGATGACGATGGATTAAACGGATATCTCGTCCATCCTCAAGTTGGCTCTGATGCTGGCATTTGTATCTATAAGGCCGTAGCTGGAGTCTACACGCTGATGGCCTATGAACAATGTACTGTCGCCGTTGGCGAGTGGTATTCAATCACAGTGGTTGCGTCAGGAGCGAGCATCAGTGTCTATCTGGATGACGGGGCAGACCCTGTCGTCACCTATACAGATGAATCGGTGAGTCCCTATCTATCAGGGAAGATTGGTCTGAGACAGGGAGCAGCCGCCCGCCATGCTCATTTCGACGATGTATTGGTGACCGAGTCCACATACGATGTGTCTTTGATTGATATCTCAACACTGAGACTGTGCTATCCTGATCTAGATAGCGTGCTCGCATGGGCTGTCGATGAGCCGACCGATATATGTGATTACGATGAAGATGGAATCCCTGACCTTATGGTTAAGTTCCTGAAAACTGAAGTGGTTGAAGGGCTCATCGCTGCTGGCGTGGAAATCGGCGAAACAGTTGATATTCTTGTGGCTGGAAGTGCTGCCGGTTGCCTGGATTTCAGCGGCAGTGATTCCGTGAGGACCTTCGCCAAGGGCAGCATAAAACTATAAATCTCTTAAAGAGGCCCTAAAGGGCCTCACACATTCTTTTCCGTTGAAGTGATTGTCTCTGCCTTGAAATCCTGAGATTTCTTTCCCATGCGTCCAACTGTCTTCATGCTCCTGGGCAGCGGACTGTGGAATATCAACCTGTCAGTGTTTCCAATGAATAGCGTGTTGCTACAATTGTGAACGGTCACCACCCATCAGATGGAATCGAATTTGGACCGCATGTTTCGGCTTTTTCGTCTCTGCTATTCATGACTGTTCTCGAGCATGCTTTTGCCGTTAACTCGGATTGAGACGAGTATTGCCAGCATCTAGGCTATACTGTTCGAATGCATCTATCCGCTGATGGTGCTACGACATCTCAGTTCAGGTTCCTCTGAGGGCTCATCTTCAGGCTTCCGCCGGATCCCACGGTGATCTTCAGCGATGCGGTGTCTGATCCTCCCTCGTCGTCCCAGACCGTCAGTGTCACGAGATAGACTCCTGCCTTCTGGTACTTGTGAACCGTCACAATCGATGTCGAGGATGTTCCATCGCCGAAGTCCCACAGATATCCTACGACCTTCACATCATCCGTCGAACCTCTGCCGTCGAATCTCCACAACTTCCAGTTGTGGGTTGATGAGACATCGATGACTGCCGTTGGGTCGCCTGATTCCTTGGCAAAGATCACAGTGATGCTGGTTTCAGTGTATCTGTCCAAGTCATCCGTTGCCCTGGCGACAATCAAGTTTTCCCCTGGCGATAGACTGACTTCCACTTCGAATGAATCATCCGCTGCGATTGGAGCAGGCATGCCATTCACAGTGAGGATCGATCCCGACTCGGCAAATCCTCTGATCATTATCGGAGATACGTCCGTCGTCGTGCCGTCAAGAGGCTCCGATATCATGACATCGGGTGCCCAATATGCCTTGTACACCGAACCCCATAAGATACACTGGCCGAAATCCAGCTTCCATGTGGCGATGTTGTTCCCAAGCGGATCGATGACGACCCTGCCCCACCAAGCGTTCAACTCATCGGAATTGTCAATGACCATCGGAGCGCTCCATCCCAGACCAGGCGTGTATCGGCTCATCCTAGCATCGACCAGAGTGGCGCCTACATCGCCCTGGGTCCATGCGACGACTGCCTGCCCTGCTCTGTTGACGCTGATGCTTGGCCACATGCCATAGTAGCAATGGCCCGCTGAGCTGATCCTCGTTGAATCATCCCATCCGTCTGCCAAAGTCCAGCGCTTAGCCCAGACCGACTGGTCATCCATAGCATCGGAGTCTGATTGCTGCCAAGTGACGAAGAATTCGCCTTCCGCTCCCGAATCCACGTTCGCATAGCCGGGGTACATTCCATTCTCCGAAGGGCCAATCCTGACGGGGGCATTCCACCCGTTCGATGGAGTGAATGAGGCAGCGTAGAGACTCCAGGTGACCATGTCGTTGTAGGACCACACGGCCAGTGCGTTCCCAGATTCATCCATCCCCATGGTGGCCCGGAATCCGCCGACCGTGCCACTGACGCTGATTATCTCTCCCCAACCTTCCCCTGGAACATATCTCATGGCCTCGACTGTTTCAAGGTCATGATTGTTCCAGAGCAATAGCGCATTTCCGAAGCTGTCGAGGGCGATGATCGGATCAGATGCGATCCTGTTGATCATCTCTGGGTCGCTCCAGCCGGTCGTATCATCGTAAATGCTCACATACAATGTCCCGAGACCGCCCCAGACATATGCAGCATCGCCATCATCATTGACATCGACGGAGATCGAGCCTATGCCTGACTGATAATCTGCCATTATCCATGTCTGTCCCCAGCCCGAGATCGGGTCGAAGAATCGCCCATATACTCGTGTCAAGTCATCCGATTCGGAGGCTCCCCCCCAGGCGGCGATCGCCCTTCCATTGGACGACATGCTCATGGTCGTATATCCGCACCAGAATTCTTCATCGAATATCTTTACAGGCTCGCTCCATCCAAGCACACGGTTGTATTGCCGTGCCCAAACAGCCGGGTCAGAGAAGTTGCCCCAAGGCTGTTCCCAGACGATCAGCGCATTCCCCTGGTCGTCTATCCTCAGAGTGTCGCATTGAGTGTACTCGATGTTGGGCTGAACCATTATTGGGTCCTCCCATCCCTCAACCGCTGCACTCGCAGGTACATTGACGAAACTGAAACATAATGTCATCATGCATGCTGTAATGATTAACACACTGACTCTCATAGCCAATCCTCCACTGATTCGCTGAAATCTGCTATGCATGTTCGCTATATAAAGACTGACGGGACGTGAGGCGAATACCTCATGATCCGGCAACTGACGATGCTTCGGATGAAAAGGATATTGTAGCCGTCGGAGCCCATTGATAAGGAGCCTCGAGAATGGTTCGAGGAGGGGGTGAAGAAGTGACCGAGGAATTGAGGAAGGAGATCGAAAAGGCGAACATCAGGTTCGGCGAGGGTATCAGGAAAGGGAACGCAGCTGCTGTAGGCGCGCTGTATACCGAGGACGCGTTGCTGATGCCTCCGAACATGGAGACGGTGCGTGGGAGAGAAGGCACGACCAAATTCTGGGACGGCGCGATGAAGATGGGAGTACGAGACGCCATCCTGTCAACGGTCGAGCTACACAAGAAAGGCGACACGGTGGAGGAGATCGGGAACTATACACTCAAGATACACCCGCAGGGACAGACGCCCTTTGAGGATAAGGGCAAGTACATGGTTCTGTGGAGACAAGATGCCGAGGGCTCATGGCATCTTCATCGAGATATATGGAACAGCAACATGCCTGCCAAGAAATGATCTTGCACAGTATCTTCTCACTACTGCCGGGCCAAGGATCGAGCTCTTGCTGCCCGGCATTTTTCTAGTGCGGCTTCTGCCCCGAGTCAGTAATCAAAATATAGACTCTGGGAGATACCCTTCCGATAGCCTGGTGTCGGGGGGACTTGTCAAACATGTTCAGAAGAAGGCTCATCTCAGGATTGTCCTTGGCTCTTGTGATCGCAATGCTCAGCGTTCCCTTCTGCGGAGCGACCGTACGCACGGTCGGAGCGGAAGATACCGCTCCCGTGTACAACCTGTACTTCGGCGACCTGCACTCTCACACATCTTATTCCGACGGGGAGGGCACGCCCGATGAAGCGTTCGAGGCAGCTCGGGCGGCTGGCGCTGACTTCATGGCGATAACGGACCATCATTACCTGCTGCTCGAATGGGAGTGGAATGACATACTGCGCTCAGCTGACGAACACGATATCGATGGAGAGTTCGTCGCAATGGCGGGATACGAGTATTTCATCCCAGGAATAAACGAGATCAACATCTACGGCACGAGGAACATGCCCCCGGACGCCGTCTCCAAACCCTACCCGCACTTTGAGGGGGATCGGATGACTGGCGATTCGTTGTTCCCGTGGATATACGATTGGATTGCAGAGGAGCCTGGAGCAATCGGGCAGTGGAACCATCCGTTGTCATACGGCTGCCCTGTCTGCTGGGACTACTACCAGTTCGATTTCTGCAACGAGGAACGCGACCTGGCAATGGGCATGATCGAGTGCTACAACTGGGGAGACCGCGAGTCGAGCTATATCAAGGCGCTGGATGCTGGATGGCACATGATGCCGACCGCCACATCGGACGACCACTACGGCGAGTGGATATCCGGCTATGAGGTGAGGACGGTGCTCTTGGCGCAGAGTCTCTCAAGAGATGACTTGTACGATGCGATGCGGCAGGGCAGAGGATATGCGACCCAGGACAGCAACCTCGAGATATGCTTCACGCTCAACGGTGCTGTAATGGGGTCGGTGTTGAACGGCGAGTCGTCCTTCACTGCGGGCATTCACATCGAGGACCCGGACGGGGTCGCGAGCGATGCGATCACATGGGTGGAGATTGTCTCGGACGGAGGCCAGGTCGTAAAGAACATGACAGGTGACGGCAGCTGCACATTCGACGGCACGGTGACACTGGACTCAGCCGGTTCGACCTACTACTACATCCGTGTGTCCACGCAATCGAACGAACTGGGCCTCCCGGGTGTGACCGCATGGACCGCGCCTGTGTGGACAGGCGCATGATCGGCCACGGACGATGTCTGCGATCTCATGGTGGGTGAGGGTCTTCGAGACCACTCACAATTGCCACGCGGCCAATGTCTCTTGCGTACCCTAATCTCCTAAGATGAGATGCAGATCGCGCTCGATCGCAGATTTGATGGCCCTCGCGCTTTCGATATACTTCTCGATGGGCTCGAGAAAAGGATCCTCGATGTCCCAGACTATGAGTCTGGGAAAAGTCTCTGTCCTGGCGATCTGTTCTTTGAGCGCAGGCATATCATCAGGATTCAATATGACCAACAGATCCTCCGACTTCAGGTCCACACCTTCGATGCCCTTGGGTTTATGCCGACATAATTCGATGAGCCCGCCCATGACCTCGGTCACTGCGGCTTCCCTCAATTCCTTCACCTTCGGATTGTCAGGACAGTATGGTTTGATTCCAAAGGAATCAACGGAGATGCCCTCGACTCCTTTCATCTTGGTGACATGTCGGAAGATCTCAGCAGCCATCGGGCTTCTGCAGGTGTTTCCGTGGCACACGAAATATACTGAACACATCTAGTCGATCGCCCCTGAGTCAATATGCTGCATCAAGTGATTTGAGGATTCATTGATTCATCTAAAGATGAATGTTGCTGTCGATTATGTCACACAGGCTGCGACTCATTCCATACGCGTAACCGTCGAATGATGATCATGAGTGACATAATACAATCTATGTGTAGCGAGTCACCTCTGAATACCCCAACGACACCGGTATAATAACTGCTGAAGGAAAATTGATACTGGTTCCCCCGTGAACGTTTATCCGACTTGAGTGAGCCCTGAGCGGCAGGACCTCAAGAAACCTTTGTCTCTTCTTTTCCGCTCTACGGGTTTTCCTCGGCCCCTTCTCAATCAAAGGGTTGTCAACCCGAGCGCATCTCTCCCACTTCCTCATCGAACGCTAAGAAGGATAATGTACCTTAGACCGGATTTCCATTTCGGGTGGTCTCAGTGCGTGTTCTTCTCCTGGGAGGATCTGGCCGTTTCGGCGAGGGTGCTGCTCTGTGCCTAGCACGTTCGGAAGTCGTTTCTGAGCTCGGCCTCGCAGGCAGGAACGAAAGTGTTCTCAGACGCCGTGCATCAGAAATCGGGGACAAGGCTCGCTCAGTGCTTGTAGACATCCGCGACGAGCACCGTCTCACTTCGGTGGCAAGAGACTATGACATTGTGGTCAACGCGGCGGGGCCCGAGTGGGAAGTCCTTCTCCCAGCGCTTCGAGCAGCTGTCGACGCAGGCACTCACTATTGCGACCTCGGAGCTGATGGACGGACGGCTGAGAGACAACTCGAGCTAGACTCATTGGCCAAGGAGCATGACGTCGTCGCAATTATTGGAATGGGTCTTGACCCTGGCATAGACAACCTACTTGCGGTGCATTCTAGCAGGCAGTTCGACAGTGTCAACGAGATGATGTTCTGCTACCAATTGGCCCTTCCCGATGAGCTGTTGCGCGATGCCATCAGTGGACTTGGAAAGAGTGGCAGAGTCGACTCATCCTGGCAGCTCGTCATGAGCCTAATCAGTGGGCCCGTCCGAGTGTATCGTGATGAGTCATGGATAATGGTCGACCCGCTCGAGCACGGTGTTGAATTAAGATCTCCCCGGGGAATGATCCTAACCGCCTATCCGTGTGCCAGCCCGGAGCAGATTACATTGCCTCGCTACGTTTCCCGTCTCCGTAGTGTGTCGTGTGTGTGTGGCATCTCTCCTTTGGAGATAAGCCAGTTGGCGCATCAAGAGGCTAAGCGGATATCTCGAGATATGAGTTCGATCAAGGAGGCCACACGGTCGTTCCTGGAGACAATCGAGAGTGATCACGAGGATTGGTTGAAAGGGAGTGCTCCCGGATGGGACATGTGGATTGTTACGACCGGGTTGAAAGACGGCAGGCGGGCCCGCTACACATGTTGGCCCGTCGGTGTAGGCTACACTAGTGTTCCGCTGGCAGTCGCGGCCTTTAGAGTCCTCCGGGGGGAGGTCTCTGTTCGCGGTGTCGTACCGCCAGAGGCGTGTTTCGAGCCGATGTCCTTCTTCGAGGAGGTTGCTCACTACGTGTCGGAAGAAGACCGGGATAAACCGTTCTATGGGGAATCCTTGGAGTGGCTTGGATAACTCTGGTGGGCCACCTGCACGGTGAGCCGCATGCACTTGTCCCTCGTCTCTCCTAGGGCCTCTCGAATCACCATGACGCAACTGATCCTGAGCATTACATGAGGGATTCGAACGGGAGTCTTGTCCTCGGTCGGTTTCCTCAGATGGGAGTGAGTGTCTTCTAAAGAGGCTTAAAGATGTGATGTCGATTCCCTTGCAGGTCGTACAATGTCCGTCAAGGTTTCTAGGAGAATGCTCGAAGTTGGACAGAGAGCAGACAAGAGCACGGTCGCGCTTCCGATCATCGAGTACAAGGGAGGCCATGGCCCCTCGTTGTTCATTGGATCTGCGGTACACGGAGACGAACTGACAGGCCAGGCGAGCTTGTGGAGGCTTTACGACTTCCTTAAGGACAGGGAGGTCAAGGGAACCGTCACAATCATGCCCGTGCTCAACCCTGAAGGGCTGAGCTTCAGCGTCAGGGGAATTCCCGAGACGGATGTCGACCTGAACAGGCTCTATCCGGGCAAGGCGGATGGAACCACCTCCGAGAGATTGACGGCTAAGATTTGGGAAGTGGCAAAGAAGCACGATGTCATAATCGACCTGCATACGATGGGTGTGGGCTTACCGATGATCCTGATTGACCGCCTCTCAGGTGATATGAAAGTGAAGACAGACCTACTAGCGGAGGCGACAGGCTTGACAGTCATCGAGGAACACGCACCAGAGGAATACTCCCTCCAGAACCTTGCAGCTAGTCTCGGTGCTGTCGCAAGCGCCGCGAACATCCCGAGCGTGACGATCGAGCTGGGAGGAGGGAAGACAATTGACTGGGGCAGCGTGGAGGCTGGATATCTCGCGATGAGGAACGTGCTGGTCCATATGGGGGTGGTCAAAGGCGCGATTCAGAAGATCGAGTCCTGCATCGTCATCCGAGAGAAAGGCTACTGCGTGCAAGACGTTATGTCCGAGAAGGGCGGCATCATCGAGTATACTGTGAAGCCGGGTGATCTGGTCAGGAAAGGCGCGACTATTGCGAGGATACGGGACTTCTTCGGGGATGTTGTGGAAGAGGTCAAGACGCCCGAGAATGGCTACATTGTCATGGAGAGCTCTATGGACATCACGCAGACCGGCGGCGAGATTGCGGTGATCGCGGTGAAGAAGAGATAGGCCGGTCTCTCTGAACCAGAATTCTCCCTGATTCTCCTGCGGACGTCGTTCTAAAGGGCGTGAGAACCTTCCGCATGCATCCTGTTTTGCAGCCTTCTCTCAAGGTGCATACTATCGGTTTTGAAACGAGACGGTTGGCCATTTCGGACAACCCTCGACATCCTCTCTTTGTTAATTCCGAGAAATGGAGTCGCATTCATTTCGACTGCCACATGGTAGTTTTAGCTGCAATCCGAGGGTGACTGCCAGATGAGGGTCTTGGGCGAGGGTTAACCATGCCTATGGATGAATCTATACAGTGAGCAAAGGGCGCCAGTATCCTTTATGTCTAGCGGCGCATATCGGGGGTTAGGCCCTTTGGAGGATGGACGATCTTGAAGGAGACATGCACGCTCGAGAACTTGACGACCTGCAGGGAATGCCTAATAATCACACTCTCATTGCCATCAGACTGCCGCATGGATTTGGACCTGCTCTCGGCCCGCCTCGGCGAATTGTTCATTCAAGGCGTCTTCCGGGATCTCTGCCACGGTTGTCCTCTTGAGCAAGCCTAGGCCGCAGCTGTATCTCGAGCACCTTGCGCTCGGTGACGCTAGTCTTCGCGTCAAGCTCGTGTGATATTGCGCGTCTTATGAATTCGGAAACGGATCTGACGCCCCATTCGGGATGAGCCTTGATCTGTTTATTGATGACCTTCCACATTTCCTTCTCGATCTTGATCGTGATACGGTCGTCCCTGTCTGAACCGCTCTTCTTTTTCTTGGGCAGGTCTTCACACCTCTCTGCAAATCTCAATACTGATAATGACTTCATCGGGGTCTGGGGTGCAACTGGATGGCTAATTAGCATGAGGGGGTTTTCTAATTTTCCCTGTCATTTTCATTCCGCAAGATATTTGTATCCCGTACGTAGTACACCAACTGCACTGGCGCAATCCGTATTTGGGCATAAACATCGATTCTGAAGGAGTCAGGATAGGATGGATGAGAAGGCAAAGGGGACCACAGAGAAATGTTGCGCCAGTTGCGGTTTTCCTATTCCTCCCGACGCCGAAACCTGTCCCAAATGCTCTCAGGTCGGAACTGCAAAGAAGAGACGCGTGGAAAGGAACTCGGAGGATCCCAACGGGTTTGTGTCTGTGATACGGACTCCCGAGGAGAGCGTCAGAAGAAGCGTGGCGAGTGGCATGCTGACCCGGGAACAGGGCGAGCTGTTGCTTCTGCTGCTGTCGAGAGGTCGTCTTCTCGATTCTGAGATCAGATCAGTATCCACATCTCTGGTCAAGGAGATCGCTGAGCATTGGGATGTTCTGAAGAGAGAGGACAAGGCATACATCCTGAGGAAGCTCGTTGATACCACGACGCCCTCCGAAGGTCTCGCTCACGAACTATCTCGCGTATTCAAGACTAGATGAGCCCTAGCTAGATGTTCTTGTTGCAGGCAGAAGTCACACTAGTTTCGTAAGATTCGGACGTGCGGAGTTTGTTGCATTACTGAGCAAGTTGAATCTGAAGCCCCCTTGGATAATAATCGAGAATCCATATGGATGATGACGGCTGGGAAATTTGATTGGGAACTAATTCCGGACTGAAATTCAAGTGGGCCATTCTGTTCGAATCAGCATTTCATCACCTTTCTTCGTGGAACGCGAGGTTCAGTTTTGTGCGACTTGCAAACCCGGACGGACGCCTCATTTCTATAGTTGAGAATTGATGCCGAGATAGGCTCCTTCCAAGCCCTTTCTTGCCTCCCATTTTGCTCTACACGACGGGCTTAGTCGACGAAGAGTAAGTAGACAACTAGAAACACCCTAATCGCAAGGAAGGGTCCGCCAACAAGCCAGAGCAATATCCACGCTTCTCGGTTCCTTGCCGGGGGTACGGACACATTCCTCCATTTGAATCCCGCTGCGCCACCGAAGGGCATTCCGGTTGTCTTTCTGCATCCTTCTATCTGCCTTTCGGATATGGATAGCTCCCGTCGTCCCTGACGGAGCTGATCGTAGTCGATGTCGACCTTCGACTCTATAATCATCTTCCTTCGGGAAGCCTTCCTTGTCCGCTCCTCAGGTGGTATGTCATCCCAGTACTTCCCATACCTGATCAGGCAACTAAATGAGGGGCACCACTCAGCGCGACCTACAAGCGTGTAGGACCAGCGGGTAATGTCTTTTAGAGAGGATGGCTTCGCGGACCGTTTGCGAGAAATGAGTCATTGTTCAGATGTAGAGTCCGCCGTTGATGTCAATTACCTGCCCGGTGATATAGCCTGCCTCTGGAGACACCAGATATGAAACCGCAGATGCGACTTCTTCAGGTTTCCCCAGCCTGCCCATGGGTATCTGTGCCAGTACCTTCTCCATGGTCTTGGTTGGAACAGACTTCAGCATATCGGTCCCTATGAATCCCGGGGCGACGGCATTTACGGTGACGCCTTTGTCCGCGAATTCCTTTGCTAGTGTCTGAGTCAATCCTATTATCCCCGCCTTTGAGGCTGCGTAGTTAGCCTGGCCTCGGTTCCCCATCCGGCCAATCACAGAAGATATGTTCACTACCCGACCGTAATTCCGTTCAAGCATTCCATCAATGACAGCTTTGGTGCAATTGAAAGTTCCAGTGAGGTTGACGGAGATTACATCGTCCCACATATCGGACGTCATATTCACGAACGACTTGTCTTTGACTATTCCAGCGTTGTTGATCAAGATATCGATCTTGCCGAACTCAGCAACCACATTGTCTCGCATCTTGTTCACTTCGTCCATTCTTCCAACGTTGGCCTGGCATATGATGGCATGTCTCCCCATCGACTCTATCATTTCTCTGACTTCTTTTGCCTGTTCAACAGTGTCCATGATGTCAATCATCTTGATCAGTTCGTCAAGATTGTCTATTCTATCCGTCTTATTTATGAAGTCGATAACATCCGCAGCCTGATCCTTGCCGCTCTGATAGTTCACAGCGACATCCGCTCCCTCCCCTGCGAGCTTGATTGCGATCGCCTGACCGATGCCTCTGGAGCCGCCTGTGACCAGAGCGGTTTTTCCATCTAGAGTCGCTGTTCTTTTCATGCCTCTAACCTCTTGTCCTCGCATGAGCTTAGACTACTAGTCCACCATCGACTGACAATACGCACCCGTTCACGTACCTCGCTTCGTCCGACGCTAGATACAGGTTTGCATAGGCAACATCTAGCGGGTCGCCTAGCATTTTCAGAGGAGTCTTTTCCCTCATCATGTCGAGGATCTTCTGAGGAACGGATGCAGTCATCGGGGTCTTTATGAATCCGGGAACGACAGCATTGACTCTGATCCCCTTCCTTCCCAGCTCCTTGGACAAGGTTTTGGTGATTCCGATCAAGCCCGCTTTGGCGGCCGAATAGTTGACCTGACCTATATTGCCGTAGACGCCCGAGACAGAGGACACATTGACAATCGAACCGCTTCCTCTCTGCAGCATCTGATCAACGACTGCTTGGATGCAATTGAACGAGCCCGTGAGATCAACCTGAATCACTCTGTTCCATTGCTCTTCCGTCATCTTCTGCACCAATGCGTCCCTGGCTATGCCTGCGTTGTTGATCAGGATGTCGATCTTCCCGAATCTTTGAAGCGTTGCATCTACTGCGCTCCTCACGTCCTCTCTTTTGGATACATCTGCCATGGCGCAAAGAGTGTTCTTGATTTCCGTGTCTTTGGCAAGCCCCATGTCACGACAGGCCTTCTCGGCATCTCCGGTGAAGACGTCGAAGACAGCCACCTTTGCCCCCTCATGCAAGAATAGTTTCACAGTCTCCTTTCCGATTCCACTTCCGCCACCAGTGATTACTGCAACCTTGTTCTCTAATCTCATCTGAAATTCCTCCTTCACTCTGCACTCGATCATCATTTTCTTTGTTGCTTCAGCTGCTCAAGATGTTTCCGAATGTCTTCCCCTGATCGCATCCTCAACCAGGACGAGATCTTCGGGCAAATCTCCTTTTGTGACTTGCCGCTGACGAACATACCAATATGGCCCGTAGGAAAAACCATTACTTCCTTGTCCGTGCTCGCAACTGCGTCGTTGAGTGGCTTGCTGGCAGCGAGGGGGACTAGGTGATCGTACTCCCCCATCACGTTCAGCAGAGGCATTGTGATATTCTTGAGGTCGATTCTCTTGCCATTCAGCATCATTTCGTTCTTTATCAGCAGGTTCTTCTGATAGCAGTCCTTGATGAACTGTCGATACATTTCTCCAGCCTGGTCAGGACTGTCAAAGATCCATTTTTCCATCCGCAAGAAGTCATTCACGGTCTTCACATTCTCTCGCTCGCCCTTTTCGTCATCACTGTTGCTCTCGATCTTCTCAAACAATCCGACGTACTTGTCTATCAGAACTCTGAAGGGATCCGTGAGCAGGAAACCCGTGTTGAGTATATTCCCAGGCACGATGCCGTAAGCGTCTACTATTTTGTCGACATCTAGGCTCTTTGCCCAGACGTGAAGAAGCCCGTCGTCGGTATCGAAGTCGACGGGGGTCACCATTGTTGCAAGGTTTCGGACCTTTTCCGGGTGCAGGGCTGAATACATCACCGAGAAAGTACCGCCCTGGCAAACGCCGAACAGGGATATTCTCTCGGCTCCGGACAACTCCTTTACCTTCTCGACGGCGTTGTCAAGATACCCGTTCACATAGTCATCAATGGTGAGATATCTGTCTACTCCTGATGGATACCCCCAATCAATGATGTAGACATCGAGCCCGTCTTCGAGCAGTTTCCTAACGACACTCTTGTCGGGTTGGAGATCAAGTATGTAGTATCTGTTTACGAGAGCATAGACGATGAGCACGGGTACTGGATATGGCTTCTCCACTAATGGGATGTAGTGAAGCAGCCTCATATCGTCCTCCGTGTAAACGACCTCTGAAGGGGTAGTCCCGACAGAGAACTCCGGTACCTTGAGGAATACTTCGAGCATCCTCATGGCCTTCCTGTTGTTTTCTATCACGTCCGCGACTTCCATAGTTTCCACTCTCCGAAACGATATTTAGGGAGCGCCAATCACTTCTTCTCTGCGCTTCTCCTCAGATCTCGAGCCAACTCTTTCACTTGCTTCTTGAGCAGATAGACCTCTTTGCTGAGTTCATCGATCTCTGTCCGCGTGGGAAGGTTGGCGGGTCTGAGGATATTCTCCTCAACGAGTTTTCTTGAAGACTTCTGAAAATCCATCGAATTGGATGTCAGTTTTGCCAGGTCCGTGGCAAAAAAGCGCGATTTCAGAAACTCCTTGAATGTCTCACTGTATGTCTTCATCCAGAGATCGTAGTAGCTCTTGTAGGATGAATGCGAGATGCCTTCATCTGCGACCTGCTTCTCCACCTTCTCCTGGGTCTTCCTCGTGGCTTCCATGAAGGCGCTCTGAAAACTCGCGAGGGACTGCGCCCATGCAGCATGCAGATTGACCGTGGCTTCGAAGTTCTCTCTCAGCCTATCCACGCCCTCGCGAGACGGGCCCATGGCGGGCATGTCTATGATTCTGCCGTAGGTAGCCTCATAGGCCTTCCGCCAGAGCTCGAAGAAGTCATGAGATGCCTGGAGATCTGTATCTTCCATGATCACAACTCTCTCTTCTGACCGAACGTTGCGTCCATCCACATCTTCGCTGCATTCGCGTAGGTATCCGCCTGAACCCGTGCTGCCTTCTTAAGCGGATCCAGCAGAGTCTTCATGGGCTCGACCACGGGCATGAACTCAAAGAAGTCTTTGAATGCCTTTTCATATGTATCGAACCATAGCCCGTAGAATTCTTTGTAAGATCCCGCCTCAGTCGCATT
The DNA here is from genome assembly GCA_963719945.1 of uncultured Thermoplasmata archaeon. Classification (GTDB taxonomy): domain Archaea; phylum Thermoplasmatota; class Thermoplasmata; order UBA10834; family UBA10834; genus UBA9653. The sequence continues at coordinate 25,014 of CAVRDX010000002.1, read as the reverse complement.
CGTGAGTAGGGCCCTCATCTTCTCTGTCATCTTCTCCAGCGCCTTCAGCCAGGAGTTGTACATTTCCGTACTGTTGTTCATTCCCCGGAGCATGTTCTCGACCATTTCCTTTGAAGGCTTCGTCATATCAGCGGAGAACATCTTGGCGAATGGCTCCTTGTATGTGTTCATCCACTGGTCGTAGAACTCTCTGTACTTCTCCGGACTCGCGTCGCCCTTCGACAGCTCGGAGAATTTCTCCGAGAGCTTGAGAGTCGACTCCACCCAAGGGGTGTACATGTCCGTGTAGGATGCTCTCCACATCCTTGCCGCCTCGGCAAGGTTTGTGAGATATACGTTCGGCATGCCCATGTGCCCCTCGAAGACATCCGTCGTATTCTTCGATGTCATCATCTCGAGAAACTCATCGAGCATCTTCTCGTAGGACTTCATCCACATTTCGTAGGAGTCCTTGTAGTCTTCTGGACCTGCACCACCCAAGAGTATCTTCTGAGTCATCTTGGAGTTCTTCTCGAACTCGGCGCTCCACGATTTCATCATATCCGTGAATTCCTGTGCGCTCGTGACGAGTTTCTCCAGTGTTTTCTTGTCTATCATCGCCTTCGGCATAGGATAGAGTTTGCCGAATGTGTCCTGCTGTGTCTTAACCAGTTCCTCGAAGAACTCTCTGTATTTCTCTGGCGACGTCTCCTTTGAGAGATCCGAAGCCTTGTCAAGAAGCTTGCCTGCAGATTCGAACCAGGGATTGTTCAGATTCGCGTAGGATTCCTGCCAGACTTTCGACATTGCGGTATAGCTTTCGGTCCACATCCGGAAGGCATCCTTCCGCTCTTCTGTCGGCCCCGTTCGGGCCGATTTGCTCGGTTCTTCCTTCCTGTTCGTAACTCCTTCGCTCTTTTTAGCCATACTGGTGTGCCTCCTAATAATCCCCAGACGATTATTCAGAACCGTGCGAACCCCAGCAACTTAAATGGCTGCCAAGGTCCAACCGCGATTCACAACGCGACTTGGTAAATTTTAGCGAGTTCTGGTACATGAAACGACACCGCTGCTTATATTCTTTGGCTTATATTCTTTGGCTACTATACTATACCTTCATCTCAGAAATGCACTGGCACGATTCCTCCTATGCAGGGGCAATCTCAGAGCCAGGCAGCGAGAATGTACTAGTATGAGCATGCGCTTCCATTCAGTAGCATGTCTTCAGGGATTCTCTTTAGGCACAATCACTCGTCAAGCACTAGAATGACCTCTCCCTGTCCATTTCATCTTCTCACGATGAGATGGCCGTGAACCCGGATGCATAGCTTATTCTAGAGAGGGAAATCCCTGATGAGAGGGCGCGTCAGCGTAATCTCTCAACGAGGGAGAGAAGTGCTGTCGCGAATTCTCTAGGTTGGTCAACATAGCCGACGTGCCCGCTCGGAAGCATGTGCAAATCGGTATTCAGTTGTGTCGCGAGCCATTTGGATGCGCAAAACAAGTGCATAGCGGTCTCTTCGCCCGACGCTACGAAGATGGGAACGTTGGATACCCTAAGCGCTTCTGCGTTGGGCTTATAGGAGATGATCACCGGCATCTCCACAGAGAAAATGACATCCCCGTTGTCGAAAGCGCGTCGCATCATGCTCGGGTCCAGGCCATTGATGGTTTCGTCCTTTTTCATCTCTGTGAACTCTCTCAGTGCGTTGAGGGGGCCTCCCTTCGCTACCTTGGCTTTCCAGAAGTCTGCCAGGTCATGAGCCTGATAGAGAAGCGGCATAAGCGGCGGCTCGTGCGCGACCGCTCCCCGAACTGACCGCGGGTGGCGAACGATGAGCTCGAGCAAGATCATCGCTCCGAAACTGTTGCCGAATATGATGGCCGGACTTAGGCGCAAAGTGGACAGCAACCCCGCCGCATCATCCGCCTGCTCCGCAATCGAAGTCGACGTCCAACCTTCTGGACGCGGGCTTCGCGAGTTCGCGCGGCGGTCATACGTAACGACCGTGAACTGCTCGGCGAGGAGCTCCGCGAGCGGCTCGAACCATCCTGCGTCGCCTGTAAGGCCCATGATCAGCAGAAGGGGCGGTCCGGAACCTCGTATCTCGTAGTAAATCTGCGCCCCGTTGACCTCTGCGAGCCCATGCTTCATCGTCGTCATCTCTCCGGCTGATTCGCTTCCGTTCACTTAATGCATTCTCCAGTGTGCAGGGAGCCGGATTTGAAACGCGATGACTGGCCAATCTTCAATCAGAGGGTTTTTGTATGCTGGCTACCCCCCTGGCTACAGTTTTTTGGCGAACGCTTCTTCGAGTTCTCGGAAGGCGTCGTCGGACCGTATCCGGGCGTAGTAAAGCTCGGTCGTTTTCGTTGTTTTATGCCTCAACGCTTTCGATACGGATTCGATCGACGCTCCCCGATCCTTGCACATCTGTCCGAAGGTCGCTCGCAGGTATTGTATCCGGAAGGGTATCCCCGCGTGCTTCTGCGCCCTGTCCTTGAGCGCGCCCCACATGCCGTCGGTCCAATAGTCTACCCGGCCGTCCGTGTAAACCTTGGGCACAAGAGGCTCGCACTCGCCCACACCGTTCTCCCTCAGGTACTCGTCTCTTGCCTTGAGGAAGTCTAGCACCGTCTGTCTAGCTGGCTGCAGGATCGGCGCTGTGCCTTCGGAGGCATAGCGCGTCTCACCCTTCGGGTGGGCGACGAGTATATTCCACCTGGAGATATCGAGATCCTGCAATCGGGCTCTGCGCAGTTCAGACCGTCTAAGCCCTGAATACGGGTACATCGCAGTCATAAAGCGAGAGACTTCGCCGTCCCAACCGGGCATGTCGTCCAGATTGGTCCGTATCTCCTCCACCTTGGTCTCCGATAGAGTCCTGATCTCAGGGGAGACCTTCTGTGGGAACCTCACGAAGTGCAGTGCTCTCATTCGGTCCATGACCGGATTCTCGAACATGAGAAGCAGCTCTGCCAGGTAGGCAAGGTAATTTGCCTGGGTTGCGGGTCTCAGACCAACGCCGTTTCGAGTTTCGCGGTCCTTCATCCATTGAAGATATGCCTCGATATCGGCTTGGGTCATCTTCCGCGGGTTTGTGGTCGATACCTTTCCTGCGCTCCTGAGTTCATCAAACGCGCGTCCAATGATCCTCAGGGCCCTCGTGATGGTCCTATGCGTCGATGCCGCGTAATAGGGCTTTATGGCCACTAGGAAGACGCGGGCGCTGTGTTTGAAGGGATACCTCCCTCCCACAGACCTCGCCCTCCTTGGACGGCCTCTGTTCTTTCTTCGCGGGGGTTTTTGCTCCGAGCGGTTCTTTGTTCGGTTGCTCTTGTTGTTTGCATCCGATGCCGCTCCTGGGAGTGAGTTGTCTGCCACTATGTGGGAGTATCCTCACCTTGTTGCGGGTAATGCACTTCGAGGGGGTAAACTCTTCGCTGGCATGACTACCATGTGGTAGTCGAGGAATGACGATCGGGGGAGCTCGATGGCGAAAAAGACAATCCGACCGGAGCCGGCCCGCCACCCGAGCCTCACCCGACCCTGTAGCCACCTTTCCTTGGTTCGGCACGCTCATCATCGGAGCTATCATCGACGTCGTCCTCGGAATCATCGTCGCTGCCATCTGCGGCATCGGTTTCACATCCATCCGGATCGGAATCATCATCTCCGAACTCTTCCAGACAGGCTTCGACCGCGACCTCGAATCCATCCACCAAGGACACCGCGTCTATTTCTGACACTCCCACTTCCATAAGGGCGTCTTCCAGCTCTGCGAGCGCCCTCATTATTTCTCTTTTCATATTACATATCTCCTGGGGGCATTCCCCAATATTAGTAAGCGTTTATTACCTAATACAAGGCTGTAATCAGTAACGGTTAACGATTTATTCTTCCTCATGCTGGCTCTCAACATACAGTTCACATTCTAATCTCAATAGATAGACACAATCCTCAATATGGATAAATGCTTAATACTCTTAGGCAGATATCGATACACAGGATGAAGGTTGGAAAATGTCAGAGAATTGGATTGGAGATAAGAGACTGCTTTCCTGGTTGAACGAAGGAGCGGTTCTGCTGGCCATCACGAAGAACAGGAATCAGCCGACGTATGTGGCCCACATGGTCCGCCTTGCACCATTGATCACAAAGGCGTCTGATGATGACTCGAAGCACGATAAGAGTAAAATGACCCTGAAACGGAGACAAGGGAGCGTGACAAAGCCAGGGATGCGTGAAGCTGCTAGACGACTCTGCGAACAGGGGATTCTTCGCCGTATCGATATAGTCCCCCCGAGAAAGAAGGACACCACGCCACATTATACGATAGACCTCTCTATCCAGACTCTCGCTTCCATCTTCCGCACATATGGCTCGTTGGTGGAAGGGAATATGAGAAGGGCCGGGTTCGTAGGGGCGGTGATAGATGATGGCATCGAAGAGCACCTGGCCATGATGTTCCGGACTTCGATCGAAAGCGTCCACAGACTCCCGAAGGCGGACAAGGAAGAACTCGCGCAGCTCGCGAGGACGTCGACCAGGGCATTGAGCGTCTTCCTTGACCCTCAGTTCGAGCTGATACCAACCATCCAGGGTAAGGAGGACCACGACCTCGCATCGCAGCTCAAGAGGTTGAGGGATGTGATGCATCTGCAATTCATAGCAGAGGTCGCATCTAGCCAAGGGATGAAGATATGGGAAGAGGGGTGGGATATCGATGTTTGCATCAAGACGGTCGTCAAGTCAAACAACGCATCGATGTCCCTTTCGACCACCTATGCATCCAACAGGTTTCTCAGGATACCCATCGATGTCAGGGAGGAGTGTCCCACGAGCGGGGAAAGTAAGCGGAAGGCTCGAAAGAAGGTCTCTGGATGAATCGCGTTTACGATGGTCACACAAATCGGTCGTATACCAACCAGGCTCTGGTCGTAAACCATCCGTTTACGACATCGATTACCGCGTCGTTTACGATGCTCGGTCTGGGCAGGACACAGTGGATGTGATCATGAGAACATGAGGAGGGCGGGGGAATGGAGAACAGAAGTGGAACGAACGCCAAGGAGCGCTATGACAAGAAGCGACCTGTGATATCCGTGAGGGTGTCGATGGTTCTGAAGAGGAAGGTCGACGAGATGGCAAGGACATCAGGGAAATCCGTCGGTCGACTTGTCCGGGAAGGGCTTGGACTTCAATTGAGGGATATTGGAAAGGCATATCAACACGGATATGAGAAGGGTTGCGATGAGACGCGCCAGAAGTATCTGGTCAGAGTCCCTTGTTCCTGCGGACGACTCTTCCCTGTCGTCGGGGAGGATAGGATCCGAGAGATTGAAGATATCCTGATGGCTAACTGCAGCTGGTACCACGAGGATTGCAGACCAGAGGAAGTCCCCGAATCAGACTGCAGATTGTTCAAGAAACGACAGAAGAAAGCTGTCAAGATACGCGGTTCTGATCAAATCTAGGGCGCATGCTCCAGTGCAAGGTATGCCCTACCCTTTGCAGAATGCTTGAGCAAGACCGTGTCACGAGGGTTCTTAGGAGCCGATAGGTCAACAATCAGCACGGGCGTCTCGCCGATATGGCCGACCTCCAGCCACTCGTGAGGTTCTCCTTTCTTCCGACCATCGACCATGAACACATCGAAACCTGCCTGACCCAATAGGGAAGAGACCTGGACAAATTGGCCTTGGTCGTTCGGATTGGAATCGTCGACATCGAGGGTTTCCAACGCCAGACTCACCACGCCGTACACGAACGCCATATCCATCGTCCCGAAGATTCTCGCCGCCATATCCTTCACCTCGTAGTTCATCGTCGACAGAATCACGCCTATTCAGCGTGTGGATTGCATGTATATGACTAAGCCAAAGGCAGGGTGCACGTCCGGACACCCCTGGGAAAAACAGTTAAGGGGGTTCATCGATTGGCGCCAGAGGTAGTACGAACGATGCGCGGGAACAAGCCAGGGGTACGGGTCATCGACCTGTTCTGTGGCGGAGGCGGTTTCAGTGAGGGGTTCCACCAGAGCGGTTTCGACGTCGTCTACGGAATAGATTTCTGGGTGCCCGCATGTGAGACCCATACTCTCAACGGTCTCGGTGTCACAGAGAAGATGGACCTCCTGAAGGCCGATGTCGATGATATACTCGAGATCAAGAAGCGTCTGGAGGCCGAGCATGGAGCCATCGACATCGTAATAGGGAGCCCGCCATGCACGGAGTTCTCCTTCGCGAAGAAGGGCGGCAGAGGGGACCTCGAGAAGGGTATGCTCCTGGTCCGGAAACACCTGATGTTCGTATCGGTCTTCCGCCCGAAGTACTGGCTCATGGAGAACGTCCCAAGGCTCGAACAAGTGCTCGACAAGGAGTGCGAGAAATCCCCACAAGGCGGCTGGACGATATCATATGAAAAGCTCGGTATACCGAGATCGCGCTGGAAAGAACTTGGACTGGAGGGCGATTGTCTCCACATCCCCCACGGAAAGGTCTTCACCGCGTCAGATTACGGCGCCCATGAGAACAGGAAGCGTTTCATCGCAGGCGACTACCCATGCACATCGATGGATGATCTCAAAGTCGACCCACGACAGGATGTCAGCCTCGGAGGTCTGCTCAGCAGCTTGGAGAATGGCGTGAGGAAGGCCGGCAAACAGGGTCATGTGAAGGACCCGAACTATCCGGGTCATAAGGTCAAGGTCGACCATGTCAGGGACCATTTCTACGACACATCACTCCATCCCATGTATTGGGAGGAGATGCGTCATCTGAAACGGAGACACATCCAGTACGGGAGGATGAGTCTGCCAGAAGACTCTGACCTGCCGGCGAGGACGATAATGGCCACTGCGAACTCGTCCTCGAGGGAATCACTCATATTGAGCACGGACCGGAAGATCAAGTATCAAGGGAGATCAAGGAAGGTCTACCGGCAGCCGACCGTCAGGGAGGTAGCGTGCATACAGGGCTTCCCTATCGATTTCCAGCTCGCTGCGAGGACACTCAACGACAGGTACAAACTGATAGGCAACGCGGTGCCGTGTCAGCTCTCGTTCGCACTCGCGAAGGGGATGCTGCGGGACATGGAGGGTAGACTGCCATCCGCGGACAAGATGTTCCGCTCGCGAATCGCGGAGAGCGCAAGGAGGCTCCGGGAGAACGATGACCTGCCGATCGTCACCAGGCCTAAGTCTATGGTCGACGAAGCTGAGGACATCGGGAAGGTCCACATGGAGTTCAGCGCCAGGGACAGGAAGCACCTGCGGAGGAAACTGCTCTCCTCGAAACTGGAGAACGATTCCTCGATCGTCATATTCGAGAACGCTGTGCTGGATGACGAGAAGATCAGAGGGGGAGCCGAATGGAAGGCCTGCATCCAGAGGGGCATGGGTGGCACCTTCCACAGAGTATACATCGACGATGTCAGCGTCGGTAGCATACTGCGGTCGATGTCATCGACGCTCGACGGACGTGAGTTGAAGAGGCTCGTGGATTCCTTGTTCGAGGAGGTCGACAAAGGGATACCTGTGCTCACCGACGGCTGGGTGGAGTTCCCCGGCTACTCAGGGGACATCGGTAGTGCATTGGAGGCGGTCTCGAAACGGAGACTCGGACTGCCGGGTTGCAGCATGTTCCAGAAGGCGTTCACCAGCGACATGCCGAACCTCGGGAGGACTGCTGGGCCCATAGACCTCTTCGATGGTCTGGACGCCATAATGCTCTCGACATTCGCATCCAAGGATTTCGCAGGCATGAGTCAAAGGAACCTCTACATCGACGAGATGGACGACTCCGATGATTACCCGCATCGTATCGACCCAAGGATTGTCCCGAGGATAGAGGAAGCGGATATGCCGCTGGTCACGCTGTCATCCGCCCTCATGTCGGTCCATGTGCTTGCGAAGATGTACAAGTCAGACGATGATGTCTCGGGATCTCCCTATGGCCGATCGATTCATGCTTTGGATGATAAGGTAGTCAAGTGGGCATCCCAATAGACTTGGTCACTGAAGCTGGGCTGGGTACGCGGTTGCATAGTATGGGTTGTCGGGTATCGATTCCGATGCGTGCCTGAACGATTCCAGCAGACCACCCTCGAGCCATGGTCGGAGACGACTGCGTCTCAGATCTCGAGATAGATTTTCCACTCCTCCGCTTTGGGTGGCGGCAGAACGCCCCCAGTGCCCGATGCCGCCCTCATCGTCTTTACCGACTCCAGGTACTTGGGCTGGTCGAACAGCCTCCTCAGATAGGCCATCATGTAATCCCTTGGTCGCTTGCCCTTCGAAGGAGGGAAGAGTGTCCATGACTGGAAACCTTCGTCCCCCCAGTTGACCTCCTGCTCCAACATCGCCAACTGTATCTCGTGTGCGACCACCAACTCCGCATCAGACAACCCCAGCATGTCAGGGTCCTTTCCCTCGAAGATCCCCTCCAACACCTCGATCTGCAAGTTGTCCGCCGCGTCTGATATCACGGAAGGATGGACCAGGGGTATCTCCTCTGAGCCGTCGACGCGGAATATCTTGAAATCGAAGCAACCGACCTTGCGCCTGGAAACATGCTTGTCGCGTTTCCAGCCGTTATAGGCACCCTTCGCCATGAGTCCTGAGTAATCCAGTTGCAGTTCCAGCACGAACGGTTCGGTGGGAGTCAGTCTGCTGACCCTGTTCGCATGTCCTTCAAGAATCGACAGGGCGATTTCGCCGGGAAGCATGCCTGCTCATCCTTCCCTGACAAGGTACGGAGCCAGCCAATCGACCAGGTCCTTGTCGCTTGGTGGGGCCACGCCCCTTCCACGGACGAAGGCCTGCATGGCTGAGAAGATCAGACCGAGGTCTATCGCCTCCTTGTCACCGGACTTATCTATGACATGGTCCACGAACTCCGCGACCCTGTGGGTGGCGTGGATGCCGGTCAGCATGTTGTTGAGCCTGCCGACCTCGACCTTGCGCTTGCCCTCGAAGGTGGCCTTCCCGTCCTCGGAATGATACTTGACATCCTCGTTCCAACCGAGGATGTCGAACATGTACAGGAACTCGAGAAGACTGCATGGGAGGACTTCTCTCACCTCGCGTTCCAGCTCGTCGATGCATCTCCTGATATCGCTGCTCGGGCGATATCTGACCCTGCCGTCCGTCACGACGTGGTCGAGCAGGAAAGCGTTCCTGTACACCAGCACGAGCATCTTCTGGAATGGTTCCCTTCCCAATAACGAGGTCGCCCCGAGAGGGACCCACATGTCCCGGAAACTGTATCGTTGCTCGATGTTGCCGACGACGGGTGTCATGTCGTTGGGGTTCGGACTCTTCGTCCTGAACACCTCCTTGCCAGGCTTCAGGAAGTAGGCCACTACCCTATCCGAACCGGACTTGCCGACGTCATATCGCTTCGGTCTATCCTTCGTGCCGCTTCGCCAGCTGAGGGCCTCGTTGATCATCATCGACCTTTTCCTCGTGATGTCGATGGAAGTCCTCTTCTGCAGTGGAGTCCTCAGAATCTCAGAACACGACATGCGCCTGATTCTGCATTCTGTCATGAACGCCTTTGTTACCACTGACCCACCAATATCATGACGAATGGTTACCATTTGGTAACAATAGGCATATGTCCGGATTCGATTCCGACTACCATGTGGGAGTTGGTGTCCTTCGCCAAATCGGACGTCAGGAGACGGTGCCTTTCAATCCTCGAGTCCGGTCCGAACACGCCGAGCGGCATATCGGAGAAGGCAGAGGTCCATTTATCGCATATCAGTAGGTCCCTGAGAGAACTTTCCGAAAAGGGCCTCGTGGAGTGCCTGACCCCGAAAGCGACGAAGAACAGGATCTATCGGATAACTGACAAGGGGAAGAAGGTACTCAGCGCGCTCGGAGAGCTTGCCTGACGCGCTCGACGCACTTGTCGATATCATTCTTTATCTCACATTCCCAGATCACCAGCGGCAGCCATCCATCTGCCTCGAGTTCGGTAATCTTCCTCTCGTCCCGCTTGACGTTCAATTCGAACTTCTTCGTCCAGAATCCCATATGTGTCTTTGGGAGCGGGAGTGAGCATTTTGGACATCGGTGCCAATAGCAGCCGTTCACAAATACCGCGACCCTTTGATTGCCGAAAGATATGTCTGGCCGTCCGGGGATGCCCTTCCTGTGCAATCGATATCCTCTTATGCCAGAGGTCCAGAGCGCAGACCTGAGCAGAATCTCGGGTCTTGTGTTCTTTCCACGATTGGATTTCATTGATTTCATAACGGATTCAGAACTCGCTCGAGGCACCTTGCCGGACTTCCTAGAGATGCAACCACGTCCTCATAGGATATGAACCGCGTATAGAATATAATCGACAGGTTGAACCCACCAGGACCGCCAACTGCCTTTCAGGGTAATCTCGCACACCTACAGTAAGTCTAGGTGATAGAAAGGCGCATTGTAAGCCAAGGCTATATACGAGAGCGACGATTCAGCCCATGGTGGGTTGGGAATGCCAGAGGAAATCCAGGTCTGGAACGGTCCAAGAGAATCTGATAAGAGTGCTGCTCGGGAATACAATTGAGACATATCCTCCGGAATGGCGACTTATTCAGGAACCGCTTCAGAACGCCATTGATTCATTTGTAAATGAAGATGGCAGCATGGTCGACACTGGAGGCGAGAAACCCACCGTCAGCATCAGGCTAGCCATAGGGTCGAATTTGGTGAGAATCTCCGATAACGGTAAGGGGGTACCCCTTGAGAAATGCGGGCATTTTGTGCACCTCGGTTCCGGAGCCAAAGGTAAGATTTCTGACAGAAGGATTAGGAAATTACTCAAAGGCTCCCAAGGAGTTGGCATAAAATCCTCTGTCTTCACTTCAGAGTTTTTCAGAATCAAGACAATTCATGCACACCAAAGTTGGGAACTTGAATTGCATGATTTCTTCAACTACAGCAGCCCGGAATTTCCGGCAAGTCTTGCAGGACCTACTGCATCGAAAACTGATGGCAAGTCAGGCACTGTCGTGGAAATCAGATTGCATGATTACTCAGTATGGGATTTCATAAACGACCGTATTATGGATTTTTTCAGCACAGTTGAAATCGACAATACGAAAACTACAGAAGAAGGAAACATTGACACCGATGATGGACGTTCGATGCCACCGTTGGACCCAATGAAGATACTGATGACATACCTCAAGAAAGAGAGCTATGCGGGATGTGTTTCTCGACTGATCGGATCAAACGGACTACCAGACATCGACTTCAAACTCGAAGTTATATGTGACTTCCCTGAGAGTTCGCAGGAAGAATACCTAATACCTGGAGTTAAACCCTTCCCAGCCAATAAGGCACTTGAATTGACAGGCAATGTCAAGTATATAGATTTCAAGGAGATGATTGAATCACTAGCGCCGAAACAACAGCCGAAAATCGTGAGTAATTTCTCATCGATACTTGAGAGCGGAAAGAGGTTCGAAACCCCTACGGTCTTTTATCAGAAACTCAACATAGACGATATCAAATTACTTGTAGGCAAACTTAGAAAGAGGAAGCCTTTAGACCCTTCGGACCCCACCAAACCGAACATAATGATAATGGATCAAGATAATGTATACAGACATAGGACGGTTCTTTCAAGAGTGAATGGGGGAATATTGTTCATCGCGTCACGTCCATTCTTGAAGAATCCGTTGGCCCACAAGGCATCTCTCGGTGTTTCGGTCAATGGCTTGCCGACAGATATCACCCTGGACGCATCAGGAGCTGAATTGGGACACGTCCCTTCGGTCCATTTGGTCCTTGATGTTGACGAGACTCTTGGATATGGCAAGAGGAATCTCCATCCGAAATCCAAACACGCGTATAACAACCTCATGAAGGACCTGTGGAGGAACTTGCACAAATTGGCCAAACTGATTGTCCGCAGAAGAAGAGAGCTATGACCCAACCATATTCGGAAAGATATTCAACAAGAGCCGTGAGAATGCGAAGGTCGAGCGGAGCGACCATAGAAATAGGGATATCATGCTTGACATTCTCGGGAGGTCGACGCTTCCAGAAACTGAGGAGGACCTTGTCTCGGTGTATTTCCACATGGTAGGCAGGGGATTGTTGACTCGATACAATTGGCTGAGACTGAACGATATTACGGTCTACGACGGCATTTGCTTTGCCCCGGATCTTCCCATCGCTAGAGAATCGGACATCACAATGCTAACGGTTGAATTCAAGCCGACCCTTTGCGCGCTCTGTGAATCGGACGAGGCACCAAAGCAGAGGTTCGAGGATATCAACTTGTCAGTTGTCTGGGAGGCCGACGCCAATACAGAACTTCCTCCCAACTACAATGTCGTAAACAAGGAATCAGACACAAGTTTCACAGACTACCTTCCAGATGTGAACTACAGGGTCAAGCATGGGCACTACTTCGTGCAGGTCATCGCCTTGAAAGATATATTTGAGAAGTTGCTAGATGAAAGAAAATCCGGATTCGATGAAATGTGAGACATTATATGACCTGACCTAAATTCATCCTGGAGGGTGGCAAACGTTTGCTGATAGAACTGTCAATGGAGAATTTCAGGTGCTTTCGAAAATATTCTGTGAGATTCAACAATTTCAATATCATAGTGGGCAAGAATAATTCAGGGAAATCTACAATCGTGGATGCCCTCAGATTGATATCAAACATCCAGAGATACGGCGCCTACCGCAGAGACCTCATACTGGAGCCTCGCGATCTTCCGTTTTCTGCAATTAACATAAGGCACGACTATACAGACGATGATGCAGTAATCAGAGCGGTTTTCTCATCCGGCAAAGAGATTAAGGCTGTATTTCCAAAGGACAAGGAGTTCTACATAGAGTACTACAAGAATGGATATTTGGTTGGAAATAAGAAGATCATTCGCATGGAGTTCGAGAGAACTCTCAGGAATCGTTCCTCCGGTGGGAGCCTTTGATGAAGAGGAATCACTGGTCACCGACAATTATCTTAGAACGGTCATGATATCACATCTGACGCCCCGTCATTTCCGGAACATCTGGCATGCATTTCCAGATGGATTTGATGAATTCAGCGAGCTGCTCACGCGTACATGGCCAAATTGTGAAATCTCCCCTCCGGAACCTGATCAATGGAATAACGTAATCTACATGTATTTCAAGGAGAACCGCATGGACCGTGAAATCTTCTGGGCAGGACATGGTCTTCAGGTCTGGCTGCAAATACTGACTCATCTAATAAAGCTCGGAAAAAGAGAGACTCTGATTCTTACGAACCAGATATATATCTCCACTCAGACATGCAGAAGAAACTCGTTGATATATGCAAAGAGAATCGTCTCAGGTAATAATTGCCACTCATGCTGTAGATATTATTGATGAGGTCGAGCCAGGTGATGTCCTCTCAGTCGATTCCAGACTCCAAGAAGCAGTCAGACTGGAGAATGTCGATGAACTTCAGAGATGCATCCTTGAGCTCGGCTCAATCGAGAATCTCAGATTAGCACATCTTCTAAAGGGCAGTACCTGCCTGTTTGTTGAAGGCAGCGATTTCAAGTTCATCCTCCGGTTTTCCAGGATTCTTGGCCTACATCAGTTCGCAGAAAGGAATTTCTCGACTATTCCGTTGGAAGGGGTTTCAAATTGGGAACGATTGAAACATGTAGATTGGCTATTTAAGAACGCCTTTGGTGAAAGAATCAAATGCTAAGTGATTCTAGATAGGACTATCGATCTGATGAGGAAGTTGCCCAAATAGTCAGCACGCTAATACAACAGGACAGTGAGTATACATGTATGGTCCAGAAAGGAAATAGAGAACTACTTGATTCATCCTGATGCATTATATCGTATGTTTGTCACCCAGTACAAGAAGAGGCATGGAGATGATAGTTCTGTACCTGCCAGGGAGCTTTTTATCACATTGATTACTCGTATCACTGATGAGATGAAAAATGACGTGAATGCCCAGATGCTTGGCCACAGAATCAAGAATCCTGCAAGAAAAGGCGAAGACCCATCAACTATCGCCAAAACGATAATTGAGGAACTGGATGAAAAGTGGAAAGACTTGAGTTTCCGAATCAAAGTTATCTCAGGAAAGGAATTCTTCTCTCGCATGAATCATGTACTCACTAAAGAATACAAGGTTGCTGTATCAACGAGTTATGCCGCTATATCCCTCCGTAAGGAAGAAATCGATTCTGAGATATACCTGGCACTCAAGCAATTCATTGAGTTGCTGGAGTCTTGAGAGTTGACCAATATCATTCGCAATTTCCGGCCCATTCAAGAAAAACCTAAAATGTGTTCTCAGTACCGCAAACAAAGACACAGTTCTTTTCCCTTGAAATGGTCAACAAAAGGAGTTTCAGAGAGTAGACAGAATTGCTGCAAGAACTAGATTTTAGAATCAATAATGACAACGCAGACCAGAAGCAATTAAGCCATCAAGAGTAATTCCAGAACGGAAATGGTCCATCATTGATTTGTCCACTCCTTGCCGTTCGAATGGACATTGACAGAGGGGCCTTAAGGGTGAATGCATGACTAATGAATTCATTCTAGGCAAGATATTCATCAATCAAGATTTTCCTCAAGAGAGTGTTCTGACTGCCAATGAACTTGTGGATCGGATGAGAAAACGAGGTGTTGGAATTGCCTTGGAGGATTTGGAATCCTGGGAGAAAGAGGGCTACCTACATCCAATTCTGCGATTATCCCCTATTCGCAAAGAAGAACCTGACGAAGACGATAGTCCATACTGGCCATACTCAACTGAACATAGAGACCTTAGAGAGTACGACAGGCAGGAAAAGCTTGAATATCCAACTCCTGAGAGTCATCTGCCATGGTCTGAGTATATCGATGAATCTGGAGAATCAAAGAAGATCACCCTTTATCACCCATTTCAAGAACTGCAAGTGTTTGAATTGCATACGCGTTTCTCAGTCTATTTTCGACGAAGCACACTCATTTCAGAGGAGGGTTTCAAACTCTGGAAGAATCGCCTTGTATCAGAACAGAGACTGGCAGAATCGGCTTCTCTCAAACTGATGAATCGTGATTTGAGACTCCAGGGGCTCCTTATGGTATTGGGGGATTGCTATCTACCCAGAATTCGTCACCGCTTTAGATGTTCAAGAATAGAATCGCATAAACCGGAGTATTTATCATGGCTTGATTGGTGCAAATCGCTAGATGTTCCAGAAACCTGTCTCAGATTCGGCTTCGAAAAGGAACAACTCTCTGCAGAATATATCCGACTCTCAAGAATAGCAACAGATATTGATCCCCTCAGATATTGGTATGTGCTTATAAGACACGCAAGAAGAGATATGTTGGGGAAATTGAAGAATCGCGCACTCCTTGCACAAGAATTGTATGATATGGCATATATCCTGAAATTCGCCCTTCATGATATCGGTGCAGAAGATCTCCGTCATCCGGATGACGTTGCTTGACGGGCGGAAGGGATTATGGAAACTCAAGAGATATCATAAGGAGGTGGATTATAGAGACACGAGAGTGCTCGCAAATATTCTATCAGAATATGGGCTCAATCCGATGCCGATAGCGAATCTCTTGTGTGAGGGAGAGACAGAGGCTGTTTCAATACCTATGATTGCAGATGCCATGGGCATTCGCTTGGATTCTCGTAGAATCAGACTTGAATGTCTGAATGGTTCCTCAATCGACGTCACTAAGTGGGGCAAGATACTGATGAGAATCCGAGATGAGAATGGGGTAGCGTTCATCGTTGTGGATAAGGAGAACGATTCAGAGCTCAGAATCAAAGATCTGGCGAGACAAGGATTGGTTGAGCTTGAGAACTGCATGTTATGGCAGGATGAATTTGAGGGAGACAACTGGTCCCATAGAGAAATCATTGAGGCGCTGAATACGATTTCTGAGAGCGAAGGCATTGAGCATGAATTCACCATTGATGAATTGCAGAAATATCTAGACGAGGGATTAAAAATCTCACAATGCGCGCAGGAAATGGCATGGGAACTTGCTGCTCTGAGAATCTCTAAACCGGAGTTCGGAAGGAAGCTTGCAGACATTACATGCAAGAGAATATCGTCTCAAATTGAACATAGAACATACGAACCAAAATCTCCTATCGAGATGATGTTGGCCAGAATACAGGAGATAGTCACACTACGATGGACCCGTACATATCCCATCATCGATTCAGATTGGGAGTGATGAGGATTCTTGCAGAATAATAGCATCACCTCATCGAAGGAGTATTGGCATTCAGTTTCATCCGCAGATTACGCACCTCATCAATCCATTTCATTGTCCTGCCAGTATCTCTCTCGTTTCTTGCGATTGCCATGCTGTCGTTTGCATCGAGAGCAGTAATACTCATCGGATGCCAGCTGTTCGATCGGATGTTTGCATCTAAGACATATGGGGAGGGCAGCCATCGCGAGCTGATTATTGAGTTGAAAGGATATAGCATTATTGAAGCGAAAGGAGAATTCGGATTGGTATCCACTGGCCAAAAGGATGAGAAGATTGCCCTTTAATCAAGACACCAAATTCAATTGACAGGGACTATACATCAAATTTCAAAGTCGATAGGATGCGTTCCGGGAAGAATCCTTAGGACGAGTAGAAGACCTTAAACCATCGAGAGCGATTCGTGTCCAGAGGAATGGTCATGGAGATTGCGAGCTGGAATTGTCCAAAGTGCGACGAGAATCTTGTACCTGGGGCGAGGTTTTGCCGACGATGCGGTGCTGCCGTAACGACTCCAATTGGGAGCCGCCAGACAACAAATGACAAGATTTGCCCATTATGCGGATTCAAGAACTTGAGGCCTCAAATGACCTACACTAACAACGAGTTCTGCATAGCGTGCGGTAAACCCATGCCGGCGCATGAGGTTGTGCTTAAGGAGATGTTGGAGAAGGAGCAAAAGGCGAAGGATCTGGCTAGACTTGAAAGTGATAAGAAAGATCCAGCAAACGCTCTTTACTGGCAGCAGCTCCGCGCCAGCGATGCTGCGGAGTGCGACGGCCCGATCAGTTCTGGACTAGCCATGGAACTCAGAGATATGTGGGTCGCAATTCGTGAGCTACAGGAAAACGTCAAGAAAGAGAAAAGGGTTTAGATCCGAGCTCAGTTCCCGCTGATTGAGAATGAGCCATTCATCCCGTTTTATCCACGGCTCAGGTTGTCCATTGCAATCGGGGAATGATGACTACAGGTAGTCGCAACAGACCCATTCCCTCCCGAAAGAATCTGCGCAAGTGTTCCAGCCTGCACTCTGGTTTCTCATCGCATCCGTCAGCTATGCCGTCTTCTTTCCCCTCTTCTTCTTGACCAACAACGCTACTGTCACTGCCACTACAACGATGATTCCTATGATCACAAGGGGAATCAAATACTGGGACAGCAGGTCCTGATCTACAGATATCTGTGTCTGGATCGACGGCGATCCTGTGACCCCTGCGATATCCGTCTGTGGTATCAGTTCTATCTCCAGTAGGTCATCCAACGCTGTCACGACCACCCCGATTGATATGGCGTACTGAAACACGGTCGTGACGGTTGCATCGCTCTCATCCGTCATATCCACCGAGATGCTCTTCTCGCTCCAGGTGGTCCACCTGAGATCAGAGGCCTGAGTCAACACATCCTCGCTACCCGAAGTACAGCTGATGCTGGACACGCTGAGTGCTGCCTGGATGATGATATCTACAGACGCCAGGCTCGATGGCACACCAGTAGCCGCCTGGGTGAGCGATATGCTCACTTCTCCGATAGGTGTCTCTGGCAGAGGGATATCTATTACCTCATCATCGAGCTCAATCAGAAAGTAATCGTAGAGTTGACTGAGCGGAATCAACACGGATGCAGATCCCAAGGCTGGCGTTGGACTGTACGCTATGAATGCAACCTGTCCATCTCCAACAGTCAGGTCGCTATCCCATTCCATCGATACTGACATGGAAGCCGAGAACTGGAGTTCATCGTCTTCTATCGTGAAATTCACGGCCTGTTCATTTGCTGCAACTCCTGGAGTGCTAAGGCATCCAAGGACCATCACCGACGCCATTGTAAGAGCAATTATGATTCCTTTCAGACAAACCACGTCTCCTCGATCGGACACAGCCGACGGGTGTGGCATAGCGGTTCGGATTAATGAATGTAACGCAAATGCGTTAAGTGTGACACATGCGCTGATAATGCACATAACGCCAATCGCGTCTACTAGCACATGGTAGTCAAGATGGGAGTCCTAACCGAGCGTGAGAGGGAGATCCTCAGGCATCTGAGGGAAGGGGAGAGCGTCATGCAGATAGCCCGGAAGCTGCAGACTCCCGTCACAAGCATTTCCCGGTCGATTACGAGCATCAAGCGCAAAGCGAAGGATATGGAGGAGGATGTGACCTTCCTGCAGGAGATTGGCTATCTTACGCTATCTAAGGGGCATATTACATTCACCGCCCCCGATCGCGATCCGAAAGCATTGTCCAAGCAACGGTAGCCAATGACGAATTCAATCTTGACAAGGAATGTGATGCTTGCATAATGCGCATCGTGATGCGTCAATTAGACTCCAACTCGAGATTACACATCAGTTCACATATTATTGCACTGATTGGATACTCATTCATCACATGAAAATCGTCACCATCTAGAAGAATATTCATCCAATTGAGAAATAAGAATGAGATGGCATTCCTGCAAGCGATGACCACTACCACATGGTAGTCAGTTGCGACCAAACGGACGATTAGCCAACTACCATATGCGAGTAGGCCAGCATGTTCATATCCTGCGCAATCTCTGTATTCTCCTCAATCGGTTGCGGTGATGCCTACGAACACGAAAAGACTCGTTAAGGGAGATATCGTCGAGATTGAGTGGTTTGATACTCACTCAACGGATAGACTCACTCATGAGGAGCTCGATGATCTAGAGGATCCGTCCCCGACAGTGGCATATGGCTTGGTGCTGAAGAATAGCCCGCATTACATCACAATCGCCTCAGAGATATGCTTTGACAAGGATTCCGATGGAACTTGGGTCGAGCAGATACCGCATGGAGTGATACAGAAGGCGAGGAAGCTGGGGAGGAGGGAATTGGGGGAATGGTGACGGAGAACAAGGAGGGGAGATGGTGAGCAGCGGCACTTCGCACAAGGCTCTTGACGTGGGGGACAGAGTCCGGCTGTTGCGCATGGAGGACCCGTCGGGGCTCGTGCCAGGGGATGAAGGGACCATCGTGTTAATCGGCGAGGTGTGCGCAGCTGACATCGAAAGCAGTCCGGAGCTCATGAACCTAGTAGGCATGAAGAGATACTGGGTGGAGTGGGACAGAGGCGGAACGATGGCGATGATCGACGGCGTTGACCGATTCGAAGTACTATGAGTCGGATAATGCCAGCTCAATCTTCATTCTCCCAGTGAATTCAGACTATCTTCAGCGAACCCCCCCCAAAGGGATTTAAGCTTCAAGACGTCATTCACTCTGGGGGATCATGGTGGAAACTCAGCAGGTAGGTTGGACCAATCACAGTGTGACGAAGTTTGCAGGTGATAATGATCCTGTGGCACTCATCACCAAGAAGACTAAGGATCTGGTCCTCGAAGCAGTTCAGGCGGATGGACGGGCCCACCATTTGATCCGTTTGGGTTGGCAAAACATCTCGGGATTCCGATCTAATCGCAGGAAGATGTGTTGGACGCAAGAGTGGTGTCCAGCGAATCTGGAGTGCAGATAGAGTTCAATCCAAATCAATCAAGGCGACGGATTCGATTTTCTCTTGCACATGAAATAGCTCATACACTCTTCCCGGACTGCCAAGAGGTGGCTAGAAACAGAGGTAAGGTTCATCAAGCCTCAACAGATGATTGGCAACTCGAGATGCTATGTGATATTGCAGCAGCGGAGATTTTGATGCCCACTAGTCATCACCTCGATTCGACTGCTAAAGTCACCGCGGAATCTATGCTCAACCTTCAGTCTCAATTCGACAGTTTCTATGGAAGCACTGGCAATCAGATTGGCGAAGGTATCTAGATCGCCATTCACCGTCATAGTAGCTGCAAGAACGAGAGATGATGAGAAAGCTCACGTATATCGAGTTGATTATGCTCAACCATCGAGGACTAGCGAAATTCGAATACCTCGCGGTTTTGAAATCCCAAGCCAGATTCTCTCGCAATGTACTGCTGTTGGATATACGGCAAAAGGTAGCGAATACGTTTCAGAGGATTTTCCTAATATATATTGGGAATGCATAGGGATTCCTCCTTATCCCGGGTGCAAATTCCCGAGAGTAGTGGGCATCGCTAGCCTAGCCGACCCAGATTCCGTAGAGGCTCCCTTCATAATCACCATTCGTGGCAATGCTCTGGAGCCAAGAGGACAAGGACCACGGATTATAGCTCAAGTTGTCAACGATACGACTCCAAATTGGGGTGCGGGTTTTGCCAAGGCTGTCGCCAACAAGTATCCTTCAGTCCAATCAGACTTTAAGAAGTGGGCGACAAATGATCCTGGAAATCTCTCTCTCGGAAGAACGCGAGTGTCCGAAATCTCATCGGATCTGTGCATCTTTAGCATGGTCTGTCAACATGGTTTCGGCCCATCTACATCGCCCCGGATAAGGTATGCCAAACTGAGGGACTGCCTGGAACAGCTTTCGGAATACGCTCAGAGTCGTGCTGCGAGCATTCATATCCCTCGAATCGGAACAGGATATGCCGGAGGAAATTGGAGTTACATCGCGGAGCTAATCGACGATACAGTTGTGAGAAGAGGCAATCGTGTGACGATATATGTACTTCCTGGATCAGAGACGCCTTGTGAAAATGGTTTGGTGAATGATACATCTCTCGGTCATATCGGATCTTTCTGACGAATATTCTGTGAGATGATTTCGATGGTGGAAAGAATCATCTTGCTTTCTGGACCCATTTCATCAGGTAAATCGACCCTTGCTGTGGATTTGGAGGAACAGTACGGCATGCATGTATTCAAGACCAAGGAAATTCTGGCCAGAAATATTGGTCCAGCCCTTGACAAGGATAGGCTTGCGCTCCAGGCGGAGGGAGATCGACTCGATAAGGAAACCAATGGAAGATGGGTGGGTGGGGAATTTGTTGAGTGGCTGAGTTCCAAGAAGGAGATTACTTACGCTGTAATAGACTCGGTCAGAAGGCTTGACCAAATCGCCGCAATTCGAGACGCGTTCGGGGCAAGAGTCATTCACGTCCACTTGACCGCTCCCCCTGAAGAACTTGAATCGCGGTTCAATAAAAGGCGATCGCTCAATCCCGGAAATGATTATGAGTACTCGGAAGTGAAGAAGAATGCAACTGAGCAACAGGTCGAAGCTCTGTCATCTTCTGCCGACATTGTAGTCAATACACAACGATGCACGACTTCCGACGTGCTGACGAGGACGACCAGTCATCCGCGCATCTGGAACGGACGAGAACTAGGCTATGTCGATGTTGTGATTGGTGGCCAGTATGGGAGCGAAGGAAAGGGGCAGATTGCAGATTACCTCTCCCGCGAGTACGATCTATTGATACGAGTAGGCGGACCAAATGCAGGGCATTCTGTGTTTCGCGACGGTGGTACGTACATTCATCATCAACTTCCATCAGGCACCCAGAGAAGTCATGCTAGGCTATTAATCGGGCCTGGAGCTGTTCTGAGGGTCTCAAAACTATTGGAGGAAATAGCTGAGTGTCATGTGGAAGCAGATAGACTGACAATAGATCATCATGCAGCTGTGATTACTGATGCAGATATTGATGCGGAGAAAGACCTGGTTGCCTGCATTGGATCCACTGGACAGGGGGTTGGATCTGCAACAGCAAGGAGAATAATGGAGAGAAAGGATGATGGGATGACTCTGGTGAAGAATGTGCCGGAACTCAAGCCATACATGGGGGATACCCAGGAAGTGTTGAGAAAATCGTTCTCACAGGGTGATAGAATACTACTTGAGGGAACCCAGGGAACAGGGCTTAGCCTATATCACGGAAACTACCCACATGTAACCTCAAGAGATACCACAGTCATGGGATGTCTCTCGGAAGCGGGAATTGCTCAGAACCGAGTTCGCAGGGTCGTCATGGTTTGTCGCACGTATCCCATTAGAGTTCAGAATCCACAAAATGCCAGCTCTGGTCCTCTCCACGAGATTACCTACGAAGAACTTAGCAAGAGGTCAGGAATTAGTGTCGAGGAACTGATGAATAATGAGAAGACATCTACTACTCGAAAACAGCGCCGACTTGGCGAGTTCGAGTGGGACTTGCTTCGTCGTGCCTCTCTACTTAATGGGCCGACTGATATCGCACTTACCTTCGCAGACTATATTGGAAAAGAGAACAGAAATGCAATGCGATTCGAGCAACTCACCGAAGATACAATAAACCTTGTTCTCGAAGTTGAGAGAGTTGCAGGCGCGCCAGTGTCACTGATTACCACAGGGTTCAATCAGAGAAGTGTTATTGATAGAAGAACGTGGTGAACTCCTGATGCAGTTATCAAAGCTCATTGAGGATTATCCTTCGATGTTTCATATGGCAGAAGACGGAAGCTGGCCAAGTATTGTCAGCAATGGCTTACTAAGCACTTCGACTCTCTTGACTCTGTATGATTATCAAGGACCAGCTCGGGACGAATTGGAATCGGAATGGCGGGAAAACAAGGTGCCGATTCATCGAGATGGGCTTCCTAATGCTATTCTACGCGACCAGAAACCAATGCCACCACACAGCCTTGCACCAACACTGACAAATGGAATGAGCACCAATGAATGGTACCGGCTTATCAATGGAAAAGTCTTCTTCTGGGTGAAATGGGAAGATTTAGAAAAATTCATGGACGCAAAGGAGTACAGGAACTCACCTCAATTGGCTATTGTCATTGACACAGATGCGCTCGTAAAACAATACACCGACCGCATTACACTATGCAGTTTCAACTCAGGTAGCACATTGGCAGATTATCCTCGTCCTCGAGGGCGTGAGTCATTTCTAAGCATTTCTGAACACAACTCTCCGATTACAAAGGAACTCTGCGTGGAAGATCGTGTGTCCAACGTTCTTGATGTGGTAGTATCCGTCCACCGTATGATAGCTATACGGGAAAAGTACAATGACCCAATAAATGTAAGGGTACTGGAACGAATCTGGCCGAAGACTTAGGAGCCTGCGCTAGATTGCCGGAATCAGGCGACTCAATCTAGTATCGAATGGTTGCCGATTCTTATGCGATTGCCCCAACTCTGAGCAACCGCTCTTGTATTCGAGAGGAGCAGTTTTTCATGGTGAGGTTGTGGCAGCAGGAGGAAAACCACATGGGAACTGTTGTATGATATGACTCGAGTCATGCCATTCAAATCCCTGAGTCGCATCACCATTCCATGTATGAAGGAATCACGCGGTTGCCTCGGAAAATGCTGATAGAGAAGTATGGAGTGTCCTGAGTTGTACGCTGTCTCAATCTCCTCCTGATAGAACGTACTTCGAAGATCCCTTCTTTCCCCGAGGCACAGACTTGACGTTAAGTCCATTATCAGGGTCGAAGAAGACGAAATCCGCTCCTTCAGCGAATCTGAAAAACTCTTCGAAATACAACTCGCGTGAACTCGCTTCATCATTCATAATCTTCCTGAAGTATCTGCAGTTCTTGAGCACATTAGCCTGCTCGATTGCAGATACACGCCTGTTCCCTCTGTGCAGCACCTCATCTCTCAAGAGCCGGAATATTGCCGCATCGTGCCTTCCCCAGGCATCTGGTTGCTCAAGGTACTTAATCCGCTTTCCATTTAGACTGCCATCATCCTCGGTCAATGCCCAGCATATCGCAATCTCCAGTAGCCCATTGCCACCCAGCAATCTCAGTAGGCTGTACTTTAGATAATCATTCAAGTCTCCAAAGTATTGATTCTTCATATTCGATCAGCAGACCTATTCATCATTGAAAGAGCATAGCTGAAACTGTGGCTATGCAACAAGGTATGAGCTTGGGGGGACTGACTCGTTCACGACGGCAATAGAATGGCCATTGATGAATATAAAGATTCGCAGAACCTTCATTATTATGTCAAGGCGATCGGAGAGGCAAGACAACCGCCAACGGGCGCGAAATGCCAAATGACAGCAGGTGTCCTTTGAAAGAGCATAGGGAGAGAATGAATGCCCAGAATAGGTCTATATTGCTTTACAAACCGCGCTAATTGAAATCGAACCAGTCAAATAGTGAGCGTAAATTCCCTCGATTCACCAGCGACATGAGAGATCGCAGCTATGCGGTTGGAGACGGAAAGAGACAAGGAAGTAGCTTAGCTCGGTACAAGAACCTCCGGCCAAGATCGAGCCTTTACTATTTCCGTACCTCAGCGAAAGCGGTCAATATCGCCCCAATTGGTACAAGTATGACGCCCAGATTCCAGAGTCTTCCTGCATTCCTTGCAGAGTCGGCTAGATTTTCCGCGTGTGAAACGTCATATGGGTACTCGAGATGTTCCAATTGACTCTGCGCGCTCTCCTGCCAAACCCATGCTGCAACTAGAATCAGAACCGCAAAGATGAGGATCACACCTCCCATCGCAGAGACTTGTTCGAGGTGGAATATCGTCGGGGCTGACTGCTCCTGATAGTGAGAACGACGACCACCACCTCCGCGCAACTTATTGCCGCATTCATTACAGAACCTGTTTCTCTCGGGATTGAATTTTCCGCACTCATGACACTTTTTCCCATTGCGAGCAGCTGTTACTCCGTTCACTCCTGTTGTCTGGTGCTCAGGATGGCCTGAGAGTCTCCTCAGAATCACGCGCTTGGTCTCAACGAGACTTCCGCCACATTCGCCGCAGAAGCTGTCTTCTCGAGAATTACTCGCTCCGCACTCCGGACAGACAATCACTGTATTCACTGGAATATCGTCATTGGTCAAAATCCGCGCCGTATGATTCCCTCCCCGCCAGAAACCTCAATCCTAGTTAATAATCATTTGGAAGTCCCGAGTACTGGACTCAGTATTCAAGTAATG
>CAVRDX010000001.1:0-906198 GCA_963719945.1 uncultured Thermoplasmata archaeon | reverse complement strand
TGAAGTGTTCGAACTGTGGAACGGATAACTCTGAAGAAATGCGATTCTGCGGAGAGTGTGGTGCGATGCTAGCTCAGCCCATGCAATACCAACAAGTGCAGGCGCCTTCAAGAGGTCCACCGTATAAGCTCAGAGTCAATTTGCTGTGTCTATTGGGTGCCGTAATTGCAGTGGTTGCGCTGTTTCTTCCTTGGGCGATAACTCCCGACCGCCTGGGAGAGGAGATAGGCATCGGAGCATTCGATTTCGACGAACCTCTGGCAGGCGGCAGCGAATTTCCTGACAGCTTTCGGTATTCAGTTACTCTCTTCATCATCGGAACTGTATTGTCTTTTCTCACACCATTAGGCGGGATTCCCCAAATAGTCGGATCTGTTGGGTTTGTATCGACAGTACTGACCAGTAGAATTCCCGAACATGACCTCATCCCAGGGATAGGAGTCGTTATTGCTCTGCTAGCTGCAGGAATCGTAATACTGAGCTTCCTTGAGCCCGTCGGTACAGGATATAGTCGCGACCAGGAACCCACACTGGCAGCCAAGTTGCTGACGTGGAGTGCATATAGGTAGAGCGTGAAAAGCTGGTAT
This sequence comes from uncultured Thermoplasmata archaeon, assembly GCA_963719945.1. Classification (GTDB taxonomy): domain Archaea; phylum Thermoplasmatota; class Thermoplasmata; order UBA10834; family UBA10834; genus UBA9653. Next base: position 905,611 of record CAVRDX010000001.1, on the reverse strand, counting down.
CAGGTAGGTGATGTTGTCATGAAGTGTCCGAACTGCGGAGCAGAGAATTCGTGGGGGCTCAAATTTTGTGGGCAGTGCGGAAACCATCTGGACGTTGGAGCGGTCGCTATTCGATGCTCGATGTGTGGTTTCATCAACAACCTAAATGTGAAGTTTTGCGGCGGCTGCGGCAAAGCTCTGTCCCCACGCATGATGGAAAATGGCCCTTCGGCCCTTAGCGACCGTCAGTCGCCTCAACCCCTGAGAATCAGAACGAACCATGTCTTAGGAGGAGGTCTTGTAGCTGCCGTATTCTTCGGCGTGTTCTACTGGGCGATTACATACACCTGGACTGAACAAGTCTGGCACGATGTCTACATGGGCATGGGATACTACGAGACAGTGACACATTCGATTGACCCTATCATCCAAGCATTATCCCTTGTGGTCGCCATTATCGGTCTGATTGTAATGGTACATGGCGTTGTGTCTAGGGAAGATGATCTCTGATGAATACGCCATTGATCAAGAGAAGCACTTAAGCCATTAAAGGAGATTCTGAAGCGAGTGTGGGAAAATGCAGCGTAAGTTAGTGCTGTTAGCAGGAGGAGCAGCGGTTGGAGTGCTGCTTATAGTCCTTGGGACTCTTGCAATCTGGAATTGCAGCGCTGTAGGGCTCGGGATTCCAATCGACGACGTCGGCGATGATTATGGTGGATACTTCCTCATGCCTCCTAACAGAGAAGGAATTGTGGCAGGCGTTCTCATGGTTGCCATTGGTTCAATAGCAGTCAGCGTTTCACTCACTCTCATGATATTGCCCAGAATGATGACCCCTAGGGCTGACTAGCCTAACGCAAGAACTGAATGCGTCTAAAGGGAGATGGTTCGTCTCGCTATCTTGATAATGGTTAAGTGGTTTGGGTCCGAGTACGATCACCGTTGATTGACAGACAACCTCGACTTGCTGGCTAGCTCCACTAGGTTTCCCCACAGGGTCCACCATTCATGAGAAGATGCCATGGGGGCGGAAGAGAAGTAATTAAGTCGTCGAAAACGATTTGGACATGGAGAAATGGCCGTGAAGTGCCCAAGGTGCGGTGCTGAGAACCCTGATTACGTTATGTATTGCGGCACATGCGCTGGGACAATCAAGGAACAAAGACAACTAACAGAGGACTCTTCACAGTTTACACAATGTGGAACATTGTTTGGCCTCAGAGCTGATGAGAAGATCGTCTGCATGTGGAGTGCGAATTGCAACGTCTCTAGAAGAGATGGCGGACAGAGAAACCTTCTGGAATTCCTCATCAAGGGATCCAACGAAGAGAGTTGGTCATTTGGTTGCTATGTATTAATCACGAACCAGAGATTCATTCTCGCAAGGCAGAAATTTGGTTTTAAGCCAAATCCTGAGATATTCATCTCTTCGAGCCTTGATTCAATCGCGACCTGCTCGGTAGTGAATATCGTGTTCATTCAGATGCTTGAAGTGAGCTTTTCGGGTGAGTATTCAGGATACAAAAGCACATACGACAAGATGTTCGAAGTGGATTCACTCAGCCTGAAACAGTGTAGACGGCTGGAACCTCCAGAGGCACGGGATATTATTGGCAAGGCCATCGCTGACAGGATGATTAGGTAGTCTAGTCACCCTGAATTATCTGGTGACCAAGTGGACTTGTGCGCACTTGCCATGGAGAGGATCTGACTTCGGCCATCTCATTTTGGAAAAATGCCATAGGGGCGGATAGAAGCCCTTAAGCCATTGAGAGCGATTATGAGGGCGGTACGAAATGGCAAGAGTGCGTCTAAACATACTATGCATAGTGGGTGCGGTTATCGGCGTGGTTGCGGTCTTCTCTACTTGGATTACTGTGGGCTTCATGTTCTGGAGCAGGGAGATGAACCTGATAGACGTCTACAATCAAGTTGAAAGCTCATCGGATTTTTGGCTTCCAGCCATTCTATGCCTGATTGGAGCAGTTGTAGCTTTCATATCGCCTCTGGGAGGGGTAATGCAGATCGTCGGGGTTCCTCTCTTTATATCGGCCTTCATTTCTAACACCGACGGCAAACTACCTTCAGGGATTGGCCCATATTTGGCACTCGTTGGCGCAGTCATTGTGTTGGTAAGTCTGGTCTACCCTATTGGAGTAGGATACCGTCAGAAGCCTGCGGGTATTCTCGGAAGGATTCTATCTATCAGTCCAGGCGGCCATTTACCGAATCCTCCTCCTTCAGATGAGAGAAGGCCTTAAGCCATCGAGAGCGATTCGGAACAGAAATGGCGAACGAGGACGACGATCCGGTGGTCAGGGGCGTAATCGCCTCATATAGCTGGTTCACTCACAAAACCTATGATCTTGTCATTACTCGCAATAGCTTCCTCCTCGTCGAGGTTTCCAAGGCGAACAGACCGAATTGGCCTGAGAAGATACACTCGCAACCAATAGACAGAGTGACTGATGCGGACAGACTAGCGGCGCAGGTCGGAACCATCGTAATACCTTATTCGACCGTGAGGAATCTGCGATTCTACGCCCCTCCGGTGCAGCCGAACAGGACATACGACAAGCTGGGACTCTGGATATCACATTGTGCAGAGGGAGAGAAGCCGAAGAAGCTTACCGTCGCTATCGACGCCAATCTGTACATCAAGCAGAGGTTGCTAGTCGAGGGGATGTCTGAAGGACAGTCACAGTGGATACGGAGGTGGAATGAGCTTCTCTCCGAGTACGCAGCAGTCATAAGAGAACTGCTAGTGAAGAGGCTGCCGCCCAGGATCACAATGGAGTCAAGGTGGGACGTGCCGTCTTGAGATAACAATATGATTTCACGCCCGAGCTTGCACATCTCCCGATTGAAGGTCGCTCACTGATTACATATCACATTCGATAGGATGCACAGTGGTGGCTTATTGTGAGATGTGGTCATAGGGGCAGAAGAGAAGCCCTTAAGATGCCCAGGATCAATCCGCCTCTGGTGTCGGTGGTTGAAAACCAACACAGTGGTGATTGGCCTAGTCCTAATTGTTGTCGGGATCATTTTCGGATGGCTCTGCTGTTTGGGAGGGATACTCGTAATTGTCGGGTTGGTCATTATGATAATCGGCTTTGTGCAGAGCGAGAAACCACCTACGGTTATGTATCAATATGGACCGCCACCCAATCAAGGTTATCAACCCCAGGGACTAATCCATTCCCAACAGCCAATTGGTCAAGGGTCGTTCTGCTCATACTGTGGTTCGCCCCAAGCACCCGATGCGGTCTACTGCCCTCGATGCGGGCGCAAACCATCTGGATGAGAGAAGCCATTAAGCCACCGATAGCGATTCGGACATTGGAGGATGTGGCATTGGGGCAGATTGACATCGCAGAAAACAGGAAGTCCTTCACTGACAAGGGCAAGTCCAGATCGGTCAAGCTGGCTGCAGCGGTGATTGCTGTGATTGTGTTGGCATCACTTGCACTAGCGTACTTCTATACTGATGTGTTCGTGGAGAAAGCCACGATACAGGTCGACAGCCTGAGCTATCCAAACGATGTCCAGTATGAGATCTATTACGCCCACACAGGAGTGATGTTGGCCAGTGGGACGCTGGCATCCAATGGGAGTGAGATTCACAAGTTCAACGGATTCGATGCGGCGGCAATCATGTTCAGATATGATGTCTTGCCAGGACAAGATCTGGTGTGTCCGTATCTACTGAGCGATGGACAGGTACTGCAGATCAACATATTCCCACTCGGCAGTGTTGGATGGCAGCTCAGCTACTAGAATGCTGGGCGACCGTTGAGCTGGAGGAAAAAGAAGGGGTTTGATGAGGGGCATATACCCCTCTAAAAGAACAACGGGTTTTGGTCTATCTTTCAATCCGTCTCCTCGGCGAAGATGCCCTAACAAGGGCATTTTGGGGTGTGAGCCAGTTAGTCTTGTGATTCCTAATCCCACAGGGTCAATTTATATTCGTGCGTGAATATTCTTATTGTCATTCGTGAGAAAAGGCCATAGAGTCGGGATGCCACCGAAAAGCGTATGCCCATAGAATCTCATCACTTGACGGAGAGTCGATGGCCAGGGATATACCGACGAATGACGGAACCTCAGCGGGGGTGAAGAACAGATTCACTAAGGATGTCAATCTGCAATATGTGCTGATGTTTCTGGTCGGAGTTGTAGGGCCGATTGTGGCGATAGTGCTTTTTGCTATTCTCTCCTAATGAAATTAGCGGATTATTGGGAAAGAGAAGGGGTTAGGCGAGGGGCAATTAACCCCTCCTTTTCGTTACCCTTCCCGAGATGCCTTTCTGGAAGGACTATGTACCTTTTTCAGCCGAGCCAGTCGAAAATGTGGGTTGAAATCCCCTTCGGTCCACTCCATTTCGATTAGAACTCTATCGGATTGGGATTCCTGAGTTAACTGCTTAATCAGGCAAGAGAATACTATGATGACATGCTACCTGAGGAACGGACAAGGAAGTCCTCCCGCGGGAAGATGATTATCGAGTCGAAGGTCCTCATCGACTACGATAAGCTCCATCAGAGACGGCGGGATCTGTCCATATCAGAAAGGCAGATGGATGGAGCGGGGGGTCCTATAGGGACAGGCCGCTCCTTGATGGAGGGCATATCCTTGCGTGGTGGAATGTGCCCGTATCCGTGTTGGCAAACAATCGCAGAGTGCGAATGCGGTTTTGGATTATTGTTGTGGTTGCGAGCGTGATAATCGCGCTTGTATCGATAGGAGTGCGCTTCCTCACGTAGAACATCCGTCTTTTACACGGAAATTTGATACTCTCCCGAAAAGAGGGAAGAAGAGGGACGAGAGAGGGATTTCCGGCTCTGCAATTACGATCTCTGCGCGTTCCCTCTCGGGTCCGTCTCGGATGCCTCTCGGTCTCGAGAGGGATAATAGAGGGAAAAGACGGATCATCCCTGCAGGGCGATTTGGGGCCGGTTTCACATGAAATCCTGGTTGCAGAATAAAAAAGGAGTAAGGAGTTTAGCTCGTAGCTAAAAACCCTTGATTGACGAAAAGCCAGTATCGGCAAAGTGCAGGGAGCCGGATTTGAACCGGCGAACGCCTTCACGACTAGACCCTGAATCTAGCGCCGTTGACCAGGCTTGGCTATCCCTGCTTTGGGAAGATGTGATTATGGTTGCCGTATAAATAACTCTGTCTCCACCTCAATGGCAAGGTCTTGCAGGAAACAGAGCCATCTGGTCTAGATGAATGCCACGAACCCTAAATGAGACCTCTCTTCTGGCAGATATTCGACAATTTCGAGACGGCCTTATCGATGTCTTCCTTGCAGTTGAAGAAGTGCACTCCCGTCCTGAACACACCCTGCCTGATGGCCACCTTGACATTCCCTAGCTCCTTGAGGATCTCAGCCTCCACGTCCATGGAATGAACCTTCTCCTTCCCGCAGAACGCGATTATTCCCGCTCTCCGGGAGCGGCTCCTTGGGGTCACGACCTCGAACCCTTTTGAATCGAGCTGCTCTAGCAGATGATCGTTCAGATCGTGTATCCTTCCCTCGATGTCCCCCAGTCCCAGCGACCTCAGGAACTTGACGGACTCCGTCAACCCCTTCTCCTGCACCATGCACTCGTTCGCAGCCTCGAACACGCCTATGTCCTTACCGAGGTTGATGTGGTTCTCTGCCTGATATCCTCCGAGCACGACCTTCTGCCACGCCTCCTTCCTCTGCTCGGCGTCCAGGGCGGTCCACGATACGCACTGAGGTTTCATCTGTGTCAACATATCCTTCGAAATGTATAGTATCCCAGAACCTACTGGCCCCAGCATCCATTTGTATCCACCCGCGCACAGGCCGGAGATGTTCTTCTTCTTGACATTGAACTTAACTGCCCCAAGCGCCTGAATAGAGTCAAGGAACAGCATAGCATCGTGCTTCTCACACGCCTCAGCCACACGGTCGACCTGCATCTTCTGCCCGGTGCCGAACTGTACGTGACTCATGGTGACCAAGCGGGTCTTGTCTGTGATCGCCTTCTCGATGTCCTTCTCGTCGACGATTCCATTTCTTGATTTGACAGTGACGAGCTTCGCGCCTGCCTGGCTCGCAGCCAGGGCCCACGGGAACACGTTCGCGGGGTACTCGACATCGCATATGACTATCTCGTCCCCCCTCTTCCACTTGACCGCGCCTGCGAACATGTTGATGCCGAACGTGGTGCTCGGAACGAACGCCACCTCGTTCGTCTGCGCTCCTATCAGGAGCGAAGCCTCTTTCTTGAAGTCCGCGGTTATCTCGTCCTCGGTCTTGTCCCTGGTGATGCTCATCCTCCAGCTCTTCACCAGCTTCTCCATCGCCACGACGGTGGTGATGGGCATCGGTCCCCTGCCCGCGGAGCCAAGGAACACGTTCCCCTTCAGCGCTGGGAATGTCTTAGAGACCCACTTCGAGTACGCCGGGTCGGATATCTTCTTAGAAATCTGATGCTCACTGATGACCGCGCTCATGCCCAGGTAATCATTTGGTTCTGTGAAAAAGCTTCTCTGACGACAGTCTATGTAGTATCCGATCAGGAATGATTCCTGGATGTCGCCAGACGGCGCTGCAGCTCAGACATCCAGGATAGAAAAGTTAAGGGAATTAGTAAGGGGTTTGATCAGAAGGTGAAGTGCCTACTTCTTGCCCTTCGGCGCCTTCATTATCTTCATCCAGCCGCCGCTCTCAAAGACTGCGAGCTTCCTCTTCGAAAGGGTTGCCTTGAACTCATCCCAGTCGATGATCTCGAGGCGGGGGTTCCTTCCCTTGGTAAACTGAACTCCCTTTGTGTCCTTGACACGGCCGGGCTTGATACCCTTCTTCTTTGCGATTTCCATCGCTTTGTCGACACTTATGGGCTCCATAACCATTTGTGTGTTCCTCCTTGTCCTTTCTGGATATGCCGTCCAGGCATAGTCCAGATATGTATCATAATCTGCGATATATAACACTTTGCGCATGCTGGCTCGTCAAATGAGCCTATCTGGCTCACCGGGATTTGACGATGTTGCCTCGCAGAGCCAGTGAATCTGGCTCTGTTTTTGCCCTTTTTCCGGCATCCTTTCGGAAGACTTTCGAACCTCTGTTTCGGTCGTGCCGGAACCCTACTGACAGCGCAAAGGTTCATCTGACTTGATTGCGATTGCGTCTCGTATCCGGGGCAGTTGCCGGTCGGCTCTGGTGATTGTTGGAATGAACGGAAGTGATTCGAATGAGAAGTGTTCTGGGAATAGTCTACTGCATCTTCATCGCCTTGTGTCTGATATCTGTGAGCGTCGCATCTGAATACAGCTCAGGGGCCGACCCGGACGAGGGCTGGGGCGACGCCGAGTTGATCGAGTACAATGACGCTGGAGGCTCCGAACCTCCTCAGATAGCCGCTGGCCCTAATGGGGATGCATTCGCCGTGTGGGAGCAATGGGACGGCTTCAGGCACAGCGTATGGTCGAACCGATATGTCCTCGATGAGGGTTGGGGACATGCTGAGCGTCTCGATTCCACCGATACCGAACAGACCTTCTACCCTCATGTGGGGGTCGATGGGTCGGGCAACGCAATCGCTGTGTGGCAGCAGTGGGACAGCGTCAATTTCAAGAACGATGTCTGGTCGAACCGATACGTCGTCGGTGAGGGCTGGGGCACTGCGGAACCGATAGAGACTCATTCCGAGGAAGCAGGTCTCGCTCATGTGGTCGTCGATGCGTCTGGCAATGCGACTGCTGTGTGGGAACAGGTAGACAGCGGCCACGGCCACATATGGTCTAACCGATACGTCGTAGGCGAAGGCTGGGGAGTGGCTGAGGAAATAGAATCCTACGTGGAAGACGCCTTCTCGGTCGACCTGGCCACCAACGATAACGGTGAAGTGGTCGCCGTCTGGTCCCAGTGGGAAGGGGCATGGTACAACATATCCTCAAGCCGATATGTCGTCGGTGAGGGCTGGGGCATTGCAGAGATCATCTCGGCCGACGTTTTGGGGTACGCCGAACAAGCCAACGTGGCCATCGACCCATCCGGTAATGCGACAGCAGTGTGGTATCAATGGGGCGATGGCATCTACGACGTGTGGTCGAACCATTACGTAGTCGGCGAGGGCTGGGGGACCGCAGTGCTGATAGAGGACTATGACTCGGGAGATTCAACCGGGCCTCGAGTGGGGAATGACGGGTACGGGAACGCGTTGGTCGTGTGGATGCAGATGGCTGGATCCGCCTATGACGTATGGTCCAACCGATACGTCGTCGACGAAGGCTGGGGAGTTCCCGAGCTGGTCGAGACTGACGAGTTGAGTGCCTGGATTCCCATGCTGGCGGTCGATCATTCGGGTAACGCCACCGCTTTGTGGCTTCAGTCGGACGGCGTGCGCAACTTCGTATCTTCGAGCAGGTACGTCGTAGGAGAAGGCTGGGGAGCTGCCGAGGCGGTCTCATCCAGCGAGACGGAGTCTGCATCGTACGAGAGGGTTGCTGTGGACGGGCTAGGCAACGTATTCGCCGTATGGGCGCAGTATGACGGTATCCGGAGCAACATATGGGCCAACCAGTACCTATCTCCTGACATCACGCCACCGATCATCACTATCGACAGCCCTTCTGACGGGTTCACGACACAGACGGGGAACGTGTTCGTGTCGGGTGTTACGGAGCCGGACGTGACTCTACGCGTAAACGGTCTGCTCATCGGGGTCGAGTCCAACGGTTCGTTCGTCTGCACTGTCGCGCTGGTCGAAGGCACGAACGTGATCACTGCGATCGCAACCGATGCCGCGAACAACTCTGCGAGTGTCTCGATCAGTGTGACATACGTCGATCCCGTTCCGGCCCTGGAGGAGCAGCTGGCGACTCTACAGGACCAGTTGGATGACGCTCTTGCAAACCTCACTGCTGCCCAGGATGAGTTGGATGCGGCTCTAGCAGAACTCGCTGATGTCCAAGACGACCTTGACGATGCCCTTGCATCCCTGACAGCCGCTCAGGACCTGCTTGACGAAGCCCTTGCGGACCTGGTCTCGGTCCAGACGCTGCTGACGGCCGCTCTTGACGACGGGGATATTCTCCAGGAACAGCTGGATGACGCTCTGCTCAACCTGACCGCTGCCGAGGCGGAATTGGAGGATGCCCTTGACGATCTCTCCGCACTCCAGGACGAGCAGACGGGAACGAGCGAGGAACTGGACGATGCCCAATCGCAGAACCTGATGCTGATAGTGGCCCTTGCCGTGTTCGCGGCGTTGGCCGTCCTGATGTCTGTCATGTACCTCCGCATTCGCAAGGAGGTCGCGGACGTGAAGAGCGACGCATCGGACAAGGAGCCGCCGGAGGAATGATCGCGGCCTGGAACCTACAGTCACGTTCGCTGGACATCAGCGATGGTACGTATCTGTAATATATCCGAGTACATCATTCGGACAACGAGAGGATCCTATGTCGCTCTTCGGCTCATCTGGCGTGCGAGGTCTGGTCAACAGTCAAATGACTCCAGAGCTCGCCATGGCGATAGGTATGGCAGTCGGTTGCGATGCGGAGTGTGCAGTAATAGGAAGGGACTCGCGCACATCTGGCCCTATGATGGAGGCCGCGGTCTCGAGCGGTCTGATGGCCTGCGGGTGCGATGTGTATTCGGCAGGTATCGTCAGCACACCTACCTTGGCTGAGGCTGCGCGAGAGATGAGTTGCGGTGTCATGCTGACAGCTAGTCACAATCCACCGGAGTATGCGGGCATCAAGCTGTGGAACCCGGACGGCATGGGGTTCGGGGCCGAACAGTCCAAGAAGATCGAGAAGCTGGTTGCGAGTAACAAGTTCAAGAGCAGATCCTGGGACAAGGTCGGCACGAGCCATATCATGATGGATGCCGTTGACCGGCATCTCGAGAGGATACTGGCGGGCGTCGGTCACGCGAAGTTGAAGGTCGTGGTCGATTGCGCGAACGGCCCAGCGTTCAACATCACTCCGCTCGTGCTCCAGCGCATGGGCTGCAAGGTCATCACCATCAATTCCAATCCCGACGGTCATTTTCCTGGAAGGATGCCGGAGCCCACCGATGAGAACCTGACGGATCTCAAGAACACGGTAGTATCGACCAAGTCGGACCTCGGCATCGCCCACGATGGGGATGCTGACCGGATGGTCGCCATCGACGACAAGGGCGTATTCCTTGGCGGGGATCATCTCCTGGCACTATTCGCCAAACGGTACGCGAAGAAGAAGGCGGTCGTCACGGTGGATGCATCGATGGCCATCGACGATTACATATCCGCTAAGATAACGCGCGTGCGCGTGGGCGACGTGTTCGTGAGCGAGGAGGTCAAGCGTATCAGGGCGGATTTCGGAGGCGAACCTTCTGGTACTTGGATCTTCCCCGAGCAATCATACTGTCCGGACGGCATACTGGCGGCTGCTAAGATCGTGGAGATAGCCTCCAAGAAGAAGCTGTCAGAGCTGAGGAAATCCATACCCAAGTATCCGACCCTCAGGAAGGCGATCGATTTCGAGGTGAGTCAGAAAGCCTCCGTGATATCGCGTCTGTCCAAGGAGATGCGTGCGATCGAGTGCGAGGAACTCCTGACCGTGGACGGCTTCCGATTGCAGTTCGAGGACGGATGGGCGTTGGTACGCCCATCGGGCACCGAGCCCAAGATACGCATGCTCGCAGAGGCTAGAAAGCCCGAAAGGGCCGCTGACATAATGAAGGTCATAAACGATGCTGTCAAGAGGTGTGTGAAGTGAAGGGATACATACTAGCCGCGGGCGAGGGCATGCGCATGCGCCCGCTCACATCGAACATTCCGAAGCCCTTGCTGCCGGTCGCGGGAAAACCGTTCCTGGAGCATAACATAGACGCGCTCAAGAGCGCAGGCATCAAGGACATCATACTGCTCATAGGCTGGAAGGCCGGAAGGATCAGGGAGCATTTCGGGGACGGCTCGGAGTTCGGCATACGGGTGGAGTATGTCGAGCAGAAGGAGCGTCTCGGGACGGCCCATGCCATAGGCATGATCAAGAACAAGGTCGACTCCGCGTTCTTCTGTCTTTACGGGGATGTCGTCCTGACCAAGGAATCGGTCAAGGGACTCATGGAACATCACCTCAAGGTCAAGGGTTCCGTGATGGCTCTGGCATCAGTGCCTGATCCCAGACGGTACGGGTGCATCAAGGTAGAGGACGGCGTCGTCATGGACATTGTGGAGAAGCCCGAGGTGCCCGAAGGGAATATGGTCAACGCGGGCGCATACATACTGGAGCCACAGATATTCGACGCGATAGCCGAGACGAAGAAGTCGGTCCGTGGGGAGTACGAGATAACCGATTCGTTCAGGATACTCATGTCCAAGAGTCATATCTATACTCACATGCTCAAGGGCGATTGGATAGATGTCGCGAGGCCATGGGACATACTGGAGGCCAACCGGATACTGATGGAAGGTCTCGAGACGAAGATCGATGGTGAAGTGTCCGAGAAGGCGACTGTGGAAGGTCCGTTGCAGATCGGTGCCGGGAGCAAGATACTCGCTGGCAGCTATGTCGTCGGCCCGGTCGTGATCGGGGAGAACACGGTGATAGGCCCGAACGCGTATCTCAGGCCGAGCACTTCCATAGGCGATGGGTGCAAAGTGGGCAACTCCGCAGAGGTCAAGAACTCCGTCATCATGAATTCCACGAAGATACCGCACCTGAGCTATGTGGGCGACAGCGTCATAGGCGAGAGATGCAACTTCGGCGCGGGCACGAAGGTCGCGAACCTGCGGCTGGATGAGAAGGAAGTGTACGTCGTCATCAACGGCAAGAAGATCGGCTCGGGTCGGAGGAAGCTCGGGGTCATTATGGGCGATGATGTCAAGACTGGCATCAATGCGACCATCGATGCGGGCACGATCATCGGAGAGAATTCTTTCATAGGCATGGGAGCCAATGCGAGGGGTACCATTTCTCCTCGGAGCAAGGTGTTCTGAGTCCTGATATGCCGTGCCTTGGACGAAGTATATTATCACCATTACCGATTCCCGCCGGATAATAGGTGGGTGCATTCGTTTGCAGTTGGATTACCTGGGTGGCAGAGAACTGAAGATAGGATCTCTGATGATAAGGGATGTTTTTATCATCTCGGCTATCAGCGTGATCATCATGATATGGGCATTGTTCCTGGTGATGTCCCTATGGGCCACGGACGATCCTACGATTCCTGCTGAAGAACAGATGACACCTGAGGATATTGAGTATCTTGGGTTCATATTCTCGCTCATTAGCATTGCCAATGTCGGCTTGTTTGTCTGGCGATACATGACTTGGTCAAAACTCTTGAACAACGGTATCGAACTCCGTGGACGAGTGGTCGATATCGAAGCAGTCGGTGATTCCGTGGAGCTGAAGATCACATATGCCTGTGAGGGTCGGGAGATAACGACAAGCAAGACGATCATCGGATTGCTCCCCTTGTACAAGAAGAAGATATCCCTGGGGGAAGAAGTCGCAGTGTTTGTCAACACCAAGAAGCCGGACCGATACCTGCTGCTGAACTATATCTTCAAGCGCCCGGCTTGACCCGACCCACGCTCACTTGACGATTTCAAGGGGTCTTCTGTCGCCAAAGCCGTCGTAGCACGCCCAGCTCTTCATGTCATATGGCTCGCACGCGATTATGTGGCAGTATCCAAACCTTCTGAATAGGTCAAGATCAGCATCCGAAGGTCTGCAGCTACCAGAGGGGTGCGAATGCACAGTGCCTACGACTGATGAATCAACGGGCAGCATGTGCAATTTGAAAAGCGCGGACCTCTCACCGGATATCGTGCCCGGCAGCAGTATGAGTTCGGTGATGACGCCCTTCTCCGCTCTCAGGATCGCCCCGAACTCGTTGGGATAGCTGGACTTGGACGCTTCCAGTATCATCTTCAGGGTACGCTTCCTGATGGACTTGACCTGCTGCCTATTCTTCGTGAAGTCGAACAGCGGCGTGCTCATTCCTCCTCGATTATGCCCGCCCTTGCCTTGACCGATGATACGAAATGCTCCTTGTCCTTCACGCTCAAGATTATCTTCTCCACATCCGGCCTCATGATGCCTCCGAGGTTCCTCGGTCCGTCCAGGTGCAGAGTGACGAGGTCGTCGAAGGATGATGTGACGAACACTGTCTTCAGCTTGGGGGCGTACTTCACGCCGATGCCTATCCTCACGCTTCCGAACCTGACTGTGGCGTCCGATACTCCCTTGATCCAATCATACGGTACCGTGGAGTTCATCAACAGCCCCATCCTGAGCCTCAATCCCTTCTCTCCCTGGTAGTGGTCCGTGAATATCGGTGGTATGTGCAAGAGGAAGAGAGGCACGCCGACCAGTATCGCTGCGGCTATCCAGAAGTACCTGGTGAAAGTCTCGAGCGAATCGAACGCCAGGTATATCATGGCGGATACGATGATCGCGATCACGATCGTGCTGATCACGAACCATATCTTCGGATATGGCAACCTGTTGGCGGTCACTGCTAGCGTGCGCATCTCATGAACCACTCTATAATGTCGTCAATGTCTGTGCCCTACAAGCGGTGAGGATGCCATGAGCTTCTCCTCGAGGTTCTTGTAGAACTCGCTCCGGAGTATCACGAACTTGGCGTTGTGCTCGGACGATGTGAAAGTCATCTTCTCCTTGCCCGTCAACATCTGCTCCTCCTGTCCGTCCAGCACCATGATGCAAGGCATAGGGTCGTGGACCGTCACGGCCACATGGCTCTTGGCAGGGACCACGAGCGGCCGGGCGGATAGTCTGAACGGCGCGATAGGCGCTATCACGAGAGCCTGCACCCTCGGGTCTATGATAGACGAGCCGACGCTCATCGCGTAACAGGTCGAGCCGGTTGCTGTGGCGATTATGATGCCGTCTGCGCGCATGCTCGTCGCGGGCATGCCATCAACGGATATCACGAACTGCCGCATCTTCGCGATATGTGCCGTATGTATGACCGCCTCGTTCGTGGCGTCCATGAGCCTCTTTCCGTTGCATACGATCTTGAGCTTCGCCCTCTTCTCGACCGTGAACTCTCCCTTGAGCAGCTGCTTGAACGACGCCGGTATCTCCTTGGGCTCTATCTCCGTCAGGAAGCCGAGCACGCCCGCGTTCACGCCCAGGATGGGCAGGCTGCTCCTCTGAAGAGTCCTCAATATGGTGCCGTCCCCGCCTATGGATATGAGGAAGTCGGCATCGATTATGCCCAATGGTATCCCTTTCTTTCCCAGCGCCTTCGCGGTGTTCTCCTCGAACACGATGTCTTGGCCCTTGAGCTCCTTCAACACCTTCTCTGCCACGCCCTTGAAATTCTCGAGTTCGGGAGTGCCTACAATACCGATTCTCACAAGACCAGCTCCTTGATCTTTGGGTCCCCGTACGCGAGGAAATTCCTCCTGTCGTCCAGGGTAAGCTCCATGTCCAGCCTCTTACCTTTCAGGTCGCACACGTCTCCACCGGCTTCGCGCAGTATGAGCGTGCTCGCGGCGATGTCCACAATCCTGATCTTACGCTCGTGTCTCAGGCAGTTCATGTAATGCGCCTGGACCGCGCCCTGCGCCACGAGGCACATCTCCAGGGACGCGCAGCCCATCGTACGCACCCTTGTAGCCAGCTCCTTCACCTTGGCCGATTCGGGCGCTGCATCCCTGCCGTCGAACATGAGGAACACGGAATCGTTCCTGTTGTACTTCGAGACTCCTATCCTGTGTCCGTTCAGGTCCGCGCCTCCTCCTCTCCGTGCGTAGTATGTGTCGCCCGTGTACAGGTTCTTCACGAGTGCGTGGTCGGCGTCGCTCATGGATTTGGTGGCGACTGCCATCGATATGGAAAAGAACGGAATGCCCCGAACACAGTTCACAGTGCCGTCTATAGGGTCCAGGATGAGCACCTTATCGGCTCCCCTGTCTACGAACCCTATCTCCTCGCTGAGGACGTTTATCTTCACGTCCTCCCTGTCCAGGAACTCAAAGACGGCGTCCTCCGCGAACTTGTCTATCTTGGACGTGTCGGAACCGCTCGCGCCCTTGCCGACCGCTATGTGCCCTGCGAAATCCTTTGGCAGCCCGCGGTACTTCTCCATTATCTCGTTCGCGATCTTGTTCAGGACGGCTTTCACAACCATCGTATCAGACGCTACGACTATATTATTTTCCTGGCTCAGCTACCGATCCTTGAAAGAAGATACGAGTGAGAGGCCTTTCCCTCCGGACAAGATCTTCCTGATGCTGAGCTCGGAGCCGTAGGACTCCCCCAGCTTCTTCGCAAGCTCCGGGGGTATGCCCTCACGCTCCAACCTGCTAGTGAACCTCTTGGACGCTCTGTTCGAGTCTCTCTTCATCCTCAGGTATGCGACCCCGAACCTCAGCATCAGCCCAGGGACCTTCACGCCGACCGTGGCGACGATCTTCGGCAGATCCCCTCTGTCCTTGTCCATCTCAGTCATCCTTATCCAGCTTCTTGAGCCTCTTCTCGAGTCTCTCTTCCATCTCTTCTATCCTTTCCGACAAGCCCTCGGTGTCGTCCCCGCTGTCGATCGCCTTCGATATGATCCCGCCGAGGTTGAAGCTGGACATGAACTGCTGGGTCAGGTCGTATGCCTGCTTGTCGTCCATCCCCGCGTCCTTCATGGACTTGTAGAACTGCGCGACGGCCTTCGCCATGTTATCGGCGTTCTCCGCGTTGTACATAGTCTTCATGATCGATTCAATCAGTTTCGGTATCTCAGTCCCTACTGCCTGCAGGAGCTCCTTGATCTCTTGCGGGCTCATGTCATCTCCCATTTTGGTCACCTATTCTGAGCATTCTCCTGCCCATTGTGGTCTAATAATGATTGATATCAGTATATTACTCGACTGGAAAAAAGTGGCCGACACTCAATCTTTCTTGCCATCGTTGGGCTTCCCTGACCCGACACCGAGCAGGTCGTACCATTTCTTCACATACTCTTCTGTGAGCCAGTAGGTCTTCGCCCTCGAGCTCCCCTTGGCTTGGACCACGCCCTTCGCCTCGAGCATCTTCAGACGCTCCCTGACGATCCTGCGCGAGGAGCTCCCCCTCCTGTCCTTGAGCTTCTCGGTTATCTGTGATATGTTCTGCCCGTCCCTCTCGAAGAGTATCTTGACGACCTCCTTCGATATGGAATCCTTCACCCCAGGCACCAGCAGGTCGGGGGATATCTCGCCGTACCGTTGATAGAGGTCTATCAGGCGGAAGTAGCTCGAGGAGATCTTCTGGAACCGTTCGATGTATTCCACGAGCTGCGAGTACGGTCCAGCGACCATCCTCACAGATTCTTCCAGGCTCTCCATCTTCTGCGAGAGCGAGGTTATCTGCTCCTTGAGGTCCTCTTCCGCCATCGCATGATTGTATGATGTTTGGCATATAACTCTTTTATTTGGTTGTGCATAGGCCTTTACATGGCCACATTCCAAAATCCTTTCAAACAGGTCGACGGAGTTCCCGGAGCGTACACGACTGGCAGAACCCTCGTGACCATCAACGGCGCGCTAGACAAGAGCGTGTATGGCGAGCGGTTGGTGGAGTTCGGGATGACCCAGTACAGGGCGTGGGACCCTGACCGATCCAAGCTGGCTGCGATGATACTCATGGGGGCGAAGGATTTCGGGCTGGAGGTTTCTTCCAGGGTGCTCTATCTCGGGGCAGCGTCCGGAACCACCGCGTCGCACGTGTCCGATATCGTGAAGGATGGATTCGTTTTCTGCGTGGAGTTCTCACAACGGTCGTTCAGGGACTTGGTGGGCGTGTGCGAGACCAGGAAGAACATGGTGCCTATCATGGCGGACGCCTCAAGGCCGGAGGATTACGCACACATGGTCGAAGATGTGGATTTCATTTACCAGGATATCGCACAGAGGGACCAGGCGGAGATATTCGTACGCAACATGAAGCACTTCGGCGCGAAGCGTGGCATACTGATGATCAAGTCCAGGAGCGTGGACGTCAACAGGGATCCCGGGTCCGTGTACGAAGAGGTGCGGAAGGAGCTCTTGTCGAAAGGCATGACGATCAAGGCCATGATGAGGCTCGACGATTACTCAAAAGACCACGCAGCCTTCATCATAGAGGCGTGATATCCTTTGGCCGAGCCGTTCGTGTATGTCATCGCGTTCATCGATGATTCGTTCGTCATGGTACGGCACAGCCGACGGGCGTGGGAGATGCCCGGTGGTGGGATCGAACCTGGCGAGACCCCGGAGGCAGCAGCGAAACGCGAGTTCCTCGAGGAGACCGGCATGTCCCTGACCATCGCCGGTGCGATAGCGGTCGACGGAGGCACCGTGTTCGCAGGCATCGCCGATGGAAATCCCACCTGCACCCGACCGCACGAGATAGTCGAGGTGAGGGCATTCGAGCAGCTTCCGAACGACCTGTCGTTCCCCGCGGTGGAATACAGGGAGATGGTGGCCATTGCTAGCGGAACGGTAGAAAGCTTTAAAAGAAGGAAGGGTATAAACGGCACTGCCTCGCCACAGGTCAAACCATAATCGGAGTAGATCGACGATGTCAAGGATGCACAGCAGCAGAAGGGGGTCTTCGGGTTCGAAGCGCCCCGTGATGGCAAAGAATCCCACATGGGTTCAGCAGTCGCCAGAAGAGATCAAGGAACTTGTGGCCAAGATGGCAGGCGAAGGCGTTTCTATGGCCAAGATCGGCCTTATCCTCAGAGACCAGCACGCCATACCGAACGTGAGGCTCGCGACCGGGATGAGCATGAAGGAGATATGCACCGAGAAGGGCATCAAGTTCGAGCTGCCAGAGGATCTGGCCTGCTTGATGCGCGGGGCAGTCTCTCTCAGCGGGCACCTGAAGACCAACAAGAAGGACCTTCACAACGCCCGAGGATTGATGCTCATAGAATCGAAGATACGCAGGCTCGTGAAGTATTACAAGCGGGAAGGCGTTATCCCAGAGACGTGGCACTACACACTCTCAAAGGCTGCGCTCCAGGTCGAGTGATGCTTCGATGAGCGGGAGCGTGACACTCCCGGCGGATTTCTCAGAAGCGCTCAAACAGGCAGCCAGAGCTATCAACGCCGCTGATCATCTGCGGGTCATATCACACTACGATGCGGACGGATTATCCGCTGCATCCGTCATGGCAAGCGCGCTCAAGCGAGCGAACAAGCAGTTCCATCTGTCAATGATAAAAGGCCTCGAGCCCGAGGCCGTCGAGCGCATTTCCAAGGAAGGCAGCGGGACCATACTCTTCCTGGACATGGGTTGCGGACAGATTGATGGACTGGAGAAGCTCGATGCGAAGGTCGTCGTCTTGGACCATCATAAGCCTATCAGGAAATCCAAGAAGGTCATACAGGTCAACCCCCACTTCTACGGCATGGACGGGATGACCGAAGCATGCGGAGCCACCGTGAGCCTGCTGCTCGCCGCTGTGCTCGACCCGAATAACTGGGACCTCGCGCCGATCGCCATCGCGGGCATGATCGGTGACAGGCAGCACATGGGCGGCATGAAGGGCGTGAACCAGCAGGTCATGGACCAGGCCGTGGAGAGCAAGGTCATAAGCGTCCAGCGAGGGCTCAACCTCAAAGGGAAGACCATACTCGACGCGATTGCGAAGTCGGTCGACCCATATTTCGTAGGTCTCTCCGGACGGGAGGAGAACACCATCGCTTTCTTGGAATCGATGGGCCTGAACCCGACGTCGTCCATGGGCGCTCTGGAGGATATCTTCCGCAGAAAACTCACTTCGATGCTCTCGCTCCGGCTCATGGGTCAGGGCTGCAGGCCGGAAACGGTCGAGGAGCTGGTATCAGATGTCTACTGGATTCCGTCCATGGACCTTGGAGCTGCGGACCTGGCGGACCTTTTGAACGCATGTGGACGTTTGGACCACGAGGGTCTGGGCGTCGCGCTGTCCATGGGGGATAAGGATTCCATCGAGAAGGCGGATGAACTGAGGACAGAGTACAACAAGAAGATACTCGAGAAGCTAATGATCATTGAGTCCGACGGGGTCGAGGAGCTGGAGCACATCCAATATTTCATCGCCCCCGACTCATCGCTCGCAGGTGCGGAGTGCGGGCTCGCGATGCAGTACATACTCGATCAGTCGAGACCGACCCTCGCGTTGTCCACAGTGAATGAGAAGGTGAAGGTGTCCAGCAGGGGCACCAAGTACCTGATATCGAAGGGTCTGGACCTGTCAGCAGCACTCAAGAAGGCCGCAGAAGGCGTGGGCGGCAACGGAGGCGGACACTCGGTGGCATCCGGAGCTACCGTGCCCAAGGGCAAAGAAGAAGAGTTCTTGAAGGTCGTGGACGAGACCGTCGGAAAACAACTGAGCTAGACCTTTCCCATCATCCAGGGAAGATCCACCTCATCGGTTCTGAATCGCTGATTGACTACGCTGTCCTCAATCCTGGTCCTTATACCGGCACCGTGCATGACTATGCCTGTCCATGCGATCATGGCACCGTTGTCGACGCATAGCGAACCGGGCGGGACGAACATCTTCGCACCCCTCTCCTCCGCCATGATCCTGACCATCTCCTGCAGACGCTTGTTCTGGACCACGCCGCCGCCAAGGAGCACCTCGTCCTTCTCCACATGTGCCATGGCCCTCTCGGTCACCTCGACGAGCATCGCGAAGCAGGTCTCTTGTATGGAATAGCATAGGTCCTCTAGCTTCGTGCCCTTCGCATGAAGCTGCTGCGCTGCCGTCAGTATGCCTGAGAATGCGACATCCATCCCCTTGACGCTGTATGGCAGATCGATCAGCTCCTTGCTTCCTTTCGCGAGCCTCTCAAGGTGCGGTCCCGCGGGGAAAGGCAATCCGACGGATCTTCCGAACTTATCGATCATGTTGCCGATGCCGACATCCATCGTCTCGCCGAAGACCCTGTACCTGCCCCCGGAGTACGCTATGACCTGTGTATTGCCGCCGGACGCGTACAGCAGGGTGGGGTCGGTGCATCCCGTGACCTTCCTGCCTATCTCGAGATGCGCGACGCAGTGGTTCACTCCCACGAGGTCGACCTCAAGTGCGAGCGCCAGCCCTCTGGCCGCGGTGGCAGCAGTCCTCAGACAAGGCCCAAGTCCAGGTCCCTGAGAGAACGATACCAGGCCGATCTCATCGTATGATATCCCTGCCTTGGCCACAGCATCGTGCATCAGCGGCACGACATTCTCTGCGTGATGGTTCGCAGCTTCCCTGGGGTGTATGCCACCCTTCGAGCCATCGATCATCTTGGACATGTTCGCCAGTACTTTGCAGTCCTGGTCCACTATCCCTATGCCGATGGTGTGTGCAGTGCCTTCGATGCCTAGGCAGATCATCAAGCGTACATCGCATGCCAGCTAAAAAGAGTATGGTGGGAAAATGGGTTTCGAAAAGGGTTTTGGTCTGTCGCGATCTGGGCCTTACTTCGCGTAGTACGCATCGAGGAAGTTCGCCCAACCAGTGGCCGCATCCCATGTCAGGGCCCTGTACCTGGCTTCGTAGGTGTCGCCCCAGTAGTATGTCACGGACTTGGTCGGGAACCAGATGCCCAGGCCGTTCATGCCTTCTACATCGCTGCTGTGCCATTCAGCTATGATAGCCGCATCGACAGCGAATATGACCGCTTGAGCCGCATTCTTCACGTTCTGGTCGAGGATCTTGTCGCTCGCGATGACGTTCTCGGCATACCCGATGATGTCAGCCGCGTTGGACGCCGATTCGGTGTCCATCCTCGCGAACTTGAATCCCTTCTGGTATGTGCCCATGGCCGCTATCTGTGAGCTCGCGAAGTCCTTGACCGCGTTCGCGAGTCCTCCGAGATACGCCATGTCGAACACGCTGATGGTGACATCCTTGTAGCCTATCGCCTGGTAGTATACAGTGTACTCTTCCACCATCATCAACGAGAGCGCCCTGCCGTCCATCGTCGGCTCGGCGTTCAGGTTGGCTGCGACGATGTCGTACGGGAACCCGAGGGCGTACATGTTCAGCTGGCTGAAGACCATGTAATCGGCGTACCCGTTCATCTGGTGCGCGACCTCTGCCTGCGCCATGACGCATGCGTTGAGCACGATCGAGTCAAACACGCAATCTGCATCGACCAGCGCTGTCCTGAGCTCGGCCATCGTCAGGCACTGGCTCATGCCTGAAGTGTCGTCCCAGCATATGCCTGCGATGCCACCGCCATGGTCCCATATGTCCAGACAGTAGTTCGTCGCCGGGTAGAGAGCTTCGACCGTGTCTATGAATCTCGTCAGGGTCGCCGGGTCGTCCATCGGGACCTCTCCCCACGCCTGTAAGACCGTCGTGCTTCCCTCGTTCACGTACAGGAGGTCCGCGGGGCCTTCAAGCGTGTCCAGAAGGACAACATAGTTCACATTGTCGCTGGACCCAACGATTTTGAGTTCCGCAAGGTCTCTGAGCGCGTACGATTCCACGTTGTTGTCACCGTCCATGTAGACCATGACCGTCCAGCTGTCCGGAACCACGTCCGCACGTGCGGGCGCGGAGACAAGCATGACGGGTACCACGATCAACACGGCCATCAATGATGCCAATGCTATCTTTCTCAGATATTTTCCCCCCTCATCAATCTCTTGATTCCCAGGTCTCGAGCGCAATACTGACCTGCTCGAAAGACCGGATAACCCCCCACATCGTATGTCTAGCATTTTAGACTTATAGTTCATTCATGAAAGTACTCGACGGTCAGTATGCTTGCCCGAGCATCGAATGATCAAAAATGGGGAAAGGGTTTGTCCAACTGCGTTCATCCCTTGTTGTAGTACGCGTCCAGGAAGTTCGCCCAGCCCGTGGCCGTGTCGAACAGCATCCCGCGGTACATGGTCTCCACCGACGCGCTCCAGTAGTACGATACGGAACTCGTCGGGTACCAGATCCCGAGGCCGTTCATGCCCGCGCAGTCCTTCGAGTGCCACTCGTAGATGATTGCCAGGTCCACGGCGGTCACAGTCGCGCTCGCGGCGCTCCTCACGGTCGTGCTGAGCTTCGTGTTCACGGACACCAGTTGCGCGAAGCCCATCAGATCGACAGCTCCGGCTGTCGCCTCGGCTGAACCCCTGCAGGACTTGTACGTCTTGTAGTACAGGCTCATCGTCGAGACCATCGCGCTGGCGAAAGTATTCACTGCTCCGGACACAGTCGTCAGGTACGCCATGTCGTACACGCTAATCGTGCACGTGTTCCACCCAAGATCCGCATAGAACACCGTGAACTCGTCCGCCGCGATCAGCGACAAAGTCCTGCCGTCCATCGCCGGGCTTGCTACTAGTTGCGTCGCGATTGCGTCGTACGGGAAGCCCTGTCCCCAAACGGTCTGCTCGCTGAACACTATGTAGCTGGCGTATCCCTGGAACTGGTGGGCGATCTCCGCCTGCGCCATGTTGCACGCGTCGAACCAGACGTTCGCGAAGCTCACGCCGCCGTTCACGATCGCCGTCCTCATCTCGAGCATGGTGAGCTTGTCGCCGGACGTGTCGTCCCAGCAGACGCCCATGATGCCTCCTCCGTGGTTCCAGAAGTCCAGCGCGTAGTTGTTCGCCGGGTACAGCGTCTTCGCGTCCGTGATGAACCTCGTCAGGGTCGCGGGATCGGCCATGTTGACCTCACCCCACGAAGCTATCACGGTCGAGCCACCCTGGTTCACATAGTACAGATACGCTGGACCATCCAGCGTGTCCGCCAGGACGACGAAGTTCACGTCCGCGGTCGAGCCTACGGCTTCCAGTTCTCCCAGATCCACAGGGACGGCGCTCTCGAGGCTATTGTCCCCATCCATGTAGACCATCACGGTCCATGCGTCTCCCTCTGCACGCACGGGTGTCGCGAACACCAGCGCGGGCAGGATCATCAGCATCGCCGCAGCTATCCCTATCACGCTCTTTCTCAGTTCACATTCCCCCTAAACATCTTTGCCGCTCTATCCCGCAGTCTCCCATCCGAAAGAATCAGTTCATTGGGTCGTCCGCAAGGATGTTGCGCGATATCCCATTGTGCGCACTTAACGGTATCCATTTCTCTGACACTGGCTATGAGTTCCAGTCGAACCGGAGGTCGGTGGCAGAAAAGATGAAAACAAGGGAAAGGGGTTGAAGGTTTTTCGAAGACACGCGGGGCTTCTACGCCGTTGTCGGTTCACAGGACGATCTGCATCGAACGGCCGATCCCCTGCTTCTTCGCGATGTCGTAGACGATCTTCGCGGTCAGGGAATCCTGTACGCCGAGGCCAGTCGAGCAGAATACGGTCACCTGCTCGTCGTTCGCCCTGCCCGTCTTGAGCCCAGCGACGACCTCTCCTATCTCGGCATTGACATCCTCACGGGTCAGCTCTCCCTTGGTGAGGGGCACGTTGATCTCTCCCGAGTGGCTGGCCTGCTCCCAGTCGTCTATTACCAGGTAAGCACGCTTGAGCACCTTCGGGTCCATCTCCTGCTTCCCGGGCGCGTCCGCGCCTATGCAGTTGATATGTGCTCCGTCCTTGACCCATTCGTCCATGACGATGGGTGCGCGGGACGATGTGCATGTGACGATTATATCGGAGTCGACGACCGCATCCTTGGCGGTTGCCACTGCCTTGATCTTCGGAACGTTCTCCTTGTACTTCCGCCTGAACTCCCTGACGCGTTCCTTGGCCTTGTCAGGGTACAGGTCGTATACCTTGACCTGGTCGAACGAGCCGAACTGGGTGATCAACGCGAGCATCTGCGTCTTCGCCTGGTTGCCTGCGCCGATTATTCCTACGATCTTCGGATTCGGCCTTGCAAGGTACTTGGACGCTATCGCGCTCGCGCCACCGGTCCTCATGTCGGTGATGTGAGTTGCGTCCATGACTGCGAGCGGGGCGCCCGTGTGCGGGTCCACCAGGACAAGGAGGGCCATGACGGTCCTCATGCCGTGGTTCTTCGCATTCTGCGGGTGCACGTTCACGATCTTGACAGCCGATACATCCATGTCCTCCACATACGAGGGCATCGTTCTCAAGTCGCCGTCGAATTTCTCGTAAAAAAGATAGGCTTTTGGCGGCATCTGAACCTTTCCAAGCCCCTTGTGCTTGAAGGCGTTCTCGACGGCTGCGAGTACGTCCTTCATGTCCAGGAGCTTCATGACCTGCTTCCCTGTCAGAAGCATGGTCTTGACCGGAGCATGTTGTGTGGGCATCCTTAATACACCACTCTGGAGCGTGCTATTGGGTGCCCGAATATAAGGATATTTGACCTAAAGGGAAACGTTATCTGATATTGTCGATTAAAAACTGGTCAAATGATTACGGTGTTGGGCATGGTTTCACGTAGTACGCACCAAGGACCAAAGCGATATATTCCCTGAGTGCCATATTACGAATCCTCTTACATTACACACTGGAGGAGAATAAATCCACCATGCATCATAAATCTGGAGCTGCATCTCAGCCTTTGGGTTCTGGGCCGCTCATCGGTATATTGAGGAATGAGTCCGAGAACATAGTCCACGCGTGGGTATCGGAGATAAACCGCGTCCCATTCTCAAAGGTCTCCGAGTTCACATCGCCAGTGAGCGTGAGGAGCGACAGGTTCCGGAACTACTTCGACTCCCTCATCGAATATGCCACCGACCCATCGTCATCGAAGGCCAGGAAATCGCTCAGGAGCGCTCTGAGGTCAGAGCATCTGCGCACGCTTGACCTGAGCAGCGTGGTCATGAACCAGCATGCGCTGCGGAAGGTGCTCTATGACACCGTCGATGCCAAGGTCCCGTCCGAATCCAAGGATGTGGCCAAGGAACAAGTGTGCTCGATAGTGGACCTAGGCGTACTGGAAACCTCAGTATTGATGGGTGAATATACACAGCTTCAATCAGTTCTGATCAACTGTATGTCATCGACCCCTGGCGTACGGTCGGAGCTCGACCATGCTTTCGCCAAGTTCTGCATGAACGCCATGGATTACTTCGATGCTGACTTCGTCTCAGTCTTCAGGTTGCTGGAGGACGCCAACGATATGATCTGTCTGAGCTGTGCAGCGAAGGGCGTGGTGCTCTCGCGTGGCACGATGGTCTCGTTGAACAGATTCACCATGGCCGCGGAGGCGATCGAGCAGAAGACGACGAAGACATGCATATCCAATCACTGGTCCCCTTTGCAGAAGAAGAAGATCCTGGGCAATCTCAGTTTCGAGCACTGCATCGCCGTTCCGTTGATTCACGAAAACGAGGTCGAGGGGCTACTCTTCATCGGAGACAATACCGGGCCTGGCCCGTTCACATCGGACGAAGTGAGCCTTGCTGAGGAGATCGGCGTGGACGTGATGAAGCTCATCAACAACGTCGATATGTTCGAGCGGATGAGCATGATGTCGCGGGCGCAGAAGGTCCTCATAGAGACTGCTGCCAGCCTGCAGCAGGAGATAGAATCCAGCGAGGTCTTCAGGATCATAGGCGACAAGATGTCCGGACTCATCCCGTGCAACGAACTCTCATTCTATGTGTTCGATTGGAGCAGGAACGTCTGCAATCCGGCATATGCGACCGGACCGTACGCTTCCGAGATAATGGAGGACAGGAACTTCCCGGTCGATGTGGGTTATATCGGTCATGTATCACGGACGAAGAAGGCGGAGATCATCCTGGACACGGAGGATGACCCCAGGGGGGACCAGATCCCCGGGACTCCAGTGATGCACTGTCGTATGCTCGTGATCCCTATCCTCGGCCGGAAGGATGTCCTTGGGGTTATCGAGCTCACGAAATATCCTCCAGACACCTTCTCGAAGGAGGACCTTGAGGTGGCCACGATGTTCGCCAACCACGCGGCGGTGGCCATGGAGAATGCACAGCTCCTGAAAGTGGTCTCTCGCACAAGGGACCAGATGGAGCTGTACATGGACCTGATGACCCATGACATCGCGAATTATACGACCCCCATGATTGCGTACATCGATTCTATAGGCGCCAGGAAGGACCTCGATCCGCAGATCGGTTCTGCCGTCAAGACCATTTCGTCTCAGATGGACAACATCATGCAGATGGTGGACATGGTGCGGACCATGCACAAGGTGCGGCACAACGGTTCGGTCAGGATCATGCCGCTCAATCTGGAGGATGCGATGCACCGCGCCATCAGCGAGACCAAGCGCAGAGTACACGACAAGTCGTTGGATATCGAGGTTCGGAACTCAGGAGAACCGGTCCGTGTGATGGCCGACGATCTCCTCGTAGGTCTCTTCGTGAACCTCTTCGTCACGGCGGCAAGGTCCACGAGACAGGACCCGGTCAGGCTCCTTGTACACGTGGAGCCCAGACTCGAGGGCAGAAACGAGATGTGGTGGATCAAGATATCTCAGCCTGGCAGAAGCATTCCCGACAATCTCAAGCGGGAGGTGCTGCGGATGACCAAGGCCGCCAAATCTGAGTTATCGGGCGGCTTCGGAATGGGCTTGGCGACCTCGAGAGCCATCGCGGAACGCTACATCGGGAGCATGTGGATCACGGACATGGTGCCCGGTGACCCTTCCAAAGGCTGTGTGTTCAACATATCGTTGCCGAGGGCGCCCTGAACGGACCCCTGACTGATTTTATGTATGATGGCCGCGTTCCTATCGACCCGTGGTAGACATTGCCCAGGCGTAAGTATGGCCGATTGAGAAAGGTGATACCCCCGACGCCCGAGGAGAAATGCAGGTACTGCAAGCTGGGTTACACCTGCCCTATCCACAAGAAGAAGTGAGTCATCATCTTGACACAAGATAGATCATTAGCAGGAAGACGACTATCGCGGCGGTCCCTATCAGCATGAACCACTTCGACTGAATGAATTGAGCCGTCCTGACATACCGCTCAAGCCTGTCGTCGCGGTCCCTGATCAGGGCCATCTCCTTCTCCGTCAGCTTTCTGGGTACGGGTGTTCGGGGCACTGGGGTCGACATCCTGGATTGCATTAATCGCAAGTCCTGTCATTAAATGTATCTGCAATATCGCATCTGAACAGGCGGACGTTCAGCCAAACCTGCTCTCGATGGCGGCCATGACCTCGGCCTCGATGATGTCCTCATATTCGACTGACAGGCCCGTAGAACCCCTCCTCTTGAACGGCCTGACCACAACAGAACTCCTGTACTGTTTAGGCACTTTCGATCGTATCTTCGCCTGCAGATCATCGGCTGATGCATCAAGAAATTGAGTGCCACGCCCTAGTTCGGGCATTGGCAGATCGATTCTCCCCACAAAATCACCTAATCCAGATATCGTGAGCATACTATTCAAATGGTGCGACCATGCGATATGACAGTTTTCGACGCTATTGCCGAGAAGTTTAATGGCTCACCATCGCGTTGACGGTCCAGGGTGTCCGAATGAAGGAGTATGGCCTGATTGTGATTGGATCGGGGGCAGGGATGAACGTAGTGGACCTCCCACTCCAGAGAGGGGAGAAGGTGGCCGTCGTCGAGGAAGGGCCGCTCGGCGGCACCTGTCTGAACCGGGGGTGCATACCATCAAAGGTGCTCATACATGCGGCGGATGTGATCCGTGAGGCAGAGGATGCCGCCAGCATCGGGGTGCATCTGCGCCTGGACAAGCTTGATTTCCCGACTATCAAGAAAAGGATGTGGGATATCGTCCTGAGCGGAAGGCACGAGATGGAACACGGAGTCAAGGCGACTTCAGGCGTCGATCTATACAGCGTCATCGGCAGCTTCGTATCGGATTACACCCTCAAGGTGGGCGACGAGACCATCAGTGCACAGAAGATAGTCATCGCATCGGGTGCGAGGGCCAGCATACCGAGGATACCCGGGCTTGACAAGGTCAAATATCACACATACAGAACGATATATGATATCGAGGAGCAGCCTGAGAGCATCGTCATATTGGGCGGCGGTTACATCGGCTGTGAATTCGCCCACTTCTTCTCTGCGATCGGCACACGCGTCGTCATGATCGGCCGCAACCCCGTCCTGCTTCCACACGAGGAACCGGAGACGAGCGCGCTCGTGAAGAAGAGGCTTTCCAGACATGTCGAGATCCATACGGGGACTGATACCGTTTCCGTCGAAGGTCATGACGGATCCATCTCCGTGAAGGTGCGTGATTCTGACGGGAAGCACGAACGCGTTATCGATGCTCAGCACCTGTTCGTTGCCACCGGTGTCAGATCGAACTCCGATTGGCTCAAGCCAGAGAACACGGGGGTACACACGGACGAACGCGGCTGGGTTCAGACCAATCAGTATCTTGAAACATCGAAGCCGGGCATCTATGCGCTCGGAGACGCCCTTGGACGGAACATGTACAGGCATACCGCGAACTACCAATCATCGATAGTCGGCCACAACCTATACTCGAAGGATAAGCGTGCGCTGGATCTCCATGCGGTCCCTCATGCGGTATTCACCAATCCTCAGGTCGGTCAGGTGGGAATGACCGAGCAGGAGGCGGTCGCGGGCAGGAAGGTCATGGTCGGAGTTGCCAAGTATCATGATACTGCCATGGGTTTCGCCTACGGCGACGAGGACGCCTTCGTCAAGGTGATGGTCGAATATCCTACCCGCAGGATACTCGGTGCGACTGCAGTGGGTCCTCAGGCAGCAATCCTGATACAGCAGGTCGTCAACCTGATGGTCTCCGAATCTCAGACATACGCCCCGCTCGCCCGTGCGCAGATCATACATCCCACTCTATCCGAAGTGCTCGCAGCAGCTTTCGGCAGGTTGCAGCCCGTGAATTTCCAGGCTGAGCATGACCATGCTCATGCTAACTGACAATTGTGAGTGACTTCTAATCTGCATTGGCAAATATTCCTCAGGATGACTTGACAATCAGCATTTTTTGTCGCCTCTGATTTTAGATTTGACTGATTTGTTCTTATTTCGCCATGAATTAGAAATACTCTGCCCACTGTAATACCTGTGGGAGGAAGTGGATGGCCGTCATCCTTTGCGTAGACGATGAACCTGCATTCCTTGATCTGACAAGGAGCTACTTGAGCCGTTCTAATGGCTACGAGATCGACATAGCAGATTCCGCAGAGGCCGCTCTGGACAAGATTCCTTCCCGCAAGTATGACGCTATCGTTTCCGACTATCAGATGCCAGTAATGGATGGTCTTGAGTTTCTGAAGATTCTTCGAGAGCAGGGGGACAACACGCCTTTCATCGTATTCACTGGGAAGGGTCGTGAAGAGGTCGCCATCGAGGCACTCAACCTTGGGGCAGATTTCTATCTGCAGAAAGGTGCGGATACGAAGGCACTTTTCGCGGAATTATCCAATATGATCGAGCAACTGTTAGGTCGGAGGGTTGCGGAAGTCGCATTGGCCGAGAGCGAAGAACGATACCGTGGAATCTTCGAGAACTCCGGTTCTGCCATGATAGTAACCGATATCGAGGGCAGAATCGTCGTGGTAAACAGAGAGTTCGAAGATTTGTCTGGGTTCAAGAAGACGGATGTAGAGGGGAAGATGTGGACCGTCTTCGTCGACGAGAGTTCAATGGACAGAGTCCGAGACAACTTCGAGACTCGCAAGAAAAACCCTGCAAACGCTCCTGAGAGCTATGAGGTATGGCTGAAGCGACCAGATGGGTCCAAGGCTCTGGTCATAGCTCGTCCTCGGTTCCTCCCATCAATGAAGTTGCTCACCTGTCCTTTCATCGACATAACCCATCTTCGGGAGACAGAGCACGGCCTGATGCGCATGAACCGGATGTATGCCTTCCTGAGCCAAGTCAATGAATCTATTGTCCGCAGCAAGAGTGCCCATGAATTGTTCCCAAGAATGTGCAAGGTCGCAATCGATTCTGGAAAATTCGATCTAGCATGGGTTGGTCTCGTCGATTCCGTTTCGCATGTCGTAGTTCCTGAGGCTTGGGCTCCGGCTGATAATCCTGATATATCCAAGCTCAGGGCCCCTCTAGATGGTGATCCGCTTGGGCCAGGTTCGTTGATTTCGGCAATAATTGAGGATCGAATCGTCATTCATGGTCCTAGAGCGCAGATCAAGAATCATGCGCACTTGCCAGAGTTGGCCCGCTCCCTCGGCTATAGCTCATTGGCAGCGATTCCTTTGCGCAGAAAGGGCCATGTGATAGGCTCCCTTAACCTGTACTCCAAGAAACCTGATCATTTCGTCGAAGATGACCGTGGGCTACTGACGGAGATCGCTTCCGACATATCATACGCCCTGGATGCATATGATGTTGAAGACCGACTGAACCAGAGGACTCTCGACTTGACGCGGAGGATGAATGAGCTCACGTGCGTGTACGCGGTCTCTGAGCTGAACTACCAGGATGATTTCGACTTGATGCGATTTTGCACCGGAGTCGTCGATGCTCTCACAGACGCATTGCAGAGGTACGAGAGTCCATCAATCAGAATAATCGTCCGTGATGAGGTGTTTTCCTCAGAGGGATTCAAGGAGACTCCAAACGTGATGTCTTCGGATATAGTCCTGTCTGGAATGACCATTGGACGCATCGATGTGTATTATCTCGCGGAAGCTCAATGGGCGGGTTCGGATTCGATCGTCCGTGATGAAGTGCGACTCGTCCAGGCAATCGCTCGCAAGATTGGTGAAACGCTTCATCGCGAGCAGATCGGTCGAGAACTCAAGCAGGAGCGAGACGCGGCCAGGAATCATCTGGAGGCCGTCAATGTGATGATCGTCATCATCAACAGGGACGGGACGGTCTCTCAGGTAAATCGCAAGGGCTGCGAGATATTGGGCTATGACGAGTCAGAGTTGGTCGGAAAGAACTGGTTCGACAATTTCCTTCCCCCAGAATCGAGAGAACATGTGCATGAGATATTCTCAGCTATAATCAGCGGAAATATTGCGAAACACGAACATGTCGTGGACAAGATAATGACGAAGGGTGGTGCGATCAGAGAGATATCCTGGCACAACACCTATATGCGCGATGAATCGGGTAATATCACTCATACGGTTAGCTCCGGTCAGGACCTTTCCGAGCTGAAGGAGATCATCGCCAGGAAATCGAAGGTTAAGTGAGATGCGTCTTCGGAATCATTCCATGAGTCTGCCCTGGAGGGACTCCTCCGATACCTCTTCTGCCAGGACGCCTCTGTACCTGTCAAGGATGGCTTCCCTATCTATCATGGCGATGATCCTGTTAGGCTTGGCCGGATCCACCACTGGCAGATGACCTATCTTCCTCAGGACCATCTTCTCCATCGCCACTTGAAGCGTCTCTTCGGGATACACGGTCACTATCCTCTTGGTCATGATGTCGCTCACGGTCGAATCCTGTTTGCCGCTCTCGAATGCTTTCCGCACGTCCGTCAGAGTGACTATGCCCTTTAACTTGCCATCTGATGAGACCACTGGATATCCTTTCTTGCCGCTGTAGAGCTGAAGGTCCACGACCTTCCTGAGTGGCGTGTCCGGGGCCAGCGAGACGAATTTGATATCCATCGCCTCCTTGACCTTCGCGGCCTCCAATATGTTCGCCGATAGATCATGGACATACCGTATCCCCTGCTTGGCCAGCTTCGCAGTGTATATCGTCTCTTTGGACAGCATGCTGCTCACGGCATCGCTGACGACGCACGCGAACATCAGGGGCAGGATGATCTCGTAGCTCGATGTCATCTCGAACAGCATCAATATGGCTGTTAGAGTCGCTCTTGCGGTGGACGCGAATACCGCAGCCATTCCGACGAGCGCATATGCGCCGTACTCCGCTGTCATGTTCGGGAAGAACTGGTTGGCAGCAATCCCGAATGCTGCACCGAGCATGGCACCAAGGAACAATGACGGGCCGAATACGCCACCTGCGTTCCCGGATGATATCGTCAGAGATGTGGCAATAAGTTTGAGTATGAGCACAACGACGACGAACAGTCCGAGCATCCTGACGTCGAACAGCTGGTCGAGGTGTCCGTTGAGTGCTGCTGTTACCGTATCATATCCGACGCCCAACACACTCGGATAGAACAGACCGATGGCGCCTACCATCGCGACGCCTATGACCGGTTTGGCATAGCCTGGCACTGAGAGCGCATCGAACACGTCCTCCATCTTGTAGAGCATCTTGATGAATATTACTCCAACGACCCCTGCGAGCAACCCGAGCACCAGATAGAACGCTAGCTCGTAAGGGCTCACGAGCGAGTATGTCAATTCGACCGAGAAGGTGGGATAGTCGCCTAGGAACACTCTCGAGACGAGTGTCGCAAACACCGTCGATATGACGAGTGGGATGAACGATCTCGTCCTGAACTCCAGCAGAAGCAGCTCGAGTGCGAAGACAGCACCAGCAATGGGAGTGTTGAACGTGGCCGTTATACCCGCAGCTGCACCGCAAGCCACCATTATCCTCACCTCGGTCGTGGTCATCTTGAACTTCTGACCGACCACTGACGCGAAGGACGCCCCTATCTGGACTATCGGCCCTTCTCTGCCTGCGGAGCCACCCGAACCAAGCGTGATCGCGGAAGCGAGCGCCTTGAGTGCAGGCACCCTCGCCCTGAACCTCCCCTTGTCCGCCATCAGGCCTCGCATGACCTCTGCCACGCCTGCCCCCTTGACCTCAGGTGCGAGCCAGTAGGCGATCATGCCGACGAACACCGCCCCAATCATGGGGACCGCGAAGACCCAGAGCCCGAGTTCGTTGTTCAATGGGTTTCCGCCAACGAAGAAGAATTCCTGGAATGCCAGGATGAGCCATCTGAAACCTATTGCGATGAGCGCGGCAAATGCTCCGATCATGGCCGCGATTATGTTGAGCCTGGCGTATTCTCCCAGGAACTCGCTCCGAATGTAGCCTCGCAATGATTTCTGGATGTCACTGAACATCAAACGGCCTCGAATCCGTCAGTAGGCTGAATCGGCATGCCTCTGCCAGGGTTAAAAGCATCAGTCAAATAGTTCTTTCTGAACAAAGATAGTCAAAATGGCATGCACATAGGGCATCAATGGATCCCGCAACTGTTTCTTCCAGTCTTCTCGAAGTACCGTTGATGGTACTCCTCTGCAGGCCAGAAGACTTCCGCTTCCGCGATCTCAGTCACTATCTTCCTCCGAGTGAATCGGTCTGATCGCGCGAGCGCGCTCAGAGATTCTTCGGCTAGCCTCTTCTGTTCCGGATTGTGAAAGAATATGGCTGACCTGTATTGCGTCCCTCTATCGGGTCCCTGCCTGTTCAGGGTAGTCGGGTCGTGCATGTCCCAGAATATCTCCAGCAAATGACCGTATGCGACCATACTCGGATCGAATTCGACTTCGACCGCTTCAGCATGGCCTGTGCTGTCCGAACAGACCTGATTGTATGTAGGCCGATCCGTCTTCCCACCCGTGTATCCGACACGGGTGGATATGACTCCATGGACCTTTCTGAATATTGCTTCGACGCCCCAGAAGCACCCCGCTGCAAATGTCGCTATCTCACTCATACGAAAGCCCTCCTAGGGTCTTTCCGAATCATCTCTTTCATATCATGCGCATGAAAGCATTTTCAGGTTATCCCGAATATCGATTGAAACCTGTTCATGATGGAAAAGTGATGGAAATGGTTTGACCGGTTTCCATGGGCTCATCTAGGCGAATTTCGCCCCTCCCCATGCGCGTCCCGTGAACTTGGAGAACGCCTCGACGAAGTCGTACCAGCTGGTACCCGTCTTCGCGAAGGATATGTCTTCATACTCGGGCTTCAGGCCTGCAATAGTGCTTCCAGGCGCGTATGGGAAGTATATTGCGAGACCTTCGGAATCGCGGTTGTGGAAGCTGTTCAGGCACAGTATTATGCTGTCACCGATCGCCTTATCCACTTGCATCGCGGCTTCCCTGATGCCTTTGTCTTTGATGACTGGGTCCACCAACAGATTGTCCACGAAGTTGCGCAGATCTATGTTGTAGAAGTAGTAGTATTCGTCAGACATGACCCTCGCGTTCTGGTAAGCGTTGAAGTAGTATGGCAGGGACTCGAGGAGCTCCTCCCCGAGGTAGTCCACAGCCGCTGTGACCTCACTCATATAATCCATGTCCATGATGCTGATCGTCCAGTCCGGGTACCCGTTGTTGGTCAGATAGAATTCGCTGTAATCCTCGGCCATCATTCTGACGCATGCCAGTGGGTCCATCGTCGGCTCGTCCACGAGGTCCTGCGCAATCATCTCGTACGGGAAGCTGGTTCCGTAGATCGTCTCCTCGCTGAATATGACGTATTTTGCGTAGTCTCTCAACTCGTAGGATACCTCAGGCATCGCCATCAGACATGCATCGAATCCGACGATGTCTATGATCTCATCCTTTGCATCGCAAGCGCCTGCGAACGCCTCTCTCATCTCCGACATCGTGATGCAATCCTCTATTCCTGTGTCTTCCTCGTATGAATCATCCCAGCAGATTCCTCTCCATCCGCCACCATGATCCCACAGGATGACCGCGTAGTACAACGCAGGATAATCCTCGATGCCGATCTCTATGAACTTCTGAAGCACCGCAGGATCTCCCATATTCTCTTCTTTTGGATAGCCATAGTCCTTCCCCACTGGTGTGGACACTTCGTGTTCCACATACAGGAGGTCAGTCTTGCCTGAGAGCGTATCCAACAGTACCAAGAAGTTCACATTCTCATCCGACCCAACACTCTCGAGCCACTCCATGTTCATCCATGCAGCGTCTTCGAGATTGTTGTCCGCGTCCAGGTATATCATAACCGTCCAGGCCTTCTCGCCGTCGCCCGCAGACATCGGTGAAGAAAGGCCTAGGGCGAGCATGATCACAAGGACCGCTACCGCTCCTAAACTCGAACCACTCCTCATTCTTGTCATTCCCCCTCAGCGTCTAATCAGACCCCCCCAAAGGTCGAAGATCGGACGCTGACCGAGGTCAAATAGCACAATCGCGCGATATGATTCTTTCGGGACTTTCAATCTAAAATCATCATGCTCTAACGCCTTCGATCTACACAGGATTCTCCTCAGAATCCTGATGCAAGGGCTAGCACTTCCCAGTCCCTGGAATCTACATCCCGAAAGCATAATATCCTCACGATGTTGCTCTCATGTAGCTCAAGGCATGTATCTCGGGCTGATGGGATGGGTTCGATAAGGATAGAGAATCTGACGAAGGTATATTCTGGATCGCTGGTCGCCGTCGATCATCTATCTTTGAATGTTCCTCATGGTTCGGTCTTAGGATTTCTCGGGCCGAATGGAGCGGGGAAGACGACCACCGCCAAGATACTGACGAATCTGGTTTCGCCGACCTCAGGGACTGCGTATATCAATGACATCGAGGTTCGGAAGGAACCCAAGGTTGCTCTGTCCGATGTAGGTTCGGTCGTTGAGAGCCCTGAGTTCTACCCTCAGCTCACACCTGTGAGGATTCTGAGATTCCTTGGCCAGCTCAGAGGTATGGATGATGTCCTCATCCGTAGCAGAACAACCGAATTGCTGAAAGAATTCAAGCTGTCGGATAGGGCAGATTCGAGGGTGGGCGGATTCTCAAAGGGGATGAAGCAGAGACTGGCCCTTGCTCAGGCATTGCTTCACGAACCTACCGTACTGATTCTCGATGAACCCACGAGCGGGCTCGACCCGACTGGTATGGTTCACATCAGGGGAATCCTGAAGACTCTGAGATCCATGAAGATCACGATTCTCCTGAACTCCCATATGCTGAATGAGGTGCAGGAGATATGCGATTCCATAGCGCTAATCGATCATGGGCGGCTCCTTCTCTATGATGACATCGAGAATCTAAAACAGATATCTAAATCCTGCATTATCGAAGTCGAATTCGCCACCGCTCCATCTCCTGAAGTTCGAGGCCGAATCAATGAGCTGGACGGGATTATCTCCGTTGAATCGTTGTCTCCGACGATATTCAGGATCAGCTGCTCGAACGGAGATGTTGCGAATAGGCACAATATCTTGCGCTTATTGATGTCGTTGGGATTATCCGTCAGTTCGTTCGTCCCTCGCGGTCCCTCTCTCGAGAGCATATACCTCGACAGGATCGCCGAGTCGGAGGCTGAGCAGTATGACTGACCGGAAGGTTCCTGGATCAAGAGTTCCCTCCGATTTGGCACAGATCTCTGTGATTGCCCGTCTCGAACTCATCAGATATATCAAAGGGTTCAGGTTCGTCTCAATCATGGCACTTTCCGTCGGTATCGTCCTGATGCTGTACTACTTGCCTCTTGCATTTGGCGACGAGTATTCCGGTCACTCTGTCGAATTCATAATGCCTGCTCCTGTTGAGAGCGAATACTCCACCGGATATCATTCAATGATCTATTATCTCAATTGGCGGATCTTTCCAGAGAGCATCGAAATCAGGCTCAACGGCACTCTGATTTCAGTAGATGATTGGCTATATGCAGATGGTCCGATATTGTTTAAATCAGACCTCAGTGATAATATGCTCGAAGTCACCTATGATTGGGGGTACTATCCAATCGAAATGGCCGATAAGCTGATGATCATTCTCCCTTATATGATTGTGATAATCGCGATTCTCGTTGGCTCGGATTCGCTCGCAGGCGAGATACAGAATCGAACTGCATATCTTGTATATCCGAATCCTGTGAAACGAATCGCTATCGTGATTGGCAAATTCATCGCAAGCCTGATGGTTGGAATAGTGGCAATCGTCTCATTCTATCTGGCAATGTCTGCTCTAATATACTCTGGGCTCGGGACTCTCCCTGATTACCTTCTGATCTCGTTGGCATTGTCATTGCTATATTTCGCAGCATGCCTGGCCTTTGCCTATGCCATCAGTTCTATTTCGAAGAATTCAACAGGATCTATCGTATTCGCTTTTCTGCTCCTCATCGCATTGTTTCCGATCCTTCAGCAGATTCTAATCTCAGGTGGTGTCAAACCATGGTTCCTACCATCATTCGCTGCGGAGACAATCAATCGATCGCTTCTTCTCGATGACTATCCTCAGGATATCATCGATCTGAACGGGTCTGTCCCGTATTATGAATTTTATCCTGATCCATTGCTGAGTGCATTATTCCTGGCAGTACTGACAGGCATATTGGTTGGCATAACCGTTATCTCTCTCTATAGAAGGGATATCAATTGTTAGCGGCTGCAATTTCTATCTTCAATTGAAGTCATGAGCATGCTCATGTTAGTAAAACGAGTATCGTCTGGACGTCTCCTCTTTTCCTCAATTGAGATGCGACTATTGCCTGACCAGACATATCAATAATCAATATTAATGGCAGACGCATTTCAAGGATGAGTGAAATGAAACCCGCATTACTCGTCCAGGATATACAGAATGTCTGGTTGTACGACCCTGATAGCAACCAGGACTTGAGGAAGTCCGTGGAGATGCGCCTTGATGTCATCAACGACGCGATCGCTTGGTTCAGAAGGAACAAGTTCCCTATCGTCGTGGGATATACCGAGGATAAGGAGGACGGATTGCTGCCAGGGACAAGACGTTTCGAAGTCCCGGAGACGGTCAAGATCGAGAAGACCGACCTGAAGGCCACGAAGCTTCATGCGAGCGCCTTTGGCAATCCCGAGTTTGGAGCTATGCTCAAGAAAGAAGGATGTGACGCTCTGGTGATTGTGGGGCTTAGTGCGAGCGGGTGTGTGCTGGCGACTTACTTCAGCGCTCCTGACTGGGACATCCGTCCCTACCTGCTAAAAGGGGGCGTGGCGTCGGCTAATGAGGAGCATGTACGGTTCGCGGAAGAGATATGCGATACCGCGAGTCTGCAGGAACTCGATAGCATCTTCCTCTGAATCATCGCCTGATCTTCTTGGAAGGATTCAACCTGTGCGTTCATGGCTGAATCGTATCTCCCGCCGACACGAGAAGTCGTAGGCTGTGCGGTGGCTCAATTTGCCTACAATGGATCTTTCCACTTCTTGCGCTCTTCGTGTTCAGCCCCGCTTCGACCAACCCAATATCTGACCCACAAGGTGAATGCACTGAAGAATGCCAATCCGATGACAAACCCCGAGATACAGCACACGTCTTCAGTGGATTTCTTCAGCATGATCCATGCGATCATCAATATACAGGCGATCGCGTATGTCGCGAATATCACGACTGTTATCCTCCACTGGCGCTTGGTCTGGGATGTCTTTTGCAGCCCGGAAAACGGAACCCCTTCCCATATGAGGTGTGTAGTCTCCGAATCGACATTCTGCGGTGAAGTCTCCGAATGTTCATTTGTCTGAAAAAGCGGCGTCTCGCAATTCGGACAGAACATGACCCCCTCAAGGATGATGGAGCTGCAGCTCGGGCATTTCCTGATCGACTTTCCGCAGGATCTGCAGAACGTTGAATCCGACCTGATTAATGTGCCGCAGGCTGGGCACGTGATTGTGTCTTCCATCGCATCTTCCTGTACTATCATGGATGGATATCTCCTTTCTTGTGGGATTCCGCAGCCACAATCGAGAATGTGTGCGCGAACTGGGATAGGTGTGAACCAGTTGATGATCAGAGCCACTCTCTTTGGTACAGATAGAGAGAAAAGAAGATATTGCTCGATGACATTCCACATACGGTTGTGGGAAGTCTGATAAAGTGCCCGAGATGCGCTACTGAGAATCATGATGCTATGGAGTTCTGCATATCATGCGGCGCGCTCCTATTTGTGACGAATGAATCATCTCAGAAACGGATGTCTGACACCGAAGTCATTCGTGAATTCATCCGAGAGAATCTGAAGAGTGGTCCTCGACGGACTATTATTCTCGCAATCGCTGCCATGTTGGTGCTGAGCTGCATTCTCGCATATTCATGGAACCTTGAGAGTTACATTTGGCCACCATATCCCTCCGAAGATACGCCACTAATCCTGACCGATGAAGGAATTGAATGGGTCTCGAATTTGGATCCGTCCATCGCTACTAACTACACATATATGCAATGTTATTGCGGGGCAATCAGCGATGGTGCAATCGGATATACCGTATTTCCTCTTGCGAATCTCACAATTCAAGAAATGCTGAGTTCAGGAACGCAAGTATCTGCCGATATCCATAGTTTCATCATTACCGATATCATCGGGGATGGGGAATTCAATCAAGGGGATAGTATTCTCTTCGAATCACCATCTATCTGGAACGATGTCATCTATCGATTTGCCCTCGTCTATGCGCCACCTCAGTCGGTGTACGCATATTGGGGCGAGTATAGTTGCGCGCTGCACGATGGCAAATTCTATTCTTGGCATAGCGAAGAGTTGAATGATGATATCCACTGGTGGAATTGAGAAGAATGGGCTCAGCATTCCTATTGGCGTGCCAGGATCATTTCTCGAAACGCTGCGATCTGGACAATGATTCAGATTGAATGGTCCGACGAGATAGCCGACGTCAGGAGTTGTCTGAGGGTCTCCAAGCGCTATGGACGATGAATGCGCAATAGTCATTCTTCTCGGCGCGCGATACCGTCTGATTGAAAAATGGCTGGAAGGGCTATAGTGGGCCCAATCGGGCCTGAACAAACCGTAGGCCAGGCAGTGTATTTTTGATTCCAATCCAATCTGAATTTCCAGGGCCAGCCCATAAACCCTTTCATATTTCTATCAAACGAATATATTCGCGTGAAGGGTCGCTCATATAGCCTATCAAGTTCGTTCGAATTCGACCGTTGTCCAATAACCGTATTATATTCACGAGCCCCCTGTTTTTCATGTTATATATGGTTCGAAGAAATGGGGCATTTGGCTGCATGTCGGTTGTTACAATGGCAGTTCTTATCATGGTATCCTGCTCGGTTGCTGCGAGTGATCTGCCTGCAGGACGATCTGGCGTTGCTGTTTCAACTTCAGACGAGTTCTATGCATTATCGACACAGTCAAAATCCAATAGTCCTGATGCATTTCTCGCATCATTTTCTGATGGGACCTTCGATATCGATTATATCCGTCAAAGCTCCCCTATTCTGATCCCCAGCGACTTCAATGAATTGGCCAACGGTATCTATGTGCCTGGCCCGCTAAATTGGAGCATGAGTTTCTCGATATTGTCGGTCTTCGAATTCCAGAACAATGGAAGCACTTCCTTTGGTCCTGAGGACTCTGTGATCTCCAGCGTTGATATCTCGAATGAGAGATTCACACTGTCCCAACCATTATGCGAGAATACGCCGGATTGGGGAACTAGAACCACCTACACTGCAATATCCGAGGACGGGCTGGTTACGCTGGTCTTCGTCACAAATTCGAATTATGTGTTCTTCACTTTAGGCGGTGATATTGATCCAACTGAGATTCATATGAGTCTGAGAATCTCGCGTTACAACTTCTCGGATGAGAGCAATGCGATTGGAGTAAGGATATTGATCCGGTCCCAGTCAAGCGCGGGAATGTCATATCTTGAATCTAATACTGGCATATTATTGAACATAACGACAGCTCAGCCTTTCGCAGGCGGGTCTATCCAGTGGAGGAATAGCATGTGCGTTGATGGCAGCACAATAGGATTGGGAGCCGCAGGTAGTTGGGATGAAGGAAATCTCACGTTGTCCTATCCGAAGGCGAATACTCTGATCCAGGATGTTGTTTTCAAGGTTCGAAGCAACATGACCTACTATTCGGATTCAGATGATCTAAGTCCAGATCCAGTGCTCTATCTGTCTGGTCTCGGAGTAGCCTCTGGTATCGTTGTTATGTCCATTGCATTTGTGAAACGTGATCGTAGCTCAAGGAATCATTAAGGAGCAACCACATTCCCCTTGATATGGAGGAGTTTCTATGCTTGAGAATTTGGTCTATGCGTTTATCGTGATCTTCTCGCTCACACTGGCTATCATTGCGGCCAAGGCATTTAGAGAATCTGGGAAATCGAAGACTCTGCTGATTGTTTTCGCATTCATGTTGTTCTTCGCGAAAGGTATTCTGTTGTCCGTCCAGTTGTTCACCGACGTCCTCAATGATACCAACCTATGGATTACATCTGGGCTATTGGATATTGGCATTCTTGCATCAATCTTTCTGGCGACATTGAAACCCTAGGAGGTTTCTCTTGAACGAGCTCGCGCTTGAACTGGATAGTCGTCGCCGGATATTCGATGCAGTCTGCAAGTATCCTGGCATGCATCTCAGGGAGATTGGCAGGGAGGTCAGACTCTCCGCGAACCTGGTCGACTATCATCTCCTTTATCTTGAGAAGCGCGAGCTTGTATATTCCATTCAGGATGGACAGTACAAGCGTTACTTTCCGAGGGACGCCATTGGTGCAGACTGGAGCCATTTCAGTGCCCCTGATAAGCGCATTGTAAGTCTTCTGAGGCAACGGGTCCCGTTCAGAATCACGATTCTAATCCTGAGGAATGGAGCTATGACTCACGGAGAGATTGTTCATGGCGTCAGGAAATCACCATCCACGGTTAGTCACCACCTTGAGAAACTCCTTGCAGTCGGTGTGGTTTCCAGGAATGGCAACACTTCTGAGTATCTCATTTCTGATCCCGCAAGAATCGAGAAGATACTATTGCGATTCAATCCACAGCTGACAAGCCTGACTGACGGGTTCCTTGAGATATGGGATGATCTTGTGATTTGATGTCGATTCCCTATCACTTGTTGTGCATTAATGTGCCTCTATTTGCATCGAAACATACGACCATCGTGGAATGGTCTTGAATTCCATGGTTCTCGGCTCGCATTCTCTATGTATTCAAAACGTCTCAAGAGTGGGTCTATTTGGTCCCGAACCAAGCGTCATTCAGCATAAAGGCTCAAGACTTCGAAGTATGCGAAATCATGCGGTCTGAATCCTGTAGTCCATTATCTGGCAAGAATATGTAGTGGGCCCAACCCGATTCGAGTAGGGCACACTAGCTGTAATCTAATCTGCAATCTGGGGATTTCGAGGTGGAACGCAGCAGATCATTTTCTTCTTTCCTTCCTCAAACCTTCTCTGCACGAAATTTCATTAGGTCTGATCCGTCGGATATGATGCAGCTCACTTCGGGGGTTCCGTGCCAACGCGAGCCTCGCATGCGGTGGGTTCAGGCGAACGCGGTTTTGAGAAGACTGATTTGAAACGAAGCGTTACTGCCAATGCCTGAAATACACAGGCTACTGCAACCAGATAAAATCCTCCTCCGGGGCTTCCTGTATACACGACGCCGCCGACCGTTGTGCTCGAAAAGAATCCTGAGACTAACGGTGAAGGACAAGCTCCAGGGAACGCTAGTGCAAAGTATGCCAGCATCCCAATGCCCAAAGCAATAGGAGTTGCACCCGCGATGATTTCCCTGATAGGACCGGATTTGTCTGTCATGATTTGACCCACAAAGAATAGAGCTGCAAGGAACCACAGAATGGTGAAAAACTTCAGTCCCAACATCACTTCGTCAACCTGGTCATAGATGTCATATGTCTCGACTCCATAATTGCCCCATTCCGGATCGAAGTGGTCCAGCCAATACTCGGACACAGTCGTATGCTCGTTGGAGATGGTGTACCATGTCATCCATGCTGATGCCATAACGAAGAACACTGCGACGAACGTCAGAATTACACTGCTCTTCGAGTTTCCCGACGACCCCGCCATTTTTCCCCTCGGACCCATAATGGTGTCCGTGGTAATATAGACGCTCTGTCACTGATTAAATTCGAACCCGCGTTCTCCCTCATGCGACAGCCTGGGAAGCACCTGTTGCGAAAAACCCAAAACGCTGATTAGAATTTAGCCAGATAAGATGTAGTGGGCCCAACCGGGCCTGAACTCGTGCGCGGCCAGATAGTGCGGCTCGGATTCTAATTCATTATCGATAGCAGAAGGCCAGTCCGAGAAACCTCTTGATCTTTTTCTTTTCCTCCTTCTTGTTCCTCTTCATGATTCCTTGCATCAATAGGCGTCCGAAGCGCGTGCCGGCACTCGCACCGTTCTCACGAGATGAGACGAGCTACAGACGAGCAGGTGGCGCCAGTACAGCTCTTTGAAGATCGTGTTTCACGATAGAGCGTCACGATAGGT
Organism: uncultured Thermoplasmata archaeon; assembly: GCA_963719945.1. Classification (GTDB taxonomy): domain Archaea; phylum Thermoplasmatota; class Thermoplasmata; order UBA10834; family UBA10834; genus UBA9653. The sequence continues at coordinate 862,703 of CAVRDX010000001.1, read as the reverse complement.
CGTAACCGGTCGCGACAACGACGTTGGAACCGGTCGTTATTCGGTCTTGGCGAATCCCGCCTCGAACCGCATCTGAGAGCGCGCAAAAGGCCATAGGGGCGGAAAGACCAAAAGGTTTAGGACGACTAGATTCACTTCTTCGGCTTCTTGTGATCGATGACCACAACATCGCTGACTTCTCTAAGCAATGTCGATTCATTCGCCCCGGGTAGCATGAAGTCTTGCGCTTCCGCCTGCAATCGGAGACTGACCTTGTCGTCCCAGTCGCGGAAGGTGTCGAAGTCAGCGTACTTCCTGAGCTCCCATATCTCGGTGACATCATACCGACCAAAGCCCAGAACAGATCCATAAATCCCGCGAAACTTCCATCCCGGAGGTGCATGGTCCTGTATGCTCTTCTTGTTCTTCTTCACCCAAGCAGAGTATTCCCCAGCACGCCCATCTTTCAGATTGTAGCTTGTCAGATATAGCATCATTTCCTTCGTTTTGTTCATCGAGTTCTTCATAGATAAGAATTCGTACCGTTCTGAAAACAGGGAAGGGGGGGGGGGGTTGAGCCTCGCCTCGGAAAATGCCATAGGAGCGGGACTCCGGAGAAACCCTTAAACCACCTGAGGCGATTCGACCAAGAGAGGGACTGGCAATGATTAAGATTCTTTTCATCACTGGATTGGTGATTTGTGGAATCGCTTCAGGGCTATTGTTGATGGGTAAGATTGAACCTGGTGTGGCAGCTGTTGTGGGCATTATCGGAATCGGTTTGATTAGTTCATCTGCTGGAATCTTCACTCCGAACAAGAATTTGAAGGAAAAGAAAGGGGGTTAGCTCCGGCCAATTCCCCGTTGATTGAATCCGAGTCTTGACACACTGGCACTTCAGAGGTTCAAATCCCTTTCGGTCCACCCATTAATTCCTCTGTAGCAATAGCAGGAAAAGAAGCTGAGAAGGGGTCCAGATCGTCGTCAATTTCCTGCGATAGAAATCAGCCAGTCTGTCGGGTTCTGCATGCGTTGCAACCTGAACCATCGATTTCACGAGGAAAGGCGATGAAAAGGTTCATATCCCGGTACAAAAAGACCCTGATTGGAAAATAGCCAGAAGGAAGATAGTGGGCCCAACCGGATTCGAACCGGTGATTACCTGCAATTTGACGCCTTCCCGGAGGAAAAGCGATGTCAAGCAGGTGTCATAACCGCTAGACCATGGGCCCTTGTGGGGAGCGAGATAAGGCAAGGGGTTCTATAACACTTTCTATGCCCCCAAGCTCGGGCCAGTGTTCTGCGCTCCCTTTATGGGCCCAGGGAGCATTTCGGTGTTCGTGCCCAGGAATAGTCGCAGCACAATGGTCTACGCGGGCTCGGGTTCCTCGCACTCTTGGACATGGCTCGCGGACCTGTTCGAGAATCGCGGTATATTCAACGTAGTGTTCGCGAGCGAGAGCGATCTTCAGCGCGATATCGAAGGTTCCTATTCGAGAGTGATCATATCCGGGGGCGACGGCTTTGAGATCGCGGAAGCCCTCAACGGCAAAGGTTTCTCAAACCTGAAGGGATTCATCCGAAGCGGCGGTCAGTACATAGGCATATGCGCGGGCGCCTATCTTCCGCTGCCCTCTTCGATACCCCCATTTCAGCAGTTCAACATCTCGAAGACCAGGATCACCAACATCCGACCTGGCATTTCTATGGCCGAATCATCGACTACGAGATATGCCGTGCGATACGGAAGCTGCAGCATATTCCATCCTGTACGGGGAAGTGTCCTATTGGACATAAACGGCTCTTCGATGGTCGCCCCATTGTACGGAGGACCGGTATTCACTGAGCCGGATGATGACGAAGTCTTGATCAGATATGCTGGAATGGCAGAGCAAGCCACGATGAATATGTCGCATGACGAGGTGAGAAATGTATTGGACCGCGCACCTGCCGTCATAAGATGCCGCTTCGGATCAGGAGAGCTGTTATTGCTCGGGCCTCATCTCGAGCATCCCGATTTCCCGGAAGCGAACGATGTCATGCTCGACCTTATGCACATGGCTGGTAATGACAAATCGACTCGTACCCATGAGCAACGGAAGACGAATCTTGACAGATCGATCGCCGATCTTAAAGTGGCCATTCTGGGCCTCGAGCATAGGTCGTTCGTCGTCGGTTCGAAGTTGTGGGACGGCGGCCGACTCATGGAACTCCTCAATGCGATCGAGATCAGGAAAGCAAGTATCGATGGATCCGTATCAGATCGGGTCGACAGTCTCCTTGGGATCGCCAGAGACGAGATACTCGAATCGTCATCAAGCAACGCGCAGGAGGTCGAAAGCGCCCCGTCGAACCTGGTCGAGGCCGCAAGACTGACGGTCAACGAGCACTTCTCCTCCAGAAGGTAACGAATATATATCGCCCGAATCTGATTAGAGCCGCGATGGCAACGGACGGATACCTGAGCGAGAGGGCGACTCTGTACGTGCCGTTCTTCTCATTCATCGTGCTGCTTTGCGCCGTGATCCTTCTCCTGCCGTACGAGACGGTGTACGTACGCGACCGGACCTACCTGTCCCTGTTCCTTGTCGTGATAGTGCTGAGCGTCGTGGTGTTCTTGCTCGGCACTCTCTACAACTTCCTCATGTGGATGCGAGGAAAAGGTCTGACCACCACTCCCGAGCGTAGGCTCATGGGATTCGCCAAGCTCGCCATTGTCTCCTTGGTTCACGGCCGCTTGATGAAGGCCACGCGCTCTCTCCTGATGGATGCTCTCTATCTGTCCAAGCTGAAGGAAAGGAGCGTCTCACGATGGTTCATGCACATCATGATCCTGGGCGGATTCATACTAATGTTCATTCTCGATCTCATAGTCACATTCTCGCTGGACATCCTAAGATATCAACCTATGATTGACGAGACTGGCTGGGCCAAACTATGGCTGCGTGACTTCGGCTTCGACCTCGTAGGTCTGATGATGCTTATCGGCCTGGTCCTGGCAGCTATCCGACGGTCGATTCTGAAGCCCAAGATTGTGAGGACCGAGCTTCCCGACGCCGCATCAATCCTGTTCCTGTTAGCAGTCGTTCTGGGTGGGTTCATACTCGAAGGCATGGGTATTGCAGGTGGCATACCTGGCCATGACCAGAATGTAGAATACTCGTTCGTCGGGTATGCGTTCTCGTTGTTGGTGCCAGCTTCGAGCGGTGACTGGTACGATGCTGCGTGGCTCGTGCATGGTGTGATGAGCGCCCTCCTGATCGCCTACATACCGTTCAGCAAGCTCTTCCACATGATCGCGACCCCGATCGCGATCGAACTGGAACGCATGATGACCGACAAGGAGGGGAGCGCATGAAGGAGCTGGACATATCCAAGCTGGATGTGCTCTCGCTCATCAGGTACGATGCGTGCACTCGGTGCGGCGAGTGCACGACCACATGCCCCACGGGCGGTGAAGCGCAGGAGGACGAGTTCGTCACGCCGAGGGGCAAGATACTGAGGCTCAGGGAGTTCTACAAAGCGCAGTACGGGCTGAAGGCCAAGTTGTTCGGTCCGAAGGAGATACCTCAGGATCAATTGGCCGAATTATCCAAGCGAGCATATGAGTGCACGATTTGCGGGCAGTGCAAGACGGTGTGTCCGGCGCATCTGGATACTATCGAGATGTGGGAGAACATGCGGGAGTTCTTGGTCCATAACGGTCTCGGACCTATGCCCGAGCATGACCAGTTGATTAAGAGCATCGAGAACTACGATAATCCGTGGATGCAGCCCAGGACTCAGCGTTCCCGGTGGGCTCGTCGACTCGAGAAGGATATCAAGGTCAAGGATGTATTGAAGGAGAAGTGCGAGGTGCTCTACTTCGTTGGGTGCACGGCAGCCTATGATCCCAACATCAAGGAGATGGCTCTCAACACGGCGCGCATACTCTCCAAGGCGAAGGTTGATTTCGGGACCCTCGGAAACGAGGAAGGATGCTGCGGCTCCACTCTTCTGAGGACAGGTTTGATCGACAATGCGCGCAAGATGGCCGAGAAGAACATCGAGATGTTCGAGAGGGCCTCTCCGAGCATCATCGTCACGAGTTGTGCTGGGTGCTACAAGACTATCCGTCAGGATTATCCGAAGATCGGCAAGGTGCAGCCGAAGGTGATGCACATAACCGAGATGGTGAACGAGCTGCTCGATTCCGGAAAGCTGGTGCTCGACAAGAGGATCGATCAGAAGGTGACATTCCACGATCCATGTCACCTCGGCCGACACAACGGATTGTACGAGGAGCCGAGGAGGATCCTGAGATATGTGCCCGGGCTCGAGCTCGTCGAGATGGAGCGGAACAGATCGGAGTCGAGATGCTGCGGAGCCGGTGGCGGCGTCAAGACCGCATTTCCAGACCTCGCGCAGAAGATATCTGACCTGCGCACAGACGATGCCGAGGCGTCTGGTGCGGATATTCTGACCACTTCTTGCCCGTTCTGTTATCAGAGCCTGAAGACCTCGATTGACGCAAGAGGTTCCAGGCTCAAGATGACCGATCTCATGGAGCTGGTCGCATCGGCCTGCAAGGATTGATGAGTTCATGACCGAGACATCGCCACCACCAGGGGATCGCCCGTCCGATCGGGCCATCAACCGTTCCAGAAACCAGAGGCCAGTGGACCCACGGCACTTCCTTCTCATGCAGAACAGGGCGATAGGCATAGTCGCCTTCGCTCTAGGCATCGCTGCGCTCTTCGTCGGCTTCTTCCTGTCGATAATCGCGATGATACTGGACAGCGAGACGATGTCCGTGGTGTTCGTACTGCTGGGTTTCATCGCGTTCTCGTGGGGCATGTACTACCGGTTCGTGGGCTTCAAGAAGAGGTATGTTAAGACCTATGGATCGGACCCACGTATGCTCACAACGCTCGACCGTCCAGACATAATACTGAGTCCGATGTTCATGCTCGCGGGTGACGACCTCATCAGAGACGATTTCGGCAAGTGGGCAGCGGCTGTCGGAATAATCGTCACCGGAATATTCGTCGTCTTGGGCTACTGGTTCTTGTCGATGATACTCTCATGAGCCGTCTCTTCATGTTTCTTCTTCTCCTTCGCGAGAAGCATGAGTATCAGGAACGGTATGGCGAGAAGGAATGCCTCCTGCGGTGAGACTCCAAGGTAGATCACCAGCATCAGGAGTCCTATGGCCCCTGCCCTTGCGATGTCGAGTATGTATTCCCTGGTGATGACTGAATCGTTCTTCTTATCTTCCATGGTGTCCGTCAGTATCGCGAACATGAAGACCGGGAGGACGAAGCATGCGAACTCGAGGAGTCCGTTTGCCAGGATGAACTCGTCCATGTTGGTCACCAACGCTATCAATAAGATGCACGGGATCGAACCGATCACGCTCAGCTTCAGGAAGAATGACCTGTTCTGGATCTTATCAGACACCTTCCCTTGGATGATTCCCATTATGCCTGCGCAGAGCCCGAATAGGGAGAACAGCGCTCCAAGCGAGACCTCGTCCTGGGAGAACATGTAGGCTACGAGCGTGACATCTATCCAGAATATCCCTTCGAACCCCCCCTCGCCGATGAGTGCGATGACATTCCTGCGCCCGACAGCCTCCATTCGTATCTTCATGACCTGGTCCTTTGGTATATGGTTCCTATACGCGACCACGAGCAGTGCCGTCAACGATATGATCGCGATTCCGACCAGGTACAGGATCCTGTAGTTCCATAAGCTGATCACGATGCCGCCAAGGAGTGGAGCTATGAATCCTGCCAGGGGCCAGACGAAGAAGAACGCGCCGTACTTCACCCCTCGGTCGTTCTTCTCGGTCATCTGCGCCATCAGCATGTTGATGGGCGTCCAGAAGAACGGATAGTATATCCCGAAGGCTATGCCCACGAGCAGGCCGATCATCCAGCCGTTATGGACCACTAGGAAGAGCGAGTATTCTATTATCAGCCAAGCGAGCGCGAATATTATGGCGTTCCTCGGATCCATCCTCGGCCTACGCGACATCCAGAGGCTGATGACTGCGGATATCGCGAAGCCCAGGCAGATGTAGATCGGCCCAGACCACAAGGGCATATCGAGCTCGTTGTAGAGGTAGATCATGCTGAAGGATGCGGCAAACGTGTTGCCGAATGCGAGCATGGTCTCGATCAACATGAGACCCGCAAATGCACTTCCCTTCATGGGTCCAGGGAATGATGATAGTCGTATAATACTTCTCCAGGCGCAGTCAGCACTTATCGTCTCGCGAGAATTTCAGGAAATCCTGCTTCTTATGGCCGCCTGGTCCTCCTCTATCAATGCGAGCCTTCTCGATGCATTTCTCGTCATCGCAAACGAAGGCTGCGAACAGGAATCTCTTTGCTGGCTTCCCGCATATCTGACAAGTCTCGTCCTTGATCAACTGCCTGCCTCCTCACTTGTCCGGTATCATGGCGACCGAATATCTAAGCTTCCTCTTGCCCGCCACTGCCTTCGCCGACAGGAGCCTTCTGCCCAGCTTCGACTCCGCCAGGACCGAATAGAATTCGAGGTCTGCGCCGCATTCCTTGCATACTCCGGTCGATCCTTTCACATCGGCCTCGCAGACCGGACAGGAATCAATGGTCGACAGTCTCTTGGAATCCCTGGATACACCCCATGTGAGGGGACTCGTGAGCCTGTCCTTGGATGGCGCATCCGACACCAGCCGCTTGATCAGATCGGGCACGCTGAGTTCCTTCGCCTCTTCTGCGGGCAACTCGACCTCCAGCGCCGAGCTGAATGAATGTACGAACCCGGGAGCTATCCAGACGAAGTCCGTGTCCTTGTTCTCCCTCGCGAAATTGCGCAGCCTTTGTCTGTTTATGTATGCTCTGCCGGAATCACCTAGTCCGTATATCTCGCACAGGATCTTCAGGTCGTCCTCATCGTTGAACAGGAGGACATCACCCTCGGTCACGACCTCGATGTGGTACCTCTTGTACAATATGTAGAGGTATACCATCAACACGATGGCTGCGAACGCGGATATCTGATATGAGTTGCGTCCTGTGCTGATGAGCATGGCTGCGACAGTGACCACCGCTAGGACGAGTATCAGGGAGAACGCTCCCCATGCCTGTTTCGCATCCATGCTAACACTACATGGAGCAATCGGCGTCTAGAAAAACCTGTGCTCTGTGCTATACCTTCTCGACGGACATCGAGAAGTCTATGGATCTGACGGAGTGGGTCAACCAGCCAACGGATATGATGTCCGCGGCGTCCGCGTAGAGCGCTATGTTGTCTGGCTTCATGCCTCCCGAAGCCTCGATGATTATGTCGGGGCACTTGTCCTTCAACACCATGTACAGGGCTCTCGCATCGGAAGGTGAGAAGTTGTCGAACATTATGATATCCGCTCCTGCATCCAGCGCAGTGAACGCATCCTTCTCGTTCTCGACCTCAATCTCGATCTTCTTCGTGAAGCTCGATTTCCTGGCTCTCCTGAGCGCTTCCTTGACACTACCTGCCAGCATGATGTGGTTGTCCTTGATCAGGATCGCATCGCTCAGCCCGAACCTGTGCGGGTCGCCGCCTCCGAGGACCACTGCTTTCTTCTCGAACTCCCTGAACCCAGGCGTGGTCTTCCTCGTCGCGGCTATCCTGATGTGCGGGTTCTTGGCACGGCATTTCTCCAGCAACTCATTCGTGACTGTGGCTATGCCGCTCATCCTCATCAGGAAGTTCAGTGCCAACCTCTCGCCCGCGAGTATGGACCTCGCAGGCCCAGACACGCTCAGCACGAAATCCCCTTTCTTGACCGGGGCGCCGTCGCTCCTGCGCATCACTGCTTTAGCGCCCAGCTCCTTGAACACCTCGGACGCCTCTGCGGCTCCGGCAAGGATGCACCGCTCCTTCGCGATTATCCTACCCCGAGCCTTCTGATCCGGGGGTATGAGGAGCTCGGATGTGATGTCACCTGACCCGATGTCCTCTCGCAGGTATTCGTGGATCTTGGACCTCATGCATTCTGTCGTAGAGATATGACCCCTAATAATCCTTTCATCCATAGGTTCAGAGCTTGAACTTCTCGCCGTCCTTCGGGAGAAGTACCTCGAACCCTTCCTTGGTGAGGTCCTCAGCGAGCGGTTCCCTGTTGTCCCCGTGGCACAGGACTATCTTCTCCGGGGAACACTCCTTGGCGAACTTGAACAGGTCGTCGTGTCCCGCATGGGCAGAGAAATCGAATTTGACGACCTCGCACGCCACCTTCTCAGTGACTCCCTGGAACTCCATCGTGCCCGTATCCAGCAGCTGTCTGCCGTTGCTGCCATCGACCTGATAGCCAGTGAGCAATATGGCGCTCTTCGGATCGCTCCTGACCCCTTCGACGTACCCGAGCACAGGCCCTCCGTCTAGCATCCCGCTCGTGGTCACGATCACCTGGCCCTTGTGCGCCCGCTCGCGGGCCTTGTAGTTCCTGACCTCGTTGGTCCTCGTGATCGCCTGTCTCAGCCTCTTGACCGACTTCACATATTCGGGGTTGTCGAGGTAGATACTGTTCACGGACTTGCCCATGCCGTCGAGCCAGTATTCGAGCTTGCTGTCCTTCAGGAGCAATAGTATCTCCTGGGTCCTGCCGACCGCGAACGAAGGCACGATCGCCTTCCCTCCCCGGTCTACGACCTCGTGGACTTTCTTGATGAACTCGTACTCCGTCTTGTTCCTGTTCGGATGGTTCCTGCCCGAGTAGGTGGATTCCATGATGAGGTTGTCGCATTTGACGGGTTTCGCTCCGCCCACCAGGCGGGTGTCGATCGTGTGGAGGTCACCTGTCACGAGCGTGGTCCTCTTGCCGCTTATCTCGTACATGGTCGCACCCGGGATGTGTCCGGCCGTGTGCGCGGTGATATGAGTGGAACCGACGACCACCTCCTCTCCGAAAGTGATGTCGTTGAATCTCCTAGATGCGATCCTGACCTCGCCCTTCCCGTACATCTCCGGGTACCCTTCGGAAGCAGCGACCTTGATACTGTCCTCCATAAGGAGCTGACCGACCATCTTGGACGCCCTGGTGGCAGTTATGTCGATGTCGTATCGTGCTGTCAGCCACGGTATCATACCGCAATGGTCCAGATGCGAGTGTGTCAGGAATACACGGTCGATCGGTGGCGCAGGCTTCGGGTATTTCGGCGGGTCCGCCGCCGTCATGCCGTAGTCGAAGAGCATGCGCGCTCCTTCCTTCTTCAGATATATCCCGAGCCTTCCGACCTCATCGCCACCGCCCAGGAATTCACACTCGATCGGCATAGTGCAGGCCAACGGTCTCATCTATAATATGCTTGCGCCCATGTCGAAATGGTCGACTTCAAGGTTCTCCTAGAACCTTGACGACGATCTCCCTTGTTCTGGCCCTCACATCCAGCTCAAGGAAAACGATCTGCTGCCAGGTCCCGAGTATGAGCTTCCCGTCCTCGACTGGGACCGTCAACGACGGTCCCATGAATGACGCCCTAACGTGCGAATGTCCGTTGCCGTCACCCCATCGGTTGTGATGCTCGTATTCCTCGTCCTTGGGGTACAGCCTGTCCATCGCCTTATGGATGTCCATGACCAATCCAGGCTCATATTCTATCGTGGTTATGGCGGCGGTGGAGCCTGCGACGAACACGCACACCAAGCCATCCGATACCTTGGACTCCGTAACGATCTCCTGCACGCTACCCGTGATGTCGACGATGTCGTCGCGAGCCTTGGTCTGCAGCTTGATCCTGTCCGAAAAAACAGTCATGGTCTTTCCTCATCAACTATAACGGTGCCAATACTGATAAATGATGCATAGTTTGATAACTGTACTAGATTAACGACCAAATAAATTGGTACGTACCGCGAGTGTGATGTACATCTCAGGCAGAGATATATAATGAATGATTGCAATAGTGCCCTCACATGGGTCCCGCGGACGTATATGGCGGTAGACACATTAGGGCTCAGGCCAACGATGCGCGCGTTTGGATAGCATCGTCGTTCCGAGTGTTTTTAATCAAGACTGGGATCGAGAAGGCTGGAAGCATCAACCGACTCGCCAGAGAGATGGGGTACCGCTCGAGGATACACCCCGGCTGGAGCGTGCGCCAGATACTCGTGGGTGAGCAGCCGTTCCCTTACGAGCGCCTTCTGAAGCTCTCGGATTACATCGGCTATCCCATCGAGGACGTCCTGAAATACAGGACGGAGCCTCAGAGAGTCACACCCGAGAACACTAATGACGCGCTTAGGAGACACGGCCTCTGGTGCTACCATGTCGCCAGGATGAGACTTAGGTGATGGTGTGAACCCTCTCGAAATCGTTTGATCTCAGCGGAAGTGCCGTTCTGGTTTTCCTACATAAACAATATATAGGCACAATGAAGTGTTGTTGAATATGGCCATCGAATTCGAATTGGCTCTGGTAATTCTCGTCGTGGGAATCTTCATGCTCTTGGCAGAGGCAATGTCGCCAGGGTCATTCATAATCGTGCCGGCGACGGTACTCGTCGTCCTAGGTGGCGTGGGATTGCTGTATCCCGATTGGCTGGTCACCTGGTACGCACCGGTCCTGGCACTCGTGGTGTTGGTGCCGATGACACTGGTCACGATCAAGCTCTACCAGAACCTGGCCCCACCCGGACCCCCTGAGACCACCGTCGCGACATCGCTGATCGGTAAGGTGGGCATCGTTGAGAGGGAGGTGCTTCCGGATTCGTTGAAGGGCAAGGTGCGCGTGGCCAACGACACTTGGAGCGCCACGTCGCCGAAGGTCATCCCTGTTGGGAAGAAGGTCATCGTTCGGGACAGCATGGGCGTCCATGTGGTAGTGGAGGAGCTGCCCGAGGTAGTCGAGAAGGCTAAGTGAGCCTTCTGAATATGTAATATCGATATTGGAGGAGGATTTGGAATGGCAGTAGGGACAATCATAGCATTCGTCATACTGATGGTCATCGTAGCCCTGGTCATATTGACGAACGGGATCAAGATCATCAGACCGTACGAGCAGGGTATCTACATGAGCCTGGGTAGGTACATGAAGATACTGGACCAGGGTTTCAATTGGGTCCGTCCGTTGATAAACGAGGTCATCAAGATCGACCTGAGGACCCAGGTGCTCGACGTCCCGAGGCAGGAGGTCATAACAAAGGACAACTCGCCTACGAACGTCGATGCAATCATCTACATCAAGGTCATCGACCCGAAGAAGGCGTTCTTCGAGGTCACTAACTATCGCACAGCGACCATCTACCTCGCGCAGACAACCCTTAGATCCGTCATCGGTGACATGGAGCTGGATGAGATACTCTCCAACAGGGAGAGGATCAATACTCACCTGAGGGACGTTCTGGACGAGGCCACTGATAAGTGGGGCGTGAAGGTCGAGGCGGTTGAGATCAGAGAGGTCGACCCCGCAGGCAAGGTCAAGGATGCGATGGAGGAGCAGACATCCGCGGAGAGGTTGAGGCGGGCGGCGATCCTGAAGGCGGACGGCCAGAAGCGCGCCTCTATCCTCAACGCCGAGGGTGACAAGCAATCCCGCATATTGCAGGCCGAAGGCCTGAGGCAGTCGAGGATACTCGAGGCCGAAGGCGCCAGGCTAGCGATAATACTGGAGGCTCAGGGTGAGGCCCAGAAACTGAGGGTGATATCCGTCGGTGCAGCCCCGCTCGACTCGAAAGCATTGACCGTGCTGTCCCTTGAGGCCCTCAAGCATCTGAGCAACGGACAGGCGACCAAGATCATCTTCCCGTTCGAGATGACGAGACTTATGGATGGTGTTTCCGAGTACCTGGGCGTAGGTCGTCTCACCCCGCAGCGTGAGGTCTCGAACATCGCAGACATTGAGCGATCGGTAGGCAAGGCCGACGACGTCCTCGGTCCTATCCCGAAGCCGGAGGAACTCCGAAGGGACATGAAAGCCATCGAGGATGTTCTGATCCAGGAGAAGATCGATGCCGAGAAGATCGCTGATATCGCCAAGAAGGACAAGATGGCAAGGGTCGGCCAGAAGGCGGTTGACGACGAATAGGTCTTCTTGGTGAGGAGTCAAACCCTTTCCGCTAAACCCCTTGCTTTCTATCCATTTCAACACTTTGAGAGCAGGTCCTCTGCCGCCTCTCGGGCGCTCTGAAGCACCTTCTTCTCGTCGACCGTCACGACCTCATGGTTGAGCACCACAAATCTTCCATCTACTATCGTATCCCTGACCGCCGAGCCGGCAGATGCGTAGGCGAGGTTCGCGACAGCGTTGTCTAGAGTGGTGGGCGTCATGCCTGGAGTGTCGCAGTCGATTATGACGATGTCCGCCTTCTTTCCAGGTTCGATCGAGCCAAGATCCTTCTCCGCGCCCAATGCCTTGGCCGCGTCTATGGTCGAGAGATCGAGGACCTTCTGAGCAGGCAGCACGGACGCATCCCATTTGTGCGCCTTGTGCATGAGGGATGCGAACTTCATCTCCAGGAACATGTCGAGCCCGTTGTTTGACGAGCATCCGTCCGTGCCCAAGGCGACGGTGACGCCGTTCTCGAACATCTCTGGAAGGGGTGCGACTCCCCCGCTCGCGAGCTTCATGTTGGATGTGGGGCAATGGGCGACTGCCACTCCGGCCTTGGCCAGCTTCCTTATCTCGTTGATCGTGAGCCAGACTCCGTGGGCGGCGACATCCCCCTTCGAGAAGAAGCCCATGTCTGCGAGATGATCGCATGGTCTCTTCCCCTTGACCTTCTGATACTCGTACACCTCGTACCTCGTCTCGGACAAGTGAAAGTGACAGAAGGTCTTGGTCCTGGCTGCGAGCTCCTTTGATTTCATTAGCGTCTCGTCTGAGCAGACATAGACGCCCTGAGGCGCTACCACTGGGGTGATGAGCTTCCTTCCCTCATGGCCTCGTATGAACTTCTCGCAGTTCTCGACCGGCACACCATCCTGCGTGGTGAACTGCTCGTCCAGGACAGCCCATCCCAGATATCCTCTTATCCCGACCTCTTCGACGCTCTTCGCAATTACATCCTGGTGATAGTATATGTCCAGGAAAGTCGTGGTGCCGGTCCTCGCCATCTCGAGGCATCCCAGACTCGCTCCGATGCCGACGTCTTCCGCCGTGCGTTTGGAGTCTACTGCGAATGTGCGCGCAAGGAACCCCTCTAGCTTCACATCGTCCGCTACGCTGCGCATGAGCGCCATCGAGACATGCGAATGACAGTTGATGAGCCCGGGCATAACGATGCATCCGCTGGCGTCCAGGATGTCATCTGCCTTTCGGTCCACCTTTCCCACCTGGACTATTCTGTCCCCGTCGATGAGAACATCTCCTCTCAGTATCTGCCTGCTCGCATTCTGGGTCACGACGATTCCGTTCTTGATCAGGGTCGACAGATGGCTCACCTCTGGCTGCGGAAGGGTATTAAAGGGACCAAGCATTAAGGTTTGTCAGTCATGGTACGTATCACTTTTCTGGGGACTGGCGGAGGACGGTTCGCTACGATTTATCAGGCCAGGGCGACGGGCGGCATATATATAGAGGACGAGAGGAACCTGCATGTCGATCCGGGTCCTGGAGCCCTGGTGCAAATGCGTTCGATAGGGCTAGACCCTATGAAGACCCATGCCATCCTCGTATCCCATTGCCACCCAGACCATTACATGGACGCGGAGATACTCATCGAGGCGATGACCGAGGGCGGGACCAGGAAGCAGGGCATACTGATCGGCAGCAGGAGCGTCATCGAAGGCGACGGCGGTTTTGGCCCTGCGATATCCAAGTATCATCTGGCCAAGCCAAAGCATGTCAAGATAATGGAGCCGTTCTCCAAGATGACACTGAAACCGTTCGAGGTATGGGCGACCCCGTCGGCTCATTCCGACACGAGCTCTGTGGGGTTCAGGATACAGACCTCCGGCGGTATCGTGTCATACATATCGGACACGCAGCTCCTGGAGCAGGTCATCAAGGCCCATAAGAAGTGCAGGATACTCATAGCGTGCGTCACGCGCCCGCTCGGGCAGAGGATACCGCACCACCTGAGCACCGAGGATGCTGGATACCTCATCGAGAAGATACGTCCTGAGATGGCGGTCATCACGCACTTCGGCATGCGCGTGATACAGGAGAACCCGGAGACACAGGCCAAATGGATCGAGAACAGCTCTGGCGTCAGGACGGTCGCCGCCCGCGATTTCATGTGCCTCGAGTTCGAGAAGGACGGCATCGAGGTCAGCGACAGGATAAGGCTGTCGCCTGAGAAGTGATCAAAGCATCCGAGCGCTTGTCCTCTCATCCGGAATGCCGGCGACGGCATTCTGGGAACCGTTCTTGTCGTTCTTCATGCACAGGTCGCATGCGATGATCATCCCTCGGAATATCTGGCAATCTCTATCAGAACACATTGTGTGACCCCATCCCCTTGAATCGCGTGATTGCGGTTTGGGATATTAAATCTTGAGACATCGTCCAGAATCTGTGTATGCCCTTCCTGCGGAAGGATTATCTAACATCCGCGGGATAGGCGCGGCTGATGCCAGCCAAATTGGCGGACCACGAAATCGCCGAGATAAGCGCTCATTGCATGAAATCGGCGATGACTTTGGCGATCATCCGCACCGACGAGGCACCGAGGGAGTTGGTCCCTCTGTTCGAAAGCATAGCGTCAGCATGCTCGCTGTCCTTTAGGAGGAACATGTGGGCCCCGGCTTCCGATTTCGGATTCGCTGAACTATATTCGAACGGAAGAATCGTCGTAGTGTTGTATCTCGGAGGGACGAATACGGAACTCGTAAGCGTATCAGAGATCGATGAAATCCACCTGAAGGAACTCGAGGATTCGATATCCGCCTCAAATATCCAGTCGTCCACTATCAGGGACGGCCTCTGACATACGAAATACATCCTTTCGATACTAATCCCGGCCTATCTGGGTAAGTATGGCAGAAACGCTCATATATACCGTCTCGACTAGGCTATTTTCGGTGTCTTAGGTTGGTGGCTCAACTTTCCTCCTAAGCAAGAAGTTTTGACAATCCCCACCACACCGACCGAAAGACACCATCCTTCCTTTCCATCCTGATTTTGTGACAAAACGATAGGGCACGAATGTGCATGATTCATGCAGGTCCGATATTCGTTAAAGAATTTTCAATCGGGGTCGCCCGTCTCTCTTTATTATCTCATGGGCCAATAACTGGGCAATGTCCATCGAGACGGAGATCCTTACGAAGTGCAGGCCCACTGCGGTCCAGGACCGCAAGGTACATGATGCCGCCAGCGAGCTTACGGAGATGGTTCTGAACGAGGCGCGTAGAAGACACGCGCACATCGAGGTCATGCTCGTAGGCTCTGTGGCCAAGGGGACCCATCTGAAGGACCCTGACATCGACCTGTTCATGCTGTTCCCGGAGAGCACCCCGTTGGAGACGCTCAAGGAGAAGGGGCTGGAGATCGCGAGGAATGTCATCACCGGGAGGGAGCACTATGCGCAGCACCCTTACGTGCGAGGGCATTTCATGGGGTTCCAGGTGGACCTCGTTCCAGCATTCAAGATACGCGACACCAGGATGAAGATGAGCGCGGTCGACCGCACGCCATTCCATACGAGGTTCATAAATGACAATCTGTCCAAGGAGCAGACCGACCAGGTCCGCCTTCTGAAGCGGTTCATGAAAGGGATAGAGTGCTACGGTGCCGAAGCGAAGGTCCAGGGCTTCTCAGGCTATCTGTGCGAACTGCTGATCATTCGCTTCGGAGGCTTCCGTGAGGTGCTCGAGTCGGCGACGGGATGGACCTCGGGACAGCATATCGAGTTGTCTGAACACTCAGGGGAACCCTTCAGGGAGCCTTTGACGTTCATTGACCCGGTCGACCATGGCAGGAACGTGGCATCTGCGGTCTCGCTCGAGTCTCTGGTCCGCTTCGTCAGGGCCAGCAGGGAGTACATGGGCCATCCCTCTGCAAGATTCTTCTATCCCGCTGAGCGGAAGACCTGGCGATCCGATAGGCTTATGAAGGTGGCAGGGAAGAGATTAGACGAGATGGTGGCCATCAGCATGCCCAAACTGGACCTCATCGACGATGTCCTGTACCCTCAGTTGAGGAAATCGCTGGTCGCTGCAGAATCATTGCTCAAGAGGAACGATTTCGAGGTGGAGAAGGCATCAGTCTTCGTCCAGGATAGTAGAGTGGATCTTCTCATCGAGCTCTCGTCGAGCAGGCTGCAGGATATGAGGGTACACAAAGGGCCGCCGGAGTATTCTGAGAACGCTTCCGAGTTTCTGGAGAAGTGGCGCTCGAGCGGACTCTCTGAGCCGTATATCGAAGACGGCAGATGGTTCGTTCATGTGAAGCGCGAGTTCACCCGCGCCGATGCCATCCTTCGGAGCAATATAAGGAACCTGAGGCTGGGCAAGGACGTCAAGAAGCTGGATGATATCTCGGTCGTCAGCGGCAAGACGCTCGCATCAAAAGATTATATGGCGGCGCTGACGCAACACTTTGACGATCGCATGCCCTGGGAAAGAGATGAATGATGAGTGTTCCCATCGTGGGTTCATCAGACCACAGGTATCGCAGAGACAGGCTCGAAGATGGTGATGTTATCGACTTCGTCAATTGCCTCGATCGAGAATGACAGCCCGCCAGAAGGAAGGTCGGCACCATCTATCTGATACCCATATCTGTGATTCCCTTCGTAGGTCATCGGAACGTATGTGCCGCTGCCGATGACGATCCTCGCCGATGCTAGATTGCCATTATCAGCTATCCTGGCGGTTATATTGACCGTGTAGTTGGATGATGCATGGACAAGGGTGCTGAGTATGACATCGTCCCTTGGTACCCATTCATAGCTTCCGGACGAGTCCACATATTTGTAGTCGACCGCAGTGTAGCTGTCCCCGTCATAGACCCAGACGACCACATCCCTGACCGAAGGGTTTGCATGGTCAGCGAACGGAAAATTGAATAGTAGCACCCATATGGCCAGGAACGTGAAGAAGAACCACACAACATTGCCCGCCCAGTTCTTCTTCTGGAACTGGGATGTATCTACCTTGATCACCGAGTAGAAGTATTTGAGGGAGACCAGACCGGCTATGACTATGATCAAACCGATGAACACGAGATCCTGGTTGAAGTCGGATATCAGTCCTGCGATGAGTCCGGCCAGCGCGCCATATCCGATAGTGAACAGCACGGTCCTCGTGTCTCGGAGTTCCTTCTGCAGGAACTCCTTCTCATCGAATGTAGGAGGCTTGAACTCGTATTCCTCTTTCTCCTCTTTCTTCCTCTTCTTGGCCATTCTTTCCCTCGAAGAACGAATCTGGTTTAATACCTTTCGGTGACCATTTCTAACGTATTCAAGATGACTGGACCGACCCACGGCACATGGTATGCGACCATTTTCGCATACCTCCAATCAATATGCTTATAAACAGTCCAGCTGGTTTTGATTCAGAAGGTGTTTGATCACTATGTCCGAGGAGGATATCGAAAAGCTTCCTGGTGTCGGCCCAGCGATCTTTGAGAAGCTCAGAGAGGCGGGCTATACAGATGTCATGACGATTGCCGTAGATTCACCTAAGAACCTGGCAGAGGTCGCCGAGATAGGGGAGTCCACCGCCGCAAAGATAATCGCGGCCGCCAAGAAAGCTGCCGATGTGGGCGGATTCGAGACAGGGGACATCCTCCTCGAGCGCAGGAAGAGCATCTCCAAGCTAGGCTCGAACTCGAAGGCATTGGACGAGCTGATGGGTGGCGGGTTCGAGAGTCGCGCCATCACAGAGTTCTTCGGCGAGTTCGGATCAGGCAAGTGCGTCTCAGGCCAGACCGAGCTGGTATACTCCTGCTCGGACACTGTGCGTGTCGAATCGATTGCTAGGATGTACGAACGCTACGCGAGCGATAGATCGAGGCCGTTCGATTCCGGCGAGATGGCGTCGCTGGACGACATCCGCGTGCCCAGCCTGTCTGAAGGCGCGTTGGCGAAGGTGCCCGCTGCGGCGATATATCGCGAACGCGTATCCCGCATGTTCGAGGTAGTCACCCAGGGCGGGCGAGTGCTGGAACTCACGGGTCCCCATAGGTTGTTTGCGATGAGGGATAGTGATATAGCGTGGACTCCGACTTCCGCACTGAGGCCCGGAGATCTCATCGCGACTCCAGCGAGCAAGGACTGTTACGATGATGATGGATTCATCGAGCGTCGGGACCTTCTTTCATGGGACGAGATCAGAGCAGTGCGCCCGTTCATTCACGAAGATTATGTGTACGACCTCGTCGTCCCGAAGACGCATTCGTTCATAGGGGGCAATCTTCCAACGGTGCTTCACAATACTCAACTCTGTCATCAGCTGGCTGTGAACACCACGAAGCCCGTGGAAGACGGGGGGTTGGATGGTCACACAATGATAATAGATACGGAGCAGACCTTCAGGCCGGAGAGGATCGTCCAGATGTCCGAGGCGCAGGACCTCGACCCCGAAGAGATCTTGAAGAAGATACATGTCGCGAGGGCCTTCAACAGCCACCATCAGACTCTATTGGTCGACAAGGCGACTGAACTATCAAAGGAATACCCTGTCCGTCTGCTCGTAGTCGATTCTCTGACCGCGCATTTCCGCGCGGAATACATAGGTAGGGGTGCGCTTGCGGAGAGACAGCAGATGCTGAACAAGCACATGCACGACCTTCTGAGGTTCGGAGATCTGAACAACTCGGTGATAGCGGTCACCAACCAGGTGTCCGCAAAACCTGACGCGTTCTTCGGAGACCCGACGAGGCCTATAGGCGGTCATATTGTGGGCCACACCGCGACATTCAGGATATACCTGCGCAAGAGCAAAGGCGGCAAGAGGATCGCCAGACTCATCGACTCACCCAACCTGCCGGAGGCCGAGGCAGTGTTCATGGTCTCAGAGGGCGGGATATCTGACTAGGTCGAAGGATTAAAGCATACGTGCGCATCTGGCAGATGCGTGAAGCTGCTGTTCGAGCTGTCCCTGGAATGCGAGTCTCTCGCCCGTTCAGAGGCAAAGGCTGTTGCCTCGATCATGGACTCAGATCCTCCTCGAGTGATAGCAGAGGATGACGGCATACTGGTGCTGGAAACGTGTGCTGATCCCAAGCGCTTGGTTGATAGGCTCGCGCTATGCCATCACATATCCGAGTTCAAGGGATCTTCTGACCTTGCGGATATCGATGCATTGGCGGAGGCGACCGAAGTCGAGGGTCCTATCCGGGTGAGGGCGACCAAGGTGGGCCTGCCCAAGGAAGGACTTGATCTGCAGGAACTGTCCCGCAGGATCGGGGGGATAATCGGCAAGGGCCGGGGCGTCGATTTACACTCCCCTCGATCCGAGCTTCGAATCGTTTCATCGAATCGATTGTACATGGGACGGCTGCTTGGCTCGATTGATCGTCCCTCGTTCGAGAGGCGCAAGAACAGATACCTCCCTTTCACATATCCCATCTCGGTCCATCCGAAATTCGCGAGGGCGATGGTCAATCTCACTCGTGTCGGAGATGGAGGGACTGTCCTTGATCCGTTCTGCGGGACGGGCGCTATCGTTACTGAGGCTGCATTAGCTGGTCAGAACGCACTTGGTTCAGACCTGTCAGAGGACATGATATCTGGAGCCAAGGAGAACATGGCTCATTTGGGCGTAAGTGCGGAATTCTTCGTATGCGATGTCGGCCATCTGAGAGATGTCGTCGGTCCTGTAGATGGTATCGCAACCGACCCTCCATATGGTCGTTCCACAAGCACCAACGGGGAAAGCCTCGATTCGTTGTTTGCCCGATCAGTCGCGTCCTTCGGAGAAGTAATTGAACGGGGTTCACGCGTGGTACTCGCCAAACCGGAAGAATCTATGATCTCATCTGTAGACGGATTTGCGACGGTGGAAACGCATCCTCTATGGGTGCATCGTTCATTGACCCGATATTTCTCGATCCTCGAGCGTCTCTGAGATCATTCGATTACAATGGATATGATCGTCTCTTCGAGCAGCAAGTCCTGGTAGGTCGATTCTATAGTTGCATACTGTGTTCCCGGGGTTGCATCATTCAATACGATGAACTCGGCTATGAGTGTGATGTTTCCCTCCGCAGGGACCGTGACCTCCAAGCTTGTTGAGGTCCAGGTCGATTCTTCTGAGTCGACAACGCCGATCACCGCAGCGACATATGCTGGCAGGTCTCTTACGGATATGGTTATCGTGACATCAACGATGCCAGTGTTGTTGACCTGGATCGTATAATTGCCACTGGATCCGATCGGTACCGTCTGTCCGTCGTCCTGCAGCGAGAATGTCAATGATGGCAGGATGACATCGAAGTGGAAGTCCATTGAACCCGTATAGCTTGCTACTTCTTCAGATGCCGGTGCCGATCCTTCGATCGATACCGTGTAGTTGCCGATGGGAGTGCTCGAAGCCGACTCGATCATTACGTTCATCGTGGCATTCTGCGAGTTGTTCAGTACGAGCGGGTAGACCTCAGAGTATGCATCGTCGGAGTCGGTGGATAATTTGAACGAGACAGCCCACCCCTGGGGTGACGATGCCTTCTCGAATGAGATGTTGTTCTTCGTGTTGCCTAGATTCTCGACGAAGATTGTGAATATCACGGATTCGCCTGGTATGATAGTGACGTTCGTCGAATCATCCATTGATTCCATGCCATATGTGTAATCTGGAGTTATAATCGCCATGGGCACAGGGACGAACGCGATGATCAATACGACGAACGCGAAAGCGCCAATGACCTTCCTCTTGAGATCGAGCTTGTTGATGTCATTGAGGGGCGGTGGGTGTTTCGAACCCAAGAATAGTATCAGGATCGCGAAGAATAACCACGATATGTAGAACATCGAAATCGCGATTAGTGCTATGATTGTGACCCAACTCGCATACTTGGCCTTGTTGCCGAGGAGAGCCCTTGCGATGTGTCCGCCATCGAGTTGACCTGCAGGGAGGAGGTTCAAGGCGGTCACGAGGAATCCTACCCATGCTGCAAATGCAGTCGGATGAAGGAGATAGTCTCCTTTGATTGGGAATAATTGTTCGAGCCAGAGGTATATCATAGGAAACGAGATGCTTGCCACACTGCCCGTGCCCAGGTCCTCTGGAATAGGACGAGCTTCTGCATTCGTGAGTATGAGGCCAAGGATTGCCAATGGTATCGCTACTGCCAATCCTGCAAGCGGTCCTGCGACACCTATCTCCAATAGGGT
The DNA here is from genome assembly GCA_963719945.1 of uncultured Thermoplasmata archaeon. Classification (GTDB taxonomy): domain Archaea; phylum Thermoplasmatota; class Thermoplasmata; order UBA10834; family UBA10834; genus UBA9653. The sequence continues at coordinate 841,497 of CAVRDX010000001.1, read as the reverse complement.
TTTCCGGTTCGGTATCGGGTCCCTCAGGGATATGAACGCTCCAAATGTTCCCAATGGTGGGATCGAAGGTATGAAGAATGGCAGTGACGCGGCGACCTTTCTCCTGCGTGCCATAAAGAAGTGGCCGAGCTCATGGACTCCCAAGATGGCCATCAATGGCAAGGTGAACACGAGTGTTCCCATGAGTATATTTTCCATGGAGAAAGTCTCGTTTCCAGGCACATCTGCATAGGAAGTCCAATCCAGGACTCCAGCGAGCATCATCGCGAGGAATGTGATGATCAACATCGCCAGGTTCACGTAGATGCTCTTGTACTTCGCCGGGGGCTTTCTCCCCACCATGATTATGTGCTCGCCCTTCTCGTAGGTGACCATCGGTATGAATCCGTGAGGGGCCATCTCCTCTCGTAATGTCTCAAATTCCGCTTCGAGTATGGATTCGTCAATCTTGCAGAAGAATTGCACGACGTCATAGCTGATGCGAACATCGTAGACAGGAAAGTGTCTGGCCACCAGACCCTTCACAAATTCTATCTCTTTTGAAGCATCTGGTGGGGCGGATTGTACCATGGTATTCTGCCCAACATGGCATCACTACATAAGACTTTGTACGTAATCCCGCAGCCAGCATTTGAGAAAAGTCTTATATCCGGGCATTATCTGACATCATTGATGGCGAATCGGATTGAGCGGAATCCCATAACGGGTCTATTCCATCTGCTCCGGCCCGCGAATTGCCTTATGGGTGCGGCGGGGACACTGCTCGCGTCGATCATATGCGCGGGTCCCGATGGGTTACTTGATTATGGATTGGAGGTGCTCTTCTCATTGCTAGTGGTCATATTCTTCACGGGCGCGGGCAATTCATTGAACGACTATTTCGACCGGGATATCGACAAGACTGCGCACCCTGAGCGCCCGATACCCCAAGGGTTGGTATCGCCACGATCCGCATTGATACTCTCAATTGTATTCTTCTCGATAGCGGTCATCTTCAGCTCGTTCATCAATCTATGGTCCCTCGGTATAGTCCTCACATCGATACTATTCATGATTTCATACGAGGTGAGCCTGAAGCGCGAAGGGATTGCGGGCAACCTCGCAATCAGTTGGCTGACAGGTGCTCTCTTCCTATTCGGTGGCGCAGCGGTGGGGCGGATGGAAGTCGCATGGATATTGGCTGCGTTGGCGTTCCTGGCAACGCTAGGTAGAGAGGTCATAAAGGACATTCAGGATGTGGAGGGCGATAAAGGGGTCCGACTCACTCTGCCGATGAGGATTGGAGTACGGAAGGCAGGATTCGCGGCATCGTTGTCGTTCATCGGTGCCGTGCTGCTCAGTCCGGTTCCCTATCTGCAGGAGCTCCTGTCGATATACTATGTGCCCATCGTGCTTGTTTCGGATGCAATCTTTATATATTGCGCTATGGTTCATTTCGCCGACCCAAAAAGAGGTCAGAAGGTGGCCAAGCTGGCCATGCTTGTCGCATTGATCGCATTCCTTTTCGGAGGGATAATCTGAGCGTCAAACAATACATCCTCGAGACATTGAATGATCACAAGATGCATATGACGCTGATTGACCCGGATAAACAGCTGCCCGAGGCGTCCGCCAAAATCGCAGAGCGAGCGGCGGCGTTCAAGACGGATGCGATAATGGTCGGAGGATCGACTGGGATCACGCAGGAGAAACTCGATAAGACGATTGAGTGCATAAAGGGCGTGACGAGCCTTCCGGTGATCTACTTCCCTTCAGGAGCCAATGCCATCGCCCAGAAATGCGATGCGATATACTTCATGAGCATGTTGAATTCGCGCAATGTACGGAATGTCACCGGGGAACAGTCAAAGGGTGCACCGGCGATCAGAAGACTCGGACTCGAGACGATATCCATGGGTTATATCATCGTGGACCCTGGCATGAAAGTGGGTGAGGTCGGGGAAGCAGACCTCGTCTCCCGAGGCGATATCAAGACGGCAATCGGATATGCCTTGACCGCCGAGATGTTGGGCATGGATCTTCTCTACTTGGAGGCGGGATCAGGAGCGCCTGAACCCGTTCCGAGCGAAATGATCAGGGCCGTGAGGGAGAGTGTCCGGATCCCGATCATAATAGGTGGCGGAATAACTTCTTCGGAACATGCTGCATCCGTTCTGAGGGCTGGTGGAGATATCATCGTGACTGGGACCCTCGTTGAGAATGGCGCTTATGAGTCTCGGCTCGAGCATGTGATTGAAGCAGCGCACTCCGTATGAGGCAAAACCAAACCTGCACGTCACAAGATTATATACTGAAGTCACGGATACTTTAACGGGTGATTTCATGGGGATATTCGATTATATGAAGAAATCTGAGAAGGACACTATGTGCCCTGAATGTGAGAAGCATAAGAAGCACGTGAAGCTGGTGGAGGCAAATGGCAAGGTACTCGAGTGTCCCGAATGCCATTACACTCATATGATCCGCCGATAGATCAATTCTCTATGGATGGGCATTGGTGCCAGTGCGGAATGTCAGACCTATCCGGAGTCTCCATCTATTGATGAGTTAGCTCTCCGGAGATATCTTAGGTTACAGCTGGATCAATCACCGTGCAGGATACGGTCTATTTTCAAAAGCAGAGTTTCGGTGCGAAAGTTTGATACCATGACTCCATGATTGTACTCGGAGGACAATGGTCCGTGAAAACGATGCAGAGATCATCGAATCGGGTGTTGCCAATCTTGGCACCGTTCGAGTTCTATGCGTATGTGATGACAGATGCTTCAACGAGATGCGCATGCGACTTATCGAGATGATTCCTGGGCTTGAGCTTGTGCGTGCATCTTCCGAGGACGAGGCACTCAGAGAGTTGGCCACATCAGGTTTTGACGCAGTCCTATGTGATTATTCCGTATCAGAAATCGATGGCCATCGCCTGTTAAGGTCCGTCAGAGGCCAGTATGGGCACATTCCATTCATCGCATTAGCATCCGAGGTACCGGTGGGCTCTGACACGGGTCTATCTGAGGACGGACCTGATGCATACATCAGATCAGACACCACTGATGCAATGGTTCGTTCAATTCTCCCGACAATCTTACGTGAGTCTGTGCGTAGGTGGAGGGCGGAGGAGTCTCTGAGGACGAACGAGGACATGTATCGGACTTTTGTCCAACAGTTTCCAGGGATTTCTTACCAGGGTAATCTGGATTTCGAAACTAGATTCATGCATGGTCCTGTAGAGGAGATCACTGGCTACCCTCTGGAAGATTTCACCGCGTCTCGATTGCGATGGGATCAGTTGGTCCATCCAGATGATGTGCGGTCTCTCCATGAACTCGCTGATAAGTTCAAGGCGACTCCCGGCCACTCTGAGAGTCGGCTTTATCGAATAGTGAGAAAGGATGGTGCTATCAGATGGGTGCACGAAATCGCGAATAATGTGGTTGATGAGAGCGGTCGACCATATCTCGTTCAGGGTGTGATCCTCGACATCACGGAGGGCAAAACTGCAGAGAATCTGCTCCGGATGGCGAAGGAACACGCAGAGAATCTGATACAGAATGCGAACGCTATCGTGGTCGCAGTTCAGAACGATGGACTAATTCGATTTTTCAACGATGAAGCTGAGAAACTCACAGGATATCTGCGTGATGATGTCCAGGGTCGAAACTGGCGCGATGTTTTCGCGGATGAATCATCTGAGACTTCGATGTTCAGCATCCTTGGTGATGAACGAATCTGGAATGAACCATCCGTCCCTTATCTCGAGGCTTCGATGAGGTCGAAGACCGGTGAGGAGAAGTTTGTTTCGTGGCAGATAAGCAGGATGCTTCTTGGTGGGGAATCTGATGCCGTGTTCATTGGCTTCGACATCACTGAGCGGAGAAAGACCGAGCAGGCGCTTCGCGATACTATGGCTAGACTAGAGGAGATTGACGAAATAATAGATTCGAGCCCGGTGACGGTCCTTATTTGGTCAGATCAACCTGGCTGGCCAGTTCGATTCGTTTCCAAGAACATATCTCGATTTGGCTATTCCCAGGATGATTTGCTGTCTGGTCGCTTGAAATACTCCGATCTGATCCATCCAGATGACGTCATTCGATTGGAGGCCGAGATAAGAAGCAAGACGGGCAAGGGAATTCGCAATTGGCATCACGAATACAGGATAATGACCACGACTGGCGAAATCCGTTGGGTGGACGAGCGGACAACCGCTGTGCGAGATATTGAGGGTGCTGTCGTTCGTCTCCATGGAGTTATCTTTGACATAACTAGTCGGAAAGAGGCCGAGGAACAGGTTTCCGAATCTGAACGGAAATACAGAACGCTATTCGACAATGCGAGCGATGGTATATTCATAATCGACTTGGACGGACGATTCCTCGATGTGAACATGACAGCGGTCACATCTACAGGCTATTCGCGATATGAGCTGATGACAAAGACAATCTTCGATCTCGAAAGGCCAGATTTGGCATCTTCATTCAATGAGCGTCGGGATAAGATTGAATCAATCGGTGAAGATTCATATGAGTTCGTCCTGATTCGCAAAGATGGATCTGAGCTGCCTCTTGAGATCAATGTCAGACTGATCGATTATTCTGGGAGACCTGCACTGCTGGCGATCGCCCGTGATACGACCGAGCGGAAGATGGCTGAGGATGCCTTGCGGACCGTCATGGCGAGCCTCGAGGAGTTGGAGACGATTGTCAACGCTAGCCCTGCAGTGGTATTCCGATGGACCTTCGATGGCGAGAGGAAAGTTCAGTTCGTGACCAATAGCGTTCGACAGTTCGGCTATCCGCCTTCTGAGCTGCTCGCTGGTAATCCATCCTATTCATCGATTATCCTGCCAGAAGACCGTGGGCGAATCCTCGGGGAGCTGATGGATCATCATAAGAATTCGGATCGCGAGTTCACTCTTGAATATAGGGTCATCACGAAGGATGGAAACGTTCGCTGGGTTGATGATCGAACGACTGTCCGTCCTGGAGACAAGGGCGGCATCGATTACCACCAGGGCATCGTGATGGACATCACTGCCAGGAAGCAGGCGGAGGAAGCGCTGAGACTGGCTAACGAGAAGCTGAATCTCATGGGCAGTATCACCCGTCACGATGTGATGAATCAGATAGGCATAATCATGGGTGCACTCACACTCATGGAGGACGATAAGAACGAAAGAGATAGGATCAATCATCATCGTTTGGCCAGGGATGCCTGTTCAACAGTCATCATGCAGCTGGAGTTCGCTGGTTCATATCAGAAGGCCGGGACGAAGGCTCCCGAATGGGTTCATATGCGACTCGACCTCGCAGGCGCGTTGAGCTCGCTCGACATCGGTGATGTTAGAGTCGAACAAGACTTAGGCAATATCGAGATCTGGGCGGATCCCATGTTTGAGAAGGTGATGTTCAATCTCATCGACAATTCATTGCGTCATGGGAAGAATGTGAATAGAATTGGCGTTCATGCCGTCATCAGAGGGAAGCGTCTTTTCATCACGTATGAGGATGATGGAGCTGGAGTTCTTCCGGAATCGAAAGAACTCATATTCGACAAGGGATATGGACGCAATACCGGTCTTGGGTTGTTCCTGTGCCGTGAAATCCTAAGTATGACCAATATCACGATACAAGAAGTAGGTGAATACGGCAAAGGGGCGAGGTTCGAAATCGTTGTTCCGCCTGGCAAGTTCAGGGACCTAGGTGCTGCTAGGAAGTGAAAGCCCTGCCGTATGTACCCCCGATCGACATGTTCGAAATGAGCGCTCTGCCTTCGACGATAGCGTCGAAAGATATCCTCTCAGGGGACCTTGGGTCTGCGCCTATCCGGAACTCACCGTCATTCAGTTGAATCAACGGTTCCTCTTGTCCGCCTGGGGATATCATGACCAATCCTGAATGCCTGAGCACGATTCTGAAGTTGTTCAGCCACGGATTGTGCGATCTATAATGCCCCGAATATGCTTTCCACTCCTCATGTGGTGTGATGCCAGATGGAATCTCTTCTCCATGCTTGGAGTATTCAGATGGTCCGTGAGTCACCCCAACGACCTTGTTCTCTTTCCTCACCAGTCTGAACGGGAACAATTCTGTCTTGATCGTGTTTACATAGATGAGGTCTACATCGATCTCGGTCATCTGATGCTCCTCTCCCTCACTTCTTAGGAAGACCTCTCCGTCCCTGGTGACGAACTCAATCGCTCCGTCCTTTGAGGTGAATCTGCCAGGCCAATCCATCGGGTTTCTGATCTTGATCGGGTCCTTTGGTACTGGGGATTCCCCCTCTCTACCAGACACCACGATCCCTAGCACCGCCTTGGCCACCTCATATGGTTCACCAGGACCGTTTATCATAACGATCACTCCGACGCCGTTCACGGTATCCATGAGCATCGACGTGTAATAACCGACCATCCCTCCCTGATGCCCTAGGCATAGGTTGCCGTCGATATCCTCTATATTGAGTCCGTATCCGTAGTTCCGTCCATGGACTCCATCGTTGGTGTCCACGAATGGCGAAGTCATCTTCCGAAAGCTTTCGTCTGAGAGGATTCTTCCCTCTGGATGTCTGCCTTGGTTGAGCAGCATGCGCATGTAGATGCACATGTCAGTTCCTGTGGATGATATTGATCCATCGGCTGTGTTGCTCTCGAACCAAGTGGCCGGCGCCAACTCTGAGCCTGCGATGAACGGTCTATCATCATGCAATGGTGTGTATCCGACTGCCAGAAGTCCTCTCGAACCGTTATTGATGACCGGTTCGGTCGATCCCATCGCCAGCGGGCGCATTATGTGATCATTCAAAATCGTATCGTAGCTGCCGCCTGTTACGGTCTCCAACATCACTCCCAGTGTCTTGTACGCGGAATTTGAGTAGTGAAAATAGGATCCCTTCGGAGAAGTGGCATCTGAAAATCGGAGTGACCATACCTCTGATTCTGCAGTCGGAATGGTGTCCGATCCAATCATCAGGCCCGAGGTATGTGTCATCAGATGATGGAGGGTTATTTCATCATATCCCGACCTCGTCCGGAACCATGGAAGATATGTGGTGATCTTCTCGTTGATGTCGATGATGCCCTTCTCCACGAGCTGAAGTATGGCTATGCACGTGAACGATTTGCTGACCGACCCTATCTGGAAAAGCGTCTTGGGGGATACTGGCTGATGGCTCGAAATATCTGCCTCTCCGGTGCAGAATGTAGCCATCGTCTTGTCTCTGTCCGTTATTGCCATCGAGAGTCCAGGGGTGCCGTTGAATGCCATCCACTTGCTCAGATATTCCTCGATCTTCGTTGACGTCTCCTCAGATATCTCCGTCATGATGGTCCCTCGAACTGGTATGCGCTCGTGTAAATGGGCTGATGATACTTGGTTATTACCCAATTATCTGAATGTAATCTGAATGTCTTTTCTTTGAGTAAGGTTAAAGTCGCATGAGGACAGTCGTCTCGACGATCTCATCGGAGTTGTTGTTCGTGGCCACGCAGAAGACTATCGAAGGCGGAGACGTGCTGGACCTTTCCAAGAGGCTCATACAGATACCGAGTATGTATGGCAAGGAAGCGGCTATCGCAGGATTCATTGGTTCATGGTTGGAGGAGAACGGTTTCACTACCAAGAAGATAGATGTTGCAGATCATGGTCCTGACGTCATCGCATCTTTCGGTTCAAGATCCAATCCAAAGATCGTACTCACTGGTCATATGGATACCGTTGAGGTCATGAATGGATGGCGGCACGACCCGTTCGGAGCTGTTGTCGAAGACGGGTTTCTGTACGGTCTCGGCTCTCTTGATATGAAATGTGGTCTGGCCGCCATGATGCTTGCATTCCGACATCTGGCGGAATCCGATTTGGCGGATCATGCACATGTGTGTTTCCAGGCGGTGTCCGGCGAGGAACGGCTTGGAGACGGGACCAGGAAATTGATAGAATCTGGAGAGCTCGACGGTGCCTCCGCTGTAATAGTCGGCGAAGGTTTCGGCGGGCTAAAGGTGGCCACGATCGGCAGAAGGGGCGGGTCATATTACGATATCGATGTCCAAGGCATATCTTCGCACGGAGCAATACCGCACAGGGGCGTGAATGCCATCGAGGACGCTTCGAAGGTTGTAACCGCCATCTCTGACATGCCGATGAGCAAGACTGACGGTGTCCTCTCAGACGAGCTGCGACCGTTATCGGAGTCTCAGACTGTGCTCAGAATATCCGGTGGTTCGTGGAGCCTGAGCGTTCCTGAGAAGTGTTCCATACGGGTTGTCAGATGCACCATACCGGGGGGCAAGGTAGACATCAGCGACGAGTTCGTTTCTGTCATAGACCGCCTCGGCTTGAAAAGCAAGGTCAGCTTGCGGTTGAACACAGACCCCAAGGAGCTATACCATCCCTACATGACCCCTGCGAATTCTCCCCTGGTACAGGCGGCCTCCAAAGTGCTAAAAGGAATAGTCGGCACTGAACCAACGCTAGTTTGTGGTGTATCAGAAGCGGACGATAATCTGATTGCCCATGCTCTCAAGATACCTACAATATGCATGGGCCCGGGAGAGACTGGGAAACTTGCTCGCTATCATCAGCCGGAAGAAGCTATAAGCGTGGCCCAGTTGGGGCCGGCTGCCAATGCCTATTACGAGCTGGTCCGAGAGCTCATCAGTCGCTCATGACCGATGGATGAATGAAAAATGTGCGGGAGAGGGGATTCGAACCCCCGGACTCCTTCGAGACAGGATTTCCTATCCTCATCTGGAGGGTCTTAAGTCCTGCGCTGTTGTCCAGGCTTAGCTACTCCCGCAGCGCCCCTATCTTCGAGGGGCTCCTTAACCCTTTTCGAGGTCAGAATTGCTTCAGTATGTCTGCCAGAGAAGCTCCTTCCCTGATCTTGAGTTCGTAGCTGACCCTGACAATGGGCTTGTTAGCCTTCAGGACCCTGTTCAGGTCGATCGGTGTCCCAGAGACAACCAAGTCGCAGTCCGCCCTGTTGATGGTCTCCTGGAGATCCTTGATCTGCTCGTTTCCGTAGCCCATCGCAGGAAGTACCTTCTCGAGATGTTTGTACTTCTCGAAGGTCTGCTTGATGGAGTTGACCGCGAAAGGCCTCGGGTCTATGATCTCCTTTGCACCGGATTTCTGGGCGGCTATAAGGCCTGCGCCGAAGGCCATGTCTCCATGGGTGACTGTAGGGCCGTCCTCTATTACGAGCACTCTCTTGCCCATGATCATCTCGGGCTTCTCTGCCGTGACAGGTGAATCTGCCAACACGACCTTCGCGTTGGGGTTGAGCTCCTTTGCAACCTCTTTCACGAGCTCGACATTCTTCGGGTCCGCTGTGTCGACCTTGTTCACGATGATGACATCTGCCATCCTCATGTTAGTCTCACCGGGGTGGTATAGCTTGCCGTGGCCTGCCCTGTGCGGGTCAGCCACTACGATGTGAAGGTCCGCTGAGTAGAATGGAGTGTCGTTGTTGCCGCCATCCCAGAGTATTACATCGGCTTCCTGCTCTGCCTGCCTAAGGATTCTCTCATAGTCGACGCCCGCGTAGACTATGATGCCCTTATCGATGTGAGGTTCGTATTCCTCTCGCTCCTCGATCGTGCAGTCGTGCTTGTCGAGGTCATCGTATGTCGCGAATCTCTGGACCGCCTGCTTCTCGAGGTCGCCATATGGCATCGGATGTCTGATCGCGACGACCTTTTTCCCCTTTGAGATGAGGTACGACGCAACAGCCCTTGTAGTCTGGCTCTTGCCAGACCCTGTCCTGACGGCACATATCGCTATGACCGGCACCTTGGCCTTGAGTTCTGTCTGGTTGGCGCCCATGAGCCTGAAGTCGGCTCCAGCGGCATTCGTGATCGATGCCTTGTGCATGACGTCTACGTGTGCGATATCCGAGTACGCAAACACGACCTGTTCTACACCGAATTTCTTGACCAGTCCTGGCAGGTCCTTCTCGGGATGGATATCGATCCCGTTCGGGTACAATTTGCCAGCAAGACTGGCCGGGTACTTGCGTCCATCTATGTTCGGTATCTGTGTGGCGGTGAACGCCACTACCTCATAGTTCGCATTGTCGCGGAAGTAGACATTGAAGTTGTGGAAGTCCCTTCCTGCTGCCCCCATAATTATTACTTTCGCTCGCATGCTCTCACTGGTTTCCCGGTTAAACGGTGCGACGATATATTATTTGCTAATCGACGAGAAGTGTCAGTATGGGATGGAAAGCTTTTCGTAAACGGATATCCATGCACTCTCGATGGCCTACAGGAAACCTTCCGATACGGAGATTGTCGAAGCGATCAGGGACGCTCTGCGTAGGCATGGGATAATTCATTCTCAGAAGAAGTTCGGAGAGCTGGTCCTGGCAGAGTTGCGCAGGCACGATTCCGATTATTCTGTGAGCGAGGCCAGGATACGCAGGCTCGCCCTGGCTAACGATGTAGTCTCTATCGATATTCGGGCTCGGGAATCGGACGAGAAGACCTCAGCGGGCGCCTGTCCTGTATGCGGGGGCCGCACGGAGCGCATAAAGAACTTGACGGTATACGGCGGGACGGTCACTCGAGGATACAAGTGTAAGGCATGTGGGTATTGGACGGGGTTGAAGCGCAGGATACCTACGCTGTACATTTTCTCTCCTAAAGGTTGAGATTTGCTCAACAGCTTTATTTCCGTGCTTTGCTTACCGCCCACGTGAGGCGAGAACGATGACTTTGGTAGACTTCGGACGGATGGAGTCCGGGAAGATCAGGATTGGTCAGAAGATCGGTGCCCCATTGGGTCTTGTGGACGGGAGTGAGGTGTTCAGCTCCATGTTCAATTATGAGGCGAACGGAAAGGGGACCTTCGAGATAGTGCTCTCACCGTTCGGACCGGAGAACTACCGCGAAATCGCATATGTCACATTCCATGTCCGGGATGAGCCGGGTGCACTGGCTCAGGCCGCCCAGTTCCTGAAGGTACGGAACATCGATATACTGAATTCAGAGACGGTCAGCTCCATACCGAACGTCGTCATGGTGTGGGAGATGCTGGTCGATCTATCGTTCTTCGGCGACTCGCTGTCGCTGAAATCCGAGTTTGACGATGCCAAGCAGTCCAGGGACCAGACCATGAGCATGGTGGACTGCATGATCGTCGAGAGTTCGGACCTTGCCACGCGGTATACCAGGGGCGCGGCAACGGACAACGAGAAGGTGAAGACCAAAGCTCTCAGAAAGACTGAGAAGAAGGCGAGCACAATCAATGATGGGACATTCGAGATGCCTCAGGCATACATCAACTTCCTCGGAAAGGACTCCGGTCCGGTGATGTTCATTGCTGAACCTGATTCATGGATCCTGTCAGTCGTGTTCCTGAACGATGATGTATCCCTTGTGCGGATGAAGTTCGATATCCCTGACAGACCTGGCGCAGTGTTCGAGATTATGAAGACTTTGGGCGGTCTCTCGATAAACGTGATCACTGGCTATACCAATGTGCTGGTATACTACGAGAAGATGAAATGCGAAGTGGTCGCGGACATACGCGCATCAGGAAAGGACTTGAATGCGATCGAAGCGGCACTGAAGAAATCGATAGAGTCTCTGGGTCCTGCCTTCTCGTTGGAAGGGATCGCCCCGATCAAGATTTGATTGCGGGCTGGTCAGAGACCTTTTGGCATAGATACCGCTGCTTGGCAGACTCGCTTATCGCGACCGCATCACCCGTGGAGAGGCAGATATCAGTCCAACAGATGACCTTTGGTCCTCGGTCAACCATCTGGACCAATGCGATGTTCGTGGGTCCATTCTCTCCTTCAGGAGGGAAACCGACCTTCACACAAGATAGGACAATGCCCTGATCAGCCCATTCTGCGGGCTTCATGTTCTTCCCGCACTTGGGGCATTTGATGCTCGCGGCATTCATTGCGAAGCCGCATCTGCACTTCGAGCCTTTCAAATCGGTCATCTCCATCCTGACATCGCTACTAGATTCACCTGACTGCTCATCTTCGTCATTATATTTGTTGTGGAATAGACGTCATCCGTGAAATTCTGCCGTTAACGAAAGACTATTAAACGCCAGGAGTATATTCGCTCCTCGCGTAATACGATTGGTATGCTGCGGATCGATCCCCCCAGATCTTGATACTGCCAAAGGCACCCGCAGCGATGTCAACCAACGGAGGCCAGCTCTTGGATCCTATCGAAGCATCGCGGCTCATAATGGACACCTACGCCGCAAAGATACTAGTTGCATGCTCACGTAAGCCTAAGCACGCCCTTGAGCTGAGTGCCAAGTTGAACATCCCAATCGCAGCCTGCTATCGGAGAATACACGCTCTCGAGAAGGCCGGCCTTCTGAAGCCGGTCGAGAGAGCACTGACACAGCAGGGGAAACGTATTGTGCTTTACCTTTCGCAATTGAAGAACGCCTACATCTTCTTCGAAGGCGGGAAGCTCAGGGTCAGGTTCCAGATGATCACTGGACAGACTCAGGACTTCGGAGGAGAATGGAAAGAGATCAAGCTGATCGAAGAGGAAGAAGATGAGGATGCGTTACCTGGAGGCCTGTTCAGGCCAAAGGAACGCTGATCCATCCATGAACATGACGCTCAGAGAGGAGTTGAGTCAAAATGGCTGAAGAGACAGTAGCTGGGACGGCGACATTCCCAAGGGAGATGATCAAGTTCCTGTCGAACCCCGGCGGGCACTCGTTGATAGTCAGGGGTATGGCTGGCACGGGGAAGACAACGCTCGCGCTGCAGCTGATTGAAGAGCTTGCTCAAGTGCAGCAGAGCTACTACATGTCGACAAGAGTGTCGGACCATTCGCTCTTCAACCAATTCCCTTGGTTGCTCGAGAAAGTCAAGGAAGGAGAGATTCTCAAGGCGAGGAAGAAGCTCAGAAAGAAGGCGGATTCTGAGATGGCCGTTGAGAAGATACTTCTTGGTCTGGCAGCGATGAAGGGTGAGATCAAGTCTGACAAGATCAAATCTCCAAGAAAAGAGCTCAAGCGTCTTGAGGGCAACATTGAGGCTGGCGGGGATGAAGAATCGGTTGCGGAGCCAACCGGTGAATCCGAGATCACTGTGACTGTCGGAGCGATGATGCCTGAGATTGAGATGGCATACGATGTAGTGGACAAGGCTCTTCCTGAGAGGACGCTCATAATCATCGATAGCATTGACGCGCTCGCGGAGAAATATGGACTTCAGCCGTCGCGATTGATCAATGCACTTCAGAAGGACTTGGTGGAGGGATGCGGCACCAACATCGTGTATGTGTTGGAGACCCCTGACCCGCTCCTGGATTACCTTGGAGACGGTGTAGTGTATCTCTCTCTGTGCAGCTCGACTGGTCGCAGGATCAGGGAGCTGGATCTGCTGAAGCTCAGAGGTTGCGAGATAAGGCAGCCGAAGTACGTATACACACTTCTTGGCGGCCGTGTCCGGACATTCGAGTATTCAAGATACTCCAAGCCTGAGAAACCAAAGACGATCGAACCTATCCCAGATCTGTCCAAGAGGTTCGTATCCACTGGCAACGGTGCCTTGGACGAACTCCTGGAAGGGGGTCTCAGAAAGGGTACGATTGCGTTGATAGAATTGGGGCATGGTGTGCCCGTGGTGTCCTCATCGTCCATCGAGAACGCCATCATCTGCAACGCTGCGTCCCTTGGCAGAGGTGTGGCTTGGCTTCCCACGAAGAAGACTGGAGCGGAAGCTGCTAGAGAGGACCTGCTCGGATTCCTCAAGGAGAGCGATTTCGACGAGCATGTCCGGATACTGGAGCCTCACGCTGCCTCGGAATCTCCGAAGCCATACGCCATGACACTCGAAGGTGAGGATGTCAAGGTGGACATCAAGTGGCAGGATATTCAGTACGCTCTGAAGGGCACGGAACAGCCATACATGGCAATGATCGGGTTCGACTCTCTGGAATCGATGTATGGTCCAGGGGTCCTGGACGGTCTGATGGATTTCCTGACTTCACTCCTGAACAATGATGGTGTGTTCGTAGCAACGGTGACTCCGTCCGTGAAGTCCACGAGCAGATTGACCGACCTGGCACACACGCACATAAGAATCGATAAGACTTCGGGCATTACAATAGTCCGCGGAGAAGAACCCTATTCCGCTCCGTATGCGATGACGGATCCGGAGAAGGGTGATTTCAGACCGAAGCTCGTGCCGATACTCTAGAATCTGGCAAGTGAATTCATAACGCCTAGCCTAGAATTGGTCATGCTGTACGCTCAGCGTTGAGAAGACCACGTTCGTCGAGGCATGTCCATACAGATCCACGGTGAATCGGGTCAGCGAATCATGGACCATTGACACAGTTACCTGTTAGAAATATGATTAAGGGGTTTCCAGTCGAATCGTTCAGGTGTCTCAGTGCTTGAATAATCTGAGGCCGCTGAACACCATGGCCATCCCGTATTCGTCGGCTGCCGCGATGGCCTCATCGTCCCTGACTGATCCGCCTGGCTGGATGATCACTGATGCGCCCACCTTTGCTGCTGCATCGATCCCATCTCTGAATGGGAAGAACGCATCGGATATCAGAACCGAGCCCTTAGCTTCCGAGCCCGCCTTCATACCTGCGATGGTCGCAGAATCCACCCGGCTCATCTGTCCTGCTCCGACACCAACAGTCCTCTCACCCTTGACCAGCAGGATCGTGTTGGACTTGATGTGTCTGCAGATCTTGACGCCGAATATCATCGCATCCATCTCTTCCTGTGTCGGCTTGCGCTTGGTGACCACCTTGAGCTTGCTCTGGTCTATCTCAGCATAGGCATCAGTCTGAACGAGCAATCCGCCCTTGACCTTCGCCATGAACTTGCGGCCTTCCTCTCTCTTGATCGGCATGTTGGTCCTGAGTAGTCTGATGCTCTTCTTCTCTTCCAGAAGCTTCTCCGCCTCGGGGTCGTATCCAGGTGCGATGACGGCTTCCACGAAGTGGCTCGAAATCTCTTTGGCCGTCTCGAGATCGACCTGCCTGTTAAGACCGACCACGCAGCCGAATGCGCTGAGGGAATCGGCGTTGTACGCAACCCTGAAAGCTTCGGCGATGGTGTCCGCACTGGCAACGCCCGATGGGTTGGTGTGCTTTATGACAGCCGCCGTCGGCCTCTCGAAATCTGAAACGATCGCAAGTGCTGCATCAAGGTCCAGGACGTTGCAGTAGGAGATCTCCTTACCATGCATCTTCTCGGCAGCTGCGACGCTCAGAGGTGTCTGGTCGAACAGGTCCTTGTAGAAAGCTGCCTTCTGGTGCGGGTTCTCTCCATATCTCAGGTCACTGAGCTTCTCGAACGACAATGTCAGGTTCTTCGGGAGCAACTCATTGCTGAACTTCTTGCCGAGATATGATGCGATTGCCGAATCATATCTTGCAGTGGCCCTGAACGCTTCGAGGGCGCATGCCTTTCGTGTCTCGTCAGATACCCTACCATCGTTTTCTTTCATCTCAGCAAGTATCTTCTCATACTGTGCAGGGTTCACGACGACTGTGACGGATGAGTTGTTCTTAGCGGCCGATCTTATCATCGAGGGTCCGCCGATGTCTATGTTCTCTATCGCGTCTTCGATCTTCACGTCGGGCTTTGCGACGGTGGCCTCGAACGGATACAGGTTCACGACGACCATGTCGATGGGTTCTATCCCATGCTTCTTTATGGCATCCATGTGCTCCTGTTTCTCTCTCATGGCCAACAGACCACCGTGGATCGCTGGATGAAGTGTCTTGACTCTTCCGTCCAGCATCTCAGGGAATTTGGTCACATCGGACACGCCAACGACTGGGACTCCGTTCTTCTCCAGAGTCGAAGCCGTTCCACCGGTCGACAAAATCTGCACGCCCATCTCTGATAGGCCCTTTGCGAATTCAACCAATCCTGTCTTGTCAGATACGCTTATCAATGCTCGCCTTACCTTGCTCATCTATCATACGCTCCGTTATCTGGCTGATGCATCCCTCCCCGTGCAAGGCAAAAGGTATGCCTGAATGGTATCCCCTATTCCGATATAACCGTTTTTGTTAGCTTATGAGCAAACCGAGGCATCGGCCTCAATCGTCTTCATGCTGCATCTCATAGAGGCTGAGCTCAGGACTCTCTCCATCGATCTCTTCCTTCCCCGGGAATAAGGTTGGGAAGGTGAGCGCGACCGTGACAGCGATTATCGCAGCGCCAGTCACCAGCGATAATTGGTATCCTACCCATTCGGATAGGCCGACCGCCAATAGGGGCGCGATTGCGAATCCGAGGGACCCGAACGCATTGAATCCGCCCATGAACGTCGCGTGTTCTCCCTTGGGGGCTATGTCGGCAAGGAGTCCCAGGCTTGCAGGCAGGAGCATCGCAGCGAGCGCGCCGGAGACGACCATGAGTACGAAGAGGACATCGATGTCAACGAAGCATAGGGTTCCCAACAGTGCCGCGTATGCGAAACCGCCTATGATCAGCATCCATTCCCTGCCGTACCGGTCCGAGAGTTTCCCGAAATGGTATTGGAGCAATGCGAATGGTAGGAGGAACGCTGCGAGGTACATCCCTCTGACTCCAGGAGATGAATCGAACTCATATGCCAGATACAATGGGAGCAGGACCACGAGATATCCTGCGCTGAATCGCTCGGCAAAGCTGAACAGGTATGGCGCTCTCGCCTCGCTGTCCTTCGATATGTGTCTGATGGTCTGAACTAGTGATTCGGCCTTGCTCCTTATCGGAATATCCTTGATGAACATGATGGAGAGCACGGTGGCCATGACGAACACGGCGGATGCTGCATAAAGCGGAAGGAGAACCCCATGATCTGCGATGAGTCCCCCGATAGGCGCCCCCAGCCCCATCCCCAGAGCGAGCGATGCACCGATTATGCCCATGTGCGCTCCTCTGCTGTCTGAATGCGACATGTCCATAGCTAGAGTCATGAGTAGCGACCATGCCATGACCGTCAATGACCCCTGGACGAACCTCATCACAAAGAGGGTCGTAAGGTCGGTCGCGAGTGTCATCATGTAGTACATCATCGCAGACCCGAGGAATCCTATCACGATGAATATCCTGCGTTCTCCTCGCTTGTCGGATAGAGCGCCCCAGACCACTCCGAAGATGATGTACGCGACCATCTCGATGGTCACGAAGAGTGAAGCCATCGTAGCCGTCGTATCGAATCTGTCAACGACCATCTCCTTTATCGAAGGGACCACGAAGGTCAGGTTGAACATCGCTAGGAATGTCAGGAACGCGATTCCGAGGAACGGTCTCTTGAAGAGCTGCATATCCATAGGGTGGATGACGAGCTAGCACATGAATGATTTGGACGTGATGCAGTTCCGCGTCCATCTCGAATGCTGCATCTGGTGATGTCCCGATTTCACCTTTTCATGCATTCCCTGACCGCGTCGCTCAGCAGGAATATCGGCAGGTACGCATAGTCCGCGACAAGGTCATGGAACTTCTTCTCGTCGAACGCATCTCCCAGTTCCTTCTCCATATCCTTCCTGAACTCGATTATCAGATGTCTGCCGATGAGATATGATAGGGCCTGTCCAGGGCTTCTGGTGTATCTGATCACTTCGTCTCTCGCGGCGTTCCTCGGAATGCCTATCTCGTTCACGGCGAGGTCGACCATCTCATCGACAGTCGCTTCACCTCTTGCAAGCTTGATGTCTGCGATTATCCTGTAAGCTCGCCAAAGGGCTCCGTTGATCATCTCCAGAACCGCTTCGTCATCGGTTCCGTATCCATGATCGTACATCATCTTCTCGCAGTAGTGCGCCCATCCCTCCACGGTCTCCGCAGCGACGTATAGGTTGTCCGACATCTGATGCAGCTGGAGCATCCAGTGCTTGCCATTGGACCTGACCCCCTGGTGGAAGTGGCCCGGGTATGCTTCGTGCACTGCGGTGTTTATTATGGACCCATGGTTGAGATGGCTGCCAAGGTCTTTTGGATCCTTCGGCCTGGTCACGACATATGCCCCTTCTTGGACCTTGTCAAACTTGGACGGCATGAACAACGCCGCATAGGGCAGCACGGGGGCAAGGAATGCAGGTGTCTCGATTATCTTGAGGACGCTGCTCTCATCTATGGTGGCTATCCCGTTTTCAATTATGAACCGTTTGGCCTTGAGCATCTCCTCCTCTGTAGCCTTCAGCCCTTCCTCGAAGGTCTTTGGCGCGTGTGATTCCACAATTTTTTTCGCGCCATCGACTCCTCCGCCTGGGGAGATCTTCTCGGATATGACCTCCCGTTCGGCTTTGAGTTCCTTCAGGTACTTCTCTCCGAGAGAGAGGATTGCATCCGAATCCATGCCCAAACCTCTCATCTCGATCAATTTCTCGAACTTGACTCTGCCCATGGCGAAGTCCGCATCCGCAGTCTGCAGGCGTCCTTTGAGCCACTCTTTCTGTTTCGCGACGGCCGTCTTGGTCATGTTCACGCCCTCGGACAGAGCCTTGGCTGTCTCAGGTGTGATATCATCCTTCCAGGATTGCTCGATGAATGTCAGGAAATCCGGGAACTGGTCACAGGATTCGATAGCTGCTTCTGTCCAGAGTCTCACGGTCCTTTGTCCGTTGAACCTTGCCCTGAACTCCTCGAAGTGCTTCGGCACCTGATGGAGTCGGCTGGCCATGGCCCGAGCCCTGAATTCGATCGGCGCATAGTCCCTGGAGAACATCATGAAGACGAGCCCGCCGAGTGCTTCGATCTCGTCTGGGTGCATCCTCCAGAGTGGATACTCGTGCCTGCTGAAGGTGGTAAAATCGATGGAGATGTCAAGCACTCTCAACATCAGTCTCTCGTCCAATGTGAAATCCTTGGAATCGATCTCACGTGCCTTGATCCTCCATTCTTTGAGGATGTCGAGAGTATCATCGATGCGCTTCAGTCCGCCATGGGGCAGATACATATCATAAGGGTCGTGCAATCCCATTGCTGTGCCCATATCTGGATTCACAGCGAGTAGTTTCTTGAGCATCTCTTCGTTCAGCTGACCGAAAGCATGTGCCCCCACATGATCACCTGACAGGGTGATAGCATCATGCGACATGAGCCTTCCGAAGCCACAATCGGTTTCTCGCCCTCCGTCAGTGCAGTACCATCGCTGACTTGACCGCTCTCCTGGCCAGATGGAATGGGAGGTTGCCGTTCTCCGCCATGAGGTCGTGGAATAGCTTCTCGTCGAACCGCTGTCCGAGCTCGTTCTCCAGCTCCTTCCTGAACTCCAGGACCATCTTCCTTCCCATCATGTATGATAGACCGTACCCAGGCGTGTGCGAGAATCCTTTGACATCCGCTTCTGCTGAGTTTCTGGTGGTGCTCGTCTCACGGACGAACATCTCCACCATCTCATCGATCGATGCGTCACCGCTGGCGAGTTCTACATCGTATATCGCCCTGCAGGCCCTCCAGAGGCCGAACTCTATCATCGCATGAGCGTCCTTATCGGTCCCGCAGAACTTGTGGTCGTACATCATTTTCTCACAATAATGCGCCCAACCTTCCATCATCTCATAGGCAGGAATCATGGTATCCGGGGCGATCAGCATGTGCGGGAGCTGATGCATCCACGGCTTCCTGTTCGATACCACTCCTTGATGGAAATGGCCAGGATATGCCTCGTGGACCACTGTGTTGATGATGGCCGCGCGATTCCAAAGGCTTCGGAGGTCGTCTTTGTCTGGCGGGTTCGTGATTAGGTAGGTCCCGTGCTGGGTCTCATCAAAGACTGCCGGCATCATCAATGCCGCGGTAGGGATCGTGAGGCTTAGGAATTCAGGAGTCCTGACGAAATTGAGGATCCCTCCATGATCAAGTGAGATGAGATCGTGCTTGATCAGGAATCGTTTTGCATTCTCTGTTTCGCTGCCTGTGATTGCCAGCACCTCTTCGATGGTATCCGGCGTGTCCGATTCCACTATCTCCTTGGCCTTCTCTGGAATCCCGTCCGGGGATATCCTGCTCGAGATGATGGCGCGTTCTTCTTTGAGCTCGTGTATTGTCATCTCGGCTATGACAAGGACTTCGTCCGGAAGGTAATCGATCCCACGAATCTTGAGCAACTTGGAGAACTTCTCCCTACCCATCGCGAACTGTTCGACGGATATGTCGAGCATTCCTTTCAACCAGTCCTTGTGATTGGCGATCTCCTCGTTCGCATACGCGATGTTCTTGTCCATCTGGGCGAGAAGGGATGATGATATGCTGCCCTGGGCGAAGCTTCGTAGATGAGCAAGGTAGTCTGGTACGCCTTCGCATGTCTCGATCGCGCTCTCTGTCCATACCTTCACAGGTTTCGAATCCGAGAACCTCTGTCTGAATTCCCCGAGATAGCGTGGCAATTCGCCTATCCTCGATACGATTCCTTCAACCCTCTCCGGAAGGGGCGCATACTCACGCACAGCCATCAAGAAAAGGAGCCAGCCTGGATGCTCGAGCCCATCTGGGTACATCTTCCAGAGCGGATAATCCTCTATCGCGAACCTCTGGAGTTCGAGGGACATCCTCAGCACCTCGAATGATATGGTCTGGTCTGTCGTGAGGTCGGTCGAATCAGCTATCCTGCTTGCTTCCTTGTTCCATGATTCAAGGAGCTTGAGCGTGTCGCCCAGGCGCTTGAACCCGCCATGAGGCAGATGCAGGTCGTACGGTCTGTGCTTTCCAAATTGCGTAGCAGCGTCCGGGCAGATCTCGAATAGCTTCACAAGCATCTGCTCGTTCAATTGGTCGAACTCAGTTTGCGACATCGTATCGTACCTCGGAGGCGTCGTCTGCGGAGCCTGGTCAGAACTGTCGGTCTCGGAAGGAGCCCTGCCTCTTCGACTATCCTGGGCACGATATCCTCCCACATGACTGCCATTATGTGGATGCCATGGACCCCCTTCATCTTCTTGAGAGTCTCGATCTGTTCCACACATAGCCTGATGCCTTCTTCCTTTGAGTCCTTGGCATTCTTCATCCTGTCGATGATGTGGTTGGGCACGATCATTCCAGGGACCTTGTTCTTCATGTACCTGGCAGCGCCAGCGGTCTTCATGGGTATGACCCCTGCTAGTATGTGGATTTTCTTGTCGAGACCTCGGCTACGGACCTCGTCCATCCACTTCTCGAACATGTCCATGTCGAATATGGCCTGCGTTTGACAGAAGTCAGCGCCGGCCGCTACCTTCTTCGCCAGCCGCGAAGCCCTGAACTCGTACGGAGTCGCGAAAGGGTTCTCTGCACAACCTAGGTACACCTTGGGCGGATCTTTTATCTCTCCTCCGCCGACCTGCTTGCCTTCCCTCCGAAGCCTGTCGAAAACCTGCAGCTCAGAGATCGAATCGAAGTCGAAAACGCTCTTCGCGCCCTTCTCGTTGCCGAAGGTCTGATGGTCCCCGGTCAGGCAGAGCACGTTCCTGATGCCTAGCGCACTTGCGCCCAGAAGATCGCTCTGGAGGGCGATCCTGTTCCTGTCCCTGCAGGTCATCTGTATGACCGGCTCCACTCCTTCTCTCATGATTATGGCCGCGCTGGCGATGCTGGAAAGCCTCACCACTGCGGTCTGGTTGTCTGTAAGGTTGAATGCGTCTGCATAGCCTTTCAACATCTTTGCATGGTGCACGAGCGGTTCAGGATTCGCAGACTGTGGCGGACCGATCTCGGCAGTGACAGCGAACTTGCCCGATTCGAAGACCTTCTCCAGGTTGCTGCCAGTCTTCATCTGACCGCCTCCTTACCCTTCTTCTGGTGTTGAGTCAGCTTCGCGTCCTCTCTGACGTATATTCGCCTTCCACCCGAGTGGCTTGTGGACCAATCCTTTGGTGCTGATACCTGCTCGATCAGCTCAAGCCTGTTCTGCAGCTTCAGCCTCTCATGGATCGCATACCATGCGCAATCGATGTCCAGGTTAACTTCACAATGACCGTTGGACGAACCTCCGCAAGGGCCGTTCAACATGCTCTTGGCGCATCTCGCGATCGGGCATATGCCTCCGGTCGTATGGATGATGCAGTTGCCGCAGCCAACGCACTTCTCGGACCACACGCCCTGCTCCTCGGGCACGCCGAATATCCCAGTGTTGAGCGCGGGGAACACGAGCTTGTGCGGGTAGTTGTCACCTATCGTCTGGGCTCCCAACGAACACGCCATGGACAATACGAGGTCGGAATCGAGTATCTTGTCCTCGACCTCCTGGATCCACTCCTTCTCGCACTGTCTCTCTACGACGAGTGCTTCGAACTGTTGCTTCCTGCCCTCCTTCTTGTTCTTGACCTTGAGTGCGGAGACGAGCATCTTGACTTCCTTCTCTCCACCGGCCAGACAGATCGCCACACAGCTCCGGCACCCGATCACCGAGACCTTCTTGTACGGAGCGATCATGTCAGCGATCTCTCCGAGGGGCTTTCTCTTCGCGACTATCATTGCTCATCACCATCCTTTCCGAGCGGACCGAGTCGATTGACGATGTCACACATCTTCGAGACTATCTCCGGGAATTTCCAGGCCATGGTCGAGGAGGTATTGAACATCTCGACCCTCTCCTTCTCGATGCCTGCCTCTGCGAGCATCGATCTGACATATTCCACACGCTTCCTGCCTTCGATTGAGCCAGTGTCATAGTAGCAGTTCTTCTCGAGACAGCCGAGCACGAAGACGGCGTCTGCGCCATCCTCGAGCGCCTTTAGGATATGCAGTCCATCCACCCTTCCAGTGCACGGTACATCGATGATCCTCACACTCGCATCATATGTGGTGCCCGACTTCGCAGCCACAATCGCCGAGTCCAGGCCATGTCGTTCACAGCAGAAGCCGACTATCTTGGGTCTTTGCTGCGTCATCAGAAATCACCTCTAAGCATCGTCTTGGTCTCCTGCATTATGAGGCCGTCAGTGCAGTTGCGTAACTCGATCGCTTTGCTCGGGCATATGCCGACGCACATCCCGCATCCTTGGCAGGCCTGTATGCGTATCTCTGCTTTGTTGGCAGTGCCTATGAACGGGGCCTCGTATGGACATGTCCTGATGCACGTCAGACACGCGGAGCATTTCTCCTGCGTTACCTCGGCGACCAGTCCTCCGTATTCAATGATCCCCTTCGATGCGAACTCTCCTGCAAGTTCGCCTGCAACAGTGCCTTCATCTTCGGCGACATCCTTCGTCTTGGGGAAAAGGGCGGAGCCGCAGACGAATATCCCTGGTCTAGGGGTGCTTACCGGTCCTCTCTGTATGCTTCCGTGCCGGACACCTCCATCCGGAGACATCGGTATCCTCAGTGTCTCCGCGATGCCTTCATTGTCATCGTTCGCAGGTATCGATGCGAATGCCAGAGTCCCGAACCTCAACCTGATAGTCTCGCCCTGTGCGAGGTCCCTGACCGAGATCACGTTCGGTTCCTTGGAGTCGATCTTGGGGATTCCAGCAAGGTCGTATCTGATGAACCTGACACCAAGCTCCGCGGCCTCTTTGTACTTCAGCTCGGATAGGCCGAAAGCCCGCATCTCCTGGAATATGATTGTGATGTCAGCATCCGCCGAACGTCTCTTGAGTTCGACTGCCAGATCAAGGGACTCATCCCATGCGTAATCACGGACCTGCATGGACTTGCCAGCTGGGTCCGACGAATCGACGATCACGATGGGGCCTTCCGGCTTCCCGCCTGAGCGTATCTGTTCATCCAATTCGTACAGGGGCAACGCGCTCTTGCATGCCTTTGCGAGCGGCCCCTTGAGCCCGGTCCAGCCGCCGCCAGTTGCGACCACGATTGCCGCGCATTCGAGCTCCTCCACCTTCTCCCCTGCCCTGATGGTCAATATGAAATTGCCACCGTATCCTTTGGATTTCAACAGGACGGAGTTCTGCATCAGTATGCCGGGAGCTTTGAAGCTCTTCGTGCCCTTCTCGATGATTATCGTATGAGCTCCGGTCTTCGCGGCGGTTTCCGCAGCCTTCCTTCCGGATGAACCTCCGCCTAGCACGACGACGTTCCTCGTCCTCATGTTCTCTTCCAGAGTCTCAAGCGGCTTGAGTTCGAGCACCTTTTGGAGAGCAGCTATCATCATAGTCTCCGCTTTTGTCTGCGCTCTGACCGAGTCGTTCATGTGCGGAAGGACAGCCTCATCTCTGATGTTGACATACTCGACCAGGAACTCGTTCACCTTAGCCTTCTTGAATGCAGCCAGGAGCGCGGGATTTACCACCTTCTTGGGACATGCGAGTACCACGACCCTGTCCACCTCCCTCTCTCTGGCTTCCTGGACGACCTGTTTTATGCTCTTTATATCGCAAACGGCGCCGACAAGTACTGTCGAGACGACAAGCTCCATCGTAGATGCCTTCTCAATCAGCTTGTTCATGTCTATGAGCCGAGGAATCTCGGTGCAGGACTTGCATCCGATGACCTGTATATGCCCCTTCATCAGACTCCCTCCTTCCGATGGCTCGCACGAGATGCTGCGGCAGCTGCCCTCACAGTTGTCTCCTCTATGTCCATGGGCTCACAGGTGGTCCCGACCATGAAGACGCCCGATTCTTCGAGCGACTTGTCGCAGATCGCGAACCCTCTCTCGTCCGTCTTTATTGCGAGGGAATCGATGAGTTCCTTTGGATTTGTGGTGGGGCGCATTCCGACCGAGAGCAAGACCAGGTCATATTCCGTTTCGATGACTTCCGAGTCAGTCTCCGTGGATGCTCTCACGACCAGATTCCCATCGTTGCCAGGCAACACGACTGCGGGCATGCTCCGGATCATCCTGACCGTCTTCTTCCTCTCCCTGACCCATTTTTTGAATTCGTCGTGAGGTTCGTATAGGGTCCTCAGGTCCATGAAATAGAAATCCAGGTTGACCTCCGGGTCCTGGTCGATGAGCAGCTGGGAGATCTTGGTCGCATACTTGCAGCAGAATTTGGAGCAATACTCCACACCTGTCTTTGCTGATCTGGACCCGACACACTGAATGACTGCGATCTTCTTCGGCTGCTTGCCGTCCGATGGTCTGAGCAGCCTACCATGATTGTTAAGGATTCGTTCCGCGTCCAAGCTCGAGATTGCGTTCTCCAGCACGCCACCGCCGAGCCTCTTGACTTCGGATGCGTCCACTGGTTCCATGCCGGTGGCGCAGATAATAGATGAGACCTTCCTGGTGATGTTCTTCGCCCTATCCTCGTAATCTATGGCTTTGGTCGGGCACACATCGGCACACTTCTGGCACTTGTCCTTCTTGAAGTGCAGGCACTTGCTCCTGTCGATCCAGTGCTGCCTCGGCTGACCGTTGCCAGTTGGCGCGAAGATCGCCTTGCCATCTGCCGGGCACACTTCGATACACTTGCTGCACCCTACGCAGTTGTTGGTGACATATCTAGGCGAGATTTTGATCTTGACCTCGTACCCATCTCCCTCTTTCTTGATCTGGGTAGCCTCTGAGAGCAGCAGGACCTCTGCGATCTTATCTCTCAGCAGCTCTGCCGATCGATCGACGACATAGCATGCTCCGCAGTTCCTGCACTCGCTCACGCCCTTGCAGGTCAGCTCCCTTGCCATACCGCCGAGGGATTCGGACCTCTCCACGAGCACGATTCCTTCGCTTCTGTCAACGAGGGCCTTCGCCGCGGATACGCCTGCGGGCCCTCCTCCAATAATGAGGACACTTTTCGACATACTTCCCCTCCCGTGTTGCTAGACCATGAAGGGCTGGCAGAGCGGTCGAACGACCGTCTGGATAATGTGTTTGGCTCACCGGGGACAGAAACCCTCCCGGTGGGCAACGAAAATAAGAGGTTTGGATAGTTGGGAGTGATCCCGTCGACGATCAGTTGAGTCCGGTTATGTAACCGTTGTCGTCGATGTTGATCCTCTCCGCTGCAGGAGATGTTGGCAATCCCGGGATCGTCATCATCTCTCCGGTCAGGGGTACTATGAAGCCCGCTCCAGCGGACAGTCTGACCTCCCTTACCGTCAGGACCCAATCCTTGGGCGCACCCTTCTTCGCCGGGTCGTCCGTGAGGGAGTGCTGGGTCTTAGCCATGCAGATCGGAAGCTTGTCGTTGCCGGCCGCCTCGATCGCTGCGATGTCTCCAGGAGCAGTGCCAGTGTATACTACATCCTTTGCCCCATAGATCTCCGTCGCGATGATCTTTATCTTATCCTTTATTGGGAGCTTCTCGTCATAGAGCACCTTGAAGTTGCTCTTCTCCTTCTCGAGCGATTCCAGCACAGCCTGAGCGAGTTCTACGCCGCCCTTGCCACCCTCGACGAACACTCTGGATAGACCGAATCTCGCACCGACCTTCGCGCAGTGCTTCTTGATGTGCTCGATCTCCTCTGGACTGTCGGTCGGGAACTGGTTGATCGCGACTACGACAGGCACTCCGAACTTCTTGATGTTCTCTATGTGCTTGTCGAGGTTGCTGTAACCCTTCTCGAGGAATCCGACATCGGGCTTGCCGATTTCCTTCTGGTCCATCCCGCCGTGCATCTTGAGGGCCCTTATGCTGGCGACGAGTACGGCGACGTCAGGCTTCAGACCAGTTATCCTGCAGACGATATCGAAGAACTTCTCGCCACCGAGATCCATCGCGAATCCGCCCTCAGTGATTACATAATCTGCCATCTTGAGTGCGTACTTGGTCGCAATGATGGAACTGTTCCCGTGCGCGATGTTCGCGAAAGGCGCTCCGTGTATGAGTGCGGGCTGCCCCTCGAGCGTCTGAACCAGTGTCGGAGCGATCGCGTCCTTCAGCAGGAGGCACATAGCACCTATTCCCTTCAGCTGGTCCGCGGTGACAGGTTTATTGTCGTACGTGTATCCTACGACCATCCTAGACATTCTGAGTCTGAGGTCGGCCATGTCCTTTGAGAGTGCCAGTATGGCCATGATCTCACTGGCGACTGTTATGTCGAAGCCGCTCTCGTGTGGCACACCTCCCACGGTCCTGCCTCCGAGTCCGACAACGATCTTCCTCAGCTCCCTGGCGTTCATGTCCATGGCCTTTCTCCAGGTGATCTTTGTCGGGTCGATCCCTAGCGGGTTCTTCTTTGTGACATGGTTCTCCACGAGTGCGGACAGCAGGTTATGAGCTGTTCCAACTGCGTGTATGTCGCCTGTGAAGTGCAGGTCGATATCCCACATCGGATAGATCTGGGAGTATCCTCCTCCGGTCGCGCCACCCTTGATTCCGAATGTCGGACCAAGCGATGGTTCTCTGAGGGAAAGCATGACCTTCTTTCCCAGCTGGCCCATGCCCTGGCACAGACCTATGGATGTGACCGTCTTCCCCTCACCGGCCTTTGTGGCGGTGATGGCGGTGACAAAGATGAGTTTGCCATCCTTGTTGCTTTCATATCTCTTTAGCACGTCGAGAGGGACCTTTGCTTTGTACTTCCCGTAGAAGTCTAGATCATCGCGGGAAAGGCCGACCTTTTCCGCAATCTTCTCAATGTGCTGTACCTTTGCTTCCTGAGCAATTTCAATATCTGGCTTCATCGCCATTTGTCAGCCCCCTTTTAACCGGTATAAGGACCGCATAATAAAGCCTTTCGGAATTTTTCCATTTGCACTTAAAACTGCGCGAAATCTTAAGTAAACGAGGCGCATCACGTTTTAGGAGGCGTTTTAATTGGTGGCCCAAATCATAAACGGAAACGAGGTTGCGAAAAGCATCCGAGCAGAACTCAAGGATGAGATCGCTGGGATGAAGAAGTCCGGGGTGACCCCTGGTCTGGTAGTGATCATCGTTGGAGAAGATGCAGCTTCACAGGTCTATGTGAGGAAGAAGGGTGAAGCGTGTGTGGAGCTAGGCATGCACTCCGAGACGATACGTCTCCCCGTGGAAACGACGGAGCAGGAACTCCTTGATCTGATCGACAAGTACAACAACGACAAGAAGTTCGATGGTATCCTCGTCCAGCTCCCGCTGCCGAAGCATATCAACGAGCAGAATGTGTTGCTCAAGATCGATCCGAGCAAGGATGTGGACGGCTTCCACCCCGTGAATGTAGGGAAGATGGTCGTCGGGGCCGAGGACTGCTATCTGCCGTGCACACCTCATGGAATACAGGAACTCCTCGTGAGGAGCGGGAACGATCCTAAGGGTAAGCATGTAGTCGTCATAGGCCGTAGCAACATCGTCGGGAAGCCGATCACAAACATACTCCTTCAGAAAGCCCCGGGGGCGGATGCAACCGTCACCATATGTCATTCGAGAACGCAGAACATGAGCGAATTCACGAAACAGGCCGACATCCTCATCGCGGCCATAGGTGTGCCCAACTTCGTGAAGGCAGACATGGTCAGGGACGGAGTCGTCGTGATAGATGTAGGCGTAAACAGGATCAACGACCCGACCGCGAAGAACGGCACGAGGCTCGTGGGTGATGTGGATTTCGAGTCGGTGAAGGAAAAGGCGAAGGCGATCACTCCAGTACCTGGCGGAGTGGGACCGATGACGATCACAATGCTGATGAAGAACACGGTCAAGGCCGCAAAGATACACCACAACTTGAAAGAGTGATTATTCGTCACATGTGATGCAAACCTCTTACTATACTCTTAATTTGATTATATGTCGTCGGAAACGGTTCGCTTTTCGTCGTAACCGAACGAATATCGTCACATTAGACTCCCCAAATACCGCACGCAGGATACCGAATCGAGTGAAATCGCCGTTGTCGCATCGAAAAACCTTATAAGGATATGACAAATGCAGTCGATAGGATATCGCCTAGCGGGCTCGGATGCCGCTTCGGTGAAGAGCACCTTAACCCGCGCCGCTGAAGTGCAGAGAAGAACGATCAGAGAGGATTATTGACTCACTGATGATGTTGCGCGAGTGCGATGGGCGAGACCTGATCACGAGAACGGCGAAGCCAAGGGCATGAACAGCGACCCCTCTGGCCAGCTAGATTGGAAGTGAAGAGATGGCAGAGAAAGACACCGAGCTAATAAAAGGCGAAATTATCGTAAAGGACCCCTCGAAACTCAGATTGAAGCCGAATCTACTCGGCTACAACGAACTGAGGTCGAGTTTCAAGTGGGCTGACGCTGAGAAGATGGTTGACTGGTTCCCCGGCGGGAAGATCAACGCAGCCTACAACGTTGTTGACAGGCACGCGAAAGGAAAGAACGCTGACAAGGTCGCTCTCATATATGACGATGGCGAGGGCAATTCCCAGAAGTTCACGTTCAAGCAGCTCTACGAACAGACGAACAAGTTCGCGAACGTGATGAAGAAGCTGGGAATAAAGAGGCAGGACAGGGTATTCTTCTTCCTGCAGAGGTCCCCTGAGCTATACATCGGATTCCTGGGCGCGATAAAGTATGGCGCGATTGCCAGCCCAATGTTCCCCGCGTTCGGTCCGGACGCCATCAAGGACAGGCTCCTGGACAGCAGTGCAGTCTGTCTGGTCACTGACAGCGAACTAAAGACGAGGTTCTACGAGGTCAAGGACCAGCTGCCAGAAATGAAGCACACGATCATCGTCGGCGATGACGTCGCTCCGGGCGAATTGAGCTGGGAGAAGGAGATGGCATCAGCTTCCGACAAGTTCGAGACCGTCCCCATGGACCCCGAGGAGTTCATGTACCTGCTCTACACATCTGGCTCGACCGGGAAGCCGAAGGGGGTCGTGCATGCCCACAAGGGAATAGTGCAGGCGACCCTCACGACTTACTGGGTGTTGGATGTCCATGATGAGGACGTATATTGGTGCGGTGCTGACCTAGGCTGGGTCACTGGCGTGGTCTATGGCTGTCTCGGACCCTGGTCGAACGGAACGACACAGGTCGGGCTCGGCGGCAGGTTCGATCCAGACCGATGGTACCAGGCCATCCAGAACTACAAGATATCCATATGGTACACAGCCCCGACGGCCGTCAGGATGCTGATGGCGAAGGGTGATGACATACCGAAGAAGTACGATCTTTCGAGTTTGAGGGCGCTCTACTGCGTTGGTGAGCCGCTCAACCCAGAGGGAGTCAAGTGGGCCCAGGAGGTCTTCGACAACAAGCCATTCCACGACACGTGGTGGCAGACGGAGACGGGCAGCATATTGATCACCAACTTCCCTGAGATGCCTATCAAGCCAGGCTCCATGGGCAAGCCGCTCCCGGGCATCGAGGCCGCCATAGTCGATGAGAACGGCACGGTTCTGGCCGACGGCGAGGAAGGCAGCCTGGTGATCAGGCCAAAGTGGCCGTCCATGATGAGGAAGATCTGGAATAACCCGGCGAAGTACAACGAATACTTCAGGAACGGCTGGTACTACACCGGCGACACTGCCCAGATCGACAATGACGGATACTTCTGGTATGTCGGTCGCGCCGACGATGTCATCAAGACATCTGGCGAGCGTGTCGGGCCCTTCGAGGTCGAGAGCGCGCTGATCGAGCACGAGGCGGTCGCTGAGGCGGGCGTCATCGGGAAGCCTGACCAGCTCAGAGGCAATATCATCAAGGCGTTCATCGTCCTGACCCCTGGCCATGTGGAGAGCGACGAGCTCAAGGCGGACATCCAGAAGCACGTCAAGAGCAGGCTCGCAGGGCACGCGTACCCGAGGGAGATTGAGGTCGTCAAGTCACTCCCTAAGACCAGGAGCGGCAAGATCATGAGGAGACTGCTCAGGGCTAGAGAGCTCGGTCTCCCGACTGGCGACGTCTCGACTCTTGAGGACTAAACACCAATATCCTTTTCTAGGAGGGGGGCATCCCCCCTCCAATATTAAATTTAAGACACTCTAAAGGAGGTGCTAGCTACGGACGCGAGCATGGATCCGAAGACCCGATTGGTCGACGGGAATTCCACGTTCCGAAATGGCGCGGACCCTTCGTTTCTCGCGAGGCTCGCGAAGAAGCAGGAACCGTTCGTGGCTATCGTCACCTGTTCTGATTCTAGAGTGGACCCTGTGAAGATATTCAACCTGTCCTTGGGCGACGCGTTCGTCGTCCGTGTGGCGGGGAATTGCGTATGCGATCCAAGCCTGTACGGGAGCCTGGAATATGCCGTATCTCACCTGAAGGTCCGTGCGATCCTCGTGATGGGTCATACGGAATGCGGTGCTGTGAAGGCCTCATACGAATGCGGGGGACTGGAGAGTATGGAATGCGTGATAAAGGAAATACAATGTGCGAAGTCAAAGCTCGACGATGTCAAATCACGCGATCCGAATCTAGTGGCAGAGACGAATGTCAGGGTGCAGTTGAGAAAGCTCATGGATATGAGCTCTATCATACGGGACGCCGTTCACGCTGAGAAGATTACGCTGTACGGTGCCATGTTCGATATCAAGACTGGCACAGTGAGATTCATCTGAAGAATGGGAATGAATTGACAATTGAAACGGGAGAGATACGATGGCAGAAGAGAAAGTAATGAACAGATGGATACCGGTCATCGGCGCTTTGTTGGTCCAGCTTGCGTTGGGCTCCATATACGCCTGGTCGGTCTTCAACAAGCCCTTGGCGGCTGAGCTCGGAGAAGGTGCGAAGTCGCTTGCGGTGCTAGGGATATTCGCGACGAGCTTGGCTGGTTTCGGCTTGTTCGTGATGGTTGGCGGAAAGTTACAGGATAAACACGGTCCGATGAAGATCACTATGCTCTCGGCCGTTGTATACGCTGCGGGATACATGATATCGTCAGTGTCCACGGATAGCCTGGCCCTGATGTATGTCGGATATACTGTTCTTGGAATCGGTGTCGGTTTCGGATACGGTTGCCCGATCGCATGTTGCCTGAAGTGGTTCCCTGACAAGAAGGGACTCGTCAGCGGGATCGCGGTAGCCGGTTTCGGCGCTGGCACGTTTGTATTCGCCCAGGTAGGCAAGTACTTCGTGGACAACTCGGGTGGCATTTCTGCAGCGTACCTGTACCTCGGCATCATATTCTTCGCGATGGTGTTCATTGGTGCATTGTTCCTGATAAACCCGCCAGCGGGATATTGTCCGAAGGGCTGGTCTCCTCCGAAGATGGTGGCAGGCAGCTCGGAGGGCAAGGACATCCAGTGGCGAGAGATGATGGGGACGAAGAGCTTCAAGCTCCTTTGGGTCATGTTCGTATTGTCCGCTACCTGCGGTCTGATGATGATCGGGAACATCGGCAACGTCTCTCAGAATCTGGAGGACATCTATGCTGATGCGAACCCAAGTTTCGATCCAGTGGCAGAGAATGTCATGGTGATATCTCAGGTCGCTACTATCGTCGGAATACTGGCGGTGTTCAACGGAGCAGGCAGGATCGCATGGGGCATAATATCCGACAAGCTGGGAAGGACGAAGGCCATGAGGGCGATGTTCCTCACTCAAGCGATAATATTGTTCGCTGCTGCGGCCTTCATCATGAGCAAGCCAACGGACGAGAATGTGCAGTTCCTTGGATTCACGGCGTTGGCATCCCTGTCTGGCTTCTGCTTCGGTGGCAACTTCGCTTTGTTTCCGCCTACGACTTCGGACTTCTTCGGGACCAAGTACTTCGGCAACAACTACGGCATCGTCTTCACGGCCTACGCAATGGGCGGTGTGATCGGCGGACTCATCCCCGGCATAATCACCGGCGGGTTCGAGTACGTGTTCATCGCCGTCGGTATCGGTTCGCTTGTCGCATTTGCGCTCGCGTTCATAACCAAGGGCCCGTGGAATTACGAGAAGAAGGCCGAACCGCAGGAAGCCTGAAGCGGTCAGAGCAGATCGCTCTTGCCCCAAACCCCTTCAAACAACCATTTTCCTTCTTTCTGTGCAGTCCTGTCCTGGCGCACTATCTTGGCTAACCGATGGTTTGGCAGATGCACCAGTCACTCGCGTACGAGCGAAAGCTTTTATCGGGCTCCCGCATAACCCGTTCTTCGGGAAAAGCATGTTGAAAGAATGTAGGGATCACGGTTATTTCAGGGCCGAGTTCTGCCCCGTCTGCGGCCAAGAAGGTCGGTTTCTCATGAACGATGAGGAACTCGATAGGCTCAGCAGGACCCTCGCAGGAGTTCTCAGGCACTTCCCCGAGAGATTCGATCTACAAGTGGACCGACAGGGTTTCGTGGACCTCAGAGGCTTCGTGAACGCGATTCAGAGGAAGCAGAGGAGATATCACTGGCTCAGGACTCATCACATAATCGCCATCATAGAGACGGATGACAAGGGCAGATATGAGGTCAGGGACGGCATGATACGGGCCACCTATGCACACTCATTCGAGGTAGAATTGGACGCCGACTCGATAGGGACACCAGAAAAGCTCTACTATCCGATAACCGCCGAGGAGGTCGACATCGTATTGGAGGTCGGTCTTAAACCCTCGGACAGGAAGAAAGTCCACCTCAGCAAGACCGTCGGTGACGCGGTGAATGCGGGCAGGGTCAGGACGGAGAGTCCGATTATACTGGAGGTCGATTCGAATGCCGCGGCCGAGGACGGTATCGTGATCCAGAAAGCGGGCAAGACGGTCTATCTCACCAACGATGTACCCCCCCAGTATCTGAAGAGGATCGAGGTCGATATGTCGGAGTACCCACCACCGGAATCGACCGATGTCAGCGATGCCGATCATGGTCCCGCTGATCCCGATGATTCCTCTCCTTCCAAGGATGTCGAGGAATAGACCATCCGATGATCTGGCAAGGCCTATTTTCAGTAGACCCACCGTAATCGATAAAAGGTATCGTGTCAGAGGTTATGCTAGATGTTCGTCGGCGCAGACGTGCTTTGGCTCGAGATGAGGCAGGATTCCCTGCCGTTACACGTGCTCGAATTCGAGTGGAACGGTTTCAGACCGTCATTGGTCTGCCTCGATCGGAGGGACGGTGGCATCTTAGAGCTGGACGTCCCGCGGTTGGCCATGACCGTGAGCAAGTCGAAGACATGTGTGGGATACTTCGATGGTGACAGGCATGTCAAATGCCCTGGCGGATCTCAGGTGACCAAGTTCCCTCAGTGCGAATCATGCTCCGGCGAGTCTTTCATCCCATTCCAGGAATGCGTGTTCGAGCCCAGGTGCGAGGGGGAGGAATGTGACATCGAGTTCTGCAAGAGGGAACATGTACTCTACCTTGCGTTCTATAATACGATCCCGAAGATCGGGATGAGCTCCACCCGAAGGGTCGAGCGTCGATTGATCGAGCAGGGCGCAGATGCGTTCTCCATAATCGGAAGCTACCCGAACAGGAAGAAAGCCCGGTCTGCGGAGAAGGATGTGTCGTCCAAGCTCAGTATATCACAGGGGATTCGTCAGCGGACTGTGCTGCAGGGGTTCACCGACCCCGTAGATCCTCCTGCAATGGAGCGCGTATACCGATCGATCGCATCCTCGATCAATGATCGTTACGGGCTCTCGGCCGAGCCATTGACCTTTCTGGAAGGATATCCGATATCTCTGCCTCTACAATCCCCTCCGGAACTCATGGAGACCTCTGGCCGGCACAGGGGCAACCCCCTCGGGGTCAAGGGGAAATGGTTGATATATGAGGATCATGGGGTCCGGGCAATGAGTCTACAGGATCTGGTCGGCAGGTACTTGGCTATCGATCCAGCTCCGTGATGGCTGGGTTCAAAACTAAGAAATAGCCAGTGGGCCATGGAGTCCATGGGATGGTTGGCATGAAGATAAAGTGGCTAAGTCATTCAGCGTTTCTGATAGAAGGCCGAGACAAGGTACTGGTCGATCCGTTTCTGACGGGCAATCCGAAGGCAGCCGTTAAGCCCGAGGAGGTAGACTGCGACATCATATGCGTCACTCATGGACACGGAGACCACCTTGGCGATGCCGTACCGATCGCACGACGGACTGGAGCCGAGATCGTCTCAATCGTCGAGATGTCCGCATATCTCGAGAGATGTGAAGTGAAGAGCATCGGATTCAATCTTGGCGGGACCGTGAAGGTCCGGGATACCAGCATCACCATGGTGCCAGCATTCCATTCTTCCAGCATAGGTGCTCCAGGACTGGAGTTCTCAGCGGCCATGGCCGTTGGGCTGATCATTGATACTGGCAAGATCATTTATCATGCAGGGGACACCAGTGTGTTCGGGGACATGAAGCTTATCGGCGAGCTGTACAAGCCAGAGATCGCCATGCTTCCAATCGGCGGTTTCTATACGATGGATCCGCGACAGGCCGCCCTTGCGACGAAGTTGATAGAACCCAAGATGGTCATACCAATGCACTATGGGACCTGGCCTCTTATCGAGCAGGATCCAGCGGAATTTGCGAAGCTTGTCAAGAAATCGTCCAAGGCGAGAGTAGCCATAATGGAACCTGGCGAAACCCTGGAAGTCTGATCACGAATGTCCAAGGTATTTACCCCAGCGCAGATACGTGAAAAGCATGGTGGCATGTTCGCCAGACGGCTAATCACCATGGTCGATGAGAGGTCCAAACGGGCCAAGATCGTGGAAGAATGCTGTGCTCAGGGGCCTGTGGAATGGGACGCGATCAATAGGCTCAGGGCAGGAGGCGTTGTCGATCATGTCGAGGTGCAGGGAACCACCCTGATAATGGATGCGCGGATAGGAGAGGGCGAAGTCCGGTTCGGACCTGCTGCGAAGGAGACTGGCGGGCAGGCGCTGAAATCCCTCCATGTCCGCGACGGCAAGGTCGAGACCACTTGGATGGGCCTTGCAGGAGCTAGCGTGGGTGTGGGTGCATGCCTCCCACAGGCCGAGGGCGTGGAGAAAGTTGAATACCTGAGCGACGAGCAGGTCGGCGGTTCGCGGCAGGTGGAGATACGGTTGACCACTCCTGCGCATAGGCGTTTGATAATCGGCGTTGACGACACTGACACTAAGGAGAAGGGGGCGACATGGGTCACTGGTCTGAAGATGGGCCGGGAGATGCCCTACGGACTCCTGCTGTCGCACAAGATTGTCCAACTCAACCCTCATGCTCCTCAGAAGACCACTAATTGCGCGGCCACAGCGTTGTCCTTCGCGGTTCTTGCAGACGACATCGAGAGAACCATAGAATGGTGCCGGAAATTCATATCGGAGAACACATACTCAGACCAGACCGTTATGACTGCCTTCGAAGGTCTGGACATACCAGCATCCCTTGTCAGATTCGGAGCCCAGGCCAAGGATACAATATTATCTATACACGATGCAGAACATGTGGCCGAGATGAATGGTGTCAAGGTCATAAAGGTGACAGGCGAACGCGGGGCGATAGGAGCGGTTGCCGCTATCGGCTGTTTTGACCTGGGCCTTTACAGTGCTGGCCTTCCCGAGGATTTCGGACACACATAACTTTAATAAGCCTCTTCTATAGAGTTGGTGCGAAACAAATGACTGGTGAGATCTCAAGAGCTATTTCCAGTACTGCCTACCAGACCTATGAGAAGCGTCTGCTGAAAGAGGTCATGTCCAATCCGGTCCCGCACCATGTAGCGGTCATAATGGATGGCAACAGACGTTATGCTCACGAGGTGGGCATTCTGGTCTCAGAAGGCCATGAGAAGGGGAAGGACAAGCTCGAGGAGATGCTTGAATGGTGTTTGGAGCTCGGTATCAGGGTGCTCACCGTCTATGCCTTCTCAACAGAGAACGTCAGCAGGGAGAAGGGTGAGATAGAGACACTGATGCGCATGTTCGTGCAGAACTTCAAAGTGCTGGGCGACGACGACAGGGTCCACAAGAACAGGATACGGGTCAGGGTCATAGGTTCTCGGGACCTCCTTCCCAAGGATCTCAAGGAATCCATCATGTATGCGGAGGAGAAGACAAAGGATTATGACAACTACTTCTTCAATATCGCAGTTGGATACGGCGGAAGGGAGGAGATCATAGATGCGATCAGGAACATGGCAAGGGATGTCAAGGACGGGAAGATCACCGTGGACAGCATCGATTCTGAGTTGTTCTCGGGATATCTTTACACCGCTGAACTGCCAGACCCGGACCTCATCCTGAGGACGTCTGGCGAGGAGCGAATCTCCAACTTCCTGTTGTGGCAGCTCGCATATTCAGAGTTATATTTTTCCGATGTGTACTGGCCTGGCTTCAGGAAGATCGACTTCCTGAGGGCTGTGCGGTCATATCAGATGAGAGGCCGTCGGTTCGGCAAATGAGCGGTTTTCGCCGATTTTCGTATCACCAATCGTTATCAAATGTGCTGTTCATGTACGAAAACGCATACACGGGGACGCTTTTTTGCATGAATTCCGTTAGATTGAAGTACTCTATCAATCTACGGGACTCCGGGATCTGATGAACACACTTCCGCTAAGCCAGCACCCTTGCGAGATATTCGAGAGATGGAAGGGTCTGGATCTCAAGCTGCTCCCGATTGACAAGACAGACATACGCATCCTGTGCGAACTCCGCGAGAACGCGAGGATGAGCAACTCGGAGATCGCCAAGAAGCTCGATGTCACTGAGGCCACCGTCAGAAGGCGTATCAAGAATCTCATTGACAAGGGCATAATCATGCGCTTCTCGATCCACATAGACTACCGACTTATCGAGAATACCGTGAAGGCCTATATCCACCTCAAGACCGTGACCGATAAGTTGGACAGGGTCGTCGACCATGTCGTCAACCACAACCGCGTGGTCGCCGTATATCGCGTAACTGGCGAATACGACCTACTCGTCGTTGCCCTCTTCGTTGGCATGAGCGAGCTGCAGGAGTTCATTGACAACTTCCTGAAGATCGATGGAGTCAAGGAGACAGATACTCAGATAGTTATGAGCGCCCATAAGGGAGTTCCGTGGACGGGGATCTGAGATCGAGGTTCGAAACCATCGTAGAAGAACTACGGTCGATGGAGAATCCTTCTAATGTGGCGGGGATGGCCCGATTCGGGATATCTTCTCACGACACACTTGGCATCTCAGTGACCACTCTGAGGGGGATGGCGAAATCCATCCCGAGAGATCATGATCTTGCTCTCTCTCTTTGGGGTTCAGGGATACACGAGGCCCGAATACTCGCTTCCATGATAGACGAACCTTCGATGATCACGCGCGAGCAGGTGATCACATGGACCTCTGACTTCGATTCGTGGGACATTTGCGACCAGGTTTGCAGCAACCTCTTCGATAGAACCCCGTTTGCCTATGAGATCGCGATGGAGTTCGCATCATCAGATCGAGAGTTCGTCAAGAGGGCGGGTTTCGTCATCATGGCTGCACTCTCTGTTCATGACAAGCATGCGCCCGACGAATCATTCATGATATTCTTTCCAGTCATCGTGCGGGAGTCACGGGACGATAGGAATTTCGTCAAGAAAGCGGTCAATTGGGCTCTACGCCAGATCGGCAAGCGCAATCTTAGATTGAACGAGTTGGCGATCGAAGTTGCGGAGGAAATCTCCGAATCTGATTCCCGAACTGCGAAATGGATTGCCTCGGACGCTCTCAGAGAACTGAAAAGCGAGGCCGTCCTAAGACGGCTCTCGATCAGAGAGCCTGCAAGGCGACCTGCACGACATCCATCGTCTTGATGTCCACGCCCGCTTTCTTGGCACCTGCGTTGAGGTTGACCTGACAGAACGGACACGATGTGACGATCAGCTCGGCCCCCGCATCGATGGCTTCCTTGACCCTATCTGCTGCGATGCTCTCCGCCATGTCGTTGAAGGCGGCTTTGAACCCTCCACCAGCGCCACAGCACTGAGAATCTCCCTTCTCGTGCCTCATCTCAACCAATTCCAGCCCAGGTATGGCCCTGAGGACGTTCCTGGGGGCATCGTACACCTTCGCGTGCCTTCCAAGGTGGCATGGGTCGTGGTAGGCGACCTTCTTCTTGAACTCCTTGGTGAATTTGAGCTTGTTCTCTTTGATGAGCTTATCTAGGTACTCTGAGACATGGTAGAGCTTGAACGATGGTTTTCCGACCATCTTCGGATAGTCGTTCTTCATCGTGTTGTAGCAGCCCGCGCATGCAGTGACCATCGTCTTCCAACCGTGCCTCTCCATCTCCTGCACGTTGTGAGGTGCGATCTCCTGCATCACTGGTATTTTCTGCCCTGTCCTAAGGAGCGGCGACCCGCAGCACCATTCCTCTTCTCCCATGGTAGTGAATGCGACCCCAGCTTTGTCCAGGAGCTTTGCGGTCGCAACAGCGAGCGGCTGCATCCTGTATGCCTCGGTGCAACCGGTGAAGAAGACCACCTCTGGGTTATCTGAGAGCTTCACATCCTTTGGCAACCACGCCGGCCTCTTCTCCTTAGGCTCATCAAATGGGTTGTGCTTGGCCACGACCCTTTCCTTTATCTTCTTATGGGCTTCCATGGGCCCATGGCCCTGGTCAATCAGCCATTCCTTTACCTCTTCCCATAGCTTGGCGAAGTCGATCTCGACATGGCAGTTATGTTCGCATGCAGCGCATGAAGTGCACTGGAATATCCTCTCGACGAACTTCTCATCTATCTTCGGCGTCCTTCGGAGCAATGTGTCCACCGGGGTCTTGTTCTTTATCTGTTTCAGGTAGAACACTTTGCCTCTCGGCGTGGCCGATTCCCAACCGATCTGTTTGTAGACTGGGCAGGTATCCCTGCAGTATCCGCATTGAAGGCATGCATCGAGGTCCTTTTCGATCTCTGAGATCTTCCTCATGAGTTGTCACCAGGTGAGCGTTTACCGCTCCTCTGTGATCCCTCCGCGATTTCAGCGCGGAAGGACCCATATGATACTGGCTCTCGGGATATCGTAGACATTCATAAACCTAGCGCAGAATGTATGGATGTGCTGGGTCATCTCCATCTATTCATTTCCTCGATGGACTTCTTTTCGAAGCCTGCTTATTAGCCTTGAGACGGATTTCAACATCCTTGCCGGATTCGTAACCTTTCAGACTCCCAAGCATGCCCCGAATCGTGTCGTCGACTATCTCAGACACGAAAGTGCCTGTCGCTATCCTCTTCCCGCCGACCAGTATCTCGACTTCTCTGGACGGCATCTCCCTGCAGTCCTCTATCCTACGACTTCCTTCCACTATTGCCCTGGCCAGTGAATCGCAGTCCATTCCACACTTTCTGCAGTTGAGCATTGGCAGTCTCTTGATCAGTCGCTCGACCTCGACCTCGTGCTCGACATAATGCACCAGGGTCTTCAGGTCAGGGTTGTTCATTATGGTGCCCTTTCTTGGTTTTATGTCTCCGATGGAGATCTTCGGGTAGATGTCGGAGTCCTTGAATCCTTCGAGTATGATCACATCCGGGTCATGGCTGCACTTGAGGCTTTCGATGATCTCATCGCTGGACAATCCGGAATGTATGAAGAACACGGTCCCTTTCTTGGCGGACAGGACGACAGGGTCGCTTCCGACTTTCCAGTGCCTCCAGGTGTCCTTGCCCTCTTCGTCGATCTCATCTTCAGTGCTGCTGTGCTTTACGGAGGACACCCTGTATCCTATCTGAACCAGCTTCTTGACGAGCTTCTCCACAGTTACGGTTTTGCCTGAGTCCTGATAACCGTATATGTTCAGAATCATGGGACCGCTCATAGCATGGGCGATTCCGTTCTTATAACTTCAGCCTCACTTCTTCCTGAGAAGGGCACTGACCATCCTTGGTATGCTCGCATAGATCGAGCTCTCGGACCAATCCAGCTCTTCCTTCTCACACACCGTGGATTCGCTGAGCCTGGTCGCGGCTTCCCTCAGCGAATCGAGGTCGTTTCCACTCGCCTTGCCCTTTGCCACGATGGAATCGATCTTGCGCATCATATCCCTAGCAGCGATTATCCTGTTCTCGGTCCTGTCTGCGATATCGTCCCCTATCAGCCCCATCTCCTTCTTTATGAAGTTGAGGTTGAGTCCGGCCGAGTATGTGGATTCGACAATCTGGTCCCTCGTCATCCATTGCGTCTCGTAGTTTAGCACGTATTTCCAGCTCGGTGTGGATGCTAG
The DNA here is from genome assembly GCA_963719945.1 of uncultured Thermoplasmata archaeon. Taxonomy (GTDB): domain Archaea; phylum Thermoplasmatota; class Thermoplasmata; order UBA10834; family UBA10834; genus UBA9653. Next base: position 800,705 of record CAVRDX010000001.1, on the reverse strand, counting down.
CCTCACATGGTCCTCGAGCGTGGACGCGAATAGTTTGTATCCGAGCTTATCCGCGAATTCGAAAGCGTTCCCGCCAGGATCCAGGAATGGTGCCAATGGACTGATGAATGGGAACACATTCTGACCTTTGAACTGATCGTAAAGCTTCCTGGTGTATGCCACGGTCCCGTCGACTGAATCGCTCGTCTGCATCGGCAACCCTATCATGTAGAATATGTCGAATCGACCACAACCCGCTTTCAGGAACGCATCTATGGATTTCTCAAGCCCTGAAGTTGTATACGGCTTTCCCTGAGCCTTCCTGACCTCGTCATCGTGAGTCTCGGGTGACATCTGGACGCTGAACGACTCGATGCTCTTCCCGACATCTGCAGCAAATTCCTTGTCCGCTGGGGTGAAGAGCTCGATGATGACCTCGTTCTCCACGTTGCGCTCCTTTATCGCCTTGAGGAACTTCGATGCATATGCCTTCCCTGGCTGTCTGATATCACCGACTATGAATGTGGCACCTTTGATGTATTCCTCGGCCTTTGCGATGTCATCTGCGAGTAGGTCTGGTGATCGATATGCGGGCTTGGTCCTTGCGAAGTTCCTGGCGAACGAGTCGCACGATCCTGCGCAGTTGATGCAGTTGTGCGTGCATCCCCTGACCGCCACCGCGATGGACATGGGGTTGTTCTTCCAGTTCTTGTATGGCATGTGCCCGTCCAGATCCCTATACCTTAGCACCTTGCGGATCATCAACCCATAATCTATCTCAATGTCGTCGAGGGTATCCGGCACATTTGTGATGGGGTTGACCTTCGTACTCCCCTCTCTCCTCCATGTCAGGTTCGGGACGTCTTCGAGTGATTTCCTCGACTCCAGGGAGGAAATGAGTTTCTCAAGCGGCACCTCGGTGGAATCCCCTCTAAGGACATAATCCACCTCCGGATGCTTCGCCATGAGCTCTTCGTGATAGTATGATGAGCTGAACCCACCCATCACAACTGGTCTGTCTGGATGATGCCTCTTCACCATCTTCGCCAGTTCCAGGGCCCCTTGCACATGGGGCATCCAGTGCAGGTCGATTCCGAACATGCCCGCATCGATGGATTTCACGAACCTGTCCGGGTTGAATCTGTTGGATGACAGCATCTTGTTTGCAATGTTTGCTATCCTGACCGAGTACCCCTTCGACTCGAGATGGGACGCCATCGTTGTGAATCCGATCGGATACATCTCGAACACCGGTGTTGAAGGTATAAGGTCACTTACTGGACCCAGCAACATGGTCTTCTTTCGGAAATCCATCACGCTCGGTGGATGGAGCAAAACGAGGTCTGGTCTCGACATCTCGGTCGAAGATTGCGACGGCCGTACTAAATACATATCCAACTACAGCGCGAGATGTGGATTGCAGGGACTATAACTGCTAAATATCCGTGAATCCGATATCAATCGGGATAAATCATGAGACATGCTCCGATTTTGGCTTGCTCCGTGTTGGCATTGATGATGGTGTTGTGCGCATCGACGGGGGTCAGTGCCAATGCTAGCAGAAACATCCAGCCTGGATCGAGCTATTCTGACGCGGCCCATTATAGTGCGGGTGACGAGATCACCTACCTCTGGTACTGCGAAGACGACCTACATTTTACCCTCAGTTCACCGACTGGCACCGCACTGGTCGATGAAGTATCCGTATCTGATGCAGGATCGATGGAGGCTGCAGTGAGCGGAGATTACACATTCACATGGGCGAACGAAGGGACAACGACGGTCAATCTGAACTATACCATAGATATACTTGATAACGTCGAGGACGCCCTGTCGATGGTCCTCATCATCGGAATCATCACGGTTGTCATAATCGTGGTCATCGTGATCGTCGTTATCGTCTTTATATTGGGTGATGAAAAGGCCAAGGCATCGAAGACGGCCCCTGGCCCCGCGCCTTTCATACCTCCGCCAGGAGGTGTCGGTGGCACATGTCCGGCATGTGGCTCGACCATTGCCTCGGATACATCATTCTGTGCGCGGTGTGGAATCCGCATCCGCTAGACGTTTCATCATCTAATCGGTCGCTGAAACCTCTTTCATCTAATTCTCCGCGTCTTATCTGCTGCAAATGCGCAGAGTAATTGAAGAAAATTCGATACTGACGGCCCACAATCTAAGAACCGTACACTGAAAACCCTTAATACTTTGATGCGAATCCGAGGGCGATGCTCGCAGAGGACTATATGGGGGTCGCTGCATTCGCGGTCATAGCGGTTTTGCTTCCTGCCCTAGTCTTCCTCTTATCGCGCTATCTCAGACCAGATAAGAACGATCCGCGAGGTACCACCACATACGAATGTGGTGAAGTCCCGATAGGTGAGGCGCAGATTCAGTTCCATTTCCAGTATTATATGTACGCCATCCTTTTCATCGCCTTCGACCTGGTCACGGTCTTCGTGCTCATGTGGGCTCTCGTCTTCACTGACCTAAGCGATATGGCCAAGTTCTCGATGTTGGCTTTCCTAGGTATTCTTCTCGTGGGTGTCGTGTACGCCCTCAAGAAGGAGGAGATAATCTGGATTTGAACAATGGGGACAAGCCTTCCGCGGGCCAGGTCATGATGTTCCGCTCAAAGGATTTTCTCAAATGGTCCGATGAGACACTTGAGGTCATCCTCAAGAAGACACCCGTGGGTGGCGCTCTTGACCTATTGCTCAAGGATTTTTTCAATTGGGCTACGAGAAACTCCATCTACCCGCTTCATTTCGGTATCATGTGTTGTGCCTTGGAGATGGCCGTCGCCTCGGCACCGAGGTTCGACGCTCAGAGGATGGGGGTCATATACAGATCGACACCCCGTCAGTGCGATGTGCTCCTGGTCAACGGTCCCGTGAGCAAGAAGTTGAAGCCTGCTCTCAGGCGGCTATACGATCAGATGCCTGAACCCAAGTGGGTCATCGCCATGGGTGAGTGTGCGATATCCGGAGGACCGTTCTGGGAGAGTTACAATGTAGTCCCTGGTGTGGACACTTTCATCCCAGTCGACATTTACATACCCGGATGCCCGGCTAGGCCAGAGGCGTTGATAGACGGGTTCCTGAAATTGCAGAAAATCATCTTGGAGAACAAACGCGGCCTTCTTACGGGCCGATGATGGAGAAGATAGCAGGGGATCATATATGAGGGGAGGGGGAAGAGGCAACCAGGACCCTACGGGGAACATCGAAAGAGCCCCGTTGACGATAGGCGAGGACCCTGAGGAGCATGTGCTCCGGACGATCAGCGACGCGTTCGGCAAGTCGGTCGAGGGGTCTGAGCGGGTCAGGGATGGACTCATACGCACCATCATCGCTCGCGACAGTCTCCATGATGCATGCAGACTCCTGAGAAATGACCTTGGATTCGAGCACCTCTCCATGATATCCGCGGTTGACTACCCTGACAGGTTCGAGATAGTCTATCACATCAATTCCTATCAATCCAACATCATGCTGGAGCTCATCGTGAAGCTGCCCAAGGAAGACCCGACAGTCGATTCCATTTCATCGATCTGGGGCGGAGCGAATTGGAACGAGAGAGAATCGTATGACCTCATGGGCATAGTGTTCAAGGACCATCCTAAACTGGAAAGGATACTGTTGCCGAAGGATACGATGTATCACCCGTTGCGCAAGGATTTCAGGATGTGATCATGGATGGCCGAAATGTGGATCAACATGGGACCGCAGCACCCGATGACGCATGGTCTGTGGAACCTCCGCGTCAAGGTAGATGGCGAGACCATCGTCGATGCGGAACCCGAGGTCGGCTATCTCCACCGCGGCATCGAGAAGATCTGCGAGAACAGGACCTATCCGCAGATAATTCCGCTCGCGGACAGGCTATGCTACGGTTCTTCGCTCACATGGAGTCACCTGTACTGCATGACGGTGGAGGACCTGATGGGCATAGAGGTCCCTGAGCGGGCAGAGTACATCCGAGTGATCGCCATTGAGATGCAGAGACTGGCCTCCCATCTGATGTGGCTCGCGGCATATGCCGTGGACCTCGGAATGATGGCGGGATTCATCTACTCCATGAGGGACAGGGAGGTCCTCGTGGACCTTCTCCAGAGCCTTTCGGGTTCGCGATTGACATACAACTATCCTCGTATAGGCGGGGTCGCGCACGACCTGCCGCCGAACTGGGACCGGGAGGCGTTGCGTGCATGCGATTACATCGAGACTCGTCTGAAGGAGTACGAGGATCTGTACGAGGGTTCGAAGATATTCATGATGAGGAATGTCGACGTAGGCCTCCTCACGAAGGAAGACGCTCTCGACCTTGGTGTCACTGGCCCGCCATTAAGGGCGAGTGGTGTGAAGTATGATATGCGCAAGGACCGGCCTTATTCCGTCTACTCGGACCTCGATTTCGAAGTCTGCTCACGACCTGAAGGTGACTGTTTTGCGCGTTATCGTGTGAGAATGGATGAGATGTGGGAGTGCTGTAAGATCATCCGACAGGCGATCCAGCGCATGCCCGCAGGCAAATGGCGCACGGTCGCTCCGAGGAACGCACCCATCGGCACTGGCTTGGGCAGGGTCGAGGATCCCAGGGGTGAAGGGATGATGTATGTCGTCGGAGACGGCTCAGACAAGCCGTATCGCCTCAAGATCCGTAGTCCCATCTTCATAACCGTATCAGCAGCCCCTCGTATGCTTGTAGGCTACAAGGTGGCCGATGTCGTGGCCATAATGGGTGGATTGGACATGTGCATCGGGGAGTGTGACAGGTGAGACCATGAACCTTTTCCAATTCTGCAATGGCATAATTGTGTGGCTCGTGGACCTGGTCAACCACCTATGGTACTGGCTCGGGGATGTGCTTCCCTGGTACTTCGGTGATTTCTTCACCGACGTCGGTGACTTCGCAGGGTCCCACGGTCACACCGCGGTGATGACCATAATGCTGGAATCGCTCATAGTCATCATAGTCGCGCTCATCAACGTCCTCAACTTCATATGGCTGGATAGAAAACTCAGCGGCAGGATATTCGACTTCTATGGTCCTTATTACGTGGGTTACAGGATCGGTGGCTGGCTCCAGAACCTCGCGGACGGCATGAAGCTGTTCGTCAAGGAGATAATCGTCCCCGCCAAGGCTGACAGGCTCGGGTTCCTTCTCGCTCCGGTCCTATTCATAGGCTCTTCATTCCTGATACTCGCGACGATACCGTTGAGCCCCAACTTCGGCATAGCGACTAACGAATCTGGAGAGTTCGTGTCCGCTGGAGTACTTTTCGCGTTCGCCGCATTCGCAATAGCGCCATTCTGCATTCTGCTCGCAGGCTGGTCTTCCAACAACAAGTTCACTCTGATAGGTGGGATGAGGTCCGCCGCTCAGATGATGAGCTATGAGATACCACTGTTGTTGACTGTCGCCAGCGTGATTCTGCTCTCTGGAAGTTTCAGTTTCGTGGGGATAGTCGATGCCCAGCACGACATATGGTTCGCGATACCCCTGTTCATAGGTCTGGTTGTATTCATCGTATGCATAGCAGCCGAGGTGGAGGTGACCCCGTTCGACCTGCCCGAAGCGGAGGCCGAGCTCGTCGAGGGATGGACCACTGAATACAGCGGCATGCGTTTCGGATTCTTCATGATGACATCATATCTTCGAGGATACGCTGGTGGTGCGCTCGCCACCGCGCTGTTTCTTGGTGGATGGCAGGGGCCATCCCTGATACCGGACGAGATATGGTTCCTGATCAAGGCTTACACCGTGTTCGTAGTCATCGAATGGATGAGATGGTCGCTTCCAAGGGTCCGTGTCGACCAGATATTGGAGCTCGGATGGAAACGGCTCCTGCCATTGGCCGTCCTCAACCTGCTCATAGCAGCCACATTCAAGACGATGGGGTGGTTCAGTGGTTAGGGAACGAGGCAAGGTGAGCTTCTTCGGGTATGTCGTGAGGCCGATGATGCGCACCGGTCGTCAGTTTGTGCGCTCGTTCATACTTGGCAGGCCCAACACAGTTCTCTATCCTCATGAGAAACTGGTGTTGCCGCAGGTATACAGGGGGAAACACACTCTCGATTTCAAGAGATGCATCGGTTGCGGTAACTGTCTCAATATCTGTCCAAACGAATGCATGTGGCTTGAGAAGATTGAGGATCCGGAGCTCGGCAAGATAGAAAGGCCGGGTGTCGACATAGGCAGATGCTTGTTCTGCGGATTCTGTGCCGAAGTATGTCCTACTGTCGCGCTGCACTTGACGACCGAATATGAGTTGGCCGATCGCAAGCGCGAGAGCTTCGTTCTCAGCCCGAAGGACATTCGTGATGATGCATTCGCCTCTACATTCAAGGAGGAGCGCCAGTCCCGCAAGCTGCCATACTTGGATATGTCCAAGTGCACCAGCTGCGAGAAATGCGCGGGTGAGTGCCCTGAGATGTGCATTGCCATGATGCCCATCGAGAAGGTCGACAAGAAGAAGCCCGAGATCAACCTCGCCAAGTGCACATCATGCGAGAAGTGCATCGTTGCATGTCCTGAGAAAGCCCTCGTTTCGACTGAGGTATACGAGTCCTACTTCGAGATGCCCGAGCCGAAATTGCTGCTATCCAAATGCACAGGTTGTTCAGCATGTGCGCGCGCGTGCCCTGCAGATGCCATTTACATGATGGAGATACCTGGAAGCGAGAAGACCCTCAAGGATGGCAAGAAGGGGAAGCCAAAGAAACGCGCGGTCTTCGTGTTCGAGAAATGTGTCGGCTGTGGCCGATGTTTCAAAGCATGTAAGTTCGGAGCGATCGAGATGCCGGGGGTGAAGAAGTGACCTGGGAGATGTTCATATTCCTGTTCCTTTCTGCGTCGGCGTTGGTCTCTGCTCTTCTTGTGGTCAGAGCCAGGGAGATAATCCATGGGGTAGTGGCGCTGGCCACCTGCTTCATTGCTGTCGCTTGCATGTATATCATGCTGAATGCCGAATTCGTAGCTATAATTCAGATACTCGTGTATGTGGGTGCAGTCGTAGTCGTCATCCTGTTCGGAATAATGCTGACCAAGCGCGAGATAATGGGGAGTGGCGACCGATGAAGCTCAATTCGATCATCAAAGGCTCGTCTTTGCTTCTGCTCGCGTTGCTCTTTGTTCTGGTCGTGACCGGCGTGTCCTGGCCAGAAGGTGAGATGGATGCAGTCACGAACGAGGACGTCGCATGGTCGATGTTTGGGACGGACAATTCGAGCGGATACGCTCTTGTCGTCCTGATGATAGGCGTGCTCCTGTTCGTCGCAATGCTGGGCGGGATCTTTCTCGCAAAGGAGGAGAAGGAATGATCCCGATCGAGTACTGGCTCGTATTCAGCTCGCTCCTGTTCGTCGTGGGCGCCTACGGCGTAGTGTCCAGGAAGAACGCCATCGTCGTGCTCATGTGCATAGAGATAATGCTCAATGCGGCGAACATCAACCTCGTGATGTTCAGCAGCTATCATAGCGTCCTGCATACAGTCCCTGACGCGACCGGTCAGGTGTTCACACTGTTCTCCATAGCCATCGCCGCCGCAGAGGTCGCGGTGGGTCTGGCTATCATACTATCGGTCTACAGAAGATATCAGACGATCGATGTCGACAAGATAAACATCCTGAGGTGGTAGAGTGCTCGAGTACGCGTGGCTGATCCCAGTCTTCCCATTCGTGGCGTTCATACTCATCGCGCTCCTGCCGAAACGCACACTCTGGTGGGAATCAGGGGCAGTCTACGCCATCGCAGGTACCCTGTGCTCGTTGGTGCTATCCCTATTGGTCGTATGGAGCGTGTTGAACGGTGAGACCCTCACGACAGATACCCCCAAGTTCAAGTGGCTGGAAGTGGGGGACTTCTCTCTCGAGTTCGGCGTATGGATAGACCAGTTGACCGCGCTCATGCTAGTGGTCGTTTCTATAGTGGGCACCCTTGTAGTGATCTACTCCGGCGGCTACATGCGCGAGGAAGGGGAGGGCAGGAGGCGCTACTACGCCGAGATAACCCTCTTCATATCGGTGATGTTCGGTCTGGTGATATCCGACAACTATCTCCAGATGTTCATATTCTGGGAGCTAGTCGGTCTTTGTTCATACCTTCTCATAGGTTTCTGGTACGAGAAACCGTCCGCAGCCAGTGCCGCCAAGCGTGCTTTCATAGTCACCCGTGTGGGCGATATAATGTTCATGGCGGGCATCATAATCCTGTTCAAGTATGTGGGGAGCCTCGACTTCGAGACACTCTTCTCGGAATCTGGGGCCGCTGCAGTACCCACGGATATGATGATACTCGCTACCGCGCTGATATTCGGTGGAGCCATTGGAAAGAGCGCACAATTCCCTCTGCACGAATGGTTGCCGGATGCGATGGAGGGTCCCACCACGGTATCGGCCCTCATTCATGCGGCAACGATGGTCAAGGCAGGAGTGTATCTCGTAGCTAGATCGTATCCACTGCTCATTCATGCTCCTGAGAGCCTTCTGTTCGTTGCAGTGATCGGCGGAGTAACCGCGATATTGGCCGCGACGGTCGCATTGGCAGCGAACGATATCAAGCGCGTTCTTGCATACAGTACGATCAGCCAGCTCGGATACATGATTCTGGGATTGGGTGCCGGCGGCTATCTGGTCATCTATGCGAATTCTCCGGGAGGATATGCAGCTGCTACATTCCATCTGATGAACCATGCGTTCTTCAAGGCTCTTCTGTTCCTTTGCGCCGGAAGCGTGATACACGCGATAGGCACGAACGACATGCGACTCATGGGTGGTTTAGGCAAGAAGATGAAGATCACATCGCTCACGATGCTGATCGGAGCGTTAGCCATATCCGGCATACCGCCGTTCTCCGGTTTCTGGAGCAAAGATGAGGTGCTGGCAGCCGTTTGGCATGCGGGGGAATTCGATTCCGTCTTCTTCCTGCTGTGGCTGATGGGGATAATCACCGCGTTCATGACCGCGTTCTACATGTTCCGGATGTGGTTCATGACGTTCGCAGGAGAGCCGAGGTCCGATTATCATGCACACGAGTCGCCCAGGATAATGACCGTCCCGCTGATGATACTTGCAGGGCTGGCCATGACATCCGGATTCGTCTTGTTCATCGGTGATGGATTCAAAGGATTCATGGAATTGTCGATCGAGGGGCTGCTGCATGGTGCAGCACACGAATCACTGGCCGATGTTGCGATCGAGATATTCTCCGATCCGCTGACCTATGTGTCGCTGACGCTCGCAGTCGTCGGGATAATGCTCGCGAGGAAGATCTACCTCACTCCTGGATTCGATAGGAGCATGTTCTCCACCGGATTCAACGGCAAGGTCCAGCGCGCCCTTGAGAACAGATGGTATATCAGCAAGTTCTATGACGACTTCGCCGTGAAGGTCGTATATGGACTGTCGCTGGTCGCAGACGCTTTCGACAGATATGTCATAGATGGCATTGTGAACGGATTCTCGTTCCTGGGTGGCAATACCGGGAACTTCATAAGGAGACTGCAGAACGGCAACGTGCAGCGCTATGCAGGGCTCATCGTGGTTGGCATCTGCCTTCTGTTGATACTCGTTTTGTACATATTGCCATGGGGAGGGTGATTGACGATGCTCGAAGGTGTGCCGGTGCTTTCTCTGACAATACTCTTTCCTCTCATCGGAGCGTTCATCACGTTCTCGTTGGGCAGGTATGAGAAGTATGCGAAATACATCGCCCTCGCATTCTCGGTCGCAGCGCTGATACTGTCGCTGTTGGTCGCATACGAGTTCGCGACAGATCCATCGCCGTCAGCGACCGGCTATCACTCCGATTATCAGTTCTACGAGGAACATGCATGGATCAGCACTCTCGGGATCAACTACATCGTCGGTTTGGATGGCATCAGCCTTCCACTGTTCGTGCTCACGACCCTACTATGCACGCTGTCCATCATATTCTCCTGGGATACGGAGAAGCGTCCGAAGGAGTACTTCGGTCTCATGCTCATTCTTGAGGTCGGAGTCCTTGGCGTTTTCGTTTCATTGGACTACTTCATGTTCTATGTGTTCTGGGAGGTCGTCCTGATACCGATGTACTTCATGATCGGCATCTGGGGCGGTCCGAGGAAGGACTACGCTGCGATCAAATTCTTCATATACACACATGTCGCGAGCCTGGCTCTGCTCATCTCCATCATGGCGATGTACTTCGAGGCTGGGTTGCAGACCTTCAGCATGGAAGCGATCGCAGGCGTGAGCGTGGGCTTCGCGAAGGGTGTGCAGGTGGCCATCTTCGCTGCGATGTTCTTCGGCTTCGGTGTGAAGCTCCCGATGGTGCCGTTCCACACCTGGCTTCCTGATGCACATGTAGAAGCACCGACTGCCGGTAGCGTGCTGCTGGCCGGCCTGCTGCTCAAGATGGGCGGATATGGTATCATCAGGGTCGCGATGACCTCCCTGCCTCAAGGAGCCGAGAGCCTCTCCGTGCTTATGGCCATCATTGCTGTCGTGAGCATCCTCTATGGTGCCATATTGTGTCTGGCACAGAAGGACCTGAAGAAGATGGTTGCATATTCGTCGATAAGTCACATGGGCTTCGTTCTTCTGGGCTTCGCGACGCTGGGTGAGGTCGGTATCGTCGCCGGGGTCTTCCAGATGTTCGCCCACGGCCTGGTAACCGCGGTATTGTTCATGATGTGCGGTGTTGTGCAGCACAAGTGCGGCACGAGATTGATTCCTCAGCTCGGAGGACTGGCCAAGAGGATGCCCATCGCGGCAACGATGATCACCGTAGGATTCCTCGCGTCGCTCGGCCTACCAGGTCTGGTCAGCTTTGCAGCGGAGTTCATGGTGTTCTACGCGACTTTCTTGAAATGGTCCATGTGGGTATTCATCCCGGTAATTGCTGTTGCAATCACTGCTGCTTACTATCTGTGGGCGTTGCAGAAGTCGATGTTCGGGCCCATGACTGACAAGATCGATACATCCCACCTCAAGGATGTCACATGGTACGAAGGAGTGCCCGTTGCCATATTGATTGTCCTCATCGCGGTCTTCGGGGTCTTCCCGTCGCTGATATTCTCGAAGATCACGCCAGCTGTAGAGATCCTTCTAAGGCTGTATGGAGGTGGATGAATTGGAGATACTGAATACCCTGGAGCCGTTCCTTCCGCAGCTATTGCTGATACTATTTGCGACTCTGATGCCTGGGCTGGATTACCTGTTCAAGGACAAGAGGGTGGTGGCTTTCGCGTCACTGATCCCGATGATTGCCATCATGGCTGCGGTCGTGACCTGGCTATTCACGGATTCTTGGATCCCTCCTGGCAGCAGCATCGCTCTCGTCGAGATCAACCTGTTCTCCGGACTGTTCATGCTGGTTTTCCTCGCAGTTGGCATTATAGTCGTGCTCACCTCGATGGACTTCATCAAGACTGATAGGAACCAGGGAGAATACTATGCATTGATTCTCCTCGCAATCGCAGGAATGACTCTGGTGGCTAGCGCCGCCGACCTGTTCGTCATATTCGTAGGTTTGGAGATCGCCGGCATATCATCATTCGCACTCTCAGGATTCAGAAAGCACGAGAAGCGTTCAGCTGAGGCTGCGACGAAGTATTTCATAATAGGTGGATTCTCGTCCGCGCTCACTCTATTCGCGATCTCTCTGTTCTACGGCATCGCCGGCACGACGAACATTTCCGCTATGGGTCCTGCGATGGATGCGTCCTTCACCGCTTTCGAAGGCTCTGAATCGTTCGCATTGCTGGCCACTGTGCTCGTCCTGGCAGGATTCGGCTTCAAGGTGGCGCTCGTGCCCTTCCATATGTGGGCGCCCGATGTGTACGAGGGTGCGCCGACACCTATATCTGGCCTGCTCGCAGCGGCATCCAAGAAGATGGGCTTCGCAGCGTTCTTCAAAGTGTTTCTGATCGGTCTGATAGTGACGAAATCCGATTGGGATGTAGCTATTGCGATATTGGCTATCCTGACGATGACCGTGGGCAACCTGATCGCGGTATCGCAGACGAACATCAAGCGTATGCTGGCATATTCATCGGTCGCCCAGGCTGGTTACATCCTGATCGCACTCCCTGTCGGCACGCAGTATGCGGTCGCGGGTGCGCTATTCCATATCCTGACGCATGCGTTCATGAAGTCTGGCGCTTTCATGGTCGTCGCTGGCATGGCGTCATGTGCCATAGGGGAGAAATTGGATGATTTCAAAGGCCTCGGCAAGCGTTCTCCATTCCTTGCGATCTCGATGATGATATTCCTATTCTCTCTGGCCGGGATACCTCCGCTGGCGGGGTTCGCAAGCAAGTTCGTGCTCTTCTCGTCTGCGGTATACGGCTCAAGTGACCCGGGACCGAGCTGGTTGATATGGCTGGCCGTGGCTGCGGTCCTGAACAGCGCGTTGTCACTGTACTATTATGCACGCGTGATCAAGTACATGTACATGGAGAAAGGTTCCGAGGAGAAGGTCAAGGTGCCGAGATTCACGACAGTTGCGATTGGCATATCGCTCGTGATGACGGTCGTGCTGGGCATATACTTTGACGCGGTCATGGATCTGTGTCTGCGGGCAGCGGAGGCATTCACCAACCTGCCGATAGGGTTCTGATATTGACCTGTCATTGATTACAGGAAACCCGCAACTACTATCCCAGCAGAGAGCAGCAGTCCTGTGATGAGGTGTATCTGTATTGTCATCGCCTGTGCAGGGACCAGTTCTCTTACGGACTCGCACTTCTCACGTACTATCTTGATTGCTTTGAACGCAAGAGGCAATGGTGCGAGCGCGAGTAGTGCGTATAGCGGGTACACATTGAGCGCGGACAATGCAACTATCATAGCGAAGGCCGCGACCATTGTTCCGACGTACCACGATGCCGCCTTGGCCAGTCCCATCCTGACGACCCAATGATTCTTGCCCGCTGCTCCATCAGCCTCCATGTCCGGGAACTGATTTATGAACAATACAAGCCCGATGAAGAGTCCCACAGGGACTCCCGCGAGTAAGACTGGAATGCTGAATGTCTGGGTCTGGACGAGATAGGCGCCTTCCACGATCAATGGACCGAAACCCAATCCGAGGGCTACCTCTCCTACCCCCTTTGCGGCCAGTCCTGATTTAGGGATCGTATAGAAGTATCCGAATCCTATGCCGATTATTCCAAGCGGGATTACGAGCCAAGTGCTTGCATAGGCGAGATAGAATCCGATGACTGCGCATGCGCCAAACATCAGCATAGCGGCGGTGTACACCTCTCTAGGTGTAAGCACACCTTCCACAAGGAACGGGCTTCCTCCGTTGAACGGGGTTCTGTTCTTGTTGGATATGTCCGTCCCGCTCTTGTAGTCGAAGTAATCATTGATGACGTTAGTTGCTGCGTGAGCGAGAATTACACCAAGAGTCACAAGACCGAAGAGTATGGCATTAAAATTGTTTTCAGACTGCCACGCGATGGCCGTTCCAAATATCGCGGGTACAATTGCAGCTGTAAAGAACGGCACTCTCAGTTCCGCGATCCATATCTTTAGTTTGGATGGCTTCTCGCTTGGTTCGTTCATAAGAGTTCAATATGCAACTGGTCGAACTTGGATATAAATAATACGGACCTCCAAACCTCTTCTGGCCATCATCTACAGCCAAGAGCCAGTAACCACTAGGGTTAAGTAGAGATTGGGGCATATGCGAATATTGATGAGTCCATCTCCTTGGGATTTCGGCATCTCTGAGGAGCTTAGCTTGGTCGATGAGAAGCTTCGTCAGATGGTCGCTTCTGGCGAGAAGAATCTCACCGAGGCCGCATTGCACGTGATCGATGCGGGCGGAAAGCGGCTCCGACCTACCGTGACGATACTGTCATTCAAGAGCCTAGGCGGAGAGGATATTCAGAAGATTGCTGATATCGCAGCGGCTTTCGAGCTTATACATTCCGCGACGTTGATTCATGACGATATAAACGATGGCGGACTTGCTAGACGAGGTCGCGAGACGGTCTACAAGAAGTACGGGTTACATAGCGCGATCGTGACTGGTGATTTCCTTTTCGTAAAGGCTTTCTCTCTCGGAGGACTCTTCGACAAGAATGTCGTCCAGACAACGGCGGATGCTTGCGCGAAGCTCGCTGAAGGTGAGATACTCCAGAATAAATATCGGCACACTCAGGACATGACTGTGGACACCTACCTGAAGGTGATGGAGCGCAAGACTGCGGAACCTTTGAGGGCGGGTGCGATGGTCGGGGCCTATCTGGCCGGTGGGACTCTCGAGGACATCAACAATCTGGCGAGCTATGGCCTCAATATGGGAATCGCATTCCAGATCGCTGATGATATCCTGGATTTCATAGGTGATGAGAAGCGCACTGGCAAACCGGTCGGGATGGATCTGAAAGAGGGGTATCTGACTCTGCCATCCCTATTGGCTATGAAGGATTCGGAGACTGCACGCAAAGAGATACTCGAACTGGTCAAGATGGATGACCCACCCGCAGAGAAGGTCAGGCGTTGTATCGATCTCGTCATAGAATCCGGGGCGATAGATAAGGCGAAGGGCATGGGCGAATATTATGCCCTTGAGGCGTTGCAACACCTTGGCTCATTGCCAGACACCAAATACAGCAGATCCCTGAGAGAGCTCGTCAACAGGGTCTTGAACAGAGATTCGTAGGTGGCTCGATTATGATGGATGCTAATGGTATGTCCGGGAAGCATTGGACGGAGGTCGTCGAGGCGCTCGAGGAGATCGCCCCAGACTATGATCGAGTGAACCAGTTGATCACATTCGGACTTGCTGACAGATGGCGCCAGGAGGTGGCCGCTTACGCAAAGCCCGATGATGTGGTCCTCGAGGTAGGTTCAGGACCAGGCTCATTCGCCAGACACCTCATCTCCAAATCGATATATTGCATTGAACCATCCGGCGAACTCGCGAACTATTCGAGGGAGCTGCTGGACCAGAATCGCATACAGTTGGTCAGAGCGGTGGGGGAGAAGATACCACTGGCAGATCAGAGCGTGGATAAGGTGTTCTGCGTATTCTCATTCAGGGATTTCTTCGACAAGGGTGAGGGTATCTCCGAGATACATAGAGTCCTGAAGGATGGAGGCGAGGTCCGTATAGTGGATGTCGCAAAGCCGCCGCCAGGTCCGCTCGCGAAGCTGCTGGATATACATGTCAAACACGTCGTTCCGAAGCTCGCGAGGATAGCTGTGAACCCTGCGTCATACCATCGGCTGAAGCGAGACCCTTACATGACTTTCGTGGATACCTACAAGGCCTTCGGATTCACATCGATCTATGAGAACCTGCTATCTCAACAGGGCTTCTCCGAGGTCAAGACCGAGTTCCTCAAGCTAAAGGGCGCCACGATGACCAGGGGGAAGAAACCTTGGACGTCGACGTCCTAATTATCGGTGCAGGTCCCGCAGGGAGCACAACCGCGAGGTTCTGTGCGTCCGAGGGCATCGACGTTCTGATGATTGATAGACGACGGGAGATAGGCTACCCTGTGCAATGCGGGGAACTCCTTCCAGACACCGATGAGATGTATACGATATTCCCCGAAGGTCAGAATCTCCAGGAACTCTTCACGCTACCATCGCACCTTGTCAAAGGGACTTGCGACAGTATCGACCTGATATCACCGCGGGGAAAAGCATACAGGTGTGGGTTCAAATCGCATGTCCTCGATCGGCGATTCTTCGACAAGCACCTGGTCGACCTGGCGATCAACGCCGGGTCTAGGCTTAGCACAGATTCGTCCCTGCTATCCATCGAAAACGGTATCGCACGGACGACCCTTGGAGACATCAAGGCGAAGGTGATAGTCGGCGCGGATGGTCCCAATTCAAAGACGATGAGACAAATCGGGATGGGTGATTCCCGCATAAACTACCCTGCTGTGACCTGTCAGGTGAAGGGTTCGTTCGAACCGGTCGTAAAGATGTACTTCGGCAGTGTCGCTCCTGGTGGGTATGCTTGGATAATCCCGAAGTCAGGGGGTGCGAATGTCGGGGTCGGATTCAACCCAGGCATCTTAAAAGGTAGCCCGAGAGCGGTCTTCGACAAATTCCTGACAACGCTGGATTGTGAATGTGGGGACATCACGATGGGACTGGTCCCGATGTCCGGCCCTGCTTCATCCACTGTACGGGAGAATGTGTTGTTGGTTGGCGACGCTGCGGGACAGGTGATGGCGACGAACGGTGGGGGCATCCCGACGGCGATGATAGCTGGCAGGATCGCCGGCAAGACGATCGCTGAACACTTGGCCGGCAGGTGCTCTCTTGCAGCATACGAGACGCGATGGCGAGAAGTGATGGGGAAACCATTGCGGACCGCCCTCTCCACTAGACGATTGGCCGACATATTCTTCCCAAGCGACCCTCTCCTAGGGATGTCCATGCGCATGTTGGGGCGGAGAGGCCTCAACCGCGTGATCCGATGCAAGGGGATATTATTCTAGAATCTGGAGCTGGGTGCGAAAACTCAACCCTTCGTTCGCGTTTTCCTCTTCCTTGAAGATTTGGTGCCGCTTCCGCATATGTCGCAGACATCGACATTCGATTCGAAAGTCTTCCCGCAGCCGATGCATCTCGCCTCCCAATGCCATACGCTCGTGATGCCTCTCTGGTCGAGCCCTCTGCATGGCACCCCGAGCTCGGCTGCAGTGTTCTGGATGGAATAGTCATCGGTCACTAATTGATAGCCTGTCTCGAGTGCCAGAGCCAACACCTCGATGTCCGTATTAGACAATCTAGAAATGTCGCCAGTCGCTCTGGCTGCTAGCTTTGCCTTCTCGATGTGCTTCTCTTCAGGGGAATACACCCTCAGTTTTGACGCCAAAAGGAATTCCAGCCGCGGGCCCATTCCTTCCTTCTCCAACTCCCTGACGACTCCTGGGGAGATGATCAATTCATATCCATCGGGGAGGTCTTTGCCATAGTACAGCGCGGAGGAGTCCAGTACTAGCCCCTTCATGCCACCTCACTCCAAGATGCTATATGCATTCGCTGCCTCCAGCTCCACTAGCTGCTCGAGGTCCACCTTTCCTTCTTCTTCGAGGGTGGGCTTTAGCTTGCTGTAGGTGGACGGTTTGTTGGGCGCGACCGCACAACATGCTCCAGGGAGGATTGATATCTCATAAGTGCCGATCTCCTTGGCGATCCGCTCAATCTCCACCTTGTCATAACCTATCAATGGTCTGAGAACTGGCAGTGAGGTTGCGTTCTCTTCAACGAGGATGTTCGCAAGGGTCTGGGACGCTACCTGTCCCATCGACTCTCCTGTTATGATGAAACCTGCATCGTGCTTTGCGGCCAACCTCTCGGCTACTCTGAGCATTGTTCGTCTGCAGAGGACGCACTGGATATTGCTCCTGCAGTTCCTCGCGATCTCCGACTGTGTAGGGCCATGCGGGACCATCAGCTTGGTATGCTTCTTGCCTGTAGCCTTATCCAGCTGTGTCATCAACGCCTTGGCCTTGTCTGTCTCCGCATCGCTTGTGAATGGTCTGTTGTCGAAATGCACAAGGATGAGGTCCATCCCCTGTCTTGCCATCAGATATGCCGCCACGGGAGAATCTATTCCTCCTGACAGCAGAACGATGCCTTTCAATGGATCACCGACCTACTTCCTACTAGGCGCAGCTAGATATTCGTAGTTGTGCCTTCCGCAACAATCACAATCAGGGTTCTTCTTGAGCTTTATCTTCTGAACCTCCTGGTTCCATATGTCCAGTATCATGAGTTCCTTTGTATGGTCCTTGTCCATCATTATCTTGAACGCTTCCGTGACTTCCATGGCTGCAACGACTCCTGGCAGAGTGTTCGCTATGCCGACGGTATCGCAAGTCGGTAGCTCTCCAGGAGCGGGCAGTTTCGGGAAAGCGCATCTGAGGCAGGGTCCATCACCTTTGATGACCAGGACCATCCCGCTGACTCCTACAGCACCCCCATAGACCCATGGGATACCATTCTTCACGCATACATCATTGACCAGGAACCTGGTCTCCATGTTATCAGTGGCATCTACCACCACTGAGGCTCCGAGGATGATGTTCTCTATGTTGTCTGGATTGACATCGACATGTAGACCTGTGATTTCAATGGATGAGTTGATCTTCTTCAGATGCTCGACGGCTACATGCGCCTTTGGCCTGCCGACATCCGTTTCCTCGAACATCGTCTGCCTCTGCAGGTTGGTGACATCGACGACATCTCTGTCGACAACGCTCACGCTGCCGACACCCGCTCTCACAAGGTACGACAATGAATGAGTTCCGAGAGCGCCACAACCGATGACAACCGCCTTCGAATGGGCCAATCTCTTCTGACCTTCTGCTCCTATTTCCGGGAGAAGTATCTGTCTAGAATATCTGTCTTCCATGGTTCAGGCTGAGATGGTCTGGACCCGTATTAATTGCTTTCACTGCCAGGGTGGCCCCTCTTGCTGCATAATCATGCGAACCTGTATGCCATCGTGAACCGATCCCTGAATCTCCTGACCTGCTTCTTCATGTTCTTGCCTTTTGCAGCATCCATGAACATGTCTGCCAGTTCGGGCATGTCCTTCTCCTTCAGGCCTAGCCTGGTGACCTCTGCAGTACCCAATCTTCCCACGGAATCGATTATTAGGTTGGATCTTTCTAATGTTACCGAGAGGTCATTCATGCTCATTCCAAAGACTTCGGTCGTCTTCTGCTGGTCTATGAGCAACTGATGTGATTCCGAAAAACCAAGATCCTCGAACATCAACGGGAATCCTCTCTCGTACAGTTCCTTTCCGAATCGCTTTGAGTTCTTGACCACTTGATTGGCATACTGTGGCCCGAACCTCTTCATCTCCAGCAGCGCCTGCCCGAGTGCCGCGACCCTGTTCCAGTGCACGTTATCGACGATCCTCCATGTGAGGTTCTTGCGGACACTAGCATCCACTTCTTTGCTGTTGGTCACAATGAGCCCTCCCTGCGGCCCGAAGAAGCTCTTGTGGGTCGAGCCGAAGAGTGCATCCGCCCCTTCCTTGAGCGGATTCTGGAACTGTCCGCCGGCTATCAATCCTAGTACATGTGATCCGTCATAGGCCAGTTTCGAGCCAGCGCTCCTGCAGGCCTCCTTGATCGGCTTCATGTCATATGGAAATAGGATGAACGATGCTCCCAAGATGACAAGTTGGGGCTTGACCTTCCTGATCTCCTGTGCTACAGCTGCAGAATCCAAGTTCTGCTTCGCAGCGTCGAATGGCAGCGAATGCGCTTTCAGGCCGAATATGTCTGGTATGTACCCCTGCCCGTAGCCGTCGTATCCTCCCACTTCGACCGGTATCGCGGACATGGTGTCCCCTCTCTTCGTGGTGGACGCTATGACAATCATTGCGGCGATATGCCCTCCCATTGGCTGCACGCAGGCGTACCTGGACCCGAACACGTCGCAGGCAGCCTCCTCACATTTCAGCTCGACCTCGGTCGTGATCCTGGTTCCTCGATATGAATTCTCCACGTAAGCGCCCGCAAACTCCGCGTTCACTGGTAGTGTGTACCTATGGCCAAAATCAGAGGAGAGGAGTGCCCGTACCTGGGGGCTTGCCATGTTCTCTGATGGGAGTAGGTTGATTGATTCTTCCAGGCGCCAGTGCTCCTGCTCTCTCATCCTGTCTAGAAAGTAAGAACTCTTCATGACAACACGAGCTCCCATATGCGGGCCGAGTTTATCGATTTGTCGTCTGCTCAGTTGTATATCTGGAACTTGCTGTCGTTCCCGGAGAATGCGGGGAATTCCTGCTCATCGTCGTCGTAGTCATCTTCCATGACGACGTTGACCAGCACGTTCACAATTTCTCTAAGTTGTTTCAGGTCATCCCTAAGGTGCGCGATCTCGGCAAGCAATTGTTTTTCATCACTGTTTGTCAATGCGGCCCCCCTCTTCAGTCAATCTGCTATCACTGATTTAGTGTTTTGGCTTCGTCAGTTCGAATTCTCTGTAATCGTCAGCCAGCTTGCGTCTCTCATCGTGCTCGCACCGGGTACACCACAGGTCCCTGCCCTTGCGCTCCAAAGGCTTCCTGCAAACAGTGCAAAGCGCTCGTATGACCCCGAAATGAGGTCCTGATGTCGTCAGCTGAACTGAAGGTTCTGCCTGTATCACCTGGGCTCTGACCAGGTCCCCTGCCCTGAGAAGATCGCCTGCATCCTCGACGTAGGACGATGCGATCTTGGACACATGGATTGATGCAAGCGTCTCGCTGGATACCGATCTCTTCTTGCCCTCCTGTGCGACGATGGAGCATATGGCCATCGCGGGTTTGGTGTCAGTGACATCCGCGAATACGACATCCCCCTCCATGAGGACGACTGGAGGGTTCTCAAGAATCACTCTAGCGGTCTTCTCACTCGAGTCCAGGTCGAGTTCGCCGACGGCGCTCGCGTAAACCTTGCCATCAGCTTCGTAGGTGCCCTCACCAGACATGTATTCCTCTGCAATAGCGACTTCGTCTCCCGGTAGTACTTTTCGGCCAGTTCGTGACAGATAGATCACCTATCTTTCAAACCTCAACAGAACGACTGGAATCGTCTCGCTAGCCTTTCTGTGAAACTCGAACGCATATGGAATCTCGAATTTATACCTTTTTATAGGGTCGCATCGTCCCCCGAGGCTCCTGACCATGTCTGCCACGAATGGTTCAGTGCCTTCGTTATGCAGCGAATACACCCTGGGGGCCAGTTCGATGGATTTCTTGATGAATTCTCTGTCGGCATGCTTGTTCTGGGACCCGAAGGGCGGATTTTGTACAACAGTGTCGAATTCGCCTGACAATGTAGACACGTCTCCCTCAGTGAGTTCGATGTCCAAGATGAGCGCCTCGGCATTCTCTCTGGCAACCTTGATCGCCATGGGGTCGATATCAATCCCGACCGACCTCTTCGCTCCGAGAAGCTTCGCACCTAGACAGAATATCCCGTTCCCGCAACCCAGATCGGCTACTGTCTTATCACAGATGTCACCGGCGGACACGGCCTCCCACAATATATCTGCCGCGAGTGTCGCCGGTGTCGGGTACTGCTCAAGCCTCGGGGTGCGTGATTCCAGGGGTTTCAGCTTCTGAAGGGTGATTTCCAGCCTTCGCTTCTTGAGGAGCATCTGACCACGACCGAGCCTATCTCTAATCGGCCTCGTCGATCATCTTCCATCTTCGGAGCTTGTTCACTTCGGAGACGTCCCGTCCGTGGATGTCCCGCTCGATATCGGACAGGTACTCGATCGCCATCAATAAGCTGTCCTTGGATGGCTTCTGTATATTGACCTTGGCCTTGCTGAACTCCCTATCGACGATCTCCATCGCACGGCCAGTATCGCCATATTGCTCGCAGAAATCGGACACGATCTCATCAACCGCCTGGGCCAGGGAGCCACCTTCGAATAGGGGTTTCTTCTCGACATATTCGCCAGATATCATCATTTCCCCTATCTTTCTGAAAGCATCCTCGACGCTCGTGCCCGTCTTCGCGCTGCTGAATATGACTGGCATCTCCGTTTTTTCGGCAATCTTGATTAGCTGTTCCTTTGTGGTTGAATCAGGACCTGCGAGATCGATCTTGTTGCCAACGAACACTATCGGTATGGTTCCCAGGATGTCCCATACCTCTGGCAGCCAGAACTGTTCCACTGACTCGACTGTCGCCGGCCTGCTCAAATCGCAGGCGATGACTATCCCATGGGACCCGCTCATCCCCTGAGCCCTCATCTTCTTGTAGTCCTTCTGGCCCAAGATGTCCCATATCATGAGAGTCAGATAGACCGTCTTGTCAGGGTGTTTGAACTCAATATCTCTCTTACTGACCTTGGTCCCGATGGTGGCGATGTATTTGTCATCAAAGACATCTATCACGAATCGTCGGATCAGAGAGGTCTTGCCCACTCCTGAGTCGCCGATCAGCCCTATCTTCTTGATGTATCGTTTCGATTGAATTATGCTCAAGCGATCACCAGCCAGTGGAATCAAATCAGTTGAAGAATCGTGACTTCCGTCTAATCCTTCCGGTGAGGACATCTGATGCGAAGCGCGATACATAAGATTTTCCTATCGTGGATAGATGATGCATCGTCGTCAGTGAGTCGAATCGCTGGTCCAGGTTCCTATCACACGTTGTTCGCAGCGGAGTGAATCAGGCACGGGGATATGAAAAAGCTCATTATGGCTTACCTACCTTACGCGATACGCAGATGGAAGATTTAGCAGGAAAAGCCCGCCTCCCCTCAAAGAAGGCTCTTGAGAACTATTCAAGTGCCTACATCGGCGCATATATGAACGCCGTCGAACGAGAGAAGCCCGAGCACGTGCCATCGCTCGCTCGCAATTCTCCTTATGAGATCGAGGCATGCATGATGCCTAATCATTCGTTCGTCATGCTATTCGAGCGGGCAGACAAGCAGAGCATAATCGTGCACGAGAAGGACTGGCACTATGTCGAGAGCAAGGTCATGTCTGGCGTTTCTCACCTGGTGACGGTCTATGCTCATGAGGGACCGACAGTCGCAGATGCGATTGCCAAGGGGAAGAAGGATGCGATCCGTGACATACGCTCCCTTGAGGATTCCAATGTCGCCAAAGCAGTAGTCCAGCTCGAGAAGATACTGGAGGAACTCAGCAGCGTCGAGAAGGGAAACAAGAGCATACTCAAGCTTGCGGATATGCAGCTGTCCAAGCTGCAGCCGATCAAGAATGCCATACGGAACGCGGGCCCTGAGATCGATATGGTCGGCATGATCGATGCTCTCAGAAACTATCCGACAACCCCCGTCGAAGTCAATATCGACCTAAAGGAGAAGGAACTACTGGAGACTATCTGCAGGGACCTGGGGGACATGTCCGATATCATAAGACGTGTCGAAGTCCAGGACCAGAAGGTCGAGCAACTCGAACAGGCAATAACCAAAGGCCTCACTGAGTTTCACACGGTGATGGACGAGAAGGTCGGGAAAGGCCTCGCGGTCGTACTGTCTTCTTCAGATAGGAAGATCGACAAGGGGTTCGAGGAACTCCAGAACCAGATCAACTCGTTGAAAATCGAGGACGCTCCCGCAGATCTGGAAGAGCGCCTGAAACGTCTCGAGGATGCGCTCCTGGGTCTGAAGGACAAACCTGATGTCGCGAAGGAGATTGTCCTTGCTGTCGCTGACATAAGGGACAATCTGAACCGTATGAATGGACGCGTTACGAAGATAGAGCAATTTCTCGTCAATCTGACAAAACACCGCGTTGCCCAGAAACCATGAATGGACTTGTCTGAACTATTGTCTTCTAATCATGGACTTCCCGGATCGTGGCGGATGTCATCTTTTCCACTTCGAAACTCATCTTCTCTCCGATTCTCAATGAGTTGAAGTCCGTCCTCTTGACCGAGTATTCCAGGAGCTCACCAGGCTCGACATGGTTCACAGGGTCCTCAGATATAACTCGAATGTCAGCGAAGTAGTTTATCTCCGAGTATCCGAGATTGAGCATCTCCTGCTCCATCGCTTGAGTTACCGTGTAATTGGCATCGTGATTGCTGAAGAGCGGCTCCAGCCCAGGGTCTCTGATTTCGAAGCTGGCTATTGTGAAGACGACCAGAGTATACTCGATGTTGTCCTTGGTCCCGGTAATCGTCTTGTGATCAACGGTCCCTTGGACGGTCACGGTCGAGAATGTGAGGACATATGCTACCATGATCAGTAGGCTGATGACCGATATGACCGCAGCAATGCTCCAAATGCTCTTCTTCTGCACTATGTCCACAACCACGCTTTTTCATCACACCTATTGCAATTATTGGCTTAATTCTTTCCAAGAACGATTGTGCGAGTCGTTCAGCTGCGCGTCGGGGCGGGATGATGCACAATGACGCAGACCGATGTCTCCACTTGCACGCATGCTGAAGTCTCGATTGACTGCGATGAATTTGCGTTTCGCACTACTCAAATCTAAGTGCCTCATGGGGGTAATATAACCTGAGTGTCATGGTACGCCAGTTAGGTTCCGGTGTATACAAATGGTCAGAGACAAGGGAACACACTTTGGCGGCAATGATACGAACCCACGAATGCACGAGCATCTCAGTCTTTATCCTGGTGCAAAGACGAGGAATGTCCGTAAGGGACCAACTCGACAGGCACGCTCCTGGCTCAAGGTGTCTGTGATCGCATCGATTCTGATCGCATCGTCTGCAATCGCAGTTGTCATGGCCTTCAATTCGTCGAGCGATTCATCTCAAAAGGCCGTCGCATTCGATGCAGGCAGCTGGTCTTACTCAGTCGTGAAAGATTCAGACAGCCAGCTGCAATACCCTTCGATGGCATTGGATTCAAATGGCTTTGCTCACGTTAGTTATCTTGACACGGCGAGCTACGACCTGATCTATGCGACGAACGAAGGAGGTTCTTGGTCAACGGAAACCGTGGATGTGACGGGATTCACAGGCTTGTACAGCTCAATTGCCTTGGATTCGAATGGATATGTGCACATCAGTTACACTGATTTGTCCACATACGATCTCTGGTATGCGACTAACAAAGGCGGTTCCTGGGCAATTACAGCCGTGGATACCTTGCCATGGGTTGGTCAACAGACTTCGATAGCTATTGATTCGAATGACAAGGTCCATATCAGCTATTATGTCGGCGGCACCGACTCCGATCTGAAGTATGCTACTGATGCGGGCGGATCTTGGGCATGCACTACGGTGGATGCAGACGCCGCGGGTCAGTACTCCTCTATCGCAGTCGATTCAGGCAATCACATACACATCAGTTACTATGCGCTTACTTCCGTCTGTTTGAGATACGCAACCAACGTGACTGGGTCGTGGGTGTCCATCGATCTGAATACCATGACCTATTCAGGTGCTTTCACGTCCATCGCAATCGATTCCAGCGATAAGGTTCACATCAGCTACAAAGACACTTCAAGCAGCGACCTCAGATATGTGACGAACGCTGATGGCTCCTGGGTGATCACCTCTTTGGACACGGTCGGCGATGTCGGATCATACTCGTCGATAGCATTGGACTCGATGGACAATGTGTACATATCGTATTACGCCGCCACAAACCAGGATCTGAAGTGCACCACGAACAATGGTGGATCTTGGACTGCGGAAATCGTTGCGAGCGATGGAGACGTCGGCAGCTACGGTACTTCCATCGCAATCGATTCTGTTGATGGAATCCATATCTGCTACTTCGATGCAACAAGGAACGATTTGATGTATGCGTCAGGGACGATAGCAATTCCTGAGTTCGGATCACTTGGTATCGTCGTCCTTGTTGTGGCAACGATGTCCATCTTCGTCATGATGCATCGTAGAAGGGACGACCGAGACGCTGAATAAACCCTGCATTGAATAAATCTGGTAATGGGTGGATCCCCCACCCATTCAAATCATTTTTATTTCAAAATCCCTATTGATAAAGATGGATGTGGGCCCAACCGGATTTGAACCGGTGATCTGCGCTGTGTGAGAGCGCCGTCATAACCGCTAGACCATGGGCCCTTAATGGCCTGTTCCGGCCGATGTATGCTGCATCTGTTTAATATTCTTTTGGCGCCAGGTCTAGTCATCATTTTATGGGTCTAATGGAGATACCGTTGTCGACCTTGCATGAGAATCAACACCCCGGCTGGAAGAGAGGACCTGCGCGCTCTTTGGATGGAGGGCGAAGTCGTGAAGATGATCGACCAGCGCATGCTCCCAAGGAAGCTCAAAGTGATCACGATCAAGGATTATCACGAGATGGCCGAAGCGATCTCCAACATGACAGTAAGAGGAGCGCCTGCGATCGGTGCGGCTGCGGCATACGGGATGGCTCTTGCCTGGAAATCTGGTGAGGACCTGAAAGTTGCAGCGAAGACGATAAAGGCGACGCGTCCAACTGCATTCGATCTGTTCTACGCAGTCGACTTGATGCTCTCAAAGAGCAAGGGTGACCTCGTGAAGGAATCTGAGCTGTATTCCGAAGGCATAATCGCCATGTGCCGGACAATAGGTGAGCATGGAGCGTCACTGATCAAGGATGGGATGAGGTTGCTCACGCACTGTAACGCGGGTGCGCTCGCGACCGTTGATTTCGGCACCGCTTTGGCACCCATGAGGGTAGCGCACAGGGCAGGGAAGAAGTTCTTCGTCTATGTGGATGAGACTAGGCCTCGACTGCAAGGTGCAAAACTCACCTCCTGGGAACTCTTGAATGAAGGGATCGAACATGCCATCATCGCAGACAATGCTGCTGGATATTACATGATGAAGGGAAAGGTGGACATGGTCATCGTTGGTGCGGACAGGATAGCTGTCAACGGTGATTTTGCCAACAAAATCGGTACCTACGAGAAGGCGGTAATCGCCAAGGAGAACGGCATACCGTTCTATGTCGCAGCCCCTATCTCCACCTTCGATAGAGCCCTAAAGGGAGAGGGGGACATCGTCATCGAGGAGCGTTCCCAGAACGAGGTTCTGCTCATTGATGGGGTCGAGATCGCCCCAAGGGGGCGAGAGCGTTGAACCCTGCCTTTGATGTAACACCCGCGAAGTATGTTACAGGATTCATAACTGAGAAAGGCATCCTTGCGCCAGGTGTTTTCTGAGATTCAATGCATCGTCTCGACTTGCTCTATTGCCTGTCGGCAATCTCTTCAATACGTCGCATGCACGGTGATGGATTTCTTCAGATGGTCCGTATCGAATCCTTCGAGCCATTCGTCTCTGATCGTCTCGTCCGATATCACGAGCAACGAAACGCAAATTCGTCTTTCCTGAACATTGATATCGCCATGAGTGCTGTGCACTCCATATCCACCGCGAGTGCTCCGGCTTGTCTGTAATCCCGAACCTTCTCATGATTCTCTGAAGGGGGCGTCGGTCGTCCAGACCCCTACCTTCTGGTATGGATATCCCTCCCAGAGCTGCCTGCAGCTTCCGAGCGAGCCTCGTCGCGACGGTCTACTGATTGTTCGCGTGGGAGATAATGATACGAAGTTCCTTCTTCTCTAATTCCCCAGGTCGGAACAACCAGATCCCCGATCCTACATCTTGGTGTGATCGAGCCCGCAAGTCCAGTATCATAGATTCGATCTTATTCCTGATGCGATCAATTCCTCGAATAGCATTCCAGCAGCAGGTGCCCCGACTGCTGATCTGTAAACAGCGATCTCGTTTCCAATCCTTCCTTCTACTGCACCGTCAAGGTGTCGGAGCGATGGTGGCGTAGTCCATATCCAGGACGCTCAGAAGGGGTTCGAACAGGTCCCCGTGAATGACATTATTGCAGTCCGAACGTCTAGAGGCTTCGCGAGGATTTCCGGTCTTATGACCTCACTTTCGCAGGTATGCCATGCATCCATTCCAATATGATCGAACTCTCTAGTCAATTTCGAAACACCCAAAATATGGATGCCTGCTGGGTTGATAATGATTTTCTAGATATTCTTCTCAGCGTGGCCTATGGCCAGATTATCCGCTCCCCAATAGGCTTTTTAGCTGAGTGCCGGATATGGGCAGAGATGATCCTAGTCACAAAGTGGTTCGGCAGCTTCATATGCGACGATGGCAAGGTGAGAAAGGTCGCACTTTTCCCCAAGGATGCTGCCGCGATTGCTTCCAGGCTCGGAAGGATAATGAAAGGGGATCTCCTCGACGAAGAGATCGGGATAGCATCATCTGCGAAGCAGGTCGCGGACCGCAGACTGTCGGATTTCGGCAAGGTCGTCAAGCTCGATTCATCTTTCATAAAGCCGGAGAGCTACGGATTCACTATCGATATCTATCGTGAGGCAACAATAATACTGGCCAAGGACTCCGTCAGGAGCAGCATCGGGCCAGATGTGCATCTGGGACAGGCGGTGCGAGCGTACGATGACCTGGTCTTCACAACGAACATTCTATCTGAGCGATTGCGAGAATGGTATGGTCTCCACTTCCCAGAACTCGAGGTAGTGATGGGTGGGGATGCGTACCCCAAGGCAATCGCTGAGCACGGTTCTCGACATGATATCATGAGCGAGCTCAAACTCGGAATGGATTCCATAGGTTCAGAGATAGCGCCTCAGGACCTGGAATCTCTGAAGGTGCTCGCAAATGCGCTCGTGGAGTCTTATTCCGCTAGAGCGAAGATCGAGAGATATGTCGAGGCTAGGATGCAAGAGGTGGCTCCAAACGTATCTGCTTTGGTGGGTCCAGTCATCGGGGCAAGGCTGATCATGCTATCGGGAAATCTTATGAGGTTAGCTTCGTTCCCATCGAGCACTGTCCAGCTGCTCGGTGCTGAAAAAGCCATGTTCAGACATCTCAAGAAGGGAAGCCCACCTCCAAAGCACGGTGTCCTCTTCCAGCATCCCCTCGTCCATAACGCTCCCTTGTGGCAACGTGGAGCCATTGCTAGGGCCATTGCAGCCAAGACCTGCCTGGCTGCCAGAGCCGATGCATATTCAAAAAGTGATATCTCGCCGATACTCAAGGAGCAGCTGGATAAGCGGATCGCCGAGATACGGAAACAGCACGCAGCGCCCCCTAAAAAGAAGCCGGCCAAAACTCGACGGGGTCGGCGCTGACGCGTAAGTATTTTAAATACCCGAGGTTTACGGTCAGATGAAGTGGTATCCATGGCATGGGAGCAAGCAGAAGTCAGAACCCTCAAAGAGGGACGGTATCTCAACATCGAGGACGAACCCTGTAAGATTGTCAGCATCTCGACTTCCAAGCCAGGGAAACACGGCGAGGCCAAGGCCCGTATCGAGGCCATAGGGATCTTCGACGGTAACAAGCGCTCAGTCGTCTACCCTGTCAAGCACAAGGTTCAGGTGCCATTGATCGACAAGAGACAAGCTCAGATAGTCTCGGTTTTGGGTGGTGCAGAGGTGCAGTTGATGGACCTCGAGACCTATGAGATGTTCACGCTCCCCATTCCAGACGAACTGAAGGATTCTCTGCAGCCTGGCGAGGAGATCCTTTACCTTATCGCTATGGGACGAAAGAAGATCACCAAGGTGTGATGATGCCTACCCGCGGGATGCTTAGGTTCGCGGATGCGGGTGACGGATATGATGAATCGGAATTCGTTGTCCTAGGGATTCCTTTTGACCGCACTACCACATTCAGGAGCGGCGCGCGTTTCGCCCCCACTACCATCCGTGAGGCCTCATCCAATTTTGAGATGACGATGTTTGAGCACGACTTCTCATTCGACAATGTCAAGTTCCACGATGCCGGGGATCTGTATGAAGAGGGCACCGTCGATGATATGGTCGTATCTATCGAGGAAGAGGCCAGGAAGATGATCTCCTCCGGAAAGTTCCTGATATCTGTCGGTGGAGAGCATTCAGTGTCCCCACCTATAGTGAGGGCGCATGACCGTGATGAGATGTCCGTGATCACTATCGATGCCCACCTCGATTATAGGAATGAATATCAGGGATTGAAGAACAGCCACGCCTGCGCGCATAAGCGAATTGAGGACATCGTGGGCGAGGGAAATGTGTTCGCATTCGGCGTCCGATCCATATCTGAGAGCGAAGAGAAGGAGAAGGCACTGTACGCGGACGCATTCAGGATCCACAGAGAGGGCGTTGCCAAGGTATTCGATGAGATGCTGGCCAAATTGAAGCATCAACCCGTGTATCTATCGGTCGATATAGATGGCATCGACCCATCGTTCGCTCCTGGCACCGGAACACCTGAACCTTTCGGGATTACTCCATGGGATGTCAAGTACGTCATCAACAAGCTCGGAGACCGCCTGATAGGTTTCGATGTCGTGGAGGTCTGTCCCCCGTACGACAACGGAAACACCTCGATATTGGCGGCCAGACTGATCCGAGAAGTCGTCGCCGTCAAATGGATGGCCACGCACAAGAAGTGAGCCTCATTCTTTCAGGAGTCTCTCAACTTCCGTCTTATAATCCTCTGCGAGCTTCTTCGCTTCTTCCATCGTAGGTGCTTCAGAGAACACCCTGAATATCGGCTCCGTTCCTGAAGGTCTTACTAGTACCCAGCTCTTTTTCGAGAATATCTTGACACCATCCGTGGTGTCTAATCTATCTCCTTTCGCGGAGGCTGCCAGCTTGGACATGATCTCCTGCTTGCGGTCGTTGGGACACTTCGTCTTGACTTTGTACTGCGAATACGATGGTATCTTGTCCATCTGCTCTGAGAGTCTGCCGTGATGGGCAACTATCTCCAGTATCTTTGCGCCGCTCATGGCGCCGTCCCTGCAGTACTGGAGTTCTGGGAATATCAGTCCACCATTCTCCTCTCCACCGAAGACCGAATTGTGCTTGATCATCTCCCTGGCCACTATCGGGGAGCCGACCATCGTGTAAAGGATATCGCCACCAGCCATCTTCGTGGCGTCTTCGACGCACATGGAAGATCCCACGGATGTGACGATCAATCCTCCCTTGTTCTTCCTGCATGCATGATATGCGCAGAGCGCCAGGCTCCTGTCCCCATAAAGGTATCTTCCAGTATCGTCGATGAATATGGTTCTGTCAGCATCTCCATCGTGAACGAACCCGAAATCGAATCCTCCCGCTTTGACGAGCCCGACGATGTCCTTCGTGTTCTCTGGTGTCGGTTCGCTGTTATGACCCGGGAATGCTCCGTTCGGATCTGCATTCAGAGTGACATACTTGACCCCCAATCTCTCCAGCATCTTGGGGGTCACATGGGACGCAGCTCCATTGCTACAGTCCACTGCTACCCTCAGTCCTGCCTTCCGGATGGCCTCTGCGTCTACGAGTCCGATTATGGCATCCACATACTCGTCAATCGTTGTCGTATATGGCTTGGTCACACCCAGACTGTTCCAATCTGCCCTCGCGAAGCTCTTTTCATGAAAGATCCGTTCGATCTTCTCCTCGTTCTGCCTGGCCATCTCAGTCCCATCTGGGTCTATGCATTTTATGCCATTGAACTCTGGAGGGTTGTGTGAGGCCGTGATCATGATTCCTCCGGCCACTTTATTATTCTTCACTGCAAATTGAATCGTGGGAGTTGGGACTACCCCACAGTCGAGCACGTCGCATCCTGTCGCCATGAGGCCTGCTGCGCATGCTGATTTTATCATCTGGCCAGATGCTCTGGCGTCGGTGCCGATCATGACCGGACCCTTCATGTACGTCCCGATCGCCTGTCCTAGTCTCAGGGCGAATGTGCTATCCATCTCAGAAGTGTTCACCACACCACGGACGCCATTGGTTCCGAACAATCTCGGGGCTTCACTGTCCTTGGATTGGAGTATCATTGTCCCACGATATTCGAGTTGAGGATAAAAGACATTCCTCTATGAACGAAATGCGCAATAATCTAGTTCTGAATGGCGCTATCTGCATAGTCCCACAAGCCTTAATATGGAGATTCATATTGACATATATCGGGGGGCGCACTCGATGGGATTTAAGGAATGGATTATTCCTCAAGAGAAGCACTTCTTTTCCCTACTGGACCAACAGGCGAACGTAGTCCTTGAAGGGGCAGAAGCTCTCCTTGACATGGTCAAGGATTACACAAACGTCGCTGCGAAACGAGATCGGATGAAGGATATTGAGCACAAAGGAGACGACCTTGTGCATACGATCGCCGAGGCGCTCAACAAGACCTTCGTCACTCCTATAGACCATGATGATATGTCGAAGCTAGCATCCAGACTCGACGATATCTTGGACTATATGGAGGCCGCTTCACACAGAATGTGGTCATATGAGATCAAGACGATACCCCCAGAGATGGTCAAGCTCGCCGAGGTCGTCGTGAGTTCGGTTCGCGAGACAACTCATGCTGTGAAGGATCTCAAGAACTTCAAGCGTAGGAACGAGATCCTCCAACACTGTATCGAGATAAACCGCTGGGAGAATGTCGGTGACGATATCACTCACACTGCTATCGCAAATCTTTTCAAGACGAAGGATGTCCTGGAGATAATCAAGCTGAAGGAGATTTACGAGCATCTCGAGATGGCCACTGACAAATGTGAAGATGTTGCAGATGTCATAAAGGACATCTTTATCAAGAATTCCTAGGTGGGAATCCATGGACCTTCTGGGACTCTCGACCCTTGGCCTGATAACAATCGCACTCACGCTGGGATTCGAATTTGTCAACGGGTTCCATGATTCAGCGAATTCTATAGCGACTGTCGTGGCCACAAAAGTACTGTCCCCGGTATATGCGGTCGGCCTTGCTGCAGTCTTCAATTTCCTTGGCATCTTCCTAGGCCTGGAGGTCGCAAAGACCATGGGGACAGGGATAATCGACACAGGTCTCCTGGTGGACTACGGTGTTCCTCTTGTATTCTGCGCGATAATGGGTGCGATAGTCTGGGACTTGATCACGTGGTGGTTCGGGATACCGACATCTAGCAGCCACGCTCTCATTGGTGGTCTAGTCGGTGCCGGAGGCGCGGTATGGTTCATAGACGCAGTCGTATGGACTAGCGTACTCAAAACAATCGCGTTCATTGTGATATCTCCGCTGGCTGGATTTGCGATCGCCTTCGGTCTCGCGGTCATCGTCATGAGACTCGCGAAAAGGGCGTCTCGTTCGTTTGTGAACAAGTGGTTCAGGAAGTTGCAGATCGGTTCCATGGCATATCTTTCATTGACTCATGGAACGAATGACGCTCAGAAGGGCATGGGCATCATAGCCACTGTGATTATGCTTGAGGCTGGAACATTTGCGACCGGCACGTTTGCAGTAGATACCTGGATTAGATTATCTTGCGGTGCGATGTTGGCACTGGGCACCTTCTTCGGCGGATGGAGGATCGTCAAGACGATGGCCTCAAGAATAACCAAGCTCGATCCCTACCAGGGATTCTGTGCTGAGACGGGCGCGGCCACCATGCTGATGGTCACTGCGATATTCGGAATCCCTGTCAGCACAACGCATACCGCATCCGGAGCGATCATGGGTGTAGGCGCGACCAAACGCGCTTCAGCCGTCAGATGGGGCGTCGGAAGAAAGATAGTCATTGCGTGGATACTCACGATACCTGCAGCGGCTACGATATCCGGACTAATGTTCCTGAGCTATGTGTGGTTCTTCTGATACGAATGCGACAACGGTTCATTCATCTGCTGCATGGCTTATGATCTTCGAAACGATCTCTGCACCATCCGGTATCGTGACGCCCTCATCGATTATCGAGTCGCGGATCTTGCTCCTGGACCCGATCCGTGCATCACTGTAGATGATAGAACCTTGGACATTTGAGAGCGGACCAACGACCGCGCGCTCGGATATGTATGAATTCGGGCCAATCGTCGCACCGGCTATCACTGCGCCCTTCTCGACTACAGCTGGCTCATTGATGACTGCGCCTTCGATCACCGCCTCTGGTGATACATTGCTCATGGAGCCCATCAGGATATTGAACGCGCCCAGCAGGTTCTCTCTGGTTCCGCAGTCGATCCAGTGTCCGTCGAATTTCAGTCCATACATGCCAAGGTCAAGGAGCTTCGGGAAGACCTCTCGTTCCATTGAGACAAAGCCCTCACCTATGTGATCAAGCACCTCGTATTCGAGCGCATATGCACCTGCATTGATCCAATCAGAGAATGCTTCTTCCCTCTTCGGCTTCTCCTGGAATCTCGTTATCCTATTGTCTTCATCTAGCAAGGCGACGCCGAAGGGGGATGGGTCCTCCACCTGCCACAGCGAGATCGATGCGATCCCTCCTTTTGTCCTGTGGAATCGCAGGAAGTCGTTGAGGTCCAATGATGATATCATGTCTCCGTTCAGAACCATGAACGGCCCATCGATGTACTCTTCAACGTTCTTCACCGCTCCACCGGTACCAAGCGGTTCAGGCTCGTCGACGAGTGTTATCTTTCGCTTCGGTCTATTCCTCTCGAGATAATCCTGCATGACCTCCTTCTTGTAGCCAACAGGGATGATCACCTCGTCAACCTCATCTGGGAGGGAGTCGACCGCATGCATGATGAGCGGCTTCCCCATCACAGGAACGAGTGGTTTTGGAATACGATATGTCAGGGGCCGGAGTCTGGTTCCAAGCCCTCCCACCAACAGTACAGCTTTCATGTCAGCCGTGGAACGACTTGGATGTATAAAATCATCTTCAGTGTCAGGGCATCCGCTGAGCAATCAATGTCTGCAGAATCTTGCAGGCCATTACTTCGGGGCTATGCTGACGACATTGTTCCCGCGGAGTATGACCGTGCCGAGTCTCTTTACTTGGTCACCGTTCGTCTCTTCGGTATCGTCGAGGACCATGTTCAAGTAATCGTCGAATCCCACGAGGGTACCCTCGAGCGTCCTGCTGTCCTTGAGCAGAAGAGAGACTTTCTTGTTCATCGATTTCTCAAGCAAACTGAGCGGCATGACCATCAGAAATCACTGAAGTCGCAATGTACGCAGGTCACTTAAAGCTTTGCGTATCCGAAGGGCCTGACATATGTCACTGGAATGGGTCAAACTCAGTTCTTCTTGGCCTTCTTGGCAAGTTCTCCCTCGAACCAAGCTTTGACCTCATCCCTGGACCGGGCGTCTATTCCGAAAGTCTCGATGAACTTCTTTGTCGTGGTGATCTCGAGGCTGTTCTTCCTCTTCCTCGTCTTGACGAGTTTGAGTTCCTCAAGCTTCTTCACATGATCATATATCTTGCTGCCCAGGAGATCGAAGAGCTTGCTCTGCAGCACTGGCTGATAATATGCGATGAGCGATGCGGTCTTGAGGACATCCTTGGGTATGTTCATGTCTGCCAGCCTGTATGCCAAGTCCTTGTAGTCTTTCTTGACCTGCATGGAGTACCTTGGCCCCATCTTGGATATCTCGATCGCTCTGTCCGAATCGTTGTATTCTTCGGTGAGCTTCTGAAGTGCGCCCCTTATAGTCCTGGTATCAAGGCCTGATTTCTGGGACAGGTCCGTCACTGTCACAGGTTTGCCGGCGGAGAACAGCTCGGCTTCGATGATCCTCTCACTCTTCACTTGACCACCGACACATTCTGGACCGGGACTTCGGGTACCGTCGCCGCATCTTCGAGATGGGCGATATCCCATGGCACCTTCGCTTCCACGAATATCATTCCGTATGGCACTTCTTCCTGCCAGATATTGATCTTCCCCATCTTCGCGAGGAAGAGCACTGAGACGAACACGGTTATCCTATCTTCCTTTCCGGTGGTGAACAGGTCGCCGACTGGTATCGGTCCGCTTCCGCACTTCTGCAGCCTGTCCCATACACTGGCGATGTCATCCTCGAGGCTCTCCTTGTGCGACTTGTCGTCGAAGTCTGGCCTCTTGTACTTCTGCATGAACTTCGACAGTTCCTTGCGTATATCGCTCTCCTGCTTGGCCTCCTCGAATGCGTCGAGTAGGTCGATGAGTGTCACAGGCCTGTCCGATTTGCGCCTGATCTTCTCGTCTATCGGCATCTCATCGTTGTAGAGGAGAGCCTCTCCGGCGCCGAGCTCGAACGGGTCGACGAACAGGTCGAAGCCCTCGGGTTCCCAACCATCGAACATGACCTCGACAGTCTCTGGTTTGTCCGCCCGCTGCAGAACCAGCTCCGTCTGCATGCGGAGTATCTCCCATGCCATGTACACGAGCTTGCCCGCGATTATCAGGTTGACCTCGTCAGCCTTCTTGATCCTGTTCATGTAGAGCTTTGAGAATTCGATCAGGTTGATGTCCCATGGATTGAACTTCTGCTGGATCACGAGCTCGAAGAGGATGGAGACGCTTCTCTCGAACGGGTCTTCGGATGGGACGAGCGTCCCTTCCCTGATCTCCTCGACCGTGCGGAGATAGCTCTCGATGCGCTCCTCCCGCTTCTCCTGTATGCCATCATCGATTATTGATTTCTGAAACATCAGATGGTTCAGAACCTGTGCGCAATCCATCTCCGGTGCTGTCATGCTCATGCGGCTTCCTCCTGTGCTGGTGGCTGGTCTGCCGGTTCGGCAGGGTTGTCCGCCATGTCCCCGATGTTCGGCTTGAAGACTACCTCGGACATACCATCGCGTTGCATCGTTACTCCTATGATGTGATCCGATTCCTTGAGCGTTACCTTGCGCAGGGATATCTGTATGAACTGAGCGTTCTTCGAACCCCTCTTGACCGCCTTCGCCACATTCTCCGCGTTGATGCCATCGAGGAACATGTCGACTTCGTCCAGCAGGTAGAATGGTGATGGTTCGTGCGCCTGTATCGCGAATATGAAGCTGAGCGCGGTGAGGCTCTTCTCGCCTCCTGAGAGCGCGTGCATCCTGACGACCTTCTTGTCCTTCGGCCTCGCT
Source organism: uncultured Thermoplasmata archaeon (assembly GCA_963719945.1). Classification (GTDB taxonomy): domain Archaea; phylum Thermoplasmatota; class Thermoplasmata; order UBA10834; family UBA10834; genus UBA9653. The sequence goes on along the minus strand of CAVRDX010000001.1, from coordinate 764,457 downwards.
TTGATTATGAGTCCACCTGAGAGCGGGTCCTCCTCGTTCTCCAGGAGCAGTTCAGCGTCCCCTCCTGCGGAAAGCTCGGCGAAGGTCTTCTTGAAATTCTCGTTTATGCCACCAAAGATCTTCATGAAGCCGACTTTCTTCTTGTCATTGAGTTCGGCCACGAGTTTCATCAGGTTGGAATTCTGTTTGTTCAGTTGGGATATCTCTTCCTTCAATTCGTCGTGTCTGCCCCTCTTCTCGTCGAACTCGTCGATGGCTTTCAGGTTGACGTTTCCGAGGGTATTGATGGTCCTCTCGCTCTCGATGACGGTTGCCTTCAGGTCCTCCATCGTCGGCAGATCCTGAGGCAGTTCGATGGATCCGTACTGTGCCAAATCAGTCTGGGCGTCCAGTAGCCTCTTATCGGTCTCAGCGATCTTCGTTTGAAGACTGAGCACTATGTCTCCGCAGGTCTGCGCCTTCGTCAGCTGCTTTTCGATGTTCGCTTCCGTGTCCGTCTTCTTCTTGTAGAGGCCGTCGCGCTTTGTCCTCAGGGAATTGAGCTTGTCCCCCATCGACCTCTCCATGTTCTGCAGGGCCTTGAGCTCGGTGTCGTGTTGAATCTGCTTCTCCTGGCTCTCCTCCTGCTTCGCCTTGAGCTCTTCGATCCTCTGGTTCGTAGTATCGAGTCCTGCCGTGAGCTCGTTCTTTCGACCAGTCACGAGCTCTATCTGCTTCTTGATAGTCTGTATCTCGGAGCTCAGTCCGCTCACTTCATTGGATAATTCGAATATCTCGCTCTCAAGCTTCTTCAGCTTCTGTGAGAGCTCGTGCGGCGTGGCGTCCATGAGCTTCTTGTCCATCGCCTCCTTCCGCACCTTTATCTTCTGGATCTCCTCAGAGAACCTGCCTATGTCTATGTTGACTTTCTCGATGAGTCCGAGGCATTCTGTGAGTTCTTTGTCCTTGACCTCGAGTTCATTGGCGATGGATGCGAGCTTCTGATCGAACTCCTTCTTCTTTGCCTGAAGCGTGCTGATCCTGATGCTCTCTCCGCTGTCCTTTGCATTCGAGTCCCTTATCTGGCCTTCGAGTTCCGTCAATCTTGTCTTGAGTTCCGTTAGCTCTCCCTGGATGCTCTCTTGCGAATCGATCGCGGTCCTTAGCTCGGTGGATTTCTTCTCCAACTTGCTCTCCGAGGCTGCGCCGAACTTCAGGAGGTTCTTATCGAGGTTACCTCCGACCATCGCTCCGCTAGCCTCTGCGAGTTCCCCTTCCAGAGTGACGAGTCTCACGCCTCCCATGAGCTTCCGCGCATCGTCCAGGGTCTTGACGACTACTGTATCTCCGAAGACGAACCAGAACGCCGTCCTGTATTTCTCGTCGAATTTCACGAGGTCTATGGCAAATCCCAGGCCCGAGTTGGCTGCCAGGATCGACTTTCCTCTCGGACGTCCATCCAGCATCTTGTTGAGCGGTAGGAATGTGGCTCTTCCGAGCTTGTTCTTCTTCAGGTGATTTATGCACTGCGATGCGACCTCGTCGTTATCCACGACTATCGATTGCATCCTGTGACCCGCAGCGACATTCAATGCGGTCTCGTAATCCTCAGAGACATCCGCCAGCTCCGCGACCGTTCCGTGGATGCCCTTGATGGAACCCCTGTCCCGGCATTCCATCAGTGCGCTCGTGGCAGAGTTGTAGCCCTTCTTTATCAGGTCATGGGCTTCCGCTTCCGCCTTTATCTGGTTGTATTCTCTGGTGAGGCTCTTGATCGCGTTATCTAGGTCCTGGTATTGCTGGCTGAGTTTCTTCTCCTTGTTCCTGAGAGAGTAGTACTCCTCCTGCTGCTTCTTTATCCCCTTGCCAGAGTTGAAAGTCTCGTCCTTCAGCTCCTTCAGCGACCATTCGGAATCCTTGAGCTCGAACTCATAGGTCTTCTTGGTCTCCTCGAGGTTCGCGATGTCCAGTTTGAGACGCGATTCGCGCTCGGTCAGTCGATCCAGCTCGAGCTTTAGCGCGTGGTGCTTTTCGTCCATCGAAGTGACCTTGACCGCGAGTTCCACCGTATCCTTCTGGAGGTTGCTCAATTCCGAGTCCGTCTTGGAGACCATGTCCTTGTGAGAAGTCAATTCGTTCCTGCTGCTCTCAAGGATCCCAGATTTCGCTCTGTGGTCCTCTTCCAGCGGGGCGAGTTTCTCCTCAAGAGCTGTGAGGTCCTTCTTCACAGCCTTTATGTCCTCGGTCTGGGCGACTTTCACTTCCTCGAGTGATTCGGTCATCTCGGCAGCATTATCCTGAGCATCCTTTGCACGTGCGAGTTCGATCCTGAGGCTGTCGATCTTCTCCTTGATCTGTTTCGCCTCTTCGCCGCCTCTCTCAACAATCTCGTTCTCTATCGCGTTGAGGTCGTCAGCGATCTGGCGATGCTCGTCGTGCAGTTCTCCCTTCTTCTCCTCTGCCTTTGCTTTCTCAACGGCGTTCTTCTCGACCTGCTCGTGAAGGGAGGCGATCTCTCTATCTACGGAGTCGCGGTGTTTCGTGGCCAGGGCCGCCTTGGCAAAAGCGAGCCTCTCGTGTATGTCTTTGTATTTGAGCGCTCCTTCGCGATCCTTCTCGAGTTGCTTCATCTGCTTCCTGATCTCGTCGAGTATGATCGACAGGCGAGCGACGTTCTCCTCCGCAACTGCTCGCTCCTTATCAGCGCTCTGTATGTCCTGGTCGAACTTCGTTATCCCCGCGATGTCGTCCAGGATCCTCCTTCTCTCGAGATTGCTCATCTCGACGATCCTAGTGATGTCCCCCTGCTGGACGAAATTATAGCCGTCAGCACTTATCCTGGCATTGGCCAGCAGGCTGTCGAATTCTCCCAGAGAAGATTTCCGGTCGTTGACATAGAAGTACGAGTAATATCCCTCTGCGGATTCGGATGTCCTCACGACCCTCGTGAGTTTCACGTTGTCGGAATCGATAGGTATCAACCTGTCTTCGTTGGAGAATATCAGGCTTACCTTGCATTCGGTTGCCGGTTTCTTGTCCTTACCGCCATTGAATATGAGGTCAGTGAGTTTGCCTGCCCTGATCACCCTCGAACTCTTTGGTCCGAGAACGAAGAGGATCGCATCAGTGACATTCGATTTGCCCGCACCGTTCGGACCCGTGACCGAGGTATAACCATGCAGAAGCGGAATCCGCGTTTTTCGAGCGAACGATTTGAAATTCTCGAGCTCTATCTCTTTCAGGTACATCGAGATCGACTCCCATCCAGGACGAGAAAACAACCATCGCTAACGCACTATGACGTCAGCTGTTTCCTGCATCCCATCCGATCTAGTCCGACATGTGTCGGACAGGGAATAAAATGGGTTGCTGGGTATATAATACTTCTTCCCAGGATTACTAGTCAGCGCCTAGCATGAACCGGTAGGCAGCTAGGAGCTCGTCCCTGCTCTTTGACCATGATAGGTGCTTGTCGAAGTGGATTTTTCCCTTCTCTCCCTTGTCCTTGAGTTGTGCGAGATTCTTCATCGATTTCAGAATGGATTGCCTGAAATCATCTCTGTTGTATTGAACAATGATCCCGCATCCGGCGCTTTCGACGAGCTTCGCAATCTCGAGGCCTTCATTCGTCACGACTGGCTTGCCCAAAGCCATGGAATTCAATATCTTGCCAGGGGTGCCGATGACATTATTGGGGTTCCCGGGGTCCATCATGGCGGTCACCAAGTCACTGGCTGCCGTCAATCTGAGTGCCTCTTCCGCGCTGATGGAGCCTACATAGATCACATTGCTCTTATGCGCCGCCGCGTCTTTCACCTTTTCCTGTAGGGAACCGCTCCCTGCAATGAGCACGGTAACGCCGTCCTCGGGGTCGAAAGCCCCGATAAGCTCCTCTACGAATCTTCCTGGCTCTAGAGAGCCTAGGTAGCCGAGCACGAACCCTCCGATGCCATACTTGGCACGGATCGAGGCGATCTCTTCCGCCGAGGCCGGCGTGACATCTGGACTGGTCCTGACTATCCTCGCTTTGTCACTCCTGCCTCGGGAAAGGATGTCTGCGAGGGTCTCGCTCACAGTGACGACCGAATCCGCCCGCACCACGAGCAAGCGCTCGAGTATCGACAGAGGTCGGTACATGGGTCCCACATCGTCCTTCACCATTGCGGAATACAATTCGTGCCCATCGTAGATGAGCGGTTTTCCGGTCAATCGTGATATGCATAATCCGAGTGGCAGGGTGTCCAGGTCATGACTATGAATGAGGTCGAACTGCATGCTCCTAGATGCCCTCAGCGCAGCCATCCAATATCTCGGGAGGCTGGAGACCATCCTCCCTGCGGATCTGAATGGGCATACAGGGCCAGTCCTGATGATTTCGACGCCCTCTTCTTCGATTGTCTCGGCCTTTCCCGTATCCCTGCTCCAGGCGAGTATCTGGACACGATACCCCGCAGCAGTGAGAGTCTTGGCTTCGATTCTGACTCGGGGATCGGGTCTATACGGATTCGCTAGGAGCATCAGGGTGGATGCCATCCCCCGGTGATTCGCCGAGCAGACTATAAAAATGCCCCTATGAGGTCAATGCTGCAGCTTTACGGAGCGTCCCTCCCTCATCGAGGTCTTTGCAGCTTCTATCAGTTCCACCGTCTTCACGCCGACGATGCCGCTGTTCTTGGTCTCCGTCTTCGGATTGGCGATGGATTTGACGAAATGCACCAGCTCGTCACCGATCGTGTTGTTCCTATCGACCCCGAGCTTGTATGTATATCCGCTTTCGTAGACGGTGACTTCCTGGCCGACTGCATCTATGAGGGCGGACCTGTTCTCGCCCACTAGCATGATCTGTCTGGTCTTCCTGGGCACTAGCCAGCTGACATTCGCGGTCGCGATGACGCCGTCCTTGAACTTGGTGGTCACATAGGCCGTCTCCTCGCCCTCTTCCCTCCTGAACGGTCCTCCCACGCAGATGATCTCCTCTGGCCATTCCCCGAGGAGATAGTTCTGTATGTCGAACATGTGCGGGGCCAGGTCGAAGAGAACGTCCCTGTCTGGGAACGCCTTCTCGAGATTGACCCATGTCATCTCCATGAGGAACAGTTTGCCGAAGAACTTCTGCTCGATCAACCGTCTTATCTCAGACAGCGCGTTGTTGAATCTGAATATGTGACCGACGGATAGCAGGAGCCCTTTCTTCTCGGCGAGCGCGACCAATTCTCTGCCCTCCTTCGATGTGAGGGTTATCGGCTTCTCGACCAGTACGTGCTTGCCAGCCTCGAGTGCGTCCTTGCACACCTGGAAATGCAACTTGTTCGGAGTGCAGATGGCCACCGCGTTCAATCCATCCACCGCGAGCAGGTCCTTGTAGTTCTTGTACCCGGACTTCACGCCGTACCTCTCGCTGGCGAAAGCAAGATTCTTCTCGTCAAGGTCGGATACCCCGACCACACTGACATCCTCTACTTTCGTGAACTCGTCCAGGATCTTCCTGCCCCAGTAGCCTATCCCTATGACACCGACATTGTACTTCGCCATATCTCTCGACCTAACCGTAGAATCCCTTGATGTTCTCCACGACATACTTGATCTGTTCGTCCTTTATGTCGACGAACATGGGCAGGGTAAGGACTTCCTTGCACAGCCTCTCAGTGATTGGCAACATGCCCTCCTTGAACCCATACATCTCCCTGTATATCGGCTGCAGGTGTATCGGGATCTCATAGTGCACACCGACGCCGATTCCATTGGATTCCAGATGTGCCTTGAGCTCGTTCCTCTTCTTCGTGAGCAACGAGTACTGATGGTAAACTGGTTCGAAGTCCTTGCTTGGCTGCAACGGAAGCCTGAGATCGCCTACTCCTTTCAACATCTGGTCGTATTTCTTGGCTATCTCTCGCCTCTTGTTGTTCCACTGGTCCAGGAGTTTCAATTGCTCTATTCCCACCGCGGCGTTCGCAGTATTCAGCCTGGCGGTGTAGCCTATGATGTCATGCTCGTACTGCCCTTTCCTGCCGCAGTGTCTGAGCTTCTTCGTGACCTCTGCGATCCTGGCATCGTTCGTGGTGATCATCCCACCGTCTCCGCCGACATGCATGTTCTTAGTGGGGTAGAATGAGAAGCAACCCATGAGCCCGAGGGCGCCAGCCCTCCGACCCTTGTACCTGGCGCCATGCGCTTGACAGGCATCCTCGACGACGACCGCATCATGCTTCTTCGCAATCTCGTTGATCTCGTCCATCTTCGCGGGATGGCCATAGAGGTGTACTGGTATGATCGCTTTGGTCTCCTTGTCCAGGTGGATCTTGGCTGGATCCAGGTTGAAGTCGACTCCGTCGACATCGGAGAACACTGGCTTCGCGCCGAATACGACGAACGAGTTCGAAGTGGCTACGAAAGACATCGCAGATGTGAGGACCTTGTCGCCTGATTTCACTCCCGCGGCCTGAAGGCCGAGTTGCAGGGCTGCTGTTCCTGAGCCAAGGGCGATGGCATGGTCGACGCCGCACATCTTTGCGAAAGCCTCCTCGAACTTGAACACGCTGTCACCCAGCGTGAGCCTCTCGTTCCTGAGGGCTGTCGCGGCGGCTTCTATCATCTTCTCCGTCATGACTGGCTGCGCCTGCGGTACTTTCATTTCTTACTCCTCCTCGAACTCTTCTTGACCTTACCGATGGTCTTCTTCTTGATAATCTTGGCCGGTGATCCGACAACGACTGCTCCTGCGGGAACGTTCTTCGTCACAACGGCCCCTGCTCCCACGAGCGCGTTCTCGCCGATAGTGATGCCGCAGACTATCGTAGCATTGGCTCCTATCGACGCCCCCTTCTTGACGATTGTGGGCGTCACCTCCCAATCCCCGACGGCCTTTGGCACTCGATCGTTGGTGAAACAAGCATGTGGCCCGATGAAGACCTCATCCTCTATCGTGACCCCTGACGGTATGAATGCGAAAGCCTCGATCTTGCATCTGTCACCGATCGTGACGCCTCTCTGTATCTCAGCATATGCTCCAATCTTGCAGTCCCTGCCTATCCTGCACCCATAGAGGTTGACGTAATCTCGTACGACAGTGCCTTCGCCGATCTCGGCATCGTCTACCTTGTAATATTCTGCCAGGAGTCTCATCGGGTCTTGCCCCCTATTCGAAATCCTATGGCTGCTATAAAGGATTATTGAACAATACCTTGTGGACCTACAGAAAACACTGTAGTACTGCCTGGCCCTGTATCTACCTGGTCTTCTTGTGGACAGTGAATCCGAGCTCGGAGGCGATGTCCTTCCGTTCGCTGCTGAGCTCGACGGTGGCCCTGATCCAGTCCGCCTTGCTGCCGATGTCGAACCTCCTTCCCGCGAACTTCAGCCCGTAGAGCCCTTTCTTGCGACAGAGTAGCTTCATAGCGTCCGTGAGCTGATATTCGCCGTCCTTGCCAGGACCTATCTTTTCCAGATATGTGAATATCTCCGGTTCGAAGACATATCTTCCGATTATCGCGAGATCTGACGGCGCCTCCTCGGGCGAAGGCTTCTCGATCAGATTTCTCACCTTGTATAACCCCTTCCGGACCTTCTTACCGTCTATGACTCCGTATCTGGATATCTTGGACTTGGGCACGCTTTCGACCCCGACCACTGACGACCCCATCTCCTCATGGATGTCTGCCAACTGGCCTATGCATGGATGGTCGTTGACCACGATATCGTCACCGAGCATTACAGCGAATGGTTCGTTCCCCACATGCTTCTTGGCACATAGTATGGCATGGCCAAGCCCGAGCTGCTCCTTCTGCCTGATGTAGAATATGTCGGCCATGGAGGCGATCCTCTTTACCTCTTCGAGGGCCTCAATGTTGCCACTGTCCCTGAGCTTGTGCTCCAATTCGTATGATCTGTCGAAATGATCTTCGATTGCCCTCTTCCCTCGGCCAGTGATGATGATCAGATCAGTCATTCCGGAAGAGACCGCTTCCTCGACGACATACTGTATGGCTGGTTTGTCTACAACCGGCAACATCTCCTTCGGCTGTACCTTCGTGGCCGGCAGGAACCTTATCCCCAATCCTGCGGCTGGTATGACGACCTTCATCACCCGTTTGAACGCCAGGTGACAATATAATGATTTCCGGGCTCGAGGTCGTTTTCTGAAAGGATTTATACGGTAACAGTCGATTCGAGGCTCGATGAAGATCTGCGTCGTCGGAGCTGGGTATGTGGGACTTGCCACTGGAGTCATGTTCGGCAAGCTCGGTCATGATGTGGTCTGCGCCGATATCGACGAAGTCCGTGTGAGGACAGTCAACTCTGGCAAGTCACCTTTTTACGAGCCTCCTCTCGAGAAGGAGCTTGGCAAGCTCGTCAAGTCTGGGAAGTTGAGTGCAACGACAGACGTGCTTCAGGCAGCGATAGATTCGAGATTCGTTTTCATATGCGTCCAGACACCGTCTTTGCCATCTGGACGGATCAACATGACGCCTGTGAAGTCCGCGTCCAGGACCATATCCAAAGCACTCCGGCTATCCGATGATTTCAAGGTGGTCGTGATGAAGAGCACCGTGGTCCCCTCGACGACGGATTCCGTGGTGAAACCCATACTCGAATCTGGCTCTGGCAAGTTGGCCGGAACCGGTTTCGGGCTCTGCATGAACCCAGAGTTCCTCCAGGAGGGCAGCGCGTTGAAGGACAGCATGGAACCCTCCAGGATCGTCGTTGGGTCGATGGACAAACGCTCTGGCGACATGCTCATGAGGTTGTATTCCAAGGTCAAGACTCATAAGATACGCACGGACCTGCGGACTGCTGAGATGATAAAGTACGCATCGAACTCTTTCCTCGCGACGAAAATATCCTACGCCAACGAGATAGCCAATATGTGCGTCAGGTTCGGGATAGATTCCGAGACGGTCCTCGTCGCCGCCGGCAAGGATCCTCGGATCGGGCCGCTCTTTCTGACGCCAGGGTTGGGCTACGGTGGGAGCTGTCTGCCGAAGGACGTGAAGGCCTTGAGGGACAAGGCCCGCCAGGAGGGATATTCCTCCAAGCTATTGTCAGCACTCGATGGAATCAATGAGCATCAGCCTGTGGAGGCAATCTGGTTGTTGGAGCGCGAGGTCGGTTCTATCCGGGGGATGCGCGTGGCTGTTTTGGGTCTGGCGTTCAAAGGCGGTGTGGATGATATTCGGGAGACAAGGGCAGTATCGCTCATCACATCACTGTTGTCCAGAGGGGCCAGGGTCGTCGCGTACGATCCGATGGCTATGTCCAACTTCATCAGGGTGATGCCGACGATCGAATACGCCTCGTCTGCTGCGGAGTGCATCGCAGGAGCTGATGCGTGCATAGTGCAGTCCGATTGGCCTGATTTCCGCAAGCTGGGTCGGAAGGAGTTCTCTAAGATGAAGTCCCCTGTGGTGGTGGATGGCCGGAGATGCCTGGACCCGAAGAAAGTGAAAGCCTCCGGTGCGAAGTATCTGGGGATTGGGTACGGATATGCCTGACCTCGGTTCCGAACTGGAAACCATAATAAGGTCTCAGCCATTTCCGAGGGCGTTGATTTAGGATGCTCATAAGCGTAGTCCTGAACCTGCTTAACGAGAAGCGGCACATAAGGGACCTCCTTGACAGCCTCGTTACCCAGGAAGGACCATTCGAGATCGTCATAGTCGATGCGGGGAGCTGTGACGGCACTGTCGAAATTATAAGGAAATACATGGAGAAGCACCCCGAGATCAGCCTGTTCCATCATCCTGGCACTCGCGGCGAGAGTACCAACTTCGGGCTTGCCCAGGCGAAAGGCGACGCAATCGCTACTACTGGCGGAGATTGCATAGCCAACCCGTTCTGGCTCACCGAGCTGAGGAGATCACTCGCAGAATTCGACATAGTCGCGGGAAAAGCGATAAACATCGGGTATCACGCATTCGAGGACCTGGAGCGCGTCGAACTCTATCACAACGGCTTTGATGTGTCCTATCCGAGCGCGAACATGGCTTGGAAGAAGCTGGTTATGGATTCAGTGAACGGATTCGATGAATGGTTCATCACGGCAGAGGACATAGACCTGAACTTCAGAGCAGTCTCCTCCGGATTCACTCTGGGCTACAATGACGACGCGATCATATATCATCGAACAAAGGGCAGCTTCATAGGTTTCCTAAAACAGGCTTTCTGGAATGGCTGGGGCCGCAAACAACTCACCATGAAGTACGGCAATCTCTGGTCGAGTTACAAGCCTCAGCGATTGTTCGAGACATCGATTTCTTTCTGGGCTCTCGCGCGTTTGGGCGTCGCCTTGCTCGGTTACATGATGTGCAAGTTGTTCGAGCACCCCCCTGAGCGCATATCTGCCTTGCAGGCGGAGAGGAAGAAGCGGAAACGGTCGAGCGTTATCTTCCCGGGGAGATGATCCGTCCATGGCCGGAAAGATATCTGTCATCATTCCAACTATGAACGAGGACCGGAGTATCGGATTGGTTCTGGACGAGGTCCGATCGGCACTGGAGGGCATCAGACCCTACGAGGTCCTGGTCGTCGACACAAACTCGAAGGATCGTACCCGGGAGATAGCATGCGAGAAGGGTGCGGTAGTCATCGACGAACCGCGGCGTGGCTATGGCAGGGCTTACAAGACGGGGTTCGAGAAGGCCTCTGGTGATATCATCGCGACTTTGGATGCAGATATGACCTACCCGGCGTCGGACATTCCTGGACTGAGCGATAGGTTGGAGCGGGAGAACCTCGACTTCATCACTACCGACAGGTTCGCTAATATGGAAGCTGGAGCGATGAGCGGCATGCACAGATTCGGCAACAAGGTGCTCTCTATCTCAATGAGACTCTTGTTCAGAGTGCGTGTCCATGACTCTCAGAGTGGGATGTGGGTCTTCCGAAAGGAGATATTACCAAGCCTCGACATCGAGAGCGACGGCATGGCGATGTCCGAGGAGATCAAGATCGAAGCCTTCAGGAGATGCAAGTCTGTCGAGGTTCCGATCGCATACCGTGTCCGGGTGGGTGAGGTCAAATTGAACAGCTGGCGAGACGGTCTGAGCAATCTGAAATATCTGTTCAGTAAGAGATTCTGAGCGATTCAGAGCCTGTTCTTCTTATGTCTGGCGCTCGCGGCTACCATGATCAGGATGATTGCGATTGCGACCAAGGCCCCAGCCGGGAGATAGAATTGCATTCCCAATCCCGTTGATGGAGCCGACCACACGAGCACTTCGGTCACCGAGCGGTTCGTCTCGATGTAGGTCCTATTCGATCCGATCAATGCACCAGTCTCTCGATCCCTTACTTCGATCGTGATCAGGTCGCCTATCGAGGCGTCATCGGGGACAATCATCTCCAGTGCATATCCGTCGCCGGTGTTCGTGAACTCGAATTCACCCTTCTCAGTTATCGCGACCACATCGATCCCATCTGGTGGTGGTCCATTCATGGATGTAAGAATTACATTTAGGGTGATCGTGCACTGCATGAGTGCGTCAATGGTATGGTGCGTCTCCGCTTGCACCTGAGACCCCGCCCATGTTGAGATTGTCAGTTCTCCACCCACGCCATTAATGACGATCGAAGGTTCCTCTGACCCTATCACGTCCCACATCTCAAGCCCGTTCGTCGTGTTTATGAAAACCCATGCCTCGTAGTATTCAAATCCTTCATCCCATTCTATTATCGCCGTGCTCAACACACCATCCGTCTCGACATATTCTACAGACGGTGCGGGCGCATTATTGTCTTGCACATCCCCCGTGTCTAGTGCTTCGACACACATCTCATCCCAATCGGTCATCGCAAAATCAAGATCGTCATACCCGTAATCCATGATGTCATATGTCGGGATGTACACAGCCGCACCTGTGAAGTTGGTCTGCGATTCATCCAACAGGCTCGAATATGACTGCGAACACACCACGAAATCATCATAGGTGCGCAGGACACTGGATGCAAGTGCTCTGAGTTCGATCGGGAGCGGAGCCTGCTGGATTCGGGAGAAGAGGTCACCGATATCCTTGTACCATCCATCGTAGTCTGAACTCTGTGCCGACAAGATCGCAGACTGCAGGTCGTTTCCATAGAGCGAGTCGTATATGAGCGCCTGGTGAGAGAATCGGTCCATTCCCTGGGCGAGTAGTTCGATCTCATCCAGGTCGAAGACTCCGAGCTCCACAGACAAGTCTGAGAAGAATAAGCTGGATACATAATCCTCAACTATCGAACTGCCCCATTCCGCGGGAGTCTGTGCAGGATCATCGGAGAGTGAATCCAAAGCCAGGTCGTACTCAAGGCCAGTCGCTGGCACGAGCTTCTCGCTGCCGACATATATGTTCGCGCAATTCCGGACCTCATACATGGTCTCCATCACCCCTTCGACGCAGGTATCGGTGATGATCATATCGAGAGGTCGTTCGAGATCGACAGTCGCCTGATGTAGCGCGTCACCCAAATCGACTATTGACATCACGGAAGGGCCGTCCGGGCAGATGCCGAACCATCCACCGCCATGACCCCAGATCACCAGCACAAGTCTGTCTGCGGGAAACTCGTTGCTCGCATAGATGATGAAGTTGCTCAAGACCATCGGAGAGGCCATGTTCGCTTCCCCCGTGGGTATGACTGTTCCGTCGTCCGGCAAGATTGTAGATACGATCTCTGCATTCCATGGGTCGTCCTCTGCCAACTCCAGAATGACCGAATTGTCATCCCCTAGCGGGTCCACTAGAATTATCACATTGATGCAATCCGGAAGTGATGCCCCCTCCATCTCGTTGACATCATCCTCCCAAGGTAGTTCTGGGTATGCATCCGCTGCCATGTAGACCATGATGGTCCAGCTGATATCATCGGTCGATGCACCCTCCACATGGGAGCTGTCCGCTGGCAAGGGTATTGTCGATATCAAAGCGGCAATCACCGCCATGCACACGATGCTCGCTATTCGCATCTTGCCCTACCTTCGAGAGAGACCAGCAGCTTCGACACATATCCTGATGGTCTCGTCGAACTTATCGACGTTCTCCCTCGTATAAAGACACGCCGCAGGATGATATGATATGAATGCCCGTACATCGTGTCCCCAGAGGGTCACGGTCCTCTCGGTCCCTGCAAGCTCAGCCATGCTCCTGTCCTCGTCCAGAATACCCTTGGCCACGGACTGTCCGAGCAGGCAGACTACGGATGGCTTCAAGTGTGAGAATTCCGCCGCCAGATGTATTGAACAAGCTTCGACCTCGTCCTTTCTAGGCTTCCTGTTGTCGGGAGGTCTGCATTTCACGAGGTTGGTGATATAGACGTCATCTCTTGTGACGCCCGCGGACACCAGTGCGGAGTTGAGCACCATTCCAGCACGCCCCACGAACGGTTCCCCTTTCAGATCCTCGTCCCTGCCTGGGGCTTCTCCTATGAAAACCAATCTTGAGGACGGAGACCCTGTCCCCGTTACCACCTGTGTCCGTCCCAGATGAAGACGGCATCTCTTGCATCCAGGGTCTATGGCATCTCGGATCATACGAGGTCCTTTGCTTTGAATATCGATATCAGGGTGATGCCTTGTTGGGATAGCATTTCGGTGGCGCCCTCCTCCCTGTCGACAACCACGATCGCCTTCTTGACTGTCGCGCCCTTATCTCTGAGGGCATTCACGACCTTCATGGTGGACCCTCCGGTGGTGGCGACGTCCTCGACGACGACGAAGGTATCCCCGCTGTTCACCTCTCCTTCTATAAGCTCTTTGGTTCCATGGTCCTTCGCCTCCTTCCTGACCATGACATACGGCTGGTCGGTCTCCAGAGCAACCGCGACAGCTATCGGAACCGCCCCCAGAGCCATGCCCGCGATCTTTGCGTCCCCGATATGAGGCGCCATCTCCCTTCCAATCTCGCGAAGCACCTTCGGGTCCGTGCTAGCCTTCTTGATGTTGACGAAGAAGTTGCTCTTCTTGCCTGATGCGAGCACGAAATCCCCTGTCTGCACGACCTTCATTTCCACAAGCATCTTTTTCAGCATTTTCTTCCACCTTCACCACGGAACATTCTTCTTGCCAATCTTATAACCTATTATGTTTGCCGTCCTGTGCATCACTGGTACGGCGATAAAGAATGCCACCAATCCCCAGATACAATCGCCTTCGATGTAGTGTGCCATGAACCAGCTTGGTCGCACCAGCAGGACCAAGATGATGGCGCCGATGACGAAGTTGTATTGGTCCAGGATCGGGGCCTTGCCGCCTCTGCCAACACCCAATCGTCTCTTGAGGAACGACCCGCAGCTGTCTCCGATCATGGATCCGAAACTCAGCGCAGCCACGATCACGGCTGCCCACGGCAGGTCGCCATATCCCCATACGTCCTGGCGGTCGACCGTCAGGGTCCATGCGACCACTACCATTCCCACTGCGAAACCAGTGATCACGCCACCAAAGAACCCTCTCCAGGTCTTTCCATCACCGAGGAGTCTCTTGCCTCTCCAGGATTTCCCAAAATCAATCGGTCTGCCACCCCCGAACAGCACGGCTGCCGAGTTCGGCACGAGCGCAGGGAGCATAAGCAGGAGGCCCGCCAGCGCATACTCCAAAGGAGACATGCGGGAGGGCATATGGTAGAGGGGTTTATTAATGGACACGGGTGGACTAGGCTGATTTGCACCATCAGACGAATGGCTGGTGAGGATACGTCACAATCGGGCATTCATGTCGAACTTTCGAAGAACTTGAGAACGTCGGCCAGCGGGTCCTCGGTCTTCTTAGCTTCGATGACTTCCCTGAAGTGGATCATCCTCTTGTCGAGTACAACGGCGACACCGCGGTCGGTCTCGCTACGTATCAGTCTGCCGATCGCCTGCTCGAGCTTTCTGCATGTTGGCGCCTGGACTGCGTGCTCCCAGCCCTTTCCGAATCTGATTTCGCAGAAGTGCTGGAGCGCTCTCTGCTTGGCGGTCGGTTTGGGGTAGGGTACCCCCGCGATGATCGCCAATTCCATCTCAGCGCCAGGGAAGTCCAAGCCCTCGCTTATCCTCCCGCCAGCGATCGCGTGCATCACGGCATTTCCAGAAGCATGCTTGAACCCGCGAACGATGTCCATCAGGCCTGCCTGGTCCATCTTCCTGGTCTCGAAGAACACCTTCCTGCCGTTCATAGCGTCTGCCGTCCTCGAAGATATCTTCTCCATGAGTGCATATGATGGATAGAACACGATCGCGCTCCTCTGGATTCCTCTTAGCATCGCCGATATGTGGTCTGCGATCCTGTCGACCATCGTCTCGTCCCGGCTTATGTCGTCATGCTTGGTCGAGACCTCGTCGGAATACAGAATCAATCTGTTCTGAGGTGGGAAGGGCGACGGTATATCGACAGCCCTCGAATCGTTCGGGAGGCCTATCGACTCCTTGTATTCATCTAGGGGTTTGAGGGTGCCTGACATGTGCACGCTGGTATGGCACTCCATGAGCGGTTTGCATGCGATCGATGAATCAAGACAATACGCTTCGATGGCCTTGGCTTCATGCTCGGATACGAGCTTGATATATTGGCTCTCTTCCAGCAGGTGCCAGAATGTGAGGAAATTGGAAGTGCCGAAGACATATGACCTGGGGAGCCTTCCGGAGAGTTTCTTGTTGTCCCTTACCATCTCGCCGTAGTTGGTCGTCTGCGACAGGAGCGATTTCAGGCCTCTGCTCGTCATATGGGTCCTGAACATCAGCTCCTCTTCGACGAATGACTGCGGGATTATCCCGTCATCGTCTATCAGGTATTCCTGCACGGCGGCATCGAGGATGTCCTCCAGGATCCCTATGAAGTCTCCGAGACTCGTTCCCTCGGCGACCTCAGGGTCACCGAACTCCTCTACCTCCCTGTTCGCCATGCGCAAGCCTATCGATGAGAGTTCAGCGGATTCCAGCTCCCTTGCGTAGGACGGCAGGTTATGGGCTTCATCAATTATGACGACGAGATCCGAAGGTGAGCATGCCATCCAGTCGAGAAGCGCGTGCTTGATGAATCTGTCGAAGAACATTATGTACGGCGCCGCGACGACATCCGCATTTGGCAGGTGTATCTTGCATATTTCGTAGGGGCACAGATCCCTCTCGATGCAGTAGTCGGTAAACTCCTCAGCTGTCGGCAGTTCATCCTTGGAGAACCTTAGGACGGGCTGTAGGTCCTGGGAGATCGTTGCGGCATAGAATTTGCAGGCATCCTCATCCCCCTTGAGAACGCGCGCCTTTCGTTCGCTGCATACCTTGGAGAGCTCCTCTGGATTGCCATGGACGAGTTCCTCATCCGTGCATGCGAGCGGGCACATGTTCCTTCTACCCTGAAGAGCGACTCCAAAGACCTTCGCCTTCATGGAGAGCTGCCTGAGCTCTGTCATGACCTGTCTCTGCTGAGAATTTGTCCGTGTAAGGTAGAGGATCTTCTTCCCTCTCGACCTGGAGAACTCGAGTGCAGCCGTGAGGGTGCATACGGTCTTGCCAGTCCCTGTGCCACTCTCGATGACGGTGTGGCATCTGTTCTCGCAGGCCAAGGTCACCGCTTGCATCAGCCGCTCCTGACCTGGCCGGGGCTGGTATGGGAACTGTGAGTAATCCATCCAGTACCTCATGAACGCTGAGTACCACTAATCGCTTTCCCTAGGTACCCTGAAAGTAGACTCCCCGCCTATTCTCTACTCCAGATATCATCTGGTATCTCGTCATATACATTGCCGTCTTCGACCAGTGCACCCAGACCCCTTGCGCGGCCGGATATGAGCTCCTGTATACGGTCCTTGCGGAACATCCAGTAGTGGATCCTCCACTCCCTGCCGTCGTAGAGCGTCGTCTCCTCACGCTCGGTGACGAGTATCCCTGCGTCTTCAAGCATGTAGAATGCGTCCCTGTCTTCGGGCTCCAGCACATTGTCGATTATCCGCTCGCTGTACCCGAAGAAGTTCATCACATGCTGGGCCATAGCCCTCGCCTCTTCCTCTGGCATTCCGGACTTGTCGATGCTGTTCTTGATCGCCTTCGTCAGATGCTCAACGGTAAGCGTTGTCGCAGCCAATTCATCATCAGACTTCTTCAGCTTGGTAAGAATATTCAGATTCTCCCCTCTTCCCTTCATAACAAACCAACCTTGCAACCGAGAATGACGCGACCCCTGTGCAAACAGAATATTCATTTAGCGGCCGCCCGTATAAATATGTTCGTGTTCAACGATAAGGATGCGGCGAACATCGTACTTTCTAGTATGATTGCCATTCTGATGAATGAACATATCTGTGCGGAGATGTGATCATGCTTGTGGAATTCAGTGTTGTGCCCTTGGGCAAAGGAGAGAGCGTTGGGGAATATGTCGCCAGATGCATTGACATAGTCAAAGGTTCAGACCTCCCGTTCAAGCTTAACCCTATGGGGACGGTAATCGAGGGTGAATATGACGAGGTCATGTCCGTAATACGCAGTTGTCACAAATCCGTGACTGCAGATTGCACACGCGTCATCACCACAATAAAGATCGATGACAGGCGAGGTCGAACCGGTACAATAGAGAGCAAGATGCGGTCCGTCGAAGATCGATTGACGCATGATATCAAAAATAATGGGGTTTGAGGAGTTTTCGGGACTCTGGTGCCTAGAAGGTGAACCAGAAGCCTACCCATGATATGAGCAGGACTGCGCCGAAGATCAGGACCGCCCTGACCCACTTGTCCATGTCGACTCTCAGCAGCCCGCCAACCATCATTGCTGCAGTCAGTATGAACATCCCGAATGCTTTGAGGTATTGTCCAAGGTCCTCGACTGTGTTGTCGTTCGAGGCTCCCCAGATCACCCATCCCAGCATCATGAGGAATAGTCCCAACACTGAGATTATTGTCAGCATTGCGTCTGAGACCATTGGTCTCATGTATTCTATGGTCGGTTTCTGCACAGGTTGATAGACTGGCATATATCCCGGATATGGGCCCTGCGGCTGAGGGCCTGGTATTTGTCCAGAGGCCATTTATATCCCTTCCGACAAGATATCGTCTTCCTGACCGTATATAATTTTCGGGTGCCGCATATAAATGTGGGCGCATGCGCCACGCGCCCGCGAATTGATCATGTCCACTGCTATAGAAACGATGGATTGACTGCCATGACAAGAAGTATCTACTTCTTGTCGTTCTCAGGCTGCCGCTTGTTCTTGACAACAACAGTGCGGCATTTCCTGACGCGTGCAACAACGGGTTTTCCGAAATGAACCTCCAATCTAGTGCACCTCTTGCCTTGACTTATTCCTCCACTTCACACCACTGCAGGGGTTCCTTAGGCAAGAATCAATAATGTTCGAACTATTTAAATGGAGTGATGATTTCACATCATCCTTGTACTCGAATCAGTGCAAGTTGTTACGGCAATCATCGAGATGCAAGTTCCGTCTCATATCGAAGCGCCTTCTCCTGCACCTTTCTGACTTCTGCGTGAATCGCCTGGCGTTCCTCCTCTGTGGTGTTTCTAAGCACCCTTCCAGGAACTCCCACCATCATCGTGTTTTCCAGCACATTCGTGCCAGGGGCAAGCACTGTGCCTGCGGCGATTATCGATCCCTTCCCGATACTCACGCCATCCAGCACGATCGCGCCGATGCCAACCAGGATCGATTCTTTCAGAACGCATCCGTGCAACCGAGCGCCGTGAGAGATTATACACCCCGGTCCTATCGTCACAGGTCTGCCCTTTGGGGCTTCTGCAAATGCCATGTCCATTATCGCGCTGCCCTCACCGATGCTCATGCGGTCGTCATCTGCCCTGATGACGGCTCCTGGCCAGACGCTGCACCTTTCCGACAGTTCCACGTCCCCAATGATCACTGCAGATTCGTCTATGAACACGTGATCTGAGATTCTGGGGGTCCTGCCGCCGATGCTCCGAATCGTCATGCCTCCGTAATGAGGCTAGATACTCATTATATTAGCTTCATCGTTGATATTCAGAATGGAATTCTACGAACATCTTATCTATCGAGAATGCAGTTATCGCGAAGGAACGTGCTCCCCCGTACGTAATTTGTACATTTCCCTTGGAGGTCCGGAGTTTTGCTGGAAGATCCTCAACTGAGATTGCTTCTACTGGATGTCGTCGAGCGGATCAATGCCCAGCTGAGATCCGCAAAGGATGCCGAAGTCGCATTCTCTTCAGTCTCTGAGAGTATAAAGGAATTGACCGATGCGGATTACGTGGCGATGGCACTCCTCGAGGAAAAGGGCGATTTTCTCAGACTGACCGGTATCGTTGGGAAAGGTGACTTTGCCCCGATATCGATGAAGCGGTTCCCTGTGGAAACTCAAGTCAAGGCTTCATTCTCCGGCGCAGATGCTTCGAGGACGATCAGATTTGTGACGATTGATGACATACCAGAATCGGTCCGTGGGATCGCAGGGTCTTTCGGGATCGCGCATGGGTTGCTGAGCTCGATCGTATTGCGCGGAACTGTTATCGCACACCTGTTCATTGGACGAGTTTCCGGCCGTGAACAATTCGGACCGGACGCCGAGCGCATGATGGTCTGGTTGTCTGACTATATCGCGCTTGTCGTTAACAATGTCAGAATCGAGTTCCTCATGAAGAAGAGCCGCGAGGAGACCGAGAAGGTACTCTCCATGGCTCCGATCGGTATCATGTCTATGGATCCTCGGGGAATCGTGAGGGCTGCCAACATGCAGATAATGAAGCTCCTTGACAAGGACAGCGAGGATGAGGTCATAGGGACGAGCATATTCGAGATACCAGCGATAAACAAATCCGGCCTCGACGCGTTGATAATGCAGTGTATGGAAGGTCACGGGGCCGAGAGGACAGATGTGCACTATGTCTCATCCCCTGACCGGGCATCATATCTCCATGTGAAGACCACTCCGATCATGTCGGAACGAAGGGTTGTGGAAGGGGTCGTTCTAGTCGCCTTGGACACCACCTCGAAGGTTCGGCTGGAGAGCCAGCTTGAGAGATCGTACGAGAAGCTGACTCAGACCTACCAGGAACTGGAGCGAGTGAACCAAATGAAGAGCCAGTTCATAGATGTCGTGAGCCATGAGCTCAGGACCCCACTTACGGTCATGCGAGGATATGTCGACCTGGTCGAATCCGAGTACACACCCAAACTCGATCCGAAGTTCGGTCAGAGGCTCAAAATCATAAAGGCCAACACCGACAAGCTATACGCCTTGGTCGAAAGCATGCTGGATATCAGCAGACTCGAAAAGGGCAGTCTACAGATACATTCGGAACCGTTGAAGATTGATACTGTCCTTGAGGACTTGATCAAGGATAGGACCAAGGAAGCAGAGAACAAGAGACAGACTCTCACATTGGCCGTGGACGGCCCAATGCCTCTCATAATGGCTGACAGAAGACGCATAAGGGATGTCTTCAACAATCTGGTGGACAACGCCATCAAGTACACCGAGGATGGCGGGAAGATACAGGTAGGTGCAAGGGACGAGGGGAAGCTCGTCCATGTGTGGGTCAAGGACAACGGGATCGGCATACCGTTGGAGAATCTGGGAAAGATATTCGACAGATTCTACATAGTCGCCAAGGATGACCTAGCTCATCAGGTCGACAGGATCGGTCTTAGCCTTCCGATCTCGAAGGGCATAGTAGAGGCACATGGCGGAAGGCTTTGGGTCGAGAGTCAAGTTGGCAAAGGGAGTGTATTCCATGTCGACCTTCCCAAGGAATCGCAGAAGTCATGAGTAGGGTTCTAATAGTCCCTAGCAATCTCGATTGTGCATGCCTATCAGAGACAGACGCAGCGCGGTAATCCTGACCGTTCTTGCCAGCTTGCTCTGGGGCACGTCATTTCCTGGCGTGAAGTGGGGTCTATCCTATGTCGGGAACGATGTCCTTTTCCTCTGGCTGAGGTTCCTATTCGCCTCAGTCGTGACACTCGCTATCGTCATCTACATGGGCAGATTCTCATTCTCGGTCCTAAGGAATCCCTGGATATGGTTGATCGGTGCGTTCAACGCTGGAGCGTTCGTGGCGCAATATGTCGGCTTGACAATGACCACCGCTTCCAAGACCGTGCTTCTGGTGGATATCAATGTCATCGCTGTCGCGATAGTCTCGTTCTACGTTTTCAGGGAGCGGTTGAACAAGATCCAGATCGTGGGTATCTTGACAGGTATGATCGGCATAATCTTCCTCACTTCTGAGGGTGGCCTGTCATTCACTAGCAGTGAGTTCTTTGGCGACATGCTGGTATTTCTGGCAGGTTGGGGATGGGCATTCTTCATCGTCTTCAACAAGAAGATGCTCTCAAGGTACTCGGCGATCGAGATATCCACTGCAGCCATCACTACATCAACGATATGGCTAGTGTTTCCTTTGGCGTACCTTGCGGGGACCGGTGCGGATTTCACGATCGAGCCGAACGCATGGGCTGCAATAATATATCTGGGCATAGCGTGCACTTCGGTCGCTACTTTGCTGTGGGCTATGGGACTCGAAGGGGTATCTGCGACGTCGTCAGCCACCATAATGCTTCTAGAGGTCGTCACGGCTCTGTTGATATCATTCACTCTGCTCCATGAGAGCCTCATGGAGATGGCGATCATAGGTGCCACGCTGGTGCTAGCATCGATCTATCTCGTATCTTCGAGCGGAGGCGACCATGACAAATCTCCTGTCGTGCATACTTGATGGATGAACCTATCCAGGCCGCTTCGTACAGTTCGCATGAATAGATATTCTCTCCGCTCGATCTCTGCTGGAGATCGACTTCTGCATCTTCTATTCGAACCGTTCTTAAAATCGGGACAGGACCTTTTATGCCCGTCGGAAATTCGCAATCCAGATGTCTGAGGTTGGTCTTCGATAGACTATGCGATTGATGCCGCGTACCCAGTTATGCCGTCAAGGATCATCTGCACCGCGTATGCGGAGGTGATGAGACCCATCACCCTCGTCAAAGCCCTCGTGCCTGCGTTCCCTATGAGTTTGAAGACGAGGTCGACCTTCCACAGCATGAGCGCGATGATTGCCATGACTGCGAGCAGGGCGATTATGACGTTGGGCATGTGCGTAGTCCCTGTCAGCGTTATGACAACTGAAATGGCGCCCGGGCCTGCGAGCATGGGCGTCCCGAGGGGCACGAATGCGACATCCTCTGGTGCATGTGGTGAATCGTCCGCCTCCTCTGCACCCTTTCTCCTCGACCGGGGGGTGTCTCCTTCATACAGCATCATGACACCGATCACCAGCAATAGAAGTCCGCCGGCTATCCTGAGA
Source organism: uncultured Thermoplasmata archaeon (assembly GCA_963719945.1). GTDB lineage: Archaea > Thermoplasmatota > Thermoplasmata > UBA10834 > UBA10834 > UBA9653. Next base: position 742,239 of record CAVRDX010000001.1, on the reverse strand, counting down.
GCATCTATGGAAACGGAAAGATAATCGAGTATTGCGTTTCCGAGAAGAGCGAAGGCCACCAGAAGCGAAGTGGAGAATACCATGGCAAATTTCAGAGTCTTGGCTCTCGCGGCAGCACCCATGCTCCTCGTCAATGCCAGATAGATTGGAATGACCCCGAATGGGTCTATGACGATGAACATCGGTATGAACACGATTAGCAGGTCGAGGGCCATCAAATCCTGTCATGTTGTTCATGTATATCTTGGCTTTGGCCTCGGTAGTCTTTCGGAAACCCTTTTACAGAAAGATGTCATAATGTCCTTCGATTGACATGGACGACGGGAAGAAGCTCGAGGAAGTCTATGCGCGTATCGATAAGGACATCAAGGGACACATTGCCCGAACTAGGCGTTTGCTGAAGCAGCCCAGCTCGAGCCAGGAGGGACTTGGCGTCGTTGAATGCGCTGAACTGGTCGCCAAGCTTTATGAGGAGGTCGGTTGTGACAAGGTCGAGGTCATCGAGACCAAAGGGAATCCGGTCGTCTATGGCGTGTGCAAAGGCTCGTCCGACAAGACCCTGCTAGGTTACTTCATGTACGACACGATGCCTTTCAACGAGCCTGGTTGGGACCATCCACCCATGGAAGCGAAGATCGTCGAGAAGAGGCTGCCATCGGGCAAGGTGAAGGCGATCGTGAACCGCGGCGCTGATAACACGAAGGGACCGCTAGCTGCTTTCTTGAATTCTGTTGAAGCATGCAACAAATCTGTCGGCCGGCCGCCCGTGAACCTGATCCTCGTTGCTGAAGGTGAGGAGGAGTTGGGAAGTACGAACCTTCCTGCCTATGTCAAGACGGATAAGAAGCGTCTTTCGAAGGCGGATGCCTGCTATTTTCCATTCTTTGGCCAGGATTCGGACGGCGCCTCCAATTTGTACCTTGGCGTGAAAGGCGTTGTCTATTTCGAGCTCAAATCCTCCGGCAAGAAGTGGGGCAGAGGTCCGCAGGAGTTCGGAATCCACAGCAGTCATAAGGCTTGGGTCGACAGCCCCGTATGGCGGTTGGTGGATGCGCTTGGCACGATGTCTGCTGAGAACGGAAGCAAGATACTAATCGAAGGTTTCCATGACAAGATGGCACCTCCACTTGAGGAGGACGATGAGCTGATAAGGGAACTCGCGAAGAGGTTCGATTCACGCTCTTTCAAGTCGGGGATGAAAGTGAAGAACTTCATGTTGCCAGAGGACGACAAAGAGGCATTGATAAAGAAATTCCTATACAGCACCACACTGAACCTCGACGGTATCTGGGGCGGCTACATGGATCGAGGATCTAAGACGGTATTACCTCACGAGGTCACATGCAAGATTGATATCAGACTCGTCCCGAACCAAGAGAAGAAGGACATGATCCCGCTCGTCCGCAAGCATCTGGATGCGCATGGCTACAAGGACATCGAATTGACCGAGGTCGACACCGGCTATGATTGCTGCAGGGCAAGCGTGAAGGAGCCAGTCGTCCAATCGATAATCCGGTCATTCAAAGCATTTGGCCAGGATCCTGATATATGGCCCAACAGCGGAGGTGCGGTGCCATTCTATGTATTCAACAGGTTCCTCAAATTGCCGTTCACAATGAGCGGGATCGGTCATAGCGACCTCGCTCACAGCCCGAACGAGTACATGGTGGTCGAGGGAAACAAGAAGATCGCCGGCCTTGCAGAAGCTGAGAAGTTCATGGTGCATTTCATGGACGGCTTCGCGCAATCCTAGATCGCTCGTCGATATTCGGCGAGAACAGTGTCTGCGGCTGAGTCCCAGGTGAACTGCTTGATCCTGTCTCTTCCAGCTTGTCCCAGTTTATCTGCCAGGTTCGAATCCTCAAGGATTCTGGATATGGCTTCAGCGAGGGATATGACATCACCCTGCTCTACAAGGATGCCCTCGATACCGTCCCTGACAAGTTCTGGTATCCCTCCCACCCTCGACGCAACCACGGGCTTCCCGCAGGCCATGGCTTCCATCAACGAAAGCCCCCAGCCTTCGTTCCTCGAGGGCAGCACCAGCAAGTCTGAGTCCGCATAGAGTTGCATAAGATCCTGCTGTTCCACGGACTCAAGCATGATTATCCTGTCCCTGATGCCGATCCTATCTGCCAGTGTCTCGAACCATGAAGCATTGTCTACTCCGCGGAAGCCCGCTTTGGCAACCGCCACCAATCTTGCGGTTGGCTGGTCTTTGCTCACGCGCTCCATCGCGAGGAACAGATGCTCAAGGCCTTTGCGCGGTTCGAGACCGCCTACGAAGAGTACTGTTGGTACCGTGGATCTCCTTTTCGGCATGGTTGCGAAATCCTTTGCGTCAAGTCCATTATAGATTATGATCGAGTCGTATCCGTATTCTCTCTTGAGCACATCTTTCCAATATTGCGAGACCACGAACCTGTGATCCGCATTGGCGACCGCTCGCTTCTCGAATTCGAACAGCAACGGCTCGGCAAAATCGTCCACGTGATGAATGGTCCTGAAGACGGGTGCTGAGATCCTGCCCTCATCCTTCATTCTCATGAGCGCAGTCCCGCCGACGCAGTCCTGGGCATGATAGATGTCTGCATCCGAAGGCAGATTTGATGAATATGCAGAGATCATGTTCTCCAGTCTGGTCATCAGGTCTGGATGCCATCGATATGGGATGATTTCAAACGGCACTTCCACATCTCTGAAATATCCTTCGCGCGCAGATGGATCATCATCCCGAGCAAGGGAATAGAGCCGTACATCTGTACCTCTTCTGTGGAGTCTCTCCGCCAATTTGATGGCGTGGACGACGCCTCCTCTCGCTCTTGTGCTGTATGTCAGCATCGCGACTCTCACTGCTCATTCTCCGAATGCTGGAAACGCGAACGTTGCATAATTTGTTTCCCCAGCGAGGTGAGAGCGATCTTGATCCACGTCATTGTGTTGCACATAATTATGCATGACTTGCCTGGCATTGATGATACGAATCACGCCGTTTTCCTTCCGGTCTCGCGATGTATCTGGGAAATGTTATTAACCCCTCGGCATTTATCCCAGTATCGCAAGTGACTCCGTGGAGAACCTGGCGACTGAGCCGGGGGTTGATTGACCGATTCGGGGTCGTTTGGACGAGCCCGCAGGTCGCATTTAAAAGGTGATGATGGTTGCGTATGTGCGGGATATTGACCGAGCGTCTGGCGAGAATCTGCTTCGGGCGGGGCAAATGATGCCATTGGGGGCCAATAACTCAGAGAAAAGGACCAACGAGCATCTGCTATGGTTGGATCAGATAGGCCTCAAGGATATCGACAAGGTGGGCGGCAAGAACGCATCTCTGGGCGAGATGTTGAGGCACCTCACTAGCAACGGCATTAGAGTGCCAGAAGGTTTTGCAGTCACTACTAAATCATTCAAAGAATTCGTGAAAGCAGCGGACCTTGAGGTGAAGATCAAGACGATACTCGAGGGGATCGACCCCGATAACCCCAGCGATGTGGCCGCACGTGGTTCCAAGGTGCGCAAGGCCTTCCTCGAGGCGGAGTTCCCTGAGAACATCCGCAGGGAGATTGAGTATGGTTATTGGGAGCTAGGAAGACGCTTACACATGGATAATCCTAGCGTGGCAATTCGTTCAAGTGCGACATCCGAGGATCTGGATGGTGCATCATTCGCGGGACAGCATGAAACGATTCTGAACGTCCGAGGCGAGACGAATGTGCTCAAAGCCATGAAGCAGTGTTTCGCGAGTCTATTCACAGACCGCGCAATCGCTTACAGGGCTCACAAGGGTTTCAGCCAGCTGGATAACGCTCTCTCAGTCGGTGTCCAGAGGATGGTCCGGAGCGACAAGGCCTGTTCGGGCGTCATGTTCACACTCGACACGGAAAGTGGGTTCGACAAGGTCGTATACGTGACGGGTTCCTGGGGCCTGGGCGAGATGATCGTTCAGGGTGCGGTGAACCCCGATCAATTCTACGTGTTCAAACCCTGTCTGGGCAAATTCGAAGACCCGATCATAGAGAAGAAGCTCGGCAGCAAGCAGCACAAGATGATCTATGCACCGAAGGGCGGGATGATGGATGCGGAAGTCTCGGTCGCGGATCGACAGCGATTCGTGCTGGACAATGCGGAGATCGTGCAGCTCGCCGAATGGGCGATCATTATCGAATCCCATTACAAGAAGCCGATGGACATCGAATGGGCGAAGGACGGTCTCACCGGCGAACTGTACATCGTCCAGGCCAGGCCAGAGACGGTGCACGCGTCCAAGATAGAGAACATCCTTGAGACGTATGTTCTGGAAGGAAACGGCAAGCTTCTTCTCACTGGAGAGGCCGTCGGTTCGAAGATCGGCAAGGGCAAGGTGAACGTTCTGGAGAGCGCCTACGAGATTTCGGAGTTCAAGAAGGGTGAGGTGCTTGTCACAGACAAGACCGATCCTGACTGGGAACCAATAATGAGGATCGCATCCGCGATCGTCACCGACCGCGGCGGCCGTACTTGTCATGCTGCCATTGTCTCGAGAGAGCTCGGAATACCTTGCATCATCGGTTCTGGAAATGCTACATCCATACTCCGAGACGGTCAGTTCGTGACCGTCGACACATCGGAAGGCGAAGGTCGAGTCTACGAGGGTGACCTAAAATTCCGTGTGGACCGCACCAATCTCAAAGACATGCCGACGACCCGCACCAAGATCCTGATGAACGTCGCAGTTCCAGAGCATGTGTTCACGCAGGGTCAGATACCATGCGATGGTGTTGGCCTCGCTCGGCTTGAGGTCATCATCGCCTCGCACATAGGGATACATCCTCTCGCATTAATCGAATTCGACAAGCTCAAGGAACGTGCAGCTCACGAACCCGAGGTTGCCAAAGTGGTGGAGTTGATTGAGGAGAGAACTCACGGTTATGACCGCAAGGATGAGTTCTTCCTCGACAAGCTCGCATGGGGCATAGGCAAGATCGCTGCCACCTTCTACCCGCGTGATGTGATTGTTCGTCTCTCGGATTTCAAATCGAACGAATATGCCAACCTGATAGGCGGCAAGTTCTACGAACCAGTGGAATCGAACCCGATGATCGGATGGCGAGGTGCGTCGAGGTTCTACGACCCGAAGTTCAAGGCCGCGTTCAGACTTGAGTGCATGGCCCTGAAGCAGGTTCGCGAGAAGAAAGGTCTGATGAACGTGAAAGTGATGGTTCCGTTCTGCAGGACTCCTGACGAGGGTCGCAAGGTCATCAAGACGATGAAGGAATTCGGACTGGAGCAAGGGCAGATGGGTCTCGAGGTCTACGTCATGTGCGAGATACCATCCAATGTCGTGCTGGCAGATGAGTTCGCTGAGGTGTTCGACGGCTTCTCGATTGGATCGAACGACCTCACTCAACTGATGTTGGGGCTGGACCGCGACTCCGAATTGGTCGCTGGACTCTACGATGAAAGAAGCCCCGCGGTGAAGAGGATGATATCCAGCGTGATCAAGACCGTGAAGGCAAAGGGCAAGAAGATCGGCATCTGCGGTCAGGCGCCGTCCGATTTCCCGGAGTTCGCAGAGTTCCTGGTCGAGTGTGGTATCGATAGCATGTCACTCAACTCTGATACGGTCATACGCACTAGACTCCTGGTCGCCGAGAAAGAGAAGGCACTCGAAGCGAAGAAGTGAAATGACTATTTCGAGGCAGGATTGATTCTCTCAGACTAGATTTATCAATTTTGATAATGGTAACATTTAACTATGGTGCGACCGTTCCTTTTCTTACACTTCTCCCCCCATTTTTTACACTCGGAATGAGGGGCAGTCATGTGGTTGAGGAATCTCACTCTAGAGGCGCGTCGCGTCTGACCGGTTTCCTCATGAACTTATCGACCTCTTTGTTCCAGAGGTACAGCAGGATTATGCCGACAGGTGTGACCGCTAGCGCCAATATCAATAGGCTCTCCTCAAGCCCCCATATGGACGCTATCCACCCTATTGATACCTCGACTATCACGACCATGATGGTGAACATCATGCTTGCAATGCCCATTACTGTCGAACGATGAGATGAGTCCACAAGGCGGTTTATGTACGCGTTGATGATCGGTGCCTGCAACCCGGTTATTATGTACATCAGGTACTGAGTGGAGACCGCTACCGAAGATCTGACCAAGAACACGACTGCAAACGAGAATATCATGGTGACGAACATGAACATAAGCGTGCGCTTTTCCTTGAGCCATCCCTCTATCCTGCCAGCCAGTATCGTGAACAGCCCTCCGACTAATGCGAAGCTTGCAAAGAACAATCCGATCTCCAGGAAGTTGAGACGCAGCTGCACGTTCATGTAGACCGATCTGAAGATCATCATCACGTAGATGCCCAGCTCGAGCACTATCTGGAAAAGGATGAGGACTATGATCGGCCTGGATTTGAGGACCTGTTTGAATCCCGTGCCGAGCTGAGCCCGATATGATTGTTGGAACCTCCGGTCTACCTTTGGCTCTCTCAGGAAGACCACGGTGAACGTGCCCGTTATCGCGACTAATGATGCGATGATGAGCGTCAGTTCTATCCTGTTCGTCACGGAGACGATGAATCCTCCGACCGCGCATGCAGCTGCGCTCGTCATGAACATAACAGCGTTCGCGGTCCCCATGACATGTATGAAGTCTGCACCTCTGTCCAGTTCGAGGAGGGTATCATAGAGGAACGGCGTATCCCCGCTGATGAGGAAGCACACTCCCAGAGCCCATACCACATTGGATATGAGGTATTCTTCGAATGAGTTGCTTAGCCCGAATGCCAGGACTCCAACCGAGAATAGTATCTCTCCTGTGAATAGGACCGCCTTTCTCCCGAATTTGTCACCCAGAAGTCCAGCCGGCAACTGGAACAGGATTATCGTGCTCCAGAACACGGCATCGACGACCGTCAGTAGGAATAGGCTGTCGAGGTTCTTGTAGGCCCATAGGCTCCAGAATGGTATCCAGAGCGAGAATGATGTGACTGCTCTGAAGATGTAGAACCTTCGGATCCTCTTGTCGCCCTCATTCATCGCGGATGTCTAATGCTTATCAACTATATTGTGGATTCTGAAAATCGAGACCATCTGGAACTTCGATGGATGAAAAAAATCATTGATGCAGAAGGTCGCTGACCTTCTGCGTTGGTTTCTTGAATCAGAGTTTCTTCTCGAGGCAGTTCATGCCGAACTTCGGGAGCATATCGACGAAAGGCTTCGGGTCCATCATCTCCGGCGGGAACACTCCTTTCTGGGTTATCTTGCCCTGAGCGAAGAGTATCCCTGCGATCGCGAGAGGGACTCCTACCGAGTAGGCCGTCGCGCTGTGCCCGTATTTCTTGTAGGTGTCCTCATGGTTCAGCTGGGTCCATATGAAGTATCCCACGTCCTTGCCATCCTTCTCTCCCTTGACTACGCTTCCGATGGCGCACTCTCCCTTGGCCTTGTCTCCGATGGTCGACGGGTCCGGCAGGACAGCTGCGACGACATCCCTTGGCGCGACCTTCGCTCCCTTGACATTTATCTTCTCGGGTGAGTCAAGTCCGAGCTTGCCGAGCATCTTGATCGCGTCGACATACTCGTCTCCGAGAGCTATCTTGAAATCACAGTAGTCGCAGCCCTTGCCCAGGACCTCTCCTATGAATGTCGGAAGGGTCTCCTGCTCCTCATGGTCTACATTGTAGATGTTGAGGTCTCCCACCGGGTCTGGGAAGTTGAACTTCTCCTTGCCACTGAACGGCGGAAGCTTTCGGTACGCTCCCTCGGCATAATATGTCGCAGGCATCAACACCTCTTCGATGAGGGTCTCCGGTGACCAGAGTGGTGCGAACTCGTATCCTTCGACATATCCGTTGTCTCCGTCCCTTATGAGTATCTCCTTGACCTTGTCCATCCTGTCCGCTGCCATCCTCGCGAAGATGTTCGACAGTCCAGGGTCGCAACCCAATCCGATCATTCCAGCGAGTCCTGCCTCCTTGAATGCGGCGTCTTTCTTCAGTGAATGCCACACTGGCGGCTTTTGGATGACTTCGCCCGCAAGAGTGTCGTCGAGTGCGACGTCCCATGCCATGTCTGCGTAGTTTGCCTTGGCTTGCACGCAGGCGTCCATTATCTTGTAGTTGAACCGCGGGATCACGCCGTTCATGACCAGATCGATCCCTTCGAAAGCCAGAACCATTCCGTCTACATCGGATGCATCGACCTTCTTTGTCGTGACCTTGTCATTCGATATCTTCTTCTCCGCCTTCTTCGCCTTCTCGAAATCGATATCGGCGAGGACCACCTTATCGTACTCGTTCGAATTGGCGAGTATCTCGGCGGTGACAGAGCCCACTGCTCCTACCCCTAAAACCATAGCCTTCATTATTTCACATGCACCGACGGGCGCGCTAGAATTAACATCGCCTGTCACCCCGTCATCGATGCGAGCTTATTTAAGATATGCGGGGCCGATTAGTACACATTCTCAAGTATCCTGTTAATCGTGCACATATTTCGAAAGGGGGGTCCCCCTATCGATTTATCTTCAGAGGCCATCAATCCTTCGAAGGGCTCGACGCATTATTCTTCGACTGATTCTCCAGACAGATCGATTCGGTGTGGCTAGGGCTTTCTGACGCTCGGGAATACGCTCAAATCCCTGTGTGGGATGAACATCGCCTTGGCGAACTCCTTCTGGAAGTCCTTCTCCGCTGCCAGCTCGACATACTCGACCTTCTTGGACAAACGGTCCGCGAGGTCTCTGATCGATGTGGATTTCAATGCCATCCTGGCGCCGGCTCCTGCTGAGTTGCCTATGAACCTGATTCTGTCCACTGGCACATCAGGATACATGCCTATGGTTATGGCGCTGGATGCGTCGATGTATGTGCCGAACGCCCCGGCGGCGTACACCCGCCTGATATCGACACATTCGATGCCCAGCTTGCGCATCATAGTCGAGATTCCCGTGAAAATGGCAGCTTTTGCGAGCTGTATCTCTTGTACGTCATGTTGGGTGACGGCGATGTCGTGATCTGCGTCGGCATCATCCGCGAATGCTAGGACGAATTCTGAAGCACCTTCCCCGTTCTTCCGGATTCGAGGGCTCTTCCCGGAGCCGTTTATCCTGCCCGATGAGTCGATTATACCTGCCTTGAACATCTCTGATATTGCATCGACTATCCCTGAGCCGCAGATGCCTTTGGGAGGTGTGTCTTCTACTGTGCTGATCTTCACATTCCAATCGGATGGGTCTATCCAGACCCTTTCGATTGCGCCCGTCGACGCCCTCATGCCGAACTTGATGTGAGCCCCTTCGAACGCTGGTCCAGACGCGCACGAGCAGCTTATCAGCCTATCCCGGTTCCCCGCGATTATCTCGGTGTTGGTGCCTATGTCGATCATCATGCCTACGTGTTTGTCTCTGTAGAGGCCGCTCGATATCAGACCCGCTACTGCGTCAGCGCCAACAAATCCTGCGATGTTAGGGAGTGAGGAAACCTTCCCGAATGGATAGATGTCGATCCCCTGTTGCGCTGAGTTGACGGACATCGCGGTCCTGACAGCGGGTGCATATGGTGCGGTTGCGAGGTGATCTGAGGGTATCCCGAAGAACATGTGGTGCATGGCGGTATTTCCGACCACGAAGACTTCCAGGATGGCATCGCGGTCAACGCCTGTGCTGTCGCTCAACCGCTTTACTAGTTTGTTCACTCCGTCGAGCATGCTCTTCTGCAGCTTCGCGCTTCCATCCTTCTCCCTCGTGGCGAATGTGATCCTCGACATCACATCCTCGCCGAATGCAATCTGAGGGTTCGGCATCATCTCCGTGGCCATGACCGTCCCATCCAGGAGGTTCACAAGGTATGCGACCACCTTCGTGGTGCCGATATCAATTGCTATTCCATAGAGTTCGTCCGTCGTATCTCCAGGTTCCAGTCGTACTATCTCCCTCTCTCTGAATATCGTGACGGTGACTCTCCGCGAGTCGTCCCTGATTGCCTGGGGTATGGACCTGTGGACTCCGGATGAGATGTTGGCTGCTATCCTTGCCTTCTTCGACAGCTCTTGAAGGAGGCGGTCATCATCCGCCCTGATATCCTTGAGGGTCGCTGGCGGTATTTCGAGAAGTACCTTCCTGAACGCAGGTTTTAGTCTAATGGATCGTTCCTTACCTGCCGCCTGAAGTCGTTGAGTGCCTCTCCTGCTCTCCTCTGGCACCTCTATGACGATATTTCCTGCGGTGATGATCTTCGCCTGACACGCCAGGCGCATGCCTTCAGCGATATCGATTTCTCTGATTGCATGCTTCTCGCTGTTGTTGACACTATTGATGTGCGACGAACCAGACCTGACGATGACCTTGCACTTGCCGCACTTGCCTGTGGAACCGCAGATGGATTCTATCGACACCCCTGCGTCGTTCGCAAGGTCGAGTAGGGTCGTCCCTGGTCTTGGGCGAGTCTTCCTCCCGAGCGGTTGGAAATGTATGTCTGAATCTGTCATCTGCCACACCCTTTAGGGGATGCCCCTCGGCGATATAGTTTCATCGCAAGGCGGCTGAATGAGTCGGCGCAAGCCTCTGGAGACTCATATCCAATCATTTCTTATGGAGGTACATCTATGAAACCTCTGGAGCATGCCTGACATCAGGAGTAAGTTCAGCAATCCTTTTATATGACCATCCTTTAATCACCTTGCTCTTTTCAAGAAGAGCCTGTGAATGATGACGGTGCGAATGCACCTGAAGGAGGTATCAAATTGGCTAAAGCAGTGTATGTCAAGTTCGAGACGCCGAAGGAACTTGCAGACCAGGCATATGAGATTGTCGAGCTTGCGCGCGATGGCGGCAAGCTGAGAAAGGGTACGAACGAAGTCACGAAGCTCATCGAGAGGGGCGAGACTCAGATGGTCATAATGGCCGAGGACGTCTCACCGCCCGAGATACTCATGCACATACCCGCGCTTTGTGAAGAGAAGAACGTTCCATACGCCTTCGTGCCGAGCAAGGCCGAGCTGGGTAACGCATGCGGATTGGAGAAGCCGACGGCAGCCGTCGCTGTTCTCGACCCGGCAAAGGGAAAGCCCGCGCTCGACGAACTCGCAGAGAAGCTGAAGGCGCTGAAGAAGTAGGTGGCCTAAATGGCTGACATGGATAGCATACCAGCAACTGTTGTCGAGGTCGTTGGAAGGACCGGCATGACCGGCGAGGCGACCCAGGTGAAGGTTAGGGTCCTGGACGGTAGGGACAAGGGCAGGATCATAACGAGGAACGCCATGGGTCCGATAAGGGTCGGCGACGTGCTGATGCTCAAGGAGACCTCGAGGGAAGCTAAGAAGCTCAGCGTGCGCTGAGTTAGTACATTCCGTCTATGAGGTGATTCACGATGGTAGAGCGAAGAGTCTGCACATTCTGCGGTGTCGAGATAGAACCTGGCACTGGTAGCATGTATATCAAGAAGGACGGCGTCATCTATAACTTCTGTTCGTCCAAGTGTCACAAGAACCTGGTGCACCTGGGAAGAGTTCCGCGCAGGACAACTTGGACAAGGTACTATGATCGGGAGAAGGGTCTGAGGCTCAAGTCGGCGCCCGAAGCGGTCGAGGCCAAGACGCGAAAGGTGAAGAAGGTCAAGAATGCCGAGGCAAAGGACGAGCCGAAAGAGGCCGAGGCAGAGGAGACCCCTGAGAAGACTGAGACGATTGAGAAGGCCGCGGCTGCAGTCAAAACGCCCAAGAAGGATGATGGCAAGAAGAGCAAGAAGACCCCTGCGTCCAAGGGCGCTAAAGCGGAGGACAAGAGCGAATGATCGAAAAGACATTCGCAATGGTCAAGCCCGATGGTGTCTCCCGAGGTCTGATCGGCAGCATCGTCCAGAGATTCGAGGACCGAGGCATCAAGATCGTCGCCATGAAGATGATGCGGATACCCAGAGAGCTCGCGGAGAGGCATTACGAGGAGCACAAGGGAAAAGCATTCTTCGACGATCTCCTGACCTATATCACATCCGGTCCGGTCGTATGCATGGTGCTCGAAGGCGAGAACTGTGTTGCTGCCTCAAGGGCCATGATGGGCAAGACGAACCCGCAGGACGCCGCACCAGGGACTATCCGAGGGGATTTCGGTCAGGTGACTGGCAGGAACATCATACACGGGTCAGATTCGTCCGAGAGTGCCAAGCGCGAGATCAAACTCTTCTTCAACGATTACGAGCTTCAGAAGCACGAAATCGCTGATGAGGGTTGGCTGTTCGAGAAGTGACAAACCCCATAAACCGTTTACTTACATGTTTTTGACCGTCTTCGATGAAGCGCTAGCCAGGCATAGTCCCGAGTTACATTGATATACCGTCGGGTGATTGGCGAATCCGTGACGATACGGCAGCCCATAGTTTCGGTCATGGGCCATGTTGACCATGGCAAATCTACTATCCTTGACAGAATCAGGGGCACCAAGGTGGTGTCCCGCGAGGCGGGCGGGATCACCCAACACATAGGTGCGACGGATGTTCCGATAGAGACCATCTACGAGCTCTGTCGTCCACTCATTGGTGACAGAAAGTTCATGGTGCCAGGTCTTCTGTTCATCGACACACCCGGACACTATTCATTCGCATCTCTCAGAACCCGAGGGGGGGCGTTGGCCGACCTAGCAATCCTCGTGATCGATATCAACGAGGGCATGAAGCCGCAGACACTCGAGTCGATCAATATCCTGAAGAAATTGCGCACTCCGTTCGTTATAGCGGCCAACAAAGTCGACCGTCTCATGGGCTGGCGTGTGCACGCGGATATGACGATTGCTGAATCTCTGGCTCTCCAGGACCCAAGGGTCGTCGAGGATATGGACCAGCGCATATACAACATCGCTGGGAAGATATTCGAGAAGACCGGGCTGAGCGCCGAACGGTTCGATCACATAACCGATTTCACCAAGAGCGTCGCCATAGTCCCGGTAAGTGGGAAGCATGGCGAGGGATTGCCGGACCTGCTGCTGATGCTCGTTGGACTCGCCCAGAAGTTCCTGGACGTCGAGCTGAAGACCGAGTATGGCCCTGCTGAAGGCACAGTGCTCGAAGTAAAGGAGGAACAGGGCCTTGGGACCATATTGGACACCATCATCTACAAAGGTATCATCAATGTCGGCGATCAGATCCTGATCACTTCCGTCAAAGGCGATCCGATACTCACCAAGGTGCGGGCCCTGCTGAGACCTAGACCTCTGGATGAGATCAGAGATCCTTCGCAGAGATTCGACCAGGTCAAAACGGTATCCGCAGCAGCTGGGATACGGATAGTTGCCCAGAACCTCGAGAATTCCATGGCTGGTGGTATCCTACGCGTCGCGAACGAGAACGTCGAGGAGCTGATGGACGCGGTCAGAAAGGTCAGCGAACTGAATGTGGAGCTGGCTAGTGAGGGCATCATCGTCCGCGGGGATGCGATAGGGTCGCTCGAAGCGCTCGTCTTCGAGGCGAAGAATGCGGAACTGCCCATACGGAAGGTCGGCATAGGAAAGGTGACGAGGAAGGATGTCATGGAAGCATCGAACTTCGAGGACCCTCTCCACAGGGTCATATTCAATTTCAATGCGGGATCGAACCCCGATGTTCAGGCTGAGCTGGACTCCACAGGGGTCAGGATGTTCGAGAACGCTGTCATCTACCGCCTGCTGGATGAGTACAAGGCGTGGTGCGAGGTGCGGTCACGCGCGCTCGAGGTGGAAAAGCGTCTCGAGATAGTCTTCCCAGGAAAGATCCTGATACTGAGGGATCATGTGTTCCGCGTGAGCAAACCCGCGATTGTCGGTGTCAGAGTGCTCGCAGGACGGATTCGGTCGGGTCATGGTCTGATGAAGGACGACGGACGCCCGATAGGCAAGATAAAGAGCATCCGGAGCGGCGAGAATTCGGTTCCGGAGGCCCTGGCCGGCAGCGAAGTGGCCATAGCGATCGACGATGTCACGGTGGGCAGGCAGATCGATGTCGAGGATATTCTCTATGTCGACATACCTGGGAGCCATGCTCTCCAGCTTGAGAAGTTCGGGCTGAAGCAGGACGAGATAGAGGTCTTCGAGAAGATCGCCGAGATAAAGAGGAAGGACAAGCCGTTCTGGGGCCGATGATCAAGCCGTCTCAGTCGCATATCCCGCATCCTTCCAGTTCTTCAACCCTCCCTTGAACACCATCACCCTCTCGTATCCGTATTTCTCGAGTTTCTCGGCCGCGATGGTGCTCGCCTCGCACTGGGTGTTCGAACAATAAGTGACGATGGTCTGATCCTTGCCCAGGCGTCCAAGGGCGTTCTCACCCAGCTGGCTGGATGGGATGGATATTGCTCCCGGAATGTGTTCCTTCTCGAACGCCCTTTCTTCGCGCGCATCTACGAGTGTGAACTGATCTTCATTGCGATCGATCATTTCCTTGAGAGCTTCTCTTGAGATCCTCATCATATGATCACTGCAGCACTCGCATCTATCGTTATTAGCTTAACCGTATCGACTAATCCGGTTTTCATTGGAACCGATCAGGGGCAACCAGAGTCATCTACCGCCCCCGAAACCTATATAATCCCTTTCGCATTAGGGCGTCTTGCAAAAGTGGAGTTGATTCTTTGGCAGAATTCAAAGCCGTCATCAGCGACCCCAAAGATGGTAAGTCATATCAGGCAGCCGTGGCAGGACATCATGCGAACTCCTTGATCGGCAAGAAGATAGGCGAAGTCATCGACGGGATATTTGTGGGCCTTCCCGGGTACAAGCTCCAGATCACCGGTGGTAGCGATAAGGACGGGTTCCCCATGAGGAAGGACCTGCCCGGTCCAAGAAGAAAGAAGCTCCTCATCTCGAAGAGCATAGGTTTCAACGCGCAGGAGGGCGGTCTCCGGAAGAAGAAGAATGTTCGTGGCAACACCATCGCCCCGGACACTATCCAGATAAACTTCAAGATCACCGCCCATGGCATGAAGCCCACAGCTGAGCTCATGAAGACCGAGGAGAAGAAGGAATAATGATTGTCCCATCCCAACCCGAGACCAACATTGGCATGATCGGCCACGTCGACCATGGCAAGACTATGCTGACGAAGGCTCTGACAGGGGAGATGACTGACCGTCATTCTGAGGAAGTCAAGAGGGGCATATCGATAAGGCTCGGCTATGCCGATACCGCGTTCTACAAATGCAAGACTTGCAGCGAGCCAGAATGTTATTCCAACAAGCCGACGTGCGCGAGCTGCGGCGGCGAGTGCGAGATGCTGAGGACCGTGTCCTTCGTTGACGCACCCGGCCACGAGACACTCATGGCCACCATGTTGTCCGGCGCAGCGATAATGAACGGCGCGCTGTTGCTGATAGCAGCTAACGAGAGTTGCCCCCAGCCACAGACCAGGGAGCATCTGATGGCGCTGTCAATAATCGGCGTTGAAAAAATCATACTGGTCCAGAACAAGATCGACCTTGTCTCCAAGGAGGAGGCAAGAGCGAACTACAAGGAGATCAAGGCGTTCGTTAAGGGCACATTCGCCGAGAACGCACCTATCATCCCGATCTCTGCACATCACGATGTCAACATCGACATGCTAATAATGGCGATCGAGAAGAACATCCCGACTCCCAAATGGGATCTCAACAAGCCCGCAAGGATGTACATCGCAAGGTCGTTCGACGTGAACCCTCCAGGCACGAAGATAGACAAGCTCAGAGGGGGTGTCATTGGTGGTTCTCTTATCCAGGGCAAGCTCCGCGTCGGCGACGATATCGAAGTACGTCCAGGGCGGAAGGTGGAGACGAGCAAAGGGGTGACTTGGGAGCCGATAGTCACGCAGGTTCGATCCCTGTTCGCAGGAAGTCTCAAACTGGAGGAAGCAGGTCCAGGTGGCCTCATCGCAATCGGCACCGGGCTCGATCCAGTCGTCACGAAATCGGATTCTCTAGTCGGTCGGATAGCTGGCATACCAAAGACCCTGCCAGAGATCCGTAATTCCTTCACGATAGAAACCACTCTGATGAAGCGTGTCGTCGGAGTCTCATCTGAGCTGGCCGTTGAGAATCTCAAGACGAATGAGCCTCTCATGCTGAGCGTGGGTACAGCTACAACCGTGGGAGTCGTCACGAGCGGAAGGACCGATTCCGCCGATATTTCTTTGAAGATCCCAGTATGCGCGGAGAAGGGCCAGAGGATAGCTATCTCAAGGCGCATAACCGGCAAATGGCGGCTCATCGGCTACGGCACAGTCACCTCCTGAGGTGATTTGGATGATAAGCTCAGTCGTACTCGATGCCAACGCGTTGTTGATGCCTTTTCAGTTCAAGATACATCTGGATAGAGAGCTTAAGCGGCTTTTCGGTGAGATCCCGGTCCTGGTGCCGAGCTCGGTCATAGGTGAACTGTCGAACATCCATGACAAGCATGCAAAGGCTGCCATGGCCCTGGCCAAGAAGTATGTCATCGTGGAGACATCGATGCGTGGGGACGATGCTGTTCTATCCGTCGCAAGAGACCGTTCCGCCGCTGTGCTGACGAACGATCGTGAGCTCATCTCTCGTCTGAGGGCAGAGAACATACCTGTCGTGCGCCTCAGATCGGGCAGATATTTGATATTCAATCCGCACGGGATAGAATAACGATGTTGTGCGGCATTTCTGACGATTATCGCTCAATTCTCCTCAGAGGTCACACGGTCATTCGTCGAAAAGCTATTTATCGACCATCGCTTATCGGAAAACGCCATGCATGAAAAGCAGATTGCGACGCTCAAGCACATAGCCCTCATGGGCGGTGTGCATGATTACATTGCGATTTCCTCTCGCGAGCTCGGAAACGTGCTCGAGATAAGTCAACAGTCCGCTTCTAAGAAGATCCTTGAACTCCTGGGCGAGGGCCTGATCGAACGGGACCTCGGCGCGAGGAGGCAGAGGATCAAGCTTACAGACAAGGGGTTCGACCTCCTGAGAAAGGAATACTCGGATTATCAGAGGATATTCGAGATGAAGGACCATCTGGTAATCCTCGGCACCATAACATCTGGTATCGGCGAAGGTCAATACTATGTCAATCAGGAAGGTTACACCGAGCAGTTTCAGAAGAAACTATGGTTCAAGCCATATGAAGGCACTTTGAACCTCAGGACCGACCAGCACGAGCTATCCAAGCTCGAGATACTGAAGAAGTCCGAAGGGATCCTCATCAAGGGGTTCGAGAAGGAGGGAAGGACCTTCGGGGATGTCAAGTGTTTCCTTGCGACGATCAGGAACATGGAATGCGCGGTCGTTCTGCCTGTGCGCTCTCACCACATAGATATCATAGAGGTAATCTGCAAGTACCATCTGAGACGCTCTCTCGGCCTGAAGGACGGAGACCAGGTAGAACTCATAGTCTCATTGTGATCGGTCTTCAGAGCTTTTTCGAAGCGTATTCTAGGACGGATTCAAAGAACGCTCGTCCATCTCCAGGTCCATCTGGATTTCGCGTCCAGTCTGGATGGGAGTATCTGAAGAATACCCTCTCGGGATGGGGCATCATGCCGAATACCGTGCCGTCTTTGTTGCATATTCCAGCGATGTTATCAGTGGCACCGTTCGGGCACCATGGGTATCCAGCGATGTTCCCTTCTGGGTCCACATACTTGAACACGATCTGATCGTTGTCCTCGAGCTCTTTCAATATCTTTGTCTGGTTCTCCATGGAGAACATGAGCTTCCCTTCTGCATGCGCCGAGGGGATCATGGATATCTTATCGGCCGGTATCTTGGTGGTGAACACGCAGCTGCCCCTGTTCACCTTCTTCAGGAGTGTAGGCCTGCACTCGAACCTTGCGGAATCGTTGGTTCCGAGCACTGCCTCTGGGACATCTGACATGATGCCAGACATTGCGGGCAGGAGCCCAAGCTCCACGAGTATCTGGAATCCGTTGCATATCCCAAGCACGGGTTTCCCGGACTTGACGAAATCTACCAGGTCCCCGGAGAGTCTGCTCTTCATGCGCGCGGCAAATATGGCGCCTGCGCGCACGTAGTCTCCGGCCGAGAAACCACCTGGAAGTGCTAATATGTGATAGTCCGAGAGAGACCTCTTCTCCTCAGGGGTGACATCGGTACCCGTCAGTTGTTTCAGGTGGACCTTTTCGGGCTTAGCTCCAAGCCTCTTGAACGAGAGGAACATCTCCTCCTCGCAGTTTGTGCCCTCTATCCTGAGGACGCATACCTTGACTTGCGAGATCTTCATCCTACCAGCCTCCAGAGCGGTTCGTTGAAGCTCTTGGCGATCTTGTCGGTTCCGAGCTCTATGAGTGTCTTGTCGGATGATGATATGAATAGGGAATCTCCCTGGACCGAGCCGATCTTTGTCATCTTTGCCTTCCTGTCCTTCGGCATCAGCTTCTCCTTGCCCTTTCTGAGTTCGACCAGCCACCGACTGTTGCTCTCGGAGAAGAGCTTGGCATCGTTCCTCATATCCCCTAGTCTAGTCAGGTCGACTTGGCATCCTATATTCCCACCTATGCACATCTCTGCTAGCGCCACTGCCAGTCCGCCGTCAGAGATGTCGTGGCAGGAGACTATGGCTCCTCGTTCTATGCCTCCGACGACCACTTCTATGCCCGCCTTGAGGGATGCGATATCGACGTCAGGCACGTTCTTGGACCAGTTCTTGGTCATTCGATAGTATGAAGATGCGCCCATCTCGGGCGATGTCGTGCCTATGAGGGCTATGCTGTTTCCTTCTTCCTTGAGGTCAGATGTGACACATTTGCGTATGTCTCGCACTATCCCACACCCCATTATCGTAGGCGTCGGGAGAACGGATCCTGTCTGTGATTCGTTGTAGAAGCTGACGTTGCCTGACGGTATCGGGATGTTCAGCGCTCCGGCGACCTCGCCTATTCCCTTGACCGCCTCCCTGAAAGCCCAGAGTCTATCGGGCTTCTCCGGGTTTCCGAAATTGAGGCAATCGGTCATGGAATGCGGTCTCGCACCAACAGCTGCCAGGTTTCTACACACTTCATCCACACAAGTCTTCCCGCCTCTATACGGGTCGGCTCCGACAGCGTATGGGTTCGATGCAGTGGCGATCGCCAGACCCCTGAACGATTCTTCGACAGGTTTCATGACTGACGCGTCGCCGTGGCTCCAATGTCCGATCTCTCCATGCAACGGTTTTATGACCGTGTTCGCTCGGACCTCGTGATCGTACTGTCTGATGACCCACTCCTTGCTGCATATGTTGGGGGTCGACAGGAGCTTGAGTAGTTCCCGGTCGTATCTCAGCTTCGCCTTCGGATGTTTTTCTTTTCTGGGCCTCTTCTCACTCGCTATGCTGCACGGTCTGCAGTAGAGGGGCCCCGTGGTAAGGAACTCCAGTTCGACATCGAAGACCTTCGTGCCTTGGAATACGAGTCTCACTACCTTCTCGGGGATGACTTTGGCGACGGGGGTCGCCAGCACATCCCATTTCTTGAATACATGGAGCAAGTCCTCGAGGTTCTTGGGTGATACGGAAAGCATCATGCGTTCCTGTGATTCTGAGACCCATATCTCCCATGGCGCGAGGCCATCCTCCTTGAGCGGAACCTTCGATAGCTCCACATCGGCGCCACAGCCTCCTGAGAGTGCTATCTCGCCGACGACGCATGACAGGCCTCCTCCGCCGAGGTCCTTCATGCCATTGATCAATCCTCTCTCATTCGCTTCCAGCACCGCATGTATGACCGGCTCCTTCGTGATCGGGTCGCCCAGCTGGACGGCTCCCCTGGATTCGGTCTCGCTCTCCTTCGTGAGCACGGCCGAAGCAAATGTGACTCCGTGTATGCCATCCCGCCCGGTCCGTCCTCCTACGAGGACGAGTATGTCTCCCGGCCCCCTGACCGCATTCCTGCGGATGTCTTTCTTGTCGGCGATGCCAACGCATCCGACATTGACCAGGCAGTTCCCGATATAGCCGTCATCGAACCAGACTCCGCCAGAAACGGTCGGGAGTCCCACCCTGTTCCCATAATCCCTTATCCCTGCGACCACTCCGCTGAACAGGTACTTTGGATGTTTGATCCCTGGCGGCAGTTTGTTGAATGGAAGGTCAAGTGGGCCAAAGTAAAGAGGGTCAACCAATGCAATGGGTTGAGCTCCCATGCACAGGACGTCGCGGATTATGCCACCGATACCGGTCGCTGCTCCACCGTAGGGCTCGACCGCACTCGGGTGATTGTGGCTCTCAACCCTCAGGGCATACGCGTGGTCCCTGTCGAATTCCATGACTCCAGCATCCCCTCGGTCGATGACATGCCGGGTATTGATGCCGAATACATACTCCTTCAAGAATACCTTCGAACTCTTGTAACAACAATGTTCGCTCCATGCCTGGCCGATTGACTGGAGCTCAACATCGGTCGGGTTACGGCCCTTTCCGATGAAATACTCCCTTACCCGGTGCATCTCGTCCAGCGACAGACCGGTCCCGCTCTCGCTGCTGATGTCCAGGAGCTCTTCGTCGGTCGCATCCTTGAGATTGATGTCCGTGAGTTCGAACGGGACATCTCGACGAGCATAAAGCCTGCTAGCGGTCATCCTGTCCCTCACTTCAATGTGATCGAGTAGTTGTGGATGACCGGGTTGGCGATGAGCTTCCTGCACATGTCATCTACCTTCTTCTCGACATCCTTTGAGGATCCGTCCATCTCGATCTCGAAGACCTTGACGCTCTTGACGTCCTTGATGCCTTCGAAGCCCAGCAATTCCAGTGCTTTGAGTGTGTTCTTACCCTCAGGGTCCGCAACGCCCTTCTTGAGCTCGACCCTGACTTCAGCAACAACCATCCCTGCTCACCGCTGGTGCATTAGACAAGCGTATACTTAGCTTTAGGGGGTCTGACTGCAAGGATGGAGTACAATCGGTCAAAGGTATCACGGTGTGAATCCCATTCTATCTCGTGTCCATCATTCTGGTCTGACCGCTCTGACCTTCCTTGAGAACACCATGTAGCCCGTATGGCCGAGCATATCGAAGCTTGGTCGTACGCCCCCTTCGTGGACTATCATCTCCCTCTGCAATGTCTCGAATGCATGGATGTCTGATAGTCGCAAGTCCTCCATCTTAGCGACGGCCTTATGCAACTGGTTCGTGTTGGGGACGTAACAGCATATCTGACCGCCGATCGTCAGTGCTCCCGTCACGTTCTCCAGAGCGTCCCATGGGTTAGGCATGTCCAGCACGACCGCGTCGAAATCATTTTCCAGCTCCGTGGTGCAGATATCGCCTATCCTCAGATTCCAGATCGGACCGTTATCGGTGAGCATGACATTCTTCTTGGCTATCACCGCGTGGTCCTCTCGCAAATCGTATGACACGACCTTTCCGCTGGGGGCGACTGCTTTCAGCAAGACGATAGTCAGGGCACCCGAGCCGACGCCCGCTTCGAGGACCTTGCTCCCGGCTCCCAGGTCAAGATACATCGGTATCAGGAAGCTGTCCTTCGGGACCATTATCTGTGCTCTCCTCTCGATAATGCGGAGGATATCCCTGACACTCGGTCGAACAAGAAGGAAATCGCGTCCACCTATGCTGAGCTTCTCTCCGAATGAGGAATCGCAGACCTTGCTGCCATCGATCACGCCGAGCGCACCGACCTCGAGGATCTTTCTCGATGCAGTCACGATGACTCTCTTCTCCTGTGAGTCTATCAGAAGGACCTTGGTGCCCTCGGCAATCATGTTCTGCGCATTAGGACTGATTCGTATAACTATTTTTTGAGCGTCAAGGGACGCGCAATCCTCATTTCTGCAGGAAGTCCTTGATTGATATAGAATCAAGGTCGCATTGAATATCCGTTGATTAATATTTATATCACTTGATTGAGGACTCAGTGCATCGATACGCTCTATCTAGCATATCCATCCGGGCGTCTGGCTCATCGTGACTATTAGAAATTGTTCAGGCTGGCTGGTGAATAAAACCGACAAGTACTAAATGCCGGACCTGCATTCTCAAGACGCGATTAGACTAGGGGATTGGTGCCTGGGGAGTTGCGTTCAGATTTCGGAACACAACGAACATGAATCAGCGGAGCCCCCGGTATCATCCTGTAAATGGTGAGAAATTGACGTTAGGAGGACGAAACCAATGAGTAAGGGCCTGAAAGCCGATCTCGATAAGTGCACTGGTTGCCAGATGTGTGCCCTCATATGCTCTGCATCCCACACGGGGAAGTTCAACCCGAGTGAGTCGCGGATCAATGTTGAGGATGTGTTCCCAGAACCAGGCGAGTTCAGGATGAATCACTGCACACACTGTGACGAGCACCCCTGCGTCGAGGCGTGCCCTGTCGAAGCGATAAAGTTGAACGAGTCGCTCGGCATCTACTATGTCGACAAGGATGAGTGCACTGCGTGTGGGGCCTGCGTGGATGTGTGCCCGTACAATGGTTGCTGGCTGGACCCATCCGGCTCTTATTCGATCAAGTGTGACCTGTGTAATGGCAATCCTCAATGCGTCGAGGTATGTCCCAAGGGCGTCCTGAGTAGGTGATCCTGATGACTGCTGACGGATATACTGGCAAGGTTCTGAGAGTCGATCTGACGAATGAGAAGATATCCACCGAGCCACTCAACAAGGAGTGGGCGAAGCAGTATATTGGAGGGAAAGGTCTCGGCGCCAAGTATCTGTTCGAGGAGCTCAAGCCTGGCACAGACCCACTCTCACCAGAGAACATACTCTCGGTGTGGACAGGCCCACTCGTGGGCACGCTGGTCCCTCTGACCAGCAGGTATGTCATAGTAACCAAATCTCCTTTGACCGGGACTTTCCTGGACAGCTATGCCGGAGGTTTCTTCGGACCGGAGATCAAGTATTCTGGATTCGACGGTATGATCATAACGGGCAAGGCGTCCAAACCGGTCTATCTCTGGCTCAACGATGGCAGAGTGGAGATACGCGATGCCAAGAACCTCTGGGGTAAGGATACTTACGCGACTGAGGAAATCGTCCGGAAGGAGACCGGGCAGAAGATGGCAAGGGTCGCGAGCATCGGACCGGCCGGCGAGCATGTCGGCCTCATATCGAGCGTCACGAGCGATCTCACTAGGAACGCTGGCCGGGGTGGCACAGGTGCGGTCTTCGGTTCCAAGAACCTAAAGGCCATCGCGGCAAAGGGTTCCCTCGGCGTCGAGGTTCCGGACATGGATGGCCTGTTGAAGATGGCCAAAGAGATGATACGTACTGATGTCGTGGATAATCCAGATCACGCAGGGATGATCACCGATGGCACGCCGATCCTTGTGGAGATGAGTAATGACGCTGGAATACTTCCGACGAGGAACTGGAACGATGGTACCTTCGACGGACACGATGGCATCAACTCCGAGGCGATCAAATCAAGGGTCTTCGTTCGTAAGAGGGCATGCTTCGATTGCGCACTAGCATGCGGAACATGGGCCAAGGTGAGGAGCGGCATCTTCAAGGATTCCGCTTCCGAGGGCCCTGAGTATGAGACCCTGGGACTGTGTGGGTCCAACTGTGGTATAAAGGATGTAGAGGCAGTGATCAAGTTCGTTGAGGAGTGCGACAGGGAGGGTCTGGATTCGATATCGACCGGCAACGCTGTCGCAATGGCGATGGAGCTCTATGAGAAAGGGGTTCTGTCCAAGGACGACTTCGGAGGACTGGACATGAGGTTCGGCAATGCCGAAGCATATGTCAAGATGCCTGCGATGATCGCCAGAAGGCAGAACATCGGGGCATTGCTCGCCGACGGTACCAAACGTGCCGCTCAGAAGATCGGCAAAGGCGCTGAAGCGATGGTGGTCGCAGTCAAGGGGATGGAATATCCCGCGTATGATCCCAGGGGCAGCATAGGAATGGCCCTTGCATACGCGACATCCGACAGGGGCGCTTGTCATCTGCGTGCATGGCCTGTCGCAGGCGATGCCTATGGCAGCGCGAATCCTTGGGACCCGGAGGGAAAGGCAGCGACATGCGTGGAGGATCAGACGAGGACCAGCATCAAATGGAGTTTCATATTCTGTGACTTCTACGGTGTGAACTTCCCCAATATGGCGAAATACTACAGTGCGGTGACTGGCGTGCCATCCAGCGAGGAACACCTTCGCACTCTCGGCCGCAGGATATGGAACCTTACTCGTGCATTCAATGTCAGGGAAGGATTCGCGAGGAAGGATGACACGCTTCCAGATAAGATGGCGAAGTCTCCTCTTCCATCTGGCAAGACTCAGGGCAAGGCAGTATCGAAGGAATCATTCGAGAGGATGTTGTCCGAGTACTATTCTCTCTGGGGATGGGATTCCGATGGCAAGCCGACAAGAGAGACACTCGAAAAGGCTGGTCTCGGGGATATCGTACCGAAACTGAGCTATTTGCGCTGAAAGATACTTAAACTCGGCATCTTTCTTTTGCAGATGCCTTTTCACTCTCTATTTTGATGTCTGGACCGAATGCCTCGATTCAATTCTATGTGAGTATAAAAATATAGACAACAATATATATCAATGCAGATGATAACTATTTTTCACCACCAATATTGCCGTAGTCGAAAGGCAATCGATACAAATGAGCGAATTGTGAATTATTCAAGCTTTAACCGTGTCCGATTGAATATTATTCATAAAGTCTGACTGGTAATTGTAAGAAGGGAAGCTACAAATACCCCCGATTCCAAGAATATATATGGTATCAGAGGCTTACTGGAGAGCTGCAGGAGTAAGTCTCCCTGACTCGGCGCACTCAACATTTCAACGGGTGTGGCAACTCAGGAGGGTACATAGATGGGCTCTGCGAAAAAGAAATTTGGGGTAGTGTTCCACTCCGACAAGTGCAACGGATGCCTGGAATGCGAAAAGATCTGTAAGGAAATGCACAAGTCTAGCGTAGCGATTGATCGCTCTCGTATCAAGATATCCAAGGCGGAGGACAAGTACAAAGCGACCGTATGCGTGCATTGCGAGGAATGTCCTCCCAGCGAGGTCTGTCCCTCAGCCCTCATTGAGTTCCATGGCGACAAGAAGTATTGGACCCTCGACGAGCACAGATGCTTCGCTTGCATGGCCTGCATACCTAGGTGCCCATACGATGCGTGCTTCTTCGAGGGAGAGTTCGGGATAGAAACTGCATATATGTGTGATATGTGTCTGGGCGAAGCCAAATGCGTCAAGGCGTGCCAGACAGGTGCATTGACTCTCGATCCGTCTCGGGAGGAATAAGGGATGAGTGAAATGGTGGAGGATGAGTCGGTCGCAGAACCGATCAAGCAGACGAAATCCATTGAAAGTGAGGAGCAGGCGAAAGCCCAAGCGGAGGAGTTCCCTCTGCCGAGTTGGGTTGCCTCCTGGGCAAGGGACGCACCTAAGATATCAATCAGGGCTCCAGGTCCAAAGAGCAAAGAGATCATCAAGATTGACCGGGACTACGTATCATATGCATACGACCGGTGTTTCACGTTCACTATCGACAGGGCATCCGGCGCAGCTGTAATGGATGCCGACGGGAACGTTCTGCTCGATTTCTCGTCAGGAATTGCTGTTCAGAACGCAGGATGGACCCATTACAAGGTCACAAAGGCTATCCAGGATCAGGCGGCAAAACTCATCCACTCGATGGCCAACGATGCGTACTTCGACAAGGAGGCGTACTTCGCGAAGCTATTGCACGAGATATCTCCAAACAAGGCTCTCAAGGGCACGTTCTTCGGCAACAGCGGTGCAGAGGCCGTGGAAGCCGCGTTCAAGTTGTCCAGATATCATACGAAGAGGAGCGAGCATGTCGCATTCTTCGGTTCATATCACGGCCGTGTCGGCGCGGGTCTCGCTCTGACGAGCAAGTTGAAGCTCAGGTACAGTTACGGCCCGATGTCTCCTGGAATAATATTCTCGCCATATGCCTATTGCTACAGGTGTGCTTTCAAGCAGACATACCCGGAATGCGGCATGTGGTGCATGGATTATCTCGAGAACCAGGTCCTGCAGCTTGGTGGCACAACTAACCAGATCGCATCGATCTTCGTGGAACCTATCCAAGGCGAGGGTGGCTATGTCGTGCCGCCTAAAGAGTTCCTCCCGCAACTGAAAAAGATATGCGAAGCCCAGAATGCACTTCTCGTCATGGACGAGGTTCAGACTGGTTTCGCGCGGACTGGCAAGATGTTCGCGTGCGAGCATTTCAACACGGTCCCGGACATCCTCGTGATGGGAAAGGCCCTTGGAGGCGGCGTGCCCCTTGGTGCCATAATCGCCAAGCACGACATAATGAGGAAGTGGAGACCAGGCTCTCATTCATCGACATTCGGTGGCAATGCGATCACGATGGCTGCAGGACTCGCACATGTCCAGGCCATCATCGAGGAGAACCTCGTGGACAGGGCTGCGAAGCTCGGCGAGTACGCGACGAAGTTGCTCAAAGAGATGTCTCTGCGCCGCGAGATCATCGGTGATGTGCGTGGCCGAGGTCTCATGATCGGAGTCGAATTGGTCAAGAACCAGTACACGAAGGAACCACACGAGGCGACCAATATCCAAGGTAAGTGCTGGAGGTCCGGTCTGATGACGATCACTTCTGGCTTTTACGGCAATGTCTTCAGGATTGCCCCACCGCTCTGCATATCTAAAGCTCAACTGGAGAAAGGCTTCGAGATATTCGAGCAGGCTTTGAAGGAAGAAGAGGAGTTCCTGAAGATCGGTACCTCGTCACCAGGCGGATGATCTGTTCACCCGTTCAGTGCGACAGAAACCATTTCCTAGTTCTCTATTAATTCTGTTAAAAGGATCTTTACTTCTTCGATTCTTCGAAGTCGAGAGATAGCGAGTTGATGCAGTACCTTCTTCCCGTCGGTGCAGGGCCATCATCGAACACATGACCTAGATGGCTTCCGCATTTGCTGCAGACAAGTTCCGTGCGTCTCAGTTCTATCGAATTATCTTCTGTCTCTGCGATGCTCTCTTCTGACAGAGGTGCCCAGAAACTGGGCCATCCTGATCCAGAATCGTACTTGGTCTCAGATCCGAAAAGCTGGTTCCCACAAGTGGCACATAGGTACTTTCCATTCCTCTTATTGTAAAGCAATTCACCTGAAAATGGTGCCTCAGTTCCCTTTTCTCTGAGCACCTTGTACCTCTTCGGAGTCAGTCTGCGTCTCAACTCCTCGTCGGATACTTCCACCTCTTCTGTCATCAACATCCGTATTGGGGTTCGGGATGAGAATATCCTTTCGCCGATTTTGCATAAGAGCTGATCAATCCACCGCGTATTCACGTATTTGCGCTACCGAGCTTCTCTGTACGGAAATCCTCCTTCCTCACGATGGAGATCACGATGAACAGAAGGGTCAGAATCATCAAGACCACGAACATGGCCACGAATGCGAACTCTCCTGATTCAGCATAGTAGCCCGGGCTGACTATCACGGTATAAGCCAGCATGCCTAATCCGATCATGTTGACTGAATATCCCCAATGCTTCCTTGTCGCAATGGTCACTCCTCCAAGTATCAATGCGAATGCGGTCGTCAGTTCTGCTGCTAGATGGAAAGATATCTCAAGAGGGCTGGATTCGAATTCCGGTATCTGGTCTGTCAAGGCGAACACTGACCACATTGCTGCCATCATGATTCCGATTATTATCGAATAGGTTGCGACGGAGTTTCTGATATCCATCTTATCAAATGCCGAATGATCTCATATTTCATGATTCTTTCTGATCTGATTGAAATGACTCACGCTGACTCTTGGGTGGACTATAGCATCTGATCGAGGATCCAGTATGCTACCAACAATAGCGTGATTATGATCAATAGTGCGATGGCGCCACGTCCGCTCATTCGGAAGCGCCCACCCTTATCGTATTCGAGATTTGCTACATCATCATGTGGTGGCTGGATGGTTATTTGTTGGGCCATTTTCTCCTCCTCACGATACTATTGACGCGGTGGTTCATCCATATATTGCCAGATTTTCGATAATACGTGATTCCGTTCCCATTGTCAAATGGAAGCCTGAATCAACGAGTTATTGCATATGATGTAATCGAATTCATAGGAATCCCGAAGCGAATTCCAATACGCCCAGAAACAGCCAACATGCCAGATCGAAGAAAGATGACGAACCCGTTCCGCTGCTCTCTAGATCGATGGCTTTCGGTGCTTCATTGCGCTCAAATGTGATCAGTTCTGCACCACATATCCCACAGAATAATGAATAGCTGGCATTCATGTGGTCGCAATTCGGACACTTCATTTCGAATCCCAGCCACATTAGTGTATGGTGGGACTATCGGCTTTTCTGTGGAGTTCCACTCATATCGATCGTAATTACATCTAGTGTAGATTCTCTTTGACTGCAGAGGATTGTAGATGACCTTATCAAGGTTCCAGTGATGAAAAGACGATGGATATTTTCATCTTGGTTATGTTCATCCTTGGACGTTCCCATTCCACAAAGCCCTCTCGATGTGTTACGCCTTGTGCTCGTATTGGCAGCCTCCTGGAGGCGTTCTTGCTCTTGATCGCTATTCTTGGTTCTGTTATCCCTCTTTCCTTCAAGAACCGAGATATAGAATCACTTAATTCTCTCTCCAATGAATCCATTTCCATGTTTGTCATCTCTCCACTGAATGCGAATACATGTTTGCAGGCCTTGCCGCTCTTAAAGAACTTCCTGTATCTTGTAAATCTCCTCGAAACTATAGGGAGAAAGACCTTCCAGATGTCAGCTATCGTCGCTGTGGTCGAATGTGTCGCTCAGGGTCGGCCTGCATGCAAGTCTGAAGTGTCTCCTAGGAAAGCACCGAACCCGTGATAGATATGAGATTTGCATCGCCCAGATTGTCCGGCAGAGGACACTATGCTCCTTTGGAACTCCGATGTCCTGACTTGGTTTATCGAATCCATACAAGAATACATGGAATGTCGAGATCAGATGCTATCATACTCGGCAATCATTCTCTTGACTGCGAAATCTCGAACGGCAAGATTTATTGGTACTAGCGCAAGACCGCAGGCGCCCATCACAATGGCCATCCAAATGTGATCATAGAAGACGAAGTATGCCCCTGCGAAAGCGAGCAAGGATATGCCTCCACCCAAGATGCGTCTATTCGTCATAGGAGCCAGTCGATACATGTTAAGGACCGTAGGTGATGGCTGCCAGCTGCATTTGGAACATGATATGCTAGATTTTTGAAATTTGACGTCGCATCCACAATCAGGACACTTCACGACATTCCCTATATCCGAATCGTTCTCGATGCCTTAAGGGCTTCTCTCAGGGATTGAATGCGGGATATCGTGACTATCCTTAAGGTCTCCAACATCTGTCATATGTGCCAATGCGCGGACAATTGCCACCACCATCACAGCATCTTACGGTTCAGAACAAAGGTACGGAGGCGCGTCTGGAAAATGAGAAGACTTCTTTTGGATTGCGCGGAACGACTATACTCGCATTCATAGTGTTGTTTCTTGCAGTTGTGGTGATTATATGGATTGTGGGGATCCTAAGTTGAATGGCGGGTTAGAACCTGTCTATCGCAGTGAGAGGAGTCTGCCACCATCCTCTGCTCATCCTGAAGCCATCATCTGGACATGCCAACGGGATGGAGTGCTCACCAAAGGCAACCTGCGGGAAAAGAGAAAACCCTAGTTTGCCCGTTTAGCGAGTTCTGAGTACTTGTTCGGTTTCAAAGAATCTCCAATCGACTCATAGTCTCTCGAGCGAAGGCCCGGGCCTTCTCCACTCGAGCCGAATCTGGTTGCCCTTTGCTGTTATCCTTCTTTGCTTGTGAGCGCATCGTCTTGCTTGGAGCTATCTTCATAATGAATTTCACACCTTTGGCAAGCTCTCCCTGGCAGTTGAAAATGCCCTGGGTATCCGCTCTGGCAGCCGCCTGCTTGAACTTCGCGAGCGTTTCCGGGAGTTCCGGTTCTTCCTCTGGTGCAGCATGCGTTATGAAGAGTGCTATCTTGCGTCCATCAGTGCAATGCTTCTCCAGAAATTCCTTTGTCTTCTTGTCGGGTCCATACCCGTGGACGGGAAAGCCAAGGAATGAAATATCATACGATCCGATGTCCTCGACCTCGTCGATTTTCATGATGTCCTTTTCGCATCTTATTTCGTCGCAGATGGCCTCAGCTATCTTCTTCGTGTTCCCCGTTGAGGATAAATAGGCAACCAGTGCTTTCATCAAATTCCCTGCCCAGAATTGCCGCTCTTTTTGAAGAACCTTTTGGTCAGAATATATGGGATTTTGGAGGTCAGGTGACTCCGATCTATGTATGTATCACGCAGGGGGAGTTCTGATCTTCAATAGCTGCATAGTTGCACCGAAAACGATTAGCCAGTAAAATGGTGGACCCTGCAGGATTAGGAACCACGAAACTGACTGGCTCGTAGTCCAAAATGCCCTTACTATGGGATATTTGCCGAGGAAACAGGCTGAATGATAGATCCAAGACTATATCAAAAGCAATTTATACGGCCAATTCATTGGGCGCGATGATGGTCGAGACGGAAGGTGCAGAATTTCAGAGAAAGGCGACATTCTCGTTCTATGCACTGCTCCTAGTCGCAGGAATCGCTCTTTATTGGATATGGGGCATAATGTACGACACATGGTACCCATTCGATAAGGGGAACATAGGCATCTATGTGATTTACGCCCCGCTCATGCTTTTTGGGATCGTGGGTATCCTGCTCTACAGGAAGAAGAAGCCTCTGCCCCAGTGACTCTGGTCGCCTTTCTGAGATACACGGATCTTTCTCACATCGCATTTGCGAGATAGACCGGGGTCTTTGTGGGCTTGCCACAGATGACACACTTGCCATCGTACTTCTCGTCGACTATCGGCGTGCCCAGGATATTCTTGTCCGACTTAGTCTCGATGGCATGACCGCACTCTTCATCCCCGCACCATCCTGTGCGGATCATCTTGCTGGGGAGGTTTTCCAAGGAATCGACGGTGACCACGTTGTCATCCATCTCCTTCTGAGCTCTTGCGAGCATCTCCCTGGCTATGGTTGAGAGCATTTCTTTGACTTCATCGACTGCTCTGGGCCTGTCATTCAAGGACTTCGCACCGATGTCCCTGCGGACGAGAGTTACCTTGCCATTATCGATGTCCCTCATACCCAGCTCCAGTCTGAGTGGGACGCCTTTGAGCTCCCAATCATAGTATTTGACACCTGGTCTGACATCCCTCTCGTCAATATGGACCCTGAGGCCAGCTTGCTTCAACTCTTTATGCAACTGTCTAGCCTCTTCGGTGACCTTGTCGATGGCTCCTTTCGCGAGTACGGGCACGATCACGACCTGGATGGATGCCACCTCCGGGGGCAGCACCAATCCCTTGTCATCCCCGTGGATCGCGACTATTGAACCGACCAGCCTCTCGCTCATGCCATAGGTGGTCTGATGGACGTACTTGTGCTGACCCTGGTCGTCCTCATACTTGATGTCATATGGTCGGGAGAAATTCTCTTTGTACTGGTGAATTGAACCCAATTGCAGGCTCCTGCCTGATGGGAGGAGCGTGTCTATTCCGACCGTGTAGAATGCGCCCGGGAACTTGTCCCAGCTTGTGCGTTTGAGCAATCTGTATGGTATGCACCACTTCTCGGCGAGCTTCTCCAGGATTTCGTAGTCTTCCCTGACCTGCCTCTCCGCATCCTCGAAATCAGCATGGCATGTGTGTGATTCGAAGAAGTGTATCTCCCTGACCCTGATGAATGCACGAGTCTGCTTTGTCTCGTACCTGAAAGTGTTGACGATCTGATATGTCTTGAGAGGGAGGTCCGCATGGGACCTGACCCATAGCGAGAACATCGGATACATTGCCGTCTCGCTGGTAGGTCTGAGCAACAGCCTGACGTCCAGGGGGTTCAACCCTGCATGTGTGACCCAGAATACCTCAGCGTCGAATCCCTTGATATGTTCCTTCTCCTTGGCGAACTGGTCCTCAGGCACGAGCAGAGGGAAACATACTTCCTGGTGGTCGGTGCCGTCAAAACCTTCCCTTATGTGCCGGTCGATGGCCTGCATTATCTTCCAGCCATAGGGCGTCCAGACGTTCATCCCTTTGATGGGATAGCGCTTGTCAGTTAGGTTCGCCTTTTCGACGATTTCGTTGTACCACTCGCTGAAATCCTCTGCTTTCTTCATGCCAGCTCCGAGAATCCTAGAGGGGCTTATGTAGCTTTTGGTTGGAAATCAGTCCATTGCCATCCTAGCTATCTGTGGCGCCACACTTATGGTCGTCGTGGGGTTTTCTATCGTATCAGTCGAATAAATCTCGTCGCAGCATCTCTTGAGTTTCGGGACCGCGTCCCGTGCGAACACCCCATGGGTACATGCGGCGACGATGTGAGCGGCCCCTTGCTTCTTCAGCTGTTCTGCCGCTTTCACGATGGTGCCTCCCGTCGAGATGATGTCGTCGACGATCGCCACTTTCTTGCCTTTCACGTCCAGCGACTTAGGAGTCATCGTCACGGTCTCGCCATCCAGTCTCTCCTTGACGAGATAGTCGGCTTCACAGTTCATGACATCGGCTATGCGCTTAGCGTTGTCCCATCTTCCCTCGTCGGGTGATAGTACCACCTCCGTTCCCTTTGCTTTCAGGAACTTGCCTATCTCGGGGTACGCGTGCGCGTTCTTAGCGGATACACCATTGAACCAGTCTATCACTGATGGTGCGTGGATATCTACGGTGATGAATTCATCAGTGTTCGATTGAATGAGACGCGCGATGGCCCGCGCGCTTATGGGCTCGCCTGTTTTGAACTGCTTGTCCTGTCGTGCATATCCGAAGTAGGGAACGACCGTAGTCAAGGATGAGACATCGAACTCGCGGATGGCATCTTGGAGTAGGAAGAGTTCCACGATGTTCTTGTCCGGCCAGGTTGTCTGTACGAGGAAGACGTCTTCTCCTTCCAGTTCCTCGTCTATCCTGACATAGCACTCATCATCTGGAAACCGTTTGATCTCAACCTTGGCCAATTTGGCCTTGAGAACTTTTGCGAGTTCTACCGAGAGCCTCTGAGAGGCCGACCCCCCTACGACATACATGGTACCGTCTGGCGACAATGCTGTTTCCTCTCTAATATATTGACGGTCGTCTCGACTGGATTTCGCTCTCGCAAAAGATTAATAGACGAGACTGTCATATTAGGGAATCGAGATGGGATGCACGTGAACGAAGGTACTGACCAGATGATTCTATCTCCGCAGGAACTGGAGACTGTCATGGCCGAAGATACCCCTGCAGAGTCTGCCCAGGAGCAGCCAGCGAAGCACGCGAGAGGATCCAAGAAGAAGCACTCTGGCGGACTCGAAGAAGTCGGGATGATCTATGGCAATGTCGGCACTCTCAAATTCAACATGGTGATAACCGCACCGCTCGAGAAGATGGAGTATGTGCAGGTCAACCACCCGATCCACGGTTTCGTTCTTGGGCAGGTCTCCGAAGTGGAGAGGCGCACGAACCTCACAATAGATGGCGTACAATCCATGAAGCACGGCACACCGGTGCCGATCGAGGAGAAAGAGGTCGCTGTCGTATCCATTGTTGGTTACAGGGACGAGCGCAGTCTGCTGCAGGTCCCGAGAACTCCTCTGAAGGCCGGGGAGAATGTCTTGCGCGCCGATGAGGAATTGATCAAGGAGATTGTAGGCATCAAAGAGCACACCGACGTAGGCGCATACATCGGTCTTCTCACGGGTCACGAAATTAGGGTAGAACTTGACATCAACGCTCTCGTCCAGAAACACGTCTGCATATTGAGCAAGACTGGCGGCGGCAAATCATACTGTTCAGGTGCTCTCATCGAAGAGATGATGAAGCACAAGGTAACCGTATGCGTGCTAGACCCTCACGGCGAATACTCCACCATGAAGCAGAAGGGCGTTGTAAAGAAGACAACCAGGGATTTCGGAGTGACGCCAAAGGGATATGAAGACCGGATCATGGAGTTCGCGACGGACACCAACATCAACAAGGGCGCGAAGCCGCTAAGATTCACACTGCACAATCTAGACGCCAGGGAGATCCTTGGCTTGACCAACATAAAGAATGTGAGGTCGTATCTCACGATGTTGCGGAAGGCTGTAGAAGCCCTTCGCGAAACCAAAGATAGCTATTCTCTGAAGGACATCATCGCAGTACTCGAGGCGAACGCCGAACCCTCCAGTGCAGGTCTGATAAGCGAACTGGAGTATCTGAATGAGATAGAGGTGTTCGCAGAGCAAGGTACCAAGATCGATGAGCTGATCCAGAAAGGAAAGACAACCATCATAAACCTGAGAGGCACGCCACCTGATATACAGGAGCTCATCGTGAACAGGGTCTGCAACGCGATGTTCGAGCTGAGAAAGGTCGGGAAGATCCCGCCTCTGATGCTCGTGGTCGAAGAGGCTCACAACTTCTGCCCTCAGCAGGGAGTCGTTGCATGCTCGAAAGTCTTCAGGACGATCGCATCCGAAGGCCGTAAGTTCGGACTGGGTCTGATGATCATCACCCAACGGCCGGCCAAGGTAGACAAGAACGTCCTGAGCCAGTGCAATACTCAGATCATACTCAAAGTCAACAATCCCAATGACCTCAAGGCGATCACATCATCGATCGAGGGTCTCACGGACGGCATGGAAGATGAGATACAGCGTCTGCCCATAGGTACAGCGATCATCACCGGTGGCGGTGTATCGATGCCTCTGTTCGTGGAGGTCAGGCCGAGGGAGTCCAAGCACGGCGGCGAGAGCGTGGAAGTGGTGCCGTCGAGAAGGATGTGAAATGTCATCCGAGGAGAGCGTGCTCAGCGTCGAGAAGGTCGAGAGGTACATAGGCATCACATCGCAAGCCCTCTCCAAGCTGGAGGTCGCCGCTCCCGAGCGTTCATTCAATCGTAAGCTCGCGGATGATTTCTTGGGGATGGCCAGAGCATATTTCGAGGACTCGAAGGATTTTCTGAAGAAGGGTGATCTCATCAACGCTTTCGCATGCGTAAATTATGCTCATGGATGGCTCGACTGCGGTGCAAGGATCGGACTGTTCGATGTGAATTGCGACGATAGATTGTTCACTCTCTACGAGTAGTCAGATCGATCTCACAATAATCTGGGACCCTGTGTGTCTATCTTGCACACTCTGACATCTCCTATGCTGGAGAGCCGTTCCTTTATCCTCTCGACATCTCCTATTGCGAAGAGTGAATTGCCAAGCATCGACATGCTGGCCATGCCAGGGCCGTTCACGAGGTCCATGGCCTTGATGATCTTCTTGGTCGCCAGGCCAGATTCTATCGCGAATATGCGCGAGTTAACCATGAGTCGCTCGACGGTCTGGTCCTTGACCATGCTGTCCAGAAGACCCGCGCCCTTGGAATTGATGTCATTGCGAGTCTCCTCATCCTCCAATATCTCTTTCGTCAGGAGCTTCTTCCCTATGATGGCGAGGACAATCTCGCGGTCGTCGTCGACCCTGAGCACCTCACCTTTCGGAGGGAGCCCTGGTCTCGTCCTTATGGTCACGCCGCCTCTGTGTATCGCCGAGACATCGCCGAGTCCGCAACCGCATTCGATCTCGGCTATGTGAGCCGCTTCGAACGCCTCCTGCCTCTCCCTGCCCATCACATACGCAGTAGCGATGGCGGCGGAGAGTGTTCCAGCTGCGCTCATCCCGAAACCTTGGCCAATGGGGAGGTCGAGTTGAGTCGCTATGTTCACCCTCATGCCGGTGTCACCTATCAGATGCGATATGGCTGCCCTGGTGACCTCCGCGCGACTCTGCTTGCCGTTTATCGTAACCTTCACGGACTGCTTGGTCGCCGGCACCAGCTGGACTTCAGATGTCGCACCCAGGGAGATGCACACACCTGCACCCCTGGATCCTGTCGATAGTGGATCCTTTCCTGGACATATCTCAAAAAAGCCCGTGATATGGCCCGGGCTGAACGCCGTGACCTTCATTGTATCATCCTCGCAACCCTGTCGACGACCCTTTCGGCGACATTGAACTTGGTGCCATCAAGACTGATGAACAGTCCGTTCTTCTCGACGAGCAGGACCCTCGTCTTGCCCTTCGAGACCTCCTCTATCTTGTTGGCCACTACCAGAGAGCACTTGGATCTGTCGAGGAGCAATTTCGCCTCGTTCACCAATCCCTCGTCGTCCAGCTTCGCCTGCGCCTTGAATCCCACGACGACCTTGGCCTTGATGGTGTCTATCAGTTTGGGGTTTCTCTTGAGCGTCACTGTGATGCTTTCCTTGTCGGAGTGCATCTTACCTTCGAACTTGTCCGGTGAATAATCCGATACCGCTGCTGGGAAGAACACGATGTCATGGTCCACCTTCCCCATCAGCTCTGCCAGCTCTTTGAAGCTGGAGAACCTCGTCGTTGTGAAATAGCTCGGAATCGGCGTATCGCATCTTCCCATCCAGAGGTCCACGGTAGCGCCATGCTCATAGGCAGCTCTCGCGAACTCGATGCCAGTCTCTCCGGAACTCTTGTTCGTGACCACCCTGATGTCGTCCATCGGTTCCTCGGTGGCTCCTGCGATGACGAGCACCTTCCTCCCCTTCAGGTCGTTCTTGCCTACGGTTCGGATCGCATAGGTCACTATGTGCTCGATATCCGGCATCTTCGCCTTCGCCTCTTCCATCCTCGGTTCGAGTACCAAGACCCCCATGTCCCTGAGTTTCTTGATATTCTCGATGACGGCCTTGTTCTTGATCATCGTCCCGTGCATAGCTGGCACGACTACTACCTGAATGCCAGTTCCCAAAGCGGTAGTTGCGAAGGTGGTCACCGGTGTGTCATCGATGCCGCATGCTATCTTCGATATTGTATTGGCGGTGGCGGGCGCGATCAACAGGAGTTCGGCCTTGTCCGGAACATCTCCGCACAGGGCCACATGCTGCACGCCCCCATCGATTTCCGTGATGGCTGGTCTGCCTGAAGCGAACTCCATTGCGTACGGGTGCACTATTGTCTTCGCATCTGGCGACATGACCACATGCACTTCCGCTCCGTGCCTTATGAGTTCCCTGCACAGCCTGATCGATTCGACGGCTGCGATGCTGCCCGTGAGACCAAGTACTATCTTGCGTCCCTTCAGCTTGTCGCTCTTGGCTCCTCTGAGATGATCTGCCGGGTGCATCTAACCACTTCCAGTCCTGTTCCTCATATTATATGTTCCGCTCCTTAATGTCTGAGAGTATCTGTTCGAGCACTTCGTCAGGGTCCTTGGTCGCATCGATCATTACAATCGTGCTGTCCATGGATGCGAGACGATCATAGTTCGTGCTCACTTCCTGGAGGAACTCCGCCTTCTCGAACCTCGATTTCTCAGGCCGGTCTGACATCCTCTCAAGCGCGACATCGACAGGCACTCTCAGAAGATATGTCACATCCGGTTTTATCGCGATCCTTGTATTCGCGTCCAGAAGCCAGCCGAAATTATCTCCCAGTCCCTTCCTCTTAAGAGATGCTGTCTGGTACGCTACGGTGGAGTGGTAGTATCGATCACATACGATGAGCTTGCCCTTCTTGATCTCCTCGACCATCTCAGCTACGTGATAAGCCCTGTCCGTCATGAATAGAAGCGCATCGGTGTATGGGCTGACTTCCTTGCCGTCCCCATCCTTGACCGCCTTTCCCATCCACGAGTCTGTGGGTTCTCGAGTCAGGACCACATTTTCTCCGAGGGCCTTGGCTAACCTCTTGGCAACCGTTGACTTGCCGCAACCATCGATGCCCTCTAGGATAATGAGGCCTGCCATGATGACAACCCTCCACAATCATCCACTCGCGTATTTAAGAATCACACTCGCGATTGCGAAATTGGGCACATGTAGGCATAACAAGCCAGTGCTGGCAAATGAACATATGCGTACATGCAGCGGGCAAACACAGGCATTCAATAATGTGCATCGATGGACAATCCCGATAGCTTATAGTACGTAAGAGTCGATTAAGCCAATCTCAGGTGATTGCCCTGGCAATGGGATTTGTACTGATAACCACCGCAACCGGCAAGGAATCCAAGGTCCTTGAACAGCTGAGGTTGCTCCCTGAGCTCGGAGAAGTTCACCAACTCTTCGGTCAGTATGATATGATCGCGCGTTTGGAGACAAAGGATTTCGACGAACTCTGCGATATCGTGACCGATAGGATACGCACGATCCAGGGAGTGACTGGGACCAGGACCCTGATCTGCGCACGATTCGACCGTAGCTAGACACAGGATCATTTGGCGTGTTCGGTCTTCTTCTTGTACCCGCGCCAGCTGAATATCATGTCCCTTGCGGCTTTGGCTTCGTCCATCCTCCGTCTGGAGGTGTTATGAGGTGCCGTCTTCAGAATCTCAGGATCTTCCTTAAGGATCTGCTTGCAGACATCCACGAACCTGTCGAGGGTTTCCTTCGATTCCGTCTCGGTCGGTTCGATCATGATGGCCTCGTCCACGATTATCGGGAAGTATATCGTGGGCGCGTGGAATCCGTAATCGAGAAGACGCTTCGCGAAATCGAGTGTCCTGACACCCTTTGATTTCAATGGCTTGCCGCTCAGCACGAACTCGTGCTTTCTGAGGCCGCCGTAGGGCAGTTCGAAATCGTCCTTGAGCTTCTCCTTGAGGTAATTCGAGTTGAGCACGGCGTTCTCGGAGGCCGCCTCCAGACCTGGTCCACCCTGCATCTTCATGTACGCATAGGCCCTGACCAGCACGCCGAAGTTCCCGAAGTATGCCTTGACCTTGCCTATGCTCTTGGGTCTATCATAGTCGAGGTGATACTTGCCGTCCTTCTCGATTATCCTCGGGACTGGCAGGAATTCCTCGAGATGCTTCTTCACGCCGACAGGTCCCGCTCCTGGACCGCCGCCACCGTGAGGGGTCGCGAAGGTCTTGTGAAGGTTGAAATGGACTATGTCGAAGTCCATATGTCCAGGCGATGTCTTCCCCATGATGGCGTTCAGGTTCGCGCCATCGTAGTATAGCAGCGCGCCGGCATCGTGCAATGTACCTGCGATCTCCTTCACATCCTTCTCGAATATTCCGAGGGTGTTCGGGTTCGTCAACATGAATGCCGCAGTATCCGATGATATTGATGCCTTGAGTGCCTCGATGTCCACACAACCGTTCTTCGACGGTATCTCCAGGACATCGTAGCCGACCATCGCGGCGCTTGCAGGGTTCGTTCCATGGGCGGTATCTGGGAGTATGACCTCGTTCCTCTTCTCTCCTCTCGCTTCGTGATATGCCCGGACGATATGGATGCCAGTGTATTCTCCCTGGGCCCCTGCGGCCGGTTGGAGCGTCACCGCATCTACCCCTCCTACCTCGCACAGCATGCCCTCCAGCTCGTGCATGAGTCTCAGAGCGCCTTGAACGGTCGAAGGGTCTTGATGAGGATGTATGCTTGCGACGGATGGCCACGACACGACCTCATCGCAGATCTTCGGGTTGTATTTCATCGTGCACGATCCGAGCGGATAGAGTCCGTTGTCTACGCCGAAGTTCATCTGCGAGAGATTGATGAAATGCTTCACGACATCTCTCTCTGGCAGGTCTGGTATGTTGAGGTCTGACCTCAAAAGCTCCTTTGGTATGGCGCCGCCGATGGTTGGGTCGAACCTGTCGTCTACTTTCTGCTCGTCGCAGGATTCGAACAGCAGGGGCACATTGTAGTCTGCCTGGTGGTACCTCATCTCATCCCCTCCAGCGCGCCCAGCAATCGGTCATGGTCTTCCTTGGTATGCATCTCCGTGGTTGCCACGAGGGTGGAGTTGCCGAGCTCTGGGAACATGTCCGAAAGGACAAGTCCTCCGTGTATCCCTTGGGCGAGGAGTGTCTTATGTATCTTGAATGGATCCTTCTCGGACCTGACGATGAATTCATTGAAGTGGGTCCCTTTGAATAGAGGTGCTTCGAATCCCGAAAGGGAATCGATTCGGGATGACAGCGATCGCATATTCCTGACATTTGTGGCAGCGACTTCTCGCAGACCGGTTCTGCCAAGCACCGACAGATAAGTCGCGGCGGCAACTGCGAGCAGAGCCTCGTTCGTGCATATGTTCGATGTCGCCTTGCTCCTGCGTATATGCTGTTCCCTCGTCTGGAGGGTCATGCAATATGCCGCTCGCCCTTCGATATCCGTGGTCATCCCGATTATCCTGCCAGGCATCTTCCTGACATGCTCTGGCCTGCATCCGAACAATCCTATGGTCGGTCCGCCGAAGCTCATCGGGGTCCCGAATACCTGGGCGTCTCCGATGACGATGTCTGCGCCCATGTCTCCGGGGGATCGGAGTATAGCCAGTGACATCGGGTTCACTCCAACGACCATGGTTTTCTTGCCGAGCAATCCCTTGATCTCTTTGGCCTGAGATTCGACTACGCCGAAGAAGTTCGGTGTCTCGAAGTAGAATCCAGATACTCCATCTTTCAATTTAGAAGTCAGATCGTTGAGGTCCACGGATCCGTTCGATCGGTCAAAATCGACATCCACCAATCTGATGTCCGCCCCCTTCGCGTAGAGTTCGGCCACACTCCTTCTCTCGGGGCTTATCGCTCTGCTGAGCAGGAAAGTGTCTCCACCAGATATTCGAGTGCTCATGAGGACTGCCTCGCCGAGAGCGGTGGATGCATCGTACATGCTGGAGTTTACGACATCCATCCCGGTGAGCTCTGCGATATATGATTGATATTCGAAAAGCGCCTGGAGCATGCCTTGGCTGATCTCGGGTTGATATGGTGTGTATGACGTGATGAACTCGGATCTGCCAACTATCATCTTCACGGCCGATGGTATGTAATGATGATAGATGCCCGCTCCAAGGAAATTAAGCATGGACTCCGCATGCCTATTAGATGAGAGCATCGTCTCAAGACTCCTCTTGAGATCAAGTTCGGACATGCCTTCTGGGAGCCTCAAGCCCCCAGACCTTACGTCCTTCGGGATATCCGCGAAGAGTTCATCAACTGATCTCAGGCCAAGCTCTTGAAGCATCTCCAGAGAACACTTCGAATGCTCCATGCCGTTTCATCGGAATGCTACTCTAAATCCTTTTTGGCGCAACACTAGTTGTTGAAAATGCAGGCCATCATCAGCGGTTATCATCTGCTCAAAGATGATTCTTTCTTCGCCTGAACGGTCTTATCAGAGGTGACAGGAACGATAGTCCGATGATGATGCTCCAGAAAAGCGCGAGGTAGAACACGAGTCCCGCAAACGGAACGAGCAGCCAGTATCTCAACCCAGACGACCGCCTGGCGACCTCAGATGACCTGACGGGATCCTGCGTCTCGATTCTTTGAGCTACCAGTGTCCATCTGCGTGTCATCAAACCACCGCTGTCCAATCGCGGCGTTATATCATAACGATTTCTATGGATTGCCGTAATCCTTGAAGTGCGAATCAAGAGCGAGTAACAGAATGCGCTATCGTGGCTTCTCAGTCATTCTCCGGAGCCGTTCAACGAATGCTGGCAATCCTTCGATATCCTTGATCTCCTTCTTCGACAGGATGACCAGTTTGGCCCTGAGGTCTAGGTCCACTTTTACGTCGTTCGTCTCAAAAGCATCTTTGAGCATTCGTGCCAATTTTCCGCCTTTCCTGTCCCAGTCGGTAAGCACAATGACCGATTTGAACCGGCGCGATACATCCTCGCAGAATCTTATGATAGAGTGACCTTTGCTCAGTGAGATTACGTTGTTCTTGACGCCCATCTTCTTCAGTGCTTCAACATCCTTCCGTCCTTCGACGATTATGGGTTTTGTCGCACTCTCGTCCTCCAGCTCGGCGACAAGATCAAGTATCTTCTCAAGACGCTCCTGGGCCGTTATCGTGT
This sequence comes from uncultured Thermoplasmata archaeon, assembly GCA_963719945.1. GTDB lineage: Archaea > Thermoplasmatota > Thermoplasmata > UBA10834 > UBA10834 > UBA9653. The sequence continues at coordinate 700,437 of CAVRDX010000001.1, read as the reverse complement.
GGTCACTCCCCGAATACTTCCACGACCTTTTCCTCGGTGACGTGCACCATGAGTACTTTGGATGACGACCGGTGCCCACTGATGATCTCAATGCCCTTCCTGGGTATGGAGAGGGCTTCGGAGATGAATCTGACCAACTCCTCGTTTGCCTCCCCTTCCCTCGGCTGAGCGGCTATCCTTATCTGGAGTGCTTTGCGCCATGCGTTGACTCCAGCGGCCTCCGTCTTTGAAGCGCCAGGGGATGCATCTATCCAGATGAGGCATCCTCCCGTGGTCGGTTGAGTATAGCCATCCCTCGCTCTCGGCATCGCTCTGGCATATGCTGCAGGAGTAATATTGATTCCTCTGCTATACCTCTCTTAAAAAGCATCAAATACACCGATGTTGTATGCTTCGCTTGATGGCAGAACAGCGGGGGGACTTCAGCTACGAGGACATAATGACCCTTTTCAGGCAGGAGAACCGCTCCCCTCAACTGACCAAAGTGGACCCAGCGCTCTACGATAGGGTTTCAGCCTACATCCGCACGCTCCGCAAGGAGGGGGAACGAGAGATCGCCATGAACTCGGGCTCTCATGCGAGCATGATGCTGAGCGACCAGCTAAAGAAAGCGATTGACAAGTCGAAGCGCGTCTACGAATTGAGGACGAGGAAGATTTCGTTGATCGCGCTGAGGAAGGTCGCTGGCGACAGCCCCGACACGACCAACATGACTCCGGACGAGCTGGTCTTGTTCTCTAGCCTGACTTCTGTTCTCGGTGCTCATAGGGACTCGAATGCGGATTACGAGACTCTTGGCCCCAGGACATCCAGGTCCGACGAAATGGTCGAAGTGCCTTCGGTTGCCAAGAGAGATAAGTCTGAGAAACATGAGGAAGCTGCTAGTCCTGAGACACAGGACGACCTTATCCTCGCGAGGGTGCTCGAGGACGTGCCGACTTTCGCGGGCGTCGACAAGGATTACAGGCTCCGGAAGGAGGATATAGTATCCTTGCCGAGGACCGTCGCAACGACTCTTCTTTCACACGGCAAAATCCAGTTGGTTGGCCAATCATAGGCCAATAGGGCCTTTTGAAGAGCCATGCTCCGTCACATCGAGCCGCACTTTGACACCGTCGTTTTGCAGCCTTCTGCTGACGGTCTCCCCCGCCATGATAGGCGTATTGTTTTCCCTGCTAAGGTGAAGCAGGACTACCCTCTTTGTGCATTCCCTGGCGGCTGCCGCGCACAGAGCCGCTGCATCGTCATTCGATAGGTGGCCATGGTCGCTCCTTATCGTCTTCTTGAGAAAATCTGGATAGGTTCCGGACATGAGCATGTCGTCGTCGTAATTCGCTTCGATGAGCAACAGGTTGGATGACCTCAGCTCATCGATTACCTGCTTGGTCACGCAACCGAGATCAGATGCCATCCCCAACTTCACCTTCTCTGCGGTCAATGAGAACGCGACAGGTTCCGCTGCGAAGTGTTTGATGGGAAAGGACTTCATTGTGACGCCATCGATTCTGACGACATCTGATGACTTGATTGCGGTCTTCTTGATGCCATCCAGGGGAGTGAGCGATAGAGTGCCTTCTGTTGCGTACAGTGGCATCCCGAACTTGGAGCAGAACCTCTTCGCGCCTCTTGTGTGGTCCGTGTGCTCGTGAGTGAGGAAAACCGCCTTGACCGACTCCGGATCCAGGCCGAAATCGCTCATTCGCTTCTCGATCATCCTGCATGAGATCCCTGCATCGATAAGGACTGAAGTATCCCCGAGGCGGAAATGGATGGAGTTGCCGCTGCTACCGCTGCAAAGGACAGTCACTGAACACTTCATCTTCATCGGCAAATGGGAGATGCCTCGATAAATCTTATCCCTGGAACTGCTTCCGACGGTCCGTACATACCAGGGCATCTATGTCACTGATGAATCCTTGGTAATAGACTTGGCAAAACGGTGATGATCGGTGATCATTCCTTGCTCAAAGGCATGCGCTGAACCATCTGGGGAGCTGCATCTGTTCTTGCTATGGAAGGACTACCTCCTTGATTAGAGCCAGGCCATCAGCGATGTGATGGATTTCGCGGAGAAGAAGTGTCAATGGATTCTGGACGACCATTCGCCTGAGTCATTGGGATCGGGACTCAACTCAGAACTGGATAGGCTGGTCCATGAATACTCTGTCGGATGAGATGTACATCGCTCTAGGTCTGTATATTTCATGTTCGGCAGAGGATAATAATGCCTTCGGATGTGCACAAGAACATGGACAAATAGTCCGAAATGGCCAGTCAAGGACTGATATGTTGGCACCACGATAGTTTTATTAAGAGCAAGTTTATACTGCGAATCCGTGGGCCTGTAGCTCAGCTAGGTAGAGCAATCGGCTCTTACTTCGATTCTTCAGAATCGAGGGAGATACCGATTGGCCAAGGGTTCGAATCCCTTCAGGCCCGCTCTTAATATCAATCGCATACTCGTCGATCTCAAACAATGTGGCCATGCCGGAGTTATAGGGCAAGCGTTTATAGGCTCTAGACCTCTGCACTCTCAGCTACTCGAATAGTTCATGGATGGAGGCGCTTGATTTGGCACCAAAGAATCTATTCTTCATCGGTACGGCTGGCAGCGGTAAGAGCACGCTGACATACGCTTTTCAACTATGGATGCAGAACCAGGGATACGATTCGATCACGGTCAACCTGGACCCTGGGGTAGAGGAGCTGAGGTACTCCCCGGACGTCGATGTCAGGGATTGGATCGAACTTTCTGAGATAATGGAGTCGCACGGCCTCGGCCCGAACGGCGCTCAGATTGCCGCCGCTGACATGCTGGCTCTCAACATCAATGAGGTCATAGATGTCATCGACGGTTACGACACCGATTATGTGCTGATCGACACGCCTGGTCAGCTCGAACTGTTCGCTTTCAGGGCGAGCAGCAAGTTGCTCGTTGAAGCACTCGGGACCGATAATTCTGCTCTCGCATTCCTGTTCGATCCGGCGCTTGCGAAGACACCGAATGGGTATGTATCGTCACTCATGCTCTCCGCAACGGTCCATTTCCGGCTACCAGTGCCCATGATGACCCTCATGTCAAAGAGCGACCTGCTGGGAGACGCTGACAGGGAGAGACTCGAATCGTGGAGCCGCGACTACTATTCATTATTCACCTCCTTGATGGACGAATCTGCTGATACACAGACCGCAGTGAGCATCGAATTCCTTCAGGCACTCGAATCCATCGGCGTAGGACGAGGCGTCATACCTGTCAGTGCAGACACCAGCGAAGGACTGGAGGATATCTACTCCATGGCCCAGCAGATGCTCGAGGGCGGAGAAGACATTGAATAAAGCGATTGTCTTCTGGCGTCATATGGCCATTTCGGTCGCTCCCACATATCGATCTTCGTCAACACCGCCACGATCCGACCGAAAGGTTGATTGTCATTCCGGTCGCTTGAGTTGTTGTTCTGGACTGGAAACGGTGGGTTGATCATGGTATCTATCACACTATTCGGTGGCGTAGGGCAGATCGGAGGAAACAAGATCCTGCTCGAGGACGGTGACACCAGAGTCTTCTTTGATTTTGGGGAACCATTCGGAATGAAGGACGATTACTTCGTGGACTTCCTGATGCCACGGGAGCGTTTCGGTCTTCGAGACTACTTCCACTTCGACATGTTACCGAAGATATCTGGTCTTTACGATTACAGGTGGCTGGAAGGGACCGATCTGAAGCATACAGATCCGGGGTTCGATGCCATATTCGTCTCGCACATGCATTATGACCATGTCATGCACCTGCGGTTCGTCGATGCAGGTATCCCTGCGTATCTGGGGTTCGCAGCAGACATAATCCGGCAATCCTGGAACGAGACGAGCCTGGGGAAGATGAATTTCGGGGACAGGGAATATCACACATTCAGGACAGGTGACAAGATCAAGGTTGGGTCGATCGAGGTCCAACCGATACATGTCGACCATTCCACGCCTGGAGCCTATGGTTTCTTGATACACACATCTGAAGGATGTGTGGTCTACACCGGGGATTTCAGGATGCATGGGCCAAGGAGCGACATGACCGTCGATTTCATGAAAGCCGCAGCCAAGGAGAAACCCGTCGCGATGATATGTGAAGGCACAAGGGTGATGCAAGAGGATCAGAGGGAGAACCTCTCTGAGGAGGGAGTGAAGGAGAAGGCTTTGGGTATGACTAAGAAGGCTAAGGACCTGGCGATCGTGTCCTTCTATCCCAAGGATGTAGACCGCATGCGCACCTTCAGAGACATAGCAACTGAGACGGGCCGCAAGTTCGTGGTATCCGCCAAGGTCGCCAATCTCCTCGAAATGTTCCAATCGGATCCGGGAATAGATGCCCCAGACCCCCTCAATGATCCGAATATGCTCGTGTACGTGCGTAGGATGGCGCGGCCGGACAAGGTGCGATACGAGAAGAAGTATGTCGACATGCTCGGCTCATCCGACCATGTGATCGATTCGGATTATGTGAGGGACAACCAGTCGAAGCTCTTGTTCCACACAGACTTCTTCCAGCTCACGGAACTCATCGACATCAAGCCAAAGGGCGGTAGCCTATTCATACGGTCTAAGAGCGAGCCGTTTGAGGAGGACGATGTGCAGGAGGAGGTACTGCAGAACTGGATAAGCTGGTACAAGTTGGACTTCCGCCAGGCGCACGCGTCCGGTCACGCGGACATGAACGAGGTGTTCGCGGCGATAGACGAGATATCTCCCAAGGTCGTCATACCGATTCATACCGAGCACCCGAGCCTGTTCAAGAGGTCCAAAGCAAAGGTGATCATCCCAGAGGCCCGGAAGCCACTGTCGATTCTTGAGTGAGCCCTTCGCGCGCGCAAATTACGTAATAATATAGATATCAGCAAGAGCGATTGATTGTATATTCAAATCGCTTAAGAAGTACAATCCTTGTGCCTATGTCCAAAAAGGAGCAGTGACCGTCTAATGCACGCGGTGGTAAAGAGAATGAGGGAGCCCGGCGCGGGTTTCGAGAACTGTCGACAAACCATCAGTTGGCAGAGGAGACGTCCTGGTCGAGATGAAGCGGACATCCATTTGTGGCACTGATGTGCACATATGGGATTGGAATCACTGGGCTCAGAACCGGGTCAAGACTCTTCCGATCATCTTCGGTCACGAATTCTGCGGCGAGGTAGTCGAGATCGGCGAAGGGGTGACGAAGATATCGGTGGGAGATATCGTATCGGCCGAGACCCACATCGTCGATGGTACATGCTACCAGTGCAGGAACGGTCGCATGCACATATGCAAGAACATGAAGATACTGGGCGTCGACACTGATGGAGTCTTCGCTGAATATGTCCGCCTTCCAGAGATGAACGCGATGAAGATCCCCGACGGGATCGATATCAGTCTCGGTTCTGTGCTAGAGCCTCTCGGCAACGCCACCTTCACGGTTTTCGGAAGCGAATGCGAGGAAGACATCAAGGGAAAGAATGTGGTCGTCGCTGGATGCGGCCCGATCGGATTGATGGCAATAGCCGTGCTCAAGGTCCTTGGTGCAGGCAAGGTAATCGCAACTGAACTTGGCAGCGAAGAGGTTCGGCTTTCCTTGGCTAGGAGCCTTGGAGCGGATGTCGTGCTCGATGCTTCCATGGGTACCGATAGGCTGGTCAGGTCCGTCATGGAGCACACCGATGGAAACGGTGCGGATGTGGCTCTCGAGATGTCTGGTGCTGCTCCTGCGTTGAAGCAGGTGTTCCAGATGCTGACGCCTGGGGGAAGAGTATCGATCCTCGGTCTGTACAACGACCCAGTCACACTGGACATCAACAACGCTATCACTTTCAAATCCGCCACTGTCTACGGGATAACCGGAAGAAGGATGTTCAGGACATGGGACCAGATGCGTGAGATCCTCAAGAACGACGATTTCAAGGCTAAGCTTACATCTATCATAACGCATACCTTACCCATCAGGGATATCGAGGAGGGCATGGAGCTCATACGCACCAAGCAGGCTGCCAAGGTATCCCTCGAACCCGAATGGTGAGGAGATGGCGAACCGGAATCCAGTATCTTTCCTAGGGGCAGAGTACGACAAGCTTGTCACGCACGAAATCGATTGGAGATTGCGGGTCCTCCAAGGTCCGAGCACGCCGAAGTGCGTCGTCGATGGGAAGAACGTGACGATGCTATGCTCCAATAATTATCTCAATCTAAGCAACCACCCAAAGGTGAAGGAGGCTGCAATCGAGGCGATAAGGTCCCATGGCGCTGGTTCCGGATCAGTTCGGCCGATAGCTGGCAATATGGACCTTCACATCGAACTCGAGCGGAGGCTTGCTGCCTTCAAGAAAGCCGAAGCATCGCTGGTTTATCAGACGGGATTCGCAGCGAATGCTGGCCTGATCCCACAGCTCGTCGACGAGGGCGATCTGATGATCAGCGACGAGCTAAACCATGGTAGTATAATCGACGGCGTTCGTCTGTCCAAGGCGGACCGGGCGGTCTATAGGCATTGTGACATGGATGATCTCAGGAAGGTGCTTGAGAAAGCAGATGATCACCAGCCATCGTACCGCCGGATCCTCATAATCACAGATGGCGTTTTCAGTATGGACGGGGACATGGCACCCCTGGATAAGATCGCCGCTCTCGCGCACGACCATGGTGCGATGGTCTATGTCGATGACGCGCATGGTGAGGGTGTGCTGGGAGATGGTGGAAGAGGCATTGTCTCTCATTTCAATCTGTCCAGGGATGATGTTCATGTGGAGATGGGCACTTTCTCAAAGGCGTTCGGAGTGGTCGGTGGTCACGTATCAGGTAGCCGTGACCTGGTGAACTTCGCATACAACAAGTCTCGGACCTGGCTGCTCAGTGGGTCTCACCCACCAGCAGTGGTGGCGGCATGCACTGCGGCCATCGATGTGCTGGAGACAGAACCGAAACATGTCAGGAACCTCTGGAGGAACACCGAACGTTTCAGAGAGCAGATGCAGGCATTGGGGTTCGATACTGGTAAGAGCACGACGCCGATAGTACCGATCATGATCGGTGACAGCGGGACGGCGAAACGATTCAGCACGAGATTGTACGAACTGGGAGTATTCGCCCTACCTATAGTGTTCCCGATGGTCTCCAAGGATGGTGCCCGGATAAGGACCATCATGAATTCAGGGCTGAATGTTCACGACCTCGACCAGGCGATAGCCGCCTTCGAGAAGGTTGGCCGAGAATTGGACCTGATCTAATCCGAGCTGTACTCGTCGGATTCCTGCTTTTCTATCACGGTCACCTTGAATTCTTCCTTGGGCGTAATGACCTCGAACACGAGAGTGTCCACGATGCCCTTCTCCTTCAATGATTGTTGTGGCGGCAGGAGATGGTGCTTCTCGAAGAATTTGATGAGCTCTTCCTTTCCGTTGTCTCCGAATGCCTTCTTCATCACTGCTGGTTTCTTCCAGAAACCAGAGCCGAGCTTGACGACGGCTCTCCTGCCATCGATGAAGATGATTATCTCACCGTTCCGTTTCGAGAAGTATTTGTCCCTGGCGCTGACCGGCACCTCGATTCCTCTGCTGCGGTTCGGCCCTTGCCAGATCGTGCACTCGAACGAGTCGCCCGCCGCTGAGGTCGGAGCGGCCTCAGGGGCTCCTGCGGGATATGTCAGCACCCGGCAAGTGGGGCAGAACATCTGGTTCGTCTCTTGTCGGCATCTATTGCATGTTCTCATTCTCCGGCCCACCTATCGTCCGGGTGAGTCATTACACGGTCATCAACCTTTGCACCGGTCGACTCAGAGGGAATCGAATTATTCTAGGATGACATACTCTTGCCGAGGGACCGCAAAGATGGCTCGCATATTGATATGCTATTACTCGAGAAGCGGCAACACGAAAGAGATGGCGTACCTGATACAGAAAGGTGTCATGGACGAAGGGGTCGATGTCGATACGCTCGATGTGAAGGATGTGAAGATCGACAGTCTGCTTGGATATGACGGCATCATACTGGGTTCGCCGACCTACTATGGTCTGCCGAGCTACCAGATCAAAGAACTCATCGATAAGAGCAACAAGCTCCACGGCAAGCTTCAGGGGAAGGTCGGAGGCGCCTTCTCATCCAGCATGAACATTGGTGGCGGGAACGAGACCACCGTGCTGTCGATCCTTGAATCTTTGCTGATTCATGGGATGGTCGTATGCGGAGACTCCTCAGGCGACCACTATGGGCCTGTATCCATCTCCAAGCCGGACGAGCGGGCTGAGGCTATCTGCATACGATATGGCAAGCGGGTAGCGGCCCTGACGAAGAGACTCCACGGGTGATCGTTCAGGACGAGAACGGGTTGGAGAAACCAACCCCCTCGAACCCTGACGGGATCTCCCCCGTGTTCGCATACTTGTAGAGTGCTGCAACCAGGACGGATTGGGCAGCTGTATGTATCATCGCAAGTATCAGCCAGTAGACTATCGCGATGACTATTCCAACGATCGCCCCTGTGAGTCCTCCAACTATGGCCCCAACTATTATGAAGAGCACTCCGGGGATTGCCAGGAGGGCGAAGATGATTCCAAGCCCGAGGCTTCCGACAATCGTCTCTCCCCAGCTCTTCCTTATCATTCCAGCGCTCCTCTTCATTGCCGTCCAGGGGCCGACCTTCTCGTATATGAGGACGGGGACGACGAAGTATGTCATGAGGGTCCATGTGACCCCGAGCGCACCCATGATCAACTTCCCGATGAAGCCGACCCTCTGCTGGATAGACTTGATGATCACGCCGACGGTTGCAGCGACTATGGCCCAGAGGAATATCCTGCCTATGTTGTTCATCGCGATCCTTATGCCGTCCTTCACGGTAGGGTCGCCCCCCTCCAGTCTTATCGTCGCGCACCCGATTATGGCTGCGTTGAAGAATATCGATATGAAGTAGCTCAGTAGATAGAATGCCGCGAGGCCGACGAAGAATAGTATGGCTCCTCCTCCACCCATTACTGAGTCGAACCCGGTCGAGATGAAGATTCCTCCGATGAAAGATGCCAACAGGAGTATGGTCACCAGCGCTGATATTAGCGGGAGAAGCAGGATCTCCTTGTCCTTTCTTATGACTTTGAGGCTAAGCTTGGTCAATTTCCATCCGCGGGATATCCTGCCCATTGAATCACCTGGCTGATATTCACAGTCTGAAGAAGTCCGGACCCTTCTCCTCCTTTTTCTTTTTCTTCCTTGGTGGAGGCTCCTCTTCTGGTTCCTCTTCGACTTCCGGCTCCTCTTCGTCGATTTCCTCCTCCAACTCCTCTATCTGCTGGCGTGGTTTATGCCTGGGTTTCTTCTCAGGCACGTCCTCCTCACCGCTCAGGAGCGCGTTGCATCTAGGACATCTGTCCGAGTTCCTGATGCACTCCCTGCACAGCACCGCCTTGCATTTCTTGCATCTCGCGACCGCAACTCCTCCGTGGAAGAGGCATCTTCTGCCAACCAGGTCGGATTGCACGTCCTCTTCTGACTCCTCTTCGTCGACCTTCCTGCTCCTCGGCTTCTTCGGAGCGGGTCTTTCCTCGCTCTCTTCATCCCGTCTTGGAGCGCGTCTTGTGGTCTGTCGCCGAGGTCTCTCCTGCTCCTCTTCCGTTTCCTCTTCCCGTCCATGGGAGGATGTTCTGTCTTCCTGTCGTCCCTGCGGTCTGGTCTGCGCTGCAGATTCGTCATAGGGGACATATTCTCCGTATCCTTCGTTGACAATGGAGCCTATCCTGATGGACGGGGTCTCGAAACCCGCTCCCTGGAATGTCTGGAGTATCATGACTAGCTGCCTAGCTTGATAGACACCGATGCCCAGGTTCCTGATCAATCCGAGGACATTCTTCTGGTCGTTGGGGAGGTCCATCGCCTGTCTGAGGAGCGGGTCGATACGCGGGTCTGTGACCTTCGCACTGAAATCGTTCTCCTCGACGGCTTGGATATAGCTGAGCACCCTCTTCGCGCTTGCAATCCTGAGTTCGGGGAAGTTGACCGATATGTCGCACAATCGCAGTCCGTAGTTGGCAAGGTCTCTCTTCTCCATGGTGTTGACCAGGATCTCCCTGGATATCCTCTCGAACTTCTCGAAGTCTTCCTTGCTCATTCCAGAGAGGCTGATGGCTTCGCGGCCGCTCAGGTAGTCCATGACCTCTCCCAGGAAGACGTATGGCACGCCGCATACCCTGAACGCCTCCTCCTTGGTAACGGGCCGTCCGTGTGTGTATTCGAATTCTAGGATCGACCTGCAGTAGTCCTCGATCTTGGTGCGTCTGATGTCATCCTCCGAACGCTTCCTACCTTCGATCGCCTCTTCGAAGTATGGATCTATACTGAGTGAATGCTCGAACGCCCTGAGTGCCTGTTCCGGCCTGGCAAGCACAAGTAGCGCAGAACCTTTCCTCTTCCACGCTTCCTTGTCGTTGGAATTCAGGGCGATCGCACGGTCGTACGCTCCTATTGCGTCGTCCAGCATCTCCTGCTTCTCGAGCGCTAGTCCCTTGCTCATCCATATCGCGGGATTCGTGCCATCGATGTCCAGAGACCGGTCGAAACAATCGTCAGCCTCAGTGTATCTCTCGAGTTCGAGATACAGCTGGCCCAGACGATACCATGCATTCTTGTCGGTGTCGTCTAGGTCCAGTGCCGTGGCATATGAGCGGACGGCCTCCTCCTTCTTGCCCATGGCCTCGCATGCCTTGGCCCTCCCGATCCAGACATCCTTGTCGTTGAGACCCAGTTTGATGGCCTCATCGAATGATCCGAGCGAGTCGGGTATCCTGTTGAGCTTGAGGAGCGCCATGCCCATGTACTTGAGGGCGGAGGCGTCATTGGGCGCCTGACGCCTGGCCTCGTTGAACGAGTCTATGCTCTCGTCGAAGTTGCCCAGGCTCGCGAGCGCCCTTCCCTTGTTTATGTGGAATTCGGGCGTATTAGATATGATTGTGATCGCCTTGTTGAAGTCTTCCAGCGACTCTTTGAATCGCCGTAGTTCGAGGTATGCCTTGCCACGGTTGTTCAGCACATATGGCTGGTTAGAATCGATCTTGACCGCTTGATCGAAGGCTTCAGCGGCCTGAGCTGGGTTTCCGCTGCCGAGAAGGGCCAATCCCTTCTTGTTCCATAGGAAGACGTCCGTTGCGTCCAGGGCCAGTGCCTTCTCGTAGTATCCAATCGCCTCCTCCACCTTCTCGAGGTTCTCGAGCGAGCCGGCGCAGTCCGCCATCGCGTGTTTGTTCTTCGGGCTCAGGTCCAGTATCCTCTTACATGTGGTAACGATGCCCTCGTCATCCTTGAGTTCCTTGAGCGCGGTCTTCTTGAGTTCCAGGGCATCGAGGTCGTCCTTGTCGACGTCGAGGGCTCGGTCGAAGCACACGAGTGCATCACCAGGTCTCTTCAGCAACAACAATGCGCCGCCCTTGTCTATCTGAGCATCCTTGTCCTTGGAGGATATCGCGAGGATCTCATCGCTTGTGTTAACGACCTCTTCATGTCGCTTGAGAGATTTCAGGATGCTGTTCTTCGCCTTCAGTGCCTCGATATTCTTGGGCGAACTGGCTAGCGCCACACCGTACGCCTCCAGCGCCTCCTCGAGACGTCCGAGTTTGGTGAGCAGGGTTCCCATTTTGAGCGTGAAGTCTGCTTGATACGGATTCCAATGGACCGCCTCCTTCGCGGCTTTCAACGCGTCCTCCGTCCTGTCGAGCCATTCCAGCGCAACCGCTTTGATGAATAGGATGTCAGCATCTCTGGGGTCTAACGTGAGTGCGTGGTCGTAGGCCGCCAATGCCTGTTCATAACTCTTCAGCTCGACCAGCGATTGTCCTAAGAACCTGTACGCGTTCTTGTCGTGTTGGTCTATGCTGACGCACCTTTGGAGTGATTCGATTGCCGATTCGAAATCATTTGACAAGTATGCCGATTCGCCTCGGATCCTCAAGAGTCCTGTGTTGTCCGGATCGAGCGACAAGCCCTGCTTGGCATAATCCATCGCTTCCTTGTGCTTCCCTGCCCGTTTCAACATTGATGCGGCATTCAGGAATATGTCCATGTTCTTGCGGTCGTGTTTCAGGGCGGCCATGTATGCAACGAGCGCATCGTCGATCCGGTCCTTCTTATCCAGTGCCAGTGCCTTCTCAAGATATGCCCGCTTGTTCTTCGGGTCGACTCCGATTATCCTGTCGCATGTGTCTATGACTTCATCGTATTTGTTCAGGACATTGTAAGCATCCCGGAGGCTCTCCAGGATCTCGAGCTTGTGTGGCGCAGATTTCAGTGCCTTCTCATAGGTCTTGACGGCGTCCTGAGGTCTTCCCATCTTCATCTGGGCAATGCCCTTATCGTGCATGGTATCGTAATCTGATGGGTCGATCGAAAGCATCTTGTTGCACCATGAGACGACCTCGGAGTACCTGTTGAGCCTCATGAGGCAATCCTTCTTGAGGTTCATCGCGTCTCTGGCCTTTGGCGCAATGGTCAATGAGGCCTCTGTGAAGTTGAGGCACTCCGAGTATCTGTTGAGCGACCTCAGCGCCTTCGCCTTGTCCAGCAAAGCTTCGGAATCCTTCGGGTTGAGCACAATAATCCTATCGCAGGTCTCGAGTACCTCGGCCATGTGGTCGCCCTTGAGCAGGGTCTTCTTCTTGTTGTTGAGAACATTGATGTCGTTCGGGTCAATGGCAAGGGCATTATCGAACGATTGGATGGCCTCGTCGAGCATCTTGAGCTCTTCCTGAACCACTCCAAGCTCGTTCCATATCACCTTGTTACCGCTGTCGATCTCGATTGCCTTGGAGAAGCTCTTGAGTGCGTCATCACGTCTTCCGATCTTGTGCTGGACCCTCCCAAGATTGTCCAAGATGAACGAGTCGTTCGGGGCCAGCTCGAGCGCCTTCTCGAGCGAATCAATGGCTTGCTCGCTCTTGCCAGCATAATTGAGGACTGCAGCGTTCCCGATCCAAAGGTCCTTGTCTCTGCGGTCCACATCGATGGCTGCTCTGTATGTCCGGCCCGCATCATCGAACTTGTGCATGCGCGTCTGTGCCTGCGCCTTCATTTTCATGAGCTCGGTCTCTTTGGGCAGGTGCGCGAGTATCTTCTCATAATGACGTATGCTATCAGGTGTGATCTCGACGACCTTCCTGTAGCTTGCAATCGCGCCTTCGACATCGGCGATCGCCTCCTGAGCATCGCCGAGCATCGACCATAGGTCCGCGGAGTTTGGGGCGGCTGTGACTGCCTTCTTCAGCCACTCGATTGCTTCCTCCTTCCTCCCCATCCTCAGGGCGGCCCTCCCCGCGACTCCCATCGCCTCTGGGTTTGTGGCATCCAGCTGTAATGATACGGTTGCAGCATCGTGTGCAATCTGTGCGTTATCTAGAACGAGATATCTCTCACCGAGCGTTGCGAAAGTCTCCGAGAAATCGCTATGCAGCTTCTCGACGAAAACGAGATTCTCTCTAAGCATGGCGCCTGTCTGGTCGAGGACACTCTTAGCTTCATCCTTGCGGCCACTCTTCTCCAGCGTGTCCGCTTTCTCTATCCCTTTCTTTGCCTTGGAGAGGGTTTTCTTCTCCTTGCTGAGCAGCGAATCCAATAGACCCAAGTGCCATCCACCCTGGCTTTCTTTGCTTAATGATGTGTCTCGTTAAAAGCGTTTCCAGAACGTTCCAACGGTGGCAGGAGATGCATGTATGTTGATTTTATTCTTTTCGTCTGACGCGGAGGATGTCATTAATCGCCGATGTGTAGTCAGAATCACATGGTCCAGCGCAATAAATCTCTACGAGATTTCATTTGTTGGGTGCCTATGATGGTCAGACGAATCGCATGTGTGGAATGCGACATATTGGCAAAAGCTAAATATTCGGAACCGATATATGGGAATTCAGCTGACAAATCGTCAGACAAACCACTTGGGATGGGATGCAATGAGACGCAGGAATGCGGCACAGGCGACACTGAACGCCCAGGCAATCGAATGGGTGAAAACCCACACGCTTCAGGACCTTGAGGATCTCGTTAACGAGATGTCTGGTCTAGGAGAAGATGTCATGGACATCGTCGAACTGCTGGATGATCTGAAGGCGATCGACCATGGCCTGCATCCGGAAACGGAGCCAGTTCCTGAGGTATGTGAGTACGCAGAAATCGCGGGATAGGTGGACACAATGTTCAGAACCAGGAAACTAAAGCAACACAATGGCGAGTTCGCAGAATACTGCGATCCAATGGAACAACACAGAAGAACGATCGAGTTTCATCCACATTGCATAGTGCCGCAGTTGGCATTGGCCGAGGCTCGGAGATTCGATGACGCCTTCGCCCTTGCCCATACACCTGTCTATGGAGACGGTGAGTAAGGTCTAGTAGTGCACGCTCCTAAGCTGTACGATCAGACAGAAACCCAAAGGGCCGAGAGTGCAGGTGCCGGGATTCGAACCCGGGCCGTTGGCTTTCGTCCCTCTCCAATTTTGTTTTCTTCATTGGAGTAGTTGGAAGGCCAAAATCCTAACCAGACTAGATTACACCTGCTTGAGCCGAGGAAACACATTCTTTGATAAATACATTTATATCACGATACTTGGCCCTTTTCCAATGGGCTAGGATCATATTCATTGTCTAGATTCATCCAATCCAACGCATTCTCGTCCTGCATTCATGCGCAAAGCTAATAATGATTGATGCGAGTCTAATGTCTGGTAAGGTGGAGCTTGTCTAGACTCCGTTCAGTCAATATATGGATCCCTGCGCTTGCGCTCTGCTGCCTTGTCATCATGACCTCGATATTGGGTGGAAGTGCAAGTTTATCATCGGATTTTCAGATTTCATCAACAGGACAATTTGCTGATGATGCGCTGCAATCGACCTCCTCTGTCCTCAGTCATTCCAGAATTCCATTACGTTTGGCTAACGCAGACGATGTTGCTGCCATGAGGGCAGCAGCGGAGAGAACATCTTCGTCATCGGACGCGCTCACAGTGATTGATGGTCATGGTACTGGTCTGACCGCCCCTTCAGTCGAATATCTGGATAGCATTGAGGG
Source organism: uncultured Thermoplasmata archaeon (assembly GCA_963719945.1). Lineage (GTDB taxonomy): Archaea > Thermoplasmatota > Thermoplasmata > UBA10834 > UBA10834 > UBA9653. The sequence continues at coordinate 685,388 of CAVRDX010000001.1, read as the reverse complement.
GAGTCAAGTGGTCTTGGATGAGGCTGCGTATTCTTTGGAGGCCCTCCCGACATCTTTCGATCTTTCGACCCGTTCAACCTTCCCGATTGTCGGAAACCAGGAATCACAGGGTTCTTGCTCTGCTTGGGCCGCGACCTATTATGCCTATGGATTCTTGGAGGCGGAGGACAACGGATGGACTGAGGCGAGTTTGGGGAACCCTGAGCAACTACTCTCCCCTGCTTGGACATATAACATGGTGAATGGTGGCCGTGATTCCGGGTCATGGGTCGATCAGAACATGTGGATTGCTGTCGATTGGGGAGTGACCACTCTGGCTACCATGCCATATGATGACACCGACTCCGTTAGCTGGGGTTCCGAGGACGCATTCCGAGAAGCACCACTTCACAGAGCGTATGAAGCGGGATACATCAGCTATTCGGGGTCATCGACCATAGATGTGATAAAGCAGATGTTGAATGATGGGGTTCCTGTGACATTTGGCTTCGACGCCAACGAATACAGCTCAGGATTCTCAGACGGCAACTTCATCATATCTTCTTCAGAATATTCATCCCTCAGCCTGAATCATGCGCAGACTATCGTCGGCTACGACGAGACCATATCTGACGACGGTGACCTGGGCGCATTCCGAGTTGTCAATTCCTGGGGCGCTTCTTGGGGGGACCACGGATATTACTGGATCACGTTCGATGCGATTGAGGAACTGGGCACGCTCGGCATCCTAACGGCCAACTTCATAGTCGATATCGTGGATTATTCGCCTACTCTCCTGGCAATCTGGCAGTTCGATGAGTCTCCCTCGAGGAGTGCCATGACCAGACTCTCCATAGGGGATGCAACCATCCTTGATGTGAAGATTCCCTATTTCGAGCCTGATATCAGCAACGGCTACCCGACTTTCATGTGCCTGGACATCTCGGAGTTCGAAGACATATACCCAACTTCTTCCGATAGTTTCGAGCTTTCCATCGGATCCTCGCCCGGCAAGTCGAGCTTATCTTCCTTCAAGATCGAGCGTTACGAATCGTCCTATCTTCCAGGCGTTGCCTCACAGTCATCAGGTCAGTCACCTGAGGTCCCTTTGGCCATACCTGCATCAGTATCTGTCGAGTTTCCTTATTATTCGCCGATTACCCTCAGCGATGCGCTGGACGTCGATGATGTGACTGCGACAGGAAGCGGATCCGCAGAATGGGTTGGAGTCGATCATGAATACAGCGTAGACGGAGATTCGCTCCAGAGCGGTAATGTGGGCGATTCGAGCAGTTCTTCGCTGGCGATGACGATCATGGGCCCTGCAGACATTTCGTTCGACTGGAAAGTGTCTTCTCAATCTGATGCTGATTGGCTCAGTTTCGAGGTCGACGGCACAGGTGTGATAGACAGGATGAGCGGTTCGGTCGATTGGACTGCAGAAGAATTCTCTCTCAGCTCGGGCGAATTCACCATAAGGTGGACCTACTCAAAGGATATATCTGGCAGCAGTCTCGATGACTGCGGTTGGATCGACAATCTTGTGATCTCATCTGCCGCCACTGCACCACCGTCGATATCTATCGAACCGTCATATGTGGCAACCTACAACGAAGTCTTCTCGATAACACCTGTGCTGGAGTACGCAATCGGTACAGTAGTGTCTGTCTGGTATGACTGGGGGGATGGGTCGTCAATGACTATGGGCGCTCCGCTGTCTGATTACTCTGCATCTCATGTATATCTCTCCGTTGAGTCATTCGAGCTGATGGCGTTTATCGATGACGGCGAGGGCAACAATATCAGCGACAGTGCGATCATTGTCGTGGACGAGTCCAATCTCAAGCCTCTGATCTTATCGATTGAGCATACACCGGCGAGCGCATACTATGTGCCAGGATCCACAGTCTGGTTCAATATAACGGCATCCGATGAAGAAGGGGATGAAATGATGCTGTCTGTCGATTTCACTGACGGCACCTCTTTGGAGGTATTCTATGCTACGGCGGAGCCTGGGATATCTGCACGGATCGGTTTCTCACACCTATTCTCAACCGCCTCTGATGTGCCTTATGTGGTCTCGGTGATAGTCTCAGATGCTCTAGAGCATTATGATGTCGACTGGGATTCTGCGACGATATCCGTGCTCATAAACAACGCGCCCGAGGCGCAGCTAGATGTCATGTCAATCGATCTGCTGACAGGTGTCGAGATAGAGTTCGATGCTTCATCGTCGGTTGACGCAGAGACCCCTGTAGACGAACTCCTGATACGCTGGGACTGGGATGGGGACGGCGTGTGGGACACCGAGAAGTCCTCTGAGCTGACTGCTGAACATTCATACTCATATCCTGGGACGTACACAGTCAAGGTCGAGATAACTGATGGTGCTGGTCTATGCAGCATCGTTTCCGAGGATATCTCCATAACGGGCGAACCGATACCGGAATTCTCGACGATTCTGATACCGGTCATTGCGATTCTGGCCATCGTCTTGATGTCTGCGTTGAACGGCCGCAGAGCGCGCAAGAATTAGACTTGGAGTGGGGTAGGTCGGATTTGAACCGACGGTCACGTGGTCCCGAACCACGGATCATACCAAGCTAGACCACTACCCCGGTATGTGGTGGGCGGTCAGGGGATAACAGAAGGGCCCTTATATATCTATGATGCGAAACTCGATTTATGTCCCCTAATCCGTACCATAGATATCGAATTGTCAATATTCATGGGCACATCTCACGTGTATCATCTACGGCCCATGCATGCATCCAGTTTCGAAAGTGGGTCACTCTCTTCTCAGAATGTTCGTCTATTGCCGTAAAGTAGGTACGACAAACTATAAGTACCGACATTCAGCTCCATGGAGCATGCGGGACCAAGTGAGGGAGAAAGTCGCAGGAGAAATCTGCCTTTCTGAGGAGCCTGGCAGAACGATACGCAAGTGGCGCGAACAGTTCAATATTTCTCAACAGGACCTCTCCAAGCACCTTGGGATTTCGCCATCAGTCATAAGCGATTACGAGGCCGGAAGGAGGAAATCGCCAGGAATCGCGACCATCAGGAAGATCGTCGACGCCTTCCTTGAGATCGACGAGAAGACGGGCGGATCTATCCTCAAGCAGTACTCGCTCGCTGCGAAGACTGAATCGATAATCGCGATAAAGGAGTTCTCCGTGGAGGTCCTCGCATCGGACCTGGTCGATAAGCTGAAGGGTGAGAACCTCACGCCGGCCATATCTCTGGACAAACACATCCACGGGTTCACTATAATCGACAGCATAAGAGCCATAACGACTCTCAGCTCGTTCGATTACCTCAAGATCTATGGCTGGAGCAGTCAGAGGGCGCTGGTGTTCACTGGCGTCAGATTCGGCCGTTCACCGATGATAGCCATCAGAGCCCATCCGCTCAAGCCTGCGCTGGTAGTTTATCAGAAGCCGGAGCAGGTTGACGAACTGGCTGTGAGGCTTGCAGAGCTGGAGGGCATTCCTCTCGTGAGGACGGAACTGCCAGCAAGTGAACTGGTCGAGATACTCCAATCGCTAGGATGATGGAGGCTGGATTCGGATGGAAGTAGGAATCGTGAGTTATGGAGCGTACGTCCCACGCTATAGGATCAAGCCGGAAGAGATCGGCAAAGTGTGGGGCATAGATGGAACTGCGATGGGAAAGGGCCTGATGATATTCAGCAAATCGGTCCCTGGGCCGGACGAGGACACTATCACGATCTCCGTGGAGGCCGCCCGGAACATGATGAAGCGCGTGGATGTTGACCCGAAGGATATAGGAGCCATCTATGTCGGCTCGGAATCGCATCCATACGCTGTGAAACCCTCAGGAACGATAGTCGCTGAAGCAATCGAAGCGTCACCAGAGCTGACGGTCGCGGACTTTGAGTTCGCGTGCAAGGCGGGCACGGCCGCCATTCAGACATGCATGGGTCTTGTCGGCTCAGGCATGATGAAGTATGGTGTGGCCATCGGTGCGGATACCTCACAGGGTGCCCCTGGCGACGCGCTCGAATACTCGGCATCTGCCGGCGGTGCGGCCCATATGATCGGGGCTGAGAAGATCATCGCGAGGATAGACCATACATATTCATACACGACCGATACCCCAGATTTCTGGAGACGGGAGGGTCAGATGTACCCGAGCCATGGCGGGAGGTTCACAGGGGAGCCTGCCTACTTCAAACACATAATGAGCTGTGCGAAGGGTCTGATGAAGAAGGCTGGTACGACCCCGAGCGATTATGCTCATGCCGTGTTCCATCAGCCGAACGGCAAGTTCCCTACCAGGGTTGCCAAGCAGCTGGGGTTCAACGAGGCGCAGGGCAAGCTCGGCCTGATCGTCCCCCATATCGGGAACACCTACTCCGGAGCGGTACCGTTGGGATTGGCTGCGATCCTGGATGAGGCTAAACCGGGAGACCGCATCTTCGCCATAGCATACGGTTCAGGTGCTGGCTCGGATGGTTTCGATATAACGGTTACAGACGAGATTTCGAACTACAAACGGGATCGTGCACCTACGGTGAAGGAGCAGCTCGCCAATCCAAAGTATCTCGATTATGCCACCTATGCAAAATTCAGAGGCAAGATAACCCTTGGGAGGGGATGAACATGAGACGGGTCGCAGTCATCGGTGTAGGGGACACGAAGTTCGGAGAACTGTGGGACGCTTCCTTTAGGGATATAGGTATACGTGCCGGTCTGGCCGCAGTCGAGGATGCGAAGATATCCGCGGAGATGATAGATGCGGTGTTCGTCGGAAACATGTCTGCTGGCAGATTCATCGAGCAGGAGCATATAGGCGCGTTGATCGCAGACTATGCGGGTCTGGCAAGGGACCATATCCCTGCAACCAGGGTGGAGGCTGCTGGAGCATCCGGTGGGCTCGCCCTCAGACAAGGCTTCATGGCGGTCGCGTCTGGCCTTCATGATATAGTCGTAGTCGGTGGTGCCGAGAAGATGATGGATGTCAGCGACATCGCGTCCTCGATGATCCAATCCTCAGCATCGGACCAAGAATGGGAGACGGAGTTGGGTGCCACTTTCTCGAGCCTTCACGCCCTGATAGCGAGAAGGCACATGCACGAGTACGGAACGACCAGGGAGCAGCTCGCGGATGTCGCGGTGAAGAACCACAAGAACGGCTCGCTGAATCCGAAAGCGCAGTTCCAGAAGGAGATCAACAGGGATGTCGTCCTCAATTCTCCGCTCGTAGCGGACCCGTTGCGCGTATTCGACTGCTCACCCAGCTCAGATGGCGCAGCAGCGGTCGTGCTATGTCCGTTGGACGATGCGAAGAAATATGTGGAGACCCCCGTCGAGATCATAGGTTCCGGGCAGGCGAGTGACACTCTGGCACTCCATCACAGGCGCGACATACTCACCATGGATGCCACAAGGATAGCCGCGAAGAAGGCGTTCAAGAGAGCCGGCCTTGAGCAGAAGGATGTCCACGTGGCAGAGGTCCATGACAACTTCACGATAAGCGAGATACTCGCGATAGAGGATCTCGGATTCTTCAAGAAGGGTGAGGGTGGAAAGGCGACCGAGGATGGTAGGACCGCACTCGACGGAGAGATCGCGATCAACACCTCGGGAGGTTTGAAGGCCAGGGGCGATCCGATTGGCGCAACGGGTCTTGCGCAGGCCGTCGAGGTAGTGACCCAGCTTAGAGGCGTAGCTGGGAAACGACAGGTCAAGGATGCGTCGGTCGGTCTGACTCATAACGTCGGAGGGACTGGCGCGACAGTCATCGTACACATATTCAGGAGGTCTTGAGAATGGCAACAGCACCTAGATTCTGGAGACAGAATCCCAGCAGGTACAATCTTGTTGGGATAAAGTGCAACAGCTGCGGCAAGAACTACTTCCCGCCCAGGGCTATCTGTCCGATCTGCCACAGGAAGAGCGTGGGCAAGATCGAACCGTTGAAGTTCAAAGGCGAAGGTGTCATATTCTCATTCTCCGAGGTGCACGAAGGGGTCGATGAGAGGGCCACGCTGAAGCCGTACCTTGTGGCAATGGTGGAACTCGACGAGGGCCCGAAGATCACCGGTCAGGTGATCGACTGTGACGCCTGCGACCTCAAGATTGGGACCAGGGTACGCACAGTGCTCAGAAAGCTCAGTGAGGAAGGGTCCGCGGGCGTTATCCATTACGGGTACAAGTTCGTGCCCGTACTGGAGAAGAAGGAATAGAGCCGTTAGTTTAAGGTACGCAAATACTCATCACTGCAGCACATCACTCGGCGGTCTTGAGATGGCAAAAAACGCGGATGAGGGCACTGGCTCTGTAGTCATCGACGGTAACAGTCTTACCATCGATAAAGTCGTGAAGGTAGCTAGAGGTTTCGCGCCTGTTCAGATCGGAGAAGAATCCCGGAACAGGATGATCTCCAGCAGGAAGGCGCTCGAGAAACTCGTAGAGAAGGGAGCCACGATTTATGCCGTGAATACGGGAGTCGGAGACCTGGTAAACGCCAGGATCTCCAAGAAGGACCTGAAATCGCTCCAGCTCAACCTTCTCCGAAGCCATGCTTGCGGTGTGGGTGAGAAATATCCGGCCGAGGTCTCCCGCGCGATCATGCTGCTTCGGGCCAATGCTCTGTGCAAAGGATTCTCAGGCGTACGGCCTGACCTGCCAGAGATGCTGTCCAAGATGCTCAACGCCAAGGTCCATCCGTTGATACCGCGTCAGGGTTCTGTAGGAGCGAGCGGGGATCTCACGATGCTCGCACACCTCGGGCTGGTCATGGTGGGTGAGGGTGAGGCTGATGCTGGAAACGGCCCGGAACCTGGAATCGATGCTCTTGGAAGGCGAGGATTGGAGCCTCTCTCTCTCGAGCCTAAAGAAGCGATATCCATAATCAACGGGACACAGGCGATGGGCGGCATCGGCGCGCTCGCCGTGAATGATGCATCCATCCTCGTAGACAATTCACAAATAGCCGCTGCTATGTCCCTCGAGGCTCTCAAGGGCACATCTATGGCGTTCGACCCTCGCGTGTCCAAGGTGAGACCTCATCCAGGCCAGGTACGGGTCTCGGGGAACATGGTGTCGATGCTCCAGGGAAGCGAGATCATGCTTTCCCATAAGCATTGTTCGAAGGTCCAGGACGCGTACACGCTCAGATGCATCCCACAGGTGATAGGGGCCAGTCTCGAAGCAATCTGGTATGCTGACGATGTCATAAGCGTGGAGCTGAACTCCGCTACTGACAACCCGCTGTTCTTCCCTGAGGACGGATCTGTCATCTCTGGTGGCAACTTCCACGGACAACCATTAGCCTTGGCGATGGATTTTCTGGGTCTTGCAGTGCATGAGCTGGGAAGCTATTCTGAGAGACGGGTGGCCCGTCTGGTCGATCACAAGCTGAGCGGTCTTCCTCCATTCCTAACCAAACACGGCGGTGTCAGCTCAGGCATGATGGTGCCGCAGTATGTCGCTGCGTCCATTGTATCCGAGAACAAGGTCTTGGTACATCCTGCGTCTGCGAGCTCCATCCCTACCAGTGCGAACCAGGAGGACTACAATAGCATGGGGACGATCGCCGCATGGAAGGCCAGGACGATCGTGGAGAACGTTAGCAGGGTGATCGCCATAGAGATGATTGCGGCCGCTCAGGCGCTCGATTTCATCTCCGGACCTTCCAGTGCACCCATACAGGAGATACGGTCCTTGCTCAGGTCCAGGGTGCCCAGGCTGGACAAGGACAGGTCACTGTCAGGAGACATCGAATCCGTCGCTCGCATGATATTGGATGGTGAGTTCGTGGATACGGTCGAACACACGTGTGGGTTTCAGAGGGCATGATGCGGCGATAGGTTGAATTCCAAGGAAGTATTACGCCGCCACCTCAAGGGGGTATCAGATGGAGGATTTCGCACAGAAAACAATCGAGCATGCCACTAGCATGGGCGCTCAGTTCGCAGACCTGCGAATGGAGGATTCCCTGGGAACGAACATCGTTGTCATGGACGGAAAGACGAAGACCGTGACGGCTCGTCTTTCCAAGGGATGTGGCATACGTGCATTCGTGGGTGGAGCATGGGGTTTTGCCGTCACCAACGATCTCTCATTGAAATCTCTGCGCTTGGCTGCTGAATCGGCAGTCCGAATGGCAAAGGTCGCCGAAAGTAGGGCCAAGATAAAGTTCGAGATCGAATCCGGTAAACCCGAACATGCGACCGAGGTCTATCGATGCGACGAGCGACCTGGTGAGATCTCGGTCGAGGAAAAAGTAGGATACGTCATGGATCTTGACAAGTCGATGAAATCATTCAGCCCCAAGATAACGAGCACAAATGCCAGATATGATGATTTCGAGGGTGTTCGCATCGTTGCGAACTCGTTCGGAACCCTTCTTCGGACGGAAGATACTTGGACTCTGGGTGCGTGTTCTGCCTGGGCGAAGGATGGCGAAGTCATCCAGAGAGGGCATCATTCGGTCGGTTCGGTGGGAGGTTATGAACTGATGCGAAAGGACGATTCGGCTGCCATCGGAAGGACCGCTGCGGAACAGGCGCTGCGTCTTCTGGACTCTAAGCCGACACCAGCTGGCAAATTCACTTGCATACTCGATAATGTGATGACTGGTCTCCTCGCACACGAAGCCTTTGGTCATGCATGCGAGGCTGATGCCATACTTCAAGGTGCATCCGTGCTTGAAGGGCGGATCGGGGAGAAGGTCGCGAGTGATGAGGTGTCCTTGATAGATGATCCTACAGTCGAGGGCTCGTTCGGATATTTCTCGTATGACTGGGAAGGAGTGCCATCATCGAAGCATGTGCTCATTGAGAACGGTATACTGAAAGGATTCCTGCACAACCTCGAGACCAGTAGCAGGATGGGTATACCTCCGAACGGATCGGCCAGGTCGGAGAGCTATGGCAGCCCTCCGATTATTCGGATGAGCAATACATACATTGCAGGTGGCGATTGGGACCGGGAGGAATTGGTCAGGGACACTCCAAACGGCCTGCTTATCAAGGGTGCACAATATGGCTACGTCGAGCCATCCAAAGGACAGTTCATGTTCAAGTGTGACGAGGCGTATGAGATCGTGAAGGGTGAGTTGGGCCAGAGATACAGGGACGCATCCCTCTCCGGAGTTATCATGGAGGTCTTGGGACATGTGTCTGGCCTGGCTGACGATTTCAAGATAACCGATCCTGGATATTGCGGGAAGAATGGTCAATCTGCGAGGACTACCGATGGTGGACCGCATATGAGGATAGACGAGATTGTTGTCGGAGGACTTACGTAGGAGGCTATGATATGACTTTGGCGTACCTATCAGAGGAGACTGTCAAGGCGGTCATGAAACTGGGCGCGGACGAATGCGATGTCATTGTCGCTCAGACCAATTCCATATCAGTCGAGATCGAAAGGGGTTCCGTGAAGCAGGCCAGTTCGTCCATCGACCCTGGTGTCGGCATCCGCGCGTTCAGCGGTGGCTCCTCTGGATTCGCCTTCTGCACCGACCATGAACCTGCTTCCATCAAGAAGACCGCCGAATTGGCAGTCTCCCTGGCAAAGTCTGGCACTGCCGACCCTGACTTCAGAGGTCTGCCCCGCCAATCCAAACCCAGGCTCCTACCCGGGCTGTTCGACCCCAAGGTCTCGGATATAACGCCCGATGCGGGTGTGGAGATGGTCTCGCGAGTCGCGGATGTGGCTGGCGACGACAAGAGGATAACATCCGTGATGGCTGGTCTGGGAATGGCCGTTTGTCAGGTCTCCATGGCGAACAGCCACGGTCTGGTAGCCGAACAGGAGATGTCTTCGTTCGATGTATTCGCTGAGGCAGTCGCTCGCTCGGACTCGACCATGTTCTCTGGATTCGATGGTTCTTCTTCGCGTCGATTGGACCTCAGCCAGTTGGACAGTGCCGGTATTAGCGCCAGGGAGCATGCGATAAACGGCCTCAGTCAGACCAAGGTCGAGACGGGTGATTATGCAATCGTGGTGGATCCGCTCGCTGCTGGGATCATACTGGCGGACGCAATCGGCGGAGGAGCGAACGCAGAAGCGGTTCAGCGTGGACGGAGCTATCTCACTGGAAAGATGGGTCAGAGGATCGGAGCTGAATCAATCACGATAGTGGATGATCCCCTGCTCAAATGGGCAGTTGGGAGCACCTCGTTCGATGGAGAGGGTACAGTCGCGAGGCCGACCACTCTGGTGGACTCTGGCCGCCTATCCTCGTACCTTCATGATTCGTATACTGCTGGAAAAGACTCAGTCGAGAGCACAGCCAATTCATCCAGAGGCGGTGCGGTATGGAGTTATAGGCATCCACCATCGATATCCACATCCAACCTGGTCGTAAAGAGTGGTGACTCGAGCCTGGACGAGATGATCAAGGAGAGCGACCGCGGCGTCTATCTGAGGGTCACTTTCGACCACCCGAACCTTGCCACAGGCGAGTTCTCTGGTTTGATGATGGAGAGCTATGTCATAGCGGATGGCGCCCTGGGACCATCGATTCGCCAATCAACCGTGGGGATAAGCCTGATCGACCTGCTCTCGCGGATAGACATGATCGGAAAGGAGACTAAGGACTACTTCGGGGTAAGGACACCGGCGTTCAGAATATCCAATGCCAGAGTTGCAGGATCGGCCTAGAAGGAGAACTTCTGTGAGCAGACCGGGCATTGTGCTGTTCTCTTGCCGCAGGTGAGATGCAGTTTGCTCCCGCATCTGCATGTGACGATATCGAATCCTGACTTGATCTTGCCTTGACAATGAGCGCACTTGGTCGCTTCGGCTGCGCGGCCGACCGTGTATGGGGGACCGGCGGAGAAGACGCTCACCTTGCCTTCTAACTCGAAGTTGAGGAGGCTGCCGTCGAAGTGCCGCTTGCAGGTGATGTTCACCCTTATCGGTATATCTCCTGACGCATGTGGGACTATCCTGGCCCGGACAAGTATGTCTGTACCGGGTTTCAGGCTTCCGATCCTGGGTGTGTCCACAGCTTCGAACTGCCCAGAAAGCTGCATCGTGACCTCCTTGGCAAGGACATTGCCGGTGTTCTTGAGTGTGATGTCGACTTCACCTTCAGCATTCTCCTGAAGTCCGGACGATTCTATCGTCCCGGTGATGTCTGGGGAATGTGATTCTATTGTGCTCTTTGCCGAATCCAGGGCTTCTGCGACGAACTCGATGGCAGAATCGTAATCCTTGTCCCTCTCCAGATCCGCGAGTGCGAGCAATTTCTCCGATTCGCCCGTCGGAACTCCGATTCTCTTCAGTATCTCTATAGCGCTTTCTGCAGCTATCGAGATGTCTATGAATTTCTTGTGCGAGTCCTCAACTCCGAGAATCCTCTGGTCGGCCTCCATGAGGAGCTGGAATGCTTCCGACGTATTGTTCTCGTCCGAAGCCTGATGTGCCTGGTCCAGGAGTTCCTCTATGGAACGAACGGAAGCTCCTGAATCTCTCAACGGCTGTAGCCTCTCGCGGACATCTGATACAAGGTTCGCGAGCTTCTTCTCGATGAGTTCCTTGGAAATGGTCCTGCAGGAGACCGCCTGCTGATACGCGAAGTCCCACAGTTTCTCCGAGAACGAGGTCTTGGCGACTTCCATCAGATCCTCGCAAGACTTGACGCTGAGGCCCATCGACTTCGCTTTGGATATCAAGTCGTTGTTCTCATCCATTATCTTATCAATAGATCCTTCGAACAATTCCATGGTCCTTTCTGAGCATTTCGTCAAAGATTCCGTGCATTTCCTGAACTCATGAGCTGTGAGGTATCTCTGCGCCTCGGTGAGAATCTCTTCGCACTCAGTTGTGTCGATGCCGACCTTTTTCAGTCGATCGACCTGCTCTCTGACCGAACTCAGTTCGATCCTCGAGCTGTCCATGTTCTCCCTGATCAGGTGGATCTCGTCGCCGCTCTCGATCGACTTCCCGAGAGCGTCGACATACCTGCCTTCGGAGAGCAACGCCTCCGCCTCCTTCACAAGTTGCTCGATCTCAGGCGCGCTTATTCCGTCTTCGGCGGCTTCAATAAGCTTCATGCGTGCCATTTCGACTGCCCTGGTGCTGATCTCCTTCTGCAGCTCAGCCTTCTCCATCTCGGCCTCGCAGTTCATGGCAAGCTTCAGTGCATCCTGGAAACGCTCCTCGTTGAATGCCTGGATTCCCTCGGCGACTAATCTCTCTGCCATTCCGACAGAGACGCCCTCGTTTGCAGCCTTCTCCACGCGGTCCTTGAACCTTTCGAGGGTGTTCCAGATCGTATTCCTGGTGACTTCTGAAGATGATTCCGATGACTTCTTTGCGAGCTCAAGAGCGATAGCATATTGATGACGGGTCAATGCCTCGACTGCCTGCTCCAGGAGTTCCCTTGCCTGGCCTACATCCATGTCGAGTGTCTCGGCGTTCTTGAGGTTGCCTCTTGCGACCTTTATCTCGATCGCTGCCTGGGAACTGAGGTTCTTTATCTGGTCTATGTCGTTCCTGGCCGAGTCGATGCATCTGAGCGCCTCGACATAATCTCCAGTCTTCCACAGGATGACTGCCTTCTCTGCGAGCGTCTCTGGACCCTTGGTGTCCACACCGACAGTTCTTGGCATCAGTAAGCAGTCTCTGGAGTTCCTTGATCATCTCTGATACGCCATTTGCCGTCTTCTGGCGGACGATGTCTTCACACCGTTTCGCGACGGCGAGTGCCTGGTCATATTCTTTCTTCTTCATCAGATCCTTGGCCTCTCCCAGCATCTCCTTGCCCTCGGACATGTCGATCTCATATGACTGGGCGAGTTCGATGCTCTCCTTGGAGGTGAGGATGAACTTGGCGGCCAGGTACATGGCTAGCTTCTTCTCGGCCTCCTCTGTGAGCGAATCCAGCAATTTCTCAGATGCGTCGAAATCGCTGTCCTGGAAGTATCTCTTCGCGAGCCCAAGGTCCTTGGCCTGATCTGTGACATCGGCTTTGCTCTTCTGTGCCTCCTCTACGAGGTCCTCAGCTCTTCGTATCTTCTCCTTTATTCCGTCGTATCTCCTGATCTTGTCCTCTAGGGAAGACCGAGTTTCTGAAATCAGGGAATTGGCTCCGTCATAATCCTTCTGTTCGAACTTGGCACGAGCATCCTTTATTGCTGTCTTCGATTCGTTCACGCTTATTCCAATGGACTTCGCTTCTTCGAGGAAGTCTTTGATGCCGGAGAATTTTGCCTGCAGTAGCCTGGTGATCATGTCATCCGCGTTCGTGATGACTCCCCTAGCGGTCGCAGAAGCATCCTCGTATACTTTCTTCTCGATGGACTCCTTCGACCTCGTGATGAGGATCTCCAGGTCCGAAGGGTCTCCTCCGAACTGTCTGACCTTGTCCATCTTCTCTTCCGCGGTCACGAGCAGCCTGTCGCATTCCTCCTTCCCTGCGGTTTCTATCTTCTGCTGGGCATCTTTGAGGAACTCGTATGATTTTTCGAATGACTGTTCCGAGAGCCTCAGGCGTGCATTGGAAATCGATTCGGCGACTTCCGCAACCGCTTCACCGTTAGAGAAGCTCTTGACAAATTCATCGATGTTGTGCAACCTGTCACTCAACACCCTTGTGATTGCAGCGTTCGCCGCTTCTATGCTCAAGTTGGAGAGCCTAACGCTCTCTGGAATTTCCTCATTGGCCATGGATGACAATGCTCTCTGGAGCAACCCCTCGGCTTCCGTGATATCTGCACCTATCTGCTTTCCCAGCTTGACTGTCTTGTCCGTCTTATCGATCGTGTCCAGAGTCCTATCGTAAGCTGCCTTCCTGGCTTCGGTCAAGCCTTGTTTGGCGAGTTCCAGTGTCTTGTCAAAGTCTCTTGATTCGAATGATTTCTTGGTCTCGGCGAGGATCTCCTTGACTGACAGGACTTCCGAACCGATATCGTCTGCGAATTTGATCTCCTTGGCGAGCTCGACCAATTCGTCTCTCGCGCTGGTGAATACCTTGAGGGCGGTGTCGATCTCATGCTGGCTCTGCTCCGCGTATTTTATGGCATCCTCGAATTTGCCCCGCCTAAGATTGTCCCTGGCTTCATTGAGGAGCGTGAACGGTTTGCTCATGTCCACGCCGATCTTCTTTGCGAGCACGAATCGGTCCTTGGCCTTGGCAATGACATCGAGGACTGACTTGAACTGCATCTCCCTGACCTTTTCGTTGGCCGAGTTCAAGGCATTCAGTGCCTCGATGTACTTCTTGTCCTTCATCGCAATATGAGCCTGGTCGAGGAGGTCCTGAGGGACATCGACGTCCTCGTCTGCACTTTTGAGCGTCTTGATGCCTTCCCTGACTTCTTTGATGATATCCTGGAACTTGGCGCTGATCGCGTTCTCGCCCTCGGACTCTGCCCTCTTGGCGTATGATAGTGAATCTTTGAATCGCAACGATTCCAGGGTGGTTTTAGACTTCTCTATGTGGTTGGTGACTCTGGACATGTCCGCCTTCAGTTCCTCTCCAGCAGTCACCAGCTCCTCTGCCCTCGATATCGTCGCGTTGATCTGTGCTTTGATGCTGTCTCCAGCTCCTTCAAGCGCTTCGCGGACGTTCGTCAATCCCTGTTCGTAATCCTGTTTCTCGAGAGCGTTCTTCGCCCGGGCGAGAAGGTCTTCGAACAGGCTGACATCGTCGCCCATCTCTTTGGATTGGATTATGATCTCCTGTGCTTGTGATAGTAATCCTGAGAAATGCTCATGTAGGGACCGTTCAGCTGCATCATATGCGCTCTTTGCGTTCTTCATGGCGTTTTCAAGGTCGTCCTTCATCACGAACTTCTTGCTCTCCTCGAGCATCTCCAGAGCGCCTTTTGCTTCGGAAACCGGTATCTGGCCAACGGTGACAAGCGATTCCGCTGAATCAGCAACTTCACCTATCCGTCTGACAAAAGCCGTTTTGGTCTCCTCGGTCGCCTTCTGTATGTATCCGAGTGCTGATTCGTAGTCCTTGGAGCCCATTGCAGCATTGTACTCGGCCAATATCTTCTTGGCCTCTGTTAGGTCCGCGTCGTTCTCCTGACAGAGTTCTAAGAATGATTGAAGCTTCTCGAAATCCTTTTCCGCCCGCTCACGATTTCGGGTCGCCTCCTTTGCTCGTTCCTCCAGTTGCTTTGCTAGCTGGAGACTCTTAAGATAGTTACCTGCCAAGATGAACCGGGCTCCTCGTACCTAGCGTGAAAGGGGGCTCTGCTGGCACAGCATATATTACATGTTCCCATTTTATTTAACGGTCTTAAAGGTATCGCTGCCTCTATCAATAATGATACGTTCATGTGGATTTTCCGGGCCAGTAAGCTTAAAGACTTTGAGGCCGAAGCTTCTTGAGAGCGCTCTCACGCATGTCCTCTGCTACTCTCAGAAGCGACGAGATCTCGGCTTCTCTCCGAGACTTGTACTCCGCATCCTCACATGATGCCAGGTTGATTCGCACATTGGCAGCAGCACCTCTCAGACCCGCCTCCGCGAGTTCTATCGCGACCTCGACATCTGAGGATGCATTCCTGGTCCCTATCTGAGCGACCATCTTCGACATCGTAAGGAGTTGGAGGCAGGTCCTTGCGGTTTCCAGGGGTATGTCCGCGGCATTTCTTAGGGCAGTTTCGCGGGCCGATGAGGCCTCCTTGTCCTCCTTCATCTCCCTGGCTCGCTTGAAAGCAACCGCCAGTTCAGAATATGCAGCAGAGTCCTTTACGCAGAGTTCCAAGAGCTTGTCTCTGAGGACTTCAGCCTTTGCCTTCTCATTCAGGAGCGCTGACCAGTGGTCCTCGAGCTTTCGGTTCTTGAGACTGATACCGCAGACCATGGCTAGCAGCGAGGCGCTCATGCATCCCGCTGCGGCGGATGCGGTGCCACCACCTGGTGCTGGCAGGTCTGAGGAGAGGTCTTTGCAGAACGCCCTCAATTCTTCCAGAGTGTTCAACCCCAGATCCTCCTTTCAAGAACCTGGTTGCTGGCAAAATTGCCTATCTTCAGGAACCTGGCAGCGAGGTCGCAGACTGCATCGAGCGGTATCAGACCGATTATCTCGCTCTCCGCTACCTCGATTCCATGCGCCTCAGCTTCCTTCTTGACTTCCATGAAGACTTTTGAAATTGGAGTGACTGTGTAGTCTGTTAGATTCATGGATACCTGCGCCATCCTCTTCTCCTTGAGCATGAACCCGAGTGCTTTGACATGTGGCATACCCCCGCTGCTTGCCCTGATCTTCTTCGCGATGGCTTTCGCGATTTCTATGTCCTCTGTCTTGAGGTTCACATTGAATGCTATGAGGGGCATGCGCGCGCCTACTGCAGTCGCACCTGCGGTCGGATGCACCTTTCTTGGACCATAATCCGGATACTTCGAATCGTCTGTGAGTATGGCTTCCCTAAGACCCTCGAACTGCCCTCTTCTGACATTCTCTAGGTTGGTTCTTTCAGGACGTCTGGCTGCCGCTTCGTACATATATACCGGTATCTGCAAGTCTTTGCCGATACGCGCGCCCACAATATTCGCGATCTCAACGCAGTCCTCGATGGTTACTCCTGAGATCGGAACGAAAGGGAGCACGTCCAATGCTCCCATCCTCGGGTGCTCTCCCGTGTGCTTTGTAAGATCTATATGTTCGGAGGCGGCCCTGGCTGCTCTGAAGGAACTCTCCTGGATGCTCTCCTTGTTGCCCGTGAAAGTGACCACGCTCCTATTGTGGTCAGCGTCCATCTCCACATCGAGGACCTTGGTCCCTGGGACGGATCGAATCGAATGGACTATGTTGTCAACAACTCTCTTCCTGCGCCCTTCGCTGAAGTTCGGGACGCACTCTATGATGGATGCCATGTCAATCGGACCGTTCATGTGAATTGACTAGGTAGCTTTTATAATACACCATCGCTCGTTTGAGGCGCCTTCACTTCTTCATAATGTCAACCGAAGCGACCTTCTCGAGGACGATCTCCAATGGGTTTCTGCTGCCTATGGTCGCCTGCTCCCGATCAGACACTCCGTACTTGAGAAGTCTTTCCGGCGAGACATCCTTGTCAAGAGGTCCCATAGACTTCCAACCCTTTTCGGGGATGATGGCTGGTCCGGAGAGCTGGGCAATCACGATCCTTTCTGTATCCCCAGTCACCGACATCTTGTCTATCGCGCCGCTTAGCTGTCTCTGACCGGAAGCATATAGCAATGTCTCCATCGCGAGCGAATCCGCGGAGTTTCTTTTCTCATCAATGGCCTTCCGAGCATGGTATGCCGCACTTCTCACATGGTCACTTCCGAAGACCATGTCCGCATCCACAATCAGCACCTCTGCGCCGATTGAACTGGCCTTATCGAGAATCCTTCTCATGTCTTCCTTGGCCCGTCCTGGCTCGGTCTTGGCGACCCAAACGGAGGTCTCCATTGTCATGCCCATAATCACCATGCCTGTCCATCTATCTGAAGTCCACGAGTGAGCGCTGTCCGTCCTCAGTCAGTGCGGGCATTGTTGGGTCAGTCTGCCCCAGTTGGTCCTTTATCGCCCTCGCGACAGCTTCCCCAATCGTCGGTATCTGCTTAAGTCTGTCGTAGCTCGTATTCCTGAGGTCCTCGATGGATCCGATGCCACGCGCATAGAGTGCGCGGGCGCGAACTCGCCCCAGACCTCTGAGGCGGACGAGGTCCAGCAGTTCAGGGAGGATACCGTACTTGATCCTCACGACTATTTCCTCACATTCTGCGCGAGCGTCCTTGTTGAACAGCTCTGATAATCTCCTCATCGAGTGAGCGAGCCATTCCGCCATCTCGGCCTTGTTCCTTATGTCCCCGGGTCCGATCCCGAACTTGTCCGCTATCTCGTTCTCATGGACCTCGGATGACCAGTCGAGGATGAGTTTGGCGGTCTTCAGCTCCGATAGGAAACCCTCGTACTGGGTGAGGTCAGTGGGTGGTTCAAGTATCAGCTGGTCTTGCACCTCGTTTAGGAACTCCTCAGTCCATTCATAATCGGATTTCCTGAGGTACAGGAGTGGCATATCTGGCACGGAGCATATGGCATGCAGGAGTCCGAAGGTCGGTCCCCCTTTGTACTTCTCTAGCGCGTCCCGCATTATGATCGCCGACTTCGGGTCGATATAGAGGTCGCTGACCCTCTTCCCGAACTGGGTCGCTCTGAGGATCCCGTCCTCATCAACGACCATATCCTCCTCCTTCAAGAATTCGAGGATTCGTTCTATGGTCTCGGCCAAGTACGGCGTATCCATCTGGTGCGAGAGGAATGTTTTGCTGAAGAACGATTCCAACTCCTCGAGCGTCCTCACATCACTGGTCGCGATGAGCGCAAGTAGATGTGATCGCATGGCGGGCTCAGTCCCGAGCTTGGAGAAAATGCTCTCGCTCTCGCCCAGGAGGTAATTGTCCATGAGCAAGTATCGTTCTTCTTCGTCCCTTGCGATTAGGATGGCCTCTCCGTATGGGTCGAACCTGGGCCGCCCAGCCCTTCCGCACATCTGTTTGACCTCGAGCACCGGAAGCGAGGCATATCCGACATTGGCATCGAACCTACGAAGGTCCCTTACGATTACAGTCCTCGCGGGCAGGTTGATGCCTGCAGCGAGTGTCGGAGTGGCGACTATGCACCCAAGGTGACCTTCCCTGAATGCGGATTCGACAATCCGCCTCTGGGACGAAGTCAGCCCTGCATGATGGAACGAACATCCATTACGTATACACTTTCCCAGCTTGGCTCCCATCGTCGTGGGCTCATCCTGTTCTCCCACAACCCTCTTAGAGATCCGTGTGAGTTCGTTCGCGGCCTGTGGCCGCAATGATTTGGTCAGCTTGCCCAGTTCGAGGGCGAGCGACTCAGTGGATTTCCTTGTGTTGACGAACACTATGCACTGTCCTCCGGCTTTGATTGCGTCCTTGACTATCTCCTTGACGGGGGATTCATCCTCTTCGAGCTTCTTCTTGGAATTGTCTGTGAAGAAGACCTCACCATTGACATAGACCCCCTCTCTAAGAGGTACAGGTCTCCAGTCACTCGTCACTAGCTTGGCATCGAGCCAACCTGAGAGTTCATCGGCGTTCTTTATGGTCGCAGATAGTGCAATCAGCTGGGCTCTTGAGTTGAAAGTCTTGAATTTTGCGAGGATGACCTCCATCGTAGGTCCTCTCTCAGGGTCGTTCAGGAGATGTACCTCGTCTGCCACGACCACTGACAGCTGGTCGATCCACTTCGTCCTGTGTCTGAGGAGGGAGTCTGCCTTCTCAGAGGTGGCGACCACAATGTCATATCTCTGGAGCTTGGGGTCGACCTCATCGTAATCCCCTGTGGATTCTGCAACGGTTATTCCAAGGTCAGAGAACTTAGCCAGGTCTTCGTACTTCTCGGACGCAAGCGCCTTGAGTGGCACTATGTACAAGGCCTTGCCTCCTTTCAGAACGGCCTGCAGCATGGCAAGGTACGCTATGAGGCTCTTTCCAGACGCTGTCGGCACGGCAAGTACCAGGTTGTCTCCATTGAGCGCTGGGCCTATGGCCTCTTCTTGCGGCGGATACAGCTCTGTGATCCCTTGTTCATGGAGTTTCTTAGTTATCCTCGGGTCCAAGCCCAATTCTTCTATCATCATTCTATGTTGCCTTCCAGGTCGTAGGTCCGGACCTTCTTGATTCCAGGTTTTATATACTTATGGCATGCCCTATCGCAAGTGCATGCAGTCTTCGGTGCGATGAATGGTTCCAATGTACTGGCTTGCGCAACAACATCAGGACTCACGGCGCAACGCTTATTTAGCACCGACTTAATAGCTTTGACTGATACTGGTGCAGCCGATGGCAGACCGAAATTCTAAGGCCTCAGAACTGGGCCTCCCTGACATTGAAGATTGGGTCAAGTCTCAGACCTTCGAGACCACAGCCGATATAGCGATACCTCCGAAGCTCGTAGATCAAGTGCTCGGTCAAGAGGATGCGGTGAAGATAATCCGGAAGGCCGCAGAGCAGAAGCGGCATGTTATCCTGATCGGCGATCCTGGCACGGGCAAATCCATGCTCGCGCGTTCGATGGTCGATTTCCTTCCCAAGGGGGAACTGCAGGATGTCATAGGGTATCACAACCCTGATGACCCTAATGAACCGAAGATACGACTGGTTCCCGCAGGGAAGGGCAGAGAGATTGTCCAGGCGCAGAAACTGGAGGCGGAGCAGAAGAAGGCACAGAAGAATTCATGGATATTCGGTTTGATGTTCATGTTCGTGGCGATGTCTGTGATAATGTGGTTCATAACCGGGGACGCCACGCTCTTCTTGATCGGTATAATCGGCGCATTCCTGCTCTTCATGATATTCAGGTACACTGGTCAGCGCAAGGAAATGCTGATGATTCCCAAACTTCTCATATCTCATCGACCGGATGAGCCGCCACCGTTCATAGATGCGACGGGCGCACATGCGGGTTCGCTTCTCGGAGATGTGAAACACGATCCGTTCCAGAGTGGCGGGCTCGAGACCCCTGCGCACGAAAGGCTCGAACCGGGCGCTATCCACAAGGCAAGCAAAGGTGTCCTGTTCATCGACGAGATAAACCTGTTGCGGATAGAGAGTCAGCAGAGCCTTCTGACCGCCCTGCAGGAGGGCGAATTCAGCATACTCGGACAGAGTGAGAGGAGCTCAGGCGCGATGGTCAAGAGCGAGCCTGCTCCTTGTGATTTCATTCTGGTGGCAGCGGGAAACCTCGATGCCGTGTCCGGAATGCATCCCGCCCTCCGATCGAGGATACGCGGCTATGGCTATGAGATTTACATGCGCAGCACAATGTCCGATACTGAAGCGAATCGCGATAATCTCATCAGGTTCGTTGCACAGGAAGTCACTAAGGATAAGAAGATACCTCACTTCAGCAAAGGGGCTGTCGCGGAAATCATACGTGAGGCGCAGAGGCGTGCAGGTAGAAGGGGCATGCTGACATTGAGGCTGAGGGAACTCGGGGGCCTTGTGAGAGTTGCAGGTGACATCGCGATTGAACGCGGGGACCGCGTGGTCGAGGCACACCACGTGGCCGAGGCGAAGAACATCGCGCGCTCGTTGGAGCAACAGGTTACTGACAGGGCCGTCGAACGCAGAAAGGATTACAAGACATCACTTACAGAGGGGTCGGCGATCGGGATAGTCAATGGATTGGCTGTATTGAACTCGGATTCCTCTTTGGCTGAGTATTCTGGTATAGTCACTCCGATCGTGGCCGAGGTGACGCCACCCCAGAACAGGGAGGGTGGCAAGATCATAGCGACTGGAAAGCTCGGCGAGATAGCTCGGGAATCGGTTCAGAATGTGTCCGCACTCATCAAGAAGTACACTGGTGAAGACATCAGCAACCACGACATTCATGTCCAGTTCATAGGCACATATGATGGCATAGAGGGCGATAGCGCGTCGATAGCCGTAGCTACCGCAGTGATATCCGCGTTCGAGGAGATAGAAGTCGACCAGACCGTGGCTATGACTGGAAGCCTGAGCGTAAGAGGTCAGGTCCTTCCCGTCGGTGGAGTCACTGCGAAGATAGAGGCGGCAGCCGAGATGGGCCTGAAGAAGGTCCTGATACCAGAGCAGAACATGAGGGATGTGCTGCTCGAAGACAAATACATCGACAAGATCGAGGTCATACCAGTACGCGTCCTGAACGATGTATTGGTTCACGCGTTGGTCGGCGCCAGGAAAGAGGGCCTTCTGAAGAAACTAGCATTGCTGGTTGCGGGAAAGCACGGTCCGAAAGCTGCCCCAGTTGCCGTTTCGGATCGGCCCGTGGTCAATTGATGGAGGTTCTTTATCGTGCGGGGGCTTGTGATAGGGCGATTTCAGCCGTTTCATAAGGGCCACCAGGCAGCGATTCGCGAAGCGTTGACCAAGTGTGATGACCTCATTGTTGTCATCGGCAGCGCGGAATTGTCACACACATCTGAGAATCCGTTCACTGCTGGAGAAAGGTATCAGATGCTGATATCCTCCTTCAGCGACGAAGAACGTTCCCGTATACATATAATACCCATTCGAGATGTGAACAGGTATGCTGCATGGGTCAATCATGTGGAATCGTATGTTCCTCCGTTCGACCTTGTGTTCTCCAACAGCGAACTCACACGATCTCTGTTCTCGGCTGCGGGGTATGAGTCGAGAAAGACCAAGAGTTACAACTCGAAGAACTATTCTGGAACGGAGATACGTCGAAGGATCGCCACAGGGGAGAAATGGAACCATCTGGTCCCCTCGCCAGTGGCGCAGATGATAGATGGCCTCGATGGTCGCCAGAGGTTGCTGGATGCTGGAATGTACACGCGCAAGAGGTCCCGAGGCGGTGGGGATGCTCGCTGATGACCTTGGCCAGGTGTTCAGATCAAAGGGGCTCACATTGTCCACCGCAGAATCGTGCACTGGTGGTAAGATTGGAGATATGATAACCGCCGTGCCTGGAAGCAGCGATTACTATCTCGGTGGCGTCATATCATACAGCAACGATGCGAAGGCTAGCATCCTGTCTGTCGATCCAGAATCAATCTCATTGAAGGGTGCTGTCAGCGATGAGGTCGCCGTACAGATGGCTCTAGGTTGCATGAAGCGATTCTCTTCGGATGTGGCCGTATCGACGACTGGGATCGCTGGTCCGACAGGCGGGACGCAAACTAAGCCTGTGGGCCTGGTTTTCATATGCGTGTGCTCGGACAAGGCCTCGGTGTCCACTCGCAACTTATTCAGCGGAGACCGCGAGGCTGTACGGATTCAATCCGCAGAGGCCGCTCTCCGGATGGTCCTCGACTTCGTGCGCGTGCATCACTAGACCGCATGTACACGCACGGTAGAGTGTATGGCTCTAGTGTCTGCTGGCATATGTCGACATCTCCAAAAGCTTCATTATCGCAAACATGCATGCGATGTTTCGTTCTCATGTCAGAAGGGGATGTACAGAGAATACCCACGGGTGTTGCTGATTTCGACTCGATAATCGGCGGAGGTCTTCCGGCAGGCTCAGTTGTACTGTTGCTGGGCGATGTCGGCGGTGGCGGTCATGAATTCGCGCTCACATCCGCTGCAAAGATCGGGATTGTGAAGGAGTTTCCAGAGACGCGGTCGTTCATGCTTGGACACGCTGGAAAGGCGGGGATACTTCCAGAGAAGTTGAATTACATAACATTCTCTCGATCCAAGGATGACATCCTGCGAGAGGTCAAACTATCATTCAACCGTGATTTCTTCGAATCTCTGTCATCTGGTCTGACGTTCAAGGATTTCTCAAAGGGCTATTTCATGAGGACAGTCGTTCCCACGTCATGGACTGGCTCCGAGGACGGGGATCTATTCTCCGAGGTGAAGGTCGACAATGTACTGGAATCGTTGGTCAACTTCCTGGATTCCAACGCTCCCAACAGCCTCGTCATCATCGATTCCTTGACAGACCTGATTGTTTCGGAAGCGATCAAGTTCGAGGATGTTGTGTCTTTGCTGAAGGGGATACAGAGGATGGCGAAGAAGTGGGAGGCCGTGTTCTATATCATCCTAACAGATGAGATACTCGACAAACGGCGCCAGCAGATAGTGATCGACAGTGTCGATGGTGTACTCAAGTTCGAATGGGCGAAGTACCATCATACATCCAAACGACAGAGATACTTGTATGTGGAGAAATTCACGAGTGTGCTGGCCCACCTGGACCAGGAGAGGATTGCGAGGTTTGCCACGATCATAACTTCGCAGAGTGGCTTCGTCGTGATAAATACTGAACGAGTCGGGTGATCCAGATGTCTGATAATAGGGTGAAGACTGGTGTAAATGGGCTCGATGAGATGTTGCAGGGCGGCTTCCCAGAGAATCACATAGTCGTAATCATGGGTTCCTTCGGGACCGGCAAGACCACATTCGGTCTGCAGTACCTGATCGAGGGACTCAAGAACGGTGAGTCATGCATGTTCATATCACTCGAGGAGGACAAAGAATCCATCACGAAGAACGCGGCTTCATATGGCTGGGACCTCGAGAAAGCCATCGAGACGAAGAAGTTGGGCCTGTTCAAACTCGAGCCCTCGGATGCCAAGACAACGGTCACGCGGATAAAGAGCGACCTCCCAAAGTTCATCAAGACTTTCGGTGCGAAGAGAGTCGTGATAGATTCCGTCTCACTGCTCAACATGATGTTCACAGACGATACAGAGCGTCGCTCCAACCTCTTCAATCTCTGCCAGCTCCTCAGGAGCACAGGTGCGACTGCTCTCTTGACCGCTGAGGTTCGGGACGATAATCCTCGCTCATCGAGGGATGGTCTCGCGGAGTACACCGCGGACGGCGTGGTCCTGCTGCAATCGGACGAGAACAGAGACGGCGGAGAGGTGCAGCTCACGATCAGGGTGCTCAAGATGCGTCGAACGAGCCATTCCAGACGTGTGAAGCCTTATTCGATATCCGACAAGGGCATAACCGTGCACGCCGGAGCAGACGTATTCTAGGTCACGATCATCGATGACCAAGCTCGTCGTGCATGACTTCGCCCAGCCGTCGTATTCCTTCGGTTATCTGTTCGTTCGACGGGAACGTGAAGTTCAACCTCATTGTGCTGAATCCGTCACTTGGGTTCGGGAAGAACGCCTTCCCGGAAACGAACGCGACCTTTCTTTTCAGGGCTTTTTCCAGGAGGTCCGGTGATTGCATGCCGTCTGGAAGTGTGGCCCACAGGAACATGCCGCCTTCAGGTTTCGTCCACCTGATGCTGTCGGGCACGAACTCGTGCATGGCGTCAAGCATGATTCGCAGCTTCTCCCCGTAGACCTTCTTGATCTGTTCGATCTGTCTATCCATGAGTTTTCGGGCCATGTACTCGTGTGCGATGGCTTGTCCAAGAACACTCGTGCACACATCCGTCGACTGCTTGGCTATGATCAGTTTCTTGAGTATGCTCGGGTCAGCGACGACCCACCCGATTCTTAGCCCAGGGGCCAGGACTTTTGAAAAAGTGCTCATGAATATGACTCTGCCTTCATCGTCAAAAGTCTTCAGAGCCGGGAGATGGTCTCCGACGTACCTCAACTCGCCATATGGGTCGTCCTCCAATATCACGAAATCGTATTCAGAAGCCATATCGACGAGCCTTTTCCTGCTCTTCATGGGCATTGTGACTCCTGACGGATTCTGGAAGTTCGGGAGGGCATAGACCAGTTTCGGGTGATTGCCCTCTCCCGCCAGCTTCTTCATCCTTTCCTCGAAGATATCCATGCGCATGTTATGATCATCAATCGGTATCGCTTCGTAAGATGCCTGGTATGTGTTGAACCCCGTAAGTGCTGCGAGGTAGGTCGGTGCAGAGACGACGATAGTATCCTTGGGATTGATGAACACCTTGCCGGTCAGATCGATCACCTGCTGGGATCCGCTGACGACCAGGATATTGTCCGTGGTCACATCCATCCCCTTTGAGACCATCCTACTGGCGATGGATTCCCTCAAGGGTGCGTATCCTTCGGTTATTCCATACTGCAGTATCTGGTCCCCGTTCCTCTTCAGGACGTCGTTGACGATATCCATGATGATCTCCACGGGGAACGTCTCAGCGCTAGGGAGACCCCCCGCGAATGAGATCATGTCTGGCATCTGGAGTAGTTTCAGGAGTTCCCTCACATCGGATGCCTTCATCTGTCCGGCTCGTTCGGAAAAGTGGTGTGAGAAATCAGCAGCCATTCTAATTGCCTCGTCAACGTACACAACGGTTCATTGACCCTTAATGTTTTTCAAAATACAGTCTGATTGAGATTCGGTCGCCATGCCTTCTTCTTTCGGACGAGGACGGTTTCATACGCAGCGGTCGACCATAGTCGTTGAGCGAAGAGTGCGATGTGTGATTGATTCTCTGTTCAGCACTATGTCCAAACGAAGGTATCTCGGTTATTCTGCTCTCAAAGATTTGAGGGGATTCATCTCTGGGTTCCGATGGTCGTGAGAATTCTCGATGCCAGATGGCGTTTCCTAATTGCTTGTGGTCTCGGTCGTTCAATTACCCATTTGGTGATCGATACCCCTCTAATCAATAGAATGGTCGACGTCAGTACCGCAATGTGGTACCACAAGCATTAAAAACAACTATTCCCTACAACGCACTTGGCCAACATGAAGCTGATACGTCAAGGAAAGGTGAAGGATGTCTACGAAGTCGATGCGCATACGCTCGAATTCGTATTCTCAGACAAGATCAGCGTGTTCGATAAGATCATTCCATCCCTTATACCTCAGAAGGGTGAGACACTCTGCAGGACCAGCGCTTTCTGGTTCCAGGTGGCGCGTTCTTGCGGGATCAAGACTCATTTCAAGGAGTTCATACCGCCCAACAGGATGCGTGTCAAGCAGGTCCAGGTCATTCAATCATCTAAGCTTACCAGGAAGACGAACAACTGTCTGATACCGCTCGAGGTGATCTGCAGATACTACGTGGCAGGATCCATGTGGGACAGGATCCGCAGCGGCGAGATCAAGCCTAGCAAGCTCGGATTCAAAGGCAGCAAGGAGATCAAGTACGGCGACAAGCTGCCAGAACCATATGTTGAAGTCACCACCAAGCTCGAGAAGGTCGATAGACTGCTCACGAAGACTGAGGCGATGAAGATCGCGAGCATTTCTACAGGAGAATATGCACGGATCGTCGAATCTGCCTTGCAGTTGGACGAGAGGATCGCTGAAGAGGTCGAGAAGAGAGACCTCATTCATGTGGATGGCAAGAAGGAGTACGCATTCGATGAGAATCGCGAACTCATGATAATAGATTCATTTGGCACCGCTGATGAGGACCGCTGGTGGGATTGGAGCGATTACTCCAAGGGTGAGTTCGTCGAACTCAGCAAGGAGAACGTTCGTCAATACTATCGCGAGAAAGGGTATTATTCGAAGCTCACCGATGCGAGGAAACATGGAAAGCCGGAGCCGAAGATGCCTTCGTTGCCCGCAGAGAAGATAAAGTCGATATCCGAACTTTACATCGATATGTTCGAGAGGATCACCGGCGAGAGCTACAGGTAGTGGTCGCATGTATGGGACCGGCGACTTATCGGTTGTCTGGCAATCCGAGGTGTTATGAGATGGATGTCCAGGGCATAGATGAGTTCATGCGTTATCTGAAGGCGAAATATGACGAGAGC
Organism: uncultured Thermoplasmata archaeon; assembly: GCA_963719945.1. GTDB lineage: Archaea > Thermoplasmatota > Thermoplasmata > UBA10834 > UBA10834 > UBA9653. The sequence continues at coordinate 658,291 of CAVRDX010000001.1, read as the reverse complement.
GAACGCAAGAATGAGTGGCGTGCGCTCAGCGGCCGGGACCACGTATCATCAAATTACGACACTTTCATCATGACTGATCAGAAGGTCTTCCAGATAAAGTCCAAGGAGATCTCCTCCAAGGATACGGTCGCGATCGCGCGCGAGGTCGGAGGGCCGTCCCCTGACATGGTCGATATGATCAAGGGAGGAGCACCAGTGCCTCTCAATGTCATATCAAGGGCGCAGAATGCCTCGGCAGTGATCATGTTTGGCATGCAGCAGTACTCCTCCGACATAACCGATGTCTTCCGTCATGAGTATTATGGGTCCAAGCAGGATGAATTGAAAGCGGAGCTGGACCAGAGCGTCAAGAACATGTTACAGCGGCCGGAGTACAAATCAGTGTATAGGAACTTGCGTCGCGATCAGGATTCCTATTTTGCTTAGTGTGGAAATCTAGGCATCTCATCAATTTTGATTGAAAATAGTAAAATGGAGTTTAGCCGCTCAAAAGAACGGCTTCGGTTTTTAGTCTACGCCATCTTCCCATCGAGGTATTGCTGGTATCCGCCCAGATCCATAAGGCCATGTCCTGATAGGTTGAACGCGATGACCTTCTCCTCGTTGTTCTTCTTTGCCTCTAGAGCAAGGTCGATGGCCGCCTTTATCGCATGGCTCGTCTCCGGTGCAGGGATGATGCCTTCTGCCCTGGCAAACATAACTGCTGCATCGAATACTTCCTTCTGCTGGTAGGAAACCGGCTTCACCATCTTCGATTTGACCAAGGCGCTAACGGTCGGTGCTGCGCCATGGTATCTCAATCCTCCGGCATGGATTGGCGATGGCACAAAATCGTGACCCAAGGTGTACATCATGAGGAGCGGCGTCATCCCCGCAGTGTCACCGAAATCGTATTCGAACTTGCCATTGGTGAGTGTCGGTACGACCGTGGGTTCCACAGCGATGAATTCGGTGTCCATCTTCCCTTTCAACTTCTGTCCGATGAACGGGAATGTGAACCCTGCGAAATTAGAACCTCCTCCGACACACCCTATGAGATAATCCGGCTTCTCACCGAGCTTCTGGAACTGAAGGATAGTTTCCTGTCCGATTACAGTCTGGTGGAGCATCACGTGGTTCAGGACGCTTCCAAGGCTGTACTTCGCATTTCCGTCCTTCACGCATGTCTCGAGCGCCTCACTGATCGCGATGCCGAGGGATCCTGGATGATTCGGGTTCTGGCCGAGGAGCTTGTTGCCGAACTCTGTCAGGGTGCTTGGCGACGGGTGCACCTCCGCACCGAACAATCGTATCATCTCTCGTCTGTATGGCTTTTGATCGTAGCTCGCCCTGACCATGAAGACTTGACACTTGAGTCCGAAGTAGTTCGTGGCCATCGCAAGCGCGGTACCCCATTGGCCAGCACCAGTCTCGGTAGTGAGTTTCGTTACACCTTCCTTCATGTTATAGTATACCTGCGCGAGGGCGGTGTTTGTCTTATGACTGCCTGCAGGGCTGAGATCCTCTCTCTTGAAATAGATCTTGGCCGGGGTCTTCAATGCCTCTTCTAGCCTTATGGCTCTCTGAAGTGGGCTCGGCCTGTTTATGTGCATGTATGATTGCAGAACCTCATCTGGGATGTCGATGTATCTCTCGGAGGACATCTCCTGCGCAATGAGTGCTTTCGGGAATATCGGCTCTAAATCAGATGACTGAATCGGCTGCTTGGTGCCCGGGTGCAATGGTGGATCTAGTGGCTCCGGCAGGTCTGGCAATATGTTGTACCATCTCTTTGGCATCTCTTCAGGTGTAAGTTCAGTCTTCACTGGTCTCAAGGTACCCCTCCATATATGAATATGGAGTGTCCGTACACTATATATCTTTTGCGCGCATCAATGCACATATATGTGCCGGGATTGTTACTCTTAGGGTCACTTGAGATAGACCAATCTTCCGAGCCTGTGATCCCATATCCAGTCGTCTTCCGTCTGAGCGTCGCGTCGTCGGGATATCATATAGTCTATCTTGGCATCGGTGTCGTCAGCCTCGTGAACCGCCAACGCTTCAGGCATCATGGGATCGATAGGTGAGCCCCACTCCTTCTTGCCGTGGTGGGAAAGCAGGACATGTCGCAGCTTCATCCGGAGGTCATCTGGGAATCCTTCTATATCCGATATGTGCGAAATGAGCTCTTCATCGCCGATGGCTATGTGGCCCAGGAGGTTGCCTTCGTGGGTTTGGTTGATGTGGGTCGTGGTCTTGAAACTGCGGACCTTTCCGATATCGTGGAGCAGGGCGCCAGTTATCACCAGGTCCTTGTCCAGCTCAGGGTGTTGCCGTGTGAGATGGATACAAGTCTCTGTAACATTCAGGGTGTGATGGATGAGCCCTCCGAATGCAGCCGAGTGAAGCTGGATCGATGCGGGACATGCGGAGAATTCCTTCATGAACGCGGGATCCTGGAAGAATGATTGTAGCAGTTCCCTCATGTATGGTTCATCGACCTGGAGGACTATGGTGAACAACCTGGTCTTCAATTCCTCGATTCCGTCGATGGTCGGTATCAGAGAGGAGATCTCATACTCGTCCTCTCCCAGCACGGTCATGGATCCTCCGTTCTTCTTGCTTATAGATATCTCGACCTGGCCCCTATAGTCAGAGACCTCGCCGGATATGCTGACCACATCGTCTCTGTCAAAGGATTCGTGCAGCTTCTGTACCGAACCTTTGTCGTCGTCCCCCCAATACTTGACCGTTATCTGCCCCGTCCTGTCAGCTGCCCTGAACTCGAACATGTTGCCATATCTATACTCGGTGACTGGCTTCTTATATGCCACAGAAAAGTAGCTCTCGACCTTCTCGCCTGGCTTGAGGTCCTTGATCATCCTCTTGCTCTGCCTATCCATGATTTCCAGCTTCCTTCGATCCTCTTGGGTGATGGGCATCGGGGTGTAAACCCTTTTCATAAATGATGGGCCGAAGGCCCTGCCCCTGAGCTGACAGATCGCAGTATGCTCAATCGCCGTCCCTGCATCCAACATGCCCGTGACAGGACAGAGCTGTCGACGCCACACACTCTATGCACCCATCGCGTGGTTCAACCCTGTTGGCATTACCTGTAGGATACCTTTCAGAATCACGTTTGCTGATTGGAAAAAATTGATGTGCACCGGCCCCTCACCCCCAGGGACCGAGTGCAAGATGTTTCTGTTCCCTCTTTTGTACTCACCAGCATCGAGAATAGCCGCAGGTCCTGCATACGACGCATCCCTCGACATATTCCACCATGCTCCCACACTCAGGGCATTCTGGACAGACATCACCCTTGTCCACATGGTTCTGCTTGCCCGTTTCTGGTTTCTGTGCCAAAGCGATCTGCTGGTCGACCTTCGACACCTCGAGGTCCTTGACGAACCTCTCAAGTGACTTGGCGACCGCATCACTACATGACAGCACCATCCCTCCAGGTTGCCATAGCGGGGAAGGGCATCTTATCCCCCTGAGTTGCTTGATTATCGACTCTGGATCTATGCCCGAACGGAGGGCGAGGGAGATCAATCTCCCTATTGCCTCCGATTGGGATGCTGTGCACCCACCAGATTTGCCCATCTGTGTGAATACCTCACACAATCCATTCTCGTCGACATTGATCGTGATATACAGGTGGCCACAACCTGTCTCCATCCTCTGGGTCGTCCCACGGGTCACGGAAGGTCTGGCTCGCGGCACCTTCGATTGGTCGTCTTCTAGGGATCCTTCGCTCTCAATCTTCTCTGCGGCACTCTCGCCACCTACGCTCAGAACCTGGTCTTCCCTGCTACCGTACCTGTACACGGTAACCCCTTTGCATCCGAGCTCATAGGCCCGCATGTAGACGTTCTCGACGTCCTTGGGTGTTGCTTCGGCCGGGAAGTTGACGGTCTTGGATACTGCGTTGTCAGTGTGCTCCTGGAAGGCGCCCTGCATCTTGATGTGCCATTCAGGGGAGATGTCCAGTGCGGTCACGAACACCCTCTGCACATCTTCTGGCACACCGCGCACGTCCTTCAGAGACCCTTTCGCGGCTATCTCCTTCATGAGGTCATCAGAGTAGAACCCTCTTCCTTGGGCCATCGCTTCGAATATCGGGTTCACCTCGGGAAGTATGTCCTTGTCCATCACATTGCGTACATATGCCACGGCGAAGATCGGTTCGACACCGCTCGATGCCCCCGATATGATGCTTATCGTGCCAGTTGGAGCAATGGTCGTGACTGTCGCATTCCTGATCCGATCATACCTCTGCTTCAAGGTGCTCCCCTGGAAGTTCGGGAAACTCCCCCTTTCCACGGCGAGGGCGACCGATGCCTTGTGTCCCTCGTCGTTGATGAACTTCATTATCTTGCGACCGAGATCGAGCGCCTCATCCGAATCGTAAGGCATGCCCATTATCAGAAGCATGTCCGCGAATCCCATGACTCCTAATCCGATCTTCCTGTTGCCCTTCGTCATCTCCTCTATCTGTGGGAGAGGGTACTTGTTCACGTCTATGACATCGTCGAGGAATCGGGTTGACCAATGGACTAGGTCTCTGAGCTTCTCGAAATCGACGACCTGCCTCCCATCCTTGGTTGAGATGATCCTGGCAAGGTTGATCGAGCCGAGATTGCACGATTCGTAGGGCAGCAAGGGCTGTTCGCCGCAAGGGTTAGTGCTCTCTATCTCCCCAACTTCCGGTGTGGGATTGTCCCTGTTCATCCTGTCCAGGAACACGATGCCTGGTTCTCCGTTCCTCCAGGCCATGTTGACTATCATGTCGAATATCTTTCTTGCTCTGATCCTGGAGGCGACCTCCTTTGTCCTAGGGTTCAGGAGGTCATAATCGGTGTCTTCCACCACCGCATCCATGAATTTGTCCGTCAGGGCGACTGATATGTTGAAGTTGGTGAGTTTCGTGCTGTCCTTCTTGCTCGTTATGAATGAGAATATATCCGGATGGTCTACGCGGAGAATCCCCATATTGGCCCCGCGTCTGGTGCCTCCCTGCTTTATGGTCTCAGTGGCGGCATTGAACACTTCCATGAATGATATCGGGCCGCTGGAGACGCCCGCGGTGCTCTTGACGGAATCGCTAGCCGGCCTCAATCTCGAGAAACTGAATCCCGTCCCTCCACCGCTGTTATGTGAGACGAACCCGTTGGCGAGGTATGAGTGCCTTCCTGGAACCGTCAGATCGACGACCTCTCTCTTCCCGGCAGGAACGATGTTCTTCACTTTTACTAGGAAGTAGCCCTGGTCGTCTGGCTCTTCGTGACTGCAACCCATGCTATTGAGCTCCTTCTCCATGCTTTCTGGGTCGATCTCGCTGAGCCTCTTCGTCAATACCATGGATTCGAATCCGATCTTCTCCTTGAAGACCTCGAGGCCGGATTTGGTGCATATCGTCAATTGTTCGTTCTTTCTTATTGCAGGAACGCCTATGTAGAACAGGATGACCTGGATCTGTGACGCGAGCCTGTGTGATATGAAATCTACACTAATCACACCCCTGGGTGATATCCATCCCCGTTCGCTGAAAGTGCGCCTGAGGAATTCGCACATCGCGTGCTCATCAATCTTTACGGTCTGTTCATCGACACCGAATTTCGCAAGTTCCAGAATGTCCTGGGATACTTCAACCTCGATTCCGCCGAGCCATCCGCCCAGTTTCATGACTGCTCGGGTTCCTTCCGATATCTGACCGATCTTACGCCAGCAGAAATCCCCGCTGTCGTTCTTCACCATGATCCTGTGAAGTGGGGTGCCTGTTATGCAGTAACCCTCTTCAGTTTCTAATGTAAATGTCTCCTGAATGCCATTGGAATGCTTGGATTCTACAAGGTCCATCCCCTCGTGTGTCTCAATCCAGGTGCCAGGTTCGATGGTCCCGAGCATCCTACACCCCGCGTCTGTCATGACGAGCGTTTCTGGGGCGAGGCATTTGTGGATCAGCGCTGTGTATTTGATCGCATCGAAGATCTCCTCCATCGAATCTCCTATCGGGAGGACGAAGCACGCTGATAATTGGCCGAGGTCCCTTCCTGCGTTCATGAGTGTCGGGCTGTTGGGCACGAACTCCAGCCTGGCCATCATCTCGTAGAATTTGGATGCAATCTTGTCGACCTCTGCATCGCTTTTGCCATAATTCTTCTCAGCGGAAGCGATGGCTCTAGCAACTCTTTCGAACAATCCTTTGGGAGTCTCTATTGTATTACCCTTGTCATCCTTGCGCAGATATCTCCTCTCAAGAACAGTTCTCGCATTGGAGGTTATCTGCGGTTCGAGATCCCATCCCGAGTCTGTCGACAGTCGTCTGTTCATGGACGAAGCGGCAGAATCCCCCTGCTGATACTTGGGTGTACTTGACATCTGGTCCCCCTCTTGAATCCCCACTCTCTGATCGGCGTGTCTGAAAGTGGAATGCACCGATTGATAGCCTTGCCCTTCACTGTATGAAGAGAAGGCAACGCCTTTTCCCCTCGATGTTTATTTACTTGAGGCGAAAAGCCTTGCTGCTGCGTGCAGACTAGGCAATCGGCTAACATGATTTAAAGAAGTTTTCAAACACGACTTGATAACATATTTTCCATCCGTTCCACTCCAGAGCGAATATATTATAATCAGGTGTGTTATCAGGTGTGTGAGCGAAGCACCGCGCCAGTTGCTTTTTAAAAATCTGATGTTCATGTAAATAATCTAGGAATAGTGATAACAGGGTGAATCCGCGATTTCCAGTGAAACGCTCATCATGATCATGCATGTACATTCATGCGATTCCGATGGTTTGAATATGAATGTTTCTATTTACGTTGATTGCCTAAGCAAAAATCCGAGGTTGACTCAATGAAGATCAAAGTGAAGTTATTCGCATCCTTTAGAGAGATTGTCGGATCCAAGGAGGAGGACATCGAGGTTCCGAAGGGGGCAACTGTCAAGGACCTTCTCGATGCTTACATCGCTAGATTTCCAATTCTTGAGCGCTACAAAGAGCACATTATCCTCTCAGTGAACAAAGAATATGGCGCTCCTGCTAGGGTCCTGAGCGAGGGAGACGAGGTCTCGTTTCTCCCACCCGTAAGTGGGGGCTAGTCAGTAGTCACTTTGCCAACGGGAATCTGCATATATACCATCCCACAATCATGTACATGCAACTCGAATCCTTCGTACTAGTGAACTTACGCTGAGGTGATATCTGCATGGCACTGAAAGGGGGATTGACCCTCTCCATATCGTTACTGTCTATTGCATTCATGATTGGCGGTGCATTCATAGCATTCATACCGAAACCCGTGGATGCTGCAACTGGCGACTCATTGACCGCAGGACCGCCTGTGTACTATGAGTACATGGATTACTCGCAAGTCAAGGCGAATCTCGATGAGACGGAATCGGACCATTCTGAGATTGCTCTTGTCGTCGATATCGGTGATTCGTGGGAGAAGACGGAAGGCATCGCCGATAGGGACATACTTGCAATCAAGATCTCTGACAATGTGGCCGTCGATGAGGATGAGCCCGAAATCTTGATAATGTCTCTTCATCACGCGAGGGAATGGTCGACATACACGACCACGTTGGCGATAATCGAGAACCTGACTGATGAGTATGGCTCAGACACCCGCATCAGCTGGCTCGTGGACAACAGGGAGATATGGATCGTTCCTGTCGTAAACCCTGATGGACTGGATTATTCCCTCCTGAACGATGACATGTGGCGAAAGAACCGTCGAGACAACCTTGATGGCTCGTATGGCGTGGATCTTAACCGTAATTATGCTGGTTCAGAGAATGGAGATCCTTTGGGTGAATGGGGTGGCGTCGGAACGTCTGATGTCCCCTCCAATGACTTGTATTGTGGCGAATATCCGTTTTCAGAACCAGAGACCCAGGCAATACGAGACCTTGCTCTTTCGCACGATTTCCAGATCGGTATCGACTTCCATTCCTACGGTGACGATGTGGCATGGCCTTGGGGCTATACACTGGACCCTGCCGAGGATGATGTCGATCTCGAACGGATCGGGATTGAACTCGCGGCCCTCAACGGATATGATGCGCTTCAATCCTCTGAGATATACCCCACGACTGGCGACACTCTCGATTGGCTATATGGTGGTCCAGATGTCTATTCGATACTATTCGAGATCGGCCATGATTTCAACCCTGACTTCGAGAGCGACGTTCTAGGCATACTGAGTGAGAATGTGCCACCTGCCTTGCTTGCGATAGAGATTGCAGGCGATCGGGAGGAGCGGCCCTTCAGCATAGTCCACACATCTCTCACAGATTCCGAGTTCGACAGCGATGGTTTTGTCGTAACTGCAGACATCACCGCTGATCGAGGAGTGGATTCGGATGCGGTCGAGTTGGTCTATAGGGTCGAAGGTGGGGCATGGACCGTTATTCCAATGACCAGTTCTGATCCAGCCTACAGGTACCAAGGCACCATCCCATCTCAGCCCTCGGGGAGCGAGATCGAGTATTACGTAATCGCGTCTGACCTGGGGGGTGTGGAACTGATGAGCCCTCGATATTCGCCTTATGACGTATATTCATTCAGCGTGCTACCGTCGTCTGATCATCCGGAGGCGGATGCGGGTCCGGACCAGGCAATCAGCATCGGTGAGTTGGTAGCATTCGATGGATCAGGTTCAGTGAGCTACGAGCCGATTGCGAGCTACACATGGACATTCACCTACAACGGTTCAGAAGTAGTACTGACCGGAGAGTCACCCACGTTCCGTTTCTGGTCTGAAGGGATATATGTCGTCGTGCTGAACGTAACAGATGAGTCCGATAACTACGATCTTGATTCGGTCACTATCACTGTATCTGCTGAGGCGATCCCCGAATTCCCCACGATTCTCGTGCCTGTGCTTGCAATGGTCGTCTTGTTCGTAGTCATTCGAGCGAGACGGCCTTGAGGCTCTTTCCCGAAGGACATTCGATGTCGCCATTGATCGAGATTATCTTGAATCTGGTACCATCCACTGTGCCTGGAGGTCTGCACATCTTATAGTTGGGGCATCCAACCCGGTGGCAGTCGACCGCCTCATAAGTCACCGTAGACCCCTGCAGCGCGGCTCTGGATGGTATCGCTGCTCTGGAAGGTATCCGCTCGACTTCCACGACACGAACGCCTCCCTCGTGGACCTTGCACTCATGTCGGACATCTCTGATGTCCGTTATCCTGTACCATTTGTTCTCATCGAGGTGGAAACAGATATTCTTCACCTTGCAATCCCTGCATTCCGCAAGGGAACCACCGAAGACGAATTCGAAACCTCTCTTGCATTGAAGCTCTCCGACGACTGTGACCAGTACCATATCCGACACCCTTTTTCATCATATCACTTTGGTTATTGACGCTAGGCGTTCCGCTGCGTCGGGTGTCAATCCTCTGTCTCCGAGGATGGTGTACCTATCCTTCCTTATCTCGTGCGCGTGCACGAGGGCTTCTATTACCTGCTCGTTGGTGATTCCCATATCCTTTGCGTTAGTGGGAGCACCTATGCTCAGGAGGGCGTCTCGTATTCTCTGCCAATTCCCTCCATGGAGGTACATCATCATGATTGACCCGACGCCGCACTGCTCTCCGTGGAGAGCCTTGCCCGGCGCGATTTTATCGAGAACATGTGAGAACATATGCTCTGACCCACTTGTGGGCCTGGAGGAACCTGCTACGGACATCGAGACGCCAGAGATTATTATTGGCCTGATTGCAACCCACACGCTCTCTTCGAGGTTGGGTTTGATCATGGCTGCGTTCTCGATGATTGATTCTGCGGCGTATTTGGCGAGATTAGCTGCACTCGAGCTGAAACTCTCGCTCCTGAGCCTCTGCGCGAGCTCCCAATCCAGGATTGCAGCGGTGTTCGATATGACATCTGCACATCCGGATGCCAATAGTCTGTAGGGCGCTCTGAAAATCAATGAGGTATCTGCAACGACACCCATCGGGACGCTGGCGTTCAATGACAGCGAATTCCCGTCGTCCTTGATCGACGCTCTGGGACTTGCGATGCCATCATGGGAAGCGGATGTTGGAACGCTGAGGAACGGTACTTTAAGGTTGAATGATGCAATCTTCGCGAGGTCGATCTTACTTCCTCCCCCGACTCCGAGGAGGAAACCCGCCTTGACATCCTTGGCGACTTCCTCAACCTTCACGATGTTCGTCCTGCTCGCCTCGCCTGTGACGATCTTGTGCACTTCATACTTGGCGGATGACAGAATGTCCTCGACCTGCTTGGCTGCGATTGAGCCTGTGGTCTGACCGGTGACTATGAGTGCGGTGTCTTTAAGCTCGAACCCCTCGCACATGGTGCCTATCTCTTCAACTACACCGTGACCAGCTAGCACCTGCCGGGGAAAGTTCATTGCCCTTGCCTTGGTAAAGCTTTCCAACATCCTTGCGCACAACCTTCTCCTAATATGCTGGTCCTGTTCTTCAACTTATCGGTTTGTATACGTATTCAAGAATATTTATGCCAGTACGCACGTACCTATCTGAAGTTCATGGAGGAGATAATCGCTCCATCTTCTCGATCAGGTCGTCCATCCTGAACGGTTTAGGCAGGAACTCAGATGCTCCAGCATCCCGCGCCTCCTTCTCCACCATCACATCCGCGCTCACAAAGACAATCTTCTGCTTGGGATTTTCCCTCATTATCTCCTTTGTGGCCTCGACGCCGTTCATCACCGGCATCCTATGATCCATTATTATCACATCCGGCTTCTCAGCGGTCGAGCTATATTTTCTAACGGCTTCCTCACCGTCGAAAGCGGTTATCATGACCTTGTATCCTCTGAGCTGAAGTATATCCCTGTATAACTCGACGATGAACAGCTCATCATCAACGATCATGACACTAGTCATGAGCACCACCTATCCTCAGCATCAATGTGAACGTACATCCTGATCCATCTTCGGAAGTAATCATCTCAAGTTTACCTCCTAGTGCCTTTGCCATCGTCCCAGCAAAATAGATGCCGGATATGCGAACGATTTTGGACAGGTCATCAGATGAGGATATGTTCGCGAGATCGTGCACGATCATCGTAGGCATGTTCATGTCCGACGTTATGATGCAAATGCGCCAGCTTGGTGTATCTTCTATGACATCCTTTTGTGAATCGATCCTGATTGATATCTCTTCATTCTTGCTTAGATGTACGATGTTCATGAGCAGGCTGTCGAACAGCTCGTTGGCATATGCTCCCACAGGGACGGCCGTGCCCGCTGCAACGCCCGAATAATCGATTCTGATCCGTCTGTCCAAGAACAATCCCTGTAGTTTGGATGTGGATTGCTCTATCACCTGCTTCAAATCCACATCCGGCAGATTACTTTCGTGGATGTCGCCTATCGACATGAGGCTCTTCATGTTGTCTACCAGAATTGATGAGGCCCTCATCTGAGATGCAGCTCTCACCGCGTATTTCTTTGTCTTCTCATCCGCTGCTGGGGACGATATGATGAGTTCAAGATAACTCAGGACTGCCTGGTTGCTGTTTTGAATATCGTGGCCGAGCAGGTCCATGAAGATCGCAAGATTGCGTGTACTCTTCTTAGTATCGGTTCCGGTCAAGGTTCAACCTCTTTGATGGGCCCCTGGGCGCAGTAAAAAGGGCGTTGCACCTTATGAAGGTTTGTGAGTTGCTACGATTTGTGAGAATGAGGTGGCAATTTACGATTCATTTGATTCGGTGTCATTGTCACGAGCAAAATCATCCAGGGTGACCTTTGGAAGTCTCTCGACCTCTTGCATCCCCTCGGACACCCATTTCCAGTAATTCCTCGGAAGTCGGTCGACCTGATATCGCGGATCTCTCTTGGATTCGATGTTCTTGGGGTTGAGGAGGACTGCCCAGTATCTCTTCGCATCCTTCCTTGTATGTTTCTCTGGGAACCTGCTTCTCGCTTCGATTATTATGTCGTCATCGACGAGTATGTGGGCCTCCTCTTTTCCCACAATCGCAACCTTGTGTCCTGGCCTTCTCTTTGCATGATATCTAAGCACAAGATCTGTTATTTCATGCTCAAAGCTCCCTTGGCCGATGAGTATCTTGCTCTTGTCATCCTCATCGAACGATATGACCCCTCTCGCCCTTCTGAATTCGCCTGAGACGCGGCGGACACGGTCCTTCATCTCCTTTGCTTCGGGCGTTCTCTGGGCTAGGTATGCTCTCGTTCCAGAGGATTCTATCTGGGACAGGACCTTGAATATCAGGAAATATCTGTCTGGCGTATTGAATCGGGACGCCCAAAATATCTCGTCCTCGATAATCTCGTACAGCCTATCGTCTTCGAGGAAATCCAAACCTCCGAACTTCTCCTTGAACTCAGTGTAGAGGACGTCGTAATCGATGGTGTCTGCATCCAGAGTCTCCTCGAAGAAGAACTGCTTCTTAGAATCGTCCAGAACTGGTTTGGCGTTGTGGACCCTGGTCGCCAGATGGGCGGTGATGACTGATCTGGGCGACTGTCGGAACAAGACTATCATGACCTATGAACCCAGGCGAATTATATGCAATTCCGGATATAAGCTTTGGCCAAGTCGGAATCATTCCGATTCACATACATAGAAACGACGAAATATCAATGAGTCGATATGACTTGCGAGATCGCAGGGTGGTGTCTGAGGATTGAATACGAGCGACCGCCCTTCCGAGGATGCTACCCTTGATGGTTCGAAAAGGTCTTCCTCGCAAGGGCATGGGATCAATGGCGAACGCCACCGAACTCCTCCGCCGGAATACCTTCAGAGGTGGCAGAGCATCGCGGACATTCTGGCTATGGTCTTTGGTGCAGAGGCGGCGCTGGTAATGCGTTCGCACGAGAATGAGGTGGAGGTCGTTGCTAGAAGTGCAACCAAGGGCAACCCGTTTAATGTGGGGGACCGTCAGGCGCTCACTGGCGATGTATATTGCGAGGCGGTGCTCGAATCGGGCGAGATGTACTATATCGACGATGCGAGAAAATATGACCGATGGAAGAACAGTCCTGCAGTCAAACCCGGTCTGATATCCTATATTGGGGCACCGATCAAATGGCCTGATGGCTCGCTCTTTGGGACCATATGCGTCTTGAGTTCCACTCCGCTCTCGAATGCTGAAATGTTCAGGTCCGTGCTGTTTTCTTTCGAGGGTGTGATGGAGGACCAGCTTAAACTGCTTGAGTTGATCGAGTCACAGATCTCGATCGAGACGACCCTCCAGAAGCAGGCCAATGAATTGGTGGATGCCCATGCCAACGCCATACGCCTCATGAATGAGGCGAACATGGAGCGGAGAAAGGCAGAATCGTTGCTGGTCGAGTTGGAACAATACCGTGACCATCTTGAGACTCTCGTGGGTGAGCGATTGGCTGATTTACGGGCGGAGCATGATCGGGCAGTCAGATACTTCGATTTCATGGCGCATGATATTGCTAATCTTCTCACACCTGCGCTGATTTATGCCGAGATGTTGTTTGAGGATGCGAGTGCCTCTGGAGTCGGAGTGTTGCCTGCCAGTCGTGTCGTCAAGCAGCTGAAGCGGGCTTCAACTTTCGTGCTGAATGTCAGATGGCTCGATGAGGTGGCCACGGCCGATGAACTGGTCTATAGTAGGGTCGATCATGAACGGATGATAAATGAGCTGATTGAGATGGTCGAGAAGGAATCCTCGCGGACCATACACATCTCCATTGATGCCCGGATGGGGCCGTCAGAACTCCGAGGAACTGAATACGTGCGCAATCTGTTGCACGGAATCCTCAGGAATGCCGTCATCCATTCCAAAGATGACCCTGTTCAGGTCCATATCGAGATTGATAGGCAGTACGGTGGCGGTGTCAAGGGCAGTGATTCCATATGCAGAATCGCGGTGTCTGATTACGGCAAAGGAATCCCGGACACCACAAAGGAATTGCTGAACGCTCCCCTGGACTTTTCCAAGAGATACACGCGAGGGGTGGCGTCGGACCTGTCCATCTACAAAGCGATTCTGAATCAATTGGGCGGTGATCTCGTCATCGCGGACCGGGTCGAGAATGATTTCTCAAAAGGAGCACGCGTGGAGTTATTAGTCCCTTGCAGACCACTGGGTCAAGAACCAGGATCGGAAGATGGAGGCGGTGAGACAGGATGAAGAAGGTGTTCGTTATCGAAGACGAGAGCTCGTTCATCGAATTGTATTCCGAGATATTCCCCAGGTATGGATACGAAGTGGTGGGCTGGGCCTATGATGGATTCGAAGCCATCGATCGTCTGTCCTCCATGGAACCACCCGACCTTGTTCTCATTGATTATCGCCTCCCTATGAAGAACGGGATCGAGACCATGAAGATACTGCTGGAATCAGATCCCGATGTTCCCGTTATCTTCATCAGCGCGGATGGTTCGATAAGGGCCAAGTCGCTTGACGAGGGTGCCCGAGCATTTCTGCAGAAGCCGTTCAATCTCGATGAACTGATTGAAATCATGAAAAAGCATTCGCGATGATATCAGGCATCCCCTGTCGTCAACCATGATGTTGATGATGCTTTCCGGTTGAAATGTGGGCATAGCTTTTAATCCGGATGTCAAAAAGGCTATCTAGCAAGTGTGTAATCGGAAGGATGCTTGAAACAGGAAATACAGAGGACGCTGGGGTCCACCAGACGACTTTCCCCCTCCTATGCGTTCGATCAGGCCAATGCTGCATACGATGCGGGTGAATACGCTCAGGCTCTGATGCTCTTCGAGCAGGCGCGATCATCCGGTCTTGAGACAGAGGTCGTCTACAACAATAGAGGTGCGTCCCTCGACGCACTCGGCCGCTGTGAGGATGCAGCTCAGAGTTACAGGTATGCCATTCACCTGGCGCCAGACTACGAACTCGCCTGGCACAATCTGGGAAATTGTCTCTACTCGAGGGGCTTGTATCTCGATGCAGCCGAATGCTACGGGCGGGCATCATCCCTAAACACCTCCAGATGGCAGAACATATATGGTCTGGCTAGCTCGTACATACGACTTGGTCGCAATCGACGTGCGAAGAAGGCATCGACACAACTCGTATCCATCGCAGATGGCAAAGTGGATGTATTCTTGGCCGCCGCCGAACTGTATGTCGATTTGCAGTTATTCGATGAGGCAATCGCTCTGGGCGAGAGATGTCTTCTGATCCATCCAGGGTTATCAAAGGCATTGACAATCATGGGTTCCGCATTTCACGAGAAGGGCGAGTATTTGAATGCCATCCAGGCTTTCGAGACGGCCCTGAAGGACACACCCGATGATAAGGAATTGTTCAACAATCTCGGATACACATACTTCTGCTCTGGTCAATTGGCAAGAGCGCTCGAATGTTTCGATAAGTCGATTGAGATCGATCCTGCATACAAGCCTGCTTGGTATAACAAAGGCTATTCTCTGCACGGTGCCGATCGGCTATCCCAAGCCGTCGAGTGCTATACTCGGGCTATTGAGATAGATGCAGATGATAGGGTATTATGGAACAATCTCGGCAATGCACTATACAACCTGGGAAGATTCTCGGAATCCATACCAAAGTTCGTCGAGGCCATAAGGGTGGACCCTGGATATGAGATCGCATGGAACAACATCGGCAATGCGCTCGAGAAGGTCGGTCTATGGGAGAATGCGATCCCTTTCCATGACCGAGCCATCGAATTGAGACCGGATTTCGATTATGCACTCTATGCAAAGGGCGTATGCAAATCGATGACCGGACACCCTGAGGAAGGCCTAGATCTGATGACGGCATCATTGGAGATAAACCCTGACTACGATGAAGCATGGAAGGCGCTCTCCAAGGTTGCTCGGGACCTCGGGCGACTGGATGAATCCCTCCTTGCTATCGATGAGTCCCTGTCCGTCAATCCAGGTTTCGGGGACGGATGGGCCGAGAAGGGTGACCTTCTCTCCAGGATGGGAGACCTGGAAAGTGCCAGGAGGGCATATATCAACGCCCTGAGAAGCCTGCCTATGAGGTCGATGGAATCCCAGAACGAGATCGCATCGATAATCACACGTACCAAGGTGCTCACGCGCCTGGGAATGTATCACGAGGCATTGTCCGTCCTGGAAGACGCTGTTTTGATGGGGATTCGGGATCCATCCGTTCTGATAAGACTGCTCGACATCCGTTGCCTCCTCGATGAGATGGTGCTCCCATCTAGTGTTGATTACATAATCCGATCCGTGAGCGATGTGTCCGTGCAGATGGCCCTGTGCAGCTACTTCATACGTGGGGGGCGGCTATCTTCCGCTAGAGATGTGATGATGCGGATCGAGACGATGGAGGTGCCTCATGAGGGTCACATGATCTTGAACGCAAGGCTTCTCGATGCGGAGGGCAATTCGGAGGAAGCTATCTCGCTGCTGTCCCATGACGGCAAGTCTTCCCCGGCCATTCATAGATTGCTGGGCGAGATCGCAGAACGCTCAGAGAAATGGCAGATGGCCATGGAATCATATTCGAAAGCTTTGGATGCCGTCCCCTCCGATTATGTGGTCGCGACATCCCTTGCCCGCGTATTGCTCGTTCTCAAGGATTTTGATTCAGCCATTGATGCTTCTCTGATTGCATCGGGCATCGACGGGGACGAATCAGAACCGTATAGGATCAGAGCCGAAGCCTATGCCGCTCTCGGCAGGACAGCCAGCGCGGATGTCGCATCGGCTGAGGCGGAAGCTCGTTCACGAGATTGTGATTCAGAAGATTATGACGGTAGGAGGTCGGAATGATGACCGAGCTTCGTTTGAGGAAGAGGCACAGGATGAGACAGAAGGAGATTGAGTCCTTGTCCGCTCGATTGAAGGATATCCTGGGCACGGATGTCTTTGGGCCCCAGGATACAGTTGACATGGCGGAAGCCCCGGAATACGATGCGGTGTTCGTGAACGGCAAGATATTGGCGATGGTATGGCAGGGGGAGCCGTTTCTCACAGTGAGGGGGTTGTTGGGTTATCCGGCTACGAAGCGGTATATCACGGTGGACATGGGTGCAGTCAGGTTCGTGGCTAATGGCGCGGATGTGATGGGCCCAGGGGTCGTGGAAGCCGACCCTGGTATCGTCGAAGGGGATTTTGTTTGGATACGCGACGTCAGAAACAAGCGGCCCCTAGCAATCGGTAAAGCGTTGGTATCCGCAGATACAATCTTGCGCAAGGAAAAGGGGAAGGTCGCATCGTCACTGCATTACGTGGGCGACAAGCTCTGGATGTTGGATGAGCCAAAGGAAGAGATCGACGATGTGACCGAAGAAGAGCCTGCCTGATCGCTAGATGAAGATGGTCATATACACTGTCAATCCCTTTAGGATTGACATCAAAGACTCGGTGTCTGGCCATGCCTGGCAAGCTTTATATCCAAACAACGTGATTACTCGCTAGAGGGATGCACCTTGACGATTCTGAAGAAGAAGCCATTCTCCGGCGCTCCGGATTCGGAGCAGAAGGAGACCATGGGAGCAGAACAATATATTGACCTCACTGAGATGGTGTTCGAGGACGAGGGATTAATGGATGCTGAAGGTGTCAAGACCCTCGTCAAGGTCGGAGAGATGTTCAGATATGAGGATTTGTCCAGCCTGACGAGCCAGGTCTATGCCGGGCACATAGTCATCATAGACTACACATCGATTGCCAATGACGACCTGACGATGAAGCGCCTCACGGCCGAGCTGAAGAACGTATCTCGTGACGTCGGTGGAGATGTAGCCGGCGTCGGGAAGAACCTGCTCATGGTGACTCCACGAGGCGTCAAGATCGACCGAAACAAGATTCGTGGCGGTTTCTGAGCCGGCCTTTCTATCTCGATGTGATGGATACTCGATGAGCTAACTCTGGTGCTGAAGCTATTCCCCAGTCTCATCAAGATGTCCTCGGTCAACATCACTCACTGATGGGTGGTGTGGCCGAGAATCTCCCATCCTTGTACAGCAATGTCAGATAACCGTGATGGATCTTGGAATGTCTCAACTTGACGGCTCTGATCCTCAGTTGAACATCGGTCTCTCCAACATCAACAAACCTTAGCAGGAATGCCCCATCTGCGAGGAAGTCCTCATTGTACGGTCCGAATGCTAGGCCGTTCTGCTGCGTCTCCGATATCAGGATTGTCGTGACTCCCAACCTCTTCAGGAAGCCGAAGAAGTGGAACAGTTCTTGCCGTGGGTTCGGTATCGCTGCGAGGGAGTATATCGCTGTGAGAGAATCGATTACCACGATCTCGACGCCTTCGTTCTCGACCTTCTTCTTCAGGTACTCCTTCAGGATCTTGAACCAATCTCGTCCGACATCCGCATCGGTGTGTTCCAGTCTGAGCTTGCCGATATCAACTATGAAGAATTTGTTCTCATCGACGGTTCCGAGGCCCAGCATCTCCATCGCGCTCAGTAGACTCTCCTTGCTTTCTTCGATGCTGATGTAGAGTACATTGACACCCTTCTTGCGAACATTGCTGTATAGAAGGTTCACCGCAATCGATGATTTCATCGTTCCAGGCGTGCCTGCCAGCAGAACCACATGGCCCTTCTTGATGCCGCCACCTATCTTGCTGTCGAAGCCATCTATGTAAGTCTGAACCCTGTCATCACTAGCGTTGGCGCCGAACTCCATATATGATGCCTCCTTACGGCGAAAAGCCCAAGTTAAAAACGTGTGTCCCTATTAAAAGAGTTTGGCCCTCAATATCATGTTTAATAATGGTGAGTCGATTGATAGGCGGTCTCATTGTCAACATCCTTATGAACTGGTTTGATGGCATCGCTGCTTGTCTACTCAACCATTATATCTCATGAAGATGTGTTAGCCACAGTGGTCGAATACAAGATAATCCGAGATTCGGTACATGGTAGTATCAAGGTCGACGGTTGTTTCTTGCCTCTGGCGTCGACACCAGAGCTTCAGAGATTGCACAATATCCACCAGCTCGGTCTTGCATATCTCGTCTATCCTGGTGCCAATCACACGCGTTTCGAGCACTCGCTGGGGACTTTCCATGTGGCTGGACGGATATGTTCGTCCCTCAACCTGGATCGCTCCGAATCGCTCCTGGTCCAAGCTGCAGCGCTTCTACACGACATAGGCCATCTTCCATATTCCCATACATTCGAGATGGTCCTCCACGAACAATTCGGCGTTGACCACGCTGAGATATCTAGAAGACTCATCCGCGGGGAGGATTCCGTCCTGGCCGATGAGGAGAGGTCAATCCTAGGAAAGCATGCATCCGTTCCTGAGGCGCTGGAGGCGATGTCAATCAGCCCAAAGGATGTGGCCGGTCTGTTGGATGGCCAGCACACATTGAGGCAGTCTTCGCGCGCTCTTGAGAAACACGGACCGCAGGCGCACTTCAACACGAAGCGTTACCTTTCTCAGATCGTCAGCGGAACAGTCGATGCCGACCAGCTCGACTACCTCGTACGAGACGCACATTACACCGGGGTTGCTTATGGCGTGATAGACATCGATCGGCTCGTCGAGACCTTCGATATATACAATGGCGATCTGGTCATCGACAGGAGCGGCCTGAGTGCGGTCGAGGGCATGCTGGTCGCGCGAGCACTCATGTTTTCGTCGGTCTACTACCACAAGACTGTGAGGATACCGGAGCTCATGCTCGCCAAGGCGGTGGAGCGGCTGGGCAAGGACTCGATTGACCACATCCATCGGATGACGGATGCTGGTCTGCTCGCATATCTGGAATCGCAGGGCGGATATTCGCGCGAGATCGCGACCTGTCTCAAGTATCGCAAATTGTACAAGCGCGCCTATGCAATAGCCGTGACGGACGTATGTGAAGATGACTGGTCAAAGATAGATGCGCTTGGCAACGTCGAAAGGCGCAGGACAGCTGAGGAGGACATAGCTCGGAGAGCTGGAATCCCGTCAGGCAAGGTAATAATGGATGTTCCTTCTGCAGAGCTCCCAATCTCAGAGCCACGGATGTCACTCATGGATGTTCGTATCCTTGATGGCAAGCGTGTGCGCCTCCTGCCTAGAATGAGTTCGATCGCCTCCTCGCTTCAATTCCGAAGGGCTCATGACTGGGCGATCATGGTGGCGTGTCCAGAGAAGGACAAGATGAAAGTGGCCAAAGCTGCGCAGAAAGTGCTAGGCCTCTAGCCTTTCATCACGCCGATCGGTCGAAGACGGGCTACCAGCCTTGATATCCCCGCACCATCGGCGACGCGGACCACGTCGTCCACGTTCTTGTAGGCTCCAGGAGCTTCTTCTATGATGCCCTCCTTCGATGCAGCTCTGATGTATACCCCTCGATCCTCAAGGTCTTGGATAACTGCTTTTGATGTGAACTTTCTGGTCGCAGCGGTCCTGGACATCAGTCTGCCAGCCCCGTGGCATGTCGATCCGAATGTCTCGGCCATAGCCTGTGGTGTGCCCGCAAGGACATAGCTCGCGCTTCCCATGTCCCCTGGAATCAGAACGGGCTGCCCGAATTGTCTGTACTTCGCGGGGACTTCGTCTCGGCTGCTATCGAAAGCCCTGGTAGCTCCCTTGCGGTGGACATATACCATTTTTCGTCGTCCATCGATCTGATGCTCCTCCAGCTTGCAGATGTTGTGGGCGACATCATAGACGCATTTCATCCCCATCTCCTCTGCGCTCCTGTCCAGGGATCTCTCGAACGATTCCCTGAGCCAGTGGAGTATCAGCTGCCTGTTCGCCCACGCGTAGTTCGCAGCAGCACTCATGGCTGCAAAGCAATCCCGTCCCTCCTGCGAGTTCACAGGAGCGCATGCCAATTGCCTGTCAGGAACAGAGATGTTGTATTTCCTGATCGCATTCTCCATCACTCGGATGTAATCGCTTGCGATCTGATGCCCGCATCCTCTGGAGCCTGAGTGTATGCTGACCATGATCTGGTCAACGGAATCGATTCCGAAGCATTTGGCAGCCTGTTCGTCGAAGATCTTATCGACTTTCTGTATCTCCACGAAGTGGTTGCCTCCTCCCAGAGTGCCCAGTTGGGGTGCACCTCTCTGTTTCGCCTTCTGATCGACCTTCGAAGAGTCGGCCGTCTTCATGCAGCCGTTCTCCTCGCTGGTTTCGAGGTCCTCTTGCCAACCATAACCCTGGGACACTGCCCATTTTGCACCATTATCCAGGACTTCATCTATCTGACTGCCTGTTAGCCGCAGCTTCCCCTTTTCGCCGACGCCAGATGGGACATTATCGAATATCGTGTCTATGAGGTTCTTCCTCTTGTTTCTGATTTCTTCGAATTTGAGGTCAGTTCTGACGAGTTTGACACCACAATTGACATCGTACCCTATGCCTCCAGGTGATATCACGCCCGTCTCGGAATCGAATGCTGCGACTCCTCCGATGGGGAACCCATACCCCCAATGAATGTCCGGCATGGCGAGCGATTTGCCAACAATCCCTGGAAGACAGGCCACGTTCGCAGCCTGTTCCGGTGCACTGTCAGCTGTCACGGATTTTATCAGCTTATCATCCGCGAATATTATCGCGGAGGTTGACATGCACTGTTTGAAAGTTTTGGGGATTTCGTACCTGAACTCATCTATCTTGATTATTGGTCCTGTCCAGGGCATTCAGATTCACCTTGGTCTTTCACAAGGACCGGCATATATTAACGTTGCGAGCTGCCGTTTGCTTATCGATTGTGCATCGTTTGTCACGTTTCTCGTAACAAGCATCTATATTTTTCCGCTGAATTTTGGAGTACTGGAACGTGTATCAGACGATTGCTATATATATGCTGGACTGCACTTACAGCTGCGTTAATCTCAGTTAAGACTGGCATGTGCGGACCCCCGCGCGAGGGGGGTACTTTGAAGATTACCATTGAACGAGGTGTTGGGGATTGGCCGAAGAACAGGAGATACATTGTCCACTGTGCGGTAAGAGAGTGCCTTCTGATGCGGA
Source organism: uncultured Thermoplasmata archaeon (assembly GCA_963719945.1). Taxonomy (GTDB): domain Archaea; phylum Thermoplasmatota; class Thermoplasmata; order UBA10834; family UBA10834; genus UBA9653. The sequence continues at coordinate 636,389 of CAVRDX010000001.1, read as the reverse complement.
CAAATGCCCTTTCTGTTCCACGCAGATCGAGACGATAATGGTCAAACGTGAGCTGGAGCGTGTCATCGAGCGAAGAGTGATGCGGCGGGTCAAGAATGCTCAGAAGGAAGAACTCATAACTCCTGAGGTGCCGAATGCGCCAATTCCTGAGGTCAAGGTGTCTTGTCCCGGATGTGGAATGGATCTTATTGGCACTGAGGCCAAGTGCCCACGATGTGGGGTGCCTCTTGGCATTGAACAGGATATGATCGAGTGCCCGGAATGCGGCACTCAGATGGTTGTCGGGGCTGCATCGTGCTCAAACTGCGGGATCGGGTTCGAAGATTCCAGGGAGGAATCCGCAGAAGCCCCCCAAATCGAAGAGGAGATAGCTGTTACTCCTCCAGACGAGCCCTCCGTCATATCCACGGACCAGCCCGAGCCTGTTGTTGCAGAAATCACAACCGGAGCAGTCACAGCCATACCTTCCGAACCGGTATCCGGTGGCAGAGGGCTGACGAATGGCAGGGGCGCCATCAATGGTACTGGCTTGGTCAATGGGACCGGTATGATAAACGGGACGGGGCTCGTGAACGGAACAGGGATGATCAACGGAAATAAGAGTGATATGCGTCCACCTATGCCATCCCGAAGAAGTCCGAGAGGCATAGCGAGATGGCAGTTCCTCGCTGTACTCATCGCCCTCGTGATCATTATCCCAACATTCATCTACATCTCCTACGCCAAGGACTCCGGACCTTACGCAATCGATGGTGATTTCGGGGACTGGGACGATTCGGACTTGTACTCCGTCTCCATACTCACATCCACTCCACTGACTTCTATCGATGATTGGTCCGTAGGGATTGATGGCACGCGCGTCTACTTCTATGTCTCCGCCTCGAATGACATCATGTCGACGACAGCTGTCGAAAGCATATTCCTGTTCGTGGATTCTGATGGGAACATCGATACTGGATATTCGATTGAAGGGATCGGTGCGGATTACTTCCTCGAAGTCGATGGCTGGAACGACAGCATCCAATCGTCCTCCCTGTCCCATTACGACCTGAGCGGCGACCATCTCGATTGGAGTGCTTGGGTATCGCAAGGTTCGATTTCACACCGGCTTAGCGGTAATGAGTTGGAGGCGGGAGTCGATCTTCAGGTTGCGGTTTCTTCTGGCGCTTCTTTCGTGCTCTATTCGCAGGATCAGCTCGAGAGGTGTGCAGTAAGCAATCAAGTGCCTCTCACCGGAGGCGTTCTCATCGTCACTCAGGAATTGTCATCTTCAGTTTCGCTATCGGGCGTACTGCCTCAGTCATCTTCGGCTGCTCTGTTGACGCTCATATTCGAATGCGAGGGTGCAGATGGTGTCGTAGAGCAGGTGACACCAGTATACACTGGTGTCTCAGCACCGTTAACATCGATCGCGTCGTTCTCTCTGTCTCCTGGCGACATCCATGAGGAGCAGATATATGTGGACACGACAGCATTGTCAGATGGTCAGTTCGTTTCTGCTATGGTCACGGACGATTCCATATCGAGCTCGTTTTCCAGGGTGATAGTGAACGGGTATGCTGCAAGAGCATACATCGGGTCTGCGCCATCGGTTGTATACATCGATGGTGCGTTCGGAGATTGGTCTACAAGGACTGCCTCTGATGTGGACACTATCCCGATAGTCAACCCAAATATCGATGTGACCTCTGTCGGAGTTTTCAACACTACATCTTCCTCATCATTCTATATCAAAGTCGATGGTGAGATGTGCGCGGGTGCGTACGTACCAGCGCTACGTGGGAAACCTGTCTCCGGAGGTGGCTCGGTCATCCCATCCAACGAAAGACGGACGGCTGAGGATATACTCCGGATATACATCGATAGCGACCTGTCAACTTCCACTGGATACCTCATGTCTGTCGAATCCAAGATAATCGGAGCCGATTATATGATCGAGGTCCGAGGACTCTTTGGTGAGATCAACTCCAAGTCGGTCTATCGCTACATGTCGAACAGCTGGTCGACTGTCAGTGCGACTGTGAATGCAGCATTGGATTCTCAGCGGATCGAGATCGGAGTGCTCGCGTCTGTGATTAATGGGGGCGAAGGCCTAGATTTCATCATCGAGACAACCGATTGGAACAATCGACAGGACATAGTGGGTCTAGATTCCGATACGATGCTGGCATTGACCGGAGGCATTGCACTCTCTGCAGGTACAAAGAGCTGGGTCGTTCAGTCCTCGATTGGTTCATCTGCAAGCGCAATGTCATATCAACGCAAACTGTTCTACGACGGCACTAATTTCTGGAGCCTGTACTGGAATGGAACGCACACTACATACGAGTATAGCAGTGATGGCGGCCATACATGGACGAACCTTGGACGGGTGTTCAGTTCGACGAATGGTGTGAGTGAGACGAGCCTTTGGTACGATGGAGCTACTCAGAGTATCTATGTTTCTGGCGATAATGCCGTGGCATCACTGAGTGTCTATGTTCGAAAAGGAACGGTCAACCCCTCTGGTCATTCTATAGCCTGGGGTAATGAGGCATCGATTTTGATATCCACAATCGCTCGTGCAAACAAGAATACCTACATTACAAAAGATAACACTGGATCTGTATGGGTCTTATCCACATCTTACACAACTTCTGGTGGTGGAGGCGACAAATTCAAGATTCGGTGTTCTTCGACTTCCTCTGGTGATAACGTCGAGGGTGCCTGGACTGACAGAGGAAATCTGTTGGACACTCAAGTGCCTGGCGATCCTAAAGGGATACTCCTCCCCGGCAAGTCCGGATCCGGTGTTTTGATGTGGTCCATATACACGTACGAGGGCAATGTCGAGAGTGTGTATCATGACGGATCTTCGTGGAAGACTGTCGATAAAGCGACCATCTATGCTGCAGGCGCGAGCCAGGCAAATACCAATCTGGCTGCGCCTTCTGGACTCATAGATGCGAATGGTGTGCTCCATGTGGTTTACGGGACCGGGGATACATACAGCGGCTCCTGGAAAGCCAAGATTCAATATGCGTATAACCGTGGGACTGCTTGGTCAACGCCAATAACACTGAACGTGACGGGCACCTATGCCCACAGATCCCCAACGATATCTCTAGATTCGAGTACGGGCAACGTGTACGCAATGTGGTTGGAAAACACCACGAACCAGGTTCAGATCAAGAAGAATGTCAGTGGCACATGGACCTTTGTGACGATCTCGCAGAATTCGTATCTGAAATATCATCTGACCTCCATATACAGTGCCCCTGGAGAATCGTACATCTGCTGTCAATGGACACAGGATACTTCCGGCACTTATGAGGTCATATATGAGAACATGATACCGGAATTCTCGGAAGTCGTTATTCCGGTGTTCTTCATGATGATGGTGTTCATCGTAGGATATCGTCATCGTTCCAGAAAGCCAAAGAATAAATCGTAGATTATCATCATAATCTCATTTGCGCTGTATTCAATGATTTAAATAACGGAGATGCTATCTCGTGTTAATGATGGCCGAGGAGACAAAGGACATCTTTCTGAGCTGTTTCAAATGCGGAAGGATCGTCAGATCCAGGGACGGTGAGTGTCCGCGATGCGGACTCAAATTTGGACCTGGGACCCTCTTCGAATGCCCTTTCTGTTCTGGTTTGATCTGGCGCAATGCTACCCAGTGTTCCGCTTGCGGGATCGACCTGACCGAATTCTCGGAGAGTGTGTTGAGGACCAGCTCAGGATTCGACATGGATTCGTTCGTTGACACTATCATCAATACTGAGCTCGAGCAGCTGAAGTCGACGATCCGTCGAGTTGCGTGCCCAGGCTGTGGCCTTATGATCCGAGGGGATGAGGACAAATGTCCAAGATGCGATCTGCCATTAGAGGAAGCAAAGGTGGATTGTCCAGTATGTGGTGAGAAGATATCCATATCTGCAAAATCATGCTCAAGCTGTCAGGCGGTCTTCGAGGAGCTCCCCGAAATGGCGCCCATGCTTGAAGAAGAGTCATTTGAGGAGCCACCAGCTATCGATGAAACGCGATCCGTACCGGATGCAGTGTTCGCAAAAGAACCGCCGCCTGCTATTGTGCCTGCAAGATCCAGACCTCGGGTGAGGACTACCAAGAAGATACGAAAAATCGTCAAACCTGCCAAGAAACCCGTGTCCAAGCGTGCGAAGCCGAAGAAGAGACCTGCTTTGAAGAAGACCGCGAAGAAATCGGCGACGAAGAAGTCCTCAAAGAAACTGGTGAAATCATCACCGAAGAAGCCCTCGAAGAAGAAAGTCACTCCAAAGAAGGCCTCCAAGAAGCCGACAAAGAAGAAATCGACTAAATCGAAGAGAAGATGAATCTATCGGTCCTTCTCTTGGTCAAAAAACAGGTCGTCTGGCAACGGATTATATATCTGCAGTTTAATGATGTATAGATGACCGAATCCCCCGCGCCCGTGTTCATTTTGGCATGTGTTTCATGCGGAAAGACGGTTTCTGGGATAGAGAAGAGCTGTCCTAGATGCGGCGCATCCTTCGAGAATATCCGTTTCGAATGTCCCTTCTGCGGAGAATTGGTGTCTTTGAACAGCACGAGATGCGGAGCATGTGGGACCGAATTCTCTGTGTTCGCGGAGTCGGTAGACGAGAATTCTTCTGTCGTTCTTGATGGCCCTGAGAATGATGTCTCGCAGGCCCAGGGACCTGACCTCACGGAATACGAATGCCCTGCTTGTGGAAAACCTGTATCTGAGGGCGACAATGAGTGTCCTAACTGCGGGGCGAAATTCACCGAAGGATAATGGTCGAGATTAGTGGGGCCGGGACCGGGAATTGAACCCGGGTCAAGGGATCCACAGTCCCCAAGGATACCACTACCCCACCCCGGCCATATTTCGCCTCCATGATATTTCCATACATAAAGCTTGTCACAGTGGTGTCTGGGCCAGTTCTTCATTTGAGTTGATGCCTAGTACTTTCGCGTTACCCCTGGACCAAATGGTATCTCCCCTAGATGTGTTCTTGGATGCATGGAGAGGGAGTTATTCACATTGGATCCATCGGACACTCGCTTCCAGCGCGTCCATGAACCTCAGTGTTGCCCCGAATGCGGGGGGATATTAGTGAATCTATCTGGCTGCGTATCCTGCCTGCTCTGCGGTCTATCCAGATGCGGTAACTGATTAGCATCTCGACGGTTTTCACCGAAGTCCAATTTTGAACATTCAAAAGACTTAAGGTGTTGTTGGCACTTGCGGAGGGCGGTGATTGTATTGAAGCGAGACATCATCTCTGTTCTCGACATGAAAGACGATTTCGAGAAGATTCTCGAGAACGCACTCAACATGAAATCCGGACCAAAGAAAGGTCAGAAGAAGGACCCGCTCAAGGGCAAGATGCTAGGCATGGTCTTTGAGAAACCAAGTCTCAGGACGCGAGTCTCCTTCGAGGTTGGAATGTCCCAGCTGGGTGGACAGTCGATGTACATAGGCCCCGACGAAGTCGGGATCGGCAAGCGCGAGACTGTCTCTGATGTGGCGAACGTTCTCAGCAGATATGTCGATGTCATAATGTACAGGGCGTTCAGCAACAAGATAATGCGTGAGCTCGCGGAGCACGCCCAGGTCCCGGTGATAAACGGCCTGGACGACTTGGAGCATCCCTGCCAGTGCGCGGCTGATATGCTGACGATATTGGAGAAGAAGAAGAACTTCAAGGGCCTTCAACTGGTATACATCGGAGACGGCAACAATGTGTGCAACTCGCTGCTATTGGGATCTGCCCTGTTGGGCATGAACATGCGAGCAGTAACCCCCAAAGACTACCGGCCCAACGCAGATATTGTCTCAAAGGCCGAAGGAATCGCAAGCGGGACCGGCTGCAAGATCGAACTGATGTCGAATCCGTTCCAGGGAGCCGAAGGTGCAGACGTGATCTACACTGACACCTGGATATCAATGGGCCAGGAAGCGGAGAAGGCTGCTCGTGAGAAGATATTCCTGCCGTATCAGGTGAACGAGAAGCTAGCTGAGAAGGCCAACAAGGACTGGATATTCATGCACTGCCTACCTGCACACCGTGGATACGAGATGTCTGCCGAGATAATCGACGGACCACACAGTGTCGTGTTCGATCAGGCAGAGAACAGGATGCATGCGCAGAAAGCAGTCCTCATGGCCGCGCTTTCGAAGTGAGCTGCACCTCTACGATGGTGTCCAGTTCCTTCAAGAAATCCTCTTTCCTGGAGGCCGGGATCGTTGCGCCAGCAGCGATATTGTGCCCGCCTCCAACGCCACCTACTTTTTCTGCTGCTGCCCTGATAGCTACCGAGAGGTCCATGCCTCTTGCCACCAAATCCTGAGTTCCTCTTGCGGAAGCCTTGGTCTTTATCTCGTCGGAGGAGTCCAGGGAATCAGCGAATGCGACCATCGGTGCGCTCCTGTCAGAACCAGCGTCACCCAATAGCATGCCCGCCACGGTTCCGACGATGGTCTCCTCTATCTCGTCTCCCGCATCGAAGTACTGTATGTTCCTCAACCTGACTATTCCAATGCTTTTCGCGTATTCTATCGCCTGGCTCAGTGCGGATCGGTGGTCTCTGAGTAGCGCCAACCCCCGCGCCAGCACCTCACCTCGGTCTCCAAGGCAGATCTCAAGCCCAGTCTCCGCGCTCCCGTGCCGTCCGCACGCGTTCAGAAGGGTCGCGAATTCCTTTGCGTCCCTGACCGGGGACCCGCTGGCTTCCTTCTTTAGGACATAGACTTCACCAGTCAATCTCAGTATGGTCTCCATCTTGCGCCCCTTGAGACGCAGATGTTCTCGAAGTCCTGATATGAGTTCATCCCTCTCGGCCGGAGTCAGCATAGACCAGGACTTCCAAATATCTCCTTCCTTCGGTTCGATGTCGTGTTCCAGAATGAATCCAATTGCTCCCTGCTCGTTCCCGGTTATTCCTGGAAGGAATGGGTCGGAGGCGTATTCCAACATCTTGTATACCGGTCTCGTCTCTCTTCCAAAGAGGCGCAGATCCTCGAAGGCATCGAGCCTTCCTGCGGAGATTGCGGCTGATATTATGGATCTATTGAGGCCGATCAATCTCCTGCTCTTCTGGTCCTGCAGGTCTCCGACACTGCCCAACACCGCGAGGTGCGCAAGGTCTATGTTGTCCTTGTCTAGCGCCAGAGCCACAAGGAATGTGGCTCCCGCCCCACTCAGCTCGTTTGCTCCAGATATGCCGTGCAATTGAGGGTTGACCTGTATCACACTGGGGAAATCGAAGAGTCTGGCCTGGCCGTTCTTGGAGCTCGTCTCGTGTCCTGGTTCAGGCACATGATGGTCCGATACGACTGCGAGAATGTCTCCCAGCTTGGATATAGACCCGCTTCCGAGATCAGTGTACCATACAAGGTCAGGCTCCTCCGCCCTGATGGAATCGATGGCTTCCTCGTCGAGCTTCTTGAAGAAGAGGACCTTATGCTTTCTATTGAGTCGCCTGAGAGCGCCGCTTGCGATTGCACCAGCGGATATGCCATCCGCGTCTATGTGCGTGGCGACGATAATATCTGTGCTAGATCTGATTGCCCTTGCCGCTTCCTCAGCAGAACGCCATAGATCCATGTGAACTGTCTCTATGAATTCATCAGCAGCGTCCATCGTCAACCCAGGACCCCCATGTATGCCAGTACCAGGAATACGCCTATGCATACTCCAAGCAGTATTATAGTCTTGATCGAACGATTCACGAGTAGTATTATTATCACGAACACGAGGATTGCCAAGATAAGTCCTAGAAGCCCATCCATTCAATCTACCTCAAAGCTTCATCCGATAATCGGTCATTCATCAAAGCGATGCGTTCGAATGTGGCATGTCTGAGTTTGCCATAAGCATATTCGGATAACGATTTCAGGTTCACGCAGTCAGCGGAGTTGTATTCGATCAATAGGTCCAGAGCGTTCCTCTTCCCCTGTCTCTCCCAAAGTCGCCAGAGATACACCGCTTCCGACCCGGTCATGTACTCGACTCTCTGATCTCTATCTATTCCAAGCTGCCTCTCTATCGCTTTGAGTCCGCCCTTCAGGCCGAGCTTGCGGAGGACATTCCTGAGATCAACATGGGGCACATCAGGTATGGTTCCTGGGAACTGTGCTCTGAGAACAGGCAGATCAAAGCTCGCGCCGTTGAAGGTAACTATCATATCCGCAGAGTCCAGGATCGCATTGAGCGAGCTGGCCGACAGGTTCTGGCCCTTGATGAGAGTGTGCATCCTCCTGCCATCGTATATGCCGACGACAGTTACGGGGGACATCAAGGATAATCCCGTGGTCTCTATGTCTAGATAGATAGCATTGCCTGAGAAATCTGATAAGCATCTCCACAGCTCTTTCGATGGCAGGTTAGATGCGAAATAGCGTGAATCCCGCTCTCTGAGTCTGGCCTGTGCCTCCATTAGGGTGAGATTCATGGATTCCTTGCGGGCATCGGCGATGCCCTTTACTTCTTCTGAAGATACAAAATCCTTCCAAGTGTGGATGCCCGATCTCCATAGCATGGTCTCCCTGGAAGCGCCTATGCCTTTGAGGAGAACGAAAGTATTCTCGAGCATATCGACGGGCGACTGCCTTTGACCGTATTTAAACAGCTACCCAGGTGCACAAAAATAGTCGCAAAGGTTGTTAAGAAGGTCCGCACTAGTCCTCAGACGTGCGTCGCGGTTTTAGACTTAACGATTCGATAAGGCTGTTCCCAGGAGGAGCAGCGCTGCTGCCAGATGCAAAAGCTCTCCTTATATCAGACCTACACCTGGGCTGTGAAGCGGCGCTTGAATACGAAGGCATGAGCATCCCAAGGATGCAGACTCGTCATATCCGGAATTACCTGTCTGGACTCATCGATAATCTGGATGTCTCCAGAATAATCATTGTGGGGGATCTCAAACACAATTTCTCACGTAACCTTGAACAGGAATGGGATGATGTGTCCAGTTTCGTGTCCGACCTCTCCTCAAATCTGTCAGTCGAGGTGGTGAAGGGTAATCATGACAATTATCTCGGGCTGATACTTCGGGAGCATTCGATTCCTCTTGTGAAAGAGTTAGAGGTTTGCGGTATCCGTATCCTTCACGGACATCAGGGTTCGTTGGACGACCGGCCGACAATCATCGGGCATTTGCATCCTTCGATCGTTCTTAGGGATACAGCCGGGGCCTCGGTGAAGGATAATTGTTTCCTCTATAGCGAGGAGCAGAGCACCCTAGTCTTGCCCGCCCAGAGCATACTGGCCGGAGGGGTCGATGTCGTCAGACAGTCATCGTCAGACACCATGTCCCCCCTCTTCGAGGGAATAGGTTTTGGCGGCTTCATTCCCATCGTGTTCACTGGAAACAAAGCGTTGAGATTTCCAGAGATAAGGAAAATGAGGGGAAAGGGAAGGGTTTAGAAGATCTTCTTCTTGGTCTCCGCGGGTCTCTTGAAAACCTTCCAGGTGGCTCCTTCCACTGCTTTGTTAGGTATGACATAGTAAATGCCATCGTCCCCCTGAATTCTGGTCTTCCGCATATCCACGTCAACAACGGTGCCTTTCACTCCTGCTGCCTCCACCTGGAAACCCTCTCCGAAATCCTTCTCTCCCAAGAGGAATCCGCCAGACACGAAGTCACCGAGGACGCTGTTCATCGCCAGGCCTATCGCCAACGCGATGAACGCAATCGCGGCACCAAGGGCGAGTGCGATCTGTGAAAGACCTATCATCTCAAGGAACGCGACAAGAATAGTAAAAAGCATGAGGGCATAGATCGATTTCACGATCAGACCGCCTATCTTCTTGTCCAGAGGGCTCCTCTGCATGATTGTCGTCAGTACTTTTCGTATGATCATTATTATCGCCATAGCGACGATAAGGAATATCACTGCACCAATAACCAACACGATAGCATTTGGTATGCCATCAAGCAGGTTCTCTCTTAGATTCTGCCAAATATCATCAATGAACTCAATGACTCCCATGAATTCACCTCTAAAGGAGAGTGCGATGCTGTTTGATAACTCTATCTGTAACGTCCTAGCATGCTGGCTCAGATTCTCTGGCCTATTCACAGAACCCGAAAAGGCTTATGTATCCGCAGACTCATCATAAGGGTGCCAGGTGCTATAGTGACCAGAGCAATCTATGTCAGCGACGCTGATGTCGAAATGTCAAAGGATGTCGAGAGTCTTAGAATCGACAGGCACTTGGTTAATGACTTGTCATCCATTATGCCTGGACGGAGACGCAAGATGGTTGACAGGATTGAAGAGCACGGGAGGAAGAACCCCCTCTCTATCGTGCCTATACTTCTCAAACATTACAACGACGATAACCCCAAGGTTCGCGAGCAGGTGAAGACTAGCACTGCACGGTTGACGCAATCCGAGCCCGGTGAGTTGGCAATGGTGGAATGCCTGTTCAGTCGAGACGCGCTGATCTCCGACACGGCCGCAAAGCTCCTTGAGGAACGCAATTTCAATAGTATCCACTTCATCGACACATTCAGACAAGCGAAGAATCTCGTTGTTCAGGCCAGGAAGGCGGAGGTATTCTGTCAGGACGTTGAGGATCTGATTGCTGACTCGATCGAGACCTACAAGGAGGGCAGGTTCGATCAGGCGATGACCAACATGATGATGGCGAAGGATCTTCTGGAGGACCGGCTGGAATGGCACGGCCATCTTAGAGGATACATCAAGGATGTGCTGAAGCTCACCCCGATGCTCGGACGAAGCGGTGTCCAGGTGGATTCGATCCAAGACTCGATTCGAAATCTGTCATCTGCCCTGCAGTCCAGGGAATATTCTGATGCCACAACACTTTTGGCACTGCGACGTCAGGAGACGAGATTGTGGAAGCAGCTCTGGAGTCTCGAGGAATATATCACCAAGCGCATAAAGGCAAAGCCGATCGTCGAGTTGATGGTGCTAAAGGATTCTGATCGGAGCCTGCTGGATAGTTTTGTGAGAGTTGCTCGGAAGGTGGATGATAATATCCAGGACAGCAGACCCGCGGACGCTCTTCGGACGGTGGAGGATTTCATCCGGAACGAGATCTCAGCCAGCTATCTCATGAATGATGGGAAGAGGCTCGATGCGAAGGACGAGGCCGCGTGGTATACTATGTGGGCCACCGGGCTTGGTCTGCTCAAGATGATCTCCCCAGTGATACCGAATGTCGCAGAAGAGTTCTACCAACAATATTTCCGGGATCGGGAGGACGCCCCCAGTATCCATGCAGTGGACTGGCCAGAACCGTTCGCCGTCCTGGGCAACCCGAAAGAGGAGCCCAAAGCCACACCTTCAAAGAAGGGTGGCCGAAGGAAGAAAGACTCGTCCTAGCCGAGTGACGGTGCGTAGAATCTCTTTCCATGCTTCTTCTTGTCCCACGAGATGAGCGTCTTCATCGCATCAATGCCCACAGAGATGCAATCTGCCATGTTCTGCTCGAAATCCAGTATCTTTTCCGTAGGGTGCCAGGGGACCACATCCGAAACGGTGCAGATTGCGCCGGCCCGAAGACCGAATAAGGAGCATACGGTGAAGATCGTCCCGTTCTCCATCTCGATGTTCTTTCCCTGCATTTTCTTGACATCGCCCAACCTGCTGATCATCGTCGATGTCATGTAGCTCGAATGTGACATTGGCTGGATCTTCCCATCAACGATGACCTTGTTCTCGCTGTAGAACCCGTCAACAGAGAAGCATATCCCTGCATCGAATCTCACCTTCTTCCTGGTCGCGGAGTCTATTAGTGCCATAATGATTTCGTGGTTTGCCATGGCTGGATATTCCGTCCAAGCGTAGCTCCTTGAGGTGCCATCGGCACGTATTGCTCCAGTTGCAATGACAAAATCCCCCTTTTCGAGGCCATCCGCTATGCCTCCGCTGGTCCCTATCCTGATGAATGTGTGCGCCCCTAGATTGGCCATCTCCTCGACGAGTATGGCCGCAGAAGGCCCGCCTATTCCAGTGGATGCAATCGTGATCGGTGTACCATCAAGGGTCCCGCCATATATCAGGTATTCACGTGCCTGTCTGAGCTTCTTCCCATCCTCGAGAACAGATGCTATCTTCGGTACCCTCTCAGGTTCTCCACAGAGGAATACGTATCCTGCCACTTCTCCGGGTTCAAGGCCTGTGATCATTTGTTTGCCCAAACGGTCTACCTCCTCGGTCGAGATATGGATTAGATTAACCAGTAATTAAGATGAATGGCTCTAGAACACGGACAGGGCTACGACCGCAAGGACCAGGCCGAAGTAGGTGCTGATGAGTATGTATCCTCCTAGTTGAGAGATTCTCATGCCTTTGAGCATGAATGCGAGCACCATGAATGTCGCAAGATTGAGTGCCAGGATCATAGGTAGCACGTTCGAGGTCTGGAAATCAAACGGATGGATGATCCCCATTAGTCCGAGCGTCAGGAGGACCGTGACAATGTTCGCTCCGATGCCCTCCCCTAGAGCGAGATCGCCGAAACCTCTCCTGGCGGCATGGTAGGATGCCGCGATGTCGGGAAGCGTTGTTCCCAGAGCTGCGATTGTGATTCCGACAAGCCATGGGTCAAGGCTGAATGAGTCAGTCATTTGCATGATGCTTCTGACTACGAATTCAGCTCCGATCACCGTCCAGGCGATTCCAAAGACCAGCCACTGAGGTCCTGCCCTTATCTCGATCTTGCGGCCGAAGAGCGTTCCCATGAGTTCAAGTTGTATCTTGACATCTTCAATCGATTTCTCGATATCCTTGGCGCTTGATGATTTGCCTGTCAATAGCAGATTCATTGTGTATGGTACGAACAGGATCATCAACGCTATCCCTTCGAGGAATGTGAGTGAGCCATCCAGCAGGAGGACCGAGCATACTATGGTCACGGTCATGAGAAAGATTGCATCTCGCATTATCATCTCTCGTGTGACCTTGAGCGGGACGATGATCGCAGTCAGGCCAATTACGAATGCAATAGTGACGATATTGGATGCGAGAGCGTTTCCCAGGGCAATCTGTTCTGCTCCTTCACTCAGCGCAAGGATCGAGACGACTACTTCTGGGAGCGCGGCTAGGGTGGAGACAACCAACATGCCGATTACAAATCGACTTATGCCAAAATTCCTGGAGATGGCAACTGCATTGTCTGTGATGAACTTAGCGCCCTGATTCAAGACTATGAATCCAATGGCCGCCAGTGGTATGTATACGAGTGAATATTCGGCCATATCCCATCCCGATGCATCAGCCATAACTTGCATGGCATCCTTGGATATATGGCTTTTGACTGGCTAGTATGCGGCAGCTTGTTGTGAGCAAGTTACTTAGATGCGCTGCGCATCATATCCTCGATGCGCGGCACGTATGTCCTTGTGATCATGCTCGAAGAACCTCTCGTGAAACAGGTGGGGGCACTTGGGGAGTTCCGTTTTCCTGAGGGCATATATGCATATGTTGGATCCGCCCAGATGGGTATTGAGGCTCGAGTCCTGCGTCATCGTCGAAAGACCAAGAAGCTGCGCTGGCACATCGACCATTTCCTCGAGAATGCGGTGGTTATGTGCACGGTCTCTATTCCTATCCAAGGGAAGGAACACGAATGCGCGGTCGCACAATCGCTCCTTGATACAGAAGGTGCCTGTGTGGTCGCCGATGGTTTCGGCTCCTCAGATTGCCATTGTCATTCACATCTGATATATTTCGGAGATGTGGAAATGGAGGCCGTGACCGAATCAATTGCCTGGAATGTCTCAATGCTCGATTCGGTCTATCTTAGGTCGATGTAGGGCGATTGTCAGTCGTCTCGATGTCTGTCAGCCATCGGGTGTTGAGTACTGACCCCACTAGATAGGATTTTATCAGTCGTTGATTGTTACATCTATCGATGGCGGAGGGTTCGGATTATCTATGGGTCGCAGTAGCACTGGGTTCGATCCTGTTATTGCTCTATTTGTATGTGGGCTCAATAGAGAAAGTCCTGGTGTCAATGGGATTCACCCACGGAGAGGCATCCACAATCATCTTCGGCACGCTGTTCCTCGGATGGATTAGCATCCCCTTGTTTCCGTATGGTGGTTGGTGGGTTGGCATAAGCATCGGTGGAGCGTTGATACCGTTGCTGATATGTGTCAATATACTGTGGAAGCGTCGGATCGACCTCCCTGAAGCGTTCATTGGCATTACTATCGTCTCGTTTATCACGTACAACATCACCCGTGCTGAGGCTGGGGTCGGCATCGTGGCCGAAGTTCCAATGGCTTTTGCGCCAGCACTCGCGGCGGGACTCTATTCTCTATCTGTATTCTGGATGGATGTCCGGAAAGCTGCGCCTCTCGCCTACGTATCAGGGATAATTGGAACATTGCTTGGAGCAGATGTATTCCACCTGGGAGAGGCTCTGGCATTCGAAGCACCGTCCGATGATTTTGCCATGCTCAGCATCGGCGGTGCGAACATATTCGATATGGTATACCTTACTGGAATTGTAGCCGTGATTGTGGCTCTAATCCTCACATGGGCAAGGCATCAGCAGAAGAAAAGAGGCTATCAATATCTGTCTGATGAGTTCCCCGCTGGATATGGTCCGACCCCGGTGCAGGAGCGGGGTGCTTCAAAACAGCCAGTAGTAGTGAATCGAGGGCGTATCGAGTGAATCAAGCGGCCATCCTTCATGATATGTCTGCTTTCCTCATCCAAATTGAGAGAGCACCTATGGCTGCTAGCCCTAGTATGAATACCACGAAGAACGAATATGATGGGTCGTTGAAGTGGTCCGACACGATTCCGCAGAGATACACGACGGCAGCGCCACCGCCGAGCTGCAATCCAAAAAGCAACCCAAATGCGGTACCTCTTTCTTCATGTCGTGTCGCCTTTGATATTACTGAGAAGAGCGCGGGGTAAGTGATGAACAGCATCGCTCCAAATAGGACAAGGACTGGTGCAATTGTAACCCATGTCGATAGGAATGGGAGCATCAACACGCAGACCGAAGAAGCTGCATATCCGTAGATGAGCAGCCTCCCCCTCCCAAAGCGATTGCTCAATCGTCCGAAGAAATACGAAGACACAGTTCCTATGCCAATCCAGATGGCAAACAACAGGTCCGCATCTCCGACGCTCCATCCATGCAATTCCGTGAGGTTGAGTGGCCCAAAATAGCTCGTGACCTGGTAGAGCGCCCCGCCTGCAGCTATCGGGATTGCCATAATCCCTATCCTTGTGAATGTGTCCTTGAATGAGGTCTCGACTCTGCTGACAATCTTTGCCTCGGGTTGTTCTTCGTTCCGCGTGAGTATGATGCCTGCGATCATTGCTATAATGTTGAGCACGGCCCAGATGATGCAAGGTGTCCTCCATCCGTACATCTCTCCCAAGAACCCCGATGACCCGAATGCGAGAATAACTCCAAGGTTCCCCACGCCACTTTGAATGCCGAGGGCAGTATCTAGGAATGAGCCTTCATATCTCTTGGTTATCCAGCTGATTCCAATGGGATGATAGAAACTCGCTCCAACTCTCATGGAGATCACTGCGACGAATAGCCCCAAGAAATTCGATGCAAGCGGAATAAGGACGAATGACAATGCCATGAGTCCTGCACCCAGCTCCAGGAGATACCTCGAGAATATCTTGTCCGCGGCTTTACCAACTACGAGTTGAATGATGACCGTGATAAGCAGACCGAAACCTAGGAGGCCGATCTCTGAGTACGATAGATCCATCTCCCGAACGAGTATCGGCAATATCGCAACCAATGCCAGGAGCGCGCCATCATTGCATGCATGATGATAGCTTATCACCCATAGCAGTCTCTTATCACTTGACATGCCAAGCTTCTCATGAGTGAATCGCGATCTTGCATATGTCATTTTGCTGAGAATGATTGATGAGACCATGATCGATCGCAGAGTCATTCGTTTCATGTCGTAACGATATCTTCGAAAACCGTGTGAAGAGCGATAACCGTGTGTCCGATTGTGTCAATAAAATAGGGAATTAAAGAAGAAGTTTAATGAGATTTGATCCCAGGACAGAATCCAAGGGCCTTCCATCGCTCTGGAACTCACCTTGTCCTGCTAGCTCGAATTTCCTTGCCTCTGGGCTCTGCTTTTTTCGTCTTGCCAGATTTGCTGGATTTCTTCTTTGCAGGCATTTAATGAACCCTCCTGACGGAAGAACATCTCATAAGAAAAATTACTTCTTCTTTTTCTTAACGGCCTTCTTCGCGACCTTCTTCGCGGGCTTCTTCACTGCTTTCTTCTTCGTCTTCTTTCCACATTTTCCGCACGACATAGGTATTTTTCCTCCTATCGGAATTATTGATGCATCTTTCCCCATCAAGCACCTGTTACCGTCAGGTTTTGCTCAACTTTCATGACGCATCTCTGAATATGTAAGCGCGTTATGTATAATAATACTCTTTTGATTCACTTTCGCATTTTGATAACGAAGAATCATCACTCCCTCATGTTTCTTCTTCATGATGACAATCGATGAGCACGAATTGAATGAGAGTACGAAGGCTTCACAGTGTGCAAACGTTTTTTAGACTACTTACCCATACATCAGATGAGCAAGGGGTCGTTGAGTCATTGGCTGAAAGCAATGATACAAAGAAATTGAAGATATGCTTGGTCGGTGATGTGGGTGTCGGCAAGACAAGCATGATTCGGAGATATGTACTCGATGTCTTCGATGACAAGTATATTGCCACAATCGGGACGAAGGTCACCAAGAAAGAGATCGAGGCAAAGAATGCAAAGACTGGTGAGACGCAGAAAGTCGTCCTCTTGATCTGGGATATCATGGGCCAGCCAAGTTTTCGAGAAGTGTTGCGAGAGGCCTATTTCTATGGTGCGGAGGGTGCACTAGCTGTCTGTGACCTGACGAGCAAGGAGAGCCTCGGCGAGCTCCGATATTGGATCAAAGCTATGACATCGACTACTGGTGAGATACCGATTGTATTCCTTGGCAACAAGTATGATTTGAAGGATGATGTCCGAATCGAATCCAAAGACCTTGAGGTCTTTGCCATGAAGCATGGTGCTCCCGCATTGTTGACTTCTGCGAAGACTGGATACAATGTCGAGAATGCTTTTGCCACCCTTGTTGACATGATACTCAATCCGGATTGAACCTGCATTGGATCAGGTCAGTTTCATCTGGATTGTCATCCATTGAGCTTGAGGGAGTAGATGCGAATGGTTGCACGAAGGGCAGATGCGATATTCTATAATGGCCGAGTTTATAGTTTCGATTCCGAGGTTAGAGTAGCGAAAGCAATTGCCGTAGCCGATGGTCGAATCATAGCTGTCGGGACTGATGCTGAGATAAGGAACTCAGCTCCCCGTGGTTGTGACAAGTATGATCTGGGCGGCAAGATAGTGATACCTGGCTTCATCGATTCACATACTCATTTCGTGAACATGGGCATTGATTCCATGAATGTCGATCTCTTTGGCTGCAAATCCCTGGACGATGTGATGTCTCGCATGAAGTCGGGCGCGAAGAAGACCCCCGAAGGTGAATGGGTACTAGGTGCTGGATGGATGGAAAGTCGATGGGACCATGGCCGGTTCATCACTAAAGAAGACCTAGATTCCTGTTGTCCGAATCATCCCGCGGTTGCCCATCGCATATGCGGTCATCTGTCGACTGTCAATTCGAAGGCAATATCTGTTTTGGGACTCAATACTGACATGCCCGGAGTCGATAAGAGTGCGTCAGGCGCGCTGACTGGCGTGCTCAAAGAATCCGCTGTTGCATTCGTCAGAGAGGCAACTGCCCCAGATGCAGGTCGAAAGATGAAAGGTTTGATTGCTGCTACTCGAAAGGCGCATTCCCTCGGCGTGACTTCAGTCCAGGATAATGGTGAAGCGGAACATCTTTCTATCTACCAGACCGCTGAGAGGGCAGGACGGCTCGGAGTTCGTGTATGGTTCAATGTGCCATACCCGAATCTGGATTCCATGCGCAGTCTGAATTTATCTTCCGGGCTTGGTTCAGAGCGACTGAAGATTGGCGGACTGAAGATATTCTGTGATGGCGCATTGGGTGCCCGGACCGCATCACTATCAGAGGCGTACAACGATGACCCGAAGAACACTGGCATGTTCGTGCATCCTATAGATCAACTCGATGATATGATTCACAAGGCCAACGAAGCTTCCATCCAGTTGGTCGTGCATGCGATAGGCGACAAAGGGATCGAGGCTGTGATTGATTCGATGGAGGACGCGCTCGAGTGCACTCCCAGGAAGAACCACAGGCACAGGATAGAACACTTGGAACTGCCGACAGCGAATCAACTCAAAAGGATGAGGTCACTTGGAATCATTGCTTCAATGCAGCCGAACTTCGTGGGGGAATGGGGTGGCATCAACGGCATGTACTATGAGCGACTGGGTCCAGAACGCGCGATACTGAACAATCCTTTCAAGGAGGTTTTGAAGTCTCGGGTCAAGATGGTCTTCGGATCAGATTGCATGCCATTCTCTCCACTATATGGGGTGATTTCAGCAGTCAATGCTCCACATGATTCTCAGAGGATCACTGCAGAGGAGGCGACCGCCGCATATACTAGAGACGCTGCCTATGCATCATTCGAAGAGAATGTGAAAGGGACCATTGCCGAGGGCAAGTATGCTGATTTTGTTGTCCTCTCAGGAGATCCATTCAGTGATCCTTCTCTCGTCCGCGACGTGTCTGTGCTGAAGACGATAATGGGTGGTGAAGTTGTATATGATGGCACGAGGGTCGGCAAGAAGCACTCCTGAAGGTGGACCGCAGATTGTCCTGACACCTGATGCGCCTGAACCAGTTGGACCCTACTCACAGGCAGTTATGTCTGGAAACATGATATTCTGCTCAGGTCAGCTTGGCATCGATCCAGTCAGTGGGATGATTGTTCAGGGCGATGTTGCGAATCAAGCTCGTCAAGCCCTACGTAACCTGTCGAAGATTCTGGAAGCATCAGGATCAAGAGTCGCAAATGTATTGAAGGTCACAATCTACATCAGAGACATCAAGGACTTCACATTGGTCAACCAAGTGTATGCTGACTTCTTTGGAGAGTACAGACCTTCGCGTTCGGTGGTAGAGGTCTCAGGTCTTCCGAAGGATGCATTGATTGAGATAGATCTGATTGCGAGTCGATGAATGCAGCGTCCCAATTCACGATCTTGTCAAATGAATTCCTTTATCCGAGAATATTTAAGTAGATGTTTATTGTACTGAGATGGGGAGCTGGAAGAGCATTTTGATTGAGGAATGATTGTGGAGGTGGATGTATGAAGACGTTGATTCTTGGTGCTTCTGGACAAATAGGCGCTTATACGGTGCAGGACCTTGTTGAGATGTGTGGCGTGAAGGATGTCATCGCATCTAGTCTGAGATTGGATGATGTCAAGAACGCTATGACTGCCCTGAAACTGGACAAGAAGGTTCAGATGGTCGAGCTCAATGCATACGATGTCGACAACGTGGTCAAGGTCATAAAGAATGAGAAAGTCGATGCTGTCGTCAACTGTGCTTGGTATCAGACCAATCTTGCGGCGATGGACGCGTGTCTGAAAGGTGGAGCTTCATACACTGACCTCGGAGGTTTCTTTGACACTTGTCTCAAGCAACTCAAACTTCACAAGAAGTGGAAGGATGCTGGAATTAATGCGACCATCGGTCTTGGAAGCACACCAGGAATGACGAACGTGGCTGGTGCGGCCGGGGCTAAGCGATTGGACAAGATCGACTCGATCGATATCGTCTGTGCTTGGGGCAACACCCTCCCCATCAAAGAGGCGGGATGGCCAGGCTATTCGATTCGCACGGTTCTTGACGAATTCACACAACAATCCGTACAATGGATACGGAACAAGTATCAGAAACAGGAGATCCTGGGTGGCGAGAAGGAAGTCATGATGCCTGATCCGATAGGCAAGATCAAGACATACTATGTCAAGCATTCGGAACCTGCTACTATGGGCAAATATCTGAAAGCGAAGAATGTGACATTCAGAATCGGGTTCCCGCCCAACGACATGAGCACATTTCAAACGCTGCGCGCGCTGGGATTCGCAGATGAGACGCCTCTCAATGTCTCTGGATGCAAGATATCTCCACTTGATTTCTTGACTAGCATGCATCAGAGGGGGATTGAGCAGGGGCGCACTGCAATTCCAAAAGATGAGTATGAATATGATATATTCAGAATCGATTGTTCCGGTGAGAAGGACGGCATGCCATCGACCGTGACTTATTCGATAGTGACCTGGAACGATCCTGTAAGGGGAATATCATCGGCAAGAGATACGGCCGTGCCACCTGCGATAGTATCGCTCTGGCAGATGAAACGAAAGATAAAAGCGCCCGGTGTGTTCCCAGCTGAGGCAACGGTGGATCCCGAGCCATTCTTCGAGGAGCTCGGAAAGAGGAAGATCAATGTCGAGGAGAGGACAACGACCTCAACCAAGTACTACTAACCCGCTCTATGAAAGGGATAAACCACTTCCCTAATCCTTCTTTTCATTCTTCGTATCGAGCTTCTCTCCTTCCTTTCTTTCATCATCGTTCACAAGCCCGAAAGCCTTTGCGATTGCGACCGTGTAATCCTCCACTTCCACATCAACCTCTGACTTTTCCACCGGTATCTTGTCTTGAACTGCGCATCGCATATGTATCTGGCATTTGGGACAGAATAGGAGCATCTTGTCTGCTCCGGTCTTCTTGGCCTCTATCATCCTCTCGATCTGCATCCTCTTGATGTTGCTGTTGCAGTTGGACCACCCGCTCACGCCGCAGCATATGGCCTTGTCCTTCGTGTTCGGCATCTCGATGAAGTCGCATCCCTGGAATACAGTTGCGAGGTCCCTCGGAGAATCATAGATCCCTGAATGCCTTCCGAGACGACACGAGTCGTGATAAGTGAATTTGAACTTCTCCTTCTGCTTATCATCCGCCTTCAGAGTTCCTGTATCGATCAGCTCCTTAAGGTAGTCCGCTATGTGCTGGACTTCGAATCCCAGTTCACCAACGAAATCTCGATAGTCCATGTTGAATGTCCTATAGCATTCGGGACACGTGAACACCACCTTCTTTGCTCCGGATTTCTTTATCAAGTCGACATTGAAATCCATCAGCTTCTCGAATTCACCCTCCTCTCCGACCCAATTGAGGTCATGACCGCAGCATTTCTCATCGTTGCTTACGACAGGAACGACGCCTGCCCGGTTCATCAACCTGACAGCTGATTCGCATATCTTGGTGAGTGCGAGACCTTCCCTGTCCCGGAATATAGCATCATAATGCGGGAGACATCCGACGAAGTAGAATACATCTCCCTTATCTGCGATCTTCATATCGTCTTTGATCCATTGCAGCCTATTCTGTTTCATGTCTGAGGATGCCATAATCCTCTGCACTGCATGGATCAAGCCTCCTTGGGAGCATAGTGGGGCAGCACCAAAATGGAGGGCCTCCTCTCTCATACCACGTATGAATCCCGAATAATCGACTTTGTATGGGCACATCGCATTGCATTGCTCGCATGTTATGCAGGTCCAGATGTCCTTGTCCTGGGCTATATTCTCGACGATACCTTCCATTGCTTTCAGTACGATCGTGCGCGGAGCGAATTCATTGTCGAACTTGGGTATCGGACAAACGGTGGTGCATTTACCGCATTCAACACAGTCAAATGCGCCAGTATCTTCTATCAGTTGCTTGATTGAGGCGGCCGTCTGCTCCTTGGACCTCCCTTCTTTCTGCTGCTTCTTCTGTATTGGAAGCGGCCCTAGGCCACGCACCTCTTCCACAAAATCACTCATGGATTTGGCGAATCTGTATCTCTCGGATGCATTGATCCATTCGGTGCGCAACCTTCGTGAATCCAGACCCAAGATGTCCATGAGGTCCTTGAATGCATCTACTCTCTCCTGGGCTCTCTTGTTCCCAGAAACGTAATGACAATTGTCTATGAGGCATCCTATGATGATGACGCCGTCCGCTCCATGCTCGAAAGCATCCATGATGATCGCTGGCTCGACGCTTCCGCTGCACATGACCCTGACAATTCTCACATTTGGTGGATACTCTATCTTATTGACACCTGCCAGGTTCGCCGATGGATACCCGCACCATGTGCAGGTGAAAGCGATTATCTTCGGCTCGAACCCTGATTCGTTCATATCAGGGCACCTCCTCGATGATGGCTCGTATCTGCGCTTCGACCTGATCCCTCATGAAATTGTAGACAGTTATTGCCTTGTTGCAGCAGACTACGGCGCAGGTCCCGCACCCTTCGCACCTTATCTCGTCCACCTTGGATACGAGAATACCCTTTTCGGGGTCTTCCGTCACTTTGATCGCATCATACTCGCAGATATCTTCACACCTGCCACAACCCCTGCACCTGGATTCGTCGACGAATGCGACTATTCTTGGGAACTGTACCTTCCCATCCTTCATGATACTAATGGCACTTGCAGCAGCTGCTCGCGCATCTTCTATGGAGTATCTGATCCCCTTGGGACCTTGGGCAGTGCCTGCCACATATATCCCCCGTCTGAATTCGGATGGAAACATCGGGTTGATGTCCTTCATGAACTTGTCGATGTCCATCTGGATGTGAAGCAGTTTGGCAATTCTGTCGCTGTCCTCGGAAGGTTCCTGACCTACAGCCAGTACTACCAGGTCGGAATCGATATTGAGCAAAGTGTCCATGTCTGTATCAAGGGCCCTCACGAACATCTTGTCCTTGTCGACCACCACCTCGGCGACTCGTCCTCGCACGAAATTGATCCCTTCCTCTCTGGCATCTTCGTAGAATTCCTCAAAACCTCTGTATGGCCCACGGAGGTCGATGTAATGTACATAGACATCAGCATCAGGATTCAGTTTCTTTATCTCCCTCGCCTGACCGATGGCATATGTGCAACAGACGAGCGAGCAATGCAGATTGCCCTTCACCTTGTCGCGTGAACCGACGCATTGAACGAAATTCACAGTCTTCGGGTTCTTGCCATCTGACGGCCTCTTCAGACCGCCTCCCAGCTCGCGCTGCTTGACTATGAGTTGCTCCAACTCGGTCGTTGTGATCACGTCCGGGATCTCATAATGCAGCTCGGAGATTCTTGCCGGGTCAAAAGTCTTGCTTCCAGTAGCGACGATTATTGTCCCGACATCGAATTCCCTGTGCCCCTCCGGTGTTTTCACCTTGACATGTCTGTTGCCGAAACCACCGGTCATGTCCTCGACATTTGAATTCAAGAGGACTTCGATGTTCTTGTTCTGGAGGACGTCTTCTATCTTGGGGGTGAACACGCATTCCTTGCAGTATTGCATGCAGCAGATTCCACAGTTGTGGGTGGGGAATGTCATGCTCAGCTTGTATGCTCTCCCACCGAGCTCATTGCTCCTTTCGACAATATATACCTTGAATCCATTGGATGCGATATCAAGAGCAGCCGCCATGCCAGTGACCCCTCCTCCTATCACTAGGGTAGATCCGAGGATGGGGACTTCGATATCTTCCAGTGGCATCAGCTTCTCCACCTTTGCCAATGAGCCCAGCAACAGGCTCTTGGCCTTGCTAGTTGCCCGTTCGCGGTCTGCATGTACCCACGCGCATTGTTCGCGTATGTTTACCTGGTCGAAGAGGTACTTGTTCATACCTTCAGTTTCGAGGAACCTGCTGATTATCAGCCCTTGTATGTTGGGGGAACATGCTGCAACGGCAACCTTATCGAACCCTTTGCTGGCATATTCGTCCCTCAGAAATTGCTGGCCTTCCCTTGAACATAGTGACTCGTGGATGCCGACGGTCACGACTGCGGGTATATCCTTGATTGTGGAGGCTATCGCTGCAAGGTCGATCTTTTTGGATATCTCTCCCCTGCATCCGCATAAGTAGACTGCGATCCCTCTCTTCTGGCCCACATTGTCCGTCCCTGAATCTCCCATGATTCGTCCTCCAGAGCATCAATGATTTGGTCAGCAGGATACGAACTCCACACCCTGCTCGAGCTTCGCACGTCTCATTGCGTTATAGACACCGTCGAGGACGCAGGCCTCCGTCACATAACCATAGAAATCTCCTCTGTCAAAGACTGCAATGGTCGAGACCTGAGAATTGGCCATGGCCTTGGCGACCCACCTTATGTCGAGAGAGAGATTGGTCAGTATGACCAATGGTTTCGACATGATGTCCTTCACTTTCACCTTGGACGGATCCGCTCCCTCGGCGAGCACCTTGGATATTATGTCCTTCTTCGTGATGATGCCATAGGCATCGCTCTTGTTCTTTCTCGGGACTAGGAGTGAATAGTTGTTGAGTTCGATCATACGTTCGATCGCATTCTTGATTGTCGAGTTCATGTCGATCGTCGGCATCTCGAAAGTCTTAACGATGTCTCGGAGAATCAACCTCTCTGAGGTCATCAGTTCGCCTCCTTGGTTGATTTTTCATGGGTTTCTCCGATTGCTGCCTTGAGCAGATCGATGTCAGAAACGAACCCCATGAAGTTGTCGCGATCGAAGACAGCGAGTTTCGATACATGTTCATCTGCCATCTTCTTGGCAATCCATCGTATGTCCAAGTCGAGATTATTTGTCGCGACCAGAGGCTTTCTAGCGATATCGGCAATTGGTACCTCCGAAAGGTCGTTCCCCTCTGCGACTGCCTTCTCGACGATGTCTCTATGTGTCACGATTCCATAGGCATCATCGATCCCTGTTCTATCTACAAGCAAGAAGTCAGTTTTATTCTCCATCATTGCAATCAGTGCATCTGCGGCAGTCGAGCCCACAGATATCCTCACCGGCATCGTACCCTTGACAACATCTCTTAGTTCCATTCCCTCAACCCCCCATACGCGTATCACTCTGTTATTGTTTAGACCATATAAGTAAGTTCTCGGAAGGCGACGAATCCGTGGATACTATGTTATCTGAGTTGACGAAACACAATAATAATGCGCCAAACCAATCAAGAGGTTGATGAACGGGTCGTTGGATCCACTTTTCAACCCACGGTCGATCGCCTTGATCGGAGCCTCTGCCAGCACGGGCAAGATCAGCAATGTTGTTCTGAAAAATCTCTTGGATTCCTCTTTCAAGGTGTATCCGGTCAATCCAAAGGAAGAGAAGATCCTTGGCGCACGCTGCTATCCGTCCGTATCCTCGATTCCTGATGATATAGACCTTGCTCTCATTGCATTGCCAGCGATGCTATCCGTTCGCGCTGTTGATGAGTGCGTTCGGAAAGGCGTGAGGGTCGTGATTGTGACATCATCTGGGTTTGCGGAGAGCGGGGATGATGGAAAGGGCCTTCAGGCGGGATTGAGTGATCTGGTGGGGGTCAATGGAACGCGGCTCCTCGGCCCGAACACAATGGGGTTACTGGTCCCCTCTCGCGGTCTTGACACACTATTCATCCCTGTGGAGAAGAGCCGTAGACCATCTGCGGGTTCGATCGCGATGATCTCCCAGAGCGGGGCGGTAGCCGTCTCATTCCTCGAGAAGGCAGAATCATTCGGGATGGGTATATCCGCATGTATAGGCCTTGGAAACAGGGTGGATATCAATGAGAATGAATTGCTGGAATTCTTCGCTGATGATCCCAATACTGACTGCATAGCTTTGTATCTCGAATCATTTGCCGACGGTAGGGGCTTCATTGATGTCGCTCGAAAGGTTTCCAAGATAAAGCCCATCGTGGTTCTGAAATCTGGTCGCACTCGTGCAGGCTCGAAAGCGGCCAGTTCACACACTGGCGCAATCGCCTCGGATTCCGACGAGCTCGTGGCAGGCGCACTCAGACAAGCCGGCGTCATAAGGGTCTACGACGATGAGGAATTGGTGGATGTTGCCAGGGCCCTCGCATATAAGGGGAAGATAGATGGCGCCAGGGTCTGCATCGTGGCTAGCGCGGGCGGGTTCGGAGTCATAGCATCCGATTTTGTGGAATCGAAGGAGCATGGAGTCGGAATGATCATGGCTGACTTGTCGGAAGAGACGCGTGCTCGCTTGTCCAGAGCGATGCCGATATTCTCCTCTGTCAACAATCCTGTTGACCTGACTGCTGAGGTCACGGATATGATGTATGAGCACGTATTGGAGACGCTTCAGGGTGATCCTGGGATTGATGTGATAATGATGTCTCTGGAGCTGCAACCACCTCATGTGACGCAAGGATTGGTCGACGTTGCGGCTCGAAGGTCGTCACCGGGTAGGATCCCGATAATTATCAGCGCTTTCGGGGGAAGCAGGACTCAGGAGACACTCAAAGCACTCGAAAGCTATAAGATTCCCTCATATCCATCGATCTGGCGGACGATTAGGGCGATAGCTGCTCTGCACGAGCGGGGCAACTACTTGATGAAACAGAAATAAACATCTAGGAAAGCCCTGCTGCGACAGCACATATTGCAGTCGACGGGGAGTCCTCGATCTCTTATTTTTGAAAGGTTTGCGCTTATCCACCGATTCTGAATACCTTAGTGCCACACTTTGGGCATGTACCCTTCGTGGCAGGTTTGCCGTTCTTGAGCTTGACTTTCTTGGCATCCTTCATCTCGACGGACTTCTTGCACTTGACGCAGTAGGCTTTAACCAAATTTCCCACCGCCCCTATATCGACTAGTGTTAATATATAGTCTTTTGTATGATTTCCAGATTGGCAACGCCAACCCTAAGGTTCACCTAACTGGCATAGGGAAACCGTGGATTCGGTCTTAAAAAGGTAATATATCTCATCTGCCCGATGCAGGTTATGGGAAGGGATGCCTTTAGTCGATGCAACCGATGGTCAAACAGGTGCTGCAAAAGACGGGAAACCTGACGCACATGGATTGATGTATTCCAACCAGGCTGCCGTCAATTTCGGAAAGGGTATGGCCGATCCGTTCGTGCCTGCACTCGCAATCCATCTCAGTGCCACCCCTGCTCAGCTTGGCTGGCTTCAGGCATTCGTGAACCTCTTCCCCGCCGTGATGCAGGTTCCCTGGGGGAAGCTGAGTGATTTCCTGGGAAGGCGAGTTCCATTCCTGGTTGTCGGAGGGGTGCTCTCATTCTCGATGTATTTCTTCATGCTCGGCGTCGTCAATGCATCTCAACTCATATTCCTCGTCGCCATCCAGATGTTCATCGGGTCGATGATGATTCCGACCTGGTCTGCATTGGTGGGTGACATCACCACGCCCCGAAACCGCGGTTCGATAATGAGCAAGTTCTTTGCAATCTCATCTCTTGCCAGTCTTGCGGCGACACTTTTGGCTGGCGCCATAATGCCTGAGGGCGAAGGGTCGGTCTTGAGCATATTCGCGATACCGTTCCTGATTGCTGGCGGAAGCGGGATAATCGGTTCTCTCGTCCTATTTCGGCTTAGGGAGAGCAAGAGGAGGCTGTATGCATCACCAAAGACGATATTCTCGTTCAGCCTGCGTTCGTTCATATTCATATCCGATCTCACGGAGAATATCTATTTTAGAAATCTCGTAATCCTGCAGTGCATATTCAACTTCATAATGTCGCTCATCTGGCCGCTTCTGTATCTGACATATATTGACGTTCTGGGCGCGACGCTCTTCGATATCGCATTGATGACGGTGATATCGACCGGTTCCGCTCTCTTCTTCCAGACCAGGGTTGGTCGATGGATGGATCTGACGGGCCCAATGCCTCACATCTTGATCTCAAGGTTCGCATTCATATCGGTCCCCATTGTATATGCTCTGGCAACGCAAATATGGCACATATATGCGATAAACGCCGCTCTGGGAATTGCCACAGCGATGTCGAATGTTGCGTTCTTTGCTTACATATTGGATGTCGCTCCTGAGGAGAAGAAGGGCGAATATTTCGCCGTATACAATACAATGATTGGTCTCGTGACATTCGCTGGATCCGTCATTGGCGGATACCTTGCGCTGTTCTTCCTCGGTGTCTATCTTCAGAATCTAGTCATTGCACTCGGTGCAGTCTATGCCATCTCAGCTTTTGGCAGAGGAATTTGCGCTGTCTGGTTCTTCAAGCTCAAAGATCCGGTGAAATACCCATTCACTCTCCGACAGTTGGCGCGAGAATGGTTGAGAGGTCTGAGGAGTGGTGAGAGAAGGCTGATTTAGAAGATGTAATCGCTGTTGGGAAGCCATCCTGCTGAATCGAATGGCATACGCTAAAGGTAAGAGGTTTGTTGCCTAATCGTTTCGCTTGCCGGCGATATAGGCCTTGAGCGCAGCTCGCTGTGCTCTCGGGACTTGCAAGAGTTGCTTCTGCAACTGCACTTGCTTGACTGTTGTCCAGACTCCTATCGGTCGCACTTTTAACACCTCCAAGAACTTAGGATCGTTCGGCCCTGCATCCCTGTTGGACGGAACTATCCCTAGCATGGAGCCCACATGAGTCCGCGATCTAGGGAGGATGAATCCATTGTTGCGGACTTGTTTGCGTGCATGCTATCGTCACTCCTTACATCGATGCGATATATGATGCTTTCCTCGTTACTCCGAGTAACATACAATAAATAATATATAAACTGTGCAATGAGTGGAAATTGTGAAAAAATGTCGTTTCTAGGAGGCGTATTATTTCATGCTGGGTATAGATTTAGAATAAGTGGCATTATATATTATTAATTGTAATGTGTCGACAACATAAATATCTGATGAATCCCGTCATCATGAACGGATTTCGTATGCATTCTGTCTAATTTCGTCGATGACTGCTTCGCTCCGACGACAAGGTGCCTACATCCCGCTTACCAGGATTATGAGCGCAATAGCTGCAAAAGACGCCATGAGCACGACGAATAGGAACAGCAATGCTCTTCGATCGATCATTTCGCTCTCCCTGTTATCTCTGGATTCGGCCTTAATCCTTTCCCATGAGGTTCTGTGAATCTAGCAACCTGCAAATATGGGGTAATCCAATTCCATTCGCATGCCAATAGATGATTTGATATCGATCACGAGCAAGGAACGCATTTTGCTCTACCTTTCGGAATTCAATCATATGGATGACAGATACGAACTGCCTGCAGACCTGATTCAAGAGACCATCTCATTCTGTACTGGTATTCAGAGGAAGCATCTGTCCAAGTATCTCCAAGACCTGATTTCCGAACTTCTAGTGGTCGAGAGAAAGGCACACATCCAGGGCATGAAACAGAGGATGAACGGATATTACCTTACTCAGAATGGTTATGCGAAGTCAGACATACTTCGTTCCATGTTGAGCAAAGTCGTCGTCGACGTCGTTGATGGCGGGAAAACAAAGAGGATGAAACTGTCCGAGATCGATGACTGCACTCCTGTCCATATAACATACTGTGATATTGTGCGAGAGGCGATCAAGAGTGGACGTTTGGATATGGCAGATCTCAGGAACATCGAGACAAAGAAGCGCAATGCGCTGGAGAGCAAGGAACAGGCTACGGATACCTATCGCAGGGCATTGAAGACCGCATGGCGTGATGGTCGGGTTACAGCGACTGAAAGGTTCTTGATCGAAGAGTTGCGGAAGCACCTGAACGTGTCTGATGAACAGCACAAGCAGCTGGAAACGGAGATACTGAAGCAACTGGCTCAAGATAGGATGGAATTCCTTCGCATATATCGGGGCGTGCTTGAGATCGCGTTAGCCGACGGAATCCTGGCCGGTCCCGAGGTAGAAATAATCGAGAATCTGAGGAAGACATTCATGATATCTCGAAAAGAGCATGATGACTTGCTCGTAGAAGTCGAGTCGATTGTGTGCGGTCCTTCTCCATGTCTGAGCAACAAAGATGGTCTTTCATTCTGATGAAAATCATCAAAGACTGATTCCCGCCATCGAGGAATCTGACTTTCCCTCTACGAATGCGAAAGCCATCCTCGGGGTATTATGGAAATAGCCTACCTTCCCAGACCTGTTGATCATTATCAGGCCTCCCATACCGTCTACCCTCGTTTTGAGGATGTTAATGGCCCTTTCCGAAGCTGCCTGTGGGTCGTCGTCGCCTGACAGCATGTCAATCGCCGTCTTCGCGAGCACGACGGCCATGATCTTCTCTCCCCAGCCAGTACTAGATGCAGCTCCCAGCGTGTCGTCTGCATATCCCCCGCATCCAATGATCGGCGAATCGCCGACCCTTCCGGCCATCTTTCTAGAAGTGCCGCCAGTGGAGGTTGCACAGGCTAGATGTCCTTCGACATCGATTGCGCACGCACCCACAGTATCCGTACCCGAAAAGAACCGTCTTGTCCTGAGTACTCCTGTCTTGAGGAATTCTCTATAATCCTCGAGTTCCCGCCCGACCAGGAGTTCCTCTTCGGTACATTCCACAAAGCCACACTTCATGGCGAAATCGAAAGCACCTTCTCCTACGAGCATTGAGAATTGTGTCGTATCAAGCAGCTTCCGAGCGACACGGATGGGGTTCCTGACGTTTCTCATGGCTGCCACAGCTCCTGATCCGAGAGTGGCTCCGTCCATTATCATCGCGTCCATCTCCACTTTCCCAGTTTGATTCAGGACTGACCCGACACCTGCATCGAATATGGGGTCATCTTCCATCGACGCAACGGCAGCCTCTACAGCATCCAGAGCAGTGCCACCTCGGGATAATGTGTCATATGCATACGCTGAAGCCTTCCTGCATCCAGAAATATGATCGCCAACGAGTGCGTCAGGAATGTCCCATGCACCACCGTGGACTATTATTGAGGGCTTCATGCCTCAGGGAATCTCATTTCTCTGCACTTATAGCTACACCTTCAACTTGAAAATCTTGTCATGAGGTCTCACGCGGTCTTTGACCTTTATCCCCGCTGATTGACCCACACTCACAATCGTGACAGGTTTTCGTTCGATTTCCATGGACTCGACCTTCTGCTCAAAATCGGTGGTCGAACCCTTTATACGAATCACTTCACCGAGCGAAAGGCTGCCGGAAGTGATCTCCACCGCAGCCACGCTGGGCTTGGCGAAGAATATTGTCACTCTTCCGATTTCAATCTCTTCGGCCATGATCCCTCTCCTGGCGTGAATCTTTGTACGAATATTTAGGTTGTTTGTACTCCAAATCGATGCACAGAAGCTTGTCCCGTGATTGATTCGTCGCTCGTGCCAGAGTGAATAGAAATCGTGTCAATGGTGTTAGAAAATTGCCAAGCCCTTCACGAAAGTTATAATAGGCGGGAGTGTTTCACTCAATATGGCCTAAGGGACCGTCTGGGGATGCGTGATGGGGAATACTGATAAGGTCAAGCGTAAGCCCGTGGTGAAGCGCGGGTCAACTCCCCCTAGATTTGCAGGGGAGATGCTTAG
This sequence comes from uncultured Thermoplasmata archaeon, assembly GCA_963719945.1. Lineage (GTDB taxonomy): Archaea > Thermoplasmatota > Thermoplasmata > UBA10834 > UBA10834 > UBA9653. The sequence goes on along the minus strand of CAVRDX010000001.1, from coordinate 605,092 downwards.
CGTAGTTTCCGACGTCATGTCTGTTGAGCATCTCGATTCCGTCCTTCAGAAAATTGCATCAACTGTTGCAGATCTATTCTCAATCCGGGCGTTGTTCATATCAGTACTGGATGAAAATGAGCAAGTCTTCAGAATTAGGGCGACTCATGGTTATGATGATGCAAAGGTCGAGAAGATAAAGAAGATCACTCACAGCCTCGAAAGGATGAGGAAGGATTTGGATGAGAAGTACAGGATACTCGACGGTGTCTATTTCGTCCAGCCTGGCCCCGAGGAATTCGTAAAATCCGACGAACCATTCTACTTCAATATCCAGGATATCACCAAGCCAAGGACTAATTCGGATGAATGGCACGAACTGGATTATCTCAAACTGGTGTTCACCGACAAGGAAAGCTCACCCAAGGGGTACATCGAGATCGTCGAGCCATTGTCAAAGAATATCTTCGATAAAGAGACCCTTGAGGCAATGCAGATATTCTCACAGCTCGCAGGAGTTGCCATCGAGAATGCCAAGATGTTCCAGGAACAGGTGGAGATCGCCAAGCGATCCAGGTTCCTGGCAGACATAATCGCTCATGATATCAACAATTTCAACCAAGCAGTGACCAGCTACATGGCGATGGCACTGAACGAGGAATCCATCCCTGACCGCACAAGGAAATATCTCGACCGTGCTTCCTCATCTGCGTGGTCCATCAGTGAGCTTATCCAGAGAGCGAGCAAGCTCACTCGGATAGAAGAGGAAGGCGCAAATAACATGGGCCCTGTCGAGCTCGGTGAGGTTTTGAAGGAGAGCTCAGCAGAAATTCTCCGTGAACCATTCGAATCTAAGGTCACGATCGACCTCGCCCTTGGCAATCATAGATATTTTGTTCAAGGCAACGAGCTCGCGAAAGAGATATTCGTGAACTTATTACGCAATGCTGTCGAATACGATCCGCATGAGAATTTGAAAGTGGAAGTCAGCATAGGCGAATTCTTCGTAGATTATAGGAGATACTGGTGCGTTTCGATTGCAGATAACGGCATCGGAATACCAGATTCGAAGAAGAACCTGGTCTTCGGAAGGTTCAATCGCGAAGAGGACAGCCAGCCTGCTAGCGGCCTAGGCCTATCGATCGTCAGAGCGATTGTCGAAGCCTATCATGGCATGGTCTGGGTCGAAGACAGGGTCCCGGGAAACCATTCCAAGGGGTGCATTTTCCGAGTGGCGCTGCCCATGACATCTGCGAAGTGAGCCGCCTAGATGATTTTAGATCCTGATTCCAGAACGTTTATTTTGTAGCTTGCCGGTTCATCATATGAGTATGATGAAGCTGGCTGAGAGAGTCGCGCTCATAACTGGTGGTTCTGAAGGGATAGGTTATGCGACCGCGAGACTGTTTCTTCAAGAAGGTGCTCGAGTCGCAATCACTGGTCGTTCGAAGCGGAAGGGGGACAGAGCAATCAATGATCTGAAGAATCTTGGTGATGTGATCTTCCTGAAAGGTGATGTGTCCAAGAGCAGTGATGCGCGTAGGATCGTGAAGGCGACGGCTACAAGGTATGGTCACATCGACATTCTCTTCAATAACGCTGGGGTGTACATCGAGAAGCTTGCGGAGGATACGACCGAGCTCGAGTGGGATCGGGTGATTGATACGAATTTGAAGGGCGTATTCCTCATGGTGAAATATGCAGTGCCATACATGAAGAGGAACGGCGGAGGGGTCATTGTCAACAATTCATCAGATGCAGGTCTCGTAGGCAATCGTAATTGCCCTGCATACTGCGCTTCGAAGGGTGGTGTGACAATCATGACGAAAGCGATGGCCCTTGACTATGCCCAACACAATATCCGCGTCAATTCTGTTAATCCTGGCACGATTGATACTCCCATGCTAGCATACGAGGCAAAGGCATCGGGGGAACCGAAGGTCTATCTGAAGCGGATGAACGAGGAACATCCCATAGGGCGCGTCGGTCGAGCTGATGAGGTGGCGAGGGCGGTTCTATTCCTGGCTTCTGATGATTCCTCATTCGTGACCGGAGCAGCATTGTCAGTGGACGGCGGCCTCACGGCGCAGTGAGGTAGTCATAGTACATAGTATGCGACATACACCGCTTCCCCTGAAAGGAACGCCATGAACCATACGATGTAGAGATATGGTGAGAGCTTCGTGTGCAATGCATTGAACTTGACCTTTCTCCGCGAGTAGACTCCTGTGATGAGCATTGCAATCTCGAGTCCTATGACGATGATCGCTATGATGCCATGAATCGCGAAGTAAGCGATCATCAGCCCCTCGATATCCAGCTTGCTGCCTTCGATCTCTCCACCAAAACTCCTGTAAGCCATGTAGAATATTGAGAGTGTCAGATCCCACAATATTCCAATCATTCCTGTCCATCTATGATATGGCAGGTTCTTGCGACCTGAGATATATGCATGCGTGAACAGTATTGCCACTGGAATCAACGCAAGGGCAACAAAGGTGCTGATCCATGGGGCGTCTGTCATGAAAGGGGCAGAGTAGGAATCCACTACTCTAATCTTTCCATTCATCAACTTTTTGATATTCCGAAGTTCGTGGAAAGTAATATGGGCTTCCGATGGGAATCTGGTATCGGTGGCTGGAGCATGGTTGAGGGTCAATCGATGGCAGCGAATATCCTGCGAACAGCAATCGAAATGGAGCTTGAAGGGCAGAGGCTTTTCGAGAATGCATCCGAAAGGATGAAGCATCCTCGTGCGAAGGAGATGTTCCTTAGTCTGGTCAAACAGGAGATGCGCCATGTGCAGGTCATCGGACATGAATTGCACAGGATCGAGAACGGTCTGGAATGGTCGACCCTTGAGGCCGCGAAATCCGCTCCGGAAGGATACCCGCGCATCTCCGTCTTCGGAGATAAGGGGATACCTTTCAAGGGGCTGGACCCAAATGTTGGTGAATTAGAGGTCATCAACCTTGGCATTGATGTTGAGAAGAGATCGATCGACTACTATCGCGATGCTGGATCGAAGGTTGACGATCCGAAGGCGCGTGAGATATTCGACTGGCTTGTGGGCGAGGAAGCCGGTCATCTTCTGATTCTCAAAGCGGAGTTTGATAGCCGTTCCGGGTCCGGATTCTACTATGATGGCCAGGAATTCAGTCTCGAGGTCGAGTAGAGGATGATCATAGGGTTCCGGATCTTATAGATTCGACGACATGAATCATGTCCGAGAACACGGCATAGGCCGTCTGAGTCAGTTCGGGATTCGTCTCGAGGATGGTCAATTCTCCCATTAGGTCAGTTCTTATCGTGATCGCACTCGAAGTCCCGTTCACGGACCAAAACGGGCTATCCGACGAAACCGACTCAGGTCTCACTCGCAGCTCGACTCTATCGCCATTCCTCGAAGCGCTCGCAACGAGTCTAACCCGATTGCCCTGTTTGGCTGCCTCATTCATGATTTCCGATGCGATGTCATTTATGCCCATCCGGTCGACATCTCGAGGGGTCATGCGTGCATCCATGAGCACATTGGCGAGTGCGGTTATCTTTGCAGCAGCATCCCACCCTTCCAGATCGAGCTTAGGATCAGCTTCGGCGATCCCTTTGGCCTGAGCTTCCATAACTGCATCTTTCATACTCCGTCCATTAGCCATCGCAGTGAGGACGTAATTCGAGGTGCTGTTCAGTATGCCTCGCATCTCCATTACTTCGCATCCGGGCAGAGTCTTCTCCATGAGGCTGAATATCGGAGTCCCATCCATGACGGTGCCCTCAAATCTGAATCTCGCTCCCCTTGACCTTGCTAGGGTTCTGAGGTCCCTATATGCGAATGCTATCGGTCCTTTGTTCGCTGTTACGACATCCATGCCCTCTGACAGAGCATGGGCGATGTGATCCGTCGCAGGTTGCCCGTCCTCGACATTAAGGGCCGTCAGCTCGACCATCATGTCGGCGATTGTGCGATCGATGATCTGCCTTGCCGTGCATTCTGTAGCCTCTTCACCATACTCATCGAGTGATTTCCCTTTGGCGAGCAGATCGAGGATTCGCTCAAGGTCCAATCCTCTGTCTGATATCAGGGATCCCCTGCTGCGCGTGGATATCGCAACGATTTCCACATCTAACCCCTTAGTCTTGAGGAGCCAGTCCCTCTTGTCAAGGAGCATCCTCGCGAATTCCTGACCGACGTTTCCGAATCCGATTATCGCCAAGCGTAGAATCATCTCTCAACCTCTGGTTCTTAGTGGATTGTAACTGGGGTCAAATGCTCTCACAGTTGCACGAACTCATCCTTTGTGACACCGCACTCCGGGCATGTCCAATCTTCGGGCAGATCTTCGAATGGAGTTCCTGGCGCGATTGATTGGGTTGGGTCACCCTGTTCAGGGTCGTATATGTATCCACAAACGCTGCATTGATACTTGGCCATCTCTGCCATGTACCAGTATCTCCATGCATATACTTGACATTGTTCGTTTGTTCGGGTCAATACAGCGCCATCGGTTCCGGATTCTGCATGCGCTCAACATCATCTGCTCTATCTGAACAATCCTCGACAAGAATAGACGAAATTCGTAATCTATTTGACGATATTGCAGAGGAAATTGAAGCGTGGCGTATGAAAGTCGCTCATATTTTGTTCGATTAGATACTCTTAAGTATATTCTTGCTGGTCTAGGCGAACCGGGGACTCAGCAGATGAAAGTCTGCTCGCAGGTTCCAAGCCTGCCAGTCCCGCAAAGCAAGATCGAATATGGAGTTTGGGCAAGGTGTTTGAATGAAAGTAAGCAGCTTCAAATGGTTGTTCGGCAGGAACTCTGAGTTCTGGCCGACGAACATGAAGACTGGGATGTGGGCATGGGTCGGACACAGACTGACGGGATTGGCTCTCGTGGCATATGTGTTCTTGCACCTGTCGTTCATATCCACAGCATCTATGGGAGAGGACGGGTCGAGCTTCGATTCACTTATGGCGACCACCTCTCAACCGTTGTTCGTCGCTATGGACTTCCTGCTCGTCATTGTGGTCATATACCACGCTATGAATGGATTCCGGGTCGTACTCTTCGACTTGGGAGTGGGCATCAGGCGCCAGAAGTTGGTCTTCTGGGTGGCCATGGCTGTCTCCGCAGTGCTCGTTGTCGGTGGTTTGCTGGCTATTTGGCACTTGATATTCCCTGGCGGAGGTGCCTGAAATGTCTGAACAGAAAGTTGCGACATCGAAGGTGGCGGGTACTTGGGCATGGTTCCTGCAGAGACTGTCTGCGATATTGCTGGTAGTATTCCTCGGAATACACTTGTATGCCGCCCATTTCATGGGCGTCAGTGAGGAGACCGGGGAAGAGCCACTGCTCTCATATGAGGAAGTGAGTCTCAGACTGGACCAGGTGCTGTACATAGTAGTCGACTACGGTATGCTGTCGATGGTGCTGCTCCACGGTCTGAATGGTCTCAGGACGGTCATGCTTGATTTCGACATGTTCGTCAGAAGAAGGAAACTGGTCGATGTAGGTCTCTGGGTCTTGGGTATAGCGACTATGATCTGGGGAATCGTCATCCTGTGGCCCTTCATAACTGGATAAGGAGGTTTCCAAGATGCACTACCACAAGATACTGGTGATTGGTGGCGGCTTGGCAGGTCTCAGGGCAGCCATAGAGTGTGGTCCCAAGGCGGATACTGCGATCATATCGCAAGTTCACCCTGTGAGATCTCACTCCGGGGCTGCGCAAGGTGGTGTCAACGCACCTCTAGCGAACAACCCTGAAGCCAAGGACGACACATGGGAGAAGCACGCATTCGACACTATCAAGGGAAGCGATTACCTCGCGGACCAGGACTCTGTCGAATATATGACAAAGGAGGCTGGCCCCTGCATATACGAGATTGAGCACTGGGGCTGCCCGTTCTCGAGGACCGATGAGGGAAAGATCGCTCAGAGGCCTTTCGGAGGGGCTGGATATCCTAGAACCTGCTTCGCAGCCGATAAGACTGGAATGTTCATGCTGCACACGCTCTGGGAAGTGTCTGTGAAGATGAACATACCGCTCTATGAGGATAGGGTCATGGTTGACCTCGTGCTGGATGGAGACACTTGCCGAGGAGTCATATGCCTTAACCTCAGGACCGGGGAACTCGAGCCGTTCATGGCCGAGGCTGTGATAATCGCAAGCGGCGGAAGCGGCCAGATATATGGCAGGTCGACCAATGCGTTGATCTCCACCGGTTCTGCGCAGTCTACCTGCTTCAGACGCGGGGTGCCCCTGAAGGACATGGAATTCGTTCAGTTCCACCCGACATCGCTCTTCGGAACCAACATACTGATGACCGAGGGCGCGAGAGGGGAGGGCGGATACCTGGTGAACTCCCTTGGAGAGCGGTTCATGTCCAAATACGCTTCCAAGGCCATGGAGCTGGCTCCACGAGATATCGTGTCCAGATCCATCCAGACGGAGATCAACGAGGGCAGAGGCATAGATGGCAAGGACTTTGTCCATCTCGATTTGCGGCATCTCGGCAGAGAGAAGATTCTGGAGAGACTTCCTGGCATCCGCGACCTAGCCATAAACTTCGTGGATGTGGATCCAATAGAGAAGCCGATTCCGATCCAGCCTGGGCAGCACTATTCCATGGGCGGCATAGACACCGATGTCCATGGGGCCACAAAGTTCAAAGGCCTATACGCGGCCGGCGAATGCGGCTGCGTGAGCGTCCACGGCGCGAACAGGCTCGGCGGAAACTCGCTTCTGGATACGGTCGTCTTCGGCAAGATGTCTGGACGTGCGGCCGTTGAGCACGTGCTCGCGAAGGCGAAGCTCAAGGAAGGCGAAGGCGCGATGAACAAATGCCTCCGCGAGGCGAAAGCGAAGATAGATTCGCTCCTCGCAAGGTCGGGTCCCGAGAATCATGCTGACATAAGGGTAGAGATGAAGGAGACGATGATTAAGCAGGTCGGAATATATCGGGACAAGGCTCCGATGGAGGAGGCGCTTAAGAAGATTCGTGAGCTGAAGGAGCGCTACCAGAGGATAACCGTGCAGAACAAGGGCAAGAGCTACAACGTGGATCTCTTCCGGGCATTCGAACTGGAAGGGATGCTCGATGTCGCAGAGGCCATTATCATTGGCGCTCTCAATAGGGAAGAGAGCAGGGGTGCACACTCCAGGCTCGACTTCAAGGAGAGGGACGATGCGAAGTTCCTGAGGCACACGATTGCCACATATACCTCGAAGGGGATCGAGATCAGCTACTCGCCGGTCAAGATAACCAAGTACAAGCCTGAGGCAAGGAGGTACTGAGATGACCGATGGAGAGATTTCGATAAAGGTACAGAGATTCGACCCAGCGGCCGACAAACTGCCCTACTGGCAGACCTTCAATGTGAAGCTCAAGCCAGGGATGACGGTACTTGATGCATTGTTCGAGGTCCTGAACCATCAGGACGGGACATTGGGCTTCAGATTCTGTTGCAGGGCAGGCGTATGTGGTTCATGCGCCATGGTCATAGGCGGGAAGACACGATTGGCCTGTGAGACCCAGATGAGCCAGTTCCTGGGCAAGGGTGACCTTATGATCAGCCCTCTGCCGCACCAGAAGGTCGTCAAGGACCTAGCGGTCGACTACACGCACTTCTTCGACAGGATCAAGAAGGTGAAACCTTACATGGTGGGCAAGGAGCCCTACCCTGAGAAGGAGTTCATCCAGTTGCCGAAGGAGCGGACGCCTATAAACGAGCCGATCGACTGCATTTTGTGCGGGTCCTGTACGAGCTCTTGTACAATGGCCTGGACAAACAGCGATTACCTGGGCCCTGCAGCGTTGCTGAAGTCGTATAGGTTCCTGGTCGATACGCGTGATTCGATACCCGAACAGCGCATGGACATCGTCGAGAGCGAGAGCGGAGTATGGAGATGCCACACTCAGTTCAACTGTGTGGAGGTATGTCCGAAGAAGCTCAACCCGACAGAGGCCATACAGAGGATGAAAATCAAGGCCGTAAAGCGAAAGTTGTTCGGAAAGCGAGCGCTGAAGAAGTAGGCAATTCAAACCCAAGAAATAACGAAGAGGCTTGAGCCTCTTCGGTCCTTTCGTTTCTTTTTAATCACTTCTTCGTTGGCTTCTCCTTCAGCGATGTGAAGAAGTCGTGATGGTTCTCCTCATCTTCGAGTATGCTCTCGAAGATGAATCGAGTCGTTGGGTCTCCTTCCGCCTCGGCGACCTTCTGAATCTCCTTGTAAAGCGAAATCGCCTCTTCTTCGGCCTTTATGTCGAAATCAATCATCTGCCAGAGCTCATCGCCGACACTTATCGGTGAGGGCTTCGTCGTAGGGACACCTCCGAGGTACCACAACCTCTCGGCAATTTTTTCCGCATGCTTCATCTCCGCAATCGCAACTTGCTTGATGTTGTCTGTCACTGCGAAGTGATCGACCCCCATCCATTGCACATGTTGCCACATATACTGGATGGAGACCTGGATCTCTCTCGCAATAGCTTTATTCAACAATTCCTTCAATTTTTCTGATGCCATCTAATTCCTCCTATCTCAGGGCCGGATACCCTTACTTGGGCGAACCACCCTGCCCTTGACTGTTTGTCGATGGCTATCTTGCTTGATAAAGATAGTACCGAAGATGGGCAGCATATGCGCTAGAGCAGGTGTATGTGCTGAGAACGAAAGATGTAATATGCTGGTCGTCGTCCCCTATCAGGGGACGGAAGATGGAAATTCTATGCGATATTGATGGTGACCTCTCGCTTAAGATAAAGCTGCGGGAAGATGCGACTCCAACGACGGATGCACTAATATCCGCTCTGCCTTTCGAAGGGAAGGCTAGCAGATGGGGAGACGAGGTATATTTTGGGGCGCCATTCCATACAGACCTGGAAGGCGATGCGCGTGCCGATATGGATGTGGGTGAGGTTGCATACTGGCCGGATGGTGATGCACTTGCTCTATTCTTTGGCAAGACTCCTGCGAGCATAGATGATAGGCCAAGAGCGTATTCAAAATGCAATATTGTCGGAAAGGCGGTAAGTGATCCGACGATACTCGGAACCGTCCGCCCTGGAGCTAGGGTGCGCCTGATTCGATTGTGATGAGCTTCTCATTGGCAGGTATACCCACCGTCGACTGAGAATGCGGCACCTGTTATAAAACTCGCATCGGACGATGCGAGGAACAGGACTGCATCGGCCACCTCCTTTGGTTTGCCAAGCCTGCCAATAGGATGGCAAGCAGCCAGTTGTGACCGATACTTCTCGAGAGACATCCTTCTCGATCTCGCTTCCTGTTTGAACATCGGTGTCTCTATCTCACCTGGGCATACGCAATTGACCCGAATGCTTTGATCCGCGTAGTCCAGTGCGAGGCATTTGGTCATCAGGACGACGGCGCCTTTTGATGTGTTGTACGCTATCGCTCCTCTGTCCCCAACAAGACCGCTACAGGATGCGTTGTTCACAATGGTTCCGCGACCGTTTGATAGCATCAGAGGGATCACCTCTTTGCACATCAGGAATACTCCCTTGACATTGATTGCCATTATCCTGTCCCAATCCGCCTCCGATACCTGATCTACTGTTCCTTCAACCAGGATACCCGCATTGTTGAACAACACGTCGATTGCCCCAAGGTGTTTGGTCGCAGCCTTCACCATTCTCTTGACATCGGCTTGGCTACTAACGTCTCCCGTCGCAGTGAATATCTGGTGCCCCTTCTTCTTGAATTCATCTGCCACGGAGCGGCATCCATCTTTTGAAACATCGAATATTGCGACTCTGGCACCCTCTTCGAGAAACCCCTCCGCGGTAGCCTTGCCTATGCCCGAGGCTCCGCCTGTTATAATCACCGCCCTGTCGTTGAATCTCGCTTGACTCACCGTATCAATCCCCGTTCAGAGAGCACAGGTCATTATGTTAAACCTTTATGCGTCTCCACAATCCATTAGCTACAAATAATGGTCAGGACTTCTTTTGACCATACCCAATAACGGATTTGAGAATATGTCTTCGAAAATTCTGGGAATACTCGGAAGTCCGCGCAAGGACGGCAACACAGCAGACTTGCTAGAGGCAGCTCTTTCCGGCGCCCGCAGCTCAGGGGCCACGACCGAGCGTTTGGATCTAGCTGATATGAATCTAAACCCCTGCAAGGAATGCAGGGCGTGCGATGCTGGCGCCACGTGTGCGTTTGCCGACGATGATGACATGGGTCAGATATATTCAAGGATACGGAACGTTGACGGGATTGTTCTCGCATCACCCATCTTCTTCATGGGTGTCTCCGCTCAGACGAAGGCGATGGTGGACAGATGCCAGAGTTATTGGGTAGAACGCTATGTTCTTGAGCGGCGTGCATACGAGGGAAAGATCCGCCCCAAGGGTTTATTCGTATCGTGCGCTGGATCTCCGAAACCCAACATCTTCGAACCAGCACTGCACGTTGTCAAAGCATTCTTTGCTGCCATCGACTATCAATATGTTGGCGAGGTGCTCCTGGGTCATACGGATGACCCCGCGATGGGGCCAAGAAAGCAGACGGCTCTCGTGTCTGCAGAGGCTGCGGGCAGAAGGCTCGTGCCCGAGTCCCCCTTCTCAGAGTAGTCTGCCTTTCGTCATTACTTGGATGACCTTGCCGTCCAGTCTCTGAACCTCTATATTGATGCCAGGGGCACTGACGAAGTCCCAATGCATGGTTGATTCGGAAGTCCCACCGTAGGAGTTGTTCGAGCCGAAGGCTACATGGACTGTCCCTGCTACCTTCTCATCCGTCAATATGTATCCCACTGCTTTCTTTATCCTAGGGTTGTATCCTATCCCCAACTCGCCGACATTCATCGTTCTGACCGGCTTGTATTTCTTCTTGTCCACAGCTTGACATTCCTCGAAACTGGAGATGAGCGCATCGAGATTCTTGTCTGCAGTGGTCTTATTCAGGAGCAGCTTGCCGTTCTTGAACGCCAGTCTGACATTGGTCACTAGCTTCTCCGTCATCCGGTCCCTCGTTATTGGGCTGAATAGGGTGCCTTCTCCTTGAGTCTCGTGGGGGGCGATGAATAGCTCGCCTGCGGGAAGATTCGCCCCTCTGTCACCAACTTTGTAATCCTCATCGCTAGTGAATCCGTCGTCGATGTTCAGTCGCCTTCCATCGACCTTGACCCTGAAGTCAGTTCCCTTCTTGTCCCATACGTGGACCCATTCGGCGTCTTTGAACCCCTTTGCCATCTTCTTGCCGATATTCATGAGTTCCTGGCAGGGGACGCCTATTCCCCCAAGAATGATGTTCTCGAGTTCCTTGTACGGTATGCCGAAGCTCCTAGAGGCTGCTTCCGTAGGCCAGCCAGCATATAGCCATCTCTTTCCTTCTGTGGGATGGAATATTATGTCAAATATGGGGAGGTTCGCTTTCTGCCTGGCAGTCAACTTGTCCCTGGGAAATGTTTCCGCGATCTTGGGATCGTCGAATTCCTCAACCGATATCAAGATATCCGCTGCCTGAATCATGCCGACATATTGCTTAGGGACCGTCTCGAGGGTCTTTGCAGGGATATCCTTGTAGATCTTCTTCGCATATCTATCGGAGCTGCAGACTATGGTCGGGGTTGCACCTTTCCTGTAGCATTCCAGCGCGATCTCCTCGAGAAGCATCTGTGTGTGAGCCCCTCCTTTGACCACGACTCCGTCGCCTTTCTTCACATTGCATGTCTTGACCATGTTCTTGGCGCATTCGATTATTCTCTTTTCTGTGATGCCCATTAAGCCAACCCCATTGGTTGGCGAGCATCACGGCATGAGGATACTTATAGATGTCGAATAATGTTCATTGGGTGGGGCTAGAGCGCCTTGGATACTATGGCGGGGAAACAGTTCTTCTGGAATTGTTTACAGAGGAGGCAGTTGTTCATGGACGGTCCTCCCGCCTCATCGCGTGATGCCACTTTGAATCCTATCTTCTGAAAGAACTTCGGGGCACGAGCAAGCGCCCATAGAGTGCTCGCTCCTCTCGCCTTCGCTTCGGACTCGATTCTACTGACCAGCATACCGCCGATCCCCTTTCCGCGGAGTGGCTCAGAAACCGATAGCCACTCGATGGAGTATCGGTCTCCATCCTTCTTGAGCGCCACAGTTCCCATCATCTGGTTACCAATGAAGAATCCAACAGCAGATATTATGTTCTCGAAAGTGCCGTCTTCTAGACCGGCATCCAATGCCAATCTTCTCATCGTCTCGAAGTCGTCGGTCTTTCTGATGACTGGCTGGCCTCCGATTTCATCATCTGGCATGATTCATGGGACAGACTCTTGCTTAGATATTTCTTTCGGAGATAGCGGATGTGGTTCATGGTCTGTCATTCAGTTGTTAGAAACTGTCCTCACCGGTCATGACAAGGTGATTCGCGGAGACCTTGCCGTTGTTGGATGATGCGGGCTTTGGGAAGGCTACTTCGAAGGATGCTCCTTCGTGGGGGTTGCCTGGAATGCGGTCTCTGACGCTGATGACACCATTGTATCTCTCAACCAGCAGGGATACGATTGATAATCCCATACCCGTGCCTGAGACGCCGTCCGGGCGCTTGGCGAACCGATTGAACACTCCGTTCTTATTCTCATCTGGAATCCCAATTCCATGGTCCTCTATCAAGACAGTCCAGACTCCTGGGCCATTGCCTATCCCGACTTCTATCTCCGCGGTCTGGTTAGGATTGTATTTCACCGCATTGCTCAAAATATTCATGAATAAGTCGTGGATTAGTGAGTCGACCTTGACCATGCATTCGTTCTCCGGGCAGTCGAGGCCCACTATGATGTCCTTGGATGGGAAATCTCTCTTCAGTGCCGAGATGCATTTGACCAGGACTTCCCTGAGATCCATGTTCTCTTGGACCAGAGCATCTGAGGATTTCGCTTCCGAGACCTTCCTCACGTTGTCCACGAGGCCTTTTGCGGCTTTGGATGCAGCAATTGCTCGGCCGAGATATTCTCGGTTCTTTTCATCGAGAGCATCGCTTGCTTCGATCTTTTCTTGATAATATATGAGCGGGTTCACGATGTTGCCGATATCATGTACTATCAGGTCGAGGTAACTCTGTGATTCGTTCATAGCTGCGATGGCGTCTTCATACACCCTTGAGTTCTCTATGGCGATTCCGGTGAGGTCTGCAAGCAGCTGGATCCTCCCAATGACATCCGGTGTCGGAACCTTTCCATCTATCGTCTCGTCAATCTCAATCCAACCGATCCAGTTCCCAAGGCGGTCAACCATCAGAAACGATATGGCATCCAATGGATGCCACTCATCTGGACGCGCCCGCTTTTTTGAGATCGTGGAGGGGTCGATTACATAGTCCATATCGTCGTTTGTGAGTTTGTGCTGAACCTCTGGCCGCATGTAATACGTTCTCTCACCTATGCGCAAATCGTCTCTGAAATCATGCTTCTTGCGGTCGAGCGTATAGGTGTGTCTTCTGATCGCATTTACACTGTCCAGAGGGAATCCCTTGATTGCTGTAGGGCTGAACACTCCTGCCCCGTCATCGAGAGTGCATATCACCAGTGATTTGATGCCGAACGCCGATGAGATAGTAGTGGTGACTTTATCAAGGAGCACCTCAAGAGGCTCGACGCGAGAAATTATTTTGAGTATCTCTAGGAGATCATTGATCGGAATTGTTCTGGTTGACCTAGTCTGCTTGATAGCATTATTGATAGGGTTTACACTGCTCTGCATCCCAATCCCTCGGGTCGAAATCGCGCATCTTGGGATTTACACCCCGTTATAAAAACATGTCGAAGTTATTGTTGCATATCGGGATTGATCTCACTGGCAAGGCAATCATTATGCGATATGTTGCTGATGACATCATCATCGACAAGGTCGAGTTTAAACATTTGACATCGTCGATAGACCGAGCCTTTTCGGTCGAGACCACGGATATTCCGCCTGGAGGACGAATTTGATGATACGGACTATGAGAACTAGTGACATAGACTTCGTTCTGAATGCTACCAATCAGGTGCGGTGGGCATATTCGCGGGTCGAGATAGAACGCGTCCTCAGCTTGTCAAAAGGCTTGAGCTATGTGTGGGAGGACGAGGAGCTTCGCGGTCTTATAACGAGTATGATTCATTCGTCCACAGCGATCATCGGCCATCTTCTCGTCACTGCGGGAAATAGAGGAGTCGGTATCGGAAGAAGCCTCCTTGAGCACGTATTGTCCATTCTTGATTCTTCTGGAATCGAGTCCGTGATTACATTCTCGACGGAGGATGGCACTAGTTTGTACGAGCGGATGGGCTTCTCAAAAGGGCCAAAGGTCGTCTCATATGGCATGAACGTTACTGGTCCTTTTCCGAGACTGACCACAACAGAACCTGTCTTCCCTGATGACCTCGATGAGGTTGCAGCGATCGATGAACGACTATTCGGAGATTCGAGAGCCAATCTTCTGGAGAATCTCCATGCTGATAACCCTGACCTGTGTCGGAAGACCGTGAATGGCGGAGTCATTGATGGATATATCTTCGCGAGAAGAACCCCTCTTGGTGGGGATATTGGTCCTTGGATATGCAGGACGCACGATGCCCATCATTTGCTTTCGTCTGTACTGTCATCGTTCGATGGTATGAGGGTTGACATGGGTTATTTTGAGGATAATCCCAATATTCGACGAATCATCGACTCACATGCGCAGGTCAAGAATTTCGATGTCAGGATGATGACTCGAGGTCTTCCTCGATACACAGGTGATTTGACAAGGGTTTTCGGAATCGCAGGGTTCGAATTGGGTTGAGCACAATTCGCTCAGAACGCTTCATCATCCCTCTTTGCATAGTATATGATATCATCTTCTCTTTTGTAGCCCGCGCCGATGAACAAATCTTCTGAGGCCTTGTTCTCTCCTTCGATGAGTATGGAGAACACCTTTCTCCCTCGCTTCCTCAGGACTTTCTCAGACTCTTCCACGAGATACATTCCCACGCCCTTCCTCCTGAAAGCAGGCAAAACCGCAAGTCTGTTGATCCACCCCTTCCTTCCATCGTCACTGGCTATTGCAGCTCCAATCATCATACCCTTCTCAAATGCGCCAATGAACAGGTCGGGGTCGTCTTTCCTCTGCTGAGATAGTCTGTCCATGCGGTCCCTCCCTTCTGGTCTAAATGGGAGGCCTGAATCCTTCCAAAGATTCACCAATGCGCCAAGTTCCTCTTCCCTTATCGGTCTGATAACCATTTCATTATGCAGGTCTCTCAATCGCCCTCACCGATAAATGTCTCAAATGACTGTTGGCAATTAATCCTTTGCCTTTGATGATATTGCCATAGCTGATGGCGTGCGGCCTGGTCATGCACGAATGTCAGGCCGGAAGCTGTCGATTATGCGATGATGCAATCAATCTCATTTCGTGAAACCATTCGCAAAGCCTTTTATCGGATGCATGATGATTGGCTGATTGGATGGCCCAATTGGGAGATGAAGAGGCTGCACGTCCCTATGAAAGATCAAGACAAGAGGATGAGGACGCTCTCTAGAATCTTCGATATCACGACTAGTCTACTCAATGTGGAGGACATAGGAGTCCTGCTGCAGAGGATCGTCGAGACGGTGCGGGAGCAGTTCGGATTCGACCGTGTCAGTATATCCATAATTGACAATAAGAACAAGATGTTCACTGACCATGCTCTTGCAGGGTATTCTGTTGAGGAGATTGCGGAGATACAATCGCGAGAAGATGCGTTCGATTTGGACACGATTCTCGATGATTTCCGTGATGATTGCAGGATTTCTCGTATTGCCTATTATATCCCCGCTGAAAAGCAGACAACTCCCGCAGCGGATTTCGTCGTTCTGAGGGATTTGGAGGCTGCACTGGCACCCAGGAAAGCCCCTGGCATGTGGCATGAGCTCGATCTTCTGTATCTCGCGTTTCACGATCGGAAGGGCGAGATGATAGGATACATGCAGGTGGACTATCCAGTAGATAATAGGGTACCCGACATGGAGACCGTGGCTGAGATGGAACTGTTCGCCACGATCGCCGCCATTGGGATCGAAAATTCGAGGATCTACCATCGTGCCAAGGACCTGCTGATAGAGAATGAGTTGAAGTCTGAGAACACTCTGAGACTCCTTGAGCTGTCCCGAATCGTTCTCAGAGTGGATGACATCCATATTGTCCTGCAAAAAGTGGCCGATGCCATGAGCTCCGCGTTTGGATACAGGCGCGTAGGAGTATCATTATACTCGAATGATTCGGATAAGGTCCTTGTTGATGCGCTCACTGGCTACACGAAGGAAGAAGAAGAGATCATAAAGACGAGCGAATTGTCGAAGTCGAAGACACTTGAGGATCTGAGGGAAGAGTTCAGGGTCACTACTACTGGCTACTTCATCCCTGGCGAAAGCCAGAAGGGTGGAGCCGTCGAATTCGTCTTCATAGAAAACCCCGATAAGATAATCGCACCTCGATCAAGTCCCGAGACATGGCATGAGCTAGATCTGCTGTATTTCGGTCTATATGATCGCGAAGGTCATCTTACAGGATTAATACAATTGGATTATCCCACGAATGGCAAGATTCCAACAAGAGATGAGATGGAATCTATGGAGGCATATGCAAGCATCGCGTCGATTGCTATTGGCAATTCGGTCATGTTCAACGATATGAACGATGCCAAGAGGAGAGTGAAGATGTATCTTGATCTGCTCACGCACGATGTCGGCAACTTCGTGAACCCAATCTCTGCATATCTCGAGCTTGTCCTCACCACTACGACCTTGACTCGTACGCAGCAGAAATACATCGCCTCAGCAATCGAAGGTACCCGAAGCATATCCCATATCATAAGGAATGTGCGACGATCATCGGAGATGTTGGATGACGAACACATCGATATAGTCCCACGTGACCTCAAGAAGGGATTGCTCCAGGTGGCCAATGATGTTCGAGGCGCATTCCTGAACCGCAATGTGGACATAAGGCTCAATCTCCCCGAGGATGAGGTTTGGGTCATGTCGGATTCGTTCATGGAGGAGTTGTTCTACAACCTCTTGAGCAATTCGGTAAAGTATGATGATCACGAAGAAGTCATAATCGACATTCAGATGGATGTGAACGAATTCGAGGGCAAAATGTACGCCCGCACGAGAGTGGTGGACCGCGGAATAGGAATACCTGACGATGTGAAGGATAAGGTGTTCTCCAGAGGATTCCGTGACACTAAACGACTCGAAGCCAGAGGGATTGCTGCGAGATCAAAAGGTGCTGGCATGGGCCTGTCCCTCGTAAAATCCTTGGCCGAACGTTACAGAGGGCGCGTCTGGGTCGAGAATCGAGTATATGCCGACCATTCGATGGGGAGCATATTCAATGTCCTGCTTCCACTTCCCTGATGCTGCGGGACAATAATTTATAGCTGCATTCCACATCCATCAGCGGAGCTATCCATGGACCCTCGTGAGAAAGTGGAATCGGTGAAGCGCGAACATGGTATAATTGGACGGGACCATGAGATCGAAAGGGCCATGGCTGCGCTGAAGGTCCGAAGACATCTGATGATCGAAGGCCCTGTCGGTGTTGGCAAGACCATATTGGCGACCGCGGTTGCAAATCATATGGGTATTGATGTCATAAGAATCGATGGTGATGAACGTTATACGGAACAGAAATTGTCCGGCTGGTTCGATCCTGCACTCGTCCTGAAGATTGGTTATTGCAGTGAAGCATTTGTTCCCGGGCCCTTGACTGAAGCGATGCAAAGTGGAAAAGTCTTGTTCCTGAACGAGATGAACAGGATGCCGGAAGGTGTACAGAACATATTGCTCCCCGCTATGGATGAAGGGATTATCGAGATACCGAGATTCGGGACCGTTCACGCTGCTCATGGTTTTGTTATAATCTCGACCCAGAACCCAAGGGAATTCGTCGCTACAACAGCTCTGTCTGAAGCACTATCTGATAGGTTTGAATTATTGAGGCTTGACTATCAGTCGGAGGCCGAGGAGATAGCGATCGTGAGGGGAAGATATCCAGAAGCCTCTGCTGATATCATTCACAAGGCTGTATGGATTACCAGGAAATCCAGAAACCACGAGAACATACGTCGGGGAGCGAGCATCCGGGCTGCCATGAGCATGGTTGACCTATCCATGATAATCTCCGATGACCCGAATGTCGGATTGAGGTCAGCAGCGCACATGGCTCTCCCAACGAGAATTGAAGTGAGGGAAGAATCTCCGATCAGCTTACACGACATCATCGATGATATCGTCAACCAGTGCCTATCATCTCTGGGACCGGAAGTGGATGCGATGAGCTTCAAGACCGATGGGGCCACCTACTCTGGTGAGAAACGTGTCGGTGATCGTAGGGGCCGTGATGTGAATGTCTCAGATCTAATGCCTTTCCTTGATGGCCTCGTCAGTCGGAATGATAACAGCTCAGATGACCTGGGATGGACGATAGCGAAGAACTATTCCCGTTTGAGATATTTGATGCCGAACCCTGCGCTGGGGGACATGGCCAAGCGGATTGCGGTTCGAGCGACCATTCACCATGTCCTGCAACTGCTGGGGCCTGTTTCTTTGCCGACATCTATCACTCGGGAAGGCTACTCTCTTGATGAGGAATCAGAGATTGACCTGGAAGCGACATTTGACAATGCGCTTCATCTCAGTGAAATAATGCCCTCCGATATCGTGGTGGAAAAGCGCATTCCCAGAGAGATGGCTGTTGGACTCATCCTAGATGCCAGCCTTTCCATGACGGGAGATAAATTGGCAATCGCCACAGCCGCAATTGCAGTCATCGCTCACAGATTGAAGACGGTGGATTATCTCCTGATCACATTCAATGATCGTCCTCGGACTGTCAAGAGAATTGATCAGTCTAAGGGGTTGGATGATTTGATATCCGAGCTGTTGTCCTTCTGCGCGGCAGGATATACAAACATCGAATTGGCCCTTCACAAGGGCGTTGATGAGCTCTCAAAGGCTTCCACGAAGAATAGGGTTGGGATATTGATAACAGATGGCAATTACACGGTGGGTGCCGATCCTCGAAGTGCAGCCATGTCCTACCGGCGCCTTTTTGTGATTATGACTAAAAGTCACGATTGCCAACCTTCTGTGTGTGAAGATATTGCGAAAAATGGTGGAGGCAGAATGTATGCCGTATCAAGCTTTGACGAGATCCCTCGAGTCCTATACAGAGTATTGCGAATGGTTTCTCAAGGATCACATGCTACTGATATGTAATCGCTCTGATGGCATCGGATGATGAATCGATTCGAATAAGAAAAAAATCATTTTGGGGGGTGCAACCCCCCAAATGAGTCTCCCCAAAGGCTCACTTTTCAGAGAAGGTGTTCGACTCCGATGACTCGTGATGGTTAACGCTGTATTAATTGGTTTCTCATATGCCGGATGGTGATACTGACTTGATGATTCTCTCCCATCCCCCAAGAATATTGTGCGTGTCATGTTCACGCTGTGAAGTATTGTTTGGTCCTTTCAAAGATATGACTCATGCACGAAGAGATCACGAAGATTGTTCTGAACGAAGACTCTTCGATATTCTTCTAGGACATGAAACTCAAGATGCTTGAGAAAACAACAGGCTCTAGTCTGGCAATTCTGATTGAAGTCTTGAGGTTGTGTCAGGCGGAGAGTGCGAGTGACCGTCAAAGCACATGAGGGTGCAACAATGGTAGAATGTGAACGTGTGTGTTGTATAAGGTGCAATTGGCAAATAGATAATATATGAAACTTTCGTCATTAGAATGTTTGGAAAAACCACTCCAATCCTATGTCTTTATATGCTCAGAAGACGAAATATGTATTGAACTTCCCCCCTCTCTTTTTATTATTTTCTTGAATTAGATGCATCCCTGATATTGTTTGGGTCATGGCTCCAATCTAAGAGGATTATGAACGCCTATGCCTCTGGTTCGTGGCCGTGCTCTTGTGTGTCTCCTTCTTTGCATATCCTGTTACCGAGGCAAAACCTTCGAGCTTGGCGAATCTTACGATTGCGACGAAGCGATACAACTCATTCCCCAATATTTTCGAATCGATATACACGAACGGAAGAGCGTTCATTGCGATAGCAACCATACGAATAATCAGTGCTCCGAGCACAGCATTCAGCGCGGCTTTCGATCGTCTTGATAGTTATGCCGAAGACTATGTGCACGAACAATACGGGGTCGATGTCGATATTGTCGTTGAGTCGAAATCAGCCGACTATCCATTTGCCGGTCACTTTGCTAAAGAATACGTCTATGGTGTGTTCTACGATGTCGTGGTCGGATATCCCCCGCTTCAGCACATCGAACGAGTGAAAGTCGCGGAGATAGGTGCGCTCGCATGGTTCTGCAAAGTCGATTTCGAATCCATAGTAGTGTTCTATGTATCCCCGTTCTACTTCGATGACGATCCTGCTCTCGAGGCATTATCTGGCCTGACGATTGATCTCGTCGATGACATATCCGGTCATTGAATCTTGGAATTATGATTCATCAGGACGTGAGATGATTCTCTCGTATCGATGACCCTTTCTTCACATCCGAAAATCGTTCGAACATTTCGTTTTTAGAACCATTTTGCCAGTGGTGAGTCTAAAATGATAGGGAATCTGGTCCGAGAAATAGTTTTAAGAACGTGATTTCATAATACGTTCGAATTATGCCTATAGTGCCGAAGAAAATGTTTACCACCAAGGGTGTGGGACGTCATAAGCACGAGCTGCAATCTTTCGAGATGGCGCTTAGAGATGCTGGTATAGAGAAATTCAACCTGGTATCCGTATCCAGTATCCTTCCCCCAGGATGCAAGATCGTCTCTAGGGAAGAAGGCCTCAAGGACATGAACCCGGGGCAGATCGCTTTCGTTGTCATGTCGAGGAACTCGACGAACGAGCCCAATAGAATGGTGGCTGCGGCGGTCGGTTGTGCCGTGCCTGCAGATGAGACTCAGTATGGCTACATATCTGAATATCATGCATTCGGCTCAAATTCCGCGACGGCTGGAGATATCGCGGAGGACCTTGCTGCTACGATGCTAGCAACGACCCTGGGCATCTCATTTGATGCCGATATGGATTGGGACGAGCGCGAGGATCAATACAAGATGAGTGGCAAGATCGTCAGATCGTTCAATGTGACCAAGACTGCTGAAGGCGATAAATCCGGTGGATATACAACCGTGCTTGCAGCTGCAGTGTTCGTTTACGACAGCGAGGATGTGCGCTCTGCGGTCAGTGGTCCTGCATCAGGGCCGAAGTAGATATGATGACGATCTCCAGTACGATATGGAGGTTGACCGATGTCACGAACTGGTAAGAAGATCCGCAAGACTGGTGATCTGAGCGACGGCGCGAGCGACAAGTTGGAGCCATTGGCTTCATTGGACCTATCCAACATCCATACGGTCTCCGATCTTGTGTATGCGATGGGCAAGTGCAGTTTCGGAGCAAGGAGTGTTGGGGAGGCTGCCGAAGTAGTGCAGGATATGGTTGAGGATGAAGACTGTTTCAAGGTCCTCACTCTGTCAGGGGCGATGACGCCCGCCAAGATGGGACTTATCGTTTGCGATATGATCGACCAAGGGATGACCGATGCGGTCGTCACAACAGGAGCTATCATGGCTCACGGAATGGTAGAATCCACGGGTCGAGCACACTTCAAGCACAGCGAGTTCATGAATGATGTGCAACTCTATCACAAGGGCTACAATCGGATATATGACACGATCGAGCTTGAGAGAAGTCTCGATGACATGGAACTCATCTTTCGGGATGTCATGGAGAAAGCAACCGGAGGGTCTGAATCTCTCGGGAGTTTCGCGCTCAACTGGTTGATCGGCAAGCATCTGGCCGAGAACACGACCGAGGACCAGAGGGGCATTTTGAAGTCTGCATATCTGAAGAAGGTCCCGGTTTATGTGCCATCATTCACAGACTCGGAGTTGGGATTGGATTTTGGCGTATATATGAGACGCATGAAGCTTGCGGGGAAGACCCCTATAAAGTATGATGCATTTGCAGACCTTGAAGACTATACCGATAGGGTATTGGCATCAAAGAAACTGGGGATCCTCACGATCGGAGGAGGTGTACCCCGAAATTGGGCCCAGCAAGTAGGTCCATATCTGGACATCATCAATAAGCGTGTAGGCAGTGGCGGCGGATTCAAGAGATTCGACTATGCAGTTCGTATCTGCCCTGAGCCTGTACATTGGGGCGGCCTTTCTGGATGCTCTTACTCTGAAGGTGTTTCATGGGGCAAGATCGTCCCCAGATCCGAAGGTGGCAGATACGCAGAGGTCTTCTCGGATGCTACAATCGCCTGGCCTTTGATCATCAAAGCCGTTATGGAACGATTGTCAAGATAGTCGGTCTGGGACAGGATATCAGCTTCTGATCGATGCATCGAGGTTCCCACCTAGCATAATCCCAGATATCATGTCTCAGAAAAGGGCAATCGTTATCACGCGGATATGCGGGGTTGCAGAATCCATGAGATGTATGGTGTAGAGCCGTGAATTGTCGATATTGATTGGTCCATGCCAGTATGGAAAAATGTCAGCAATCTTGATATCCATTGCGCGCAGTACGCACCCGTGAGGAGCGTGGTCATTTATGGACGACCTCCTCGGATCGGGGATTTCATGGATCTGAGTCTTCCAGAATGGGTTGCAGGTTGGGCAAGGAACGCACCGAAACTTGTCGTTCCACCGCCTGGTCCGGCAAGCAAGACAATCATTGAAAAGGACCGAGAATTCGTTTCACATGCATACGATCGAATGTTTCAGTTCACCATGAAGCGTTCATCCGGCGCAGCAATAATGGATGCAGATGGCAACGTGTATTTGGATTTCTCTGCTGGCATCTCTGTGATGAATGCAGGGTGGTCCAATCCTCGGGTCGTCGAGGCTATACGGGAGCAGGCAGGTGACCTGATTCATTCATTGGCAAACGATGCCTATTTTGACAAGGAGGCTGAGTTCGCCGAACTATTGGCAAAGATATCTCCTGGAGGCGCCCTGACAAACACTTTCTTCGGCAACAGCGGAGCCGAGGGCGTCGAGGCTGCGATCAAGCTGTCTAGATACTATTCGAAATCTGGTGAGCATATCGCATTTATGGGTGCGTATCATGGCCGAATAGGCAACGCATTGGCGCTCGCCAGCAGGGTGAAGTACAAGTATGGTCACGGTCCCTTCACACCCGGCGTGCATTTTGCCCCATATCCGTATTGCTACAGGTGCTGGTTCAAGCAGGAATATCCATCTTGTGGCATGGCCTGCATGGAATACCTCGAGAACGGAATACTGGACTACGGTGGCCCAAGCGGGTCAGTCGCATCGATATTCGTGGAGCCATTGCAGGGAGAAGGCGGCTATATCGTCCCGCCTCCGGAATTCATGCCGCGACTGAGGAGACTGTGTGATCAGAGAAAGATGCTCCTGGTCGCTGATGAAATACAGACTGGGCTCGCGCGGACGGGCGAGCTTTGGGAGTGCGATTCTACTTCGACTATACCCGATATCCTCATCACAGGGAAGGCACTTGGTGGCGGAATCCCACTCGGAGGAATAATTGCGAAGAAGGAGATAATGGGGGTCTGGCGACCAGGCTCACATTCTTCGACATTCGGCGGGAATGGAATAAGCATGGCAGCCGGATTGGCGCACGTCAGGGAGATCATTGAGCAGGACCTGTCGACCCGAGCAAAGATATTGGGTGCACATGCGCTCAAGAGATTGAACGAGATGAAGGACAAATATGAGATCATCGGAGATGTCCGCGGAAAGGGCCTTATGATCGGTGTCGAGATGGTCAAGAGCAAGAGCACAAAGGAGCCAATGCTCGTTCCAAGGATGCAGGGTCAGGTCTGGCGGAAAGGTCTGATGATGATAACTGCAGGTATGTATGGGAACGTATTCAGGATCGCCCCGCCCATAATAATATCCGACGAACAGCTCGATCTTGGTCTGGACATCTTTGAATCTGCTGTAAAGAAGACTCTGAAAGAGCTGGTCTAGGCTCTCACAATGCGTTTCTGACGAGTCTTTGGTGGATGACCGCGCGTCTTTCCAAGGCAACATTCTCTTATGTGAGTGACCATTAGGTCACCATGGAAAGGCCGCTTAGAGAATCCGAGATGCTCGTCATTTACTGGCTTATGCGAGACGCCAACCTCACGGATGCAGCTTTGGCTCGACGGTCTGGGATAAAGGAGAGCACCGCGTCATCGATACGAAGAAGGCTGATGGATTCGAGACACATATACTTCGCAAACACTCCCGCATTTCATAAGCTGGGCTGTACGATTTTTGTTCAATTATATGGGACGACCAATCCTGCGGTTCCAAAGGATGTGAAGGATTCGGCGCATCTCAGATTCCTCGATCGGACCCCTGAGATATTCGACAGCGCCTCTGGCGAGGGATTCATCATGATGAGCGGAGTGTACAGAGGCTTCTCAGACTATCTACTCGCCATCGATCGATACGAACGATGCTTTTCAGACATTCAATCGAGCGAGAAGGCTGATCTTCGGGCCGCATTCTTCCCGCTTGAAATCTCGAATGTGTGCTATACATACAATTTCGCGCCAGCGCTACACCGGATATTCGGGATTGATGCGCCGAGACCCGAGCCGAACCTTCCGTTGAAATTTGATGTTCACACAACGGAGCTATCCCTGGTCGAGAAGCGGACCCTTGTAAACCTTGTCGAGTATCCACATGCCAGCGATGCTCAATTGGGTCATCTGATGGGCCGTTCTAGGCAGACTGTCACGAATGTGCGCAAAAGGCTAGAACGGAAAGGGATGTACAAGCGAGTCTGCATGATTCCGTTGGTTCTATGGAACATCGATCTCATAGCTTATGTTCATCTGCGTTTTAGACCGGATATTGATCTGGACGTGCGAAGAGAGCTCTCGTGTGGTGATTGGATAAACCTCTCTTGGTACACTCTGGAGAGAGACTATGAGGCCCATACCACGTACATGTTCAAGGATTATCGCGACTACCTTTCTGAGATGCAGCGTATGATGAAGCCATTGATTGAGGCAGATGTATTGAAAGGCGATCCGATCATCTCATTGGTCTCGACGGCTGCAGCAAAGGAACTTAGGGACGGTCATTATGGTGCACTACTCCGCAAGATCCTTGGAATGGCGGATCCGGTGTCAAGCCGTCCCTCGAATCGCCGGCCTGATGTATGAGACAGACCATTGAGAAAGGGTAATCTATGCGTGCCGTACATTATCAAATAGTGGAGATCGACAGCGATGCCGGGAGATTTGGATAGGATTCGCTACATGAGCGTCCAGAATGTGATGAATGTGAACGTCATCTCATTGAAGTCGTCAGACCACGTTCTAGAATGCTGGCTGAAGCTCATGGAGCATGAAATCTCTGGTGCGCCTGTGTTGAACGATGACGGAGTTTTTGTTGGAATACTCAGCACGACTGATATACTCAGATGGATTTTCGAGAGATACAGTAAAGCCGATGCATTGCGGAAAGCAACCAGTGCTGATGGCGATACATCCGCGACTGACACGGAATCTCTGAGAGAGATCACTTCGAGCATCAGTGCGGTCGCAGAGAGTCGAGTGTCATCCTTGCTTGAGACAGGACGACCATTGTATTCATTGGGGGCAAACGATTCTCTGGATCGAGCATTGAAATTGATGGCCGAATTTGGGGTCAATCGACTTCCGGTCGTAAAGGCTGAGAAAGTCATAGGCATAATCACACGACAGGATATCATATACATGCTCGCCGGGCGGTCCAGGATGAGATGATGCTCCTGTGCGCTATTATGAATCAGATTGATGCCCTGGATCCAATGGGTGATTGTCCCAGCGACTGATCCCGTCATGGTGAAGTTGAATCCTTGTGATTTGGATGCTTTCTCCTGCTATGCAGATCTCTCTTGGGATGCTCTTTGAATTCGATAGATTGCGATGGCCATGAAAGCAATCACAATTAGCGCGTGGGTCCTCGAGGTGCCATCCTCAGGTGGGTCATTGTCTCGGGACCACACATATCATTCGCATGAGGGTTGCCCCATCGTTGAGGAATTGGTGCAATTCATTTGGTTCCACATAGATGGCATCTCCTTCTGAGATGATCTCATCTCTATTGCTCAATGAGATCTTTCCCGTTCCCTTTACTACAAAGATCTCGTGTTCCCAGTCGTGAGTATGTCTGGGCGTGTACCCACCTGGCGAGATGTCGAACACTCTGAGATAAAAGTTCGGTGGATCGACATTCTGGGCAAGCATTGGTCTGAAATCAACACCCTTGGTCCCTTCTGGCTTAGTTGCTTCGAATTTATCGAGACTTACTTTCTTCATTGGAACGGTAATCCCTATGTTGGAATTAAATGATTCACATGCATCGATTCGAGGCACTTGTAATCCGAAGGCAACTCGATCTTGGATTCGACAGATTGTTCAAGTACTTGTCCGACGATTATAAAATCGCGTTTAAGCGGTGGTGTTCGATATGACGAAGATATTGGTTGTATATGACTCAAGAACGGGAAATACTGAGAAGATGGCCCTGGCAGTAGCAGAAGGTGCCAAGGGAGTCGCGAACACTGAAGTAACGGTCAAGATGGTCGGAAAGGTGCGCCTGAATGATCTCCTGGATGCGGATGGCATCATACTGGGGTCTCCGACATACTACGGTGGGATGTCGGGAAAGCTCAAGGAGTTTATCGATACTTCCTTTAAGATTCATGGTAAGCTGGTCGGGAAGGTGGGTGGAGTGTTCACCAGCTCTGGAGACACGGCATGTGGTGCGGAAACGACCCTGCTATCCATGACGCATGCTCTTCTGATCCATGGGATGGTGGTCCAGGGCAGATACGATAACAAGCACTATGGCGCGACAGCCGTCGAGTCTCCGAAGACTGTGGAGATAAAATCCTGCATGGCGCTCGGGAAGAGAGTCGCAACGCTCGCAAAGAAGCTCTGTTCTTGAAGATGGATGACTATCCGCAGGGATTCTGACAGTACTATTGT
Source organism: uncultured Thermoplasmata archaeon (assembly GCA_963719945.1). GTDB lineage: Archaea > Thermoplasmatota > Thermoplasmata > UBA10834 > UBA10834 > UBA9653. The sequence continues at coordinate 578,068 of CAVRDX010000001.1, read as the reverse complement.
GAGAAGACTAATACTCCGCTAGCGATTACATTATCCATATGGTCAGTTACCATCTCAGAGCCAAAGATGGCTCAGAAATCGTTCTGAGGGAACCGAGATCGACTGATGCAAAGCAGTTGATGAGGTTCATCAACCAGATAATCCGAGAGCCGATGTCTGGCATTCCATTTACTCGCCCTATGACTTTGAAGGCTGAAGAAGCATGGCTTGAAGCTCTCCTCGGACAGATACGGAAAAGGTCCATGGTCATGCTCATCCTTGAGATAGACGATAGAATAGTCGGCAACTGTAGCGTGCAGCGGCGCATGTGGAAAGAGAAGCATAGGGCTCAAATTGGCATTGCGATCAACAAGTGTGCACGTGGGAGAGGCATCGGAGAGGCTATGATGAGGACTACGGTCGCTCTTGCGCGCAAACGAATGTCAGGTCTGGAATTGATCGACCTAGTGACTTATAGCTACAATTCGCGCGCAATCGCGCTATATGAGAAGCTCGGTTTTAGGCGGGTGGGTTGCCTACCTCATGCGGTGAAGGAATGTGGTCACTATTATGACGACATCTTCATGGTCCTCCATCTCGATGACATGATTGAGAACGGCTAGATGAGATCGAGTACTGACTTCCTTGTCATCTATCCTATCAGGATTGATGAATTAGAGTGAATGACATAATGTGTTCGAATTCAAGAGAATTGTACTTGGATGTATTATTGTGTACGCCTGTGTTTTGTATGTCGGGCAGAAAACTTTACAGCGTTTTATGTTTCTATTTATCTCATCAATACCGGCATCATCCTAGGTTGACCTAGAGGTTCGAAAATTGACCTGACTAGATCTACTAGTCTGCGAAAAGACGGTGAATCGATGACTATCAAGGTCCTGTACATTGACGATGAGGAGTCCATGGCTGACGTGATGAAGGTCCTTCTTGAGAAGAAGGAGGACATTGCCGTGGAGATATCTCTTGCCGTGCTCGAAGCATTGTCACGCATCAGAGCTGATGAGTTTGATGTTGTAGTGTCGGATTACCAGATGCCTGAGATGGATGGTATCGAGCTACTGAAGGTTCTCCGCAGCGAAGGGAACGATACCCCATTCATCCTCCTAACTGGTCGAGGAAAGGAGGATGTTGCGATGCAAGCGTTGAATGAGGGTGCCGATTTCTATGTCCAGAAATCGACGGATACACCTCGCATGATTTCCGAATTGTCAAATCTGATCTTTAAATCATATGAGACCGTGCTTGCTGAACGATCCAGAGCAGAAATGTGGGACCGTTTTCAGAGATTGGCACAGACCGTCCCGGACCTGATTTGGAGGGTCCTGATGAAGCCTGTGATCAAGGTTGAGTATATGAACAATGCATCGATTGATTGGGTTGGCTACACCCCTGAAGAATTCTATTCCGATCCGGATCTTCTATTCAGATGCATCCACCCAGAGGATGCAGAGAAGCTCAATCATGCATTTGCAGATGTCGATGAATTCAAGCAGCCATTGACATTGAGGTGGGTCAGAAGAGATGGGACGGTGCTCTGGGCCGAAGATCGATGGGGCTTCATAAAGGACGAATCAGGTGATGTGGTGATGATAGAGGGTATCAGTCGCGATGTCACTGAACGGGTGATGAATGAGCAGGCTCTACGGCAGGCAAATAAGAAATTGGAGCTAATGACCCATCTGATTAAGCACGACACGTTCAACCAATTGAATGCCATCATAGGATATGCTGACCTGGCTCGAAAAGGAGACCCTGAGATGGTCAAGAAAGCCATTGGTCGAATCATCACTGCATCAAACGTCATCATGAGACAATTAGAGTTTTCAAGTAGCTATCAGGAGACGGTCGGAGGGATACCTGTCTGGAAGTCATTGAGGGAAGTCCTAGATTCCGCTATCTTTGCTGTGCAAAGACCTGAGGTTGAATTCACGATATGCGTTAATGCTATCGAAATTCGTTCTGACTACGCACTTGACAGGGTCTTTAGAAACCTCCTAGAGGATTCGATTGCCCATGGTGGTAATATCAGTCGAATCTCTGTCGAGTGCATTGAATCGAATGATGGTTATGATATCATATACTCCGACAATGGCGTAGGCATCCCCAGTGATGAGAAAGAACGGATATTCGAACGGGGATTCGGGAAAGGCACTGGATACGGGCTATTCCTGTCTCGCGAAATCCTGAAGGTCAGTGGAATGACGATCAAGGAAGATGGAGTGCCGGGAGAAGGGGCTCGTTTTGTCATTCATATCCCTAGAGACGCATGCAGGATTTCTCAAAAGGCTAATCTCTGATGCGTTAAACTGTTGGTCTACCCAATGTGTCTCATCACTTTGACATCATGCACGGTGACCAGACCGCCTCTGACCATCTCGCTAATCCTTGGGATGACCTCGAGTATCTTCTTCTCAGAATCGACCACCTCGATCATGATTGGAAGGTCTTCACTGAGCCTTAAGGGACTGGCAGCATGTAGTCTGCTACGCTTCCCGAATCCATATATCCCCTTCGTGACCGTCGCTCCCCATATCCCGCATTCCCTCAGATGATGGACGACCGCTTTGTAGGCTGGGATACCTTCATGATGGTCGGATTCTCCAACATATATCTTGAGACACAACGCTTTCTCGTCTATCTCCATCTAACCTCCCTCCATTAGAAGCCCGGCAGCCCTTCCGATGACCGCTGCAACTACGCATACCCCTCCGTTGAGGATAATGTTGCCGAAAGCCCATCCCCACTGTGATTCTGAGATCATAGATACCGTTTCCAGGCTGAATGCCGATGTGGTTGTATATCCCCCAAAGACGCCGACAAATACCGCAACCCTGAGCTCCGGCTGCAGGAACCCTGCGTTGAGCCCCCAGAAGTAAAAGAACGCAATCATGAAGCTACCTGTTGCGTTGACGAAGAAGGTCCCCCATGGGAAATCACCTGTGGTGAAATAGCCTGAGAATACGTACCGGGCAATGCTTCCCGAAGCGCCTCCTATGCCCACAAGGAGGACGAGCCAGAGTTGGTTACTATCCATGATCTTGCACACGTTCGGGTTCCTGCATTGGATTCTGGAATAAGTCGTTTTCCATCATAAGTGCTCCATAGGATTAAATGATGCTGGTTGCTTTGAAATTCCTCCATCAGGCCTGCATATAGAGGCCAAGGTTTTGGCAAGATGCCATAGGTGGATGGCATGAGGAGCGTGATCGATTTGGGTATGAACTCATTGTACATATCTGTCTACGCGGAGAATAGTAGAACTCTCGAGATTTATCGTTCCCTTGGATTCATGAATGATCTTGAGAGCATATGGCGGCATAGGGAGATCCAGAATGTGATTGATGCGAACCGCACTTGAGAGGAGCATACAAGGGCTCCTTCGTCCAGATGATGTCAGATCCCTCCCGAAGTAACTTTGAGATTTGTGCTAACCTTTGATTCTTGTCCCACAAATGACTTAGATAGTCATTCCGGTTGGTCGTGATAGAGCCAAAGATGAGTTCGATGGCCAGGAGACAGCAATCGGTTGTTTCCATCGGTCATCGGCTCCCCAAGGAGAGGTGAAACAATGAGGACGGAGTTCGAGAGCGACCTTGCGAAGAGCGTCGCTGAAAAGGGGCAGAAGAAGGTCAAGGGAAAGGCATGGCTAGTCATGGCCCTTGGTGCAGCTCTTCTGGTCAGTGGATTCGCCGCTGTCACTGCTGTAAGCGCAGGTGACGCGGATAAGATAATGGAGAAAGACCAGCTGAAGGACGGATCTTGTATTGAGGATCCGGAAGACTGCGTGCCAATCGGTGACGGTATCCCTGACTGCATTGAAGACTGTGACCAGGTCTGCGATGAAGACTGCATTGAAGACTGTGACCAGGTCTGCGATGAAGTCTGTGATGAAGTCTGCGATGAGGACTGCATCAACCAGTGATTTGGAAACCGCAGAGATGTGATTTCAAGCTGAAGTTCCAGGACGATATCGCAGTTGGGCACGCGTGTGACGATATCCAATGTGCTTGAAAGCAACACATACCACAATGGTCCCTGAAAACCCATTAGACGCCTGCCGGTGAAGGCATTTCCCCGGCAGGTCGTCAATTGCACTCTTGAATGCTTATTTCATTATTCTGACAAAATGCCATTTATATGCTAGATTCAAATCTCTGCCGGAAAAGGTCATAGCGTATCAACGCGCTTGGCCATATGATGTCGGGGGAAGCACATCCTGAATCAAGGTGATGTCAAGCGCTATGCATTGGCAATGGCGATGCTCAGCTCGTTTCTTACGCCATTCATGGGGTCATCGATAAATGTGGCCTTGCCGACCATCGGTGATGAATTCAGCATGAGTGCAGTGATGCTTAGTTGGGTCGCAACTTCCTATTTGCTTGCAGCCGCTACGTTCCTAGTCCCCTTGGGTAGACTGGCTGATATCCGTGGTCGGAAGAAGATATTCATCGCGGGTATGTGGGTGTTCGCTCTCGCTTCCACCCTTTGTGCATTTGCTCCATCTTCAGTCATGCTCATAGCGTTCAGATGGTTCCAAGGTATCGGTGCCGCCATGATCTTCGGGACGTCGATAGCCTTGCTGACCTCCGTCTACCCCGCACAGGAGAGAGGAAAGGCTCTGGGCATGACTGTGTCAGTGGTCTACATTGGAGGTGCACTGGGGCCCGTCCTGGGAGGTTTTCTGACCAGCTATCTAGGATGGAGAAGCATATTTTTGGTGATAATTCCAGGAATAGCAGCGGTGATTTGGATTGGCTCAAAGAAACTAATCGGGGACTGGTACGAGGCTCGCGGGGAGGAGTTCGACCATGTGGGCTCTCTATTCTATGTGATTGCCATTACAGCAGTCATCATCGGGTTCACCTTCTTGAGGGAACCTCTGGGACTTGCTCTGACAATCGCGGGTTCAATCATCTTGATGGTATTCATCGCATGGGAAATGCGCCATGCAAGTCCTGTATTCGATATGCGACTTTTCAGTCGGAACAGAGTGTTCGCATTCTCCAATCTTGCAGCTTTGATAAATTATTCCGCCACGTTCGGAGTTAGCTTTCTCGTCAGTCTCTATCTGCAGTATGTGAGAGGTTACAGCCCCGAGCAGACTGGGATGATACTGGTGTCTCAGATGGTCGTGATGGCTCTATTCTCACCTTTGGCAGGACGACTATCTGATGTGATCGAACCGCGCGTAATCGCATCCACGGGCATGTTCATCACAGCTATCGGTCTTGCATTGATTTCATTATTCGATAGTGGTACCCCCGTATGGATGATGGTCGTCGTGCTGGGTTTCTTGGGGTTTGGATTCGCTCTGTTCTCGTCTCCGAACACGAATGCGATAATGAGTTCTGTAGATCGGAGACAGTTCGGGACCGCTTCAGCTTCTGTGGGCACTATGAGACTGGTCGGTCAGGTTCTTAGCCTGGGCATCGCCACGATATTCATATCCATCTACCTGGGCAGCCAAGAATTGGCATCGGACCTCGCTCCACAATTCTTGAATGCTTTCCAGCCTGCTTTCATCACATTCTCGATCCTTTGTTTCATAGGGACGTTGGCATCGTTGAGCCGCGGGCGGGTAAGAGTCAGCTAGATCACTTGATTAAAGTTATTCATCTTGAGGGTCGAATGATTGCCGTGTGATTGATCGATGATTTCACAGAGGTTTGATCAAGGGGATGGACAGATAAGTCAGTATGCATCCTCAATCGCTGAATGCCATTGGTATTCTAATACAATGAGAACCATTATCATGGTGTTATTGCCCGGCGTGCATTCCACGATCGGGCTTCGACGGGGGAAGAATAGCATGCAGAGACGTTGGGTGGTCTGGTGTGTTTGTCTAGCTACGATTGGAATTATGATTGTGCCCGGGGTGTCCCTGGCGAACCATACGGGGCTGAAGTGGGCTGAGACAGAATCGTGGACCTACGCCGTGTACGTGAGCGGAGACAACAGCCTGGAGCGATTCTGGGACGACAGTAGCCTTCCATCTCTTCTCAACCTACCAGCCAATGATATGTTCCATATCGTTGCTATAATGGACCGGTTGAGCACTGAGGGGACGGAGGTCATCGAGATATCTGGGAGTACCTGGAATGTGGTCGCTAGCTACCCTGAGATGGATTTCGGTGATGGCGCGACTTTCGAATGGTTCCTCGAAGAGGTCTCATCCCGATATCCTTCCGATAAGCTTGCAGTTACAGCATGGGATCATGGTTATGCCTGGAGATACATAAGCGATGACACAACATCTGGCAGCAGGATATCGATGCCAGAGCTTCAGATGGCAATCGAGAACGCAGGTGTCTATATCGATGTGCTTTCATTCGATGCCTGCAACATGGCTGCCGTTGAGGTCGCCTATCAGTTGTCTCTGACTGGGCTTGTTGGGATAATGGTTGGCTCGGAGGAATCCGTCCCGACGACCGGATTCCCCTATGACCTTATGTTGATGCCCACAGCGCTGGATGCGACTAGAACACCCGCACAGATGGCAGTCGATATGGTCGAAGGATTCGAAGCATTCTATGCACCACAGACATGGGCTACAACCGTGGGGTTATCTGCTGTGAATATCACAGCGATTTCAGAATCCTCATCGGTGTTCTGTGAGTGGGTGGACGCGATGCGCTCCTATCTGCCCGTGTATGCGACCAATTACAAACAGGCATTGAACGATGCATATTGTGCATGGGCGACGCACTATCATGTCGATATGGCGGATCTAGGGGATATTTTGCTGGCGGATTCCTTGGTGACGGACACTGACTTCAGAAGCGCGACATCGGAAATGGTATCCGCGATCGATGGTTCCATACTAGATGTATGGGGTGGAAAATATGCGGAAGACAGCCGCGGCCTGACTCTATGGTGGGGTTGGGGCGGAGATTGGAATTACTATGCAGATGCCTACACAGAGGTTGCATTCGCGAGAGACACTGGCTGGTGGTCGTTCCTGGATGAATACAACTAGGTTATAATAGGAGCTGTCAGTGCGATATTCCCAGATGTAATCTGGGAAATCGTCATTCTCTTTTGCAGGAGACATGATTAATCATGGTGTCAGTAGCTGATTATGTCGCAGCATTCCCTATTTGCGACATTGTCGACAGACTTATGATTCAGACTACGCTTCAATCAAAGGCACGGATTCGTGGGTTGGGACGAATCGATGGTCGAATATAGGAATGTCCGCAGGGCAGATCTTCGGAAGATCACTAGGGTCCTGAACCAGTCTCGAAGAGGGATCCCTTTCCAGAGGGAGATGACTGCAGATGAAGTTGCAGCAGAGACAATGGATGATGAGGATTTTGATCCCTCTGGAGCATGGCTAGCGCTCTCAGGTGGCAAAGCGATTGCATATGGTGAGGCATTCATAGCCCATGGCAAGCTCGCATTAGGGAAGAAGGAAGGATATGCGAAGATAGAGGTTTCTCCAGAATATCGCGGAAAAGGTGTGGAAGAGGAACTAGTGCGGCGGGCTGAGAGCTACATGGTCGACAAGGGCATCATGTTCGCTAGGGCATCTTCGACTGAGGATGATGATTGGAGGATCAACTTGCTTCAAGGTTCTGGATATCAAATGGTGCGTGTATTCAATTCGATGCTCGCCAAAAATGTAGAGAATCTCGCGAGGATATCTCCACCTACAGGATGCACGCTTGATGGACGACTGCTTACTGATTGCTCTGACGACGAAATTGAGCTCTTTGCCGATATTGTGACAGAGACTTTCAAAGGACAATTCAACTATGAGCCATATCCACCAAGCAGGCTGATGAATATCCGGGATACTTCGCAGGACACTTTCCGAGTAACATATGCCTCTGTTGACGGAAATTGTGTCGGTGCATTTCTCACGGAAGACAGCAAGGTCCTGAACAGGGAAAGAGCAAATAAGGAGGGTTGGATACTGCTCGGTGGCGTTCGCGAAGTTCATAGGCGACGAGGAATAGGACGAGCATTGATAGCCGATGGTGTTCATTGGCTTATGACTCGGGGCATTGAGAACGTCTACATCGGTGTCGATACCGAAAACCCGACAGCCTTTGGTCTATACCAATCGCTGGGATTCGAGGTCCAGTATCGCAATATGGCATACGGGAAGAGTCTCAGGCGCTAAGTGCGGTCGTTGCCTGGCTCAATTGCGATGGCAAGCAGTCTTCTTCTTCTAGCCTATGTCTCTTTGTCCCAAGAGATCTCCTTGAATTCGATGGCCACTCGAATATTGACCGCAAGATTGATTCATATGCAGTCACATTTGATGGTTGTGGTGGGGCTAAAGAACGAGATTGATAGGATAATCGAGGAATCGTCTCGAAAGTTGTATCAGGTATCCATACCTCCGGTACGATGTTGGCTTTTGGACGGTGTCTTGTATAAGGGTCGAGAGGATTCCGCTTATCAGAAAGCGCTTGCTGAATGCGAACACTATCCTCCGCGAGTCAAACTGCTGAATACTCTCCGGGAGGATGGTACCTGGCCGATATCGAAACAGCGGATGATTGATGAGGGCGCAGGACCTGGGCCTCCGGTTGGCTGGACCTCGACGATGGTAATGCGAAACCTGTATCTTCTGTTCGAATACTTCACGCCACCAGGGACGGGTTATACTGACAACGCCCTAGAGCGGATACTCGAATGGCAGCATGAGGATGGGTATATACAGGGCCCTGAGCAGGACTTGCTCCCCCGTCCAGCACGGAATGGCCTCGCCATGTGCGTGCTGTACCGATTTAAGAAGGAACGCGACCCACGAGTCGGAAAGCTTGTCCAGTGGATCATAAAGAACCAAAGGCATGACGGTGGATGGAACATCCCGTTTCTTCAGGACGCAAGGTATCGTGATGAGTACAAGCACTTGCCTATCGCTGATTTCATAGCGAAGGTAAAGAGCGGTGAGGTAGCCGCGTGCACAGCAGAGGAGTCTAGAGCTATACCCAGCTGCATCTGGAGTACCTTGGGAGCTCTAAGAGGGCTCAATTGGGATGATTCGCTCCGTCAAAACAAAAAATTCAAATCGGGTGGCGATTTCCTGCTGAATAGTTTCTTCAAGCGCAACTATCACACCAATTTCTACTATTCCGAGAAGAACTGGACTATGCTGAAATTTCCAGTTTACTATGGGTGCGGATTGACTGCGATAGACTGCCTTGAGTATATGGGATTCGGCCCTGATGATCCTAGGATGGAGAAGGCTATCCGATGGCTGATTGGAATGAGGCGAAATGATGGGTTTTGGTACAGGTCGATGCGGCCTCACATGATCGATGACCAATGGATCACGGTGACCGCACTGATGATGCTGGCGTTCTACTCGAAGATGTACTAATCTCATTCCTATCAATGGCAGCACGGGTCGATGTTGCCAATGGGGAATTCATTTCTAGAGTAGAATCCAATCAACGGGAATTGATCTTCTTCTGCCTTATTGTGGATGGCAATCCCCAGCTTCGCATAAGCTGAGTGTCGCAGAATCATCAAGGGATGCATTATTCTATGCCTAGAAGACCAGCTCGTATACCTGGTTCTCGTTCTCGACATTGAAACCTAGAGATACGTACAGGCCGAGAGCTTTATCGTTCTCAGCATCGACCCCAATGAAGATTGTATCGTGCCCTGTGCTTTCGAGCCATTTCATCCCATCCACAAGCATGGCGGTTCCGAGTCCTTGTCCTCGCATAACCTTTGTCACGCCAAGTAGGTCTATCCATCCAGATTGAATTCTGTGATCTGCATTATATCTCAGTGGGACCTCAGCGACACATAGCGCGACAGTTTTCGAGGACTTCTTCGCCATAGATACCATCCAGGGGTCATCGCACACATCTCTCCACTTTGTCCATCTCCACGGTGGCTCAGGAGCGAAACTGAAGTGTTCTGAGAAAGTATCGTTCAGAATCTCTGTGAAGGCTGCTATCTCGTCATCTGACATCTCTTTGAGCATTCTGTGCGTCACATCGATTGCTGGAGGAAATTCCTTTTGTGGAATGTCTCCTTTGTCTCGTCGTGCCAGTCGATAGAAGTGCCGGACGCTCTTGAATCCGGACCGAAGGTATAGCTCCTTCTTCCACCTCTCGGTCTCTTCTATCCTTGCCATCGCTCGACCAACGCCTCGCGATTTGATGTAATCGAGCGCTAGTCTCATCAACTCCTCTTCTGCGCCGCATCCCCGAGCCTCAGGGATGACATCAATTTCGACCCATCCATCGTCAAGCCCTGCTTGAATTCTCCCCTCTTCGATGACTCCGATTCCGTATGCAATGGATCTCGTTCCGTCGAAGACCAGCCAAGCACCTTCCGGATTGTAGTCAGGGTCATCAAAGGTCTCAGAATTGCGTTCGGCTGGTGTCAGGTCGTGATGATACGCAGTCTCCCGCCTCGACATGTTCGTGATTGAAGTTATCAGGTCGATATCCTGTTCTACGGGATGTCGGTACGAGAGGGTCATTGATTCTAGTAGCCTTGAATATATGATAAATATTGTGGTTTTCGCTGCCACTCATGCGGATAGATGATTTCCACGAGGAGATGACATACTCATTGTCATGGGATTACTCATATTGCATCTTCAAGAAGATGGCCAGCGAGAGAAATTGTGCGATATACTCTCTTAAGATGTTTAAGTGCCAGGTGAAGGACATAAGCCCCTTTCTGTTCGCCTCTTTCGAGGTTGATGGCATTCGACTAATGCACTCTACCCGCCGACGATGAGAATCGATTCGGCCGTTTGAGCTTGCTCCGGTGGGGTGTCGCCGTTTCAACAAATCCTCGGGAGACTTCATCCTCAAAGGAATCATCACATTATCCCAAGGCTGTGCCGTTTCTGTGCCCTTGCCAGGACTCTCGCCCTGCTGCTCTGGCAGCCCACCTTCTCTTGGAGAGGGGACTTTCCTCAGCCGACTCGTTCTGAGAACGAGTCTACCGTCAGCCATCCGCCTTCTCCTGGCAGATGTAATCAAGACGATCCATCTACAAAAGCCTTTCCCGTGATACTTTATATGATGTTTAGATTGTTCTGGCATCTGCAAAAGCAGTCTTGATCAGGACATGTCCATCGAATAGGTCGAAAGTGGCAGACCTGCCTCTGTTCCCCTGAAGGTCCTCTGCGATTATCTTGATTCCAAGTTCTCTGAGTACCCTCTTGACCTCGCGGCAGTTATCTCCTCCGATGTCGCTGATTTGAACGTTCAGATTTGCGAACATCTGAGCGCCCCCGACGAGTTTGGCCCTGATTCGGTCTTTCTTGGCGCCTTTGGCAATCATGTCCCTGAAGAGTTTCTTGACTCCCGTGTCAGCGTATTTGCCTTCGTTCTCAACCCTCAATGGCGCTCTCGGAAGTAGGATATGGACTACTCCGCCAAGTTTGATTTGAGGGTCATACAAGAACACAGCAACGCAAGACCCGAGCCCCATGCAGCATATCAGCTCCGGTGCCTTGGCAACGGCAGATTGCGATATGCCCACGAGGATCGGTTCTCTCATCTCATCGTATCTCCCATCTTCTCCAGTATCGTATCCAGCATCTGCTGCTCAGGAAGGAGTAGGAAGTATCCGTCGAACTCCTTCTCGAAGCTCTTGAATATCGTGTGTACCGCTATGACAGAATCCACATCGATGTCAAGGTTGGCGAGCGGGAGGTCGATGATGGCGCCCAGCATGTCAACGGATACATCTGGCGGTGCTGGTATGAGGTCAGTGTCTATCATCTTGGAGACTGCGACAAGGTACCAACAGAGGCATATGTTGCCTATCTCCCTGAGAGCGGATGCGTGCATCGGCGATAGATCGGATAGATTGATCTCCTCGTTGGTCAGGTGCTTCATGAGGATTGCAGCTGATTTGTCTGAAAGCACCACCAATACTCCACCCCGAAGGTCACCACATAGCTGCGTATAAACACCGACGACGACCTTATCCGAGCCACCGAGCCATTCACCAACCTCAGAGAATTTCAAGAAATTGCATGATGTCACCTCATTCACGACTTCGATATCCAGAAGAGCGGCGAGTGCAGTGGCTGCGTTTCCCGCGCCAACGTTGGCAAATTCTCGCACGATCTCCAATACCTTGCTCTCGTCTATCTCCTTCATCTCAATCAGTCTCCGAGGATTGAATCTACATCCAGTATGAGCGCTATCTTGCCGCTGCCCAATATCGTTCCACCAGATATGCCTCTGGTATTCCTTAGGCGTCTATCCAATGATTTTACGACTATCTGCTGATGCCCGATGAGCTCGTCGACCCTGATGGCCGCGCGTCTCTCACGGCTCTGAACGATCAGGGTGTTGATGCTCTCCTTCTTGGGTGAAAGCTCCAAATTGAAGAAATTATACATGTCGATAAGAGGGAGCACCTCGCCCCTCAGCTGGACGACCTCTCTGTTGCGTATTAGCCTTATCTCAGATGCTTCGAAAGAGTGGGATTCGATTACCGAACTCATGGGAGCAGCATATATCTGCTCATTGATCGATGTCATCATTGCGTCGATGATCGCCAGGGTGAATGGTAGCCAGAGAGAGATGGTTGTACCAGCCCCTTTCGAGGTGGACATCATCACGGAGCCTCCAAGGTCCTCGACACCTCTCTTGACGACATCGAGACCAACACCTCTTCCTGATGTTTCTGATACTTCGGTTTTCGTGGTGAATCCTGGGAGGAACATGAGCTCTATCAGTTCTCGCCCGAGTGCGGCATCTGCCCTCTCCTTGGACATGAATCCTTTTGTCACAGCACTCCGTCGTATTCGATCGAAATCCAAGCCTCGTCCGTCATCCGTTATCTCGATCAATACATGGTCCTGCTGCTTGGATGCGACCACTCTGATTAGCCCCTTGCGATTCTTGCCGATCTTATCTCTGTCATCGGGCATCTCTATACCGTGATCGATTGCGTTTCTGATTATGTGGACTATGGGCTCTGATATCCTATCGACGACAGTCCTGTCGAGCTCGATATTCCCTCCATCGACGACGAACTCGACCTCCTTTTCTTGGCTTTTGGCCAGATCTCGGACCATCCTAGGGAATCGGCTCATGACATACTCAAGGGGTATCATGCGTATGCCCAGCACCTTCGCCTGGATCTCTGAAGTGAGATTATCAATCAGTGATGATATCTCCTGGAGTTCGTAATCTTCGCTCGATGTTGCTTTCTCGACCAGTCTGCTTCTGCCGATTACAAGTTCGCCGACATCGTCGAGGAGATCGTCCAGTTTGTCCATCCCCACTTTCACTGTCTGCACGAGCGGAATCTCCTGACCATCCATGGTTTTCTTCTCCAGCCTGGACACTCGCTTCATCTGGTTCTTCGGGGTGCCAGCCTCTCCTTCGAGGAGCTGCTCAACATCCGTCATATTTGCTATTCTCGAAAGGACATCCGCATAGTTCTCCAGAGGGTCCACTTCAATGACTAGCTCATCGAAGGGTCGCTCGTTCTCGATATCGTCCTCGGACGGGGTCATGCTCAGGATCGATCCGCCCTTCTCGAGTTCTTTCATAATCACTATTGCCCTGGCAGAGGGCAAGGCGCATCTGCGCGCAAGCTTTATGTTGATTACATTTCCTTTTGAGGACACCTTCATTTCGATGGCAGATGCCTTCTTTTTCGGAGCCTTCTTCGTTTCCTGGGGTTTAGTGGTTAGTGTCCTGAGTCTGGCGACTAGCTCTGGGTTCTGGCTGACATCAAGGGTACGTTCGACCTCGGAGACCATGGATTCTAGTCCGTCGATGCCCTTGAATATGCCCTCGATAACCGTTTCATTCACTGACATCTTTCCGTCCCTGATGGAAGCGAGAACATCTTCGAGCGCGTGCGCTGTCTCAGTGATAGGATTGAGATTCATCATGCTTGCCATGCCTTTGAGCGTATGGCATGCCCTGAACATCTGATCGATAAGCTCTTTGTCTTCCCCGTTCGATTCGAGCGCTATCATCGCCTCATTAAGTGAACGGAGGTACTCTCTGGATTCGCTCACGAAGAGCTTCGAGTACTTGTTGAGATCGAACTCCTTTGTCAGTCGTATCACTCCTCGATGAAATCTATGATCCTGCTTGGAATTGCCTCCAGTGGCAACACTTCGTCTACAGCACCCGCTCCTATGGTTGCTTTGGCCATGCCGAACATCACTGAAGATTCCTCGTTCTGGACGATGACGCTGCCACCGTATCTCTTGATGATGCCCGCTCCTCTTGCACCATCTGACCCCATCCCCGTAAGGACTATTCCCATGAGTTTCTGCCCATAGCATCGTGCTGCGCTCTCGAATAGGATATTCGCAGATGGACGGACGAACTGTACTGGCGGGCCGTCATCCAACTTCATCATGATACCCTTGCGCTCCTTCGGCTCGAGGATGAGATGTCTGCCGCCAGGCGCTAGATATGTCTTATTGGTTTCAACGAACGCTCGATCTGATGCGAGCTCCACCGACGGGCCTAGCAATGCATCGAGCCTCTTGGCGAATAGTGTCGAGAATTCGGAAGGAATATGCTGAACTATGAACATCGATGCTGGAAGATTCTTTGGCAGGATGGAGAACACCGTCTCCAGGGCCCGTGGACCTCCCGTCGATGCGGCAAATACGATTGCTTTGGTCTTGGCATGTATGTCTGGCGTCTTCTCTGATTCACTCGAGAGTAAACGGACAGTCGCGGTCTTTCTCTGAAGAGCTTCTAGCTTCGCCCCTGCTATGCTCCTGAGATGGTTTGCTATCCTGGCCTTGTAGTTGATTATGTCTATTGATATGGTTCCGCTTGGCTTGGGAATGAAATCGATTGCTCCCAACGATAATGCTCTCAATGGTAGCTGACCATCTATCTTGTCCATCGCGCTCAGCATGACCACCCTCGTGGGCCTGTTCTTCATTATCATTTGGAGGGTAGTGAGTCCGTCCATCCGAGGCATCTGTATGTCGAGGAGTACGATGTCTGGTCGTAGGCTCTCCAGCTTCTCGAGCGCATCGATACCATCCTTTGCTGTATCTAATACGGTCAATCCTTCCTCAGATTCCAACATGTCGCGTAGAACTACTCGCATATATGCGCTGTCATCGACGACGAGGATCTTGACCGAGTCTGGCATCAGACACCTCTCATATGCCCATTTGGAGAACCGCGTTCACGGATTCGAGAACATCATCTGCTGTGAATGGTTTCATTATGAAATCAAGGGCACCGGCTTCCAATGCTCTCATGACCGTCTTCTGGTGGCCCAGAGCGGAAACCATGATGATCTTCACTTTATCATCGGCTTCTTTTAGTCTCTTGACGGTCTCGATGCCATCAGTCTCTGGCATCACGATATCCATTGTGATGACATCGGAGCCGAACTTCTTGAAGAGCTCAAGAGCCTCATTTGCGTTCCTTGCTTCTCTTACCGTGTGTCCACCGTTCTCAAGGATGTTCTTAAGCACTCTACGCATGAATTCTGAATCGTCTACCACGAGAACTTTTGCCATCTCCTCATCCTCCTCCAGGGGTTTCATTCGGTGATAACTCTAATATCTTGACTGGGTCGACAATTGTTATCAGCCTTTCGCCCAGTTTGGCGATGCCACGGACGTATTCTGCCTCAAGCGAATTTGCGATGTACGATGGGGGTGCCTCGACATCTGATTCAGACAGTCTCAAGACCTCAGATACTTCATCAACGAGAAATCCTACGGGTGCGTCAGGAGCCTCGATCACCACGATTTTGGATGCTTCGTTTAGTGATTTCGTTTTCAGTCCCAACCTCTTCCTAAGGTCGATGATTGTCACCAACTTTCCTCTGAGGTTCATGACGCCCTCAATGTAAGACTGGGTTCTGTGAACCTTGGCGATCTCATCAATGTCCTTTATCTCCTTGACATTGACTATGTCAAATGCGTACTCTTCCTTCCCAAGCCTAAAGACTATGTATTGCTGGCTCGGGGTAGATTTATCCATCAATTCCGCTCCCTCTTATCACGCGTTTCAATCTCTTCATGCACGCGTTTCATGATTTCCTGATTGACGGTGGATATGCTCTTGGTGATATCGTTCAATGCATTGGCGAGGTCGGAGAGATCCTGAGCAGAGGCAGTCAGTTCCTCCATCCCTGCAGCGACTTCCTCCGTTGAAGCGGATACTTCCTCTACCGATGATGAAGTCTCGTTCGCTATGCTTGCAACCTCATCCAGATTCTTTGCGAGACTCTCTGTTAGTGCCTTTTGCTCTTGCGTCGAAGAGCTTATCTCCTGAACCATAGCGGCTGTCTCCTCTACGGTGGCTGCGATATCCTCAAGCGATTTGAGTGCGTCAGAGATGGTTCTTGTCCCTTCGGAGACGTTCATCCGGGTCTGATCCATCTTGTGTGTGCTCGATTCAATATCGTGCTCGACAGATTCGAGCAAGCCCTGAATCTGGCCCGCGGCTTTTCTGGAGCCCTCAGCGAGCTTTCGAACTTCGTCTGCGACGACGGCGAATCCTCGCCCGTGCTCTCCCGCTCTGGCAGCTTCTATCGCCGCATTCAGTGATAATAAGTTGGTCTGCTGCGCTATGTTTGTGATTATCATGACGATCTCTGATATCTCCTTGGATTTCTTGGATAGGGCATTCATGGATTCAGCGGTCTCTTCGACGCTGGTGAGCAGGCTCTTTATCCTCTGCAATGCGTCCTCCGCTGATCTGCTACCGTTCTGCGCCACATCGCTTGCATCCTCGGACGCCCTTGCTGCATTCTGGGAGCTCTGGACCACATCGTAGATTGCCTTCGTCTGCTCGCCAAGCATCCTTACCATCTCGTCGACCTTCGCTGCCTGTATCTGGGCACCCTTCGATGTCTGAGTGACAGAGGATGATACCTGCTGTGTTGCATCTGTCATGTGCTTGGCGGTCTCCGCGAGGATTGCCGATGATTCTAGGATGGTCTTCGATGCGACCTGTATCTGCTCTGTGAGTGTCATGAGGTTCGTCCTCATCTTCTTAAAGCTGCCTACGAGCCTTGCGATATCGCCCTTGGCCTCAACATTCATATCGATTGTCCAGTCGCCCGCTGAGATTGCCTCGGCACTCTCGATGAGCCTCTGGAGCGGCTTCGAGGTATTATCAATGAGAAGATTCATGGACTTCACGAGGTCACCTATCTCATCATCATTGACATTGATCTCAAGCCTGGTGGTGAAATTCCCCTCGGAGATTGTCATCGCGGCCTTGGAAACTGTGACTATTGGTCTCGTGACTGTCATCGAGACGCCCATTGATATGATTGATATTACGATGGCTACTGAGGTGCCTCCAATGATTGTCCAGAAGACACTCGCCCGTATGGTGTCCTCCGCGACGATGTTCATGAGGGCTGCTCCGCCAACGCAGGTGACAATGAGGTCATTCATTGCGGAGTTGATGGCGACCATCTCGATGGTGGCATTATCCATGGATGCCGCAGCCGCAACATAATCTGCATCATCTAGGTCGTCGAAGACGGCATTGAGCTCTATCTGATACTGAGCCCATCTGGTATCTATTATGTTGAGTGCAGTAGTCTGATCGGTCAACAGATCCTGCCTGCCTTGATTGGTCACTATTTCAGCCATATTCGGCAGGACGCTGAAACTATAGCTCTGCTCGAATGTGTAGACGAAACTGTTGAAATCCTGCACTTGGGCCAGTAGGTCAGTCTTATATTGTGTTGACGGGGAAGAACCATAGTTCACGTAGTACAAGATGAACATGCTCTCAACATCTGCGAGTGAAGTGGATCCATTGGCGATGAATGAGGCGACCTGCATGTTTTCAGTGTAGAGGACATCTACGTTCCCCCTGATGTTGTTCAAACCGTCCAGAGCAAGATAGCTGAGGCCTGCCACTGGCACCAATACAAGAATGAGGATTACAGACACTAGTTTCGCGGTGAGGGGGAATCTCAACGAATCACCTTTACAACACTCGGGTGAAGTTCTCTTGGATCTTCAATCGAAAGCTTTTTGAACACCCGCATCTTGGTCAAAATCACCCTGGACAATATAAAAGTATGTCGTCCAGAAACTCATTTCTGATGATGTGAAATCATTTGTCATGGCCAGACGGGTCAAGGAAGAAACTATCTAACCTGATAGACATCCACAGATGGTATGACGCTCACTGATGATGCTGCGTTGGTCCGCATCCGCGAGCATCTGTTTGAATCACGAGGAATCGACATATCTGGCTATTCACCAACATTCATGATGCGTAGCATCAGGAAGAGGATGGGCCGGTCAGGGATGCCAGATATTGGGTCATATATCGATTTGCTCGTCCATGACGATGGGGAGACCAGCGAGCTGATAGGTGCTCTATCGATAAATGTGACCGAATTCTTCCGAGATGAGGGGGCATTTGAGGCCGTCTCTGAAAAGATCATACGTCCACTCCTTAGGTCGAAACGGCAAACTGGAGGGATATTGCGGATTTGGAGTGCTGGATGTGCAACAGGACAGGAGACCTATACGATTGCCATGTGTCTGAATGAGGAGATGCGGCGTGCGAATATGTCTGATGATATGATTGCGATTGTGACTGGCACTGACATCTCTCTTAGCGCCCTAGCATATGCTCGCAAAGGGGTCTATTCAGAGCTACAGGTGAAGAACATCCCAATATCCCTTCTTAAGCGCTACTTCATCAAAACTGAGTCGTCATACGAGATCAACGACCTTCTGAGAACGAGAGTTCGGTTCATGAAGGAGAATCTTATGGAGGCGCCCAAGAGCAAGTTCTTCGATGCGATAATCTGTAGGAATGTGCTCATCTACTTCTCTCGGCCTTCTCACGACGAAGTGATCAAGAATTTGCATGAATCCCTTCGGCCTCAGGGATTTTTGATGCTTGGCCGGACAGAGGCTCTCATGGGTCGCATGAGATCCCACTTCGAGATAATAGATCCTGAGAATAGGATATTCATCCGAGCCTGCTAGACCGAATATTAGGCGAATGACGATTCGTCTGACATCGCATGATTGATGTCCTGCTGCATTCGTTGGAGTTCGTCTTCTGAGAATTCATAGAGGCCATCGATGCTGGGTACCTCAACTTCTTTCATGAAATCTTCTATCGACGCATAGTTTGCGGACATCTGAGACTTGATCTGCGCTTGGATACGATCGATGTCCTCTGAGGACATCATGGTGGAAATCATATCTGCAAGCGTAAGCCCATTCTTCTCAGCCTGGACTGTGAGCTCTTCGATCGTGATGCTTGACATGATCCTCATCTCGCGTATGACAATCGTCAGACGAAGTATTGTCCGCAACGATATATATTATTTGCTATTGGTGGAGGATCATCTTGCAATGTCCAGCCAGGATGAGTACTTGGTATCATTGCCTCGGGCAATCTGAAGGAATCTCTCCTGGAGCGCCATGGTGATAGGTCCAGGTGAGCCACTCGCAACGGTCCTTCGGTCTACCTCTCTGATCGGTGTGACCTCGGCTGCAGTGCCAGTGAAGAACAACTCATCCGCTAGATACATCTCGCCTCTGGAGAAATTCTGTTCGACAACCTGATATCCAAGGTCTCCTGCGATCGTCATGACCGATTCTCTCGTTATACCAGGTAGTATGCCGGTGCTGATCGGGGGGGTGAGTATCCTATTGTTCCTGACCATGAATATGTTCTCACCAGAACCCTCTGCGACCATGTGCTGATCGTTGAGCATTATAGCTTCGTCGAACCCATTCTGCTTAGCTTCCATGACTGCGAGGGCGCTATTCAGGTAGTCGCCGCAGACCTTTGCGGTTGCTGGGACCGAACCGACCGGCATCCTGTGCCATGACGATGTGTGTACCCTGATGCCCTTCTTCATGCCTTCATCTCCCAAATACGATCCCATAGGGAACGCGATGATGAATGTCTCGATCGGATAGCCTATAGGATTGACACCGATGCCGGAGACACCGAAAAATGTGATAGGCCTTATGTAGCACGAATCAAGATTGTTCACTTTCACCAGATCTCTAGCCGCGGTGCAGAGTTCTTCAACGCTGTGTGGTATCTGGATATTGATTGTCTTCGCAGATGTGTGGAGCCTCGACATATGGTCCTTGAGCCTGAAAATCGCAGGTCCTTTGTCCGTGCTGTAACATCTGATTCCCTCGAAGGCTCCAGTTCCGTAATGCAGGCAATGCGTGAGCACGTGAACTGTCGCATCCTTCCACGATATCAACTCTCCATTCTTCCAGATCTTCTCGGTCGGCTGAATCTGCAAGTTCTCATCTCCTCTCATTATCCTAACTGACTACCCTGTTCTTCAAACATCCGATGCCTTCAAGGTCCACCTCGACCAGATCTCCGGGTCTCATGGCGGAGATTCCAGATGGTGTACCAGTTGCAATGATGTCTCCTGGCTCGAGGGTCATGACTTTTGATATGTATTCGACCAAGGCCGCGTCGCCGAACACTCTGTCGGATAGAGGCGCGTCCTGTACCACGTTTCCGTTCAATCTAGTCAATATCCTTTTCGGGGATCGACCTGAAACGAACGGGCCCATCGGGGCGAAGGTGTCGAAGCCTTTCGCCCTTGTCCAATCAGGGTCGATCTTCTGGAGGTCTCGGGCGGTGACATCATTCATGCAAGTGTAACCGAAAATGTGGGATCCGCCGTCATCGGTGTGTCTAGCCCTCTTGCTGATTATTATGGCGGATTCACCCTCGTAATCGACCCTTGAAGACATCTTCGGTATGCAAATATTGTCTCCTGGACCGATTATAGCGGAGGACGGCTTGGTGAAGATTATCGGCACCTTTGGGACCTCCCAGTTCATCTCCTCGATATGACTGCGATAGTTGAGGCCGATGCAGATGATCTTCGATGGTCTTGGGAACGGTGCGAGGACAGTGACTCGCGAGAATTGGTGACTGATAGCTTTCCTCGTGAATCCCTGACTGACCACGTCTTCCATGGATGTCCTGTCTGTCTCTATAACTTCGTCTCCATCGACGATTCCGACGAAAGTCCGGTCCCCAATCCTGAATCGGCCGAGCCGGATCCCGTTTGGTATAGAGGGTTCCAACTTCTCCACCTACTACGATGTACACATTAGGCATCGATCATGTATGTCTTTTTCGGATGGCCTACTTGAACATCTTCCTTATTGATTTGCCGACGACTTCGATCTGGTCCTTCTCACCATCTTTCCTGAGCTTGGTGAGTGTGGCCATGCCTGAGCTGCATTCGTTGACCCATTCCTTGGCAAATGCACCTGATTGGATCTCCTTGAGGACGGCCTGCATGTTCTTCTTGACCCGATCATCGATTATCCTTGGTCCACGTGTCCTTCCGCCATATTCGGCGGTGTTGGAGACGTTCTTCCACATGCCCTCGATACCGCCCTTCTGGACAAGATCGATTATGAGTTTGAGCTCATGGAGCACCTCGAAATAAGCGATCTCTGGTTGGTAGCCGGCTTCGACCAGAACCTCGAACGATTTCTTTATGAGGTCGCTCGCGCCACCGCATAGGTCCACCTGCTCTCCGAACAGGTCTGTCTCAGTCTCCTCGGTGAAGGTGGTTTCGATGACTCCCTTCGTTGTCGCTCCGAGTCCCTTCGCTATGGCAAGCGCGGTCTTCTTGGCCTTCCCACTCGCATCCTGATGGACCGCTATCAGTGCGGGTACTCCATTGCCCGCTACGAAAGTTTCTCTGACCAAGGCACCAGGTCCCTTCGGAGCGACCATTATGACATCGACGTCCTTCGGAGGGACTATGAGTTTGAAGTGGATGTTGAATCCGTGAGCGAAGTCGAGAGTCATTCCTGGTCTCAAGTTCGGCGCTACCTCTGCATCGTAGGCCATCTTCTGGACCTCGTCTGGGATGAGCATCATGACGATATCGGCACTCTTTACCGCTGTAGGGATATCCAGGACTTCCATCTTATCGGCCTTCGCCTGCTTCCAGTAATCGTCCCTGAACTTGAGTCCAACTACCACGTTCACTCCGCTGTCTCTCAGGTTGAGCGACTGGGCTCTTCCCTGTATTCCGTATCCTATCACTGCGACCTTCTTGCCCTTGAGCGCGTTCAGGTTCGCATCCTTGTTGTAGTATATCCTAGCCATTCTAGACCACTCCGTTTTCAAATTGCATTCATAGCTTCTATGTATCTCTTGGGTTGGCTCTTCATTACGAGTGCCTCAACCTCTTCCACCGTACCTGTGACTCGGCATATCCCTTCCTTGCCTTGGAGGATGGCATATGCCTCGTGTCTATCTGAATCGACGATATCGGCCTCTATGACTTCCTGGAGCGCTCTCAGATGTTCGAGCACGCCGTGAGCCTTCTCCTTATCCGTAACGGAGAGAACTATCCTCGCTCTCTCAGGCATCTCACACTTGCCGACCACGATGGTCTCGACATTTATCCTCTTTCTGGTGAACTCGCCCATCACACGTTGCATCACGCCGGGCTGGTCGTACACCAAGAGCATCATAACTTCCATCTAATCGCCACCTCCTTTCCAGATGCATCTTCCATTTATGCATTCCGAGGATGCCTTGCCAGGCGGGGTCATTGGAAGGACATCCTCCTCGGGATCTATCACGAAATCGAGCAATATCGGGATCTGGGATTTCACTCCTCTCCGAATGGCTTCTGCGACCTCGGACTGCTTCTCCACCCTTATCGCATCCGCCCCATAGGCCTCTGCGAGCTTGACGAAATCGGGGTTCCTTCCGAACTCGGTCGCAATGTATCTCGAGCCATAAAACAGCTTCTGCCATTGCTTGACGTTGCCGAGCCATCCGTTATTCATCAGGCACACGATCACTGGTATGTCGTTCTCGACCGCTGTCGCGAACTCATGCGAGACCATCTGCAGGCTGCCATCGCCTGCAATATCCGCGACGACGCTATCTGGTCTAGCCAATTTCGCACCGATGGCCGCAGGGAACCCGAAACCCATGGTCCCGAGACCGCCTGATGTGATGAACATGCGGTTGCCATAGCATTCGTAGAAGTGGAGTGCCCACATCTGGTTCTGGCCCACCTCGGTCGTGACGATGGCATCATCGGGCAATAGCTTCGACAGTTCATATATGACCTTTTGTGGTTTGATGGGATTTGATTTGATGTTGTAGTCGCAGGTGCATTCCTTCTTGAGTATCTTTATCCTCTCGACCCAGGTGGCCTTCTTCTTCCGCTTCTGCAGGCCCGCTATGAGGGCGTTTACGACTGTCCACGCATCACCCACGAGGCCGACCCTGCCTTTCACATTCTTACCTATCTCTGACGAGTCGATATCGACGTGAACGACCTTCGTCTTGGTCCCGAACTCGCTGAGTTTGCCGGTCACTCTGTCACTGAACCTGGTTCCAATCGCTAACAGGACGTCGCAGTTGTTCAATGCATAGTTGGCCACCTGTTTCCCATGCATTCCGCATACGCCCAGGACAAGTGGATGGTTATCAGGAACGGAGCCTTTTGCCATTAATGTGGTGACAATAGGCGCCATCAACATATCGGAGAGCACGGTGATCTCCGGCCCCGCACGTGACCATGTGACTCCTCCACCCACCATTATGGTGGGCCTCTCCGCTGATTCAAGTAGCTTGATCGCGTCCAGGAGGCCAGAGAGGTTCCTGCGTGGCTTTGGCACCCTCGCCTTCACATCGAGGTCCTCTTCGTTGTATTCTGCCTGGAATATGTCCGTTGGTATGTCTATGTGGACAGGTCCATATCTCCCTGTCGTGGCTATCATGAACGCCCGGTTGATTGATTCAGGGAGGTCCTTTGGGTCAGTTATCCTGAAGTTGTGCTTCGTTATCGGCATCATCAGGCTGAAAGAGTCTGCTTCCTGAAATGCATCGTTCCCGAGCACTCCTGTCGCGACCTGGCCTGTTATCGCTATTATAGGTGATGAGTCCATGAACGCGGTGGCTACGCCAGTTACCAGATTCGTGGCTCCTGGTCCTGAGGTCGCTACGCAAACGCCAGGTCTCTTGGATACTCTCGCATAACCGTCAGCCATGTGTGCCGAGCACTGTTCATGGCGTACAAGGATGTGCCTGATATCCGTGTCAACGAGCTCATCGTAGAACGGAAGTAGAACGCCGCCAGGGATGCCAAACATCAAATCGACATTCTGCTTCTCCAGCAATTTCACGGCGGCTCTGGCACCTTTCATCTCTAAATCACACTCCTCAAATCCTGCCCGTATGGACACAACACCTCTCAGGTCGTGTGCCCATCACAGGCCTACAATCCGCAGGTCGACAATGACCTCTAGGGTCCTAAGAAGAAGCGTCAGATTGACTTGACCAGCGGACATTTGTACCGGGTTTGCAGATGATTGTCGATATATTAATATCTTGTCTGGACGGACTTGGCCATTGAACGGTATGTTCGCTAGGACAGAATTGTACATAGGTCGACGGCCTAACCGTGGTGCCCTCGGCCTGTTATGACGGCAGCGAATGTGTGGTTGCGCGATTCTAATCTTGTGATGGCAGTGATCGCCCCGGCCGATGCTGGTAGGATATCGAGGGATTCCTGATCCATGATGAGCTTGGACGCTTTCAACATCTCTTCGTCAGATATCTCGAAAGCTGCCCCATTGGATTCCAGTATCGCGTTCATTCCGTCTATGTAGTCGAGGAGAAAATTGCCTGCCAATGGCTCATTCACCTCTGTTATTGTCAACCCGTTCACTGGGATGGGCACTCGTGACTTGTTAACCAGACCATGGATTGCAGAGTTGTTGTTGGAGTAGCCAAGGATTCTGGGTTTCATGCTCATTGCGCGGAACCCTTGCCAAATGCCTGCAAGTAGCGTCCCGTTTCCAAATGGTACGGATATCCAATCAGGCTGTCTCCCCAGTTCCTGTGCTATCTCCCTTGCTATGAATGAGTATGAGTATACAGCGAGCTCTTTGTCAGGACCACCTGGATTGGCGTTGTACCATCCGTTTGCAGTCGTGTCCTTCACGCAGGCATTGAGCGCGGCCTCGTAGTCTCCCTGCGCTATGACAACATTGCCACCAAAAGCCTCTATGTCCTTGTTCCTGCTCGACGCAAACTCTGATGGTACGTAGACCTGGCAGTTCATGTCGAGCTTTGAACACACATAGGCGAGCGCTGCGCCGTAGTTGCCGCATGTCACTGCGGCCAAGGTGTTCTTTCCCTTCTTCCTTGCATCGAGTGCGTATAGAAGGGCGGAACGGTCCTTGTGCGTCCCTGAAGAATTCTCCGATTCCAGCTTGAGATGCAGCCGTCTGATACCGAGCTTTTTCTCGAGCCTAGAAGCTCTTCTAAATGACGTGTGCCCGATTCGAAGGTTGTGCATCTGCTGTTCGAACTCTCGCACCAGCTCCAACGGTATCAAAGCCTAGATCACCCGAGATAAGATGTTTCTAAGGGCGGAGGCTTCCTCCAAGCACCATCCGCCCGTAGTTGGTTTATACTAATAGTTTTTCTGACGGTCTCAGTTGAGTCCATTCTCGCGGATGTCCTTCTCCGCGGCTACGATTATGTCTTCGAACCGCTTCGAGACCTCAGCTGCGACAGGCTGGACCACATGCTCCTTCATGATCTTGGCAGCCTTCTCCCTGGCGCGGTCGACGGCACTCTTCTTGCCATCCGCTTCCCATATCTCGCCAGTCCTCCTGTCAGTTATCTCAGTCATGAAATGCTCTTTGTGAAGCCAGTTCATGGTGTGTCTTTCTGGCAGGAAGCTACCGCCGGGTCCGACCTTCTTGATCAGGTCGATTGCCATGTGTTCGTCGTCAACGATGACGCCTTGAGCGAGTCTAGCCATTATCTTGACCATTTCGTTGTCGATGACCATCTGCTCATAGCAGAGCATAGAAACATCGTCAAGGAGACCCAATCCCGCAATCATGTCGCAGCCCGCGTAGAACTGTGGCATTCCGCTAGACATCTTCTCATAGCAGGACTGTGGGCCAGGTACCTTCGCGGAGGTGACTATTCCACCACAAAGGATCGGGAATCCGTACCAATGAGCTAGTTCTCCTGCTCCACTGGATATTAGCGCTCTCTCCGGTCCGCCGCCTGCCCAAGTCATTGTCTTCATATCGAATGCTGCTCCGCCCGTCCCGTACATGAACGGTGAGCCGGGGGCTGCGAGCTGTGCCATCGTTAGGCCAGCTAGTACTTCAGCGTTATTCACAATGATTGATCCTGCGAGTGTCACAGGCCCGGTGATGCCTGCCTGTGGCATTCCGTAGAACGATATCGGCACGCCGGCCCTTGCGAGTGCAAGAGCACCTTCAGTCGAACCTCCGTCAAGCTGGAGCGGGGAGAACGGGCAGTGCATGGATGAGAATATTGGCCTCCTTCTCAATTCCTTCTCGCCACCTGCGAGCGCGGAACCGAGTTTGACGAGCCATTGTGCTTCTCTGCGGTGGCTGGTCGTCTCTACCTGAACATGCTTCTCGATGCTCATTAATGCGACTTTGAGATCCACGACATGCCTGTAATAATCAGGTATGTCTTGGCTGCTCACACAAGGCCAGAAGATGTGCGCGGAGTCGAGAGCATTTGCGACCTTGCCAACCATCTCAAGGTCCTTGCTCGTAGACATGCGTCTCTTTCCGGTCTCGAAATCCATAACACCAGTGCCGTTTCCATCAGTGCAGCAATAGACTCTTCGTCCATCGAGTACCACATCGTTCTTCGGGTTCCTTGCAAAGAGTGTTATGTTCTTCTTTGCCTTGGTTATGGCCTCCTCAACGAGGTTTCCGGGGATCTTGGCACTGCTCTGCTTGTAATCCACAGTGGCCCCTGCATCCTCAAGGAGCTTCAGACATTCTTCGCTGAAGACCTTTATTCCTGCGTTCTCGAGCACGTCCAACGTTCCCCAGTGAAGTGATTCCAGGTCCTTCTCCTGGAACATTCGGAACGCGATTTTTCCTTTCGGGAAACCGATCATTTTAACATTCCCCTGTTTGGCTTCCACGGTCAGAGCTAGCTCCGACTGTGTGCTTCGGGTACACCGTATTGCAAATGAGTATTTATTTACTGATATCCGGAGAACAATGATAGACATGTATGTTCATTGCGACTACTGGCCCGCTCGATATCTCATAGTGCATCATGCCTTCGTTTATGATGCGTGACATGCACTCATCGATACGAAAGGCTTTAATGAGGGAACATATATCGACCGAATGCCAGCACCATCAAGCGGGGGTAGCCAAGCCCGGTCAACGGCGCCAGATTGAGGGTCTGGTCTCGAAGGAGTCCCTGAGTTCGAATCTCAGCCCCCGCACTTCGATTTTTCTTGTGCCGATATAGTATGGCTGAATGCAACATTGCGTCTAATCATCATGAGCAAAATCGGTTCATTGATGATTCGATGTGTCTGTCGGTCTTGGCCAGTCTAGATCGAAATCGCCGATACGGAGATATATTGGGCGTGAGAATGGTGTTTCTCGAAAACGGGACCGATGGCAGAATATGCTGGCGATCACACACCTCGCTGTTAGCCTGTTGCTGATACAATTGCTATCTCTCGATAGGAATGATGCATTTGTAGCGCTCATGTTCGGTGTCATCATAGATGTTGATCACCTGTTCGGTTTGAATTCATATGCTAAGACAAATGGTATTGCCAGCATTTTCGATTTAAAATCGCTGATGAATGCCGACGGTCAATGGAAATCTCTTCTACATAGCCCAATATCCATAATGATTGTAGGGCCCATCTCTACCGCATCGAGAATCGCGGTTCCATTGATATTCTGGGGGATCCACATATCTATGGATTGGTTGGAAGATTCATTACTCGGAGTGTTCTCCGGACCTGAGCTGATACTAATGGCATGTGCTTCAGGGACATTGTTGTGGATCAGGTACTCGTTCTACAAATCTCTATACTCTGATTCTTCTTTCCTAAAATATATCGTTTCGGAATTGAGGAGTCTGCGCAGGCCCGCTTCAGGGGCGAAAGAGTTGTCGTCATAGAGGACACGGATTCTTCCTAATGGCTGCGATGACGGAGTCAGTGAATCTGACTGAGTCATTCAATCCGCCGATGTCCATTGTAAGGTTCCCGGAGGAATATGCGCTTTCGACTGCATTCTCCACAGAATCTCCTTCTCTAACCATCCCCAGATGTCTCAACATCATCGCCGATGCCAGAATCGCAGCGGTTGGGTTCGCAATCCCTTTTCCAGAGATGTCTGGGGCCGAGCCATGGCACGGTTCGAAGACAGAATTAGATGGTCCAATGTTGCCCGAAGGTGCGAATCCAAGGCCGCCGACCATTCCTGCAGCGACGTCCGATAAGATGTCCCCATAGAGATTCAGGGTGACTATGACTTCGAACCTAGCTGGGTCGGTCACAATGTTCATGGCTGCTGAGTCGACTAGTTGGTCGTTGGCTTCGATATCTTCACTGAAGTCCTCCGATATCTCATTGAATATCTTCAGGAAGAGTCCATCCGATTCGCGAAGCACATTTGCTTTGTGCACGCAACATATCCGTCTCTTTTCCCTTGACTGGCAAAGTTCGAAAGCGAACCTGACTATCCTTTCGCATGCGTGGCGAGACACCCTTCTATATGTGGTCACGCCGTCGGAGTCCACAGCCTCGTCTTGGGTATACATCCCTTCTGTGTTCTCCCTGACTATGATGAGGTCCGTGTATAGTTTACCAGGCAACGCGTGCAGGCTCCTGACCGGTCTGACATTAGCGAATAGGTCCAAATCTTTCCGGAATCTGAGGACCGGGGATTTGTATCCCCTATCCATCGATGAGGTAACCGCTCCGAATAGGCAGCTATCAGCGTCCCTCATATGTTGCAGGGTGTCATCCGTGATGGAGCATCCAGTCTTCTCGAAGGCAGCTGAACCGATAGGCAAGTACTTGAATTCCAGCTCATCGGTGACTGATTCGAGAACTCGGACCGCCTGAGCTATCACCTCAGGTCCGATACCAT
Organism: uncultured Thermoplasmata archaeon; assembly: GCA_963719945.1. Classification (GTDB taxonomy): domain Archaea; phylum Thermoplasmatota; class Thermoplasmata; order UBA10834; family UBA10834; genus UBA9653. The sequence goes on along the minus strand of CAVRDX010000001.1, from coordinate 549,177 downwards.
CACCAGGGAGGACACATATCCGCTTCATAAGGATCTCATTCTTGGACTAGCTTGGCAAAATCCACAAAATGCTTCTCGACCCTTGCAATCCTCTTCCTGCTGTCATGGATGTCCTTATCCATCCTGACCGTCATCTGCTTCATCTCGGCGACCAGGCTCTCGGCCTCCTTTTCCAAGGATGCGATCTTCGATTCGTGAGAGAGCGCTTTGGATGTATGCTCTTCTATTCGAAGCTCGAGGTCCGCCTGACGCTCCTTTTCCGCGGTCTTTGAGAAATAGCTTTCGACCTTAGAATTGAGCATCGTCAGTATGTTTGATACCTTCTCGAGTTGTTTCTCGAGTCTGTCAACACGATCACTTATGTCGATGAGCTTGTCAGACGGGTCGGGTGTTTGGGCTACCTTCTCCATCTCAAACATCCTTGTCTCGACCATATCTAGCTTGCTCTCGACAGCTGCGACGTCCTTTATGCTCTCCAATATGCGGTCGAGGACCTCCCTGTCTGGGAATTCTATGCTGACATTCTCAGAGCCAGGTGTGTATGCTTTCATCGATTGCAGGTTCGCGATCGCATCGACGGTCGGGAATCCTCCCCGAACTCGTCCATCAAGATTCTTGAGGGTGGTGATGACCTCAGTGCCCGACTTGCTCAGCCAGGGGTTCGCTTTGATCATCTTCGTTATGTTCTCCATAACTCCTTCGAGTTCGGCTCCCGCCCGCGCAAGCTCCGACTTGTCGAGGAGGCGCAAGTCTCTCAATGCATCGCGCTTTCCCCGCTTGGCCCAATCGCCTAGGGACCTGCCTTCGAAAGGATAGAACCCTGCGAAGTGGTCCACTCCTTTTACAATCATGTCCTGGACTTCATCCCATTCCTTCTCGTCACCGCTCAAGGTAAGTTCCTTGGCGGAGTTGAAAATCATGCATATGCAGCTGTTCGGGAGAATGTAGACTCGGATCGCATATGGCGCGTCTTGAGCGAACCTCGGATATGTCTGCGGTTTCTTCTCCTCGATGGTGTCCATATATGCTTTGAAGTACTCTCTTGCAAATGCAACCAGGTCCTGAGTGACGGGTATTTCCGGACCACCTTCATTTGGACTCATTTCTAGCGCTCCCCTACATAGGTAACCATACTGAACACTATTAATCTCTTGCTGGCCTGTTTGCACTCAACATTGACACGCCGATTATCGGCATGGTTATGGTCGCATCACCCTCGACTGTGACGTATTTTGCCGATTCCTTGACCTTTCCCCAGCTGACTGCCTCACGTATCCTGGCTCCGGATAATGAACCGTCATATTCCTCTGCAGTCGTCAGGTAGACGGCATAGTCTAGCCCGTCCCTGAACTGATTCCACCATATGACATGGTGCTTAGATATTCCACCGCCGATCATCAAAGCGCCTGCCTTCTTGGAGGTGAATACTATATCAGACAATTCCTGCTCGTCCTTGAGGACATCGACTGTGAAATCCGGATGCTGCTGCCTGAACAGCCATAGCTGAGCTCCAAATGCGCCGTCCGTTATGCCTGGTATGTATATCGGTATCTGGTTCCTCGATGCCCAATACAATATGGAATTCTTGTCCTCTATGCGGAGGCCGAACTCCTCAGCCAGCTGCCGACTGCATAGGGTCTTCTTTCCTGACTTGTATAGGTCTCTCAGGATTGGCTGCATCTTCTGCTCTAGGACTATACCATAGCTTTCGTTCGGTATCAAGATGTTCCCGAGCCTGTTGATACCTTTCTTGTGAAGGTCTGCGTCATCCATGAGGAAATCGCCGTGATAGTATTTCTTCCAGACGCGGGCGAGGTCGTGGTCCAACGTTCCGCATGTGGTTATGATCACATCGACCAATTTCTCCTCTACCAGTTTCCTGATGACCCCTCTCGTGCCGGTCGATATTATGCATGCAGGGAAGGATAGGAAGATCGTGCAATTCTTCTCCTTCAGCATGCTGCGCAATATTTCGCATGCTTGACCGAGCTTCTTCGCAGTGAATCCGCCTGATGCAAACATCTGAGATGTCAGTTCGCTCACGCTCATATCGGGCGTGATCTCCATGTCCGTTATAGGTTTCAGTTTTGTGCGCATCGCCTTTACGCTCCCGATTCTCAGACATGATAAAGCCTGAAGAAAAGATTTATAGCTTTCCTGCAGTTGAATGGATTCGATACTATGGTCAAGGTCAGGGAAGTGATGAGCTCACCTGTCATGAGTCTCTCACCAGATGCATTGGTCAAGGATGCTGCCGCCAAACTCGCGGAATTGAACGTATCTGGCGCTCCAGTGGTCAGTGAAGGAGTTGTCATAGGGATATTCAGCGAAGTCGATGTTCTCCGGTCGATAAAGACCACTAAGAAAGACATGAGGCTGATCTTTCCATCGATCTCCACGCTTGGTATCGCCTTCCAGGAGGAAGTGACTCAAAGAGAGATCATTGACGCTTACGAGGAGATCGGGAACATGCAAGTGAAGGATATCATGTCTAAAGAGGTCTTCACCGTTGCACCTGACATCACGATAAATGAGGCGATCATGAAGATGGTCCAGAACAAGATCAACAGGCTGCCCGTCGTCCAGGAAAAGAGCCTTGTTGGTATTGTCACGCGCGGAGACATCATACGCGGACTGGCTCGTGAACAAGGAAACAATACTAAATCTGGGGCACCGAAAGCCTGATCCGATCGGATTCCCTCTTCAGATGGCTGTATGTTCACCGTCGGAGGAGCCTCGTGATGGTGCTCTTCCCCTCTTTGGTCTCATCAGAAGAGTCCTTTTGAGATTCATTACTGGACGAAGAGACCGGTTTCTCGATCGGGTTCATATCGGTCGACTGCCCTCGTTGTTCCATGACGCGGGCTAGGGAAAAGGAATGCCCGCACTTGTTACATTTTTGGATGCCGTCAGGATGAGCGTATAACTCCTCTTCTCCGCACTTTCCACACTTGGCGCCTTCGATCTTCTTAGCCACGCCGAGCTCGATGCGTTTCTTGTCCAGATCGGATTTGACTGGTCCAGAGACTTGCTTCAGCCGTCTGGCGTACTTCGCTGCAGAGACGAAGTCCTTTCCATTTAGCGCGGTCTGGGCGCTTCTTACGAAGAGCAAACCCTGCTGCACCTCGAGTCCATATGAGGCGGCCTCCTCTAGCGCAGGCCCCATGTTCTCGATGGCAGAGGTGATCTTCTCGACCTGGCGTGTCCGAATCGAATTGTCTCCCACTTTCTCAAGATGTGCCTGGTCAGCAGTTCTCTCGATTGCAGAGAGAAGATCGATGGCCTTCTTGAACGCCTGTTTCTCCAGGGCTACCTTCGCCTCCTCCAACTCTTTTTCTCCCATGCTGGGAGTTGCTCCTACCTCCCTCGCCTCATCAAGAGCAGCTTTGACAGATCCCAATGATTCTTCAATCTCCTTTGTTCGGACCAGCTTTGCCTTTTCGGCCATCTCTCTTGCCTGTGTGACGAGGGTGCTGTACTCGGATATGTTATACGCCTGCCTTGCCTGTTCCGCTATATCAAGAATGCGACTTGATTCGCTCACTTGCGTCCCGAAGGATTCGTAATCTGCCAACATTGTCCGCAATTCCGAAGCAGCTGCAATGCTTCCCTCAAAGAACGCCTCATAAGCCTTTGCCGCTAGTCCCTCAAGTTCTTCCAAGGTCTCCTCTCTTCGCCGAGGACTACCATCTATGAATGCATTCTTGGCCTCGGCAAGCGCTGTCTTGAATCTGGTGTCGATTGGTTTCCCCTGTGCCTGAGCAAGATCCTTCTGGATGCTCTCGGCAGCTCTAATCGATAGAGCCGTCGTATATAGTTGGAATGAACTGAACCTGTCGAGCATCTTGGTTCGTGCATCCCGACTCATCTTGAGCACTTCTTGGTAATCCCCCATCATCATTCGGGTCCACGCGGTCTCGACCTGTGAATCTATCTCAAAGAATGATGGCCTCATCAGGAGCGTCTGGTCGATATTCCTTTCGACATCGAGGTTCTGCTGTCTGGAAAGTTCTGGGATATCGGAAGATTTCTCAGCTATCTCCTCGATTTCTTCTTTGAGTCGTTCCTCCTCGGCTTGTATGGTCGATTCATGGTGTGCGGGCCGATCCTCCGCATTCCCAAGGGCCCTATCTACCTGCTCCTCGGTTATACTGGCGGCGATAACGATCGCAAGAAAATCCTTCTTGTGTCTGCATGATGATATGTTGAGGCTGTATTCCTGAGCGATTCGTTTCAGCTTTGAAATCGTGAGATTCTCTAAATGGGGGGGTACGATGTCGGCCATCAGAATTCCTCGCTAACTCGTCTTGCTTATCCCTATTTTTGATGATAATTGTTTCGGAAGGTCCATCCCTTTGTGATAGCCCAGCAAAACCTAAGTAGCGGCAGGATAATCGAGCAGACCGATGGACGCCAATGAAGAGAAGATTTCGGTGGCCAGACTCTCCGTGTACTCCAACACGTTCCTGGTCGTAATGAAATTAGTCGTTGGAGTGATGATGGTGTCCATAAGTGTCATCTCCGAGGCAATCCACTCTGGGATTGATTTGGTGGCCGCGGTCATCGCCAGATACTCTGTGAAGAAATCGGCTCAACCAGCCGATGAGGACCATCAGTACGGCCATGGTAAATTCGAAAATCTATCCGGCATGATCGAAGGCGCTTTGATATTCGTCGCCGCCGCAGTGATCGTATACGAAGCCGGGAAGAGACTGGCCAAGCCTGCAGAAGTCCAATTCGTTGCTGCCGGAATGGTCGTTATGGGTATATCGGCGATTCTGAACTTCTTCGTATCGAGGAAGCTAATGGAGGTCGCGAAGCGGACTGACTCCCTCGCCCTGGAAGCGGATGCATATCATCTGAAGACTGATGTGTGGACGTCTGTCGGAGTGTTCGTGGCTTTGGGAATCATATTTGTAACCGGTGAGAAACTCATCGATCCGGTAATTGCTCTAATAGTGGCTCTCTTCATCATCCGCGCGGCCTATGACATAACGAGGAGGTCGACGGAGGGACTGCTCGATGTCAGTCTGCCAGATCCTGAGATCACAGCCATCGAGATGGTAATGAACGAACACGCGACTGATTTCGTCGACTTTCATAGATTAAGGGCTAGGAAGTCAGGTGCTGAACGACAGATCGACCTACATCTGACGGTACCTAGATACCTGAGTGTCAAGGATGGTCACGATTTGGTGGAACATCTGGAAACAGAGATAAGGAAAGCTTTGCCAGGGAGCACTGCCATAATCCATATCGAGCCCTGTGACAAGGATTGCAGGAAGTGCAAGCTGAAGGATGCTGAGAAGGTATTCAGAGGCATTTGAGCCAAGGCGGAGACTGCATTCAGATGAATCCTCTTTCCCCTAGGATTTCCTCTATCTGTCTGAAGGCTCGTTCTCCATCTTCTGAATTGTCCACAACAGTCCATTCGTCTCCGATGAGTCTTCCGACCGTATGTCTGACCTTGTCGAGCTTGTCCTTTGTCTCGAACATCTCTCGTGTGTGATCTCTCTGCTCTATCCTACGGATGGCGATCTCAGGATCGATGTCTATGAATAGCGCCAGATCAGGGAATGGGAGCATGTTTCTGAATAGACGGTAGCCGTATGGGGCGAGTCTTCGAGGCAGATATGCCGTTCCTAGGATGTACCTGACGAATATCACCGTGCTATCAGCCTTCCTATTGTACCATCTGACTGAGACTAGCACATCTAGTGTGAAGAATATCGTGGCAAGGAACCTGGCGACATGCCCTTCCCCTTGCAGGGCATTCTTGGACGCCCTTCCCAGTCTTCCGGCCGATGGATGGGATCTAATGACAACAACCTCGCCATTACGTTCAATCAGGGTCTTGATACTCGAAGCATGCGTATTCTTACCGCTTCCATCTAGTCCGTCTACTGCTATCAGTCTCTTCAGTCTCAAACCCCCAGCATGTGTAAGTAACCTCCAACCAGGAGTGGTATGACCAGGTTGTCTATCTGGCCTGGTGTGATCGCCTCAAGACAGGTGACGATGCCTGCAGCGGACAATCCGAAAAGGATGAGCATGTCCGGTACCCCACCACCAGAGTATCCAATCATCTCGAAGTAGAACCATTCAAGGATGATTATTGCGATGAAGGTCGATATGAACACAGCTGCGCTTCCCTCGAGGGTTCTGTGATTGAAATATCGTATCTTTCCGTATCTCTTGCCGATGAATTCTCCCATTCCGTCCCCGAATGACATGGCAGCTATCGCGATGGATGCTGCGAATAGGTCTTCGAACAGGAAGTATGCAATCAATGTCCATGAGATTGCATACATGACGAGGCCATAAGGATGGCCTTCTGACGAACGGCTTCCGAGTGGGCTCTCACGGAGACTGCGGATGGGGGACATGGGAGAGCATAATAATAGCAGAATGGCGAAAGGCGCTGCAGCCAGGAACGCCATGATCTCTCGGGACTCAAAGGTCCACCAGAAGAACACTATGCCTCCTGTAAGGATGTGGAGGACTTTTCTCGGGTTATGCATTCTGCTTCTTGATGCCCATGTGATAATGATTATTGCCGAGACATAGCCATAGACACCCGCCAATCCAATCAGATCGCCTTGTGTAGGCATGGGCACTCCCCTGATTATCACCTATATGGGCATATATGCTTTGCCTGGCCCCCAGAGATAATAAATCAACCGAGGCCCCTTTTTCGTTTAAGCTCATCTACGACTTCCTTGGCCCTATCCATGCGTATCTTGCGTTCTCCTACGATTATGTCAACGGCCTCCAGCATCAGCTCCGGAGGACAACCGACACTGGCCACTATATTCCTGGCATGAAGAGACATATGTCCCTTCTGGATCCCAATGGTTGCGAGTGCTCTCAGTGCAGCGAGGTTCTGGGCGAGTCCCACCGCTGCTCCGATCTCAGCAAGTTCGTTGGCTTTGGTCACAGCTAGTAATCTGATGCATGCTCGAGCTGTAGGGTGAACCTTTGTCGCTCCGCCTATCAATCCTACCGCCATTGGGATTTCGATAGTGCCGTGAAGGTCACCGTCCAAGGTCTTCTCGAAGATTGTCAGAGGCTTATACGATCCTTTGAGCGAAGCATATGCGTGGACACCTGCCTCTATCGCCCTCCAATCATTCCCAGTCGCTATCATGACTGCATCTATGCCGTTCATTATTCCTTTGTTATGGGTTGCGCATCTGAACGGGTCCGCATCAGCGAACGAATAGGCTTCTATGATGCCGTCGACTACATCCTCTCCGCCGATAGCTTCCTTTGACCAGATAGCCTCTGCTCTCGCCAGTCTGTATATTGCGAGGTTTGATAGTATTCTGAGGTAGACTCTCCCTCCGGTCAATTTCTCAGCAAGCGGAGCCACTGCCTCAGCCATCGTGTTAACAGCGTTGGCCCCCATGGCATCACGCACATCCACGTGCAGATGTATGATCACGTTTGGACCTTTTATCGTCTGAATGACTCTGACATCCATGTCCTTGGCGCCGCCCCCCAGACTTATCAACATGGGGTCCTGCTTGTTGGCGAGGTCGATTATGGCTATCTTGTTGTCAAGTATGCTCTTGGCGGCCATATCTGGATCATCGATGTTGGTGATCTGAATCTGGCCTATCATTATCGGGGGAGTGCTGCTAGTAGTGAAACCTCCCCTCTCCCTCGCTATCTTCGCGGAGTTCGACGCGGCGGCCACCACCGATGGTTCTTCGATGACCATCGGGATCAGGGTATCCTTTCCATTGATGACGAAATTAGTGGCTATCCCAAGTGGCAACGAGAAGGTACCTACTGCATTCTCGATCATCTTGTCCGCGGCTTCGACGTTGAGTCCGTTGGTCCCCGCTAGAGCATTGACTTCTTCGTCGGTCAGTGTCGCGAATTCTTTCAATATCTTGAGCCTCTCTGGGATGCTCAGCTTGTAGAATCCTTCTATCCTTGAAGTTCCTGTCATGTGGACCACTGGTGCTTTCGACAAGTGATTAACGAGTAATAACCCTTGCGCGCAGGCAATCTCAATCTTCGGCATCTGTCTAAGAAAAGGATATATCTGCTGTGATGTCTGGGGGATTCGATGAGCAAGTGCTCGGCTCCTGGGAAGATAATACTCTTCGGCGAGCATGCGGTGGTATTCGGGAAGCCCGCGCTAGCTTTGGCCATAGATCTCAGAATTAAGAGCAGCATGAGACCCGCTAGCAGCTATCTCGTGAACGGCCGACCGATGAACAGTCGACATCATGGCTATATATCGGCAGCGTTGGATGAAGCTTGGGCTGGTCCTCCTATTGACATTAGGACTCGATCATGGATTCCATCTGGATCCGGCCTGGGGTCGTCTGCAGCGGTGACCGTGGCGACCATTGGCTCCCTCCTGTCAGAGAAGAACGCATTCGAGTTGGAATCCATCGCAAGAAAAGCATTCCGGGTGGAATTGTCTGTGCAAGGCAATGCTAGCCCAACAGATACATCCGTCTCAACGAACGGACGGGGAATCCTTGTCAGCCCTGAGAAGATGGATAATCATTTGTGGTGCATAATGAACGGCAATCGTATGTGGAACATCCACGATTGCGAAGTCCCTGACCTCACCTTTGTCATTGGATACACGGGAACGCATGCCTTGACTGGACCATTGGTGGAGGGGGTCCGGAAGCTAGTGGACTCAAGCCTAGATGCGAGGAGAGCAGTGGATCGCATAGGGGAGCTAGTTTTGGATGGCATGGATGCGATGCGCAAAAATGACAAGGTCAAGATAGGTCATCTGATGACAGAGAACAATTCCCTGCTCATATCTCTGGGTGTTGGTCATCCGACCCTTGATAGGTTAATCGATGCAGCATCGAGTCATTCATATGGTGCTAAACTCACTGGAGCCGGTGGTGGCGGAAGCATGATTGCACTGACCGACCATCCCGCTGAAGTATGTGACGCCATCATAGATGCAGGCGGAAGACCATACTCGGTCAAGGTCGGTTGCGAAGGCGTAAGGGTCGAACTCTGATCATCATAAGAGCGCGAACCCATTGGGAAAACGATAATAAGTTCGCATAATGTTAGCAAGGATGGTGAGATATTGGTAGAACGCATTGGTCAGCATAGACATTGCAGAAACTGCGAGAAGGCGATTCCGTACAAGGATCAGTACTGTGATGATAAATGCGAGACAGAGTGGAAGACGAAGATGTCCAAGAAGAAGAACCAGTTGATGTACTTCTACGTCGTGATGGTCATCATAATGATATTTGCAGTCACGCTGATGTTCTTGGGGTGATGGCCTGCGCGTAGGTGTTGGTGGGACGTTCAACTTGATCCATGGTGGTCATGAACTTCTGTTCGAGACCGCATTCTCGGTCGCGGACGAGGTCGAGATAGGTCTTACCTCAGACGAATTCGCCAGGTCAACGCGAAAGACGCTGGTAGCCCCGTACTTCCAGCGCAAGGCCAACCTGATCAGATTCCTTGAACGCTTTGGAAAGCCATTCGAGATAATAATGATCACCGACGAATTCGGGACGGCCGCTACTTCGGAGCGGTTGGATGGCATAGTCGTCTCACCTGAGACCAAACATAACGCCGAATCCATAAATTCTGCAAGGAAGGCACACGGTCTCAATGCGCTCAAGGTCTTCTGTATACGATCGGTCAAGGCAGAGGATTCCGTTCCAATCAGTTCCACCCGTATCATGAAAGGCGAGATCGATAAAGACGGACACCTGCTTCGCCCGCTTAGGGTTGTCGTGGGCTCGACAAATAAGGTGAAGATTGATGCGGTCAGAAACATATTCACCCAGGCGTTCGGGCTTGTGGATGTATCGTCCATAGATCCAGGAGACGACCTTATTCGGCAACCGATGGATGAACAGGTGCTCCAGGGTGCGATGAAGCGAGCGGAGAAAGCGGTCTTGGTTGAAGGAGCGGACTTCGGGGTAGGGATTGAAGCGGGTCTGCACATAGATCGCTACATGAAACGCCGATTGGACGTCCAGTATTGTGTTGTGATTGATTCCGCTCGTCGTACGACAATCGGTCATGGGCCAGGATTCGAGTATCCTCCATCGGTGCTGAAGGCAGTTTCAGAAGGAAGGGCAGTAGGCGATGTGATGAGCGAACTAACTGGGATAGACAGGATTGGTCACAAATCCGGATCCGTAGGATATCTGTCGGATGGGCTCATAGATCGGACGTCGCTAACCGAAATCGCGGTCTTGATGGCAATCATACCACGGATAAGGTGTGAGTTGTATTGTGAACAAGTCTAGGATGTCTGCTCGTCCTCGCATATCGAATCAAGATAATCTTCGGCTGATTCACAGTTTCCCTTGCCGACGCACCCGAATCTAGCATATTTCCTGCAATAATCTCCTGAGATGTCGTGGTGCTCGCACAACTTGGATTCACGGACTATCGCGCAATGCGTTCGGATGCACGCATATCCGGAGTATTTCCCCTCGCACATGCCGTTCTTGCTGAGGTGTTTACAATGCAGGATATCATTCCTCCTCGAATCTCTTGAAAAGTCTATCCTGATGCTCGCTGAAGTGGGTCATGTATGAATCAGGGGTTGCGCAATTGTCTTTCCCGGCACAGAAGAATCGTTTGTACTTCTCACAATAGAGCCCTAGCCATTTGTCGGCTCCACATTCGGCATTGGATTGCGATGTCGTTCTCTTGGTGAGTATGTTCATATCCGAGAACTTGCACTCATTCTCTCCGACGCATTCAAGGCTATCTATGTGGCGGTTAGCACAAGCTCCGCTAAGGTAGCTGTACTTACACATTCGTTTCCCATCCCGTATCCTATCGGACAATACAGAATGCGCGTGAGCGCACATAAATGTATGCGATATGTCGCGTTTTATCTCGGTGTTATCTCTGAAGGGAACAGGGTTTTGATGATTCCTAATCCCTCAATACGCTGATTTTTGATTTCTGCGTCTTCTCAAAGGAGGCTTAGTCCTATACTTGCCTTGAGGAATGTGAATGACGAACCTAGCACACTCGCCCGGCGTTCCATTTTCAGATATTGTCATGCCCGTGATGCCCAATATCTCCTTGGCAAGGTATAGACCGTAGCCGCGCTGCTCCCCTTCCCTGCCATCGTCTCTTTTGAATATCGCAGTCTTGCGCTCCACTGGGATTCCGATTCCATCATCTTGGCAGATTATCCTCATGCCCTGTCGGTCACGTACGAAGGCGAATTTGACACTCTTGACGTCGCCACCATGTCTGATTGAGTTATCGAGCAAGTTGTAGAAGACCTTCTCCAGCATAGGATCCGTGAACACCTCCAGGTCCCTCAGTTCGATGACTACGGAGACATCTTTCGTGTCCATGTTGCTTGCCGCCCTCTTACAGGCTGCTCTGACATCCACCCATTGCGGTCTCTTCGTCCCCATGTTCTGATAGTCCCTGGCAAATTCCAGATGGTGCTTTATTGAATCGGTAGCCAGATGCAATCGCTCTAATGTCCCCGAGAGCTTCATATCGGTTGTCTGATCGCTCGCCAAATCCACATATCCATATATCACAGAAAGCTGGTTTAGAATGTCGTGCCGAGTGATTTTGCTGAGAATGTCCATCTTTCGCCTGACCTGCTCAAGCGCATCTTCGTAATATTTCCTCTCAGTCTGGTCTACCAAGGATATCACGATGCGTTCCGATGTCGGAAGAATAGACACAGTCGCCATGAAAGCCTTCTCGTTTCCAAATTTGTCCTTAGTTCTGAATTCATGTGGCTGAATTGTTGACACAGGATCGTCTCTCTTCTTCTTAGCGATGTCTATGAGGGTCTTCACATCGTGCTCTGCGAAGAAATCTGCTAGGTTCATCTTCCCCTCGACATCGAATTTCTGGTAGCCAGAAACCTTCTCGAATTCGGAGTTGACTAGAATTGCTGTCGAAGTATTGTCCGCAATTATGAGCGAATCACCAACCGTCTCGAAGATGGTTCTATAGCGATCTTCGCTTTGGGCTAACTCTTTCTGTGCCATCTTGCGCTTTGTCACATCGATGTGCGATACGACCGCCCCTCCCCGCTTCCTTTGCAGCGAATTGATCTGCGCCAAGAACCATCGCTCTTCACTATTGACTTCGCCTGAGTATTCAAGCGTGAAGGATTCATTCTCTCCGCTAAGAACTGAGACTATGCCATTGCGCATGGTGCGAGCTTCTTGGACGTCACTCGATGCCTTATCACATTCGTCGAGGTAGTTCGCTCCCACCCCTACTTTACTACTGTCTCCTTTGTTCTCCCTGGCGAACATCCACCAGCCACGATTGACAGCGACGATGTCTCCTCTCCTATCAAGTACGGCTATGTTTGCATCAAGTGAATCTAGTACCGCACGATTGAATGCGCCACTCTCTCTGAGTGCGTCCTCCGTTCTCTTCCTTGATGTGACATCCAGTCCCGCGCCATTTATCTCAATGAGCTGGGTACCATCCTCAGACCATGCATTGAATGAATTCCAGACGACGGTGTGCAGGCTGCCGTCCTTGGCACGGAGGGTCATCTCGTGGTTCTCAACATCCCCCTGCTCGAACAAGCGAAAGAGTTCGTCAATCTGGTTGTGAAGGTCGTCTGGATAGAATATATCCAGCCAATTCTTGCCTATGAGTTCGGATGGTTTGTAACCGCTCAATGCCTCGACATAATCATTGACAAAAATGGTCTGACCATCTGGAGATAATGCACAGATGAGGCAGGGCGCTGTGACAGCGAGTCTTCGGTACTGTGATTCTGATCGCCTTAGTTCTTCCTCTACCTTCCGTTTCTGTGTTATGTCCTCGCCTATGCTTGCAGTACCGATTGGATTCCCATCTCGGTCTCTGAGTGCAGTTGAGTCCCATCCAATCAGGACTTTCCCTCCGGTCTTTGTATTCAAGATGGTCTCATATTGGATTCCTGTAGGGTATGTGCCGAGGTCCATCACTCGTCGTTGCTCTTCTCGAAACTCCTCCCTCTTTTCAGGTGAGAGAAATATCTCGGTTGCGTTTCGACCCATCAGCTCATGAGATTCATAGCCAATAATCTTGAGCAAATGATCATTGCAATATGTGATATTGCCATCCTTATCGAGGACGAGGGCTGCATGATGGATATTGGCAAGCATGCTTCTGAATCGGCGCTCTGACTCCATGAGTTCCTGTCTATCGTGGATCTTCTCGACGGATGATTTCACCATGTTGGCCAGTTCTGCGAACTGAGACTTCGGGTCGCCTCCTTTCTGCAGATAGAAGTTCGCGCCGGAATTGAGCGCCTCTATGGCGACATCTTCCCTGCCTCGTCCTGTGAATAGGATGAATGGGATGTCATTATTCTGCGCTCTGAGGACTTTCAGGAATTCTATGCCATCCATCTCTGACATCTGGTAATCTGAGACGATCGCATCTAGCCCACCCTTGGAGATTTTTTTCAGAGCGTCTTTCGCGGATGTCGCCGTATCGACCGTGAATTGGCCCTGTTTATCGAGAAAGAATCTTGCGAGTTCTAGGAGCTGAGGCTCATCGTCCACGAGGAGTACGCGAATCAGGAATTATGCCTCCCTCAATTCGAACATCGATTGACATTGTTAATGAGGATTAGGGATATTATATGTTGTTGCAGGAGTGGATTGAGCGCTGAGGGGGAGATTTGAACTCCCGTGGTACGTAGTACCACCAACTCTCAAGGCTGGCGCCGTGAACCGGGCTTAGCTACCTCAGCAGGTGATGATCCACAATCATCGTGATCTTCTTGCCCTGATTATCAATTCAAGATCGAACTCAAATGCTGCGATTGGATAACCGAGTTCAAACGACTCGATAGTCGAAGGGGCCAATTCTCCGAATACGCCGAGAAGGCCTGAAGCGTGCCTGATCGCAGCGCATCTGCCATCGGCAAATGCCTTATTATCCATCTTCTCGACGGTCACTGAGAGACCGAGCGCAGTCATTAATGATTGTATGTCTGATTTGCATTCTGTGAAGCTCGCTTTTGCATGTATGGATGCTCCTGATAGATATGTCAAGTTTCTATGGTTGATGACCGTGTCCCCAATTTCGAAAACTCTCTGCGGAAGTTCACGGTGCTTGTTCTTTCTGAGAATGGTCAATATGCTCGGTAGGAGTGACGTGCGTATCTGGACATGATCCTCACTGACGGGGTTCATGATGCGCACCGCGTCGTCTCTAACCGGCAGGCCCAAGAATTCGTATTGATCTCTTGGATTTGAAAGGGACAGGGTTACAATCTCGAGGTATCCAAGCCCCGTCAGAATGGGTCGTACTCTTGAAGAGAATCCAATGGTTGGATCCTCTACGCCAAAAGTCGCTTTTCGTGGGAGTTCAGCGCCGAATTTGTCAAAGCCGTATCCGATAGCGACGTCCTCTGCCAGGTCAGCAGGATGGATGATATCTGCTCTGTATGCAGGAATGAGGACCTGGAGTCCATCATCACCTGATGTGGCACCATAGCCCATTCTTGCGAGACACTCAGTCATTTCTCTAGCATCCAAATCAATGCCGATGAGGCGCTTTACATAGTCTATCTCGAGGTTCATGATGCGCGGCTCGAGATTCGGTGCACTGGCGCTGCTGCCGCCCTGCTGCATGGAAACTGATTTGATGCTCCCTCCGCGCTCTGCGAGTGCCGTTGCGATGATATTCACTGCGGCCATAACTGCATTCGCGTCAGTCCCCGTACAATCGACGAAGATGTCTCTCGTATTATCAGTGACTGCTGTCGTGATCCCATTTATTATTGGTGGAAATGAGAGCACCTTTCCTTCTCGGTCGAGGATAATCGGATACTTATCCTTCCCTTCAAGCACGAACGAATAAGCTTTTCCTTTCTCATGTTCTTCTAGGATTTCCTTCAGACTCATCTCTCGAGAACCCTGCAGTGGAAAGAACGATATCTCGTCCGGTCCCACCGCTTTGTAGGTGAATGGTGGTTTCACTTCCTTGATGTCGTGAAGTCCTATGGCTACCTTTCTTCTGTTCCGTCCCAGGGTTATGTGCAGCTTCTCCTGCAGGTCCATCATGGACCGTATCAATGCGTCATCTATTCGATTCCCCTCGACGATCGCTGTCCAGATATATGGTCGAACTTGGTCCACGCTCGGATCGACAAGGACCGAAACATCTGAACGGGTGACAGGATACGATTTGAGGCCAGTTTCTTTGCCAAGGAATGCACGAAGGGCTCTTGCGATTCCTTCTACTGAGTAGAGGTCCGGTCGATCTGGAAAGAACTCGAAAGAGACATCATCGGATCCTTCATCGACTGAGTTGAGGTCCGCACCCATCATGGGAAGCTTCTCTCGGAGTGTCTGCCTGGAGACCTGCATTCCTAGCAAGTGGCATAGATCGGAATAGCTGAAATTGATTACTGGCATGGTCAATCGGCAATTCTGAGAAAAGCCGATGCGCATATAAAAGGTTATCAGGAATTTCCAGGGAGTACCTGCTCATTCGTCTCTTGGTGTTGATCTGATTGCAGAGGTGTTCGATGAAGCGACGTTCGCTTCCGAAGAGGGCAGTTTTCTCTTATCTCTGATATATATGGCTATGATTGTCGTCGCGACCGCCAGGGCCAGTGCTCCAATGATGATCGGCATATCATGATTTATGCTATCATATACGATGCCGAGACCTGTCAGACCGATGATGCTTCCGATGCCTTGGACCGTCTGATATGCACCCATTACCCGTCCGCGCTCCTCCTTCAGCATGGTATCTGCAAGTAGCGCTCCCACAGAGGGATTTGAGATAGCAGCTCCGAGGTCTGAGATGGCGACAAGGAGATAGATGTGCATGACATTTTCAGCAAATACCATGGCCGCGAGGCCGGCTGCCATAAGTGTCCCTCCCACGAGGATGAATGGCACTCTCCCATACTTGTCCGACAAAGTCCCGAAGTATAGCGTGCCTGCGGCCATGACAGCTGTCCCAATGGACATCGCAATCCCAACCTGTGTGAGCGACATGTCTATCTCATCCCGCCAGTACAGGATGATGCCGAGCATGAACAATCCTTGAACGACGCCCATGACCAAGCCTCTGACGGTGAGAGCGATCATGGTCCGATTGGCTTGCACATTTCTCTTCCATGCACCGAACATTGTCAACAGTGATGGGTGCTCATCGGTCTGGATGATTTCAGGTTCCCTTACAAAGCTGACGATCAATGCGCATATGATGGATAATCCCGCCCCGATGTAAAATGGATAGTAGAAATTGATCTCTCCTGCGACATAACCTCCAATTGCAGGTCCGGCGAAGACACCGATTACTTGAGCCGTCCCTTCGATACCCATCGCGGTTGCCCGCTTGTCCTCAGGGACGATATCTACTGTCAGAGCGAATGATGCTGGAGCCATCATCGCAGCGCCGACTCCCTCGATAGACCTAAGCACAGCGAACTGGAGCGCATCAGTCACGAAGGCAAGTGCAAATGTGGTTACACTGAAGACGATGAGTCCTCCGATTATCATCTTCTTCCTGCCGACCTTGTCTGCTAGGTATCCGGAAGGGGGCATTGCGAGGACGAGAGCGACGAAGTAGAGAGCAAAGATGCCTCCCATGGCACCATCGCTTATCCCCAGCCGCCTCGCCAAATCTGGTATGATAGGTGCGAGGAGCCCAAAGCCAAGGCTGACGACCATGAGTCCCATCATGAGTATTGAAAAATCCCTTGATAGAAGTACTGAGCTCCTCAATTTGCCCAGGATTCCGGATTCGCCCGGTTTGTCTGACATGATCTATCACCATCGATGGGCTTGATTCATGAGTAAATCGGTCATTTATGACCATGATTCGAGCACGAAGCCAGCTACAAGGCGTATTTCCATCTCCACTAATAAAACATCCGTTTTAACGGTAAAATCTTCATTGTCATGACCATAATTCTCATCATTTGGATTCTGATGGAAAAATATAAGCATCCTGATTCTAAATCGGATGGTGCAGTTACGCTATATCCGGCGCGGGGCTGGGGCTCGAGATGATCAAGGACAAAGTCGAGATTGGAATACCAGGTATCGATGAGATGCTTGAAGGCGGATTGATCCCCGCTCGGCCATACATAGTCTCTGGTACAGCTGGTACTGGCAAGACTGCCATTGCCATGCGATTCCTGATGGAAGGTGCCATGAATGGTGAACAGGTATTGTACGTGGCAATAGATGAACCCCCTAACGAGGTGAGGGCCAATATGACCTCGTTCGGATGGGATATCTCCAAAATATTCGTGTTCGATGGGACGCCTGACGTCCTGAGCTACGATAAGACGCCTGTGCGAGATATCTCGACTGAGAGAAGAGTCGTGATGTTCAGAGACCTCCCAGATAACATACGAAAAACATCCGAGAAAGGTCCTTCTGACATGACTATAAACACCATTCAGGAACTGCTGAAACAAGAGATGAAGATAAGGAAGTACTCCCGAGTAGTGGTTGATTCCGTCACATCTCTTAGGCGATTCTACATACGCACAAGTGAGGAGTATCTGATCCTCCAATCATTCTTCAGATTGCTGTCTGACCTAGGAATAACGACTATCCTGACGGTAGAGCTGCCAGAGATTTCCAAACCAGACGCTGAGTCGCACATGGCTCGGGGCGAGATAAGGCTGTATAAATGGTTCGACGGACGAGGTCTGGTGAGGGGCGCAACCATCGAGAAATACAGAGGGTCGTCCCACGATTCCTCCATGCGTTCCATGAAACTGGATGATACTGGCGTCCATATCAAGGTCAACACACCAAAGAAGAAGGAGAAACCGAAGGAAGAAGAGGCGGAATCCCCAGATACTATGGATGAGTCGAAAGATGCAGAAGCAACTGGAGCTGCAGCTGAATCTTCTGAGATATCAAAGCCTGCATCCGAGCCTTCGAATAGCGAGCCTCCTCCACCTGAGGATGGAAGACCGCCACCGGAGGTCGTCCCAGAGGAATTGCCTCCTCCGCCAGAGGACAAGGCATTGCCAGTATCGCCATCATCCGATCGAATTGATGGTCCTTATGGAGGTGGAGATCCAGATGACTCAAGATAAACAGACTAGGATGAGCACTGGCATCCCTGGGATGGATGACATGCTAAAGGGCGGGTTGATAGCTGGCCGCCCTTATGTGGTGGCAGGCACGACAGGCAGCGGCAAGACCACGTTTAGCATACAATTCCTTCAACAGGGGGTCAGACAGGGCGAGAGGGCGCTTTTCGTGTCGATAGACGAACCTCCATCCGAGCTTAGGGAGAATGTGAGATTCCTGGGCTGGGACGTAGGGAAGATACGGATACTTGACGTTCATCCTTCCGCAAAAGCCTACAATAGGAAAGACTCGCTTGTGGAAGTTGGCGCGCAGAGGAGCGTGGGATCGCTTCGAGAAGCTCGACAGGATGGTCGCGCAGAGGCCATGAAACAGGTCTCACCTGACCTATCTCCGCAATCGCTTCAGATGATGCTTCGGCAGGAGCTGCAGGAAGTAAGATACTCACGTGTCGTCATCGATTCGATGACGTCATTGAAGCGGCTATCCGGTGGAGAAGATGATGTGGATATGGGGGTCATGTCATTGCTGAGATTCCTTTCAGAGTCAAATGTCACTTGTATCCTGATAACGGACATGCCTGACCCTACGTCGATGGAGCCTGAGACACTCATGGCAAGGGGTATGATAAGATTCCACAAGCTCATGGTCGCGTCGAAGACTGAGAGATTCGTGACAATCGAGAAATTTCGAGGATCGGCCCATGACACTCAACCCCGACCGATGAGCATCACAAGGAGCGGGATAATCGTAGACTCTCATAAGAAGGTTCCAAAATCAATCCTCAAGATAATGCAGGCTGTCCCTTCGTTCGATGCGAGGATTTGAATGATATCATTCTGAATCCTAGGGTTTTTAGGGAAGATTGCTCCTTGCAGGCGCCATGAAGAAGCAGTCTGTCGGCGGCCTTCCGATAGTCGAGGTGTCAGGCAAGCCATACGACATGGGTAAACAGGCAGGCTCAAAATGCGCGAAAAAGGCACGTGTCTACAGAGACGCCATCTCTCAGACCATAATTCATTCGACGGGTATGTCTTGGGAGAAAACGGTCAGGAGAGCAAAATTGTACCTGCCTCATGCTGAGGGATTCTACCCTGATTTCATTGAGGAGATCAGAGGTTATTCCGATGGCGCAAGGATGCCTTTCGAGGACGCCTTTGTCCTCTGTTGCCACGAGCTGCTCAATCCGTTGGGATTCCGGGGATGCACGGATGTCGCCACGAACGGGGATGTGACTAAGAACGGTGATGTCCTCATTGGACACAACGAGGACTGGTCCGAGAATCAACTAGAGACTGTCGTGCTGCTTCACGCGCGCCCCAGCAAGAAGCCCGCATTCATCGCTACATCATATGCCGGGCTTGTGCCTTCCTCAGGAATGAACAGCAGCGGAATCAGCCTGACGGGAAACGCCCTCAATCCTAACGATACTAGGATCGGCATTCCGAAGCTCTTCCCAGTCAGAAAGGCTCTAGAGTCAAGACGGATAGGGGAGGCAATCGGATATGCAATGCCTCCAAGCCGTGCTTCGAGTTACAACAATATCTGCTCGGATAAGAGCGGGGAGATATACTCTCTGGAAGGTTCGGCAACCGATTATGCGTGCATGTATGCTATTGATGGATACCTAGTCCATACGAATCACTACCTGACGGAGAAGATGTCTCGCTTTGAACAGTACCCTGATTCCATTGCGTGTTCTCTGGTAAGATACCATCGCGCGCTGAGGTTGATCGAGGCACAGCTGGGTGAGGTCACAGTCGAATCAATCATATCCATCTTCAGGGATCATGTGGACAAACCCGGGTCAGTGTGCAGGCACGCAGACCCGAAAGATCATCCCCTGGATGTATCAGAGACCATATTCTCCGTGATATACGATTTGACAAATCTTCGCGCACATATATGCAGTGGGAAGCCATGTACGGGCACATATGGCTCATTCGACCTCAAGGAATGAACAATATGATAATATAACCTGGATGGAAAGTATTTAATCCCAATCACTGTATTGCGCAAAAAGCCACATGGGCCCATAGCTTAGGTTGGCTGGAGCACCCGGCTGATAACCGGGAGGTCACCGGTTCAAATCCGGTTGGGCCCACCATCCATCCTTTTCTGATCAGCTGTATATTCAGTTGTAGTCCACATATTCAAAAGCATGGTTTGATAGCCCTTGAACGGAGGTGGATTTTCTTTCTGGTGATGATACTTTGACCGTGCACGCAATTGAGCACTTAACAGGTTGTTTGCCAGCAACACTTAATATTCGGTAGATATCACGGGATATCAGTGATATTCGATGAAAGCTAGAACGATGAAGTTCTCACAGGACTGGGATAAATTGAAGGACAGGGTATTCGCCACAATCAGAGTGCAGAGAGGCGACCTGAAGTTTGTTCCGGATGAGACGGTTGAGGTACAGGGCCCCAAGGTCAAGTTCAGGGCACGTGTCCTGATGGCTACGACCGTGAAGCTGAAGGATGTACCTCTTGCATTTCTTGAGTACGACCTCGAGGCAAAGAAGGGCGAGAAGAGACAGGACCTAATGAACAAGCTTGGAAAGCTCTATAAGTTCTCCGAAAGGCCGACTGAGAGCGACGAAGCAACGATCTATATCCTTCAGAAGATCTGAAGTAAACCCTATTCAAGACACACCCCTAGGGATCATATGTGTACTCTAGGGGGCGTCTGCCGGGGTGCGAACCCGGCATAAACGACGTTTTTGCATGTTTTTCATCGAAAGGTACGAAAATAGGAACGACGTATACCCGGATTCATGGACGATACCGACGTAAAGATCCTTAACCTCCTGAGGGACAACTCAAGGATGAAGAATACGGAGATCGCCCGCAGGGTCAATCTGACTGAAAGAGCGGTCCGTGCCAGGATAGAGAAGCTCGTTCGCGAGGGAGTCATTCGCAAGTTCACGATAGAGACAACCCCAGTCGGATTCGAGGGGATCGTGCTGATCGACACGCATGTCGGTAGGACTCCAGCGGTCAAGGCGAAAGCGACTGAGCTGTCTGAAAGCGTGTTCGAATGTTCAGGCGAGTTCGACGTCGCGGTGCGTTTGAGGGCGGATAGCCTGGACGAACTGAACAAAAGAGTCGACGAACTGAGAGCATTTCCAGGAGTCCTGAGGACAGCTACGCTGATCAAGCTGATTGAGAAGTGATCATAGCTGCAGAATCATATCTGTCTCTGTAGATGCGCACTGATTCGATGCTCCATGAACAGCCGTGGCTAATGAGTAAAGATTATTATTGGCAGTAATCCTTACTGATGCCAGGGACCCCATGGACTTGATGGATGCCATCAAGGGAAGACGCAGTATCAGACGATACAAAGCGATGCCAGTACCTGACGATTTACTCCGAGAGGTCCTGATCGCTGCGAGGTATGCGCCATCCGCAAACAATGCTCAACCCTGGAGAATCCTGGTGGTTAGGGATGAGGATACTAAGCTCAAGCTGGTGGCAGCAGCAAATGGCCAGAAGTTCATCGCTCAGGCGCCGGTTGTCCTCGTGATCTGTGGGATTCCAGACGAGGCGTTCCAGACAGTTGGTGGATATATGAGCAGTCATGTGATTGATGCATCTATCGCCATGGATCACTTGACGCTGATGGCCCATGCAACGGGTCTTGGCACTTGCTGGATCGCCTGGTTCAAGGAGGATAAGGTGCGTGAGGCGTTGTCGATACCTGAGGACGTCAAGGTGATTGCGATGACCCCTCTCGGATATCCTGACGAGGTTCCAGTACGCGTTCCGCGTAAGAATATCGAAGATCTCGTGATGTACGATCGATACCAATAAGCCTAAAGGCACTTGCGGCTATCTGTGTTCAGAGGAAAAGGACCAACCTGCGAACCCCCCCGGTCCGAAGAGGAGAGATTGAGTTGGTTTCAAAGGGAATAACGAAGGCTGGTGAAGCATACTGCATGAGCTGCGGCGCGGTGGTCGACCAGAACAGCGATAGATGTCAGTCATGCTATTCCGAGCTGGACAGCGAAGTCAAGGCGTTCAATTGCCCGCGCTGCAAAACTGTCATGGAACTCGGCACTGCGCAATGCACCAAATGCTCGATGAGATTCATTGTCAAATCAGTCAAGCCAAAAGACCCAGCGGAGGATGACAAGCTCCTGGCCAAGCTCATGGATTGGGGCAAGAGGCCAGTGAGTGAGACTGGCGAGGAGGATGAAATATCCAAGATGTCTGCAGAGGCGCCGAATGAGACGACTAGCATCTCTGAAGAAGTAGCATCTTCTATTGGTGATCTCGGCGAGGCGCTTGAGGCATTCATATCCGAACGTGAGGCGACGCTCTCTAGGATGAGGAACAGGATCGATCAGGTACGTGTCAATATCTCTGCATTCACTTCATCCGGCGATGGATCCCCTCCGATTGGGCCAGACGACTTCGAGGGGGCATTATCTGCACTCTCGAAAGACTTTGCAGACATATCGGCTCTGGAGCGGAGGATACATGGGTTGTCCATCGATGTTGACCGTATCATACAATTACCGGCGATAGCCTCGATGTTGGAAGGACGCGATATGCGACCGCTCTTGGAATCCATGGTCAATGAATCATGCGGGGATCCTGTGGCTGACCGCTCTGAGAGGGAGATGCAGATTGCAAAGCGAGAGGAGATGGTCGATAGGAAGATCAAAGCATATGCCTCGAAGATGAAACAGCTAGAGGCTCGCGAAGCTGAACTGCGTGAAGGAGGGAACACAGAACCTGCTTCGGATGCGCCCGCAGTCAGTGTCATGACGACAGATGATCGAGAAGATCTCGTTCGTGCAATCTCGGGCTTGTGTCAGATGATCGATATGGCTGTTGATATGGAAGGGGCAAATGATATTTCGGCTGTGATTCAAGATGCGTCCAACCACATAAGTGCGATATTGAATGATAAGAAGGAGATGGAGGGTAGGCTCTCAGATATCTCAGGGGCTGATGAGGAGGTCCGTCGTCTCCTCAAGGTTTTGGACAACCTGCTGGGGCAGCTGCCGAGCGAAGTAATAGATAAATTCTCGAAATCTGAGGATTTCACACTTTACGAACGCGTACTTGACCGCATGAAAATTTGAACCATGATTTAATGTATATTACGCTATATTACGAGAGCAAGACTCTTTGGCGTTAGCCTCCCCCCGGAGATGAACGTCATACACATGGAGCCCGGCACCATGGGTTTGAGAGATAAGGCGAGAGAGAGCAGTGCAAAGGTCGAGGAACCTATATCCGACCAGGCGGTCGAGCCTTTATCCCAGGCTGAGCGAGTTACCGTCCCTGAAGAGCCAAATGAGATTCCCCGAGCTGACGAGGCCAAGGCTGATATTCATAAGCTCAGGCAGCTGGAGCCTTCTGTGACCTATCTCGTGGAGGAAGAGCGGCCAGAAATCGCATACTCCCTGTTCCTATCATTCCTTGCAGATGGCAAAAGGGGCATGATTGTCTCCAGGACCTACCCGAAGAATCTCAAGAAGGCTTTCAATCTCAAGGACGTGCCAGTATTCTGGCTCACAAATGCGATGAGCGAGGACGCCATAGGTCCAAAGGACCTCGAACGGCTTAATTTGACGATCAAGAGGTTCTTGGAAGAGGGTGGAGGACGGCTGGTCCTGATAGATTCTCTCGAGTACCTGATCACGAACAATAAATTTGTAAGCGTCATGAGGCTGCTTCAGAGCATAAGGGACTTGGTGGCATTGCAGAAAGCGGTCTGCATAGTATCACTCAAGTCTTCCACATTGGAGTCATCCAAGCTCGGGGCCATCCAGCGCGAACTCGAAGTATATTCTCCAGATGATTCGCAACAAATGCCCATAAGGGTAGATGTCGAGGCCAAGCTTCTGGCAGAACTCCGCCAAGACGAGATGATGATAGAGGCGGAGAATCTGGAGGAAACTCGTGAGAAGCTCCTTTCAAAAGAACGAAAATTAAATGAGGATGGTCAGAAGCTAATTTCGGAACGGGCCTCATTGGAAAAGGAACGTGAAGAAGTTCGACAGACTCTCGTCAAGGTGCGCCAGACGAGAAAAGAACTCGAGGATTTCCGAGTGAGACTCACTCGTGACGAAGCCCAGTTGACATCCAAGGTGAAGGCCAAGCTGGAAAAAGAGATGCATGCGTTGGATGCGAAGAAGGCCAACCTTGAATCTGTCGAGAAGGAGATAGAGGCAAGATATCTTCAGCTGGACAAGATAGTCAGCCTCAAGACCGAACAGAAGATGATGGAGATACAGGGCGAATCCAAGCGTCTCGAAGGTGAGCGGAGCCGCCTTGTCGACCTGACGGCCAGAATTGAATCAGACCGACGGTCTCTTGACGAGCGGATGAGGATTCATCAGGAGAAGGAGAACGCCCTGGAGAGCCTATCTGCAGAACTTCGCTCAAGGGAAACGGGATTGGAGGCGAAGGAGCACACATTCGCTCTGTCCAAAGTAGAGCTTGAGAAGGAGAGGGCGTCAATTGACTCCGAGAGGAAGGAACTGGATCGAATAAGGACGGTCCAGGAGGACGAACTCTCCGAGAGACGCTCGGCAATAGATCGTTCCATATCCGAGGTATCCCAGCGAGAAGAATCCGTATCGCATTTGACACATGAGATCGATGCGCTCAGGGCCCGACTCGTCTCTCAGGAACAGAATCTGACTGATCGAGAGGCAAAGGTCACTAGCAAGCTCGAGGAGATAGCCGAGCGGGAGAGGGAGCTTGCATCCGTTGAGGAGGAGGGCCGACAGCGGATGGAGACCGCTGCATCGTTGGAAGAGACATGTGAGCGGAGGCAGTCTGCTCTGGATGATGAACGGAAGAGACTGCTTGAAGAGGTCGACCAGTTGAAATCTGAGGCAAATTCGAAGCTTTCAGAGATGCAGACAAGAGAGGAAAAGCTGCGCTCAGATGAAGACCGCTTCTCAAGCGAGTACGCATCAAGGAAGGACGCTCTATCGGAATTCGAATCCAGATTGAAGGAGAGAGATGCGAACTTATCAGAACAGATGTCCGAGATCGCCAAGCGTGAAATTGATCTCAAGGGTCTGAGTTCAAAAATCGAAGCAGAACGGAATTCTCTCGAAGAAGAGCGGAATATAATCGTGGACGAGAAGAATTCTTTCGCCAAGGAAGTCGAGGATACAAGGGAGAAACTGACTCTCGACCGCAATTCCTTGGAGCAAGATAAGATCGCGTTCGATAACTCCAGCGCGGATACGCAGAGGAGGATTTCCGAACTGCAATCATCATATGAGGATAAGCTTGCAAAGATCGAGGAGGAGCGAAAGGAGATTGAAGAGAAGAGCTACTCCGTCGATGAGATGAAGAATATACTGGATCAGAGGTCCAGTGATATCGCCGCGCAAGAACTCAAGATGGCGGAGGAGCGCGTCGAACTGGACCTTATTAGGCGTGAGCATAACAAGCGCTCTGAGAGCTACGAGGATATGGAGCGGGAACTTGCAGTAAAACAAGATAATCTGAAATCGACAGCCGAGATGCTACAACAGACTCGAAGCACACTAGATGAGCGAGAAAGAGTTCTGAAGGATCAACTGGTGAAGAATGAGGTCGAGCTGTCGGAACTGGAGAAGAAGAGTATCGAAGTCGACGAGAAGATGACTGAATTCAACAAGACGAAGGATGAGTTGGATGCGAAGTCCATGGAGATATCATCCATGCAGTCAGAGCTCGAGACTTGGAAGATTGAATTGGATGAGATAGCATCCGGCCTCAGTGCAAAGGAAAGAGATCTCAAGACGAGAGATCACGAATTCGAATCCACAAAAGCGTCATTGGAGGCAACGAAGCGCGAATCGGAAGATGCCCTGGCACAGATGCGTTCGGAGTACTCGGCCAAACTGGCTTCATTGGAAGAACGAGATGTGCGGATGACGCAGACAGAGGCGGCTCTCGAGACAGTCAAAAGCGAGATGGGGGAACTCGAAAAGGAAGTCAGTGGACGTGAGCAGCGTCTGGCCGAACAGGAACGAGCAATCGAGGATCGCCAGCGTGAGTTTGATAGAGCCCAGAGCGACCTCGATGAAATCCGCAGTTCGACCGAGGCAGAGCGGAAATTGTTCGAGGAGGAACGGGCCCGCGCATCTGATGATTTAGCGAGGATGCAGGCGGAGATCGAATCATCAAGAGTGGAGATCGAATCTCACAGGAAAGCTCATACCGAACATGCTGAGACACTTGATCAGAGGTCAATTGAACTTGAGCAGAGAGAGAAGGATGTTGAGACCAAGAATGCCGAACTCGAGAATCTCAGGTCTGACCTCGAATCCATGGAACAGGGGCTTGCAGAGAAGGATGAGTCGCTGAAGGCTGGCAAGAATGACCTGGAGAGTCAGTTGTCGGAGATCGAATCACAGCGGAGGGAGATTGAGACGATCCGAGGCGAGCTCTCAGATACTCAATCTCAGAGCGCATCCAAGCGGGAGGAGCTATCTTCTCTTGAGCAGGATATCGAGCGAAGGAGAGTATCACTTGACGAGGCTATGTCGCTCCTGAACGCGGATAGAGCGACCCTCGCTGAAAAGATGAGTCAATTCGAGCATCAGGTTTCATCATTCAACTCCGATAGAGATCAATTGGATAAGAGCATCGAATCACTCGCAGCCGATCGCGAATCGTATGAGGTTGCAGCTGCAAAATTGGAATCTGACATAACAGCATCCAAGGCAGAGATCGAAGCGCATAGACGGGAGCTCGAAGAGAAGGATGCAGGCCTTAGAGAATTGAATGCCAACATCTCAACAAAAGAGGATGAGCTGCGGGAGAGATCAGCTCTGATGGAGACCAAGGAACAGGAGCTCGAAGCATTCAGGGCCGAATTGTCAGATGCTGAGAAGAGCCTATCCGAACGGATATCTGCTTTTGAGGCGGAGCATCAAGAACGGGTCACTCACGTATCCTCAAGTGAAGCTGAGTTTGGAAAGAAGATGAGTGAGCTAGAGGCCCGAGAAACTGCATTGGCGTTGATGGAGTCGGAGATGAAGCGCATATCCCAGGACGAATCTATCGCTGCATCTCAAGAAAGAGAAGAGCTGGAACGCCTCAGAAATGAGCTGGAACAGCAGAAGGCTGAGATAGATAATGCGATGAGCGCCTCCGGGGAAGTCGAAGCGGTACTCGCTGGGAAAGAGGCGGCCCTGCTGGAACGCGAGAGCAGATTGTCATCACAAGAAGACGAATTTGTCCGTAGAGAGTCAGAATTACAGTCACACCTTGAGAAACAGACATCACGGGAGACTGCTCTGAACATGCGAGAGCAAGGTGTTGACCAATCAATATCCGATTACAGGACCGTGCTTGATGAGATCTCAAAGGAGAAGGAGGCGCTTAGGGCCAAAGAGGAGTCGTTGGATAAGCGCGTGGTCGAATTAGAGCGTGGAATAGATGAGTTCGAGCTTCTCCAGATAGAGCTGGATAGAGAACGATCCACCATAGCACAGAAGGATGCAGGGCTGGACCAGCTCCGTATTGAGCTCGAGAAGTGGCGCGAGGAGCTATTGGAGCGTAGGGAGAAGCTGGAGGAGGAAGTGCGCGAACGCGTCGCTGAGATATCGAAGGAGATGGCCGTATCTAAGCCGAAACCTGTCACCCCAGACGAGGATGCCCTCCTTAGGCGCGAACTAGAATTGCGCCGCATGGACGAATCGATCAAGGCTAAGGAACGCGATACTGAGAGCCGCGAGAAGACCCTCATAATCGAGCTAGAACGGCTTGAGCGTGAACGAGCCGAAATCCAGGACTTGTGGGAGAAGGTCGATGCCTCTAAGCAGGGTCTTACATCGGTCGATGAGAAGACTTTCGAGGAACTCGAGCGCCGCAAAGAGGAACTGGACGGACTCTACCTGAAGATTTCAGACCGCGAGGAGACGATCCGAAAAGATGAACAGAGGCTCGAGGAGGAATGGAGCAGGCTTCAATCCATCCAAGATGAGCTCGAGCAGCTGGCCAAGATCCTCAGAGATAGAGAAGAGGAGATCAAAAGAATAGAACTAGGGTCATAGGTCCTGTAAAGGACCCATGTCCAGGGTTTATAGGTTTTCTCAGAATACTGTCAACTTACCAGCGACGATCTCGTCAGTCAGTTTGTTTATTGTCGCGAGCTTCTCGTCGAAGATTGCGGTTGCTTCCTTCTGATATTTCTTCTTGTCCACATTGGGCGCGAATATCATGTTGGCACTCGCCGCTTGTGGATAATCGATGGGCTTTCCAATCTGTGACAGTATCCTCGTGTGAACTTCCAGTATGTCACCCTTGCCCATCTTGTAGATCTCATCGGCAACCCTGATCGAGAGCAGGTTGTACAACTTACCGACATGTGTGACAGGGTTCTTGCCGGCTGATGCCTCCATGCTCATGGGCCTCATCGGCGTGATGAGGCCGTTAGCTCGATTTCCCCTGCCAACAGATCCATCGTCGCCGTTCTCCATCGAAAGGCCGGATACTGTCAGGTAATAGATGTTCTTCTTGTAGTCATCCGCCGTGTTGACAAACACTCTGAGGTTCCGCTTAGTGTACTTTGATGCAAAATCAGCGATATTCTCCCGGAGTTCCTCTACGACGCTCTTGTAGTGGCTCTTGTCTGGAATTTTGGAGGATACCATCGCTGCCGCAACTGTAAGATCGATGCTAGAGCCGTTCCTGCAGGCCATGACTTTAACGTCTTCGCCTACCTCCGGCATCTTCTTCCAGAGCTTGCCGTTAATGTATCTCTCAGTTTCGAGAGTTATCTTCTCTGTCTCG
The DNA here is from genome assembly GCA_963719945.1 of uncultured Thermoplasmata archaeon. GTDB lineage: Archaea > Thermoplasmatota > Thermoplasmata > UBA10834 > UBA10834 > UBA9653. The sequence continues at coordinate 520,379 of CAVRDX010000001.1, read as the reverse complement.
CTGAATGGTGCAAATCCAACACCAAACGACGTATCGTTGGCCAACAGTCTCTGGGTTTCGTAGAGGCCCGTCAAGTCAACGCTACCCTGGCCGATCATGCAGTCAAGGACTACGTCCCAATCGACGTCGAGATTCTTGCACGTCTTCTCGAGGTAGGAATATGCCGCCTTCATTGCGACAGTTCTGTACGGAAGTCGCTCGCCATTGACATTCGTGGTAGCCCTTCCTACTAGGAGTATGTATATCGGCTCGAGGATCGAGCCGCCACCGAACTTCGGTGCAGACTGTCCACCCACGATCTGGGTCTCGTCAGTATTGTGGTGGAGAATCCTTCCGTATCTCTCGATATACATCTGAGACAGTGCACGGCTTACACTCTCGGCAAGCCCGTCCGCAATGCTATCCGGATGGCCGATACCTTTTCTTTCGACGAATTCAACAGTCTGTTGTTCAATTGGAGTGTGCGTCAACTCCTCAATTAGAATGTTCCTGTCCATAGGCTCGCCTCGCAGGCTTGAATCCGAAGATATGATATTCATTCTTAATTGTTTCGGATTTAAACAAAATGGCTTCCTAAGGGGTTTGATAAGGCCGTCAGTGTTTGTCGTAATGCTTGCGTCTCTCGGCCCTTGCGTTCCCTTCTGGTATCAGCGCGAATTTATTTCCAGATAGAACACCCGCGACACCTTCCTTGCTCTCAATGTTGCTGTAATCCTTGCACATCTTGCAGGTAGGTGGACATGTGCTGACACGGTCCTTTGGCTCTGGGTACTGGAAAGTACCGCCCTCATAGTTCCTGAGCACTATGCGCTTGTCGGACATGCTCACGAAGTAATTCGGACTGAGCGGGATCTTCCCTCCGCCTCCAGGAGCATCGACAATGAACAATGGGACGGCATATCCTGATGTGTGTCCTCTCAAGGCCTCCTGGATCTCCACACCCTTGGCGACAGAGGTCCTAAAGTGTTCGATTCCTCGGGACATATCACATTGGTAATAGTAGTATGGCCTGCACCTCATCTTCACAAGTTCGTGGACGAGTTTCTTCATTATCGTTGGACAATCGTTTATGCCCTTGAGAAGAACGCTCTGGTTTCCGACGGGAATACCTGCGTCCGCAAGTCTCTCGACAGCAGCTTTCGCTTCAGGGGTTATCTCCTTTGGGTGGTTGAAATGCGTGTTGAGCCAGATGGGGTGATGCTTCTTCAGCATATCGCATAGCTCAGGTGTTATTCTCTGAGGCAGGACGCATGGTGTCCTGCTTCCCAGTCTAACAATCTCGACATGGTCGATCGCCTGCAACCGTGATATGATGTTTTCCAAGACCTTGTCGGACACGGTGAGTGGGTCACCGCCGGAAAGCAACACATCGCGTATCTCTTCGTGCTCTTCGATGTATTTTATGACGGCATCGATTGTATTAGAATCCCTTTCAGTGTCCGTCTGACCTGCGAGCCTCCTCCGAGTGCAGTGCCTGCAGTACATGCCGCATTGATCGGTTATCAGGAAGAGTACCTTATCTGGATATCTGTGAGTCAATCCGTGGACTGGTGAGTCTATGTCCTCGAAGAGAGGGTCCTCCATGTCATCCTCGCTGAAATCGATCTCCTTGGCTGTCGGGACCGCCTGCATCCTAACCGGACAATGGGGGTCGTTAGGGTCCATGAGGGTCGCGTAGAATGGCGTGATTGCCATTCTCAGAATCCTAAGCGAATCACGGACACCAGCCTCTTCCTCAGGCGTGAGGTTGATTACTTGCTTCAGTTGGTCTACGCTCGTGATCCTGTTTCTCAGTTGCCACTTCCAATCATTCCATTCTTCGGGTGTGACGTCTTTCCACAGAGCAATATCCTTGTAAGACCTCATGCGCAATACCTCATCAGATGTTCGATTGACTAAATATTAGACTGCGTATTTATCATCTGCTCAGGCTATCGTCGAACTTGTTACGAACTGTCGTTTATAAACTACGAAAAAGGGAACAAATGACCGTGACCGATAACACGGATTCGTAATACGCTGTCTAAAACGGTCCAGAGATGTGTGTTAATCACCAATGGTTATATAGGCGGATTCGTGTTTCGAAAAATTGCCATACCAGACTCGCAGAATGGCTGCTGACGACCGTCGCACGACTTCGTGCGTGTGGCAGGTTGTGGCGAGCGATGCGAGGGACCTAATATGAGGAAAGTAGCGATTGTCGGAGCAGGGCAGAGCAAGTACGGCGAATTTCCCGAGAAGGGAATAAAGGAACTGTTCTTTGAAGCGTACAAGGACATGGCTTCGAGTGTGGACAAGAATTACGACCCGAAGCTGATCGAAGGTGCATACATTGGCAACCTTGGGTCCGGTGGATTCCAGCTGGGTAACATGTCGGCACTTGTCGCAGAGTACGCGGGACTGCCCTACATACACACTGTAAGGATTGAAAACGCATGCGGATCCGGTGGTTATGCATTGGTTGCCGCGATAATGGATGTTCTTTCAGGCGCCCACAAGATGGTCATAGCAGGTGGCGTCGAGAAGATGACCGATGTTTCTGGAATGAAGCAGAAGTATTGGCTTGGCGTGTCTGGAGACACTGAATACGAGAGGCTCGCTGGAACTACATTTGCGGGTCTTTACGCGCTCATAGCCCACAGGCATATGCATGAGTTCGGCACCAAGAGGGAGCATCTATCAATGGTGGCATTGAAGAACCACAAGAACGGGGCTCAGAACCCCAAGGCTCAATTCCAACGAGAGATTACCTTGGAACAGGCCATGAAGGCCCCGATCGTAGCATATCCTCTGAATCTGTTCGACTGTTGCTCGACTACGGATGGCGCATCATCGGTCCTGGTATGCGATGCTGAGATCGCTAAGCAGTTCACGGACACTCCGATATATGTCACCGGTTTCGGCACATCGAGTGACTACCTAGCAATACATGACAGGGTAAGGACAGTCACGCTCGAGGGCAGCAGAAGGGCTGCTGATCAGGCATATAAGATGGCAGGCAGGACAGCGAAGGACATGAACTTGGCTGAAGTCCATGACTGCTTCACTATTGCCGAACTTCTAGCAACCGAGGATCTCGGATTCTGCGAGAAGGGGAAGGCAGGTCAGTTCATCGAGGAGGGGCATACTCAGATTGGAGGGGATATGCCCATCAACCCGAGCGGAGGACTCAAATCCAAGGGGCACCCGATCGGCTCCACCGGGACCGGTCAGGCATATGAGATGTTCAACCAGCTGCGTGGACAGGTCAACAAACCCGTCCGTCAGGTCAAGAACGCTGAGAGAGGGCTCATACATAATGTCGGTGGGTCCGGCGGCACAGTTTCCGTGTCTATTATGGAGAGGTGATTCTGGATGGCAGTTGGAATATCTGGATATGGGGTATATGTCCCACGGCTCAGGATCAAGAAGGAAGATTATGCAAAGGTATGGGGATCATTCCAGGCGCCAGGAGTGGCCGAGAAGTCGGTGATGAGCTTTGATGAGGACGTCCTCACAGCCGCTGCGAAGGTCTCGAAAAGTGCCCTGGCATCCGTACCGATGACGGCAGATAAGGTGTCGAGGTTCGCATTCGCATCGACATCCGCACCGTACCTAGAGAAGATGTTGTCTGGCACAGTTATCGTAAATGTCGGCATGCCGAACTCTGCATTCTGCAGCGACCATACTTCCTCAACGCGCGCAGGGACGGAGGCGTTGATATCTGCCTTCGAGCATCTCAAGGCGAATCCGAGTGGTGTAGCGGTCGTTGCTGCTTGTGACGCGCCAAAGGCGAGCATGTGGGATTCGACGGAGCATGGCCTCGGCGCAGGTGCTGCTGGTTTCGTTCTGTCTTCGGAGAACCTGATGGCGGAATTCGAGGGTTCTGCATCCTATGCCATGGAGCATTTCGGTGAGCGCTTCAGACCATCCAACGAGGACATGATCCAAGATTTGGGTGTAAAGAAGTTCTCAGCATCTGCATTTGTTTCCACAACGACAAAGGCCTGCTCTTCGCTGATGAAGAAGCTTGGCTCCAAACCCGAGGATTATGCCCATGTGGTTATTCATCAGGCTGATGCGAAGGCCCCGGCATCAGTCGCTGGAAAACTGACAATCGATCCTGCGAAGCTCGCATCCAGCATGGTTTCCGCTACAATGGGAGACCTGGGAGCGGCGTCGACTCCGGTTGGATTGGTGTCCGCGCTCGAATCTGCAAAAGTCGGTGACAGGATCATGGTAGTCTCCTATGGCTCTGGCGCCGGTAGCGATGCAATGAGCTTCAAAGTGGTAGGCGAGAGGAAAGCAAATCCGAGTCTGAAGGCTCAGCTTGAGAAGAAGGAGTACATCGATTACATCCAATACCTCAAACTCAAGGGAGCCCTAAAGTGAGGTGAACAGATATGGCACATGTTTCAGTCCCGATGTATTGGAGGACAATACCCCAGAGATACAAGATGGTCGGCCAGAAGTGCAAGAAGTGCGGGGCCGTCAACTTCCCCCCGAAGGGTGTGTGCAAGTACTGCAACGCCTCGTCCGAGTTCGATGAAATCCAACTCAGCGGAAAGGGCAAGATACACACCTTCGTTCTGATCGGCGCTGGTGGCGCTCCTCCGGAGTTCGCTGAACAGATGAGGTCCGGCGGGTCATATCCTGTCGCCATCGTTGAGCTAGAGGAAGGCCCCAAGGTCATAGGCCAGATGAGCGATGTCAACCCGAAAGAGGTCAAGTTCGATATGCCCGTCAAAGCGGAGTTGAAGAAGGTCTATGTCGAAGAAGGCGTAATCCGATATGGTTTCAAGTTCACACCCGATTTGGAGGGGAACTGATATGGATTCGACGAAATCGATGACAATGAAGGAAGCGGTGTCAAAGTTCGTCAAGGACGGGGACACCGTGTACCTGGCGGGATTCACTCACATGATCCCGTTCGCTGCAGGACATGAGATCATCAGGCAGAAGCGCAAAGACCTCACCTTGTGCAGAGCTACGCCGGACATCATCTATGACCAGATGATCGCAGCTGGCTGCGCCAAGAAGATGATGTTCAGCTACGCTGGGAACCCTGGCGTTGGCTCTCTAAGATGCTTCAGAAGGGCTCTTGAGAAGGGCGTTCCAAATCCAATCGAGATTGAGGAGTACACACATTTCGGGCTCTCGGGAAGATTGTTTGCGGGAGCCACCAAGATGCCGTTCCTCCCGATGAGGACCAATCTCGGCTCGGACCTGCCACCAGAGAACCCGTTGATGAAGACCATCAACAACCCGTACACTGGCGAGGAGGTATCCATCGTGCCACCCTTGAACCCTGATGTCGCCGTCGTGCATGTCCAGAGGGCAGATGCTATGGGCAACTGTCACATCTGGGGCATAACTGGCGAACAGAAGGATGCAGCGTTCGCTGCCAAGAAGGTCATCATAAGCTGTGAGGAGATAGTTGATGAGTCGGTCATCCGGTCCGATCCGAACAGGACCTTGATACCTGATTTCATCTCTCATGCGGTGGTCTGCGAGCCATGGTGTGCGCATCCCTCCTATACCCAGGGATATTACGACAGGGATAACGAGTTCTACATGCAATGGGATGATGTAACGAAGGAGCACGAGACGACCATGAAGTACCTCGATGAGTGGGTATATGGAGTGGAGGACCGTGCGGCATACATGAAGAAGCTCTCGTCAGAGAAGGTATTGAAGCTCCTTCCGAAGGCAGCTTACAGTGCCCCTGTGAATTATGGGAGTGTATGAGGAGGTCATGAAGATGACAGAAGTTTCACCAAGTGAGCTGATGGTCATAGTCGCTGCGAGGGAACTCAAGGACGGAGAATCTGTCCTGGTCGGTGTGGGAATACCCAACCTGGCAGCCAACCTCGCGAAGAAGTTGCAGGCACCCGGACTCAACATGGTATACGAGTCCGGAGCAGTCGGTTCCAACCCTAGCAGGATGCCTTTGTCCATAGGGGACCCATGCCTCGTCACCGGCGCGAAGAGTGTATGCTCGATGTACGAACAGTTCGCATACTATCTTCAAGGCGGCAGGATTGATGTTGGATTCCTCGGAGGGGCGCAGATCGACAAATATGGCAACATCAACTCCACGATAATCGGCAAGTACAAGACGCCTAAGGTAAGACTGCCTGGAAGCGGTGGCGCTTGTGACATTGCCTCGAACGTCAAGAAGATCATAGTGATAACTCCACATGAGAAGCGCAGATTCGTGGAGAAGGTCGATTTCAAGACCAGTCCTGGATTCATGGACGGAAAAGAAGCCTGGAAGAAGCTCGGGCTTCAGGGCGGCGGCCCATATGCCGTCGTAACAAACCTGGGCACGATGAAGTTCGATGAGGTCACTGGAGAGATGACTCTGGTGTCCCTGCACCCAGGAGCTACTGTGGAGAAGGTAAAGGAGAACACTCCATGGGATCTGAAGGTCTCGCCTAAGCTGGAGAATACCCCTCCACCGACCGAGAAGGAGATCTCCACGCTCAGAGCGCTCGATCCAGAGAAGATATACCTCGGGTGATTGAAATGACACCATACGACGCGGTGGCTGAATACAAGGCTAAAACGCAGAAGAGCGCCAAATGGTTCGAATTCGCGAAGGAGTACCTGCCAGGAGGCGTGACGGGGAACGTCAAGTACTACCCGCCATACCCTGTCTATGCAAACAAGGCCAAGGGATCCCACATATGGGACCTGGACGGGAACGAATACATCGACTACATGCTATGCTTCGGGCCCATGATCCTCGGCCACGGACATCCAAAGGTCCATGAGGCCATCAAGAAGCAGCTGGACACTGATGGAACTGCGATATTCGGCGCTCCACACGAGATGGAAGCAAAGATGGCTCAGCGTCTGGAAAAGATATTCCCATGCGCGGAATATGTTCGCTTCACCAATTCAGGACTTGAGGCGACGCTCCACGCCCTTAGAGTTTCTAGGGGATACAAAAAGAGGAACAGGATTGCTAAGTTCGAGGGGCATTATCATGGATGCTACGATGAGGCTCTAGTGAGCCTGACCCCGAGCGAAGAGGTCGCAGGGCCCGAAGCCGCGCCTCAGGCCGTCGCATGTTCCCTGGGGACATCAGAATACACGCTTCAGAGCACGCAGGTGCTCCCATTCAACGATATCCACGACACGATTCGGCTCCTGAAAGCCCACAAGAACGACCTGGCAGCGGTTATCATGGAGCCCGTACAGCGTGGCTTCATCGAAGGGGAACCTGAGTTCCTGAAGGCCGTCAGGGAGACCACCACGGAGCTCGATATCATCCTCATATTCGACGAGGTAATGTCCGGGTTCAGGATGGATAAGCTCGGTGGGGCACAGACCATGGTCGGGATAACTCCGGACTTGATGTGCCTCGGAAAGATCATCGGCGGCGGATTCCCGTGTGGCGCGTTCCTGGGACAAGAGGAGATAATGGATGTCGTGAACCCTGTCACCCGCGCAAAGGACAATCGAGTCTTCCATGGAGGTACATTCAACGGACACCCGACGGTATTGGCCGCAGGCATGGCGACAATGGATATACTGGAGCAGCCAGAGACCTATCCATACCTCATGAGGATCACGGACAAGTTCCAGGATGGATTGAACGACCTGTTCCAGAGGCTTGGATTCAATGCGAAAGCCCTGGGTCCGGGATCGACGTTCAATGTTCTGTTCGGGAAGGAGGGCCAGAAGCTGGACGATATCCGCGATTACAGGCATACCCTCAAGATGGATGAAACCGCGCGGAAGCAGTTCGATTACGGTCTGCTGGCACGGGGCATGCACTTCCATCCGGACAAGCCGTTCTATACATGCACTGAGCATACCGATAAGGACATAGATAACACGCTCAAGGCTGCAGAGGAAGTCCTCAAGAAGATGAAGTCCGCGAAGTGATCAAAGAAACACGGTTCGAGGATGCCAGTTATCCATCATACCTCGACCGTCAGTTTCCCTTCAAACGCTTTCTCTGCGGGACCGGTCATGACCGCTCTCGCATTTTCATCTACTTCTATGACGAGCATGCCGCCTAGAGTCTTGACGTTGACGGCTCCAGGCTGTATCTTATCTAGCATCAGTGAGGCCGCTGCACATGCCGTCGATCCCGTGCCACAGGCCATGCTCTCGTTGTAGACTCCTCGTTCGTAAGTCCTCACGCTTATGTCATGAGGCCCCGTGATCTGGACATAGTTGATGTTCATCCCCTTTGGGAATCGTGCTCTGTCTTTATTGACATGTGTCCCGATATTCACCATTGGGACCGCATCTATGTCGTCGGTGAAGATTATCATATGCGGCTCGCCAGTATTGATCAGCGATGCCGTTACAGTGGAATCCCCGATGGACAGGGCGATAGACATCATGGAGTCTTCAGGTCCGCCTTTATCTGTGATATACTGATCCAAGTCCTTCCGGAGGGTCCTCACCAATCCCATATCCACCCTGATTCCCTCTGGCGTGCGTTCGACATGCTTGACTCCATCCTTCGTGAGGACGTCTACCGTATTCTTGCCAAGCTTCTCCATCAGGAAAGCGGCCACGCATCTGAGTCCGTTCCCACACATATCGGCCTCGTTCCCGGCAGGCTCGAAGAGGCGCATCGATCCGTCGACTCCAGGAGCTTTCTCGACGAATAGGACTCCATCCGCGCCTACCCAGAAATGCCTATCCCAAAGGAACTTTGCCATCTCGCTTCTGTGATCATCAGGAATTCTGTCATCATCCATCTCATCCTTAAGGATGAAATCATTCCCACAGCCCTGATATTTCTCAAAACGGAACTCGTACTTCATCGCTTCGATTAATGTGCAGATACGATATAATCCTTGTCAGCGCGACATAATGTTAAATAATCAGCCCAAAATGACATAGAATATGGAGATACTCTCCCCCTCGAGAGAGATCCTTGGAGGCTTCTAATGCACGACATCCTCATTCGTAACGGGACAATCATAGATGGAACGGGTTCGCCGGGCGTGAAGATGGATCTCGTGATCGATGGCTTCAGGATAGGCAGGCTATACAAGCCTGGAGATGGCAAAGCTTCCATGAACATAGATGCCGAAGGTCTCGTGGTCTGCCCAGGCTTCATAGACATTCACACTCATTCGGACATCAACCTCCTGGGATGTCCGCTGGCGGAAAGCAAGATACGACAGGGAGTGACCACAGAGCTGATGGGGAATTGTGGTGGCTCCGCCGCACCTCTGATCGGAGCAGCCAAAAAACAAGCGGTGGAAGAAGCAAAGAAACTCTGGGTAGACATTACATGGTCGACATTCGATGAATATCTTCTACATCTATCGGATGTGAGGACCTCTGTAAATGTCGCATCACTCGTAGGAGCGGAGACGCTCAGGCTTGGTGTGATCGGAGCGGATGATATCAAGGCGACAGAGAGCCAGCTACGGCAGATGAACGAATTATTGGCACAGGCCATGATCGAAGGCGCCTACGGCATATCCTCCGGCCTCATATATGCCCCTGGATGCTTTGCATCCACAGACGAATTGATAGCCCTTGCATCGACGTCCGCATCCTTGGGTGGATTATACGCGAGTCATATACGCGGAGAAGGCAGAACTGTCGTGAGAGCAGTGGCCGAGGCGATCCAGATTGGACGAGAAGCGGCGAGTCGCGTCCAGATATCTCATCACAAGGCGATCGGGATAGATAACTGGGGCTTGGTTGAGAAAACAATAGCTATGATCGAGGCTGCCCGATCAGAGGGAGTCGATGTCGCTTTCGACGTATATCCCTACACTGCGTCCTCGACCTGGCTTGATTCAATCCTTCCTCCAGCCATCCGAGATGGTGGGAAAGATTCCATATTGAAGAGACTAAGAGATGACGAGACGAGGGACGAGATAAAGCGAGCCTTTCTGAACAAGGAGACCGAGTGGGAGAACACAGTCGCAGAAGATGGCTGGGACAGGATAGTACTTATTGGGCTGAAGAGTGAGAAGTATCGCATGTTCGAGAATCGGTCGATATCGCACGCAGCGTCCGAGCTGCAAGTCGATCCGGACAACCTCGCCCTTGACATTCTCATCGAAGAAGAGTTGGGCTCCTTCGCGATATTCCATGAGATATCCGAAGATGATGTGAAAACGGTGATCAGCCATCCGCTGTCTGTCATCGGGTCAGATGGCGAGTCGGAGGCCCCTTATGGTCCGACGGGAGACACGCAGACGCATCCCCGATCATACGGAACTTTCCCCAGGGTCATAAGACGATATTCCATCGAGCAGGGATTATTCTCGATGGAGGAGGCTATTCGGAAGATGACCTCATCGCCTGCTGAGCGGATCGGTCTTAATGACCGGGGAATGCTAGCCAAAGGGATGGCTGCGGACATCGTCGTGTTCGACCCAGAATCCATCAGAGACAAGGCTACGTTCGAAGACTCTCATCAGTATCCAGAAGGAATAGTCCATGTATTCGTAAACGGCCTCATCACCATACAAGATGGAGATCATACGAAGGAGCGAGCTGGCCAGGTATTGAGACACAAGCCACGTGTATCCTGAACCTCACTCGCCACACATGTCCATGGCGGTCTTGGCGTACACGTGCATGCACTTCTGCAGATCGTCGACGAGAACATATTCCACTCTCGAGTGTGCGCCTTTCCCTCCAGGACCGAATATGACCGCAGGGGTCTTTCCGAAATGTGTCAGGAGAGCCGCATCCGTCCATCCCCAGAAACTTGTCATCTTTGCTGGTTTGCCCGTGACCGTCTTCACGGATTCACTGAGGGATTTGACCAACCTATGATCGGTTGGGACGACGTTTGGCACATGCGTCATCGTCTTCATGTTCGTCGAGTCTCGCTTGAGCTCCGCCTTGAAATGAGGGTCATCGCGTTTCAGCTCGTCGAACAACTTGTATATCTCCTTGAAGACCTGTTGGAGGTCCTCCTCTGGAGTCCATCGTCTATCGATCTTCACCACGCAATGATCAGCGACTGAACTGGGTTGCTGACCCCCCTGAATCACGCCAATATTCAGCGTTGGCGGGTCCGTGTGAGCACTCTTCCGCTCGCGAATACGTGGCAACAGTTCAGTATCCAGTAGATTGACGAACCTCGCGGCCATCGATATCGCATTCACGCCCTGGGCCGCCTGTCCACCATGTGCCGCCTTTCCGTAGAAGTGCACCTCGAGCCATTCCAGGCCTCTGTGGGACGGTTGAATCTCCAGGTCTGTAGGTTCCCCCACTATGGCCATGTCTGCCTTGGGGCCTCTGATGACGATATCCTCGGTCCCTTCGCTTCGTTCCTCTTCGCCCACGACCGCCGTGAGATAGACATTGCCTTTCAGGCCTATCTTCGCACGGTCCAGTGCCAATATGGTCGCTGCCATCGCACCCAAGCCACCCTTCATATCGAGGGCGCCGCGTCCGTACAACTTCCCTCCCTGAACCTTTGGCGTGAACGGCGGGATGTCCATGTCATACGGAGGGACTGTGTCCAGATGCCCATTGAGCATTAGACTGCTTCCCGTTCCTGACCCCTTGAGCGTCGCTATGACATTATATCGGTCCTTCTCGACCTTTCTGAGCTTGGAATCGATTCCCTCATCTGTCAAGAACTCGTGCAGGAACTCTGCGACCTCTTTCTCGCGAGTAGGTACCTGACTATGGCTAGGTATCCTCACCAGGTCCTTGACCAATGATTCTATCTCCGATTTGGGGACCGCTCGTTTGACGTTATTGAATGTATCTGATTTATTGGCCTTCATTCAATCGACCATCTATGTGCTGCATCGGCAGCCTGGAGCAATCGTTCCACACACTAAAAAAGTATCTCATGCTCGCTTGACAGTGCTTAAGTAGATAATCAAAGAGTTTGAGGTGGTTTGGATCGAAAGACCCTCTGAACGGTCGATCAGACCGTGTCTATAGGGGCTTCCCCTTCTCGAGGTGACACGCGACCCAGTGGCCTTCTGATACGAATACCGACGCGGGAGCTTCCTTCCGGCAGATGTCCATTACGAACGGGCATCTCGGGTGGAACCTGCATCCTGGAGGTATGTGCGATGGATCTGGTCTCTCGCCCTTGAGGATGATCTTGTCTCTCCTCCGCTCAGGATCCGGGGTCGGAACGACCGATATCAGTGCCTTCGTGTACGGGTGCTTCGGGTTCTTGACGACCTCTTCCGTTGGCCCAAGCTCCACGATCTTGCCCAAGTACATGATGCCGATCCTGTCACTGAACACATATGCCACACCAAGATCGTGCGTTATGAACAGGAATGCGAGACCTCTGTTGTCTCTCAGGTCGAGCATGAGCTTCAGGATCTCGGACCTGATCGAAACATCGAGCATAGAGACCGGTTCATCGGCAACCAGGAACTCTGGCTCGAGCACGAGGGACCCTGCAATGCCTACCCTCTGTCTCTGACCTCCAGATACCTCGTGCGGATATCTCCACATGTAGTCCTTCGGCGGTCTGAGACCTGCATCCTCGAGTGCCTTTATGACCCTCTTCTCTCTCTCAGCCTCAGTCGAGCCTATCCCGTTGACGACCAACGGTTCGGCGATTATGTCATAAATCGACTGCTTCGGATTGAGCGATTCATACGGGTCCTGGAAGATGATCTGCATCTTCTGGCGGAGTTTCTTCATCTTGCCCTTATGGAGAGCACGGACATCAATTCCGCTGTCAGCCGTCATCTTGTCAGCCTGCGCCTTCGTGATCTTCTTCTTTGCAAGCGCCTCAGATATCATATCCTTGAGGAGGATCTCCTTGCCTTTGCCGTAATACTTGACGCTGCCACCAGTCGGTTCGACGAGTCTCAGAATACCTTTTCCAGTGGTGGTCTTGCCGCATCCGGATTCACCAACGAGGCAGAATATCTCCCTCTCCTTGATGTTGAATGAGACGCCATCCACTGCCTTCACAAACCTCTGCTCCTTTGAGACTAGACTCTCGACGAATCCCTGTCTTACGGGGAACCAAACCTGCAAGTCTTTGACAACCAGAATATCCTTGACCATCTCAGATCACCCCTTCATCGGTGGCACGAAATGACATGCAGCCCAGTGCCCGGGCTTTACCTCTACGAGTGGAGGCTCTTTTGTCTTACAGGCGTCCTGCTTCATGAAGCACCTGTCATAGAACCTGCAGCCGATTGTTGGGTTGATCAGGTTCGGTGGGTTACCCGCGATCGATGCAGGCATCTTCTTCTCACCGTGAATGTTGGGGAAAGCTGCAATCAGTCCCCTGGTGTATGGATGCTGTGGATCATAGAAGACCTGCTCCGCAGGAGCCTTCTCGACAATCTTCCCTGCGTACATGATTGCCAAGAGGTCGCAGGTCTCGGCTAGGACAGACAAGTCGTGAGAAATGACAATCATAGCCAGGTCGAGATCCCTCTGAAGGCTCTTCAGAAGTGCTATGATCTGAGCCTGTATCATAACATCAAGTGCGGTCGTTGGCTCATCTGCGATCACGAGTCTTGGCTTACATGCAAGAGCCATTGCGATCATGACCCTCTGCCGCATACCGCCGCTGAACTCATGCGGATATTCCCGTATCCTGTTCGGGTTGATACCCACCATCTCGAAGAGTTCCTTGACACGCTTCAATGCGACTTCTTGATCCACCTTCTCATGTAGAACGATGGGCTCGACAATCTGTTCGCCGACACGCTTGACCGGATTGAGAGCGTTCATCGCACCCTGGAAAATGATGGAAATATCCCTCCACCGGATTGCACGGAGCTTGTCGCCCGTGACCCTTGCCATGTCCTGGCCCATGAAATTGATCTTTCCGCCAGCGATATATCCGTTTGCTGGCAGAAGCTTCATGATGGACAGAGCCGCGGTGGTTTTTCCACAACCTGATTCTCCGGCCAGACCCATTGCCTGACCCTTGTCCAGGTTGAAATCGATACCATCGACTGCTTTCAGCGTTCCTTCTTGCGTTTTGAAATAAGTCCTTAGCCCTTGGACTTCTAGTAAGGCCATCTCTTGTTCCCCCTCAACTAAGTCCGTTGTCGCTTGTGAGCGGATACAGGAATATCAGGGTAGCAATAGGCTAGTTCCCATTCAATCCCTGGATGTCACGTGAATCGTATTTTGCTATAAATGCGTATCTAAACGACTCCGATGGATGTTCATGCCCAACATAGATGCAAGGTTCACGAGTCCACCAAGTGCTGGATACATTCAGAATGAAAGATCCGACTATTCAATCGGGGAGGTCGATCACATATTCCGACAATTCCTCGGGGACCATTGAACTAGCAAACACCTTGATGGCCTCTGCTGCAATCAGGCCGGGGTCATCGTATCTAGGACTGATGTGCACAAGAAAGAGCCGGTCTACCCCCGCCTCGATGGCGACCTCAGCGGCCTGCCTTGCCGTCGAGTGTCCGTACCTGATGGCCTGATCCTCAAAGGACGAATCGAAGGTCGCATCATGTATGAGGACGTCTGCAGCCTTGGCGAGGTCCGTGACCGAGGAGCATTTCCTTGTATCGCCAGTATAGACGATCTTACGACCTCTCCGAGGTTCACCCATCACCTGTTCGGGGCGGATAACTATCCCTCTGTAGTCGATGGTCTCACCACGCTGCAGGCGGCTATACAGAGCGCTTGGAGGTATCCCGAGAGCGCGAGCCTTGTCAAGTGAGAATTTACCGAGACGTGCCTTCTCTTCGATTGAATAGGCCAAAGCAGGGACGGTATGGTCTGCATCAGCGGCAGTGATCTGGTAGGTCTCAACATCGATCGAGTCTCCCGAAGCTAGTTCCTGAGATAGGACTTCATATCCGCAGTCGAAATGCCCCAGGTTCATTATTGACTCCATCATCTCATCGGTCCCCTCTGGACCAAGAACCGTGAGCTTGTCTTCTCGGCCGTTCAGGCTCATGCTCTGTATTAGACCAGGTAATCCCAGGAAATGGTCCGCGTGAAGATGAGTGATTAGGATCCTGGAGATCTTCATGAATGAGACGGATGAACCCATCAGCTGTCGTTGCGTACATTCCCCACAATCGAGGAGGAGCACTTCCGATTGGAGCTGAACCGCAATCGATGTTACGCCTCGCTTGAGCGACGGATATGTGCCACCGGTGCCGAGGAATATCAGTTTCATGCCGGCCTCCCAAAGAGTCGTCTCAGGCGATAAAGTTCTCCAGAGACACGCAGCTCATATATGAATATCATAAGCGCAATTGCGGACATGATAGATGCGATAGTTATAGTCCCCTTGAACCCCAAGGCAGCCGCTGCCACGCCACCTAGGATCGGGCCTGCGATGCCGGATATGCTCATCACGCTTGATAATATGCCAGATGCGGTGGCCTTCTCCTTGTTCTTGTCCATCACATACCTCAGACTGCCTACGTACAGGGATGCCCAGGATGCGGCAAGAAGGAGTTGCGCAGGGATAATCTGCCAATGTGTCCCGACGAAGAGGAACGCGAAGAATGTTACCGCCGAGCTGCCCAGACCAACTGCGACGAGTACTGCAGGATCATATCTGTCGAGTATATTCATTATGAAGAACTGGCCAAAGGCATTTACTGCATATATTGCACCTATCCATGTGATGTCTGCGCCGATGCTCTTAAGGAAGAGCGGATATGTGACCCATATCATGTTCGCACCTGTATGCCTTATGAGCATGGCAGAGTAGACTGGCGCGTTCCTCTTTATGAGCGCAATGGGGAATAGGGGGACATCCATCCTGCACTCCTTGCCGAATTTCAGCGTCAAGGCGAGTATGAATGATACCATCAGTATGCCTGCGCAATAGAAATATGCCCATTCGTACAGCGAACCGAAGACGCCAACGCCCAGATTTCCTATTCCCCAGCCTGCGGCAGCCCAAGAGCTGAACTTCCCCATCTTGCTCTTGGCATCATATGCATATGCGAGGAGTGCTGCGGGGAACATGCCTGCAGCGAAACCTATGAGGATCCTGACGAAAACGAACGCCTCGAAGCTGTTGTATATGAGGGACATCGCCTGCGCCATCGTGGCGATTACCGTCAGCCCCAACCCGGCGAGGAGTATCTTTCGACGGCCATAGACGTCGGATGCTCGTCCGAACGCATAGGTCGATATGAATCCTGCCGTGGCATATAGCCCTGCAATGAGGCCGATCAGACTCTTAGACGCCTCGAACTGGTCCGCGAGTATGACGGGGACAATGATAGCGGGACCGAACACTCCCGCGCTTGATAGAAGCTGAATGCCCTCTGGCTTCACGAAGGGGCGAATCAGGGTTCACTATTACCTATTTTTGCATATCACGCTGAAAACTTGATTGCAGAGGTGGCAGGCTTTGATTACCTGCCCAGTCGTTCGTACTCCCTGTCGGTCTTGGTCTTCTTCTTGAACTGCCTGTAATGCTCCTTGCACAGATGAGCGTTCTTTGAGGGGTCGACCTTGATCTTGAAGCCCGCCTTCTCGACCTTCTTGCCCGAGATGGATCTGGTCGATTCCCCGTCGCATCCCTCTATATCGCAAGTCGCAGCCTTTGATATCGCATGCTTTGGCTCGGCCATGTCAGTTAATTTATCAGGAACTACAAATAAGCTCGCACTATCACGGGAAGACACCAAAACCCATAATACGAAGTTCGCTCATGAGCGAGTCAATGCCATCAGTAGCACCATCAATTCTAGCCGCAGATTTCGCGAGATTGGGTGAGGATGTCGCAAGGGTTTCGCTCGCTGGCGCCGATTACATACATATCGATGTCATGGACGGTGTCTTCGTACCAAACATAACGATGGGACCATCGACTGTGTCCAGCATAAGGGAATATTCGAAGCTCCCATTCATTGCCCATCTGATGATAACTCATCCAGAACGGCACATCAAGGCATTCGCGGATAGTGGTTCGGACATCATAGAGGTCCATATAGAGGCAGAGCAAGACCTTGTCAAGACCCTGAGGTCAATACGTGACCATGGCAAGAAAGCCGCCCTGGCAGTGAATCCTCCAACACCCATAGAGCGTTCATTTCCTTATCTCAGGGAGATCGACCTCCTGCTGATAATGTCCGTCAACCCAGGATTCGGTGGACAATCGTTCATGGAATCGTCATTGCCCAAGATTGGCATCGCGAAGAGCGAGATGGAGCGCCAGGGGTCGTCCGTCCCAGTAGAGATTGATGGCGGTATAACCGACAAGACCGGTGAATTGGCGGCTCTTGCAGGTGCAGACATACTGGCTGCTGGCACCTATGTATTCAAGGCAGATGACATGCCTGCTGCCATAAGGACGCTTAGGGCCTGCGGCTCGTCGAAGCATTAATAGCCCACGTGTCGTTCAAGGTGACGATAGACCATGGCTGAGAGACTGTCTCAACATCCGATACTGAGCTATTTGACATTCGGGCTGCCGCTGCTACTCCTTGCGATGGGTATTGTCTTCGGCGCTAGCGTGGTCCTGATCATCATAACAATCGTCTGGCTGGGAGTGGCATTCATGATATTCTTCGTGCCGATGTCGGACGATAACGGCTCGTCTCGATAGAAGGATTCGTCTATCAGGCAGTCGATAAGCGACCTATGAGGTTCCGGTACCATGGGAGTGGACATATCCGCCCTATTACGAGGCAAGCCCGTCAAGCTGGAAGACCTGGCGGGAAGGACTGTAGCCATAGACGCGTTCAATACCATCTATCAATTCCTATCGAGCATACGCCAGCCTGACGGCACACCACTGATGGATAGAGATGGGCGAGTCACCTCCCATCTGTCAGGATTGTTCTACAGGACTTCGAGCCTGATGCAATTCGGCCTTCGCCCTGCATTCGTATTCGATGGCACGCCTCCCGAACTCAAGCGAAAGACGATCGAAGCGAGGCGTGCAATCCGAGAAGATGCCGAGAAGGAATGGAAACTGGCCCTTGAGCGAGGGGACCAGAAGAGGGCCTTATCCCTTGCATCGAGGTCATCTCGACTAGACAAGGATATGATAACAGAATCCAAGTCGCTCTTGCAGCTCATGGGTATCCCAACCATAGACGCGCCGAGCGAGGGAGAGGCTCAGATGGCATACATGGTCCAGAAGGGGGATGTCTGGGCGGGTGCGTCCCAGGATTTCGATGCCCTTCTATTTGGCACTTCCACCCTTCTGAGGAACCTTACGCTTGCTGGCAGAAGACGCCTCCCTTCAGGCAAATTCCAGGATGTTGTCCCAGAGATCCTTAGCTTGGGCGAAGTGCTATCCACGCTCGAAGTGACGAGGGAACAATTGGTTGACATGGCCATTCTGATTGGGACCGATTTCAATGATGGAGTGCATGGTATTGGACCGAAGCGAGCACTGATGTCCATAAAGAGAACGGGAAGCCTCGAATCGCTCGCATCCGAGGGAAAGGTCGATATCCCGACAGATTACCGTGCTATCCGGAAGATATTCCTCGATCCACCAACCACAGACGATTATATCCTCAATTGGAATGCCATGGATGCTGAAGGGATCCGCAGGCTGATGTGCGACACGCATGGATTCTCGGTGGACAGGATAGATGCGATACTCGGAAAGCTCGATTTGGCCGAGAAATCATCCAACCAGAGGAGCCTGGACCAATGGGGTTGATCCCCTTTGCAGCGATATCTTCCTGAAGTCAATATGCGATTCTCTGTCCATCATATTTAAAATACCTCGCATCAATATGGTTCAAAGGAAGATGGATCATGCGTCAAGTAGACGAGAATTACTCCCCTGTCCAGCTTGAGAAAGAAATTAAGGCGCAGTGGGACCGTACTCGGATCTACGAGAAAGTGAAGAAGGCTCGCGAGTCAGGCAAGCCTTATTACTTCCTCGACGGCCCGCCCTATACGACGGGCTCGATTCACATCGGTACTGCATGGAACAAGATCCTGAAGGACACCTACATCAGGTTCCGGAGGATGCAAGGATTCCAGGTAAGGGACCAGCCAGGCTATGATATGCATGGACTCCCCATCGAGGTCAAGGTAGAGCAATCCCTCGCCATGAAGAACAAGAAGGACATAGAAGAGCACGGCATTGACAAGTTCGTGAACACATGCCGCGAGTTCGCAACCAAGTTCAAATCAAAGATGACCGACGAGTTCAAGATGCTCGGCGTGTGGATGGACTGGGATAATCCTTACCTCACGGTCAACCCATCATATATCGGATCGGTCTGGTGGACATTGAAGCAGGCTCATGATAAGAAGCTCTTGACAACGGACCTGAGGGTCCTACCATGGTGCCCGCGATGCCAGACGGCCCTTGCAGAGGCCGAGATAGAATATTGGGACGAGACTGATCCATCAATATACGTCAAATTCAGGATCGAAGGGACGGAGGATGAGTACCTACTCATATGGACGACGACTCCCTGGACGATTCCCGGAAACCTAGCTGCAGCCGTCCACCCCGATTTCACATACGCGAAGGTATGGGTGAGTCGGGGAGGAACAGAGGAGAAGTTGATATTCCTCGAAGAGAAGGTAGAAGAGCTGAGGAAGACGGCTGGGATTGAGGAACTAAAGATCCTCGAAACGATGAAGGGTGCCGATCTACTGGGCTTGCACTACAGACACCCACTGGCCGATGTGGTCCCATATCAGCAGCAGATAAAGGGCGAATGGGTCCATGCGATCGTACCTTCTGAGACTGTGACCGCTGAGAGCACGGGCATTGTACACATAGCTCCAGGACATGGCCCTGATGACTTCGACATAGGCATCGCTCACGATATCGAACCATTCTCACCCGTGGATGAGATGGGATCGTACACCGATGATGTCGGTGAGAGGTATGCGGGGAAGAATGTCAAGGAATCAAATGACCTCATCAAATCAGACCTCGTCGACAGAGGTGCCATGTTCCATGAAGGACAGATCACGCACAGATACGGGCACTGCTGGCGATGCAAGAGGCCGATCATATACAGAATCACCGAGCAATGGTTCCTCAAGGTCACCGAGATAAGAGATCAGCTCGAAGCTGCCAACGAACAGATCAAGTGGTACCCCGACTGGGCTGGCTCATCCAGAGAGAAGGATTGGATATCCAATGCGAGAGACTGGTGCATCAGCCGGCAGAGGTACTGGGGTACGCCCGTTCCTATCTGGAGATGTGCATGCGGTAATGTGAAGGTAATCTCATCTACAGAGGAGCTCAAGTCTGGCAAGGGATACGTCGATGGCATGGATGTCCATCGGCCCTGGATCGATAGCATCACATATGACTGCGAGAAGTGTGGTCAGACCATGACCCGAACACCAGATGTCCTGGATGTCTGGTTCGATGCGGGAGTCTGTTCTTGGGCTTCGTTGGGATACCCTGCGAGCAAGGATGACTTCGACAAATGGTGGCCAAGCGAGTGGGTCACAGAGGCCCATGATCAGACCAGAGGATGGTTCTACTCTCAGTTAGTGACGGGAGTCGTGGCATTTGGCAGGTCCCCGTACAATTCTGTCCTCATGCACGGCTGGGCGCTCACGCCCCAGGGAGAGGCCATGTCCAAGAGCGAGGGCACAGCAATAGATCCCATAGGCACCGTGAACACACTCGGCGCGGATTCGCTTAGACTATATCTCCTGAAGGCCAACGCCCCTTGGGAAGACATACTCTTCCAGAATGAGGGCGTAAAAGCTGCCAACAGGACGATAAACATCCTGTGGAACGTCTACAAATTCGCAGTACTGTACATGTCAATAGACAAATTCGACGAATCACAATGGCGGATACAATCCCTGAGGGAGACATTCAGGCCAGAGGACCGATGGATGCTCTCTCGAATAGAGTCGATGAAGAGGGACTTTACACAGGCGATGGAGATATACGAGGTGCACCGAGCAGCCAGGATAATCGAGGACTTCATAGTGACCGACCTCTCACGCTGGTACGTCAAGGTTGTCAGGGATAGACTCTGGAAGGAGGGAGATGACAGAGACAAGACCGCTGCGTTCAAAGTATTGCACGAGGCGTTGTCTTCATCTGCAACAATGCTCGCTCCGATAGCACCTCATGTTTGCGAAGCGATCTATACTAACCTCCACTCAAGGGCAGAGAGCGTGCATATGGCTCAATGGCCGACACATGATCCAAGCTGGATCGATGAGGGATTGGAGGAGGGCATGAACCTGGTGAGGGAAATGTCCGAGGTGATCGCCCGCATACGCCAAGAGGCGAATGTCAACCTACGATGGCCTTTGAAGCGGATCATCATCAAGCCCCAGAATGATGATGTCGCTGACGCGCTGATACAGCTCAAGAATGTCATCCTGTCTCAGAACAATATCAAGGATATGCATGTCGTGCCAGTCGGCGAGGAATGGGACGAGATGGTCCTGAGCGTCGTGCCAAACCCCAACGCGATAGGAAAGGTCTATCGTCAGTGGTCTAGCAAGATCGCGGTTCTTCTCAAGAACAGGCCTGCGAAGTCGATCAAAGCCGGTATCGACAAGGGCGAGTATTCACTCGGTATCGAAGGGCAGCTCGTGAAGATCCTTCCGAACATGGTGTCTTTCACATCGACGCTCCCACCAGATGTTGTGAGCTCAGAGTTCTCAAAGGGTCTGTTCTACGTCGACCTCGAAGAGACCCCCGCTCTGGAAGCGGAGGGGTTCGCGAGGGAGACCATCAGAAGGATACAGCAGATGAGAAAGGATATGGGCCTCAATGTAGAGGAATTCATAAGGGTAGAGATAGAATGTTCGCGCAAGATCGAGAACGCGATAGAGACCTGGAAGGACCATATCTCAAAGGAGACCAGAGCGAAGAGGCTTGAGGTCGCCAATTCACCCAGAGGGGAATACATCGTCGAATGGAATGTCTCGAACGAACCGCTCCTGATTGGCATAACCTCACTGAAGATGAAGAAGGCATTGGACGAACTGGGAGCCATCCCTGGCATGACCGCGGACAAGGCGCTCAAGATCTTCGATCATGGCTACACGACAATTGATGCCCTCAAGAACGCGACGATCCAGGACATAGCCTCGATCGATGGCATCACCAACTCCGATGCCAGAAGGATCCATGACCATCTAAATGCGGTCGTACCGGCAGAACCCGTCCCCGCAGAGAAGCCAACTCCAAGTGTCGCACCTATCGATGCGCCGACAGCTCCGTCCCAGAATGAGTTCATGGCGCGATTGAAGACCATTCCTGGCATCACGCCATCCCTTGCGGAGGGATTGTACAAGGCAGGTTTCGTGTCCGAGCAATCCATCAGAAACGCTTCTGTCGATGATATGATGAAGGTCGTCGGGATAACGCTCGATGCCGCAACCCAATTGTTGGACGCATTCATGAGTTCCACCGATTCAGGTGGAGCGACTCAGGTCCCCGCCCAGAAGATCAAGCAAGGTGTGAGCGACCTCGAGAGGTCATTCTCATACCTCGTCGAAGAGGACAGACCGGAGACATCGTACAGTCTGTTCGTAAGCTCGCTCAAGAAGGGCATGAAGGGATACTGCGTGACGAGGAACTACCCAGCGAAGATACGCACCAAATTCGACCTCAAGGACACGCCATTGGTGTGGCTCTCGAATGTGGGCCGTGAGAACGCCATCAGACCGAAGGACCTTGAGAAGCTGAGCGTCTCACTCGAGCAATTCCTCTCACAACCGGGAGGAGGCATAGTGCTACTGGATGGCCTTGAATACCTCATCACCAATAACAACTTCATAACCGTGCTGAGGCTGATACAGTCTCTGAGGGACCAGGTCGCGATCAACCAGTCCATACTGCTCATGGCAGTGAACAAGTCGACGCTCGAGAGCCATCAGCTCAATCTGTTGGAGCGAGAGGTAGACTACACCATAACCGGATGAGCCTGCTCAGGACAGCAGCTTGCAGACGATCTTCTGCAATCCAGGGACTGTATGGAACCTGCCCACGTCTTCCGGAGATACCCATTCATATCCCTGGTGCTCCCAATCTATCGATATCTGAGGCTCGCGCACATCGAAAAGGAACGAGTGCACGGTCCACACGATGTCGCCATCTCTGAAGCTCTGAGGATCAATGGAGCGAGCCATTCTAGCGTTCTTCAGAGAGACCTCTTCGTCCAATTCACGCTTGGCGGCAATCTTGGGATCCTCTCCCGGTTCTATGAATCCTGAAACCCCGGCCCATAATCCACGATAGGAACCGACCTCAGCACTCCTCTGCAACAGGAGGATCTTCCCTTTGTGTCGGAGTATGTTCGTGACGACTTGCTTCTCCTCCACATTCTTCAGCTCCAGAGTCCCTGACTTGGCATCCACTATAGCTTGGTCTGAGGTCCTCAACAGAGATATATCGATACCATCCATCATCGGGATGCTCGCGATTATTGCTCCTGTAGCCACAATTGGCTCGGCAGTCGTGTTGATTATCGCAGCTGGGGATGCATTCTTGATCTTTAGCTGATACATGGAATAGGATCCGACCGTGCTGCCCTTACCATAGGGAAATGCCAGTACGGTCTTTGACACGCTCTTCCCCCTGCATTCGCATTCTGGATCAAGAATCCTGCCCGTCTTTGGGTCCACTCCTCCGAGGAAAGACAGAGGAGTGCTGCAAGCCAGTACTGGGCCCTTTGCGAGACCAGCTCTGACGCACCTTCCCTTGATTATCGTGATATCGCCTCCAGAAGTTGGTCCGTTGTTCTGAAGGTTGCCCGCTGCTTCCCAAGAGTCGGAAGATATACCATGGCCTTGCCTGAATCAGAGGCCGTTCTCTTGAACATCTTCTCAATAGGTGCAACCACCATGCATGTATCGCAGAGGACTTTTCCGAACCTCTTCAATGTCTTCACCGCCTCAGGCGCGTTCGCATATGCCTTTCGCGATGTGCAGAACCACACATTGCAGTCTTTTCGAGGGCGTTTTCCATCCAGGGACCTCGCCATTCTGCGCAGCTCCTGGGTGGAGCAATGTGGGCATCCTATCGCCACCAGGTCCCATGAATCGTCACCTGAGAGAGAATCCTTGCATTCCTTCAATTCGGATTCTGGGAGTGAAACACACTCCTCTATCCGGCTCAGGTCAATCTTCGATCTGAGACCGGGTTTGGTGTAGAGATACATCGACACAGCGCTCGTCGCAGCCATTGCAGCTCCGAAGGATTTGTGTTCATCATTCGTTAGGTTGAGATTGGTGATGTACGGGATCCTGTTACCAGCGATCTTGCCGACGACATAGCCCAATAATGGCACCGAGCCTTGAGGTATCGATTCCACGTCAATCTTCACCCTTGGAAGCCTGTTATCCATGAGGTGCAATCCGTACTCGGCGGTCTTGCCGATGACGGCAGCGGCCAGGGCAGAAGGTCCACCTTCCCTGTTGGTCAACGCGCCTAATACGGAGTTTGCGAACACAGTTGCGGAAGACTCTGCCCAAGCGATATGCTGTCCCGCTCGGGGACGATTGCCAGCCAAGTAGGGAGTGCAACTGTATAATGGCTCAAGCCCCATCGAGGAATATGCTTTGATGATCCTGATCTGCTTTTCCTTGAACTTCTCGTCGATCCCCATTGATCGCCATCTCAATACATCCATGCCCAGAGGGTTGACGGATGCTCTCACAGTGACCTTGGCCTCTTCGGAGAAATCCTCGATGAATTTTATTCCTGCGTCGCCTACAGTCTTGAATGATGCGCCCGATACCTGGGCAGATGATATAGGGACCAGTCTCTTCGCGCCATAGATATCTCCCAGAGCGACCAATAACTCAATCGCTTTCTGCCTGCCAGGCCCTTCCTCGCCTTTTAGAATCCGTTCTTCCTTCGAAGTGAGATGCATCGTCTGGAAAAAGGGTGTCCAGTATAATATTGTGATGGGACTGGGAGCGGGCCTGTCGGGAATTTCGGACGTATATTATCAACGTCTTTCGAACCCGAGTTCGGGGCTCCGGAGGCCCCTGTGATATCCAAGCTACACTACAGGCCCAGTCTGTCGAAAAGCGGAGTGCGTATATCTACCTTGGCAATGGCGAAGATCCATAGTTGTCTCGCAAGATATGATGATTATAACTACATCGAAATGCCAATCAATGTCAAACCACAGACGACGGTCATGACTGCTGCGCCTTGGACCCAGTTTATCTTCTCTTTGAGGATTGAAATAGCCAATATCACAGTCACTATGGGATATGCGCTCGATATCGGCACGACCAACGACGCGTTTCCTCCCTCCAACGCATAGGTGTATGCGAAGGCGCCGATGACATTCAATGAGAGGGCGACAATTCCGAATGTCCATGCGATTCGTGTCGGGTCCTCGGATCTCATCGGAGCAGGCCGAATCCTCCTAGCCCATGCATATATCAGAGGTGCGGTCAGAGATGAGAGGACATAGAACCCAAATAGATTCCCTGGGCCCACGCGATCCACCGCTACCTTCGAAGATAGACTCCATGCACCCCACGCAAAGAATGCAATTATGGCGAATACCATCGATCTCTTGTTCAAGGCATTGACTGCTTTATCGTCGGGTTCGTACGATAGAGCGATCACCCCTGCCACAATAGCTGCCACACCCATCGCCTGCATGATGCTGAGGTCTTCGGACAGTAGGAAGACCGCGCCTATGACGGTGAGCGCAGGATATGCTGCTGAGATCGTTCCGGCAATCGCCACCTGTCCTTCCAATATTGATTCGAAATAGCATAGGAAACCGGATATACCTATTATGCAGGAGCCTGCTGCAAGAAGTGCATCGCCCAGTGATATATGGATGTCCTCCCGCCAGAGCAGGAATGCAGCGCTATACATCACGCCTTCGACCAGTGTGATCAGGAGTGCTACCCTCGCAACGCCCAGACGGCCAGTGCTGTACTTGGCGAATATACCGCTAAGACCCCAGAAGAGGGCAACAACCGCAGCCAGCAAGAACCAGCTCTCCATCATGATCACTCCGTTCGATGATTGCGTAGCTGGCGGTGAATCAGGCATCGGCTAATCAAGCTTTCTCATGCAGACACAGAATTCGACTATTCGGGGCGGACTTGTGGGCAAACCTAAAAGTCAAAAGGACCATCACGCAGGTGCATCATGGCCAGGAGACGGCGACCTTTTGGAGTGACGATCCTCGCGATAGTCCAGCTAGTCTCAGCCATCCAGTTCCTGCTCGTGGCGTTCGTCATATTCGCCATCTCAGCTTCATCAACCGAGTATTCTGGCATTATTTTCGCCATCGGCCTCATCTACATGACCATGAGCATATGGTACTTCTTCATCACCGCAGGGTACCTCAAAGGACGAGAGTCCTCCAGAAGATGGGGGAGGAGGGCTGCCATATTCGCCATGATGATCGCTCTAATTGGGATATCTCTGAGTGGCGTGCTCGCCGATCCAGGAAGTCCAGTGCTGACCTTAGTCCTCAATATCTTCATATTCTTGTATCTAGGCCGAAAGAAGGTCCGATCCTACTTCAGGTACAGGTAGCACCAATGAGAATGGATACAGAAATGTGAAAGGAGTTTCCTGTAAGGGTTTAGACGAAGCGATCCATCATAGGACCTTACTTCGCCTTCTTGAACTCGGTGTATCCGCACTTTCCGCAGGCGACTCGGTTAGGATGCTCGGCCATGAAGACGCCTGGCCCGCACTTGGGGCAGTGGTTCCTCGTCCTCTTGATCTTGCCCTCTTCGATCTTGAAGAAATCCTTCTTTGCCGTCCTAATCTGCTTCGGCTTCGGTTTCTTTTCCTTTTCAGCCATAGTCGCTACCTCCTCACTTCGCCTTCGGTGGTGCGCGTGCAGCCTTCTGCTTCTTGACGACTGCTACCTTCTCCTTGAGCTTGTTCCTAACGAGGATGTGTCCGCGCTCGTACTTCATGGCTGCGTCCTTGGTCTTGTACACCTTGGCGTAGCCAACCGTCTCCATCCTGCCGAACTCGGAGGTCATAGAATCGATTACGATCCTCTCCTTCGGGGCCTTCAGGAGCGATGACAGTTTGTCCTTTACGGCTTCTCTCTGCGGAGTTCCCTCCTTTGAGTGAGACGCCTTGAATGTGACCTCGATCCTCTCGAGCAGCTCGTTCTCCTTCTTGTCGACTACCTCGATCTCCATGTCTTCACCGTCGTATCATGCGATTAATGGCCGCAGTCGCGAACGCCCGCGATTCGCCATTTACTTCGACTACTGCTATCCCCTTATTGGGTATTCCATATATGATTTGCGCTCCCTCAGGGGCATATACTATCGCCACAAGGGCTGCCAGGTCCTCTTCGCCCTCCACCTTGACTTTGGTGCGGGCGTCCGACCTAGCCGCATCCCTCACGGCCCTCCACATTCCGGGGGTTATCTTCCCGGCGGGGTTCTCGACCATTATCAATGTCCCGGACATCTTCTCTATGCGGTTCCTCGAACCGCAATCAATGGACCGTCGGGTTTTGTAATCGAACACTGCAAGATCAGGCTCTACGCCCATGTCCAGCAGGGTCGTCGTTACGACATCCCCAACAGTTATGACACGTTTCGCGCCCTTGATTCGTTCATTCAAGTCAGTTGCCCGAACCAACTCACCGAAGGGCTTCGCAAGCTCTTCTCGTATATCTTCAGGAAGGACAAGGTCATCTGCTGGGAACGATTCATCGAACCCGCAGGGCGAACTTGCCGTTGACACTTAAGCCCATCCTCCTCGCGATCTCGGACTTGGTGTGATCAATGATTACGACGTAACCCTGCCACTCCTTGGAGGTATCGGCACCGCAGAGAGGGCATTTGTCGTCTTCGGTGATCGCGCTGCACTTCTTGCAGGCCCTCTCAATCTTCATTTCTTTTCCTCCTTCTTCTTCCGTTCTTCCTGGAGCCATTCGAGCTTTCCAAGGCCGGGCTGACGCATAGTTAGCCCGATCTTGCTCTCCCTCGGGTTCCTCTCGTTGATGCTCAATGACACTATCCTTGCCCTGACGCTGTCTCCAATGCGTAGCTCGCGCTTGGTATCCTTGCCGAGCAAGCGTCTGCCATCCACATCGACATCTATCCTATCATCCATGATTTGACTGATGTGCAGAAGTCCATCCAGCGGGCCGAATCTGACGAACGCGCCGAACTTCATCACCTCACATACAGTGCCTTCGACTATCTCGTGCAAGGTGGGTCGGAACATCAGAGTCTCAAACTGGACCTTCTGATATACCGCTCCGTCACCGTGGATTATCCTGCCATCACCCATAGTCTCTATGTTCCTGACGAGAACGGTGTAGCTGCCATCAGCTTCGACCTTGTTCTGGAAGGATTCCTGGGTCAGGCGCTCCGAAAGCTTCTGGAAATCCTCTCCCAGCAGGTTGGGGGGCACCCTGACTACGTCCTCTTTTGATGCTATTACGTACATTTGGACAGTCCTCTAATGCAACGAATCGCAGGTTTCTCGATTACGCTTTATATATTTATGGTTTGCCGAGGGGATTGACCCCCTCGGGTTTGAGTTTAAGATATCACGAACAGTCCGACGAACACGAGCGTCACTGTCGAGAGCAGTTTCACGAGCACGTGTATCGAAGGTCCTGCAGTGTCCTTCAGCGGGTCACCGACTGTGTCTCCCACGACCGCAGCTGCGTGCGTGGAGGATCCTTTTCCGCCAAAGTTCCCAGATTCGACATACTTCTTGCCGTTGTCCCATGCGCCGCCACCGTTGTTGAACATGTTGGCGACCATGATTCCTGTGATCGTGCCGACCATCAGGAGACCCCCGACGGCCTGTGGCGCGTCGTAGCCGGCCTGGTTCATCAGAACTCCGAAGAGCACTGGCACGAGGACGGGCAACAATGCCGGAAGCACCATCGCCTTCAATGCACCCTTTGTCGCGATATCGACACAGGCCGCATAGTCAGGCTTTGCGGTTCTCTCCATTATTCCAGGTATCTCCTTGAACTGCCTGCGGACCTCAGTGATCATCTTCCCAGCAGTCTTGCCGACGGCCCTGATGGCCAACGACGCGAACAGGAAGACAAGCATGGCACCAAGCAACGCACCAGCGAAGACATCCGGTTGAGCGATATCCACCTTGAATGCATCCGCCAGGTTGCCTCCGAGTCTTGTCGGCAACACGCTCGAAATATGCGCCGAACAACAGGAATGCCGCGAGAGCTGCGCTTGCCATCGCATATCCCTTGGTCAATGCCTTTGTGGTGTTCCCGCATGCATCCAGTCTGTCGGTCCTCCGCCTGATCTCCTCGGGTTGCCCAGACATCTCGACTATTCCACCAGCATTATCGGTAATGGGGCCGAAAGTATCCGTTGCAAGTATGAATGCGCATGTAGCGAGCATACCCATGGTGGCGACAGCTGTGCCGTAGAATCCGTACACCAGTTTTATCGTATCATAATTCTCGTATCCTGCATCCGCAGGAGCTGCTGCCTGTCCGAGTGCAAACGCACCCAGGAGAGCAATGATTATTGCGATAACCGGGAAAGCCGTGCTCTCCATTGCGATGGACAGACCAGTTATGATGTTCGTGGCTGGTCCAGTCTTAGAAGCCTCTGCGATCTCCTTGACAGGTCTCCAGCTCCCTGATGTGTAGTATTGAGTTATGTATACGATTACTATGCTCAGACCGATTCCGATGAGTCCTGCAGCGAAGAAGTAGAGATAGTTGTCTCCCAACATGTATTTGGTAGATATGTAGAAGAACACCGCTGCGAGCACGCATGTAACATAAAGGCCCATATTGATCCCGCTCATAGGGTCCTTGTCTTCCTTCTTTATCTTGACGAGCATTACACCAGCCATCGAAGCGAATATTCCGAATGATCTGGCAACCAGTGGGAAGAATATCCATGCGAGGGCGTCTCCCTCGCTCCAGCCAAGCCAGTTCGTCGAGAATGTGTATAGTGTCAGACCGAGAACCATCGCACCGATGTTCTCTGCCGCTGTCGACTCGAACAGGTCGGCGCCTCTGCCTGCGCAGTCACCGACATTGTCACCAACGAGGTCAGCTATGACTGCAGGGTTCCTCGGGTCGTCCTCTGGAATTCCGGCCTCAATCTTTCCGACGAGGTCTGCACCGACGTCAGCAGCCTTTGTGTATATCCCGCCACCAAGTTGAGCGAACAGCGCAGCGAAGCTAGCCCCGAACGCGAAACCAATGGCTGCGTTGAGGGAGTCTTTTACCTCAAGCCCCATGCCATTGGAGAAGACATAATAGATACCGGCTACTCCAATCAGGCTGAGCGAAACGACTGCCATACCAGATACCGCTCCGCCGCGGAATGAGGTGACAAGCGCTTCGTTCAGAGATCTCCGGGCAGCAGCTGCAGTCCTTATGTTGGATCTGACGCTGACATACATTCCGATGTAGCCAGAGAGCGCAGATGCGCCCGCACCGACCATGAATGATGCGCCTACCCAAGGAGTGGGATCTATGAAGGCCCCTATGAGGAACGCCAATATCACGCTGATTATGATGATAGTCGTGTATTGGCGCTTCATATAGGCCATCGCACCCTGCCTGATAGCGTCACCGATCTCTTGCATCTCGGGTGTCCCGAGATCCTTTCTGAAAACATACCAGGTCAGATAGCCTGCGAAGGCAAGACCGACCAATCCCGCAATCGGGATCACAAGTGTGATGTCTACCATCCTATACTCTCCGTTACCGGTTGGCGCAGGATTAGGCTCCCCATATAAATTATTAACCAACTAAGTGCCCAGCTTGTGCTCTTGAATGTCCGTTGAGCCAGTGTCATAGAAATCACGGAGATTCGTTCGCAATAGCTGCAGAGTATACGAATCACGACTCCGCAGGTCGAATTCGACGCAAAATCATAAGGAAATGATTTGGGGTAAATGGTTTGGGTCCAGTTATGGTAGACGCCTATCTCTCAATGAGCGTCTCGACATACCTGACGAAGCCGAGCTTCTGGATCTTGTCTGCGATCTGCCCGACCTTCTCGAGACCTTGAACGTCCAGGAATGCTACGTAATCATAGTGTCCGAACACTGTGAATCCGTCTTTGACTCCGGTGATCTTGGTTATCTTTCCTGCGTCCTGGTATGTCTTAGGCTCCAACATTATGAGTACAACTGCCTTAACCATTTGAATCACCTCAGATCTCCGGGAATCCGATCAGGGTTTCGACGATCTCGACGCCCTCGGAGCCGTATATGGTCATTCCTATCTTCGCGATCTTTGCCAAGTCCATGTCCTCGGTTTCGATAGCAATATCCCATCTTCCGTGTACTGGGAAAGCCTCAACGACACCTGGTAGCTTCTTCGCAATATCCACGATCCTTTTTGTTTTAAGCAATTTGCAACACACTAATATGCATGCTTTTACCATGGAATCCCTTCCGTTGAAGCTGCAAACGGGGTCTATGAGTATATAATTTATCCGAAACCACCCATAGATAGAAAGAATCACGGTATCCAAAGGCGATTCCCGGCCCAAATCTCATCAGTCGTGACAATTCGGACAAAAGCATTATGACGGAACACAATGATTTTACACATGGGAAGCCATCGTGTCGCATAGGTGAGTCAAATGGGTCCTCCGGAGGAAAGCGTCTACAAGAAGCGTGAGTTTCAGAAGAACAAAGACGATGATATAGATGCATTCCTCACCAAGAGGGAGCCTTCTAAGAGCACCAAGCCAGTATCATCTGAACCATCGGCCAAGAAAGTCCAACCATCGGAGGAGGAAGAGGACCGACCACCTAAGGAAGCATCCGATGAGGAGCACGATGAACAGATCAAGGCAGCCAGGACGGGAAGGGCTGCAGCTGAGGCATATCACGATGTAGCGGTGCTCAGGAAGAAATCGCATGAACACAGCCACAAGGCAGCAAAGTTCTTCCACAAATACAAGAGCAACGAGGCCAGACGCCAGAAATGCTCTTCCAGAGCTGTTGCATACCGCGAGAAGGCAGCTGTGAGACGAGAGAAGGCCAAAGCGCACAGAACTGCGACAAAAGAATATGACCTTGAGCTGAGGGGAGCTGCGCAGGGCAAGAGCGACCTGAGCCCTGAGGCCCTCAGGAACAAGATAGCGGTCCTTGAGCGAAAGACGGCGAAGCAAGAGTCAGTTGCCAGAAAATATGAATCACGCGCAGCGGATCAGACTGAGAAGGCTGCCAAGTATAGGACGAGGGCCGCTAAGTTCCTGGAGAAGAGCAAATCTCATGAGAGCGAGTCCCGGATGTATGGCAAGAGGGCGGACAACCTCGAGAAGGCCTGATATCTCTAAATCACCTTATCTTTCGGCTTAATACCTGGTCCTGTGCGGACCAGTGCAGGAAGGATGGCTCATCGTCCAGGTTGACTGTTTCGGAGCTGGATTCCCCATTGGCTTTGACAAATACGCGCAGTCTTCCATCCTGGAGGACCACCTCGGCGGATTCGACTGTAGAACGATACATTGCAACTGACTTGCCGCCGATGGACACCGCCTTGTCCTCTTCTCGGATCATTCCTGCCTGCCTGAGCAGACGGATACGCCTATAGCAGGCCGCGATTGGTATTCCTAGCGCTTCACTGATATCAGTGGCATTCATGGCCTGCACCTCCGTCATGGAGATTATCTTCGATGAGTATTCATCGAGCATGAGTTTGAAGGAATCCAATGCATTCATCGTATCACAACCTAAATCCTTGACAGACCGGACCATTCCTGGTCGAAGTTGCTGCTTCCGATGCCTTGCAGATGCACTGACGCGTGCTCGAAGCCTGGCTTGTTAGCAGCCCTCTGGAGATAATTCACATCACCCGTCTCTATATCGAGATGAAGGAACACGACATTGTCAACCTTCAGGACGGGCATTATCTTGCCAGCATCGATGCCATCTGGATTCTCAATCATCTGACCACAAGCGGAGCACTTCCCTGAATCGAGCACACCATGCTGCCCGCAGAAAGGACAGTCTACCTCATCGAGCGGGTTGTTGTCGAACTCCATATCCGCGAATATGCCCACAAGACCGGTGTCTCCAAGCTCCAGCCGGGTGCCGCATAACGGACATCTGTCAGTGTTCAATTCAACCACTGTACCGCAATGTGTGCACTCGAAGACGAAGTCTGGATCACCCTTATCGTCCTCCAGATAGTGCAGAATGCCCAGCTCGGCGTCGAAGTGTATCATGGGATTGCCGTCCTTTGCAACGAAATCCTCTGGCTGGAATTCCTTGAGGTTCTCGGCGCGCAAGAGTTCCTCCATCTGCTCCTCGTCAATTCCTTGTATGTACAATGTGCGGCATTTCGGGCACATCTCTGAGCCGTCAGGCATCTGTGTGCCACACTCGAAGCATTGGAAAGTCCGCCTTATGGGCCTCGGAGGTGCGCTAGAAGGCTTGGCAACGAACTGATCTAGAACTTGAGCGGTGATCTGGATATCATCCCGGGTCACCTTGGGAGCTTTCAGGGCATCCGCCATGTGCTTTCTGCTCATAGGCTTCGCCTTTACGACCCGCCTCAGATGTCTCTTCTCTTCCTTGACAGTGATGAACGTACCTTTCTTGCCTAATCTCCTGGCCTCGTCTGGAGCATCATTATCGTCGGTTCTTTCATCAGTCTTCTCGCGGTTCGCTTTCATCTCCCATATCCTCTCTTCAGTGTTTCGAATCGTTTCTCTCAGTTTACAATTGGAGAGGATTACTTATACGGGTGTCGACACAGAAATCAGCGCTGATAACACCCGAACACGCCAGTGCTTAGGCGCCAGGAGGTTCAGAATCTCGCCTTGAGCACAATCACGCCATCTTTGCGCGTTATATCGACTGACTGCTTCCCAGTCAGATGGTTGGTGCCTCTCATCTTGAGCACCTCTATGTATTTTCGTCTGGCATCGCCTTCGTCGGAGAGCATCAGAAGGATGACCCCGTCTACTGCATACGATATCTCGGCGGGATACAGCTCGCCCGGATGCACTTCGCCGG
The DNA here is from genome assembly GCA_963719945.1 of uncultured Thermoplasmata archaeon. Taxonomy (GTDB): domain Archaea; phylum Thermoplasmatota; class Thermoplasmata; order UBA10834; family UBA10834; genus UBA9653. Next base: position 486,592 of record CAVRDX010000001.1, on the reverse strand, counting down.
TCAGAAGGGTGACGGCCTGCCAATTCTTCAATCTGGTCGTGAGATCGAACGCGAATATCCTGTAATCATCCTTCATCATGGTTCCCACGACCGTGATTGGATCGATGACGATCCTCGTGGGCATCACTTCTGCGATCTTCGTGTCTATGATGTCGAGTATCTCCTCTCCGCTTCTCTTTCGGAGCTCGAGGCCGAGGTCGAAGTACACAATCTCCTTGCCGTAGAACTCACGCTTCGCGAACTCGAACTGGGTCGCATATCTCAGCATCCACTGCGCTGGCTCGCTCAGTGTACTGATGTAGAGGCCCTGCTCGCCATTCTCAGCGCCTGAGAACAGGAATTTCTGAGCGAACGTGGTCTTCCCAGAGCCGGCTCCGCCAGCAACGAGAATAACCGAGGGATATGGGAAGCCGCCCTCTATCATATCGTCCAGGCCTGGAATACCACTGTTCAGTCTCGGAAAGCCATTCTCGTTCATATTCACATCACATCCTTCGAAATTTCGCGCTCAGTCGGTCCTCCAGGATTGCCCTGAAAGACATGTTGTATCTTCATGTCAGGAGACAATTCGATAGTCTTCGTCGCAATTTTGGACACAAATTCGAAGAGGATCGAATGGACCTCCTTGTCCATCGCCAATACAGTGATCACTCGGTGGGTAGCTCTATTCTTCACGACGTCGAGATACTTTGCGAAGAATGTCTCGACGCTCTCCATCGTGTTATATGTCAGCAGAGTGGACACATTGTCCATCACGACGAACTCGACATGTGAGAACTCCGAAATGATGGCAGGATTGGAGCCGTTCGAGCCCGCTATGAACTCCGGCAACACCTCGATATGGAAAGGGCCTTTCTGGAATTCCGCAGCGACTGCACCGCCTTTCGTATCTGATGAGTGTATGGAAATGGCATCAACGAAAGTGAGGTTGCTCTGATCAATGCTATGGAGCTGGAGGAGATGCGAGACATATTGATGAGGTCGATCGATCGTTATCATGATGCCTTTCTTCTGTTTCTGCTCCAAGAGCGCTTTCAGAAGAACCAAGTTCAATCGGACCAGATTGGTATACTTCACCGATATTAGATACAGCGCGCTGTCTCCTTCTGTCTGAATCTCTGAGCTGATAATCTGGACTAGCTGGAGATCTTTCTCATTCACTGGTCGCACACCCACTACGCGACTATCAATCACTAATGTGTTATTCCATATAAGCAGATTGCCGATGTTTTCGAGACGAATATGCGTTCGGACGACCCTTGGTTCGTCGTCCCAACGACCACGATTCCATCCCGAGGATACATTACCAAGCGATTGCCATACATCGAAAAAGATATAAACGGGACCTATCATTGTCCTGACTGCGTCCACAATACAATGTGTGTTCTGACGGCGTGTTGGTACAGTATGACGGAAGAGCTTGTTGCGGAACTCGAAGAGAAGCGGGCACGGCACAATGCCGATGCCGAACGGCACAAGAGGCTCAGAGATGAGCTCAATGAGAAGACCAGGGAATGGGCCGACCGAAGAGATGAATTGAACGCACAGGTTCGAAAGCTTATAGAAGAGGCCAACGCGAGACGCGAGATGAGGGACAAGCTCAACGCCGAGGTCCGAGCAGTAAAGGCCAAGAGAGATGAGTGGAACAGGAAGTTCAACGACCAGAGCGATAAAGTCATCACGCTCAAGCGTGAGAACATGCCCAAGAGCGGTCAATCGATCCGAAAATACAAGGCCGAGCTGAGAGCCCTCGAGAAGAAGCATATGACATCGGTCCTGACCACAGAGAAGGAGAGGGCCCTGGTCGAAGAGATATCCTCGCTCAGCAACAAGATACGCGCCTTGGAGAAGGAGATGGAGCAGTTCACCGAGGTAAAGACCGCTGAGCACGATGCAAGGGAAGCCAAGGACCAGGCCGAGGCATTCCACGGACAGGTCTCCGAATACGCCGAGAAGGCGCAGATGGAGCACGATGCCATGCTGAAGCTCTATGAGCAAGCGGACGACATCAGAAAGCAGGCCGATGATGCCCAGGAGAAGTTCATTGAGGCAAAACTGACTGCTGACGAGGAGCACCGCGAACACATCGAGCATATCCGACAGGTTCACGATTTCGATAAGATCATAACGGGCATCCGGGACAAGGGCCGTAAATCTCGTAGAGAGAAGGATGAGGACTCTGTCAAGAAAGAGGCAGAGGAGATCTACGACAAGTTCCGGAGTGGCGAGAAGCTCAGCACCGAAGACATCATGGTACTGCAGAAATCCGGGTACATGTGAGGTGCACAGGCTCCACATGAAGAGGGGGTCTTGCCAGTCGAAAAAGCGACGTTATTTCCTTGACATGCTGGCTAGGCACTTCGCCCAAGACTTCTGTCCTGGGAAAGTATTTAAGGGCTGATTCGACAAGTATAAATAGAGCACCGCCAATATATCACTCGGGAAATTTTGGGCTAGTTGTTAGAGTGCATCCCATCCCTTCTGACAAGGCTAGCCCTTCCCTTCCCTTTTTTTGTAATTCAAAGAACAACTACGCAACATATTTATCCGAAGCGTAGCGTTAGCGGCGGAAGTAGATTCAGATGGTACTGGAAAACCTCGGTGGCGCTCTAAAAGATGCGATAAAAAAGATCGCCAACGCATCGCATGTTGATCAGAGGCTTGTCAAGGAAGTCGTGAAGGATATTCAGCGTGCGCTCCTCCAAGCCGACATCAATGTCAAGCTCGTCATCTCGATGACCAAGGAGCTCGAGCATAGAGCTCTCACAGAGAAGCCTCCTGCGGGCATGAGTTCGCGAGAGCATGTCATAAAGATAGTCTATGAGGAGCTGGTCAAGATCATCGGCAAGGGCAGGGAGATACCTGCCAAACCCCAGCGCATCCTGATGGTGGGTCTCTATGGCCAAGGAAAGACGACCACTTCCGGCAAATTGGCCAAGGACCTCCACAAGAGGGGCATGAAGGTCGGCCTCGTTGCCGCCGATGTCCACAGGCCTGCTGCCTTTGATCAGCTGACCCAGATAGGCGCCAAGATAAACGTGCCCGTGTTCGGCGATCCCAAAGAGAAGAGCGCTGTCAAGATAGCGAAGCGGGCGATGAAGGAGTTCTCGGATTACGATGTCATCATATTCGACACATCTGGCAGACACGCCTTAGAGGACGACCTGATCGATGAGATCGAATCAGTCGCCAAGATAGTCGACGCTGAGCAGAAGATACTGGTCCTGGACGCCCAGACGGGACAGCAGGCAGGTCCTCAGGCGAAGGCGTTCCATGACGCGGTTCATGTCACTGGCGTGATAATAACCAAGTTGGACGGCACCGCCAAAGGCGGCGGCGCACTCAGCGCGGTCGCGGAGACAGGTGCCCCGATATGTTACGTCGGAGTGGGAGAGCATCTCGAGGATCTCGAGCGGTTCGACCCTGATAGGTTCATAAGCAGGCTGCTAGGGATGGGGGATATAAAGTCCCTCATAGAGGTCGCGAGCGAGGTCATGGATGAGGAGAAGGCCGAAGAATCCGCACGCAAGATGATGTCCGGCAAGTTCTCTCTGAAGGAGATGTACGATCAGATGGAGATGCTCCAGGGTATGGGGCCTCTGAAGAAGATCGCATCCATGTTGCCAGGCATGTCAGACAAGCTTCAGGACCAGGACATGGAGGCGACCCAGGAGCGTTTGGCAAGGTTCAGGGTTATAATGGATTCCATGACCGAAGAGGAGCTGGAGAACCCGAAGCTCATCAAATCGTCCAGGATCATCAGGGTTGCGCGCGGGAGCGGAACTACAACAAAGGAAGTCAAGGAGCTGTTGAAGCAATATGACATGTCCAAGAAGGCCATGAAGGGTTTCATGGGCAACCGGAAGATGCGCAGGCAGCTCATGAAGCAGTTCAAAGGAGCGGACTTCTCTACCAAGGAGGCATGACGATGAGACGGTTCGTTGTATTGGGCCATAGGGCCATCACGTCCGCAGATTTCAAGCTCGATGACCTCTGCGGGTCGACCGGACGATTGGATATCCTCCTCAGATGCGTCAACTCAGCGTTCTTTCTATCACATTCCATCCGAAGAGACGTGGAGATCACCCTCATGCTCCTGGGAGAGCCCAACCCACCCAAGACCATAAGGATCGATGGGTCAGAGGTCAAATACCTCAATCCTGACGAACGGAGCACTGCCGCGCTGATCAGGAACGCACTGATGCAGAAGGGTGAGGGCGAGAGAAGGTGCTCTCCAGGCATATATGTCTCCGAACGCAGCTATGAGGAGGTCTTGTCGAACATTTCAAAGGAGTCCCAGATGTACTATCTCAAAGAGGACGGGGTGGACATCAGGTCATGCGACTTCGTTCAGGACAACACATTCGTTCTTGGTGACGACCAGGACCTCACTCCCGAGGAGGAGGAGATACTGATGAACTACGAGCCGAAGAAGATCTCCCTGGGACCGGTCAGCTACCATGCAGACCACTGTCTGACGCTAGTGAATAACGAGCTGGACCGAAGGAACATCGCCTAAGAATACTGGGACCCCAGACGCGTGACCCTGTTCCCCGTGTCTTCCTCATCCAAATCGCCATTTTCAGGATGAACATCGAACTTGACCGAGAACCTACCTTTTGAGAATTTGATCGCAGCCGACTTCAGACGACACTTGTACATCCTCACTCTACGACCTTTATAGACCTCCTTCTCCTGGTCTATGGTTATGAGCCCTGCCTCTTCCAGCTCGTGTATCCTCCTGTAGCAAGCAGCGATGGGTATGCGGCATAGCTTGCTCAGTTTCTGGGCAGACATGGGCGATGAGTAGGTGTACGCAAGGATCTTCTGGGAATAATTGTCCGCCAGAAGCTTGGACACTTCCTGGGATTTCTCTTCGGGGGTCATCTAGCTCCATTGAAAGAGCATTGGCACCATTTAAGCAGGTTTTCGTCAGGTTATCAGTGGTGATAAGGGTCCTGGCAATATACGGAGGGGCTGCCGGATGCGCGAAACCATTATGTCTCTTGTGTATATGTCCTATTGTCGGGAGAGAGTCCCATGCCAGTCTGTCCATTGGATTTCAGGTACGGCAGAGCCGAAATGAAGAAGACTTTCGAAGAGGAGAACCGTCTCCAGCGACTGCTAGATGTGGAGGCTGCATTGTCGCTTGCTCATGCCAAGGTAGGGAACATCAAGCAGGACCATGCGGACATCATAAAGAAGACCGCATCGACAAGGTACGTCAAACTCGCCCGAGTGCAGGAGATCGATGCCAAGATAAACCATGAGATAACGGCGTTGATACGCGCGTTGAGCGAGCAATGTGGCGAGAGCGGGAAATACGTGCATGTGGGCGCCACCTCGAATGACATCCTCGATACGGCTGCGGCATTACAGATCAAGGACGCGATCGAGATCATCCAGAAGGATCTCGCAGAGTTCAAGAAAGTCCTCGCTGAGAGAGCGAAGGAGAACCGTGACACTATCATGGTCGGCAGGACCCATGGTCAATACGCACTTCCAATCACATTCGGACTCAAGGTCGCCAACTACGCCCTTGAGATACACAGACAGGAGCAGCGGCTGAGGGAATGCTCCACGCGGATACTCGTGGGCAAGATGAGCGGAGCGGTGGGCACAGGCGCAGGCTTCGGGCCCAAGGCAACCGAGATCCAGAAGGCTGTGATGGAGGAACTTGGGCTTGGCGTCGAGGAAGGACCTACACAGATAGTCGGCCGCGACAGATACGTTGAGCTGATGGCAGTCCTTACGAACATCGCATGTTCGATTGAGAAGTTCGCAACTGAGGTCAGGAACCTCCAGAGAGGGGAGTTGGGAGAGGTCTCAGAGCCTTTCGACGAAAACAACCAAGTCGGCAGTTCCACGATGGCCCACAAGAAAAATCCTGTCACTGCGGAGAATGTCTGTGGTCTAGCAAGGATAGTCAGGGGATTCATGACGCCTGCTTTCGAGAGCGCAATCCTATGGCACGAGAGGGACCTGACCAACTCATCGGCCGAGCGATTCTTCATCCCGCATTCGTTCATACTGTTGGATGACATGCTTGCAAAGATGACCCAGATGTACGCGGGCCTTGTGGTTAACAAAGAGCAGATGCAGCGCAATCTTGCAAGGGCTGGAAGCGTCATAATGGCCGAATCGGTCATTCTCGCACTCGTCGGAAAAGGGATGGGAAGACAGGACGCTCACGAACTGATACGGAAGTGCAGCATGGAATCCCAGAGAGCATGCGAGGATTTCAAATCATATTTGATGGCGAACAAGGAAGTTGCTGGCCTGCTGTCGGAAGCGGACATAGATGCAGCATTGGATCCCAGGGCGTATCTGGGCACGGCGGGACAGACCGTGGACAACATCCTGAGAATTGTAGCCTGACGAAAGATAGAAATATCTCTCGTCAGCTCCCGAGCAAGCATACGGGCCCTTAGATCAGTGGAAGATCGCTTCCTTCGCAAGGAAGAGGTCGTGGGTTCAAATCCCACAGGGTCCACACCTATGCATAGCCAGACATATATTCTCGCTTTTCAATCAAAGGTTTAGGACGCGGCTGTGTTCTTGATGGTCCATCTCTATCTTCGAATAGACGATTCAGGCCCTCGATTGCGTCGTCCTCTCTTACCCGAGCATAGTACTTCTCCATGGTTCTGGTACTACTATGACCCATCACTCTTGAGACATGGGCGGTCTACGACGCGAAAGGCTTTATGGGGGCATCCGAGTTCGGGAGTGGTGGAATCCAATGGGAGAACAGTTAAATGACTCTCATAGTGATAAAAGCAAATCGAATGCCGGCTACCTCTTCTTCCTCGGTTTCGTGATGATTGTATCTTCGTCTTCGCTCTACTTCAGAGCCGAGTTCTTGGGCTTGGCCTCGGTCGCAGTCGGTGCGGCAACGGCAGTTATGGTGCTAATGTCAGCCGGCTTCTCGTTTTTTGGCGCCACACGACGAGCCAAGGTCGTTCTTGGTTTTGGAGTGGTTGGATTGATAGTCTGGGTCGTGTTGATCGCAGTCAGAACGATAGAGTACATCTCCGAACACTCTTAGCTCTGGATTAAAGACGGTATACGGCCGCACTGGTTATGCCCAACCTCTACCCTTGCCAAGACGCATTCGTTCCGAATCCCTGGCTATTCCTGCATAGAAACGCGCCTGAGTGCATGACAAAAAGGCCATAGCGGCGAGAGAAGCCCTTAAGCCATCAAAGGCGATTCGGAAACGAGGGAATTCTATGGTGAGTGGTTCGCCGATTCAACAGCTGTCAGCAGAGATGACGAATTCATTGAAGAATATTGAAGGAACCTTGAATTGGCTCCTTGCCCTGGGCATATTATGGTTCATATCGTGGCTGTTTTGGCTCTTTGCATGGTTTACCACCATCAGGTAGAGATTCATCCTCAAAGGGAGAAAGAGAAAGGGTTTATGTCCAATTTTGAGGTGCCTTCCAAAGATGCGATAAGACGGGTATGATGTACCTAAATCGGTCGAGCCAGTCATTTTGGTGGGTTCAAATTCCAATGAGTCGATGAGAAAAAGCCATAGAGATGAACAGAGATACCTAGAAGGGAGGAATGGCAGTTTACATTGAGCTTGGCACTTTGGCAGGTCTTGTCCTTTTGTTAGTGGTATTATGCCTCGCAGTTTATTGGATAATCAAGGCTATTGTCCGGAATAGAAAGGAGTCTTTTGTCCGGAGAAAAAAAGAGTCTCTTGTCAGGGAGAAGAAGGAGACGCTCCTCCGGAAAAGGAAGCAGGCTCTTGCCCGGAAGAAGAAGGAGGCTCTTATCCGGAGAAAGAAGGAAATTGCATAGCATTTCCACTCAAGGGGGTGGTCGCATGGAAGAGAATAGAGGAAGGATAACTCGCGTATGGTTGACGATGATATCGGTATCCGATATGCAGCGAGCTCTGGAGTTCTATAGCAAGACCTTGGGACTACGTGTTGCCCTTGACGCAAGGACTTTCAATCATGCAGAGGTCGGGCCAGACGAACCATTGGCCAAGATAGGATTGCATGCAACTGGAAAACAGTCCACTGAGAGAAAACAGAGCGGAATTGTGTTCGATACGGACGACATCTACGAACTCCATCGCAAGCTCAAGGGAAAGGGTGTAGTGTTCACTCTCGAGCCCACTAAAATGCCTTGGGGGGGCATAGTCGCAGACTTCCTCGATCTAGACAACAATGAACTCGAAGTCGTCCAGGACCCTGAACATTACAGTAGGTGAGAAACTCATATCGGTCGTTATTGGAAGTTGTCATACAATCGGAATATTAGAAATCATTAAACCACCGAAAACAATACGAATTTGAGAGATGGCGATGAATGTGCTGAAGCCAATACCGAGGAAGCGAAAATGGACAGCGCCAGTCATGGCGACTATCATGGGGATTGTGGTCATAGGTTCGGTACTGGGCATCTACTACAGTCCAGACTACTCCTGGGACGATACGATAAGGGATTCGGATGGCGACGGTTATGCAGATGATGTGGACCCTTACCCTAATGATCCGACGAAGTGGACATCCCCAGCGGTTACTCCGACAACTTCGCTAACAAATACCGCAATAATCGAAGGCATGAAGTTGGTCTTTGGTTCAGGAGCGGAAGTCCCCTGGTCCGATATTACCATTCTTCTGTCAGATGGGAGTCATCATGAATCATGGGACAACCTGTCATCCGCAGATTTAGATGATATAGCTGTGGACCTCAAGAACTACGGAAACGAATACATCGGAGATCTCTGCGTGTCACTTAAGGTGGTTGACCTATCCGGAAATGGATATGTGAATCAAGGAGATTACTTCATTCTGGCTGCAGAAGCATTTTCCTCGGACATCCTCTATTGCGCCTATGTTCTCCATGATTCCACTGGCGAAGAAATTACGCGGTGCGAATTTAATGGATAGGGATTCTCACGAATATCGAGCAAAACGAAAGGGTGACTGCAGACTGCGAATTCCACGATTTGATCATTGCAGGCCGACACCAATAGTCAGATAGGTCGTCTCTTCCTCATACGGCAGAGTTCTGAACTGGATCATGCTATCAATCGTGCCTATAGATAGATCATATGTGCTGTTCCATGCATCCAGCTCTAGAGTGTGCGACCCACATGGCATCTCGAGATCCAATGAAGTGATCATCGTCCCATCCCGATCCTCGGGATCGTATACCATAGTCGCGGAATGAACCGAGTCTCCATCTAGATACAGGGTAAAGTTCACGGAACCGTACATTGATCCATTTACCAAGATGACCACGTTGACGTCCGAAACGTCGTTGGCGCGCACGTAGAACATGAAGGAAGCCGAGATGATGACAATCGCAGTGACAATCATAATAAGTGCGACCCTCAGAGCCTTGGGAATCGGCTTTGCAGCCAACTCTCTATGATGAATGTTCCACCAAGTGAGCCTTCTTTGAGGTGGTATTGACAGTCTCCGCGAAGGATATTCAATTGCCAAGAAAGCTGAGGAAAGAAGGATGATATTTGCAGCGAACGCCAAAGCATATGATGCTGCATCGCTAAATAGACTGGTTCCGTGACCCAGATACCAATTAAGTGGCAGGGATATCGCAAGGCTCGGAATCTGCAAAAGAGCTCCGAGAGGGGTAAATGCAGACAGTGCAACCCCGATCAGGTAGATCACGAGAATCTGCAGCACAAGCAAGGACATATCAGTGTGCAGTTGCGAATCCGAGGAACAACCACCATACACGAAGGACGTCCCATTAAATGCAATAAAAATGACCATATAGGCTGCGATGAGAGATAGCGAGAACCCACTCAAGCCAATGAGATTGCACCTCAAGGTGACACCTTACTGCAACATCATAATACGAAATATATAATATGTCATGAACTGGAAGTCTGTCGTGCAAGCAGAGAATTAGAATGTGATTGGGAGAACCATGCGTTTTAAGGAAATCGTCTCGATATTTCCTTAAAGATTCCTATGAAGCCATCGACTATTCATATGAACTGATCATGATTCTAAGCTCAATTGCATCTCAAGCGTTCAAATCCAGATACGTCAATATGAATTGCTCTCGTTGCGGAATAACGGAATTCCCGCAAGGGTATTAATATTCAAGAATTGAATGCTTCATAATGGGATGGGAATGGCGATGGAATCAAGATTCTGCGTATCATGTGGTCGCACAATAGATTTTGATGCATTCGCTTGCCCATACTGTGGGCATGATTTCAGACCGATAATAGAGATTCCAGAAGATCCCATCAGCTCCAACACGCGAATTCTATTCTACCTCATCTCGTTCTTTGTTGGAATTGCTGGCATCATACTTGGCATAATTTACATGACCAAGCCTGACCCAGAGCAACAGCACGTCGGGAAGATATGTCTGATAATAGGGATTTTCGGCTCGTTCGTCACGCCCATCCTGCTAGCGGCAGTTCTATACATGATGGTCCTTGGATTCTGAGGTATATCCGTAATGGAAGCGGATGACAGGATCAAGAGCTCCACTGGATGATACGTCTGACCCTCGAGAAGATGAATAAAGAAGAAGACGAGCGCTATTGAAATGTCCATGAAATGGGAACACTCGAGGATAATCCATTCCTGGACCACCCAAGTGATTACTCTATTCTAAAAGAAGAGGCGCCTGGCTCTGCAATCTCATTCTATGCAAGCAGGCCAGCTGATTTCAGCTCTTCAGTGATCTTGTCAACAGCAGTCTCTGCATCTTCCGGCTTTCGCGCGCCAGTGCATACTAGTTTCCCACTGCCGAACAGAAGCATGACCACCTTCGGGACATCGAGTCGGTATACGAGTCCTGGAAATTGCTCAGGTTCGTATTCGACCTTCTCAAGGCCAAGGGTGATAGCGGTTGCGTTGAGATTGATCTTCGCCCCGAGATTGCTTGTGGCAACGATGTTCTGGACCACAATCTCTGGCTCTTTCGTGATTATAACGCCAGCGGCTTCGATCTCCTTGACCACCTTGCCAACAGCGATCTTTACCTGCTCGAGGCTCTTGGCTCCCGTGCAAACGACCTTTCCGCTCCTGAAAAGCAGAGTCGCGGTCTTCGGTTCCTTGAGCCGGTATATCAGCCCCGGGAACTGCTCTGGTTCGTATTCTGCACCGTCAAGTGTGATCGCAATCGCCTGAAGGTCTAGCTCCACCCCTAGAGATGCTGAGGCGACAACGTTCTCAATCTTAATTACTGCCATAGGAAGTACACCGGCGTAAGAGTATTTGAATAGATAGCTTATATAGCTTTATATATAGACGACTAGTCGGTTATTAAGACCGTAAAAATGCGAAAATCGAGTCTAGCTCGGTGTTGATGCCCATTTTGACAGGATTCGGACCACACAATGCCGTGGCGCCCCCTTAGTTCGTCAGATTAGATAGGAGCTCATCATTTCCCTCGAGTATCATGCATCTTTGCCTCAAGGGTGATTGTATCTAGCAACATACGGAGCCGTCGTCCCTTGCTATCCAGCTCTTCGCTGCTGACCGAGGTAGCCTCAGGACAGAGTTCATCGACCAACACTTCACCATCAATCGACATGTTCACAGGGTAGATGACGCAGCCTAAAGGCCTGCGCGAGTACTCCTTGCATCGTTTCATTTCAGGATCATAGAAGAAGCAGTGGCCTCCGGTATTGCGAAGCCTGGGTATTCCATCAGTGTCCCGATGCACGAAATCCTCTTGAGCATAACCCTTCCGCACAAGTCGCGCTATATCGGCATTGCACAGCTCCATTTCCGTATCGCGACAACACTTCTCGCAATGAGAACATCGCATCCAACCTACGAGGTCGGCGAGATAATTAAATCTTGGGGCGGACCAATCTCGAACCCAACTATGTGACCCGACCAGGGATGATCATGATTCTAATCATTTTGGCCACAATGATCGCGGTCCTTGCTCGATAACCCAGTATCCAGAGATCGCTCTGGATCTCTTGGCAATCGACAGCCCGATAGACATAGTGGCAATCCATATCCACGCTTACAGGAATCATCTCAACTCTTTCCGCCTGTAACACTCCACCGAATGGTCGTTTACCATGCCGACAGCTTCCATGAAGGCGTAGCAGATAGTAGGCCCCACGAATCTGAATCCCCTCTGCTTGAGGTCCTTGCTCATCTCGATGGCCTCATCGGACGTTGTCAGGAGTCTGCAAGATTTTCTCATAGGGTTCGTTGTCGGCTTCCCCTTGACGAATTGCCAGATGTATGAGTTGAAGGTCCCGAACTCATCCTGAACCTTCAGAAATGCTTCTGCGTTAGTAATCGCTGATGTTATTTTCAGACGGTTCCGGATGATGCCTTCATTCGACAATAGTCTCCTGATATCTTTAGGACCATATGCAGCGACCTTCACGGGGTCGAAATTGTCAAAAGCCTTCCTATAATTCTCCCGTCTGCGCAGTATGGTCATCCATGTGAGACCTGCCTGAGCGCCTTCGAGTACAAGAAACTCGAATAATCTAAGATCATCATGTACTGGCACACCCCATTCCTTGTCGTGATATTCTATCGACAACGGGTCGTCGCTGACCCATGCACAACGCTTCTTCATCAGATCCCAGGTAAATATCCAGATATGACACATAATGGCTTCGCAATCAAGACGACAGCATCCCCTTTACCCTTTGGAAGTGAGGATGTCGATATGTACCAAAATCCAAATGTATGCGACACTCATAATGACCCAATAGAGTTCATAACTCTATTGCGTCTCATCGAAGGATGAGTCGATGGCAGAGAGATCCTGGGTGGGCGGTGACCATGGACAAGAAGCAGAGCGTAAGTACAGAAGAAGTCGGCAGGAAGCTGCGCCTCGACTACATGTACTCCTCAAAGGACGACTATCAGAAGATTCTGGACAATACCAGCACCCTGCTGAAGCATTTTCGCAAGCAAGGCATGGACCTCGACAGATTCTTCGATGAGGTAATCTCAGTTATCAGAAGACGCCTTTGGATAAGGGAAGTCACAGTTGCTCTATTCAACCCTGACAAGAACGCATTCATGTACAGGTATATGGGCGGCCTCAGGCACGATACTTGGGAAGCGCACAAGAGCCTCTCATACACGAAAGAGGAACTCGTCAACCCGAAGGTGTACAAATCGAGGGAGATCAGCAAGGACACCATCCTCTTCCTGGCAGAGGACAATCCCTATGGAGATGGCGAAGCAAAGACATACAACCGTCCTGCAATGCTAGAATCGATGAGACACTCTGCAGAAGACAGTATTGAAGGAGACTACTTCGATATCTGGATACGAGGGAACAACGACAACATACTCGGCTGGATAGAGATATCGGGGACCATTGACTACAAGTTCCCGACCATAGAATCGTTGAAATGGATGGAGATGCTGGCTTCCCTATCGGGATTGGCAATAGAACTCTCGGGCATCAAGAGCGAAAAAGGAAGAAGATTTTGACCAGACCCGCTCAGATCTGGTCGTCGGGTTTTCCTCTAGGCTCGACCTAACGCTTCCTGAGCTTGGGGTTGAATATCTCGTCCAAGGCATAGCCTATGAAAGTGAACGCTAGCACAAGCATCACTATACATAAACCCGGCACCAATATCCACATATACAGGCCGTTATGGATGGCTTGGCCATCATCAGCGTCCTGCAACATGTTGCCCCATGTTACCACCTCATTTGGAAGGGGTCCCAATCCTATGTAGCTCAGTGTGCTCTCAGACAGAATCGATAGGGCGACGGTGAGGATCGAATTCGCGAACACCAGAGGGAATACGTTAGGGAATATGTGTTTCCTCACGATATAGTAGTCATTTGCCCCAATGGCTCTGGCCCGTTCGATGAATGCCCGCTCTTTGAGTGAGAAGACCTGTGCTCTGACTATCCTGGCAGTGCTCGACCATCCGGTGATTCCAATCACGAATATCACCTTGCCCACGCTTGCTCCTCCTGGAAGCACGGCAGCCAGGACAATCATCAGGACAAGCCAAGGCAGCACAAGGAAGACATCCGTGACACGCATGAGGACCTCGTCTCGCCATCCACCCCAGAATCCACTCAGAAGGCCGACTGCAGTTCCGAGCCCCATGGACACCAGCGTCGCTACCAGCCCAATCTCAAGAGACACCTGGCTCCCATAGATCACTCTAGTCAGGATATCGTACCCTCGAATATCCGTACCAAGCCAGTGTTCTGGCGAAGGTGGATTCACAAGGCGGGTCGTTGTTACCCTCTCAAATGGCTCATAAGCGTGATCCCATCCGCCGATTATGGATAGCACCCACATTATCTGCGGAGAGAATACAGCCATCACAATGAACCCGATCAGGATCGACAGGCCCAACATGCCCATCCAGTTCTTTCGGTAGATCCGCCATATCTGACTCGCCTTTTTTCTGGATAATTTGAACTTCTCAATAGTCGGCTCAGACAGCAATCCCTTTCGTGGAACAATGCTTGTCGCTTGGCTTCGTGCTTCCTCTTTGATCTCGGACATTTCATTCACCCCATCCTAATCCTGGGATCAAGGTACACGATCAACACATCCGCTATGAAATTGGCCAATATCACTACCACTGCAATAAGGAAGAACGCAGCCTGAAGGATAGGCCAGTCTTGCTTCAAGGTTGCCTCGACGGTAGCATAACCAATGCCAGGATAGTTGAACACAACCTCGGTCTGGAATGCCCCTCCGACCACGAAGGCCAGATCAATTGCAATGAGCGCGACCATCGGCAGCATGGCGTTTGGCACCGCATGGTCTTTCAATACCTTCGACTCAGGAAGCCCTTTCGCTCTCGCGGTGGTGATGAATTCCTCAGTCATGACATCGACAAGAGATCCTCGCATGATCAGGGCGAAAGCGGCAATACTCCCGATGGTGAGACTCGCCACGGGTAACACAAGATGTCGTAACAGGTCCTTGATCGAAACCAATGTCAGCTCGAGCTGCGTCCCATATGTGAGAGCGCTATTGGATGGGAACCAATGTAGCCCGGTCGAGAAAACCACTATCAGCATCATCGCGAACCAGAATGTTGGCATCGCGTAGAAGAATAGGGAGAACGCAAGTGAACCCGTATCGAAGGCACTGCCTCGCTTCCAGGCAGAGATTATTCCCATCGACATGCCAATGACGATCATGAGGATGGAGGCGGTCCCAGTGAGGATTAGAGTCCATACCATCTTATCCATCACATAGGACATGGCATCAGTACCGGAATAGATGAACGAATCACCAAATTCCAGATTAACCATGTTCCACAGGTAAGTTGGGAACTGAGTGTACCACGGCTGGTCGAGAGCGAATTTATCGATAAGCATCTCCTTGTATTCCACGGGAATCTCAGGGTTCTGAGGCACCATGAACTGCAGAGGGTTGCCAGGCATCACCCTGAAGAGGAAGAAGTTCAGAATCACTACAAGCACGATAGTCGTCAGAGAATTCAGACCTTTGCGAATCAAGATTCGTCTAATGCTCCGCATTATAATTCACCCATTAGATCCTCATTTTTGTATTCTGGAGCGAAGTCCCCTGCAATCACTGCGAAGGAAAGCATGATGGAAAAGGGTTTGGTAGGGTTTGCCTGCGATAACGTGATCACGCTACCGGAGGCTCCTCTGGCGGTGGTGCCGCATTCTTCTTGCGTTTCAATATCGCACTCACTATCAGCGCCACAACAATCAGTGCGATTATTCCACCTATGACAGCTAGAAGTGTGCCACTTATGCCACCTTCGCTCGATGAGGATGGTTCAACGGACATGTACATGTTGACTTCCGTAACCTCCCCAGCTACGACCTCCACCTCAGTCTCGTTCGAGATGTACCCATTCTTGCTGACATTCACCGTGTATGTACCCGCTACAAGGCTCGCGAAGGAATATGCTCCTGTCACGTTGGTATTCACGATCTTCGTTGTACCAATTAGCTTGACGGTCGCACCCTCGATCGGAAGGCCGGTGTCTGCATCCGTTATGATACCGGAGATAGACCCCACAGAGACCGCTAGCGTGAAGTTCTGCGTGACATGCGTCGCTGCTTCGACGGTCACCTCGGCAGAGGATGAACCATATCCTGCCTTCGAGGCTGTGACGGTATATGTGCCTGCGACCAATGTCAGGTTATAGTCGCCAGTTGCATTGGTGCTCACGCTGTAGATTCCGCCAGTAACAGTGGCACTCGCAATCGGTGCCTCGGATGAATCTATCACTCGGCCGATGATCCATCCACTGTCCACGGGAACATCATCCACAGTCACCTGTAACGAATCTGAAGTGGACATACCATCTGGATCCGATACCGTGAGCATGACATCTACAACGCCGATGTTCTCGAACAAATAACTTACCGTCGAACCAGATAGAGTGCTCTCAGAATCGTCAGGTTCTGTGAATGTCCATTCATATGTCAATTGGTTCGGGGTCTCGATATCGGCCGCACTTCCTGTGAAGGAGAGTTCGGTATTAACAAGGACGGTCTGGTCAGATCCCGCATCGACATCATACGGCGCGGTGTTAGCACCAATTGGCGTTACGTCGAAGAAGAACCACATCGACCCTGGCGTCGAACCGGAGTAGGTCTCCATGTCAGGGAAGTTGTAGAACCTGTCCGTCCTGTACGCGTACAGGCCATATGGATACCAGAGGACGATGTATGGACAGTCCCGGTACAGTATTTGCTGCATCTCATGGACGATAGTCTGCCGATCCTCGAAATCCACCGTGTTCTGCTGTTCGATGAACAACGCATCGTATACCGGGTTCGCGTAGAAGCAATCCGACCATGCCGTCCAGTCAGTTGGATCATCAGGTATCTGATCGGTCGTCATGACAGACAGCATGAAGGATGGGTCTACATCGGTGTCCCATGCCCATATATACAGATCGTACCTGGCCTGGTACCAGTATGTGTACATTGTGCTCTCTGCAATACCCTGGTCCGGCGCATCAATGCCAATCAGTGCAAGGTTATCCGAGATATGTTCTGCAGCAAGCTGATCCGCGACAGGCACATCGTTTCTGTAGTAGAATATGAGATCCGCCAGTTCGACACCGCTTGTCACATTCTCACGCGTGCCGTCATGGTTCTCATCCCTGTATCCTGCAGCATCCAGCAGAGCTCCAGCTGCCTCAAGATCGAATTTGAATTCCTCATCCGCAGGAACATTGTAATGCCACTGAGCAGTTGCATTCGGAATCAGCGAGCTGCCTTCCTCTGCAAGACCGCTCAGAACCGTATCGACTAGGTAGGTCCTGTTGACGCACATGGCAATGGCCTGGCGCACCGAGAGGTTGTTCATCTCAAGGTTTTCGCTTGCCTGTGGGAAATTCTCCCTCATATCTTCAGGCATGCAGTTGACTCCGAGCTCGAAGAGTGACAGCGATTTGACCGCCTGGCCTTCGATCGATGGCTTAGCAAGAGTTGCTGACCACGATTCCGTAGACACACCCGTTGCGACATCGAGCTCTCCGGAATATAGTGCGTTCATCATGGCACTGGGATCGGTGTAGATCTTGTACAATACCTCATCGACATTAGCTGTATCGATGTAGTATCTGTCCCATTTTGACATAAGGATGTAATCATCCCGCACATACTCCTCCAGCTTGAGCACACCAGATCCGATTCCGCCGTTCGGGAAGTAGTTCGTGTCCGAGTAGCTTGCTGTGGTGAGCTTGTTGAGCGGTATCAATTCCCATACGTGCTTCGGAAGAATCGGCACATTTATGCTCAGCATCGTCGCCTTTGGCACTTCCGTAGTTATTCTAACCTGGAAATCGTTCACAGCAGTGACATCCGTGATATTTGCGAGGTAATCAACCCAGAGCGCGCAATCCTTCGGATTATCCAAAATGAGGTTGAAGGTAAATGCGACATCTTCAGCCGTGACCTGGACATCATCGTGCCAGTATGCATCCTGTGAGGTGTTGTAGTACCAAACAGTTCCATCATCGTTGTGATACCATGTACGTGCCAGTTGTGGACCAGAGCTAAGGTCTGGTTCAACTGAATTCAGTGTATCATACATCAAGAACGAGATCGTATATGCCATGCTGAGAACCATTGAGAACGGGTTCAGTGTTCCAGGATCCTGTAAGGTACCAATCGTCATCCGTACCGGGTCCGCGGCAGCCGCATTCTGCGGGGCCACAAACAGGATCGGTCCCGCAATAGCCATAGAGACCATTATTGCACACATTGCTAACGCTATGCCTCTCTTGCAAATGTTCATGCCTTAAACCACTCCGTAATATCCCCCTTGATACGTCGTGTCAGGCGAGTTGGCCGCTAAGAACGTCCAAACTCTCCCCCCAAGGTTGCGACGGGAAACCCATTCATAGCTATATTAACCTGACTGAGCTTTTATCTGCACAGAGAGCGAGAATCGAATGAATCTGTCGATACTCGCGCACGGGCATGTCTCACCAGTCCCCCCGCAGATTCAGCTTGAAAAACGATATTTGTGAGCAAAACTCCTTTTAGTTGTAGTTTATATTCCGGCATGCTAGGCTCGACCGGGACGTTCGGCGTGTCCTTATACACCAAAATCGTCGACAGTGGGGGTGACAGCTGGGGACGTCGTAACCGAACCGGCGCCAGTCCAGAAGCCGACAGTGAGGCCCTGTCCGATGGGGTTGAAGGGGGCTATATGCTCCTGCCGGAGGGCGGGAGTGTCTGCCTTTGTCGCGGAGATCGGGTCAGGCCCTGACGGGAGCAGCCTTACCGCGAACTATCAACGCTCACCGGGAAGCGGGACCGAGGAGGTTTCTGGGTAGCTGGCGCATGGAGAGGCCGGCAACCCCAGTCGCCTAGCACTCCTCTATTTTTCTCAAGAGAGTCGAGCACGGCGGACGCCGCAGCGTGACAGCATCCTTTTACTAGCTCAACCTACCCGAGCGTTTAGGCGCCCTCTCGGATTGGTTGCTAACCGCTGTGTTACCGTGTTTCTCGCTCTTCCTATCAACATGAAGCGCCAGCGTGCTCATAGCTTTTGCGGAGTCGAGCATCCGAAGGTGTCGGTCCCGAAATCGAACAGCGTGCGACTTTCACCTTGGAAAATCAAATCCAGTCTATGTGATCTTGTGACCTCTCCGCATCGTGCGGCCTGTATGCCTGCACGACTGAACCTGCTCAGGACTGATCTCACCTTGCTCGATTCGCATGTCACGACGAAACCGAACCCCTGATACGCGAGGAGCCATTGCAGGAGGTCGACATTCCCGGGTCTAGGTATCAATGATACATCTACCTCCGCCCCGCATGAACTCGATTCCAAGAGCATGCCAAGCGTCCCCAACGATCCAGGATTGCTGATATCCTTACCAGAACTCAGCATTGGTGCCATCCTGTGCATCAATCTCAAATGTCTCTGGACCTCAGCAGGTGTTTTCGTGCTCGTCGTATCCCAGGAATATTTGAGTCCACGGGTGAATCTCCCTGCCAAATCCATCGCGAATACGATTGAATCGCCGTTCCTTGCCCCTGAACTGAGCAGGAGATGATCCTTGTCGGTCTTTCCCAATATCGCCACATCGATCGCATCATACGTAGTGTCAGGATGCAGGTGCCCACCCACCATGGGCACACCGAACTTGTCACATGCGAATCTCATTCCATCGACGATCTTCCTGCGTCTCGATGCATCAGAGCATGACAGGACATTGACTGCCGCAATCGGCAAGCCACCCATCGCAGCGATGTCGTTGACGTTGACGAGTACTGCGCAATAGCCCGCCCATCGCGGATTCTTCTGCACAAGGTCAGGTCGTATGCCATCAGCAGCCAGCAGAAGCACTTCCGACCCTGACTCTATAGCAGCCGCATCCTCCCCGTGGGTCGCGATGATGCCCTTGGCATCCATGGGAAGCAGTTTGGAGACGACAGAGGATATAGGAGATTTCCTCACCACCCCTCGATACGCCCTGATCGCCTCGACCAGTCCGTCAGCATCTATCATGTCCACATTACCGCCATCTATGGGATACATCGATCTCAGAGTTTGGTCTGGACGGTCTCCTTCATATGCGAGCGCAGATTGAACCGCTCAGCCACGATCTCCGCAAGAACCTTCATGAAGTCCTCGTCGAGATCCGCTTCCACTATCGTCGGCACGTCGCTGTTCGGGACCTTGTATCCCATGCGAGTCAATACAACCTTCGCATCGGTCCGTTCCTCTTGAGTCGCCTTCCGCCCCACGACCACGCCATCCAGGTTGCATCTACGCACCTCCATATCGAACACAGCCCGTTTGAAGAGCCGCTGGAGGCAGTAGGCGGCCAATGTGGCTCGCTCAGTGGATGTTCCGGCGTTCATGGAGGCAGCTTCGCCTATGAGTTCGTATATGTTCTTCTCCCTGGAAGAGGATATTGAGAATACTTTCGCTGGCTTGATATCCCTGGCCTTGAGTATGTTCAGGTCTGCGAGGGCCTTGAGATACCCCGTCAGCTCAAGCCGGTGGAGCTTGACGCCTCTGGTGCCGAGCTCTCGACATATGCCGCTTATCGATGCGGGGTCCTTCTTCAGTATCTCGAGGACCAGTTCCTTCATGTCCTTCTCTGGCGAGAACATAGTACCGAACTTGGTAACAGATTCGGTAATAAAACCCTTTCTCAATTAAGCAGGGCAGGACCTATCAATTGCCAGAGTATGAGGAACAACACCGACAGCGCGAACATCAGCGTCAGAGTGCCAACAGCTTTCTCCCTCTGCTCGGTCGAAAGACCTTTCCGGATCTTGCTGAGCAGATAATCCGCCGAGTCACGGAACAGATATCCTCCATCCAGCGGCACTGCAGGAAGCACATTTGTCAGGCCGAGCATCAGGTTCAGCCAGAATATCCAATACAATGAATTTGTAAGGATCCAGAAGGCCCCCGCAGGCATCCATGCGAACGCCCCGCTTGGTTCGTAAAGGTCAGTGACCGGAGACCGCAACGGGGCCAGGTCGAGGAATGGCAATGCTATCAGCCTGAGCCACGACCTGGAGAAATCATCCAGATTCCTGTCACCATCGAACGGGTCGGCAAGAATAGCTGCGTAGTAGTCCGCATCCTCGACATCGAGTCCCATGTTCAAGAAGCCCGCTCCGAGATATCCCTGACCAATGAAGGAATCCTCATTGTCCGAAGGATAGAACTCCTCGTAGAAATCGTATTTATCGGAAAGCGTGAGCGATGTTATCGTCGGATCGATCCCGAATGATTCGTTGGCATCCTCATAGCTCATGATGGAGACATTGACGGACTGACCCGCGCGAGTCAACAACATCGCCTGTCTCAGGTCATCCATATTCCTGAGCTCTGTATCGTTCAACGAGAGGATTACCATCCCTGTATGCAGACCACCGATGTTGGCAGCATAATCATTCACGGTGTATGAAACGACTAATCCATACACGACGTCTGAAGCAGTAAGGTGTTCTCCCGAGAACGAGTATTCGACATCTACTAGCGATCCAGGATCAATGGAAGATATCTCGTCGAGGTCTTCGGCTGAAGTCAACTCCACATCGCCGATGGATGTCACAAGGCTCGATGTTATGACGCCTGCGAAATTGACGGGCGAACCCTCCACCACACCCATGGCCAGAGCGCCGTCCTCGGCAGGCTCCACGGAGGCCATCATGACACCGGAGAACAGAGATAATACGATGATGGCGACTATCATGTTAGTCGCAGGACCTGCAGCGAAGACCCTCGACCTGTTCTTCCGTGTGGTCGACTGCAGCTCCGTCTCATCGGGTTCCACGAATGCGCCAACAGGGAACACGAAGAAGAGCACGCCGAGAGACACGAGCTTCATGTTGCCCAGACGAGTCATTATTCCATGTGCCAATTCGTGCACGACGATGGCGACAACGAGTCCCAGTATCCCATATCCCAAAGGTATCACCGGGTTTATACCCGGTATCCCGAGTATCAACTCTGGTGAAGGTGCCTGTTCGACCTGGTCGACTATGGTCGCCTCCCAAAGGAGGAGCACCATGATTGTCACCATAGACCCCGCGCATATCCACAGGGACAGTTTACCATAGATGGTCCAGAGCCTCTTTCGCTTGGATACCCGGTCGATGAAATCCCTGCCTTTCTGGGTCTTCATCATTATCATGGGACCCATGAGGCTCATGTGGTGACGCTCGAGCCATTTGGACTTGTTGAGTATGTATATCAGAATGATCCATGCGATGAAGACAATGAGCGCTATCAAGTATCCATTCATTTCAGGAAACCAACTGTCAGCGCATCAGGATACAGATATTAATTGGTTTCATTCTTTTTCGCCATGGCCATCAGGGGGATCGGGCACTGAAGGGCGGTGCCTTGCCCATTCCTCATCGGACAGCTCATCATATACATCCGTCGAATGATCCACATCTACCTTGCCGGCCTCGGCCGTTAGGGCCAGCCGGATGATCTGATCCTTCTTCAGAATCCAGTAATGTATCCTCCAGAGTTTGCCCTTCTTGAGCAGGACCTCTTCCTGGGTCGTCGTGAGCAGGCCCGCCTCCTCAAGCATGTAGAAGACATCCCTGTCCTCAGGAGTCAGTCTATTATCGATGACTTCGTCTGTATATCCAAAGAAACTCATCAGGTACTCCGCTAGCTTCTCAATCTCCTCATCGGACATCCCTTTCTTTCCGATGGTTCTCTTGAGTGCTAGTTCGACCTGTTGCATGGTGACAACAGTCATCCCAATCCCGAAGATGAAACTCAGTACACTGCTATAAGACTGTCGAATAATGTTGGCAGCGAGCCCTATGTTCGAGATCCAAGGCCAATGACTGTGAAATCAGGACCAGAAGTATCAGTTATGATCCGTTCAGCCCAGTGCAACTTCCTTCGTTTTACTTCCAGCACCTTCCCGGACTTGGACGAGGGGTTGTCGAAGTCGAATCCGATGAGATGCGCCTTCTTTGCCCCGAGTTCTGCAGATATACACACGGCCCGGTCTCCGTCAGTGAAGCCGCCGAAATTGAAGATGCCGGTGACGGGCTCGCACTGACAGGTCCCTATGATCGGACCTGTGAACAAGGGCACTTGTTCCTTGAGCGACGGGATATTATCACCATGGGCATGCACGAACACTATGGCCCCATCTGCATTCGCGTCCACCTGGTCGCATATCTCACCATCCAGGTCCGTGACTATCAGCTTCGGCTTGATCCCAGAATCCAACAGGTTAGTGGTCGCTCCATCGGCTGCGATCACGAAAGCCCGCGAAGGTATGGAGGACAATTCATCCGAGAGACTTCCCCCACAACCGCAGACATATACCTCCTCCTGAGAATCTCTCATGAGACGGCTCATGACCCTGACGCAATCCATCGACCTGGGCATCAGTAGTTCAGCCAGTATATGTGCCGATACGACATCCTCCTCTTCGGAGAATCCGAACTCGGAGCAGATCTGCCGGTAGATCGGCATCCAGTCCGTGAGTCTCAAGAAGTCACGCTCCGGACGCCTGACGCACCTTGACCGCCTCACTTCTCAGAGATGCGTTCAATACTGAGCTGAAGATGGCTATCAGAATACCGGTTATCATCTCAGCGATTATCACCGTCAGGTCGTAGTCCCCATATCCGATGAAATAGGAAAGGGCGTCTGCCGAGCCCTGGACGATAAAACCGGTGGCGAGAACCGAGACCATCATAACGATGAACGACCAGCGTATCTTTCCCGTCTGCATGAATGTCGTGACAGACTTGCCGGATTCGAAGGCGAACACGCCGAATACGATGAACCATACAGCACCCGACACGAATACCAGTATGGAGATGGCCAGGCTACGCTCATGGACCAGGAGGGATTCTCGATATACCAGTGCCATATCGTAGCCTATCAGAAGACCCACTACGCCGAGTACGAGTCCGATTATTGCGAACGGAATAGCAAGGCTTCCCTGTCGTATGGACCTCTTCGTCCGGATTACGCGCTCACGTAGTGCATCCGCCCATCTGTAGGACCACCCTAGGAGGTACAGTCCGAGGACTATGCCTATGACCCCAAAAGCCATCTGAGAAAGCAGTCCTATATCCTCGTAATCTTGCTCCATGAATTCCACGATCTTGACTATCAGCGATAGCATGCCCCAGATGATGAGCACGAGAGACAGGGGAACTACCCATTTCCGTCTCATCTTCTCGTCCTGAAGAGTCTTGACTATCAGGTAGTATGTGCCTTCTATGCTCTTGCTCTGCTTCACATAGACGCGCCTTACAGAATCGATCTTAATCCTTGAGGAGATCACGGGGTATATCGCCTCGTCCTCGACCCCGTCGCTGACGAGGATGGCGCGGTCGGGTTTCACGACCTCTAATACATTCTCCAGCTGAGTCGCGAGTATGAGATCGGATTGGAAGCCCACATGAGAATCACCGGAGATGGTGGCTATCTCCGCATCCATCCCTCTTTTCACTAGGTCGTCGTAGAGCTGCAAGCCTGACAGGATGGTGTTCGTGTCGACCTCTTCAGGGTCCGCAAGTCCAAGCGCCAGTGCAGCTTCGAGGTTCTCCTCTCTACCGATGACAGGCCCGTTCACACCTGCCTTTGAGCCTAGGTCGTCATCCCTGTCGACACACAGAACGAGGATCCTCATCAGACCCACCTAATGGCCCGCAGGGTTATTTTACTCTGCGCTTCGGAGATACTGGCTCGAACAATCATCGGTTCGGTTAAAAATGCTTATATAATAACCACAGAATTATCTATGTGATGGCCAAAAAATTAGACCGCGCCGAACCCAAGAAAGAATGCCCTAGTTGTGGTCTCGGCGTTACACTCGAGGCCAACATATGTGAATTCTGTGGCTGGGACTTCGAAGAGGAGGATGAGTGGATACTCCAGATCGAGAAGCTCGAGAGGGAGCTCATGCTGGAGAAACAGAAGTTCGAGCCCGGAACAGTCAATCACATGATAGAATCGACGCTCAGCAATCCTGTTCTTGATAGAACCGAGAATCCGCAGTCCAGAGCACATTGCGATGATGAGCCGCCAGCGACTGCTGGAGACCTCCTTGCAGGTGGCAGGGCTGCAAGCAACCAGCCTGTGAAACATGCACCAGAACCAGCACCCAGACATAGGGCACCTCCTGAGGCAGACATGCCGACGAATGAACCCGAGTTTGTCGCTGAACCACCTCCAAAGACAAGGAAGGTCAGGAACGTCAAGACTCGATTACCAGCACCTGTCATCGAGACCGAACCCATGATCGAGGATGAGGAGTCGATCCCCGTATTCGTGCCTGAGACCCCCGCACCTGCTCAGAGGACCGTCAGAACAGTGAGGCAAGTGGCTGAACCGAAACCCGCGCCTGAGGAACCTCCGAAGAAGACGCGTGCGATAAGGCGTGTCAAGGGATGAGATGGCGAAATCCTGCATCGCCGCCACCGCGCTTGTTAAGTACGAATTGGATGATTACTTCAATTCCCGGGGAGAGTAGATAATTGCGCATTCGTTGGCATGGCCATGCGTGTTTTGAAGTCGGAGGAAGCATCGATGTGGTCACGGACCCTCACGATGGGAAATCGATCGGCATACCCGCACCAGACGTAAAGGCCGATCTTGTTCTGATTTCACACGGTCATTTCGACCACAACTGCCCCAAAGTCGTTGAGAAAGAAGATACAAAGGTCATATCAGACCCAATAATGACCGTTGAGCAAGGGGTCAGGGTAGAAGGAATAGAAGCTGCCCATGACGATGCTGGAGGGAAGAAGAGAGGCAAGGTCACCATCTTCAAGTTCGAGATCGACGGCATGTCATTCTGCCATTTGGGTGACCTTGGCCACGAGCTCGATGATTCGATGGTAGAGCAACTTGCACCAGTTGATTTCCTATTCGTCCCTGTGGGAGATGTGTTCACGATAGGCCCTGAAGGTGCTGCGAGGACGATACAGAAGCTCGCACCGAAAGTTGCTGTGCCCATGCACTACCGAACATCGGGCCTTTCATTGTCGATAAAGCCTGTTCAGAATTTCCTGGACATCTGCGACAAGAACCAGATAGTCAGAGTAGGCAATGAAGTCGACTTCTCGCCGGAAGACCTGCCCGAAGAAGGCACGGAGATCTGGCTGTTCTCGCTATAGCCGTCCACATCAGTATAATCCTAGGCCATCCTCTATTTTTCCAAGCTCGATGGGGGTGCTCTTTCCGCCGATATATGCACCCTTGCCGTTGGCAACAGCGCATGCACCGATGTATGGCGTCCCATAGTTCAACGTTGCGAGCGCGGCAGGCACCTTGAAGAACGCAGATATCTCCTTCAGTTCGTCTTGCGATGTACGCGGGTGACATACGATGCCCTTGGATGTCGCAATCGCCACTGAGCCAACAGTATCTATGCCAGCGATGGTCCTCCGCAGAACCTCCACTCCAAGGGTATCCTCGATCATCTTGACGGATGATCTGGACGCATTGAGGTTCACGTAGGCCCCATGATCGTTGGACAATATGTTGTTCCCGGCAGCGTTCAACTTCTCCTCCATCATACCGACCCTGAGGTCATTCGGCAATCGCTTCAGCTCGGATTTATCAGCGAAGTTCGTAACTACTATGCCGTTGGAATTCATCGAAGCGAGCGAACCGATCAAAACGGAACCTGCGAGATACGTGCACAGTATATCGACGCCCAGCGCCTCCTGCAGATCTTTCTTGACCCAGGAATCTGCTGCGTCGGGCAATATGGCCAGTCTCTCACTAGCGGCGCAAAAGACACCCACATAGGGACTACCCATCATCATGCCGAGTTTAAGCATCGATTCTACTCCGAAAATCCTCACTCTTCAGGAAGGGACACTTCAATCAGGCCATCCTCGAACCGGATAGCCTTTACGCGCACCTTGCTGGGAGGATTCTCGATACCCTTCGACCACAGAAACTCATTGAGACGGTAATCGATCCAGACATCCTTCTTCTCGGCACCCTCCTCTTCCGAAGGGGTCCTGTCGGCGAGGTGTCTGCGGACATATTCCTTGATCTCCTTGATAGCTCTAGGCGCACGCTTCGTCTTTGGCACATTCCTCGTCATGGACAATGGAATGGTGAAAACTCTCTCTACTTCTTCGACCATGGTAAGCCCTCACACCTTCAACTTAGTCCTTCTCCAGTGGCGTCGCTTCGGATGCCTGAGGAAGGTTCTGTTAGTCCTCATCATAACCCAGGCGGGGACCCTCCTGTTACTCTTGATGGCCTTCATAAGCCTGAGTTTTCTAGCAGTCGGTTTGTGCTTGGACATCGGGTCATCTCCTCTCGATCTTGATTTCTCTTTTCGTCGGCATGATCTTCCGCAGCAATTGCCTCAGGGTGTAGTCGTCTATCTTCTGGTTCACCCTTCCGGATTGGACGAGCGTTATCAGCTGGTTCTCGACAGACTCGACCAGATCGGGTCGGGTCATGCGCAAGTTGGCGAGCCTTTCTCTCGCCTCAGGAGTCAGTATCTGCCGCATGACCATGGCCTTCTGGGCATCTATCTGCTTGTTCTGCTCCTGCGCCATGACCTCCTGCTGTGCTCTCAGCTGGAGTTCCTGTATCTTGCGTTGCCTCAGAGCCGCTAGCTCATCTTCTTCTGGCATATCGCTCACTTAAAGATATTTTGTCAGTTCTGGGTTCTTGGCTGCAAGTTCCTTCAGGATCACCGTGGACACGTTGTCCACGAGTTTCTGACCCTTCGGGGATATCTTCCTGCCTCCGTCCCGTTCTTTCTGTATCAGCTGGCTTTTCTCCAGCAATTGAATAGTCGATCGTGATATCGAGCGCGAGCCCCTGACCGCCTTGTCAGGTTTGGCGCCACGGTCGGCGTAACCGCCATAGCAGGCGGCGAGCCTAGTGGAACCCATCGGACCGTCGATGTAAATCTTTCTGAGGACGGCAGCGGACCTGACATACCACCAGTCCTCCTGAATGGGACTCTTCTCTTTGTGTCGTCCGGTCTTGACATATGCAGCCCATTCTGGGGGTTTAATCGTCTCGATCTTCTTCAGCTCTTCCGCAAGCCTTGGAATGAGCTTATCTGCGGGCACATCAAACGCCGTAGCCATTGGATTACCTCAAACGAGTGTGACTTACATACTGAAAGCATGTGCCACATGGGTGGCAAAACGCGGATAAGTTGGTGCTCATATTTAAATGCTTGCTGCCTATCGACATCGCCAGCATGTGGACCACATCAATTTGATAGCGTATGCCCGACCAGGGGAAAAGGCTTTTGAGAGTAGTCGGTACTTGCGGCAACCGTGAGAACTGTAGTCGGCATCACTGGAGCATCAGGAACAGCATACGGCATACGGCTTCTGAAAGCGCTCCCGAGCGATAAGACGGTCATCTTGTCAGAGGATGGGATGCACGTCGCCCGGATCGAGATGAACCTAGAGAGGAAGGAGATAGAATCCCTGGCAGATGAACATTATGACAACGCTGACCTGGCAGCCCCTGTTGCATCAGGTTCCAGCAGATTCGACAATGTCATAATCGCTCCTTGTAGCGTATCGACTATGTCGAAGATTGCTTGCGGAATATCCGACACGCTCATCACGAGGGTAGCATCGATCGCATTGAAGGAGAGGCGGAAGCTCGTACTGCTCGTGCGCGAAACCCCGCTTTCGACAATACATCTTGAAAACATGCATAGGCTCTCAGCAGCAGGTGCCGTCATCATGCCAGCAAGCCCGGCGTTCTACCCGAATCCGGACACCGTCGATGACATGGTCGACTTCCTCGTCGGGAGGATCCTAGACATACTGGATATAGAGAACTCATTATACAAGCGCTGGGAGGGAGAGTAGCTCCTCACATGTAATCGTGTACCTCGTCGAACTCATCGCTGATGAGCTTGTACTCATCCTCAGGAATATTTTCCTTGTTCACTGGTACGATGACCGACGCGCCATGAATCGCGGATAGGTCGTTGACCCTCTTTATGAATGCCAACCCAGCATCGAATCCGTTTTTGAATATGATCGCCTCAAGACCCTCTATCAGCAGTCCGGAGCGTTTCGTCGTCATAAGGAATGTGGACACGGTCTCCATCGCGTCCCCGTCCAGGTCGTTTATGTTCACGCTGTCAATATCGGTCGTGCTGTCGCACAGGCATTTTACGTCGAAATCATCACCGAGGTCGTATTGTTCGCGCACCTTCCCCGGGAATTCGTTCGTCATGACCAACGCGGGACGGCCTGAAAGCCCCATGGCGCGTATCATGTTGTACCCTCTTCGCGAATCGATGTCCACGATGAGGTAGTTTCTCCCACCCTTCACTTCCTCCTGGAACGCGCCGCATCTAGTACATTGTAGCGTATACGGATCTTCTTCACCGGTCGACAGGAAGGTCTCCTCACACGCTTTGCATTGGATCGACCGCGTGTGCTCCGGGAACAGCACCTCGCCGCATAGCGGGCATGCCTGGGCCTTCTCAGCACATATCATGTGCATCTGGTATCCGCATATGCATTCGTAGAGTTCCTTCTCGACATCGATGGGACGCATGCACATCTGGCATCTCATCGTGTATGAATCGTCATCTTGCCTCACGACCGCCTGCTTCACAGGGATGACGATATCATCTGGTATCCGGAAAGACGCGCGATCGTAGAGCGTCTTCGAGAAGATGTGGCTTGCGACAATCAACCCAGGGACCAGGAAATACATGTATGAACCATAGATCATCGTGCTCCTGCTGGCGAATGAGAATATGAACGGGAGCACGTAGAACATGCAAAGAACCGCCACCATAGCCCAGGTCAACCATCTGACGACTGGGAGTTGTTTGGCAGACGCTCTGAAACGCTTAGGGTGCTGCATCAGATACTTGTTGAACCTCTTCGACGATACCCTCAATATCAGTATGCACCCAAATAGAAGCACGACAAAGGATATCTGGTTGTTCTCATAGATGCTGAAAGGCTCATAAGTCATGGTCTCCTGGGGTGCCGTCTCGCCCGACAGGATCTCACCCTCAAAAGAATACCATAGGATCGTACCGATGGGAGTCCTAACCTCGCTGAACTTGCCTGCAACCAGATCAGGAGATGTGAAACTGCTTATCCCGAACAGCATCACACGGTCTTTCAAGATCAATGTGCCTGCGAACGTGAAACCGGTGACAGAGTTGAGTGCTCCAACGAAGGTCTCCAACGGAACCTCCGATGGCCTGATGAGCTTCATGACACTCTCGCCCATGCAGTCGAACTCTATCTTGATGGATATCGGATTGGTGGAGGTATATCTCGTATCGACTACGCCTGAAGTGGCATATCTCAATTCGGAATCGGTCATGTTCTGAAAGTCGGTGAGGCTATCGATCGTCATGCCCCAGTGTTGTTTGCCAACCAGGGCATTCGTGAACGCGACAAGAAACGCTCTGCTCTCTGACAATTCGAGATACTGGTTCATATTAGCGTCGAAATCGGTGTTATCGTTTGTGAATATTGATTGACGCAATTCTATGGCGGGATCGCCTTCGAATGTCAGCACAACCACACCATTTCCCGCCATTGTGTCCAGGGCTGTGAAAGACAGCTTCGATTCGATTATCATCGCATTCCCGCCTTGAGCGGAAGTCCCCATTGGAATTGAGACGATGAGTGCCATGCACAAGAAAAGAGCTAACATTGCTGTCCTGAAACGCATCATGAGGACCAGTATGGCAGTATCTGGTCAGATTGCTCTTAATGCTTTCGCATCTCGTTATCACACATCACAAGTAGATGCCATTGAACGCTAGATCATCGGAGTCTACAACGACCTCGTAGATATGCGGCAACAGATGAACCTGGATGCTGGATTATGCAGTTATTCAGCATACACTGCGGGCCGCCCAGGCTTGGCAAACCTGCTGCGTCCTTTCGGGTCGACTAGCTCAGGGTCGTCGACCGAGCGAACTTCGACCAGACATCCGAACTGTTCGCCCAAGAAACCGCTAGCAGCTTTGAGCACCTCGAGCTCGTCGAATTCTGCAGACAGCATGACGCGGTCATGCTCCGCGGCCCTCGAAACCTCCTGGGCGACATCCTTTGCGAAAGCCGGAATAGCCTTCCTCATCTCGGGCGTCTTCGCGTTGACCATGGCGGCCTTGATCAACGAGGACACATCCACCTTGCCTTTTGGCTGCTTCAGCGCAGCAGAAAGCATCTCGATCTTCCATGATGGAGCAACCATTATGGAGATCTTCGAAGGAGTCATGCTCGTCACCTTCAGTATCTCAGAGACATCCTGTATGAGATTCTGGACGAGTTTCTCCTTGGCCTCCTCGGAGATCACTTCATCGCTCGTGTTCCCATCGGGGAGTCGGTGCAGAGACACGAAGGGTTTCTCGCCCATGTGTTCCCATAATTCCTCGGACAGATGAGGTGTGATAGGAGTCATGAGAGGAATCCATATTCTCAGCGCATCCATCAGGGCGTTCCTGCTCTTTCCGCCTCTTCGGAGGTACCATTTGATGTCCTGAGGGAGCTCGAAATACACTTCGTTGGAGTACGACCGGACATCATAGTCCGCCATATATGCATGGAGTTTGGCCAGGCGCATGTTCAATCTCGCCGAGAGCCATGTGTCCATTCCAGTGCTTTCCTCGGTTCTAACGGCCAATATATCGTCCACAAGGTTCCAGGTCTTCTCAAGTCGGTCCCTGTAGCTCTCGACCTTCTCGTCATCCCAGGCAACATCTACGAAGAGAGAGGCTATGTGCGCATAGAAGAGGCGCATCGCATCTACCCCGAACTTCTCTGCAGCATCGGGGATCGGTTGCGCGCCGCCCTTAGACTTGGATATCTTTCCGCCAGTGGACGTGATATACCAGTTGACCATGATTCCGCTTGGGCGGTGCTCAGGCCTCAGGATTGCGACATGGTTCATCAGGAAGACCGGGAAGTGAACGGTCATGTGCTCCTTGCCACCGAGGTTGATATCGAGAGGATACCAATACTCGAACTCCGCCCTCATCTCGTCGAGTGTCTTCTTTGATATGCCTGATTCTGCCTCGATGACCGCCGCATCCCCTTCACCAAGGATCACATAATCGAAGAACTTCTCGGTCATACCTTCGGCTTTTATGATACCCTCGTTCACGTATCTGGACAGGACATAATAGACAGGATACAACGTGCTATCGGCGATCGCCTCGATTATCCATCTCTGGTCGAAGGGGAATCTCGTGCCGAGCCAATTGCCAAGGCGGACACATGCCCTCTCCCTGTACCATTCTATGACATTCTGTATGTTGTCGAAGTACTCCTTGGGCAGGATCTTCATGCTCCTTGCGTGTTCCTTCGACCGCTCCTTTAGACCCGGATTCGAATAATCGATGAACCATTGATCTGGAATCTTTCGCACGAGGACCTTCTCACCACATCGACAAATGACTTCCTCGGACAGGTCGCGCATCATGGCGGCCTGGCGGTTGGCAAGCATCTGCTCCCTGATCGCATCCTTCGCAACCTCGACTGGCTTTCCAGAGAACTCCCCACATGAAGAGTTCATGACTCCCCTGTGGAAGCCGGCCTTGTAGACCTCCTTGGTCGCCTCCTCCAGTTTTGGATCGACCAGCGAGGATATCCCCATCTTCGCGCATATCTCGACCGCGGGCATCGGACCCCAGCCGGGCGTATCTATGATCGCGATCGGCTTTGTGGCCTCAATCATATCATCTTTCAGACCGTAGCGTGCCCTCATATCGGAGTCGCGCTTCAGCTCAACGAGACCGATCCAATCGACCGGTGCGTCCGATGGAACGCTCATGACGAGCCCGGTGCCAACGTTCGGATCGCATAGATTCGATGGGAACACAGGGATCATCTTGCCCGTGTATGGCGCCCTGCACCTCATCCCCATCAGCGCGCTGCCGTCAGCTGAGCCCAGCACCTTGACCGAATCCATCTGCAGTGCGAGCTTCTCTGCGGCGGGTCTGCTGACCACCCATGTCTCGCCATCCACCTCTGCATCGACGTATTCCACATCAGGGTTCACCCAGAAGTTCGTGAGACCAAACACCGTCTCAGGGCGTAGGGTCGCTGCAACCAGATACCGACCGTCGTCCAGATCGAACTTCAGCAAGGTATATTCCAGCACCTCGGCGGTTCCACCCTTCTGAATATCGGTCTCGGAAGCGTCGATCGCAACCGGCCCGTGCTCAAGACAAGCTGGTGCGAAATATGGCTTCTGAATGAGAAGTCCATGGGCCTTCAGCTTGCGCATCTGCCATTCTATGAACTTGGAGTAATCTGGATATGTAGTACATGTGAACCTACGCCAATCGGACATGAAGCCGAACCGCTTCCAATAATCATTCACATAGACCTCGTTGAAGAACTTGACGACACCATCTACGTTCGCAAGAGATTCGATCGTCTCGGAGGTGCACCCATTGGCTTCCAGTATACCGATCGTGGCTGCGTCCCTTCTCTCCACCTTGCGGGCGAAACTGATTGCGCCGTTGCCTGTCGAATGAGTCCCTACAGGGAATAAGACGTTGTGTCCAGTCATCATCTTGTACCGGACGATCGCGTCGGTTATGGTGTATCCCCTCATGTGACCAACGTGGAGGTATCCTGTGACGCCAGGGTACGCGAATATCATGAAGAATTTCTTCTTTCCAGGCGCGGGATTCGATTCGTTTATCCTGGCTTTGTACCAGGCGGTCCTCCATTTGGCTTCCATCGCCGAGAAATCGAGTGTCATCTTGCTCAGCCAGCGGTATGACGGAATGGTTGATACCAATAAAAGGTTTCTTGAGAGATCGATATACTCAAGCTTCGCGCCTCTTGCTATGCAAGAAGAACGCCGCTGGACCCGCAGTTGCTGATACTACTCCCGCGAGGCTGAGTGCAAGGCCGATGAACAATGGCAGAGAGGATGAACTGAAAACTTGGGATTCGGATGCAGATCCATCGCTCTCAGCGCTGACAGTCTCGAGCGAGGATAACGAATATACTGTAATCACGAAACCCATGACGAACAACGCTATACCGACCCCCACCACGATAGGTGTTCCATTCAGTTTGAAGGGCTTCTTGCGTTTGCTATCATCATTTGATGCCATCTAGTAGATTCCCCTCTAGGCTAAATGATGCATACAGGATGCTGTTGATAAAGCTTGCCCGCGGAACTGGACTCATTGGTGCAATCATTGAATTGGATGACTGGCGGCACAGTTTGAAGACACAGTTATGACAGGCCAGTGGACTTGGTATGACATTATCAGACGAAATGTGACATTTTGGATACCTATATATATGATTGTATGACATATGTTCCTTCTGCGTCAGCAAATCGGGATGGGATGCACACATGAACGACCCGTTGGAGAATGAACGGATAACTCTTCGCCTTGACTCGGATGATCTCCGACTAATCGATGAGTTCATAACGAACAGCAAGGAGTTCTCCAACAGGTCGCAACTAGCACGCGCTGCAATACGCGCATACATGGATGCTAAGCTAGGCTGTGCAGAGGGAGCGAACAGCAAACCGAATGAGGTGGTTGTGGAGCTACCACCTCTAGTGATGGATACGGTTGTACACCTCGTGGCCGAGGGAGTCTACAATTCAGTATCCGAAGCGCTCAGCGATTGCGCCCGACACCACTTCCTCCACGCGGATCACGTGGAGACCATAAAGAAGGACGTGACCCAACAGAGGAGCACGGTTAAGATCGTTCCCCGAGCGTAGGCACCGTTTGTGGGCGCCTTGGCGTGGTGGGGGGATTCTCTCAGCAGAGAGGGTCCTCTCTCGATTGTCAACGGTGAACGGAGGCCAGAAAAGGATGACGGCGGAAGAAGGGAGCAGGACGGAAGAGATAATCAATTCATTGGGAGTGAGTTTGGGCGAACCGACGATTGCAGTCGTTGGCTGCGGAGGGGCAGGCTCGAATATTGTGCATGGGATGTACTGGAAGCACAATAGAGTCGAGACCGTTGCCATCAACACGGATGAGGAGCATTTGAGGAAGACAGATGCTCACCGGAAGGTGTTGATAGGCAAGGATGTGTCCTTTGGCAAAGATGCCAGCGGCTACCCTGAGATCGGTGAGCATTGCGCGGAGAAGGCTCGCGAGGTCATAAGAGAGGCGATAAGAGGCTACGACATCGTGTTCGTCGTCGCAGGGATGGGCGGCGGCACGGGTACGGGCGTTGCGCCCATAGTGGCAAATGTCGCCAAGGAGATGAACGCGATCTCGTTCGCTGTACCGATACTTCCATTCGATGTAGAGGGCGCACAGCGCAGGAAGACTGCGATGCATGGGCTCGGCAAGCTAAAGGAAAACGCGAATTTCACGGTCGTGCTCGACAATAACAAGTTGGTCGGCCTGGGAGACGATTTGCCGATCTCTGAGGCAATGGGAGTCATCGACAGGAGCGTCATGAAGATCGTGGACTCCGTTTCCCAACAGACCAGCTCGTATGTGAGCTCGCTCATGGAAGAGATATCCGGATTCACGGATGCATCGGAAGAGGTCCCACAGACAATGCCCCCAGGAATGGAAGGACCGATGATACATGCCGATCTGAATCCGATGCTCAACAGTTTCGGACCTGGCTTCTTCTGAGAAGCCAAGGAGACACGTGAGCGGAGGCGCAGCCCATGAGACA
Source organism: uncultured Thermoplasmata archaeon (assembly GCA_963719945.1). Classification (GTDB taxonomy): domain Archaea; phylum Thermoplasmatota; class Thermoplasmata; order UBA10834; family UBA10834; genus UBA9653. The sequence continues at coordinate 451,034 of CAVRDX010000001.1, read as the reverse complement.
CATCCTCAAGGGTTCCGGGAATTGGCTTCAGACGATCGACGAGTCGGAATGGAACGAGGTCAGGAATGACTATCTCGAAGACGAAGTCAGGAGGCTCTGCGAGCCGATCGTCTTCGACCCAGATTCCGTGCCGGTGAATGAGGAGAAGTTGATCGGTTCAGTGTTCGTACCCTCACGGTACGGCACCGGAAAGCATCTGAATGGAACCATGGGCAACGTGATGATGAAGAGGATGTCTCATGAGGATACAGACAGCTTCGATGTTCATGTGAAGGTATGGACTGCCTCAGGCCGCGAACCTCCGAAACTGGCATCCGTGCATACGTGGAGATTCGATTCCATACAGGAAGCGGAGCGATTCATCTTGCCGCCGTCAAAGAATAACTTCGCTTGGGTATGACTATCGGACAGAAAACCCCTTTCACTGGTGTTTTTCAGGCAGCTGATGACGACAAATGGTTTCTAGTCGCAAGTCGCTAACCGTCTCGATGAAGGCTGGCTTCGTCATCAATCCAATCGCCGGCATGGGAGGACCGGTCGGTCTGAAGGGGACTGACGGAGCCGATGCGGTTGCAGAGGCCGTGAATCGAGGAGCGGTCAGGATGGCTGAGCAGAGAGCCATCGATTCGTTGCGTGGAATCAAATCTGCAGAGCTCCCAATCGAGTTCGTCACCTGTTCTGGAATCATGGGGGAGAGCGCCCTCAACGCAGTCGGATTGACGTCTCAAGTGGTCTACAAAGCCAAACCGGAGACGGATTCCGAGGATACTAGGACCAGTGTGGCAATGTTCATCGACGAAGGTGCTGAGATAATCATATTCGTCGGAGGAGACGGGACCGCGAGGGATGTCTTGTCTGTGGTCGGCACCACTATCCCGATCTTGGGCGTTCCGGCAGGAGTCAAGATGCATTCTGCAGTCTTCTTGAACACACCCCAAGCCTTGTCGCAGGTGATTCAGTCATTCCTCATATCCCGAACATCTGAAGAAGCCGATGTTATGGACATAGATGAGGAAGCATTCAGGGATGGCAAGGTCATAAGTCGTCTATTCGGGGTGGCGCGCGTGCCTGACGATTGCCTACATATGCAGACTGGAAAACAATCCTTTGCTTCGGGCACGGCCGACGATGAAATGACGGAATTGGGCCAGTTCATGGTAGACACGATGGAACCCGATATCACATACATCATCGGCCCAGGAGGCACAACCTCCCACATCGCAGAAGCGATGCAGGCGGACAAGACCTTGCTGGGCGTAGATGTCTACAGGGATGGCTACATCGTATGCCGCGATGCATCCGAGAGAGACCTTGAAGCAATCATGGCTTCAGGGAGACCGGCGAGGATAATCGTCTCGCCGATCGGCGCCCAAGGGTTTCTGTTCGGGCGAGGCAATCAGCAGATATCTCCCGAGGTTATCAGGCGAGTTGGACTGGATAATGTGATCATAATATGCACGCCAACAAAACTACTATCTACGCCCCAGCTGAGAGTTGACACAGGAGATGCGTCGTTGGATGCACAGCTCAGAGGCAGCGTCAAAGTCGTGGTCGGCTATAAGCGGAGAAGACTTGTGCCAATACTCTGAGTCAGACTGGATCATGTGCCGGATTCTTCTTTCTCCAGCAGAAGGGCCCAATTAGCCTCCACCGCACTCTGTATCGAGGATACCTCATCCGGAGTCAGGTGGGAGAAGCGCCCTTGGAGCTTCAGATAGTCGCTCACTGGCAGACCCTTCCCTTTCCGCGTCACATGCACCTTCCCGTTCTCGATCTCATAGAGTGGAAACACATGAGTATCGACAGCGAGTCTTGCGATCCCGATCGTATGCATCGGGTTGGCCTTCCAGCCAGGCGGGCAAGGCGATAGCGCGTGTATGAACTTCAATCCCTTGATGGCCTTTGCCTTCTCGACCTTCTTTATGAAATCCTCGGGATGCGCAACGGAAACCGTCGCTGCGTATGGCACTCTGTGAGCTTGCATTATAGCCATGATATCCTTCTTCTGCTCCTGTTTGAAGTCGTGATTCTTACCAACTGGCGTCGTGGTGGTCCATGCGCCCCATGGGGTGGAGCCGCTCCTTTGAATGCCAGTGTTCATGTAGGCTTCGTTATCGTACATCACATAGATGGCATCGGTCTGTCGCTCCGCGGCCCCGGACAACGATTGCAGGCCGATATCCACGGTCCCTCCATCACCAGCGAATCCGACCACCGTGACATCCTCAACGCCCTTCATATCCAGAGCAGCGCGCAATCCGGATATCGATGCGCCGGTGGCCTCGAAGGCCGAATATACGAGCGGAACCTTCAGACAGTTGCTCGGCCAGTATCCTGGCATCACCGCCCAGCAACAAGCCGGGATCGATACGATGGTCCTCTCCCCGAGACCCTTCAACAGGTATCTCATCACAAGGTTTGCACCGCATCCAGGACAACCCGTGCTTCCAGGATATGTGTACTCTTCCTCAGGGATGGTAGTCTTGGGCATCAGTGCCACCTCCTAGGGAGACCTGCCACATCGACCCATTCGACATCGGTCTCCTCCCTGCGCTTGACAAAGAGTTGGATGTCATCGAATATCTTCTCCAATATCGCCGGGGTTATGTCCCGCCCACCCAGACCAGCGATGTAGTTCTTCATCGCGGGTCTCTTGGGGCAGTCGTAGATCGATCCTTTGATCTCGGTGAAGAATGCACCCGAAACGCCGAATGTGTAGCTCCGATCAAGTACCGCGATGCCGGCAACCTTGCTTGCGAGTGCCCTGAACTCCTCATGCGGGAACGGCCTGAACACCCTCAGCCTGGCAAGTCCTACCTTCTGTCCTTTCTCCCTCAGGCTATCGACCACATCCATGGCGGTGGCGGCCGTGGATCCCGCAGCTACCAGAACCACTTCAGCGTCGTCACAACGGTAGTTCTCCAGCAGGCCTCCGTATTCCCTCCCGAACACCTGCTTGAACTCCTTCTCCACACGGAGTATCCTCTCCCGAGCCGCTTTCATCGCGAGCATCGCCTTGTATCTGAACTCCATGTACTGATCGGGCTTCACAAGTGATCCGAAGCCCATCGGCCTGCCGACCTCCACCTTCAGCTCAGGCGAGAACGATGGCAGGAACGAATCGATGGCTTCCTGATCGGGCAAATCGACGGGTTCGGAGGTATGAGAGAGTATGAATGCGTCCTCGATCACCATTGCCGGAAGCATCACGTTCCTGCTCTCGCAGACCTTGTATGCCATGATCGTAGTGTCCAGGACTTCCTGATTGCTCGAACAGAAGAACTGCAGCCAACCCGTGTCCCTCTGGGCGATGGAGTCCATGTGGTCGACCCATACGCTCCATGGTGGAGCCATGGCCCGGCTCACATTTGTTATCACGATCGGCAGTCTGGCACCTGACGCCCACATCAAGACCTCGTGCATGAGGGTGAGGCCGTGCGAGCTAGTAGCCGTATAAGTCCTCGCCCCAGCGATTGACGCAGATATGCATGCAGCCATAGCGCTGTGCTCGCTCTCCACCGAGACGAACTTGGCCTTCAGCTCTCCGGTTGAGACAAGCTCCGCGAGCTTCTCGACGATGGAAGTCTGAGGAGTGATAGGGTAAGCTGCGATGACTTCCACTCGAGATAGCTTCGCCGCATAGGCCGATGCGTAGTTCCCGGTCATCACCTTTCTCATTCGATACCCTCCTTCACCATCTCGATGCATTCCGCAGGGCATTCGGCGGAGCAGATGCCACATCCCTTGCAGTATTTCAGGTCGATCACTGGCACGAAGTCCACGAGCCTTATTGCAGCATCTGGACAGAACTTCCAGCAGATAGTGCATCTCTTGCACTTGGATATATCGACAATTGGCCTGAATGCCCTCCAAAGGCCGGTCATGTTCATCGTGCTTGGCTTGTCCGATATCGGCGTCAGCGGTATCTCTTCGTAGCTCTTTGTCATACGGCAACCTCTCTAGTCCGCTCGTATGCTTCCCGGGCCGCCTCGACATTCTCTTCCTTCTTGACCGGGGCGACCTCCCGGATAATCTCCAACATCGCCTCGATCGACACCCAATCGCTCATCTTTGCGAACCCGCCCATGATTGCGGTATTTACTATGGGTGTCATCTTGGATCCGATGCCATGTGTCGCGGCGATACCTGTTGCATCCAATGTATAATACTTGAATTGGTCAGACATCCCAGGAAGAGTCTTATCATCAGGGTAGTTTATCAGAATCTTGCCTCCAGGTTTGAGGCCTTCGAAGAGATCCACACCCTTCAGCAGAGTGCTGTCAAGCACGACAATATAATCGGGTTCGTAGATGCTTGATTTGATCCTGATGGGATTCTTGTCAATACGAGCATATGCAGTGACTGGTGCACCACGCCGCTCGACGCCGAAGAAAGGGAAGGATGATACTTCGAATCCCATCTTGAAGGCTGCTTTCGCCAGGACTTCCGAGGCTATTACGACCCCCTGGCCGCCTCTACCATGAAACCTTACCTCAATCACCCGGATGCACCAATTTATGCGTTAGCGACTTCGGCATATTAAGTATTCTCTCACCTACTAGTACGGGACCCTGCAATGATATGACCTGGCACGTGGAAGCGCGACGCGAGACGGATTTAGATATGAGGTACGCATTTACGCAGAATGTGAATAGGAACTTTTCATCTCTTAGCGCCCGAGCCATCTGCCATTCGACCGAGGACATCGAGAAGGTCAGACAATCTATCCTCAATGCATTGGGAGAGATCGAGCTGCATGTTTCCATGGCAAAGGGACACCATGGAAATCAGATGGAGATAGTCGAGGCACGTACCGAAAAGATGCGGACCATCGATGGAGTCTTCAGGAAGTTGCAGGCAGAGGACCTTGAAGAGATCGATAGGACGATCGAATCGAGGATAGATGATGCATGCAACCTTTTCCTCAGGTTGAGCAAACAAGATGCGTTTCGTGAGATTATACGATTGGCTGCCGATGATGATGCCATCTCAATCAGGATAAAGATCAGGGCATATCCAGCAAAGAGAGAGAACGCCATCGCTCGGGCACGTGAATATCTCGCAAACGTGCAAAGCAAATTCCCGAGCGAATAGATAAGCACGAAACGGCAATCTATTCGATTGATTCTTATATGGAACCTGGCATCCGGAATATGCAACACAAGCAGGGGTAGCCAAGTCCGGTCAACGGCGCAAGGCTTAGGACCTTGTCCAGAAGTGGTTCCGCGGTTCGAATCCGCGCCCCTGCACTCTCAATAAGATTGGACAACCAGAATTACCGTCTGCAGAGGTTTCCGCATGGACGACTTCGAGCATACAGTATGACGGGTCGACGCTCTCGTCTTCCGAAATCAATAGAAACATGATTGACATTATACAGTCGCACATGCTGGCTGCTGAAATTGAGAGGGCCATCGATGAGTCCAGCAGGAAACTCCTGCAGAGCGCATCACCCTCCGTGAAGTTCTGGACATATACGCATGTCCTCGGGAAGGACCGTGAGGACGGCATAGTCCAGCGCACGTTGGACGAGTGCAGGAGATACACGCCCAGGACAAGTCTGCTCAAATCGATACGAGAGGATGGAACCTGGCCAATCTCCCGGCCCACTCGATACGACGAGCGCGTGTCCTCGCGATCTGTGGATCCGAATATGGCTACAGTATACAGGAACCTCCTCAGGCTACTGCACTTTGTGACGCTGCCTGATGACGAAGGTGTGGACAGGGCCCTAGAGAGGCTCTTTAGGGGACAGTCAAAGGAAGGCTGCCTTGTCGGACCCATGACGCATGGTCTTCCTCAGCCTCACTACAATGGTTTCGCTCTGTACATCCTGTGCGGATTCTTCAAGGAGCATGATCCGAGGGTTGTCAGGGCCTCGAATTGGCTGATGTCCCTTCAGAGGAGAGACGGTGGCTGGAGCATGCCCTATCTACAAGACCTGAGATACCTCCCGGAGTATCAGGGGATGACATTGGATGAGTTCGTCAATTTAATGAGATCAGAGGATAGGCCTGAATACGACCCGAGGCCCATGGCTTCGACACCGAGCTGCCATTGGACGACCTTGATTGTTCTCTGGGGCCTGGCCAATAATCCGTCCAACAGGAAGGATCCTCGCCTCCATAGGGGCGCAGATTTCCTATTGAGCAGGTTCTATAAGAGAAACCCACATCCCAACTTCCACGAGAGTAGGGACAATTGGACCAAACTTAGATACCCTAACTACCGGTGCGGCGGATTAGCCGCGCTTGAGATCCTGACCTTGCTTGGAAGAGGTCCCGACGACCCGAGGATGGAAAGTCCCATGAAGTGGTTGCTTTCAGAGAGGTACAGGGACGGGCTATGGACAGAATCTAACAGGCCTCATGGGGAAAGGGACCAATGGCTCACGCTTGGGGCATTGGAGGTCCTCCGGGATTATAGCAGGAACCTCTAACAGATTGACATTCATGACTCTGATTCCCAGATCCAGAAGGACTCTTCATCTCCTGGCTCAAACATGTCGTGGTTATACCAACATTCTACGCCGGAAGATGCTTGCATGCGCGGCGGGGGAAGCTCGTGCGTAGAGGCGGCTTCCAGACATACGGGCACGATTCTTTCGCCGGCAAATACAGGCTTCTAGCTTACGAGAAGGCACACCGCGCTGCAATTGAAAACTGATAGTGAACGATAGCCAAGATCATGCCGCTACGCTCACCTTCACTCTCTAGGCTCAGGACCGATGACATTCCTGCTCGTCATGACCATATGGATCGTCAACGCCTACCACCGCACGGGTGTGACCCTCCCTTCAGACAAGTGGATCTAAGCCCGCGATCATTCAACGCTTGAAAGCTTATCAGGCAACGCAATGATTCATGAATGTAGATTGCCCGATCAAAGGACGAGCTTGGAACTCTGCATTGACTCCATGCTCAAATCTTCTTTCCGACCGGTCAATATTCTCGCAGGATTTCCACACAAAGACATTTAGCATAGAGTTCCATTCTGAATATGGTGTTCGGATGGAGTGCCCACATTGCGGAAAGGAACTGATGGCGAATACAACGACATGCCCACATTGCGGAAGTACCTGGTCAGGCGATGACTTCGCTTCACAGAATCTGTCTCGAACCGACACCGAATATAGACTCGCCCTCGGTGGGCACAGGATGGTAACCAGTCGTCAGGATCTCAAGTCATTCATGATAGTATTGATCGCAGTGGCAGCCATGATGGTAATCTTGCTAATTATCGATCTTCTTGACATCAGGAAGGACTTTGGCACATATGCGGGACTCGTCATCATATCAGCAGTCACCATCATTCTGGCGAGAGACATCCGAGTCAGATGGAAGTCATACCCAAGATATTCCCGAGCCATTGCCATGGTCATCATCATTCTGATAATCGGTCTCGCTCTAGCGATCAGCGGCAAGTGGTTGCTTGAATCTGTCAGCGTAGATGGAGGATCGGTAGCGTGGTATATCGACAAGCGGAGCGATTACCAAAGCGTGGTCGATCTGGGGCTCCACATCGGAGGAATTGGAGCTGCCATCGGACTCGTGATCATGGCATCTCGCAACTGGATCACTACTAAGAGGAATCCACACTCAAGCGGTCAGGACGTATGATCAGAGAATACTCCTAGATTCATTGGATAGGAGTTATGCTGAGAATCAAATCCGTCAAGACTCCAACATCTTCAGCGGCGGTGACATTCGAAATGTCACGCCAAACCATAGAGTGGAACAGAGCGAGTGGCTTGTCAGAAGATGCGTGGATTCGAAGACTTGGGATGAATCCCTAGGAACCCTTTTGATCTCTTGGACGATATTCCGGGCATCCGGATTCGTATTCCGCCGTAGAGAGGAATTTTCGATACTTTCCGTTTGGGAAGCATCCTCTCTGCGGACCTCTAATTGACAGCCATGCACAATATCTACAGGTGCGACCAGTCGTCTGTCTCAGCGATGCGAGGACTCTCCTCTCATCGCTCGTGTAACCATCAGAATCTACGTCATGATCCTTGATCATCAATTGGAGTATCTTCGTCCCATACTGTGAATCTTTCCCTGGCATTGTGGGTTTATGATATATAGGACTCTAGCAATTCCGTCTCCGTGAAGTACCTATACTGCCCGAAATGCAAGGAATTGAGGGTCAAACCCTGGTACCCGACCAAGGGCTATTGTCCCAGGTGTATGGGCACCCTGAAGGTCATTCCCATACCGGCGAGTTGGGCAACATACGCCATATACGTGCTCGCGGCCATCACATTCACATTCGTCTACCTCAACACCACCACGGACAATAGGAATTATCTCTATGTTGGGATAGCCGCCGTCGTGGCATTGCTGATATTGCAGTTCACCGAATTGACAAGAGGGCACCGATACGCGATTTCGAAGCTCAAGGTGACCAAATCAGACACCCAGGTCATGAGGACCAAGGGCTGGCTCAAGGACCAGGACGAGTAGAAACGACCGTCCCTCAGGGTCCATCATCATCTGGGATGCGGCGCTTGTATCAGCCTCTCTGCACGGACTATTCTCCAAGACCAACATCTCCGAATTGGGGCTCGATGTGAGGTCGAGAATAACTAGATGTGGCTCAATATATGATGGGCTTACCAGAACGAGGGTTTCGAGTATCATCGAGGGAAGAGGAGCGAAGAATGATTCGTCAACCCCGCTCAACTTTGCATCGCAGATAACCATCAAGATATCCGCCATGGATTCTCTACCAGTCATCTCAATGTCTGTGCCCGATGCAACCTGGACCGACGCACCTATGGAGGTGCGCAAGAAGACCGATAGCAGTTCGGATGCATCGACTGCATTGATCCCGCATTCATCTAGCCTATAGGTCTCGAATATCTCGACATAGGCCACCATGCTGCTGCAAAGTGCCAGAATCACTGTGAAGAACACTATGGCATCGAGCAACGCTAATTGAGCATGAGAATCCCCGGTCATCCTACCATTCAAGGACTCTAACCTCCAACATCGCCACCCGGTTGTATCTGTCCATCGCGTTGATGTATCTTGTAGCAAAGGCAGTCTCCATCATGGGACTACCATCGGAGTGCTCGATTGATCGGAGCAGCTCATATTCCGGAAAGGATTCAATCACGGTGATTATGCAATTGATCCCATCATCTGGATGGAATATCGATAGATTGTCGTTCCCAGTGCGTATCGATTCCACAAGTGGAAGGTCGTGAGATTGGGAGGTCATAAGCAGAACGAAGCGATCTGCAATCTCTTGGACCTCCCGCTCCAGCGTCCGTGACACCTCATCTGACATCAATATATCGCCGACCCAGCTCGCAGTGGTCATCAGCAACACAACGCCGGATATCACGATAGCAAGCACGGGCAGGTCTTCAGTGAATCCACCCACTGCATCACAATCGGAGCGCATGATCTTCTGAGAGAACCGAAGACGACAAATCGTGCAGCCTTACATGTAGCGTACGAAGGAACCTAACAATACAATATCAGTCGAGCGGTAAATCGCATACATGAGACAACGTAGCAGTGGCCCCACGAAGAAACTCGCACCATCTAGACATGCCGATGTGCATTGTCCGCATTCATATACGAATGAATATGGGCTGCAATTGGAGGTTGATTGTTCAGCATGCGCGGGCGCTCAGGACATCAGCAACGGAAACTGCGCGAAAGGGATCTTGAACATATTCTGCTCTGGCATCGAACCGGATTCAATCATACTCAAGAGATACATACATCGGAGATATCGATCAGAATCATTCAAAATGCTCTGCGAACTTGCCACAGAATTATGCGTCTTGAACAGGATCGTGAGCACCCATGTGATCCCGTCAGACAAGAAGTGTCTGACATGTCCCGCCAGTAAAGGAAAGTCTGCAGAATATCTAATCCATCAGCTGAGGCAAGACCCTGTCGCATACACGAAACGAAAACCGGCATTGTCGGATAGGTTGAAAGAAGTTGCATCAAAGGCTTCCTGTCCCAAAGGATATGAATGCCTCAGTGAAGCATTGGCGACCACCATGATTCGATATGACGGTGGTGCGTAGCCGTGGGGGGCAGTAGACCGCGACCAAGAATCATCGGTCAGGTCATGGGTACTACCCCGCTCAAGATAGTCGATGAGCCGCATCGTGAGAAACGAGGACAGACCATCCACACCGAATCGTCTTTCGAGACGAGACCCTGTTTCACATCATCCTGGATCGAAGCTCACAGAGTCATGGGACTGCCCAAAATCAGGTTCAGCGTGCGAGACGTCAATGTCTCACTCTTCGCCCTTGAGGACGAGACATACGGGAGATATATCATAGATCCGCCAGAATATAGACTCAATCCGATCCACCTCAGGATAATATCAGAGGCCATCGAAATCATATCCGCCTCACCCCCTGCGGAGATGGATACTTCTTCGCTCGACTTGATGAGGCCATATATCAAGTCACGTGCCAAGGACATAGTGTTCGACAAGCTCGTCAGCAAGGGACGCGGCCATCCTCGCGAATATGATGATGAGAAGATGACGGACAATCTCTCTGAGATTGTCGCCAAGTATACTGCAGGATATGGTCTGCTCGAGACACTCCTCGACGATCCGCAGGTTCAGGACATATACGTCAACGCGCCATCTAGCGTCACCCCTGTCTTTGTAGTGCTGAGGTCAGATACCATCGAGGGTGTCAGACAGAAGTGTCGGACGAACATCTTCATCGGAGCAAGAGATATCCAAGGGTTCGTCTCGCGACTGAAGTTGGAGACTGGCCTACCGTTCTCGGAGGCACATCCAGTTCTGGAAGCGGACATACCAAGACTCGGGAGCAGGGTCACACTTGTAGGTCCTCCGATAAGCGAGAAAGGCGTTTCCGTCGCGATTAGGAAGCATTCTCGCGAAATGTGGACTCTTCCCCTTCTGATCAGGAACGATTCGTTATCGCCGCTTCTAGCGAGCTTCCTCTGGGCATGCGTCACTGGCAGGAGGACTGCCCTGGTCGCCGGAAGTCGCGGCGCCGGGAAGACCACGCTCCTTGCTGCGATGATGCTCGAGTTCCCATTGTCACAGAGGATACTACTAATCGAAGACACACCGGAGATACCCGTCCGGAGGATGAGGGACCTCGGCTACGATATCCAGACGCTTAGATTCACGAACGATGAAGAGGTCACTCACATGTCGGCAGAAGGCGCGCTCATGGTCAGTCTCCGAATGGGAGAGAGCGCAATCGTCATCGGAGAGGTTCGAGGGAATGAAGCGCGCGTGCTGTATGAGAGCATGCGAGCGGGCAGCGCGGGATCCGCAGTTCTCGGTACAATCCATGGAAATTCGGCGAGCGGAGTCCTCGACCGCGCAATCGAGGACCTAGGCGTATCAGAACGAGCGTTCTCTGCAACAGACATAGTCGTGGTGATAGGGCTCGTCCGGACGCCGGATGGATCAAGATTCCATAGGAAGGTGATTGAGGTCGCGGAAGTCAGGCCAAAGGGCGCTGGTGTAGAACTGGTCAACCTATTCGAGATGGGCAAGGTGAGTACACGCGCTGAGCCCACGAAGGAGTTCTCGGCTGAGTCACGGACGGTCAGGGGAGCGGCAGCAGCTATGGGGATCACCGCGGACGCGCTAATGGGCATAATCAAGGCGCGAGCAATCTGCGACCAATTGCTTTCGGAGAAATCCGATAGGAATGACAACTCCTGCGACGCCCATGATTCTGTGAGGCTGCGCTCGAACGAATTGCTTGCTCGTGCGCTCTTCCACCCAGATGGACCTACATCTGGATTGGATAGATGGAGGGAATCATATGGCGAAACTGGCACCATCTAGCGTCTCCACAACATATCCTCGCGTATGCGAGTTTCTCGTACGCGTAGGGTGTGCGATCGGGCTGACCCCATCGTTCAGATCGGCCGGTTCGAAGTTGGGGACATCCAGGACGACAGACGAAGAACTAAGACGACAGCTCGATCTTGCTCGAATTCCTGTTACCGTGGAATCGGTCAGAATGGCGGCGAAATGCGCGGCCCTGCTCGTCATCATAGCCATGGGTGCATCGACGATTTCGTACATGTTGTTCATTCATGGCAGACTCGCACTTCCGTTGATGGCGATATCAGTGGTATCCCCTGCCCTGGCACACCTGACAGTAATCGGACATCCCAGATCCATGGCACGAAAAAGGGCTGCGAACATCTTGAGAGGGTCGACTGAGTCAATAAACCTAATGTCAATGAGCATCCGGCACGAGCCCTCCGTCCCAAATGCAATCAGATTCGCATCTGAAAGCGGGTCTGAGTTCTCCGATGAGCTCAGAATGTGCGTGTGGGATGTAATAATGGGTCGGTTCAATAGCTTCGAAGCGGCGCTTTACGACATTGGATGCAGATGGTCCGCGTTCGGGGAAGAGCTCAAGATGGCAGTCTCCTCGCTTCTGACTGCAGCGTCTGAGAAGACGGAGGAGGGAAAGAGGCGAGCGCTCGACCGAGCGAATCACGCCATGGTAATGGGCGCAAAGAGACGGATCGAGGAATATGCTCTGTCCCTATCCACTCCGAGCATGCTACTGTTCGGTCTTGGGATCCTGCTACCCATCATGGTTGGGGCCTTCCTCCCCATGCTCTCATGGGACATATGGTCCACACCAGCTCTCGATGGAGCAGCGCTGGATGACGAGAACGGGTTCATCATCCAGACCGCGTTCTTGATGAATCTTCTGTTCCCAGCCGTGGCTATGCTGGTCGCGATGGAGGCCGTTTCGAGACACCCACTCGAAAGAAGCGCCAGAAGAATAACATCTTCCGGTCCTCAGAGACACAGATGCATCATCGCTATCGCAATAGGATGTGCATCAGGCCTGTCATTCTGGCTGTTCGTCTCAGACTATATCGAGCCAGTGTTACTCCTGCTTGCATTCACGTGTCCTGCATCGGTCATCTCATTCATCGCTTCATCTAGTCAATCTTCTGAGATGTCGAATGAAAAAGAGGCAGTGAAGGGAGACATGCTGTTCAGAATGGGAGCGAGGATGCTCGAGGGGGAGAACTTCGAATCGGCGCTTGAAAATGCCGCGACTGACTCAGGCAAGGACGGAACCCGCGTACCTTATCGTATCGCGGTAAGAGCCATAGTCTTGGGACAGGACTTCAACACGGCCATGGATGACGATAACACTAGGACCAGGACGTCCAGCGCCAACGAGGCCATGAAGGTCGTGAAGAGAGCGGCCGAGAAGGACGAGCAATCAGCTGGTCTCTTGGCGATGGATCTGGCCACATACATTCGAGACCTGTCACAAATCGAATCGATGCTGAAGAGCAGGCTCAGACCGATCATATCTATGATGAGGATGACCGCACATGTCATGGGCCCGATAGTGCTGGGCATAACATACTCGATCTACATGTCCCTGGAATCGCTCGGAGGAGGCAGCGGGACGCTGACTCCGGGACAACTGGTCTTTATTCTGGGGATCTTCCTGGTGGAGATCAACGCCGTCGTATGCTACTTCATTTGGGGAATAGAAGGAGGAACTGACAAGAGGGTTCTGCAGAGATCGATCGGCATCTGCATACTTGTGTCGCAGCTGATATTCGCAGCGACTGTGGTCACAGCCTCCTGACCTGACCTTCGTCAGCTACCCGGTGGCTCTGGCCACGATCTTCTCCATGTTCCGTTCAAGGAGGGCCAACTCCCTGGCCTCGAAGGCCCGAGGGTCGACAGGTAGTATGAGCCTGCAAGTGCTCTGAGAGATATGATCGTTCACCTGGTCGATCACCTTGAGCACCTTGTTGAAATCGTTGTTGGACACGAGATATTCGAGTCCATCCAACAGGATCACTCCGTTCGTAGTATCCTCGATGAACTTGATCAGATTGTGCGTGAGTATGCCGAGGTTAGTCGGGGACAACACATTCTCACCAGCGCGGGTCGCAAGCCAGTAGATCGGAGTATTGTCGAGTCCGTACTTCTCCTTCAGCATATCCGGATGCTGCCGAGTCACCGCTAGTCCGACCGTCTTTCCACCCTCTTCATCACTGGTGGATATCATATTGGCAAAAGCATCGAAGCTTATGCTGGGGGGAGCCTCCTCAATCACATAGCACTTTCCTGGGGCAAGTGAATACTTCCTGGTAATCCCCAGGTGAGCCTCCTTGGTGCTCCTCTTCCCCTTGCCCTTCTTGAAAAGGAACAGGCTCATCTAATCACTCCACATTGCGAGCACGGATGAGAGCGCGATCTCGTTCGTCGGCTTGAGCAGGAAATCCCTGGCCCCTGCATCCAAGCTCTGTTTTATCATGGACTTGTTCACGATGGAGCTCATGGCGATGATCTTCGCAGCCGGGTTGATTCTCAGTATCTCCTTCGTCAACTCGACACCAGATTTGCCGGGAAGGACCATATCCGCGAAAACGATGTCCGGCGTCGTCGACCTGTACACATCCACCGCCTCGTCGTAGTTGCTGGCTTCCCTAACATCGTGAAAGCCAGATCTGACGAGGAGTTCGATGACCACTTTCCGGAATGCTTCAGAATCATCAACGATCAGGATCTTCATATGGAGCCATACCTCCTCAGCCATCGGATATACTAGAGAGTATTTATCGTTGTTTGATGGAGAAGGGGAGATGGGCAGGCAATTTATTCCTGACGCCAGGCCCTTCCGGATTGAAATTTCGGAGCACGGAGTCCTTGAAGGATGCGTGCTTGCTTAGAAGGGACTTACAGGCTACCCATCTCAAGACAATATTCTATGACGACCAACTTAAACATTCTTATTGCATGCTCTGATTCGCGCATGCGTACATAATCGGAGTTGGACAAACCCTTAAATACTGGAGTGGCAATTATTCTCAAACGGCTTTTCTAGTCACAGATTTTCGCCGTGGGTGTTATTTCATGACGAGCAGCGAAGATATCAAGAAGGGCACGACCACGATAGGCCTGGTATGCAAGGATGGTGTAGTGATGGCTACGGAGATGAGGGCCACAATGGGGACACTCATCGCTCACAAGACCACTCAGAAGCTATTCAAGATCGACGATAACATGGGACTTGCAGTCGCGGGTGTGGTCGGAGATGCACAGACTCTTGCAAGATACATAACCGCCGAGGTTGAGCTTTATAAACTCAAGAGAGGACAGCAGATGACTGTGAGATCCGGAGCCACCCTCATGTCGAACATTTTGGCGGGTAGCCGGTTCTATCCCTACTGGGTCGGACTTATCCTGGGAGGGGTCGACAGGGAAGGCAACCATGTCTACGCGCTTGACATGGTAGGTGGAGCCATCCCCGACACATATGTTACCACGGGATCTGGCTCACCATATGTCTATGGTGTACTGGAAGACCATTACGAGAAAGGATTGACGGTCAACGATGGCGCAGACCTCGCGATAAGGTCATTGCACGCTGCAATGAAGCGTGACTCAGCATCGGGCGATGGAATGACTGTCGCAATCATTACCAAAGAGGCGTTCACACCCCTCGACGAGAAAGAGATTCAGAAGAGGCAAGCCAAGATGAAGCTGCTCCCCTGAGACTCTGGTCAAATATGCGATTTGAGTGGCTATGTTGCCGCCCACAAAACGAACGATGCTTGTTCGATTAAGTTGAGTGAACCAGATGGGCATAGAGAAGATTCTGGAAGATGCGAGAGAAGCGGTCAAGAAGACCATACCCTCGCATATTGAAGTGACAGACATAGATTTCGAAGGACCAGTCATAGTCATCTACACAAAGAACCTCGACGAGTTCTCCAACAATAATGACCTTGTTCGACTGCTGGCCCAGACATTGCGGAGACGCGTGGCCATACGGCCAGATCCCAGCACACTCGCAGATATCGAGAGCGCAGAGGAGAAGATCCGCAAGATCATACCTGAAGAGGCCAAGATCACGAACATATACTTCGAAGACGACACGGGCGAGGTCACCATCGAAGCAATATCGCCTGGCCTGGTCATAGGCAAGCACGGGGCCATCCTGAACGAGATCAAGAAGGAGATCGGATGGGCCGCCAAGGTCGTGAGAGCACCTCCGATCCCGTCCAAGACTGTCAGCGACATCAGGAACTACCTTCGGAAGGTCCAGGAGGAACGAAAGGAGTTCCTAAGGAAGGTCGGCCGGAGGCTGATGAGGCAACGGATGAACGACGAGACCTGGCTGAGGCTGACCGCATTGGGAGGTTTCCGTGAAGTCGGCCGGAGCGCGAGCCTGCTAATGACCCGCGAGAGCAAGGTACTGATAGACTGCGGTGTCGCGGTATCAGCCGACGAAAACGGATCGACGCCCTATCTTAGCGCTCCGGAACTGATGCCACTCGAGTCCATCGACGGGGTTATCATCACGCATGCGCACCTCGACCACTCAGGGCTTCTGCCAGTACTATTCAAGTATGGCTATGATGGACCAGTATATTGCACTCCTCCAACAAGGGACCTCATGTCTCTCCTGCAACTTGATTTCATAAAAGTCGCGGTCGGCGAGGGCAAGAAAGCACCCTACGATTCATCCCATATACGCGACGTCGTCATGCACACTATACCTTTGAAGTATGGAGAGACAACGGACATATCGCCCGATGTCAGACTCACCCTTCAGAACGCGGGACATATCCTTGGTTCATCCATCGCGCACTTCCACATAGGAGATGGACTCTACAACATAGCATTCACGGGCGACATCAAATTCGAGAAATCCTGGTTGTTCAACGCATCTGTGAACAAATTCCCAAGACTGGAGACGCTCGTGATGGAATCGACATATGGTGGCTATCACGACATGCAGCCTAGCCGTCAGGATGCTTCAGGCCAGCTGAAGGAGATCATCCGCAGAGCCCTGTCAAGAGGCGGTAAGGTCCTGACACCAGTGTTTGCTGTAGGGAGGTCTCAGGAGGTCATGCTCGTCCTTGAAGATCTCATGAGGAACCACCAGGTCCCCAAGGTGCCGATCTACCTCGATGGCATGATATTCGAGGCAACTGCAATACACACTGCATATCCAGAATATCTCAACAGCCAATTGAGGACGCAGATATTCCAGATGGGTGAGAACCCGTTCCTGTCTGATGTCTTCAAGAGGGTGGACAGCCCAGACATGAGAGAACGCATATGCCACGACACGGAGGCATGCATCGTACTCGCCACGAGCGGAATGATGAACGGCGGACCGGTCATGGAATACTTCAAGTCATGGTGTGACAACCCACTGAATACCCTGGTCTTCGTCGGTTTCCAAGGAGAGGGGACCATGGGTCGTAAGATCCAGAAGGGTTGGACAGACATCAATCTCAACGACAAAGGAAAACAGCTGACCCTCCACATGAAGATGGATACCGAGACAGTGGATGGTTTCTCTGGCCACTCCGACAGGAGGCAACTGGTGAACTATGTCAGCACGCTCGAACCGCGTCCTGAGAGGATCATCATCGGCCATGGCGAGGAATACAAGTGTTCTGAACTCGCCAGTACGCTCTACAAGAAGTTCGGGATCGAGACCCGCGCCCCGATGAACCTGGAGACCATCAGACTGAAGTGATCCTCAGTCCACGATCTTCAGCTTAGAACCCTTCTTGCCGATCAGGGTCACACGGCTATCTTCTCGCTCTGCCAGTATCTCGAGGGATAGTTGGTCGGCGATTCTCCTGGAGAATTCGACCACAGAGGAATGAGATGGCATATTTTCGATTGTCATCCTGGTCCTGGAGTCGCCTACGAACACGTACCCTTTTGGCTCTATGAATGTGGGAGATGCGATCTCATCCAGACGAGCATATTCATCCTCCCAGCCCAGGTTCCAATCGCGCACCAGAGTGTGCCTTATCACCGTACGCGTCGAGAGAGATGGGAGCAATTCGAGTGTCTCCATGAGATTCTCCCATGCGCCATCGAACTGTGGCACGCAGACACGCTTGAACAATTCTTTGTTCGGGGCTGCGACTGTGACATACAATTGCGAGGGGAGAGAGGAGAGATTGGCAAGTGCTTTGGGAACCGAGCCATTGGTGACCAAGAAGGTGGTCATGCCCTTGCTCTTGCAGAGGGCGATGAATTCTCCCAGGTGGGGATAGAGAGTCGGCTCCCCAGAGAGGGATATGGCAACCTGGTTCGGATGACGGGATTCCTCCCATAGCTTAGGATCACATCGTTCGTCACCCTTAAAACCGGACACGAGAGAGCGCTGTTCTTGCAGGCACCTCTCGAGCAGTTCCTCAGGTTCAGGGTACTTCGCGCCCTCGAACCCAGTCATTCCATGGAAACGCCAGCAGAACAAGCATCTGAAATTGCATATATTCACCGCTGGAGTCATCTGCAAGCACCTATGGGTCTTGATGCCGTAGAACTCTTCCTTGTAGCAGGGTCTCCCATGTATCAACCGTTGACGCATCCAGTGACACAACTTGACCGCACCGGTCTCTTCGACGATGCGATATTGCTGTTTCTCAAGATGCTGGATAGTACTGCTCAATCCTCTCCCACCTCTCAGAACTCCGCGAGACTCCTCCCAGATTTTCGTCTAGGAGTCTTCTTGCTCACTACCTCATCCTCGCCTTTGATTGCCCTGACCTTTGCCCGGACGGCTTTGACAATACTGGAATCAGGATCCACGTGCAAGAGGTTCGAGATGTCGCCATCGTCGAGGTCGGTCTCGCATGCCAACTTCACCATCAGCTCTTGATCCATGGCCAACAATTTTGACAGGTAAGGGAGGATCGATTCACCAAACATCCTCGATGAAGTATGAAAATACGGTGCCAATTTGGAGGATATCGACTCTCTTGATGAACGAGTGCCCTTCGCGCGTGACATGACTATCAAGAAACTAGGAAAACGGTACTCACTCACATATGGCCGCGTACCAGATTTCCTCGATAACGCAACGCCAGCAGTCATCATTGTCTTCGCATAAGACCACATTCCATAATGCTGCAGTGCCCTGGCCCTCCGAAGATAGATGTTGGATCTCGATAGCGCGTCGAATGCGCGGACCAGATCATCTGGATTCTTCATCTCGGCGGGTATGCTCTCCTCAATCCATTTCTCCAGCTCATCAGGCATCTTGTCAATATTGAGCGTCGCATCCTGAGCCTCGCGAACGGTCTTCGCACCGAACATTATCCTCAGAGCTCTGCCTATCTCTTTCTCCTGATTTCGTTCGCCGAGGACATCCGTATCTTTCGTATCCAGCTGAAAACGTCCTTCCACGATCATCTGAAGATCGTTTATTGCAGCTCGCATATCCCCACCTGCGTTTGATGCTATCTTCGCAAGGGTTTCCATTGAGACCGTAATATTCTCAGTCTGCGTAATTGACTGCAGAACTGCAACGATTGATTTCTGGTCCAATCGTCTGAACGTGACGCTTGTTGCGAGTCTCTTGAGAGCAGATGCTCTCCGGGTCAATTCATAATAGTCATTCGCTATCAACAATATTGGCTGGCTTGATTCCTGAATCGTGTCAACGATGGCCTTTGCCCCGCCATAATCTTCTCTGCCAAAGAGATTGTCCGCCTCGTCCAATATTATGAGTTTACGACGCCCAGAATGGGAAGAAAGGAACTCTCCGTCCAAAGTGAATGTCTGTGTCATCGAGCCGATTCCAGCAACCTTTCTGATGGATTCCGCGTTCCTATGATCGGAAGCATTCATCTCGACGACGTCCCATTTCAGATCATATGCTAGTGCAAGAGCAGAGCTGGTCTTTCCAATACCTGGCTCCCCCTTGAGAATCAAAGCCTTTACTTTTGGAACTCCGTGAGCCCAAGATTCCGCCCATCGACGGATTGCCCTAACCGCAGATTCGTTTCCAACGACCTGTGAAAGGGATTTGGGCCGATATTTCTCAGTCCAATCTTCCTGCATCTTGTATTAAGACAAGTTGCTTTTCCGATATAGATTATCTGCAAGCGGTGTGAAAAGTGCCCCAAGAAATGGTCCCAAAGAGTGGTGTTTAGCACAGAGATAGAAAGAATTAGGCGCAAGCGGTTTGAGATAAAGGTTTTAATGTGGCACCTATACATCAGGAGAAAGCACGAATGAATTCGAATGATTCGATGTCACTGCCACAGATTCTGTTCCAGACACACCATGCTCTTCGGAGACATCCATGCCTGGCAGAGGGTGCTTCGAATACTGTTCCTTCCTGTCATCAATATCCATCGTAAGGTAGATTGCCGTGACCTCAATACTCGAATGGCCGAGATTTTGTTGGAGGGTCCTAAGATCTATGCCGGATTTCAGCGCATGGACCGCATGAGTGTGCCTCAGGACGTGTGGATGGCTCTTGTCTTTGTCAATCCCCACCTCAGACGCATAGTTGGCAACCAGACGTTCTACTTGCCTGCGAGACAACTGGCCTCGCTTGTTTGAAACGAATAACGGATCCCTCCTGTTCTTACGGGTTCCGATATAATCACGAAGCATTGCCTTTGTCCAGCTATTGATAATTGGAACCTTACGGCCCTCAACATGCCTCTTAGCCTGTTGAATCGTGATCTCGCTAGACTCGAGGTCCACGTCACCTATTGCCAAGGCTACGAGCTCACCGACCCTCATCCCAGTTTCGTATAGCAACTTGATGATCAATCGGTCTCTCATCCGCTTAGGAGCCTCGAGCAGTGCTTTCAGTTCATCCTGCTTGAGATACTTTCGCATGCTAATTCCCATCCCTTGTTCGTTGGACGATTGTCCGACGAAACATGGGTTTGAGCCTATATAAAAATGTCGCATTTTGGCTCAAAAACGCCCTCAGCCGCATATCTCCTTCGAGAACCCTCAATAAAGCGTCAACAAATACCCGATTAATTGCCGTTTTCCGTATCAATCCCCTCGGTAGCATGCTATCCAGACATGAATCATAATGTGAACCATGATAAGGTGTATCAAGGAATCCGAAAAAGTAGTGTTTTAGGGTGGGGGAAATAGACAAAATTCGGTGATCCGAGCATAAATTCGCTTTCTTGCCCCTGAAGGGGGCAATCAACATAGCAGAAATTAGCTCTTACAGATATCTATCCTCTGTGTTACCTGCGCTGCCTCACATAGTAGCGCTCCCACATATATTCTTGTCCGACAACGGCAGACGGCATGATACGTCAAGACATGACATGCCAGACAAAACAGATTGTCGCATGCTATCGAGCAGCATGCTCATTGACAGTAGGCTAGTTTCTGATAGAAACACATAAAACGAGTCTTGAGAGGGAATATCTGCGCCTTTGTATAGCTATGAAGAATTTCGCTTCACTACATCCAGCTACGTCATATTGCTCTAGCCAGATAGTTGAATACTCTCTGGACCATTGCTCCGTGGCCAGCAGATTTGGCACAAAGAATCCACTTTCACACATATGATCACTGCAAGTAGCCGAATAGTTGTCACATCGAATATTCCTTCCCGTACATCTCCACGCATGGCAAGTATATGTCACAGCTAATTTTCACACCTCAGAGTAGGAAAAAGATGCAAATTGACAATGAAATGACCACACAGGATATCAAGCGAATTCTGAGCACGATAATAGACAAAGATTATGATGATTTGATACAAGAAACTTCAAAAAGAAATTCTTACCCGCGCATTATGGTGTTTGAATAGCCAGACGCAAAATAATGTGATACTATTGGCAAGATATTCTATGCAGAAAGACATGAAGCATCTAGAACAAAAGGATTATCGATTTGTCAGCGATACCGTGTAGGGATTGAATGACAGATCTTGTGTACTCCCAAGTTGTGGAGAAAGCTTCTAGGTACCAGTTAAAATCGTTAGAATTCTTGGAGAAAATCATACAATTTCCGACTGTCTCACCTCGTGATAAAGACGGACTAAGAGAATGCGCAGAGGAACTCGTGAAACAGTTTGTGAGATATGGATTTGAAGCCTCAATATTTGATACAACAGGAGACCCCATTGTCACGGCGGAGAAGAACATTGGTGCAAAGAAGAATCTGTTATTCTACCATCATTATGATGTCCAGCCAGAGGGATCGCTTGAGCTCTGGGATTCATCGCCGTGGAAGATGGAAGTCCGAGGAGATCGAGTTTATGGTCGCGGAGCCGTGGATGACAAAGGACCGATAGTCGCGAGCCTCATGGGAATAATCCTTGCAGAGGAGATGCTCGGTCAATTGCCTGTAAATGTCAGATTCGTGATCGAAGGAGAGGAAGAAGCAGGCTCGATAAGTCTCCATGAATTCACGGAAACCAACAAGGATTTCCTTAGAGCGGATGGATTGGTCTGGGAAGGGATCTCATCCATGCCAGATAGTCCTGCAGAAATAATCTGTGGAGTAAAGGGAGATGCATACTATGAACTCAAAACGAGTGGTCCACCGAATTTCCCACGCACAGACGTTCACTCAGGAGATGCGCCTTGCGTTCCGAATGCGGCATGGAGGCTGGTCTGGGCACTGAATACTCTGAAGGACCAGGACGAAAATATTCTCGTCGAAGGCTTTCAAGATGAGATTGTTCGACCATCCGATGAAGACATCGCAGTTCTCACAGAATACGAAGGAGATTATGCAAGGAGAATGATGGATGATTACAATCTTGGAAAGACCCTTTTGGACAGGAAAGGTGTCGAGCTCCTCAAGCACCTGTACTTCATGCCCACACTAACAATAAGCGGATTGACCAGCGGATATCAAGGACCGGAGGACATGACCATTGTCCCATCATCAGCAAGCGCCAAATTGGATGTTAGACTAGTGCCTAATCTGACTCCCGAGAAAGTCCATGAACTCCTGAAGGCTCATTTGGCCAAGAAGGGATATGACGACATAGAGGTCAAGATGTCACCGGGGTATCTGCCCAGTAGGAGTAGAGTCAACGACCCATTCATACGAATGGTCCACGAATTATCGAAGGAGGTCGTTTCCCCAGCGCCATCTAACATCGTGCCGATGGTCGGAGGCTCCGGCCCAGCCCATCTCTTCACACCCTATGCCCCGATGTGCATGGCATATAGTTACGCCGATCTACAACATACGAATGGGCACGCCCCGAACGAGAACGCTTGGCTACCAAGCCTCATCCATAATATTGCATTCATCGCAATGGTCGCAGATAGGATGTCGCAGCTTCCTTGACACATTGATGGCCATGGGCAGAATCGCACATATCGAACAATTTTGCGCCGGTCCAACGTATATCAATGAACAATTTGCTTCGATTTGACTGGTCTGGCTCATATATGAGTTCTGCATTAGCAACCATATCCGGGGAGGGAGAACTATCAGTCCAAGGACAAAGCTAGCCCTAGTGACAATTGCAGCAACAGCTGCGATAATCGTAGCCGCTGTAGGTATTGCGTCTCTGAAGCCGACTGCGCACGAGGAATCCGTGAACAGACTCCCTTACGCAGTCTTCAGCATCGAGACAGTTGACCTTACGGTGACCGCGAACGCATCAGAGTCCATGGATCCTGATGGTTCGATTGCGAACTATACCTGGGATTTCGGAGATGGCAACCAGACATTCGGGATTGTCTCAGAGCATGCGTATGCCACGAATGGAACATACACAATAACTCTGAACATAACGGACAACCAGAATGCTGCGAACACGACCTCGATGGAGGTCGTTCTGGCAGTGAACATCGAGATAGGATATGACCCGATAGCAGTGATCAAGATCGTCTCGGTGGTCAACCGAACCGTGTCCCTGTGCGCGAGCGACTCGTATGATCCAGATGGTGGAGACATCACCTCATTCGAGTGGCGTCTGTCTGATGGTGCGTCCTACGTGGGCGATTGCATCACGCATACGTTCTCAGAGAACGGAACCTTTGAGATAACGCTGCTTGTCACAGATGACGATGGAGCCACTGGTTCTGTGAGCACAGAGGTAGTCGTAACGATAGAGGTGACGCCACCGCCATCCGACGATGACAGGGTAGGTCCGCCAGGACTACTGCGCGCAATCGAAGACCATCAGGATAGAGTTGACGAACAGCCTCAACTTCAGAAATCGCTCGACAGGCTTCTGGAGAACCTCGATCGTTGGCTGGAAAAGCATTCAGCACACTGAGATCGATGGACTCGATAAACCTATTGTGGAGAGAGACACATCTCTCCTATCACCTATTTTTCATATCGATTGAATCGCATAGATTAAAAAATGAAGTTGCGGAGGGTTGCCCCCTCCGAGTGTTTCGTATGTGTTTACATCATTCCGGGCATTCCACCCATGCCGCCCATTCCGCCGCCTGGGGGACCCCTCTCCGCAGGGCTGAGCTTCCTTGCAGCGATGACATCGTCGATCCTGAGGACCATAGATGCCACCTCGGTTGCGGACTGGACTGCCTGCGTCTTGACCCTCAGAGGCTCGATGACGTTCGCGTTGATCATGTCAGAGACCTTGTTATCCTCGACATTGACCCCGAAAGTACGTCCAGCCTTCTTCGTGTGGGCATTCTTGAGTTCTATGAGCACATTTATCGAGTCCATACCAGCGTTCTCGGCGAGTGTCCATGGAATCACTTCCATAGCCTCGGCGAAGGCCTCGATAGCAAGCTGCTCCCTGCCGCCGACAGACTGTCCATAGTCCCTGAGCTTGATCGCGATCTCGATCTCCGGAGCGCCTCCTCCTGGAACGACTATTCCATCCTCGAGCGCGACAGCGACGACCTTGAGTGCGTCGTGCAATGCCCTCTCGACCTCGTCAATGACGTGTTCGGTTCCGCCTCTGATAAGGATTGAAACCGCCTTTGGATTCTTGCAGCCAGTTACGAAGGTCATGTCCGAATCTGCGATCTTGACCTCTTCGACAGTCTCAGCAGCTCCGAGCTCTGCGGAGGTCAGGTCATCAAGGTTCGTGACAATCTTGCCCCCGGTCGCCTTGGCGAGCTTCTCCATGTCGGACCTCTTGACCCTGACGTACAGCGTAGATTCCATCCTTGGCGAGGTAGTGCTGGGCCATGTCATCGATTCCCTTCTCGCAGATGATCACGTTCGCTCCGGACTTCTTGAGCTTCGCAACCATATCCTTGATGGTGTTCTCTTCCTCGTCCAAGAACTTCTGCATCTGCATCGGATCGCGAATCTGGATCTTTGCTTCAACCTCAGTCTTCTTGATCTCAAGGGCAGAGTCGATAAGTGCAATCTTGACGTTCTTGACGCTCTTCGGCATCCTCGGGTGCACGCGCTCCTTGTCCAGCACGATACCCTTGATGAGCTTCGTATCCGAGACTGAGCCGCCGTGCTTCTTCTCTACCTGGATGTTGTCAATGTCTGCCTCGTAAGTGCCATCTGTCTTCTCAGAGACAGATGTAACCGCCTCGACTGAGATGTCCGCGAGCTTGTCGCGCTCTCCGCCGACGCTCTTGCCAGTCATGGCAGTCATAGCCACAAGTCTGAGTGTCTTCTTGTCTGTAGGCGAGACTTTTATACCGATACCCTTGAGGATCTTGATTGCCTCCAGGGATGCGAGCCTGAATCCGTTTGCAATAACGGTCGGGTGCACATTCTGTTCGATGAGCGCCTCGGACTTCTTCAGAAGCTCCCCAGCGATCACGACAGCGGACGTGGTTCCATCTCCGCACTCATTGTCCTGTGTCTTCGAAATCTCTACGACCATCTTGGCCGCAGGGTGTTCAATATCCAATTCCTTAAGGATGGTAGCGCCATCATTTGTGATGACGATATCACCCATGCTGTCCACAAGCATCTTGTCCATGCCCTTTGGGCCTAGGGTGCTGCGCACGGCATCGGCGACTGCTCTTGCCGCCATAATGTTGTTACTCTGGGCAGTCTTGCCCTTCGTCGATTCCGTTCCTTCTCTGAGCACAATTATCGGTTGGCTACCCATCATGTGATGATACCTCAAGGTCCGATTATGATAGTGCTTCTATATAAGGCTTGCCACTCATAAATGGAGCGCTAGAATGCATCCAATAGTACGATTCCTCGTTCCGAACATGCGCGTTCCATCGTGCATCTCATCTTGAACCCAAACGGATCGCGAGGACTATGCAGGGCAGATATCTCGATATGCGGGAATTTGGACGACATTCTCGCATCGGCAACAGGCCGCGGGTTGTATCTGTCCCACATAATCTTCTTGACTCCTGTGGAAGCTACCTGGTCGACCAGTTGATTGATCATCTCTTCGGAGTCAGATAGACCTGGGACGATGGGAGCGGCCATGAGGTAGGTGTCTATGCCCGCATCCACGAGTCTCGACAATGCATCCAGCCGCCTTATCGGAGTGGGCGCCCGCGGTTCAACGATAGATGATACGCTCTCATCCACGCATGCGAGGCTTATTCCGACCTCTGCGTCAGTCCAAGAAGACAGTATGTCCATATCTCGCAGGACGAGGTCCGATTTAGTCAGTATGCTTATGGAAGCGCCGAAACGCTTGAGGATCTGGAGGCAATTCCGCGTGAGCTCGTATTTCACCTCAGCGGGTTGATAGGGATCCGTGACAGTTCCGATTCCGTATACTCCAGATACATGCCTTCCGAGCTCCTTTTTCAGCTGTTTTGCCATGTTCACTTTGACTTCGACGTTTTCGCCCCAGGGAGAACCTAGGGAGAACCGAGTCACGTCCTGGACGTAGCAGTATGCGCAACCGTGTTCGCAACCTCGGTAGGGATTGACTGCCCAATCCAGTCCAGGTAGTCTCGATGGAGAGACCGCGTTCTTGCACTTGACCAGTTTGACAGTCAAGAGTTCACCCCCAGGAATCGTCGATCCTCCGCTGATAGAGCGCATCCTTGAGAATCGCGCTGTTCTTCACCCACCTCGATATTGGAATATCCATCATAGCAGAGACATGGGCAAGGGCCGCATTCAAGCCTGAGAACCTCGTCGGCGGGTTTCTGAGAGCAGCGCGCACATTCTCCCGGACATTCCAAACGCCCACCGGAAGTATGTATCCTGGATGAGATTCCCTCATTATGCTGACCCCTGCCTGACGCCTCTCTTGCGAGAGAAGCTCGTTCACCGCGAGTCTCGCAGCGTAATAGCACCCTCCGATCTGAGCATATGTCGTGCGGCCATCGTAGAATTCATGGTCCGAGATTATTGCGATCCTGTCGCTGTGCGGGTTCCAGGCGGTTTTCGGGTACCACGCTTCTATGAGCTCGTACCTCCAGCTGGTCGGCATCATCAGAATCGCCCATCTGTTGTCGAGGCTTTCGGTCTCATATACTCTATAGTCGTCGATGCAAGGGTATGTCTTCGTGTCCTCCAGGAGTCTGAGACCGAGTTGACTGTCAACAGCTGTGATACTCCACCGCGTAGGCACGAATCTCCGTCTTTTGGCTATCCCGAACGCACCCACGCTGAACGCACGCTGGATGCTTGATAGTAGTGCACCATCCCGGTAGAGCGATAAAAGGGCATCCTTGGCAAGGAGATCTGTGTCATAGAACGCCTTCTCCAACCTTCTGTCGAACTTGACATTCGAGATATCGAATTTGCGTATCGGGGCAGATGGACCGAAAGGTTGGACGTCGTCGTTAAGTGTCAACTTGCCTTGGGGTTTCTTGGAGAATTCCGCGGATACTTCCGGAGGGGTTCGCGCAAGCGCAAGCTCCCTGGTCCGAGTAACCAACTTGTTGCTGTTCTCGACATCCGAGACATTGACCTGGTGCATACCCCGGATCAGGCTGGACCTGAACTCGATGATATCATCAATCGGCAGGCCGACCCACTTTTCCGGGGTGTCAATTAGCGATGTATCACCGTGGAATGGAGGGATCATAGGTCCGACCGAGACCTTAGGGTATCCAGACCTCCCGATGAACACGCTTGGCGGGGAGGCGCCATCGATGTTCAATCTATCGATCTTGCCTCTTACCCTATTGGTCGAGAAGAATCGTGCCAGCACGGGACATCTATCCTTGCCGCATAGGAGCTTTGAACCCTTACAATACGCGCATTTTGAGTTTCGGGACGAGATATTGTCAAGAGATAGGATATCGTCAAAGAGCGAAGAATGGTCGACCATGGCCTGAGAGCGGGAGAAATTGGAGAGGTCCATCCATCTGGATGTAAACGGTTCGACACTAATAAGCAAAGCGGCTGGCGGGGCGAAAATGCTACCCAATGATGGCTTTTGCCCGACCCGAACATATCAGAGAAGACCCCTGATGCTCAAACTTGATATACGCTGAAATGCCTCATGATATTGAGGGGGCGTAGAGGCTTTCTCGACTCAGAGGTTTGGTGGCGTCAATGATGGAGGCAGTGCTCTCGCTCAAAACGCCGAATTATTGGATGAGCGAGATATCAATGAAGTATCCGGCCACAATCAAGGTCATAGATAGGGTACCTTTTTCAGAGAAGGGAGTCAAAGACCTGGTAGAGATACAGGCACCCAGTGACATCATGGATGACATACTCAAGGACATCAAGATGAATCCTCTGGTGGACAATATGGACACCACCGTGACCGAGAAGGGAAAGGTGCTCGGTTCAATCACTACGAGCAGATGCGAAATCTGCAGGATCCTCACGGATGCCGACGTCTACCTTCTTTCCGCTCAGTCGCGCGGACAGGGCAATGTAGAATGGACTCTGATCCTGAGCGATAAGAAGGTCTTGAGGGATATATTCGAACACCTCAAAAACAAAGGGGTGGTAGCAGATCTCGTGAAGCTTACCAAAATCGACGACAAGGAGGCGCTCACGGAGAGACAGGACAAGATAACGCAGGTCGCCTTCGAAAGAGGCTACTTCGATTATCCCAAGAGGATAAGCCTTCGAGAACTGGCTAGAATGTTCGATGTCTCACCATCAACTCTGTCCGAGATCCTCAGAAAAGGACAGAGGAAGATCGTGCTGGATTACTTCAAGAAGCAGCGACATTCGGTATGAGAACAAACAGCGTTAAGCACCTATGTTTCCAGTGGCGGCACCGTACCAGACAATCAATAGATTAAACTAGGAAGAATCCATCAACTTAACCAGTCCACTCAGGAGAACTCAAAATGACGACCGAGGACGAGGTCATTTCGACGCTCAGAGAGATTGTCGATCCACACACCAACATCAACATCTTCGACATGGGACTGATTTCTGAAATAGAGGTCAAAGGAGACGCCATCAGCCTGGTATTCAGGCCCACTTCTCCATTCTGCCCATTGGGTGTACAGCTCGCGATGAATATCAAGAGACGTCTCATCCAGATGCCCAAGATGAAGAAAGTTGATGTAAAGGTAGTGGGACACCTGCAAGAGGATAAGATAAACAGCGCATTGCAGGATTTTAGATATTGATACATTCTGAGCGGGTAGCTTTCATATTCTCCAGCCGGTTTCTGAAAGACATCATAGTCGTGGGCATGCGGTCATGCAAAGCACCAAACAGAAACAAAAGACATTCATGCTAGATTACCATTCCAGTTCTGGAAATGCGCGCGGCAGAGATTGACCGGATAGTCGATGAATCTTCTAGGAAGTTGCTCCAGGGTTCTTCCCCATCGGTGAGATACTGGATACTCAGGGATATCATCGAGAAGGACAGGGAGGACCACATAGTCCAACGCACATTGGAGGAGTGCGAGAAGTACCCGGCCAGTTTGAAACTGCTCAGGACCATCCGGGAGGATGGTTCATGGCCCGTGTCAAACGGTCGGCGGGCGCAGAACCGATCCGAGTCAGCCATAGGCATGGACCAGACACAGATCACGATGTACAACAATCTGCTAATGCTCCTGCATTTCGTAGCCAGGCCTGACGACGAACGAATCAACAGGGCGCTTGATAACGTCCTTGAGCGATATGATCAAGAGGGGTTCATAAGAGGGCCGATGAAGCATGGTCTTCCACAGCCGCATTACAATGGATATGCTCTCTATGTACTGTATGGATTTGACAGGGAAAATGATGCAAGGGTCAAGGGAGTCACAGAGTGGTTGATGGCATCTCAGAGGAAGGACGGAGGCTGGAACATGCCGTACATTCAGGATGTCAAGTACCTCCCGGAATACAGCGGTTTGAAAATGGATGATTTCATACGGCGGATGGAGAAATCTGAAGGTGATGGACATGATTCCAAGCAGTTCCAAGATATCCCCAGCTGCAATTGGACCACGATGATGGTCCTCTGGGGTCTCATGGAGAAACCTCTGCTCAGGAAGAGCAAGTGCCTGCAGAAGGGTGCGGATTTCCTCCTGAGCAGGTTCTTCTCGAAGAACCCTCACCCCAACTTCTTTCAGAGCAGCAAGAACTGGACCACGATCAAGTACCCCGCATACAGGTGCAGTGGACTGGCCGCAATGTGGGTCCTCACGAAAATCGGGAAGGGACCAGATGATCCCAGGATGGAGAAACCGATAAGATGGCTCATCTCAAAACGATATCGTGATGGTCTATGGGTAGAGTCCAATCGACCGCATTCGGAGACCGAGCAATGGCTGACACTGGAAGCTCTGGAGATCCTTCATAGATATGCCAAGCAATTATGAACATGATATCGGTCGAGAATCGATAATCATACCCATTTGGTTTCACAAGGCCTGTATGTGCGAGCGCCGGATTTGAACCGCGAGTCATATTCTTCAGATAAATGAGAAATCTCGCTGAAGAGAATACCTTTCAGCAGAAGACAAGCCAGCTTCTAGACTCAACCGCGGCTCAATCGGGATAATGAGAAGACGAAACATAGGAGGAATGATGATCGTGGAAGCGGCGTCGAGGAACGAACTCCTCGAGTTACTCCATTCCGGGAATCGGCTGGGGCCCCGTCGTATGGGTCTGGGACCCGCATGGCCTGCCAACTAAATCTAAGGTAGCAAGCCAGCTGCCCTCAGCTCTAGAGTGATCTTATCCACGGCAGTCTCGACATCTTCCGGTTTTCGCGCTCCGGTGCAAACCAGCTTCCCGCTGCCAAATAGAAGCACGACCACCTTTGGCACGTCGAGACGGTACACGAGCCCAGGGAATTGCTCGGGTTCGTACTCTACCTTCTCGAGACCCACGCTGATTGCTATTGAGTTGAGATTTATCTTAGCCCCGAGGTCGCTTGAAGCGACGATGTTCTGCACCTCAATCTTCGGCTTTGTCTTAATCACTACACCAGCAGCCTCGATCTTCTTGACCACCTTGCTGATGGCAATCTCAACCTGTTCAAGGCTCTTGCCGCCTGTGCATACAGCCTTTCCGCTTCTGAAAAGCAGTGTCGCCGTCTTCGGTTCCTTGAGCCGGTAAATCAAACCTGGAAACTGCTCTGGATCGTATTCAGCGCCATCAAGTGCAAGCACAATCGCCTGGAGATCTAGCTCCGTTCCGAGAGATGTCGAGGCGACAACATTCTCAATCTTTATCACTGCCATAGAATTCACACCGGCCTGACGGTATTTGAATAGGCATCTAATATACTAACCCTTCGCGAACGTTGAAAGTGATGCAAAAGGGAAAATTGAATTTAGCTCAATACGATAATAATAAAGCCGCATTCGACGCAGTGTCACGTACTGCGAGATGCGCGAAGTGGGTTATGAAACTCGAACAGCCGGTTGAGGCGAGAATGCATCAATCCCGGCTCTCGGATTTGCCCATAATTGCAGGACATATTCATATTCTCCAGGAATGACATGCGATGTTGTAGGGGACTAACGGATTCCTTAGCGCAAGATTCACCGTCTTTTATAGCAGCTCGTCTCCAATCAAGCATGGTGGATCGAAGAGTCGAATTGACACTATTCATGGAGGGTACACCAATGGGATACCTACAATCATAGCAACCGAAGAGTATATCCAGTAAATGACCGTCTATTTCATATCGCAAAGCGGAGAGAATACGACAGATAGAAGGAAGAAGCCATGACAATGAAATCACTCTTGATTGTGTGCTCGTATCATCATAAGAGCACTGAGAAGATTGCCAATGTATTTGCTAGAGTGCTCGATGCACACATGAAGACCCCGCGGCAAATACGACCTGAAGATCTTCAAGAGTACACACTCATCGGCTTCGGTTCAGGTATCTATGATGGGCAACACCACAAAGATTTGTTACACCTTGCCGACGCACTGCCCCAAGTCACGGAAGCGAAATCATTCATCTTCTCGACGAGCGCTATGATCAATGATGACAAGGTTGCCAAAGACCACTCGGCTCTGAGGGAGAAACTGCAGTTGAAAGGATATGTGATCGTCGACGAATTTAGCTGCAAGGGGTTCAATACGAACAGTTTCCTCAGATACTTCGGCGGCATGAATAAGGGTAGGCCAAACGCTGAAGACCTCAAGCATGCGGAGGAGTTTGCCACGAACCTCAAGCAGAAGATGAACGTCTAACAGCCAGCTTTGAACATTAATACGCGTTCTGCAATTAAAATGTGCGAAGGGCCGGATCTGAACGGTTCCAACCGAGGATGCATTAAGCCCCAAATTTCCTTGCCCGATCGGCCATCCCCAACATTATTGGCAAGAGGTCCCTTCCTCGAATTCTCCCGAGTCCGCCTGCTGCTGCGGAAACTTCATCGAATTCTTTGACGTGGTCCATCCTGCTGCCACCGCCAGCAATCATCACAGGGACAGGGTCGGCACTGTGATCCCGCACATTCACGGGAGTCGAGTGATCCGCGGTGACCGCGATAACGACGTCTTCGTGCAGTTCTCTGAGGATCAGTTCCAACATCGAATCGATGCTCTCGACAATCTCCACCTTCTTCAAGAAGTCGCCGTCATGCCCTGCAACGTCACCCGCTTTCACATTGACGAATACGAAGTCATGCGAATCGAGCAACTTGAGAGCAGACCGTCCCTTCGAAAGGTAATCAGTATCCAATCCACCCGTCGCTCCTGGGACTTCTGGAACATCCATACCAACCATCCTGCATATCCCTTTCACCAGGGTTACGCCTGCTACCCCTGCGCATTTCAGACCGTAGCGCTCAGGCATGGAGTCTAGGTTGCCGAGGCTACCAGCCCCTCGAGGGAGAACGATGTTCGCAGGCGGAAGTCCGTCCTTGCGCCGTTGCGTATTGATTGAAGAAGCATCAAGCCGCTTGTACGATTCAGAGACGAATTCGTTCAGGATCCTGGCGGTCTTGGTGGCCTCAGGGACCAAAGGTCTGGATATCAGCACTTTACCCTCGGTGTGAGGGTCGACCTCCGAGACCCTGCAATCTAGCCCGGGGCCCTTGAGGACCAGCACACCCCTATGCTCGGAACCCTCCTTGAACGCGACTTCGATGTCATCGATCTTGAGACCCGAGAGGAGTTCGGAGAGTTCGGCTGTGCCAGACTTGATCCTTCCCGCCCTACGATCAGTGACATTCATCGATGTATCAACGGTGGCGAAGTTGCATCTGAAGGCAACATCGCCTTTGGACATCTTCAGGCCGGCTCCCGCCGCCTCTATGGGGCCCCTTCCCGTGTATGCGGTGTAAGGATCGTAGCCGAAGAGTGCAAGATGCGCTGTATCGCTGCCGGGAACTACTCCCGGCGCTATTACATCCATCATCCCGCTCATGCCCCGCTTCGCTATGGAGTTCATCGCGGGTCTCCTCGCGGCCTGGAGAGGGGTCTTGTTATCGAACTGCTTCACGGGACGGTCGGAAAGACCATCACATATGATCATGAGCATCTTCTTCTCTTTCATGGACGGTTGCGAATACACTGGGTCGTAGATAACACTAATCGTCATTGCCGCCCAAGAATTGATGAGATAAGGCCGATTGCAGAAAGAGCGCCGAGGGGGAGATTTGAACTCCCGTGGTGTCAAGCACCAGTAGCTCTCGAGGCTACCGCCTTAAACCGGGCTTAGCTACCTCGGCTCCGCGCTGGAACGGAAGCGTTATTACGAGTACCCATATTAACGCTGTCGGTGCTGTGATGAAGGTGACGGTACATCTCCTGCCGAGCAGAAGAGAGACAAAAACGGTCGAGCTTGAGGAGGGGATCGATGTGGAGGCGCTCATAAGGAAGCTCGGGCTGTTGCCCGATTCGTGGATAGCAGTCAGAGGAACGGACCCCGTCCCGATCGACGAACCACTCTTGGATGGTGACGAGATAAAGTTGATATCCGTCGTTTCAGGCGGCTAGCCTGGTCCTGGAGCATATAGCCAGTCGGTCGACGCAGACTTTTATAGATTGTGAGGAAAAGTATTTATCAAAGAGAGCGTTAATAGTTACGAAGAACAGCGTTCAAACCCGTTTGACATCATCACGCTTAACCAAACACATCTCACAGTGACGCTCATACGCCTGGCTAAAAGGCATAGGGTTCACAGTAGCCAGATGTTTGTCAAGCCTGCTGCGACCCCTGGACAAAGGGATGCTCGACAGCGAATGATAGACGTGGCGGGAACCTGAGCTGTTTTTCGACACCTTAGGGGTGCACATACATGGACATAGATCCAAGTACAACCAAATATCTGATTCAAGCGAAACTCTCGACAGATGGAATCGTGGAAAAACCCGACATTGTGGGCGCTATTTTCGGCCAGACGGAAGGACTGCTGGGCGACGAACTCGACCTCAGAGACCTGCAGAAGAGCGGCAGGATAGGAAGGATAGAGGTCGAGGTAAGCTCGAACAAGGGCAAGTCCGAAGGCATCGTTTATGTACCTTCGAGTCTCGACCAGGTCGAGACCGCAATACTTGCATCAGCCCTTGAGACCATCGACAGGGTCGGACCCTGCAAGGCCAGGATATCCATCGACAAGATCGAGGATGTAAGGATATCGAAGAGGAACAAGATCATCGAGAGGGCCAAGGTGCTGCTCAACGAGCTCATGAAGACCTCGAAGACGAGCGGAGGAGACCTCACGGATTCGGTGCGCCAGTCATTCCAGATGGAAGAGGTGCAGCACTATGGAAAGGAGAGACTCCCCGCAGGGCCCAACATCGATGATTCCGACGCCATCATAGTCGTGGAGGGCAGGTCAGATGTTCTGAACCTGCTCAAGTACGGCATCAAGAACGCGATAGCAGTCGAAGGGACGAATGTCCCCCAATCGATCATAGCTCTGGCAAAAGAGAAGGTCGTGACAGCCTTTGTCGATGGAGACAGAGGTGGAGAGCTCATCATAAGAGAGTTGCTAGAAGTTGCCGAAATAGACTTCGTCGCACGTGCTCCGAACGGACAGGAAGTCGAGGAGTTGACACAGAAGCAGATGGTCAAGTGCCTGAGGAACAAGGTTCCGGCCGACCAGTTTGCAGAAATGGTCAATCTTGGAGCTTCTTCGGGCAGAAATGGTGAAAAACAGGGCAGGTCCGAGGAAGGCCGTGGAGACCGCGGAAGAAGGGATGACGACCGTGACCGGAGGCGAGAGCCGAGAGAATCACGTCAACCGAGACACGAGGACCGGCCGCAGCCACAGCCGTCGACCCCGAGGTTGTCCCCCGAACAGCTCAGATTCAAGGACGTGCTCTCGGAGCTGAACAACAGCTCGAAGGCGAAGCTGCTCAACGAGAACGGCAATGTGATGAAAGAAGTGCATGTGAGCAAGCTCGCTGAGACGCTCAAGGAATCCGGTACGGGCGTGCGCGCAGTGGTGCTCGATGGCATAATAACCCAGCGAGTTCTGGACTTGGCCGTGGAAAAGAATATTTCATCCGTAGTCGGTGTCAAGGTAGGAAACGTAGCCAAGCTCCCCACGAATGTGGAGATCCTCACGAAGGAGGATCTGAGCTAGGACGCGGGAACTTCACATGACCGAAGAGGCTTCCGGTGGACAAAAGGTCCTCAAGTCGTTGGACGAGATAGAGACTTCAAAGGACATCAGGATAGCCTCTGACCCTCTCGACAGAGTCATCGGACAAGAGGAGGCCGTCCGACTTGCGAGGATAGCCGCCTCACAGATGAGGCATCTTCTGCTCGTGGGCCCGCCAGGCACTGGTAAATCGATGATAGCACAGGCTCTGGCGCTCCACCTGAAGAGACCGACAGAAGAGATCAGGGTGGTCCATAACCCAGAGAATCCAGAGCGACCCCTGGTCGAGGTCAGGAACTCGAATGAGGTCGAGAAGGAGCTGGAATCCAAGGGTTACGCAGAGGGGGAGTACATCGACCCCAAGGAAGCACCTGTGAACGTTGCTGAGAGACTTGGATACAGATGCACCAGCTGTGGGACCTATTCCTCCCCGAAGGAGAGTTTCTGCCCCAAATGCGCGCGAGCGAAGGTGGCACAACAGATACGTTCCACATCGAACAACCCGTTCGGGGACATACTAGGCGGGCTAATGGAAGTCACTATGGGTCAGATGGCTGGGAGAGACAGGGTCACTACCACCAGGAAGAGGTTCGGAAAGGAAGAGGTGGTAGTGTTTGAACGTTCAGGCGATATGATCAAGGTTCTCGACCAGCCAGCCCTCGAGAAACGGAGGGAGTTGGAGAAGGAGAGCCCCAGAAAGGTCATAGTGCCCATTGGGAGGAATCCGTTCGTCCTAGCAACAGGCGCAAGCGAGACAGAACTACTTGGAGATGTTCGGCACGACCCGTACGGAGGACATCCACAGCTAGGGACACAACCCTACGACAGAGTCGTCGCGGGTGACATACACAATGCCCATCAGGGAGTGCTTTTCGTAGACGAATTGCCTCATCTGGGCCATCTTCAGAGATTCATACTGACAGCCATGCAAGAGAAGAGATTCCCCATCGCCGGCAGAAACCCTCAGAGCGCAGGCGCAAGCGTCAGAGTCGATAGCGTACCCTGTGATTTCATATTCGTCGGAGCGTGCAACATACAGGACCTCCCGCAGATAATGTCGCCATTGAGGTCGAGAGTGAATGGCGGCGGATACGAGGTCCTCGTGGATACCACAATGCCCGATACGAACGAGAACTGCATGAAGCTCGCGCAGTTCGTGGCCCAGGAGATCGTCATGGATGGCAAGATACCACACGCGACCAGGGAAGCAATCCAGATGATAATCGACGAGGCCCGCAAGAGGGCCAGGCTGATGGACAACAAAGACAAAGCTCTGACATTGAGGCTAAGGGAACTTGGTGGGTTGATCCGAGCTGCTGGCGATGTGGCGATAGTAGAAGGAGCCACACTCATTGAGGCGAAACACATTAAGGAGGCCCTTAAACGCGCCCGTCCGGTTGAAGAGCAGATCAAGGAGAAGTACGGGAGCTTCCTCGGCGGAGTGGCCAAGGACATGAGCGGATCCGAGAGGGATTCATCACCATACCATTACTGGAACCAGCATGTCCACGATGACAAACAGGGATATCGTTGAAAAGCAATCCAATGATCAGCTCTGGAGCACCTTCATCATCTTGAAGGCGGCCTCCCCGTTCGTGTAGAACTTTTTGATTTCGTCGAATACCTTGAAGCCGAGCTTCTCGTAGAAGGCCCTTGCACGGGTATTGCTCATCCTGACTTCGAGCACTATGGAATCCAATCCCTTTCCGATACATTGGCGATAGAGCTCATCCATCAGGGTCGACCCGATGAATTGTCCGCGGCATTCTGGTCTCACCGCTAGCATCAAGACTCGGGCCACTTTAGGACTCGACACCACTGCCGCGACGAATGCGACGATTCTGCCATCACTAAGGGCTACCTGGAAGCCTTCGGGCCAGAGGTTGTGTATGGTCAGATAGAGAGAGGATGGGTATGTCTCCCCCAATGAATCCTTCACGACCTTGGTGATGACAGGGATATCCGTGGGTGAGAAGTTTCTGACAACGAGCATTTGTAATCGTCAAATCTCATGAACCGCCTTTTCCGAGATTAAGTTTGCGAACGGACAGTCGCCTGAGAACCAAGATTACAGGTATCAGAGCGAGCGGCAGTATCCAGGTCGGAGGGCGTGCGTAGACGGTCGTGATAGGGATTGCAGGGCCGTCCTCATATCCTGAAACGAGCAGGACCAGCGTATCGCTTGCGTCGTTACCCCATGTATCCTCGACATGGACCGTCACAAGATGCTTCCCCGAAGCCGTGACGGCATAATCTATCCGCGGACCGTACGAATCAGCCGATCCGTCCCCATCGAAGTCCCACCATATCTGGGCAATCGCCCTGTCATCACTTGATTTGCCGGCATCCAATGGCACAACATCGCCCACCCTGGCATTGATGTCCTGACCAGCGATGGCGATCGGAGGGACATCATCAGGGAACCAATCCATGTGGAAGGCATCTGTGAAATAGCCTGCCAGCTCTTCACTATCCACCATTGCGGCGAGCTCACGGTTCCGAGCGAACGACGAATAGACCCAGTTGTTGCTCGAGATCACGACCGTTCGGTCGTCCAAGATGAGACCTTTGTTGTGGAGGATTGTGATGGGGCTTCGTTCATCCATCAGAATGAACGAACCGTCCAGACCCTCAGATACAGCTATGGAAGAGAGATAGGAGACCGTAGCATTATTGCGATCCAGGTTGAACCAGGACGAATCCAGTATGCCTCTGGATTGTCCGCCGTTTCGCAAAGCATCGATTATGGAGGTGAAAAGCGGGTTCGTGGTCGCCTCGCTTGACCATCTAGTGTTCCAGTAGATATCCGACTGGAACTGTTCGAACATGATATTACCGGACGATTCGAGGAATGGTGTTAGGAACGGGCTCTGAATCGACGCATCCGGCGAGACATGGAGCCGGACGGTGCACGCCTCTGTCGAACGATGTGGTCGGAGGGCACCTGAGAGGTATATTGGCATGGACTGCTCGAATGATCCTACGTCGACATCGAACCATTCGGTGCTAGTCCAAGCAATCACATCGTCACGGGATTGCCGAGCATCTTCATCGAACACATGGGTTAGGAATCCAGCTAACTTCTCGCTCTCGACCCAGACACCCCATCCCCTATTCCCATGAACTTGGTCCTCAGGAATGCCATCAGGGACGAAGTTCTCGGACATGACCAAGATGCTGGTCTCATCGACCACCATATACTTTGGATGCAACGGGCCCATATGCCTCACGATGTCATCGTCCAGGTTGCCATGGATGCCATTGACCAGGCAACCAGAGTTGGAGAGGAATGAAAGGCAGTCGATCTCCATCTGGCAAATACCCCCGGCAGGGTCAATATCCACCAGCACCGAGACATCCACTCCAGACCTGCTGACGATGGCCAGAGTCTCGCAGAATGGGACCGAATACAATTCATATGCGCATATACGGACAGAAGCCGATGCTGACCGGACCGCGTCTAAGACGACTTCGAGGGAGCAATCAGGGCTGGCGAATGCCGTTATTCCCCCAGCCGGGATCTCATCCACGATTGCGGTGTGCTCGGTATAGCCATACCTGTATTCCCTGAAAGGCATCCAATCGGTAGAGACATCAGTATCGATAGGGATGCCGTCCATCAGGACTCGCTTTGCGACCTCGCCTTGTCTGAGGGCAGGCATCGGACTCCCGAACCAGCCATCCGGAACACCGGAATCTCCATAGCACGCGGAATCGACGACTCGACCATCTGGGGATTGGAGGACAATGGAGTCTCCGATGTCTGCCAATCTGAACGAACCTGAGGCTGTGACCAGATTCGTTCGTATTCCATCCTTGCACGGTAACCTCAGGAGGGACTCCAAATGCGTCGACGAATGAATCATCATTCGAGGATATGTGGACTTCATCGCCTGGGAGAATATGGATGGGCGTTGTGAACAGCAACACGCCTTCGCCATCTGAGATGGTCCAATCCGTGAGTACGACCTCGTCCGAACCACCGTTCCATAGCACGATGTACTCATCGTAATCGACTCCGCATGGATAGAATTCAGAAATGATCACGATGGGACCATCAACGGAGAGCGACGGATGCACTCTCACGGCGCTCGGAGGAGATGGATGCGGAAGAATCATTCCCGGTACAAGGAGCAGTAGCAAGGCCAGTGATGCCACAACTGGAAAGTCCCTCCGCATCGAAGAGTAAAGGGGATCATCTAGGCATAATGAGGAATGACTACAGGTATGCTTCCTATCCGTCGAGGCCAGACACAAGATCGAGCAGGACCGCGCGCTTATCCTTCGCCTTGACGACCCCGCTTGCGAGGAGTACGCCTTCGGCTCCCAGCTCTATCGCCTTTCGAACATCCACGCCGTTCTTCACACCAGCACCGCAGAGGACAGATACCTTGTCGCTCACGGCACGGATGGTCGTCACGGTGTCGCTCACTATCTTCGGGTTGGCCGTCGTGACGGAGATGTCACCACCTATCAATTCGGGTGGCTCAATCGCGACATAATTCGGACCCATGGCCGCACACGCTCGGCTCACGCCGATGTTGTTTGTGCAAACGATAGTGGAAAGGCCGAGCTTGTGGGCACGCTCAATCAGGTCATGTATCTCGGCCACCTTGATCCTGTGCTCTGAGTGGTTTAGCAATGTGCCCTTAGCGCCCGACGCTTTGACATTCTCAAGAGTCACATATCCCGTGGTGCCTCCAGGCTTCACATCGTCCACGTGCTGGGCGAAGACTGGGATGTCCACGACAGATGCTATCCGCGAGATATCGGGCATGGGCGGTGCGACGACTATCGACGCGCCCGTCTCATTGACCACGTCATCGCATATCTTTGCCAGCGATACGGCCTCGTCTCCACTAGCCTCAACGTATGTCTTGAAGTTC
This sequence comes from uncultured Thermoplasmata archaeon, assembly GCA_963719945.1. Classification (GTDB taxonomy): domain Archaea; phylum Thermoplasmatota; class Thermoplasmata; order UBA10834; family UBA10834; genus UBA9653. Next base: position 410,537 of record CAVRDX010000001.1, on the reverse strand, counting down.
ACGGCTATGAGAGGTCTTCTAGAGGACACGCAGATACCTCATTCGAGAGGCTCCATCCTGGACTCGATCTTCTTCAGCACATCCGGCCGGGTTGTGTACTCGAGCTCCTCGGGGGAGACGATTCCAGGCATGAAAGGACCGTGGCCACGCATGTACATGGATATCTCCATGGCCTTGTTACGGACCGGGTCCCACTCCTTGCCTGCGAAGTAATCAAGAGGCTTATGGTTGCCTGGAGGAGAGTTCGGTGGCTCTACCCCCTGTATCCTGCCGTTGGATATCTGGATCCCGAGCGAGCATACCCGCGGAGGACCGTCATGATAGGTTGGGTCCGACTCGTCTACCGCGCAGGGGAACCATGCACCGTAGTGTGATCCCCTCATCCAACCGGACACCAGCTGTGGGAACGCGAATGGCTGCAGCGCCTCACCGACTGCGGGAAGCCCGGATTGGCATCGGACCATCAGGACCGGGTCGTCCTTGCCGACATACTTGCCAGCGGATATGTTCAACTTCTCAGTCGAGACGACGGCAGCGATGCCGATGTCTCTGTGGAGGACGCGCTTCACTGCGTATCTGGTTGTGTCTCCTATCAGGGCGAGGATATCGTACAGCTCAGCGGGAGAACTCATGATGACCTTCTTGTGGTCTATCACATCGACCACCTCGATGTCGTATCCAATGTGTGCCCTCGGATCGATCACCAATCCCGTCGTGGTGAACGGGTCCATGAATATCTTGGCAATTGGCAATGAGTACGCTGCTGGGCCGCATTTGTCTGCCATGAATATGAGCATTGGCTCCGTCGGCCTTTCGACGAACTCCATCTCTGCAGCTCCCGGACCCTGGCCTCTAACGTTGCCAGAGAACGCATCGGACAGCAGGTCCTGGCCGGCAGCATACAGATGCATCTTCTTAGCCTCCTGGGCAGCGTCCATGAACGCATTCCAGGCCACTTCGTGAACGCCCTTGTGGTTCTCCCCGTTCCTATGGGTCATGAGGAGTTCCATATCATCGCCGCACCTTGTGACGTAATAATCCAACAGAAGGCCGTCCTTGACGCCCTTGGCCAGCGCCAGCGAAGCGACTTCCATCATCTTCGGGTGGGGTCTCGAGTGTCCAGCTATCGATCCAACATCGGCCTTGATAAGCGAAACCGTGATCTTCTCGGACATATCTTCTTCCTCCGCACACAAATTCTGCTATTTAGCACAGATTCAGCGGATAAGAAGCTAGACATATATTAACCGTTTCCAAGTATCACACAGAAGATTCGCATACATCCCGACATCTGGTAAGATGACATTGCAGTGCGTCAGTGTCTGGTTTTCGAAGGCATGGATAAATATCAAGAAGACCATTAGTGCATTATTCGAAACAGTGGTTCTTTGCCTGTGGGGTGGAATCGCGAGGAACTTCGAACTGGAGGGAGTCATTCTTGCCTGAGAACAGTCTTTCAGGTATACTGAAGACCAGAAAAGCAGACTTGCTTGACCGCTGGGTAAAGGAAGTCAGGGAATCGATTCCAAGATATCAGGTTCTGCCGGATGAAATACTCCAGAAATCGGCTGAGGATTGGATCGATGGTGTCTATCTTGCGGTCGCAGAAGGCGATTACTCAGGGCTCATGGAGTACAGCCAGCGTATTGCCCCTGCCAGGAGTTCCGGTGGGTTCAGGTTCAACGAAGTTATGAAGTCCATTTCTCTGGCCACAGAGATAGTCGTCGACGCGGTATTGGAGACCAACAAGGAGCATATTTCCGATGAAGTCTATCGGGACGTCAAGAAGATCATCGAAGTCATGAACTGGGTGACTATTACTTTTGGCGAGACGTTTGAGGATACCAGGAGAAAAGAGTTCTCGGCGGGCACTCTGATCGGCCTCGTCTCCGCTCAGGAAGCGGTAGATGAAAGAGAATTGCTGATGAAGCTGCTCGAAACATGCCAGAATCTGCTGGGGTGCACGCACGGTGCGGTAATGATGATCGATGCCAAGGGATTCCAGGCCGAGATCCCTGGGAGCGATGATTTTGCTCGAAGGGTTCTGGACAAGATAGGCACGAAGGTCATTCGTGACATCGCGACTGTCACGAGACATGGCGAGTTCGATGAATTCATCGACCGACATCTAGTCCCGAACAACCCATCCATAAGGTGCGCGATAGGCATACCGATTCTGGCGCGGGGGAGAATCCTCGGGGCATTGATACTAGGATCATACTCCGAGAGGAAGATATCCGCGCACGAGATCAAATTGCTCGAAGCGGTGACCTCGCAGATAGGGCTCGCATATGATAATTCTCGCATGATAAGACTGCTCTCCCGCAAAGCCGAGTATCTCAAGAGCGAACATGACGAAGTACTCACGATACTGAACGAACTCGGCGCGATCGTATACGTCGCCGACATGGATACTTACGAAATTCTTGCCACGAACAGGCCGATGAAAGAAGCTTTTGGAAATAATCTGGTTGGGAAGATATGCTACAAAGTGATCCAGACGGGTATGGATGGTCCATGCCCGTTCTGCACGAATAAGTACCTGCTGAAGGACGGGAACCCGACCGGTTCGTATGTATGGGATTTCCAGAACACCAACACGGGACGCAAATACCGTCTATCCGACAGGGCGATCGAATGGTCCGATGGGCGGCTGGTGAGGCTTGAAATCGGGCTTGATATAACTGATTTCGAGGAAGCCAAGGAGAAATTGGATGATATAAGAACCATGCTGCAGCTCTACAATGATCTCCTGGTCCATGACATCAGCAATCACACCAGCATTGCGAAGGGTATCATGGAATTGATAGGCGATGAAAAGATGTCTCAGGAACAGAAAGGAGAGATGACAAAGACCGCCCTGGGACAGATGAATAAGGTGGATTTGCTTGTCGATAGGATCGCCAAGCTCGCAAAGGCGAAGGCCACGGGCAAAGAGAATATGGTCAAAGTAGACCTTGTTCACATACTGGATACGACCATCTCAGATACGAAGACTATGGCAGACAGGATGGGTGTGAAGATCATACGAGATTACTCAGGTGGACCGTTCATCATCGAAGCGGGGGAGTTCGCCAATGAGATATTCATCAACCTGCTCACCAACGCGGTCAAGTATGGGAATGGTAAGCCCGTGACGGTCAAGATCATGGAATCGGCCATGGATGAGAAGACGCCGTCTTGGAAAGTGTGCGTGATCGACGAGGGAACAGGGGTGCATCCGAACAAGAAGGAGTTCCTCTTCAAGAGATATGAGCGGCTCACGACCATCAGCCAACTAAAAGGATTAGGTCTAGGCCTGACCATCGTGCGGACTCTGACTGAGACCTATGGTGGGCGGGTCGCAGTGGAAGACCGAGTCTCAGGAGATCATGCCAAGGGCACGGTGTTCTCAGTAGAGTTCCCCAAGGCGAACTAGACTTGAACATCGGTGCCAGCGGGGTCCCCTGACGATCATCATGCAACCACATCGATGGTAGGATTCGATTAGAAAGGCTTAAACTGACATAGTCCGCTATTCGTCAACAGTGAGTCACTGATGGGAACCGTTGAGGACCTGAGACCTATCTTCTCGCCAAAGTCGATCGCAGTCGTAGGTGCCTCGAGAAGCCCTATGAAGATCGGTTATGAGATTCTGCAGAACATCCTAGTTCATGGCTACCGGGGAAAGGTCTATCCGATCAACCCTGAGACCCCCGAGATAATGGGACTGAAGACGCAGCCGAGCGTCCTCGCAGTCAAGGAAGACATAGACCTCGTGATAGTGGCCGTCCCTGCGGAGTTCGTGCCCAAGGTCATGATGGAGTGCGCCAGGAAGAAAGTCAAGGGCGTGGTCGTCATATCCTCAGGGTTCGGAGAGACCGGCGAGCGGGGAAAGCAGCTGGAAGCAGAGATACTGGATATCGCCCGCAAGGGAGGCATAAGGCTCGTCGGACCAAACACGCTCGGATACAAGGACCCGATAGACAACCTCGATGCCGCGTTCGTTTTCGGCATGCCCCAGAAGGGCGAGATCGCACTCATAAGTCAGAGCGGAGCGCTTTGCGTCGGCATGATCTATTACGCTAACGGCGAGCACATCGGCCTATCTAGAGTGATCAGCGTCGGCAACAAGGCCGATATCGATGATGCGGACCTGATAGACTATCTGGACGCAGACAAAGAGACGAAAGTCATCGCGATGTACATAGAGGGTATCAAGGACGGCAAGAAGTTCCTGGATGCAGCCAGAAGGTGCAGCAAGCCGATAGTGGCGATAAAAGCCGGGAGAACCGTCGCAGGCTCCGCGGCGGCATCGACACACACTGGCGCATTGAGTGGGTCAGATGCTGTTTACGATTCCGCATTCAGACAAGTACATATCCAAAGAGCATACGACGTCGACGAACTCTTCGATTTGGCGAGGGCGTTGGCATACCAACCCGCGATACATGGGAACCGAGTCGGCATCATATCCAACGGCGGAGGGGCGGGCATAATGATAGCTGATTGGTGCGAGTCTCTCGGGCTCAGGGTACCCAACATCTCAAAGAAGACCGCTGAAGCCCTTAGACCACACCTGCCATCAATATCCACCGCGAGGAACCCTGTGGACGTTACTGGAGACGCGAGGTTCCACAGATATCATGCAACAGGCGCAATAATGCTGAACGACCCGAATGTGGATGCGCTCATCATGACCTGCGTCCATGCAGGGATAGCGAGGCCGAGGGAGTACGTCGGCGCGGTCATCAAACTGGTCGAGGAGAAGAGGAATCTGAAGAAGCCAATCATCGCATGCTGGGTGGGTGGACCCGAGATCAACGAGGTGGTCCAGGACCTGCGTGTCAAGAACATACCCGTGTACCCATCAGCCATGCGAGCAGCGAAGGCCGTCAGATGTCTCTACGACGAGGGGAAGCGGCTGGAGCTGATCGATAAGAAGCCGGCCAAGAACTCTGGAACCAGCTGATGCAGCACGACCCCTACCTAATGCTCGTTTTAGGAATATGAGCCATGAAGGCATCTGATGAATCAATAGTCTAAAATGGGGGTTCGCCATGCCAGGAGTAATGGCGTCACCCAAGCCGAAGCAGTGGATCATATCTGGCTCTGCGATTTCTGCCGTCGCGCTGTGGGGACTCGCGTTTCCACTTACACAAGATGCACTCACCAGCTTCTCACCGATAATGCTCGGGTTCCTAAGGTTCGGGATCGCTTCCACAATCTTCGGTGTCTTCATTCTCCTCACATACAGCCTATCGGAGATACGGGCCACCATCATGAAGGAGCGCTGGTCCCTGGTGCTCATGGGAGCGCTTTATGTGACTATCCCCAACATCACGCAGAACATGGGGCTCATGCACGGCACTTCGTCCGTCGCTTCGGTCATACAGTCCTCTGGACCAGTCATGACCTTGTTGTTCGCGGTCCTCCTGCTGAGGGAACGGATGACATCGATGAAGGCGATGGGCAGCGTGGTGGCCATGGCGGGAACCATTCTTCTCGTGGCCCATGGCAACATATCCCTGGAGGACGAGAGCTTCGTGAGCAACTTGCTCATATTCATCTCCGCTACATCATACGGTCTCGCATGGGTCTCCGCTAAGAAGATGATGAACAGCAGTCCACCGGACCTGATCATCGGACTCGCTCTTGTCTTCGGAACGGTCATGCTCGCGGTAGCAGTGCCCTTCGAGCAGACACCCGTGGCTGAATTCACCCTATCCTCCACAAGCAACCTCTTGGTCCTAGGGATATTCTGCGCGGGACTCTCATCATTGCTGTATCTCCGATCCTTGGAACATGAGGAGGTGTCGAAGATGGCGTTCTTCATCTACCTCATGCCAGTATTCGCATCAGTTTTCGCATGGATCATCAGGGGAGAGAGTGTTGCAATGTGGACCGCATTATGCGGGTTTGTCATCGTGATAGGAATAATCATCGCGGAGAGAAGCCAAAAGACGGTTCACGGAAGTAGTAAATAGGTCCGACCCGGTTACGCGAAGAAGGTGCATCCAATTGCCCTCATGGCAGCACATAACATATTCAAGAGAGATATCTTCTGAACACTATGGCCAGCAGGTGACCGTCGGTGGATGGGTCCAGGACCTGAGGAACCTCGGAGGCATATCATTCCTCCAGCTCAGGGACGCATACGGCGTGATCCAAGTGACCATGCTCAAGAAGAGGAACAAAGAGATTTTCGAGCAGGTCGCCTCGATCCCGCGTGAATCCGTTGTGATCGTCACCGGAATCGTGAAGGAGAGCAAGGAGGCGAAGGCGGGTTACGAGATACTTCCGGACAACGTTACCGTTGTCAATGCTGCTGAGACCCCTCTTCCGCTCGGGGTCGTGGACAAGGTCGGCGCAGACCTGGACACTAGACTGAACAACAGATTCCTGGATCTCAGGAAGGAGGAGATCCGGGCGATATTCAAGATAAAGGCGAGGACGTTGGAGGGCATAAGGAGCTACCTCACGTCGCAGAGTTTCACCGAGGTCAGTACACCCAAGATTGTGGCTGCAGGAGCGGAGGGCGGTGCCACATTATTCCCGATCAAGTACTTCGACAAGAACGCATACCTTGCCCAGAGCCCACAGCTATACAAGCAGAACCTAATGGCGTCAGGCCTCGACAAGATATTCGAGATAGCTCCAGCGTTCAGAGCGGAGGCTTCCGATACTATAAGACACATAGCGGAATTCACCTCGCTGGATGTTGAGCTTGCATTCATCAAATCGTCTGATGATGTCATGGACGTCGCTGAGGGCATCGTTGTCAGCAGCCTGAAGCACGTGCGCGAGAAATGCAAGAAGGAGCTGGAAATACTCGAGATTGATGTAAAGGACCCAACGATCCCATTCCCAAAGGTGACATACAACGAAGCCATCGAAATGGTCACCTCGAATGGACTGAAGATAGAGCACGGGGAGGACCTAGGAACCGAGGGGGAAAAGCTCCTGGGAGACATCATGATGAAGGACAGAGGGATTGAACTTTATTTCATCACAGAGTTCCCTACATCCCTTAAGAGAAGCACTTTCTACGCCAAACGGAACGATCTCAACCCGGAGCTGACGGGGTACTTCGATCTGGATTACAGAGGACAGGAGATAGTCTCCGGCGGGCAGAGGGAGCACAGATATGATGTCCTCACGGAGCAGATGCGCGAGAACAACCTGAACCTAGACTCGTTCGAATTCTACTTGAAAGCCTTCAGATACGGCATGCCCCCGCATGGTGGCTTCGGCTTTGGCGTTGAACGATTCGTTCAGAAGATGCTGAACCTGCCCAACATAAGAGAGACCGTTCTATATCCGAGAGACAGGCTGAGGTTGACCCCTTGAACAAACCAGCACGAATGCTCCTAGAGCTGCCGGCGGCAGATGAGATCGATGAGCTCGCCATGAGCACACCAGAGTTGAAGGTTCGCAAGTTCGAGTACGACATGAAAGGGGCAAATGCGGACCTGGATTACACTCCCTGCAAGGGCAGGGTCATCCTTGTAGTCATGGGAGAGAAGGGCACTGTGCTTATCGAGCCAGAATCCAGTGGCAAGTGGTCGCTTCCCTCGGGATTCATCAACACCTATGAGAAGGTCGAAGAATCGGTGACGAGGATTGCCAAGGAGACCTGTGGAGTCACTCTGAGGAGCCGGCAACTCATAGCCATGTTTGACGTCGTCCGGCACTACAAGGAAGTCACCATAAAGAGGTTGTACATAGTCTACTCGGCCATCACCGACGATTCAAACTTGACCGGATCGGAACGGGCCAAATTCATGACAGACATACCAGACGACCTCGAGCTGGATGAGATGGACCGCGCAGCCATAGAGTATTGCGAAGAGAAATGAAGAGAATGCACTATCAGGATTTGACCGTAAGGTTCGGCCCTTCTTCCTTCACGACTGCACGGTAAAATTCGCAGTTCATGCATACCGACAGCTTGGATATGAATCTACCAGAAGGTTTCCCAGAGCATAATGTTCCTGCCACGGTCCAGCAGAACCGTCCAGCATTCTTTCCATCATTGATACCATCGTGCTCGTTTGCGATCGCAGCGGGGCATATCCCGAGATCACCCGTTGCGAATCCACCAGGTTCCCTTCCGCACTTCATGAAGGTCCAGCAATTACATTTTGGCATAGCCTAATCGCTCCATTGAACAAGATGACCGATTCATCCAAGTAACTGATTCGAGCACTTGATTAATGTTTCTCCATGTTTGTCAGAGAGAAGACATCAATCCTGGACATGCGAATGCATTTTCGCATCACCCCCCAAAAGGGATTTAATCCTTCAGCAGGATATGCACCAGAAGGCGATGGGTAAGATTTTTGAGCGTGAGCTCAAGGGCATTCTTGCTGCAAACGAGGACGTCCTCAGCAGAATTACCAAAACTTGCGACGAGCAGGAGAAGGCGGGATATCTCAAGATACGAGAGAGACCATTTATGGTCGTCAGAGGAGCTGGCTCTCTCGGAATAGACCTCGTTGCAATACGCTCGGAACTCTCCCTGCCGATAGAGGTAAAGAGCTCCACCAGCGATGTGCTTAGGTTTAGCAGAAACGAGAAGCTCGCGATCCAAGCGCAGGAGATGATGGATGACTGCAGGCGTGTGGGACTGATGCCTATATACGCATTCAGGTACAAGCGGCAGAGAGGGGACGCGTGGCGAATATTCACACTTGACATTGGACCGATCAATGGAAGACTTAAACCCATCTACCAGCGACTCCCCAAGATAACACCTTCGAAAGAGGGAAATCTCATAATGCGCTGGAATGAAGGCATGCCGCTCAGCAGATTCATCGAGTACATCGTCATGCTGCAGTCTTAATCTCCATTAGCAACAGGAATTGAGAGTGCCCTTTTGGCGAACAGGTTCTGGGTTGAATTCATATGATAGTACATGATTGCCTGGGCGAGGAGATATTCTGAGCAAGACGGAAGAAAACCTGAAAGCTGCCCTCGCAGGAGAGAGCGAGGCAAGGGCGAAGTACGTCAAATGGGCCGGGGCGGCCAACAAAGAAGGTCACCAAGCGATAGCGAAGATCTTCATGGAGACCGCTGAGAACGAGTATGAGCACGCAGCGATGCTCATCAAGTTGCTCAAGATGGTCGGAACGACGGAGGAGAACCTCAAGAAGGCCTTCGAAGGCGAGACCCATGAGTGGACCAGCATGTACCCTGAGTTCGCCAAGGTTGCGCGCGAAGAGGGCAATGAAGCTGCTGCCAAGTTCTTCGAGCACGTGATAAGTATCGAGAAGCACCACGCAAAGAGATACAGACTGCTCTTGGACAGACTGAAGGCAGGTTCCCTGTACAAGTCAGACAAGAGCGAGATATGGTTCTGCACCAACTGTGGCTACCTCCATAAGGGGAATGAGGCGCCGGAAAGTTGCCCCAACTGCCAGCACCCCAAAGGATACTTCAAGCGGATCTGCGAGATAGACTACGGCAAGGTCGAACTCTAAAAAAACTAAATGGCGGCACGGACACGCTGTTCCGTGCGCCGAGTTATTCTTTTCCGAGGATGTTCAGCACTCATAGGGTTCATCACAGGTCATGAGACCTCAGCTGACCCAGTTCTCATCATCTTTCAGAGCTAATGCGCTCGTGATATTTGAGCATCGGCCCAAGGGTTCCGGCGCGTCGGTTATATAGACACGCCCGACAGTCTGGGTATCGTGGACCCAGTCAGTGAGAACATCTGGATATTCTTCGGGATGGCAATCGTGATATCGTTCTCGGGAGTCATGATGCCAGGTCCAGTCCTAGCGGCCACCATAGCGAAAGGCTATAGGGATGAGAAAGCGGGCATCCGGATAGCGCTTGGTCACGGGCTGATCGAATTCCCGCTGATGGCATTGATAGTCCTCAGCATGGGCTACGTATTCGAGGATTCAATGATCATGCTGGGCATAGGTCTAGTGGGAGGTTTCCTGCTTGCCTTCATGGGTATAATGATGGTGAGACGCAGAAAGGAGATCGTGACATCTGGAAAGGATTCCATACCTGGAGGCGCCTTCATGGCGGGGATCATAACGACCTCCGCGAACCCATACTTCTTTCTATGGTGGGCAACGGTTGGCGCATTGCTGATCTTCTCGGCTCAATGGTTCGGACCGATTGTGGTCCTCGCATTCGCGATAGTACACTGGAGCTGCGACCTCGCATGGTACAGCTTCACATCATTCGCTGTTTTCAGAAGCAAACATCTCTGGACTCCACTCGTCCACGAATTGGTCTTTGGCACATGCGGGGCGCTGATGATCATATTCGGAGTATACTTCATGGTGGGCCCGATAATGGATGCGACCTAAGAGTTGGTCCCTTACCGGCCAGCCTTGATCATACGCTCCAGAGGGACACGCGCCTTCCTTATGATATCAGCTGGAAGTTCGATCTTGTATTGAATCTTAGTGAGTGAGTCACGAACGTCTTCGAGCGATATCTCGCGCATGTTCGGACAGGTGGCATTTGGTACCTCATAGAAGACCTTGCCAGGAGCCTCGCGCCTGAGCCTGTGCAACATGTTGCTCTCCGTGCCGATTATGAATTCATTCTTTGCGGATGCCTGGATATGCTTGATGATGCCCTCAGTCGAGAATGCGTAGTCTGCATAGTCTATGATCTCCGGCGTGCACTCAGGATGGACGAGTATCTCTGCACCAGGATGCTCGGCTCTTAGCTTGACGAGGTCGTCTTTCTTGATATTCATGTGTGTGGGACAGTATCCAGGCCAGAAGATAATCTCCTTGTCCTTGACGAACCGCTGAACGTAAAGGCCGAGGTTTGTGTCCGGCACGAAGATAATCTTCTTGTCAGGCAACGACTGGACAATCTTCACAGCATTCGCGGATGTGCAGCATATGTCCGTCTCGGCTTTGACATCGGCGCTCGTGTTTACGTATGATACGACCGGTGCCCCGGGGTGCTCAGCCTTCAGCTCCCTGAGTGACTTTACATCCACCATACCAGCCATAGGGCATTTCGATTTCAGGTTCGGATGAAGCACCATCTTCTCTGGATTCAGGATCTTCGCTGATTCGGCCATGAAGTCCACGCCGCAGAAGACAATCATGCTAGCCTTCGTCTTCGATGCCTGGACAGACAGACCGAACGAATCGCCGAGGAAGTCCGATATCTCCTGGACCTCTTTGCGCTGGTAGTTGTGGCCCAGTATCACTGCGTTCTTCTCTTCTTTCAGCCTCAGTATCTGATTCTGAAGGGCGTCCATCTTCTCGGTTTCGACATTAGCAAGAGGTTCGTAATAATGCTTTGCTAGGAACACACGACTGCATAATAGCACGACAGCAGTTTGATTGAATGATTTTCTCGTGTTTTACCAACATTTTGACCACCAAGTTGGAAAAGAGGCCAGTAGATGCTTTAGAGAATTCGTTTATGTCACGAACATTCAAATATCGTACGCCCAATCGCGCGTGCAGAGCAAAATGAAACCCGTCATTGATTTGAAGTACTGCAAGGCATGCAATATCTGCATCTATATGTGCCCAAAAAAGTGCTACTCGAAGGGGGCAGATATCTCTCCTCGTGGATACTTCGCTGCGGTCGTGAGTGAACCGCAGAATTGCTACAATCACAAGAGAGAAGGAAAGCTCATTTGCGAACTCTGCGTCCTCAGCTGTCCAGACCAGGCAATATCGTGGCATCCAGAAGAGGAGGAGAAGAAATGAGCCTGACACCAGGAGAGTATTTCCTCCAGGGGAACGAAGCATGCGTGGAAGCAGCACTGGTCTCGGGTTTGAATTTCTTCGCAGGGTATCCGATCACACCGTCTACGGAGATAGCCGAAGGGCTCGCGAGGAAGCTACCAGAAGTTGGAGGCGCATTCCTACAGATGGAGGATGAGATCGCTTGCGTTTCAGCAATCATAGGTGCCTCCTGGGGCGGAGCGAAATCGATGACCGCCACGTCTGGCCCCGGCTTTTCGTTGATGCAAGAGGCCATTGGATACGCTGCAATGTCCGAGACTCCAACAGTCATAGTCAATGTGATGAGGGGAGGACCTTCTACTGGCCAGCCTACCAGAGCGTCCCAAGGAGATGTGATGGCCACCAAGTGGGGGTCCCACGGAGATTACCAGGTCATCGCGTTCGCACCTGCCAGTGTCCAGGAGATGTTCGACCTCACAATCAAAGCATTCAATTACGCTGAGAAATACAGAGTGCCCACATTCGTTCTATCGGATGCAGAGATAGGCCATATGAGAGGTCTCCTGAGCGTACCCAGCAATATCAAGATTGTCAATAGGAAGGAGAAGGGCGTGCGCAGAACTGATGAAGCATATGATGTCCCGGATGATCTCGTCCCGCCATTCCCGACATTCGGCAAAGGAAACAAGACGGCAGTCACTGGCATGACCCACGGACCTGATTCTAGGATAGAGCCCGAGGACCCGAAGGTCCATCAAGAACTCGTTTCCAGACTCAACGACAAGATCACCAAGAACCGAAGGGATATCAACAAATGGGACTTGTTCTGCCCGGACTCAAAGCACATGATAATCTCATACGGTTCAGCGTCTTTCGGCGCACGAGAAGTCGCAGCCGGGGATGACCGCATCGGTCTACTCCGATTGAAGACCATATGGCCGCTCCCGGAAGAACCCATCCGCGAGGTCGCTTCAAAGGCGGACCACATCCTCGTTTGCGAGATGAACATGGGTCAACTGTATCACGATATCAAGAGAATTGCGCTCGAGGCAGGCTGCAAGAAGATCGAGCTGCTCCCAAAGATAGGAGGAGAACCGCCAACGCCGGGAGAGGTCAGGCACAAGCTCAGAGAGATGGGGGCGATTTGATGGAGATATTCGATTTCTATCGTCAGGACAGATGGCCACACGTCTTCTGCCCAGGATGCGGCAACGGGACAGTGATGAACTGCTTTTATAGGGCATTCAAGGAACTCGATTGGAGCCTCGACAACACGGTCTTCGTCAGCGGCATCGGCTGCTCATCCAGGATACCGTTGTACATCAACTCCGATGCTCTGCACACCACACATGGGAGGGCAGTCGCTTTCGCAACTGGATTGAAACTCGCTAGACCAGAGCTGGATATAGTGGTATTCACAGGCGATGGTGACCTGGGCGCAATAGGAGGCAACCATTTTATGAACGGATGCAGGAGGAACATCGATATGGATGTGATCTGCATCAACAACAACATCTACGGAATGACCGGAGGACAAGCTTCGATCACCACTCCGCACGATTTCCAGTCGACTACCACACCATACGGTAACAAGGAGTACCCACTAGACCTTTCGGAGATCGCGGTCGCTGCTGGGGCCAATTATGTTGCCAGATGGACAACCAGGCACGTTCACGAACTGACCAAATCAATCAAGATAGCATTGGAAAAGAAGGGATTCAACCTCATCGAGGTGGTTTCCCAATGTCCGACCAATTTTGGCCGCAGGAACAAGATGGTGGACACATCCAGTATGCTCGAATGGTTCAAGGAGAATTCTGTCCGAAGAGAGAAAGCTCGGAGTGCCGCAGTCGACCATGTTGATCTCAACATGGCAGGCCAGATAACAATAGGAGAGTTCGTGAACAGGGACAGGGAATGCTATCAGGAGCGCATAGGAGTTGAGAAGCATGGAGAGAAGCATTAGGTTCACTGGCTTCGGTGGACAGGGCGTCATCCTGATGGGGATAGTCACCGCCAGAGCAGCTGCACTCTATGACAGGCCTGTCGGAAAGGATGGGAAGACCCAGCGGAAGAGCGCGATCCAGACCCAGTCATATGGTCCCTCTGCAAGGGGAGGGCACTCCAAATGCGATGTCAAGATATCCACGACGGAGATGCATTACCCGTTCGTCGAGATTCCAGATTACCTTATCGTTATGTCCCAGCAGGCATACGAAAAATATATAGACGAAATCAAGCCAGAGACCAAGATAATCATCGACCCGGACCTTGTAAGGGGCAGGCCGCAAGGACATGCATATTACATACCGGTCACCAAGGTCTCGGAAGAGTTGGGGACCAGAGTGGTCGCCAATGTGATTATGCTGGGAGCGTTCAGAGAGATCTCGGACATCGTCTCTTACAATGCCCTCGAGAAGGCCATGCTGGAATCAGTCCCGAAGGCGACCCACGAACTCAACAAGTCCGCGCTCGCTCTCGGCAAGAAGCTAGGGTTGGAAGCCATCCAGGGCAAGGGCAAGGATTAAGGAGACCAGCGCGCATCCGGAAATAGGGGTAGCGTGTCAATAATAGATTCCGTGCTTAAGGAGGGCAGAAAAGCCCTGGCAGAGAACGAGGTCAAGGGAGCTCTTCGAGAGGCAGGGATACCTACCACAGATTTTCAGGTAGGGAACCGTTTCGACCAGATCGATGCCAAGAAACTCAAGTTCCCAGTTGTTATGAAAGTGTGTTCGCCGAATATCCTCCACAAAACGGATGTCGGCGGTGTCGTTCTGGACATACCAAAGGACCAGTTCGAACAGGAGTTCAACAAACTGAGTCAGAAGTTCCCGAAAGAGAACATATTGGTCGAATCGATGCAGGACAGGAAGGTCGAGGTCATCATTGGCCTCATCAACGACCGCACTTTCGGGCTGACCATAATGTTCGGGCTAGGCGGGATCTATACTGAAGTCTACAAGGATGTGACATTCAGGGTAGTCCCGATCAGAAGACAGGATGCAGAGGAGATGCTTAAGGAAATCAAGGCAGCGCCAATACTCGAAGGTTTCAGGAAGATAAAACTGGACCGAGACGCGATAATCAACCTTCTTCTTGCAGTGTCCGCCTTTGGCGAGAAACACATGGACAAGCTGGACCAGATGGATCTGAACCCAGTATTTGTGAAGACGAAGGGCGTCGTCGTAGTGGACGCAAAGATGCTCCTTAAATAGGATATCGTGCTTGAGTGGATATCTGAAGCTGAGGTATGTCGGTGATCGCCAAGGGAGGGCGTTTGTTTGTAGCAATGAGTGCGGCAGCGTCAGCCATACTTCTCCCTGTGAGTGCAGCGTTTTGCGTCGGTTTTGCGGTGCTCACGGGATTCTTCCTGTTCGTTTTCAGGGACCCTGAGAGGACTGTAGGAAGCGGAGTGGTGTCACCTGCGGATGGAGTGGTAAGAGAGATAGACCCTGCGAAAGGGTTGGTATCGATATATCTCTCACTCAGCAATGTCCATGTCACAAGGGCTCCGACCTCTGGTTCAATCACGAAGGTTACCAGATATCCTGGCAAGCACCTTCCGGCATATAGTCATCGATCACCGAACAACGAGCGAATCGAAGTGGAAATGGATACAGGAATCGGTCCAATGTCTGTCATGCATATGTCCGGGATCCTTGCGCGGAGAATTGTGCCATATATAGAAAAGGGGCACGCAGTCTCGAAAGGAAGCAAATTGGCGTTGATAAGGTTCGGATCCAGGGTAGATGTATTCCTGCCACCCACCAAGGTCGACCTGAAAGCGTATGTGGGTCAGAATGTCAGGGCCGGAGTGACCTGCATCGCGGAGGTGCTCGATGAGCGCACTGGGTAAGGTCTCATTCGGGGATCTTTTCACGCTCGCCAATGGCGTACTTGGATTCGTCGCAATCGCATATGTCGTCGCTGGGAGCTATCTGTATGCGACAGGGCTCTTGCTCATATCCATGGTCATGGATGGCCTGGATGGTTACTCGGCAAGGAGATTCGGGAGCAAGCACACTAGAGGACAAGTCCTGGACTCCATTTCCGATTCCATCTCATTCGCCTTTGCACCGGCACTGCTCATATATGCTGAACTGAGAGACCCATTGGTCGCATCGCCGACAGGATCGTTGGAGAATTTCGCGATCCTTGTCTGTGCTGCAGCATTCATGGCAGCAGGCCTATTCAGACTAGCGAGATTCAGCGTCGGTGGCTATCAACTAGGACACTTCACAGGCTTGCCCGCACCTGCAGCGGCATTGTTCATTCTGCTCGTCTGCATGCTGTTTGGGGCGACCGACGGAAGTGAGTCTAGCAACCTATATTTCGCAATCGACGAGGCTCCAGTGGTCGTCATTCTATGCGCAGTCTCTGCGAGCGTGCTCATGGCATCGCAGATACCCTATCCCAAAGTGAAGGGGTGGATGGCCAAAGCTTCAGCCATGGGAATCGCCGCCGCAATCATGCCGTACATCGCAGGACTGGCCATTGTCGACGACCAACAATTATATACGGCATTCTCACGTACCGCCACAGGCATCGCTCTGGCACTTACAATCTGCTATATCATAGGGGGGCCGTTGTATGAAAGACGAAAGGGAGCGGAAAGCTGACGCTCATTTCATGTGCTCCGATTCGGAGAGAGCCACTTTTGAGGCTGGCATCAAACTCGGCACGATATATCATCAGTTCGTCGGTGTCCCAGTGAATGCAGACAATGTGGAAACCCTGGAGAAGGCCATGGAATCAGGAAGCATGGTCCAGCCATTCGTCGAGAGTGTCAAGGTCCGCATTGACCGGACCAAGCTGAGAGAGAAGGTGAGCGAGTTCGGGTATGTCTCCCTCACAGGGGATATGCTTGATGTCTCGATAGCCGTGAGATACAACAATACCCTGGTCGAAGCAGGCATGAAGTTCGTCAGGGAGATGAACTACCCTCTGATGTTCGTCAGCAGGGTCGTGAAGGATGGGATGGACGCGGCTCAATCGTGACCCGTTTTCCCAACTGGCGGTTAAGATTTATGACACACATTATATATTTGAAAAACCATACGAGATTCGACCATCTGGATGATCGGTGATCCCCATGACAAGAGGAATAAAGATAGGCATCACAGGTCTTCCTGGCGCAGGCAAGACTCAGGCTCTCGTCAAAGTCATCGAGATGCTGGAGGAAGAAGAGCTTGTAGTAGGTGGAATGGTCACGGAACCAATCATAGAGAATGGGAAGCGCGTAGGATTCTACGTCATGGATTGGAAGACGAAGAGAAAGGCCATATTCGCGCATACGGACACTGAATCCAAGTTCTGCGTGGGAAAATACGGTGTGAATCTGGAGAGCCTGGACACGGTCGGGGTCGAGGCACTCGTCGATGCAAGCAAGAACGCCGATGTGATAGTGATCGACGAAGTTGGAAAGATGGAAGTGGAATCTGAGAAGTTCGTCAAGGCAGTGAAGGATGCCATGGAAGTAGAGAAGCCCATCATCCTAACACTGCACAAGAAGTCCAGGAATCCGCTCCTCCAAGACATCAGGCGCAGGGACGATGTACGTATTCTTGAAGTCACCCCAATCAACAGGAACCTGCTTCCATACAAGATAATCAAACTCATGAAGGGCGAGTACGTTTGAGCGGACCTGGGCTTGCCAAGGTCATTGAAGGCACCACGGAACTTCTGGTTCCCGATGATTTCTGCAGGAAGGGGCCTGGCACGAAACGTGGCGATCTGTTCTACAACAGGCAGATGGAATTCGGCCGAGACATCTCCGTCATGTTCGGGCGTGAGATTTTTCAAGAAGGACAGAAGATACTCGATGGGCTGGCCGCAACCGGTGCCAGGGGACTCCGGCTGGCGAATGAGTGTGGTGTGAAAGCCGATTTCATACTGAACGACAGGAATCTCATGGCGGCGGTGTTGATCAAAGAGAACGCGTCCATGAACAGTCTGGAGCATGTGGCAGTCACGTCCAGGGATCTTAACAGTCTACTGGCAGACGAGGCGTTCGACTACATCGATGTCGACCCGTTTGGGACCCCAGTCGGATTCATAGACGCAGCCGTCCAGAGCTGCAAGAACAGGGGAGTGGTGGCAATAACGGCTACCGACACCGCGCCGCTGTACGGGACATATCCCAAGACTTGCCTCAGACGGTATGGCTCGCACTCATCAAGGTCTCCGTTCGCGCACGAAACGGGGTTGAGAATACTCTTGGGATATCTTGTGCGTGAGGCAGCCAAGCATGACAGGGCTTGCGAACCATTGCTATGCTATCATGCGGACCATTACTTCAAGATCTACGCAAGAATAGTGAACGGGGCCAACAGGGCGGATGCCGCCATAAAACGTCTGGGATACGCAAGATATGACAAGGAATCCCTTGTCCGCGAAGTCACCGACAGCAGATGCGGCAAGATGGATGCTGGTCCCCTCTGGACCGGACAATTGTTCTCAAAGGAATTGTTGCGGAAGATGTCCGTGACTGGGGATCTTGGGACTTCATCGCGATGCGAGAAGATGCTGACGGTCTGGAGGGAGGAAGCCATGTCTACGCCGCTGTTCTACAAACTCGACGAAATAGCACGGAGAACCAAGCACTCGCCACCCAAGCTGGTCATCTTCATCGAGAGACTCGAGGATGCGGGCTTCACCGCTTCGAGGACTCACTTCGACCCCAAGGGATTCAAGACAGATGCACCGATAGACGATCTGATCGAGATATTCAAACGATGATCAGGTACAATATTCCAGACCGAATCCAATGTTTAAATACAGAGGTCGAGGATGCACTTATCGATAGGATGCCATCGTTGACTGTCGTAGGATCACAATGGGGCGATGAAGGCAAGGGCAAGATAGTGGACTACCTCGCAGAGGATGCGCAGTTCGTCGTCAGATTCCAGGGAGGGAACAATGCCGGACATAGCGTCAAGATCGGCGAGGAGCTGTTCAAACTGCACCACCTACCTTCGGGGATTCTCAGGCGCGGCAAATTCTCTGTGATAGGGAACGGTGTGGTCATCGACCCAGGAGTGCTCATCCAGGAACTTGACGGCCTCGAATCCAGAGGTGTCAGCACTAAGAACCTCAGAATCAGCGAACGGGCCCATGTCATCATGCCATACCATAAGCTCTTGGATGGGGCCGAGGAGAGGCTCAAGATGGGCTCCAAAGTGGGCACAACGGGCCGGGGGATAGGGCCAGCATACTCGGACAAGGCATCGAGAATCGGTGTGAGGATGTGCGACCTCGTCGAAGAAGAGGTGCTGTCCGAAAAACTGGCATTTCTGATTCCGCTTAAGCAGAGGCTTCTGGAATTCTACGGCGATTCGACAAAACTCGACAAGAACAAGATAGTCAGAGAATATTCAGAATATGGCAAGAGACTCAGTACGCATGTGATGGATACAGGAGCACTTATCGGCAGCGCACTAGCCAAGAATAAGAACGTCCTCTTCGAGGGCGCACAGGGCACCATGCTGGACATAGACCATGGCACTTACCCATATGTCACCTCATCTATAACGGCAGCATCTAATGCGGCATCTGGATCTGGCGTCCCGCCCTCCGCGATTGGTGACGTCTACGGCGTCATGAAAGCATATACCACACGCGTCGGTGAAGGCCCTTTCCCGACAGAGCTCTGCGACGATATCGGAAGCAGCATAGCGGAGAAGGGTGGGGAGTTCGGCACAACGACAGGGAGATCCAGACGGTGTGGATGGCTGGACCTCGTCGTCACCAGATATTCGCACTCATTGAATGGTTTCAAGGGCATCGCGATGACCAAGATAGACGTCCTCGGAGGTTTCGACAAGGTCAAGATATGCACACACTATAGACTCGATGGCAAGAGAGTGACAAGATTCCCGACGGACCTGCGGGTGCTTCAGAGATGCGAACCAGTGTACAAGACTCTCAGAGGTTGGGAGGAGATCGAGGGGAAGCGGCTGGATAGCATCCTCGCGAAGGGATTCCGCGCGCTTCCGGAGACCATGAAGGAATACATACGATTCGTCGAGAACGACATGAGTGTGCCAGTCTCCATTCTCGGGCTTGGTCGGAGAAGGAACGAACTCCTGGATCTCAGAAGGAAGAAATGGAATGCCAAGTGAATCGAGGGAATTCTAGCCAGAACACAATCTGGAGTGTTTCCTGTTATCACCCATTATGATTATATAAGAGCCGAAGCATCCAACCCCAGATGCGCAGGCTAATCATCTGCGAGAAGAACCACGCCGCGCAGAGGATTGCATTCATCCTCTCCAACTATACTCAGAAGAGACGCTCGGTATCGGGCGTCCCCGTTTATGAGTTCAATAGAGACGGTGATGAATACACAGTTCTCGGGCTCAGAGGGCACATCGTAATTCTCGATTATCCGAAGAAGTACAACGACTGGGATTCGATCTCTCCAAAGGACCTCATCTATGCCAAGCCAGAGAAGAAAGTCGATGCGACCGCGGCTAGGATAATGAATGTCTTCAAGGACCTTGCAAAAACGATGGATGAGGTCGTCATTGCGACGGACTATGACCGAGAGGGAGAGCTCATCGGGGTGGAAGCCCTCGAACAGACATCATTCAAGAAGGTCAGTCGGCGCGCCAAGTTCAGCGCGCTCACCAAAGGAGAGATCGAGAGAGCGTTCTCCGAGCTCACAGACATCGATTACAAACTCGCTTCAGCGGCTGAGACGAGACAACTCATAGATCTTGTCTGGGGAGCTGCATTGACAAGGTTCATCTCATTGGCATCAGGACAGCTCGGCAAGGATTTCCTATCCGTGGGCAGAGTCCAGAGTCCAACACTTGCTCTCGTCGTCGCACGCGAAAAAGAGATTAGGGAATTTGTCCCAATTCCATATTGGACGGTCTCTGCAAACCTGAAGAAGGGCGAGGAGTTCAGGGCAGCCCATTCGAACGGGAGTTTCGACAACAAGGACAAGGCCCAGACGGCTGTCTCAAACGCGAAGAAGGCAAAGATCGCAAATGTCAAGGATGCCAACGAAAAGGAGAATACCGAGTATCCGCCAGCTCCGTTCAACACGACAGCATTCCTTGCAGAGGCAACCAAGCGCGGATTGAGCGCCTCGCAGGCGATGAAGATCGCAGAGGACCTGTACACTGATGGGTACATTTCCTATCCCAGAACCGACAACACGGTCTATCCAACTTCACTTGGTCTGAAGAGCATACTTGAGAAGCTCAAGAAGTCAGAGTTTGCCGCGGAGGCAGAGGAGATTCTAGCCCAGGAAAGCATAAGACCCTCCAGAGGGAAGAAGAGCACGACCGATCATCCTCCGATCCATCCAGTGGATGCGGCCAAGAAGCAGGATTTGAAGGGCCATCGATGGGATGTGTATGAACTAGTGACCCGAAGATTCCTGGCGACAGTTGCCCCACCATGCATGTCGAAGAAGACCATCGTGAACCTGGACATAGGAGGGGAGCCATTCACCAGCGAAGGTTATGAGATCATATCGCCCGGATGGAGAAAGTACTACCCGTTCTTCAAGGTCAACGAAGTCAAACTCCCGACGCTCCTTGCTGGAGACCAGGCAGAAGTGCAGAAGATCGTGGTTACCGAGAAGAACACGCAGCCTCCTGCGAGGTATACGCAAGGCACGTTGATCCAAGATATGGAGAGGCGAGGATTGGGCACGAAGAGTACTCGTCATGAGACGATTCAGAAACTGTACGACAGGCGATTCGCCAAGGGAGTCAAGATCGAGCCCACCGAAAGCGGCATAGCCGTGGTGGCTGCACTCGAAGATCACGCAAGGTTGCATGACGAGTATAAGATTACAGATGTGAAGATGACCTCACATCTTGAGAACGAGATGGACCTGATAGCCCAGGGCGATAGGGTCCAAGCGGATGTCCTTGAAGAGAGCCAAGACATGCTCGATGACATCATGACCGTGCTGGAGAAGAACAAGAAGGAGATCGGGGACGATATCCGAAAGGCCTTGAGGGCGCAGCACAACCTGGGAGATTGCCCCGAGTGCGGCCAGGGCCAGCTATTGGAGATCAGAATGCGGGATGGTCGCAGCTTCATCGGATGCTCCAAATACCCGGAATGCAAGAGGACATATCCGCTCCCGAGAGGCATGCTCGTGCTTGCCACAGACCAGAAGTGTGATGTCTGCGGAGCGCCGAAGATGAAGTACGTAACCAAAGGCCAGCCGCCGATGATCGTCTGCGTAGACCCTGCGTGTACAAGCGCCAAGAAAGAGAGGTATGTAGGCAAGTGTCCCGATTGTGGAAGCGACCTCATGGCGATCCAGTCGAAGAAAGGGAAGAGGTTCGCTGGATGCTCGAATTACCCGAAGTGCACGAAAGTCTACCCACTCCCACAGATGGGGAAGATCGTCCCGACCGATGAACCGTGCGATGCTTGTGGCTCGCCGATCATCAAGGTCTGGAACCAGAAGGGCAAACCGCCATGGGTTCTATGCATAAACATGGAGTGCCCCAAGAAAGAGAAGAAGAAGGCCGAAAAGAAGAGCTGATACCCCGATTCATATCGGGGGAGGAGGCTCGTCTTCATGGTCCTTCTGCGGATTAGAATCGTCCAGATTCGAAGATCCCGATGAATCCGGACGATCGATCTGTGAGATCTGTTCCTCGATCTTATCGAGCCGTGCCATGACATCACTGATCGTATGATAGTCCATCTTGAAGCTGAGGGCAATCGTCAACGCTGCATCTACGAACAGCCAGGCGACTAGTATCCAGAGAATCCAGCTGAGGAGATCCCAAGTCCAATCGAACGAAAGGTTCCATTCATCAGACGCATTAGCTTCCAGTTCCTTTACGAAATTGCTCGAGTAGAGCAACAGTATGATTCCCAAGAATGCCAGGAACGCGCCTTTTGCCCACTTGGCAGTCATCTGAGGAGTTGTTTTCAAAGGATACCACCAAGGAATGAATGGTCAGGTCGCATATTTACAAATTGTTCAGGAGGTCAGCGTTTTTGCTTTGTGCTCAGGAGGTGTTTGACCGCGGGGGCAAAATCAAATGTTCTGAGCTCGGTGCAGCGCTCGAGAGAAAAGACATTGATTCGCGGGCTCTCGTCGAAGATCCGAGATTTGTGGTACCATGCTAGTATATCCTCCAGATTCTCCGCATATTCCTGATATCTAGAAATCATATGGTTGGTGACGCTCTCATCAGCCTTGGATAATGTGAAGAAGGACAAGTCGATTGGCTCTTTGGGTTGGGCCTTTACCCGAGAATCCCACGTGACCTCCATCGAGAATTTGGAAAAGGTCACGGCATAGATTTCGAAACCCCACTTGTACAAGCGGGGCACGCAGACTTTCGTTACATATCCTTCATCGTATAGCTTGTTCCTTATCCGTGTGACCGCCTGCCGAGACAGCTTGACCTTCCCTGCCATTTCTCTGTCCGAAGCATTGGGATTCTCCACCATCGCGATTAGAGTCCTCTTCTCAGTATCCGAAAGATCGGGAGATGTCACATCGTGATGCTTCGCAACCTCAGACTTCGGCGGAGGCACTTCCAGCTGGAAGAAGCGGTGGACGGTCGGAGCGAAGTTGGTCGTATAGGTCCCTCGCGACATGCGATACGGAAACATCACTGTGTCAAGCTTCGCCTTGGACGACCTACGTTGACCGGTGAAGAAGCTGTTGTGTTCTTGGATGAACCCCTCCAATTCAGTCGCGTCGCATAGAGCGGTGTAGAATACTACATTCCCCCCTCCGATCATGGAGAAGAACGTCTGAGGGGCTGACTCGCAGAAGTCCATATAATGACCGGCTTTAAGGTCAGAAGGCACGCCGGGATCCGTGGCGCCCATGTGAAAGCATACCATCTCACATCCGAGTTTGTTGAAGGCGGGCACGTTAGCGTAATAGATGGCGCCAGCATCGAGCATCCGCCTGCGAACGGATGCGACAGTGCCCTTATTCATGCCGTACAGGTCTGCAATCTCAGAATCGGTCCTGCACGCATCCTCGGTCATACCCAGAATGACCAACATCTCGGATTGGAGGAAACGCCACATAGACCTAGATTGGCATAATTCAAATAAAAAGATTCTAATGATACAATTGCTACGGTTGATGCGACAATCATGGCATAAAGGTGAAACATATTTTTCAGCCAAGGATAAAGGTTATAGACCATTAATGAGCATACAGTACTCAGCCTATTGGTTCGCTCTTTTGAGGAAGAGGAGAGGTGTAACCAAGGGGTGATGCCCAACTGCGGTGGAGTCCCCTCCACCCTTTTTTCTCTCTACTGATGGCAGAGATGCTATTGATTGCTAAAAAAGGAATAGCCTATCCAGTATGAGATAGAAGAACGAAAACAAGAAATGATTTCCCAGGGCCTAGGCCTTCTTTGCTTCCCTGGTCTTGATTCTCAGACCAGTGTATTTACACTTTCTGCATCTTGTTGCACGTATTGCGTTCCTTGCGTTGCAATTCATGCAGATCTTCTTAACGAGGTTCCTCGCCTCTGCTTCAGGGAATCTTGCCATGACAGCCCTCTCGGCCTCAAACATGCAGACTGTATATAACTCTTGTGCAGCAGCGTCAATGCCAGGTCATCATGGTTTGCCATTCTTGCCTTCGTAGGCGAAATGCGCAAGCAGCGCCTCCAGCTGTATCCTCTCGCTGGACCCGGAAACCATTCTGAACTCCGCCTCGCCGACCCGGTCGATCAATCGTATCTTCACATCCTCGTTTACTGGTAAATCGAGAACCGCCCTGTGAATTGCCTTCACGATGTCCTCTCCGGAGAGACCATGAATGACAATCATGTCATCGAGCTTGGTCCTCGCGGCCATGAAGTTTCCCTTGAGAGCTGTCGTCAGAAGCTCCTGGATCTCCGAAGGTCGTATGTTTTCAGTCGATTCGAAAACCGTTTCCGCATCCACCTTGCCGCCCATTGATGATGCGACCTGCAGGATGTTGGTAGCCTTACGCAGATCCCCCGCTGCAAGCTGGGCAATCGCGAGGAAGCCTTCCTCCGAGACCTCGATACCCTCGACCTTCGATATCCTCTCCACACACGTCCTCACATCCGATTCGCTGAGAGGTCTGAATCTGAAGACGGCGCATCTCGATTGGATCGGCTCAATAATCTTGGAGGAGTAGTTGCATGACAGAATGAATCTGCAGGTCTGAGTATAGCGCTCCATCGTACGCCTGAGAGCAGCCTGGGCATCACCAGTGAGAGAATCAGCCTCATCCAGGAAGATGATTTTGAAATCATTCTGCCCCATCGAAGCAGCCCTGGCAAAGTCCTTGATCTTACCTCGGACGATATCGATGCCTCGTTCATCAGAGGCGTTGAGTTCGAGGAAATTGCCTTTCCATTGGTCGCCATACAGTTCTCGAGCGAGAGCAATCGAACAGGTAGTCTTCCCACAACCCGCAGGACCAGCGAAAAGCATGTGTGGCATGCTGACAGTCTTCACGTACGCAGAGAGTCGTTCGACGATGATCTTCTGACCGATCACGTCGGCGAGTTTCTTTGGCCTGTACTTCTCTACCCAGACGTCCTGCATATTCGCTCTCACTCTCGTATGCGATTACCTTACTAATAACTATGCAGAGGATGGAGAAACAACCAATAAATAGTAGGCTCCCGAATCAGAAGCCAGTGACCGATTGCGACAAGTGCCGGAAGAGGGCAGCAATATTGATCAGATACAGCGGCGCGCATCTCTGCAAGAATCACTTTTGCGAGTTCGTGGACAAGCGAGTCAAACATGAGATAAGACAACAGCTCCACATTAGAGGAGGAGAGAGGATTGCAGTTGCAGTCTCAGGGGGAAAGGACAGCAGCTTGGCCCTGCACATGATATCCAAGATATTGGGAGTGAGAAAGGACCTGGATATCGCGGCGATAACGATCGATGAGGGAATACGAGGGTATCGTGATTCATCGATCCCAATCGTGAAGAGACAATGTGATGATCTTGGAGTAGAGCACATAGTGGTTTCATTCGAGGAGCTATTCGGAATCACAATGGACGACATCGCATGCCGTGATCGCAGACTCTCAGCATGCAGCTACTGCGGGGTTCTCAGGAGGAACGCGATGAATCGAGCTGCGCGCGGATGGATGGCGACCCATCTCGCGACTGGACTCAACCTAGATGATACAGCCCAATCAATTCTGATGAATTTCTCAAGAGGAGATGTGGAGAGATTAGCTAGGCTCGGCCCACATAAAAGAAAGCAGACGGGGCTCGTTCCTCGCATTCAACCATTGCGCACAATACCCGAGAATGAGTCGATGCTGTATGCAATGATAAATGAGATAGAATTTCACGATCTGGAGTGCCCATATGCTCCCGAAGCGCTTCGCAACTCCTATCGAACGGTCGTAGGCGAGCTGGAAGACCAGTTCCCAGGGACGAGGCATTCGATATTGAAAAGTTATGAACAGATAATCCCTGCTCTGGAAACGGCGTTTGGGCCCGCCACGCTGAAGATGTGTGCGTGCGGTGAACCGACGATCGCTGAAAGATGTAAGGCGTGCGATCTCATCGAGAAGATGAAGCACGCGACTATGTAACCGTTTCTCTGGGGAACCAGGCGCCACAGTTCTTGCAGACATAATCCTTATCCGGTGCCTGTGCACCACATATCTCGCACATCTTCATCCCCTTTGGCAAGTCTTTGAGATGCGGAGCGGACGTGTAACCGACCTCATCATCTGCAGTGACATCGAACTCCTCCCGAATGAGGCTTTCGAAAGGTCCATGTTGCGGTGCCACGGTAGCCTTCTTGACCGCACGGGCATGCGTCGCCATCTCATCCTGCCGTTTCTTCGCCCGTTCGACTCTCTGCTTCCTGGAGCGTTCGATCTCCGACTTCCTGCTGGAGGTAAACGTCATCACTATCAGCAGGCTCTTCAACGATAGACCGAAGAGTACGATGTACACAATCTTCGTCATATCGAACTCGACGAAGTAAGGACCGAAATAGAACTGCGCGATGCCGCCACCGAAGATCATGAATAGCCATAGACCCACAAAGACCAACGCGGTGATGCCGAACAGCATGCGCTTGTAAGTACCAGGGCGATGGACCGCTTCAAGGGTGCTCGATGCGACAATCATCCCGCCGAAGAACACGACCAACATCTCAATGTCCGCCATGAATACGGTGGTCAATTGAGGATAATTGCTCGTCACCAGGTCCACCAGGATGAGGGGTACGATGACGAATCTGAGCGCCTCTGTGAATGCAGTCCACACTGCATCGGAGACCCTGTTCTTGCGGGTCATGGAGATACCCCCGTCAAGTCAACCACCCCGAATCGAATGGAACTGTCTCCACGAAATGGTATCCTACAATTGTGGTTTCGAGCACAATACGGTCTGGGATGGAGCTGAACGGAAGGTCGAATGAGAACGTTCCCGTATAGGCCTCTCCAAGGACCAATATATCCGAGTCTTGCGCCAGGAACGAGCTACCATTGTAAAAGGTGGCTATGATAGTGGTACTTCCCAGCGTATGCAATATCATAGATGTGGTCGCATGGTAGGCCACTTGGAGCTGTGCACCGTCGGTCCAGACCTCGTCAATTCCGATGTCCTGTATCAGCGCATCCCATGGAACGCTCACCGAGTACTCAGCATAGAAATGGACCAGCTTCATCGTGTAATAACAGGACACTTCGAGTGCGAAGTTGAGGAAATCGTCATTGAAGATCAGCCATACAACACTCGCATTATGGAAATCATTGAGCGGAAAAGAGAACTCGATCGTATCAGAAGTCACGGCCCCTGCGGAGATCGTCCCGATGTTGATGGTGTCAGAATGAACCAGGGCGGAGGTATAGTTGGTCACCTCATACGAAATCTGAAGGTCGCTCACATCATAGAACCCACCGTTGTCTATGGAATATGGCGCCGATACGTAGACGAACCCATCTTCGATGGACCATTCAACATCCTCTGACTCTGGCAGGTTGAGCTTGAAATCCCCACTCGGAAAAGGCCATATGCTGGTGAACGCTAATGCGAATATCAGAATGTTGACGGCCGCGATGGCCACTTGTATCACGCGAATTCTAGTTGCCATCCCTAATCAGAGTTCAGTGATACAGCTGAGCGATAATAAACTTAGAGTCATCCTTATCGGAAATGGGGCCTGATCAGAGGTCCCCGTCATATGAGGGATAGTCATATGCCTCTTCCCCCTCGAAGTAGCAGTAGTGGACCTTGGTGAAATCCTTCTTGAATTCGACAACTTCATTCCGGACGGATCCTGGATCAGCGCCTTTTGCCGCAATTTTGTGTATCAGCTCTGCGATGATATCCATATCCTTCTCCTTCATGCCGATTCGGGTGACCTCCTGTGATCCCAGACGAATGCCAGATGGCCTCACAGGATCGGAATCCCAGGGCAGGAGATTCTTATTGGCTATGATGTTGGCCTGCTCCAATGCTTTCGCGACCTTTGCACCGCCATGGAACTCCTCAACATCTAGCACTAATGTGTGCGATTCCGTGAATCCCAGGTGCTCGCAGAGCACATCCATTCCACGGGTGTGTAGCGATTGCGCAAGAGCTTTCGCGTTACGTATCGTCTGATCCGCGTATGCTTCGCCGAACTCCTTGGTCTCCGCAAGAGTGATTGCAAGAGCTGCGACTGACTGCAAGTGGTGGTTGCTGGTCACCCCAGGAAAAACGCCCCGTCTGAGGGATGATTCCAACCCAGCCTTTCCTGAATCGGATAGTATCATCCCATGCTGTGGGCCAGGGAGTGTCTTGTGAGTGCTTCCAGACACGACATCGATTCCTTGCCTCATCGGGTCCTGGAACCTCTTGGAGGCTATGAGACCGAGAACGTGGGCAGCATCGTACCATGTAGTGCAGCCAACCTCCTCGATGACATCTCTCAGATCATCAAGGGGTGTCGGGAAAAGGTAGACGGACTGGCCGAATAGAGCCACCCTCGGTTTGACCTCACGTATGAGCTTCTTGGCCCCTGCAACATCGATGTTCATCGACTTTTCATCGAACGGATAGTTGAATGTCTTAACGCCACGAAGACCAGTCGCACCGATCTTGGCATGTGAGATATGACCCCCATCGGAGAGGGCCACAGTCGTCATCTTGTCACGGGGCTTGGCAATGGCCATGAGGACGGCGAGGTTCGATACGGTGCCGGATGTGGGCCGGACATCCGCGAACCTGCATCCGAAGACCTCCTTGGCGAGGTCCTCGCAGATCACCTCTATCTCGTCCACGAATATGTTGCCCTGATAGTATCGCTTCCCTGGCAGTCCTTCCGCATATCTATTGTGCAGGTCAGAATTCATTACTTCCCTTGCGGCTGGACTCATAACATTCTCGGACGCGATCAGCGGGATCGAATCTTTGAACCATTGATTGTGTTTGCGAGTGATGACCCTTATCGACTGCGCAATCTCTCTTGGTGAAGGCACGAAGTCAGGGAAACAATCGTAGATTAAAAAATTATGCACCCAGAAAATAGACTAGTTCCTACGGAAATGTTGTCAAACTCGGCAAGAGCGCTATCAAACATTCTGACGTTGGCAAATCGGATTGATCTTTGCAGGTTCTTGAAGTTCCACTCGAAACAGTGGAAACGAAGGTACCATTTTTACCAGATATGTATTTATATACTGTGCGACAATCTGTCGTACAAGGCTCCGAGTTACAATGACTACGAAGACTGCGCGCATCAATGTCCGAGTGCCCGATGATGATCTTAGGGAACTAGAGGCAATCAGAGAGCGGACGGGCCTGCAGAGCGTCTCAGATGTAGTTAGAGAGGCAATCTCAGCATACCTTCACGACGAAGCAGTTACATGGAACTCCGAGAAGGTCACTGCGATTGTCCCTTCGGCACTCGCCGAGGACGTCGAGATGTTCATTGCCAGTGGGGATGCGACTGACATATCGCAGGCAGTCACGACCGCCCTTGCCGGATGGGTCGATGATAGGAAGCAATACTATCTCGAGGGCAGGGAACGCCTACGCCAGAAGATCACAGAGGCGATGGACGAACGCAGTACGAAAAAAGGGATGGGTCGTACTGCAGACAAGATGCGTAATCGATAATGTTCCAAGTGGGGAACGGAAGCCTTGGAAAGAGGCAGGGAATATCCTGAGGCCTCACACTTCAGAAAGAGGGAAAGGAAGGGCTTGCCTTCGGAAGGCATGCATGGGCACCTTGAGGGGGGACAGTCCCCTCACATCACTTTTTTAAAACAACAAGCAGAGAATATGAACAACTGCAGAGCCATCATGCTCACTTTTTTGATAGAATCGATTTGAGGCGTTCTATAGGTTCAGTGGTGGAAGGGTCGACCTTGTTGAGGATCGCCGTGTACACACTCACATAATCCCCGAGCATGACAAGAGAGAGCATCTTTGCCATCGGACTGTTTCCCAAGCTCTCGACGGAATGAACCTGCGCATGGCAACGCACGATGTCTATCGTCGCCTCGATCCTGTCGGCCATCCGCTCTTCGTTGGCGCTCTTATCCAAGAATACGATTGAGAAACCCTTTCCTCGAGGGTCAGATGAGTACCCAACGATCTCGTTGTGGTCCATTTCAGGCAATTCTGATGAGAATGCGAGACACTTTGCGTTCTCATTGAGCTGGTTGGCCCACCTCTTGGCGACCGGAGCAGCGACGCCCTGTCCTACAATGACGGGTACTCGGCCAAACATCTCATGTGCAAGCTTCTTGGCAGGGTTATCAAGAGTGGACACCGCGGGACCACACAGCTCATTGATCTTGGCAAGGACGCGAAGCGACTCTTCGACCTGCTTATCCGGTTTTGCCGCCCCTACCCGCTCAACAACGCCGACCATCGCTCCGAACATGAACCCGATGGTCGCTCTCGGAGGCAGGCCAGTGGGTATCCTCGCGTGCGGTATCGAAGAGGTAGATGAGACCTCAGCCAATTTGCCGCCAGAAGAGATGGAGACTATCTTGGCTCTCCTCCTCCTCGCATCTTCGAGCATGGACAGAGTCTCCTCCGTGTTACCCGAGTAGCTTGCAGTGATCACAAGCGAATCCTTGCTGATGTAGCTCGGAACTGCATAGGACCTGATTACATCGCATGGAATCGCACACGAATCGATAAGCCACGCCTTTAGAAGGTCACCACCTATTGCTGAACCACCCATACCACAGATCAATATGTTCTTGGGAGTGAATTTGGAAAGCCCTGTCCTGCGCCCGCGCCTCAAACCTTCGGAAAGATGGTCAGGCATCTTTTCGATCAGGGACGCCATGCCCTTTCGATCGATAGCGCGGATATTCTTGACGGAATCGAGCATATGCCTAAAACCATACTCAAATGTACGTCGGAGTATAAATGAGGTTGCGATTACTTGATTGAATCTGTGACCCAAGGAATCCCGCAACAAAGCCTAAATATGCTTCCTGGTTTCGCAGAGTTAAGGCCGTTATTTACCATGGCAATTCGGCACAGATGAGGGGACGAGCATGAAGAATGAAAAAACGAGACGGGTCAGGCAGAAGGAAGATAGCTCACCCGCAGACGAAGGAATAGTCGTAGCCAAAGGAATCTTCAAGACCTACGATTCCGGAAAAGTCAAGGTTGATGCTCTCAGAGGTGTCGATTTCCATGCAAAGGAAGGGGAGATGATAGCGGTCATGGGACCTTCTGGCTGCGGAAAAACCACACTGCTCAACTGCATGTCTGGTCTTGATGACATAACCTCGGGAGAGGTGTTCATACGCGGGAGACCGCTATCCGACATGTCCGATCGCGAGAGGACTCGCTATCGGGCGGAGAAGATCGGTTTCATATTCCAAGCTTACAACCTCCTGCCAGTGTTGACCTCTGCAGAGAACGTGGAGCTTCCGCTGTTACTCTCAGGAACTAATCCGCGACTCGCGAGGGAACGGGCAACCGAAGCTCTCAAGTCCGTAGACCTGCTGGAATGGAAGAACCATAAGCCTGCGGAGCTCTCTGGCGGGCAACAGCAGAGGGTCACGATAGCACGATCACTTGTAAACAAACCTGAGATCGTCTTCGGTGACGAGCCCACAGGCAATCTCGACAGCGAGTACTCCAAGGAGATAATGGACCTCCTGAAGCATCTCAACAAGGAGAATGCGCAGACATTCATCATCGTGACCC
This sequence comes from uncultured Thermoplasmata archaeon, assembly GCA_963719945.1. GTDB lineage: Archaea > Thermoplasmatota > Thermoplasmata > UBA10834 > UBA10834 > UBA9653. Next base: position 378,729 of record CAVRDX010000001.1, on the reverse strand, counting down.
ACGACTACAATGTGGGGAAGATCGCTGACAGGATAGTGACCATGCGGGACGGCAGAATCGAAAAAGAATTCGCACCGACGCCATTCTGAAGGAGGATTGACATGAGTGCACTTGTTCAGCTTGTCGTCATCGTCGCCATCGTTTTGGTTGCTGTAGGACTCCTGGCAATGAGACGCAGGATGTTCGCACGGATGGCCATCAGGAACGTCACCAGGAGGACAAGGTATGCGGTCATAGTGGTCAGTGGCCTGCTCGTAGCCACGGCGATGATATCAGGATCACTCGTAGTCGGGGACACCCTAGACTATATCATCAAGGGCGATGTGTTCGAGAGCTCTGGCAACGCAGACATACTCGTGACCGTCGAGGATGAATCCGGAGCGTCGGTGTTCTTCAACCAAACCATTGCAGATGACCTGATCGGCAGTCAGGAATCTGGATCGATGCCACACATCGATATGGTCACGCCGGCCATAAGGAGAGCTGCGACGATAATCAATGTGAATAATAACCTTTCAATTCCTTCCGCACTAATATTCGCCTACGACCCCAATAACGCCATAGGAGGACTGATGGATTCCGATGGGAACGACTTCGGAGCGGAGGACATTACCTCTGGAAAGGTCGTTTTGAATGCGGGTCTCGCCGATGAAATAGATGCGTCGATTGGAGACCAGCTCTTCGTCCTCTCTAAAGACGGCATGCCGGTCTATCTAGAAGTAGCTGGTGTGGCTGTGGAGGAGGGCATGGGGATCTGGCGATTCTCGGACATTCTATTCATTGATCTGCAATTTGCTCAGGACTCCATATTCGCAAGACCGGGTATGATCAACGCAATCGACGTCTCGTGCCTTGGAAGCATCGAAGAAGGATACAGAGTATCCGAGCAGGCGGTCGTCGAGCTAGAGCAGAACCTGGACCCCGCATATGACTACGAGATATCTGAGGTCAAGAGAGACGGTGTAGAATCAGCGGAGACGGCTGCGGATCAGATATCTCAGATATTCATAGTGATGAGCTCTTTCGCAATAATCGCCGGCATCGCGCTCATCATCAATATATTTGTCATGCTGGCCGAGGAGAGGAAGCCCGAGATGGGCATTTCCAGAGCCATCGGCATGCAGAGAGGAGATCTTACCCAGACATTCATGTTCGAAGGCATCGTATATGCGATTGCGGCTTCGATCGTCGGCGCATTTGCAGGGCTGCTAATAGCCTTCGTGATGCTGGAAGCCTTCTCGATGATCTTCGGAGGCGCTGGCATGAGCTGGTCTCTTCACTTCCAATGGGAGAGCCTTGGAATCGCTGCCACTTCCGGATTCCTGCTCACAGCGTTGACAGTGATCATCGCATCATGGCGCGTGAGCAAGCTCAACATAGTGAGAGCGATCAGGGACATACCTGAACCGATGCTTGTGAAATCGGAGAGAAGATACATCATCACAGGCGCACTGGCTATTCTGTTTGGCATTCTGATGATCATAGTGAGCGCTTCCGCGGAGCAAGCCGCAGGCATCGTGAGTGGCCCATGTCTTATCGCATTGGGAGCGGCCATGATAGCTATCAGGTTCGTCGGTCCGCGTGTGCCATTCTCCCTTGCAGGCATCTTCATGATATTCTGGATGCTGGACCCACTCGATATTGTAGACCAGATATTCGGAGCGCTGGGAGGAGACATGGAGATGTTCATTTTATCCGGAGTCCTACTGGTCACGGGTGGCGTGATCCTGGCCATGTTCAATAGCGACCTGCTCTTGGCCGGACTCATGAGACTGTTCGGACGCGGGAAGACCATGCTGCCGATATTGAAGATCGCCATCAGTTATCCCTTGAACAAGAAGTTCAGGACAGGGCTGACACTCTTCATATTCGCATTGATAATGTTCACAGTGATCGTCATAGCGATGATCGCGTCCTTCCAGAGGGAAAGCGTGGACACGATGTCCGAGAAGTTCTCTGGAGGATTTGAGATAATCGCCTTCTCGCTCCACGACATCACTGACGAGGACATGGTCGATGGAATGGATGAGGTAAATGCTTCGCTTGGGACAGACGTGATAATGCGGGTCGAATCGGCCAGATCGGCGCTCGTGTCCTTGCATACCGATAGTTCCAACCTCACACCCACAGCGAATCTGATAGGATTCAATGACCGAATGCTATCTGATGGAGATTTCTCACTGGCATCGAGATCAGAGAATTTCTCCTCGGATGAGGACGCTTGGAATGCGATAGCCAGCAACTCGAGTCTCGCAATACTCGATGGCAGCTATTCCCAGAGCATGTTCTCGTTCACTTCTGGCGGTTTGCCACTCGGTGTTGACGACACATTCACTGTGACATTCTCCACCGGCATGACGAAGAACATGACTGTGATAGGCATCATGGACCAATTGCTCCTGAATGGTGTATTCACATCTGTAGAGTTCGTAGAGACGAATGCTCCGACCTATCAACAGAACCTGTTCTACATAGATACAATCGGTGGCACAGGGTTCACTGACGAGCAGATAAGGGCTGAGATGGAGAAGACCTTCGCCGAGTATGGCCTGATGGCAGTCGTCGTGAAGGATCTCATCGAAGAATTCATGAAGATGTCGTCATCGACCATGCAACTCATGGAGATCTTCCTGGGCGTTGGCCTCATCGTTGGCATCACAGGACTCGGCATCATAACCATAAGGAACATCGCAGAGAGGAGGCAGGAGATAGGCGTCATGAGGGCGATAGGTTTTCAGAGGGACATGATTCTGAAGACTTTCCTCCTGGAGACATCGTTCGTGTCGCTGCTGGGGATAACGCTGGGCATATTGCTCGGGCTGGGCCTCTCGTGGAGGTTGTTCGCATGGGGAGGGTTCGATGAGTTCTCGCACTTTGTGATACCATGGTCCGAGATCCTCATGATAACGATCATCGCTTTCGCGATGACACTCGCATCGACTCTGTCACCGTCTAGGAAGGCAGCCAGACTGGCCCCCGCTGAGGCTTTAAGAAGGGTAGACTGATACTTTCGGAATGGTAACTACAACATCCATAATATGTTCCCACCGAATGAACGACTCAGATGGCTTCAGATACCGTGTTGCGAGCGCTCAATGAGCTCAGGGAAGGACGGTTCGTCCTCGTGTACGACGCCGACGGTCGTGAGGAGGAGACGGACATGGTCATCGCATCTGAGTTCGTCACATCTTCAGCGATAAGGACTCTGAGGAAGAATGCTGGAGGGTTGATTTGCACAACTGCAGACCCGGCCATAAGGAGAAGCCTCGGATTGCCATTCCTTACAGAAGTGTTCGCGGGGATGTCTGAAGAGTACCCCGTAATGAAGGGGCTTACGCCCAATGATATCCCATACGACGTCAAATCCGCTTTCGGGATCACGATAAACCATCGGAAGACATTCACAGGCATAACCGATGACGATAGAGCCCTGACGATCACAGAGTTCGCAAAACTCGCAAGGACAGCTGTCGCACAGGGAGACGGTTGGGGCAAGAGAGAACTGGGTAATAACTTCAGGGCCCCCGGACATGTTCATCTTCTAAACACATCGGATCAGATACTCGAGACCAGGTTCGGCCACACCGAACTCACCACCGCCCTCGTCATAATGACGGGACTCGTGCCATCAGCAACCATCTGTGAGATGATGGGAGACGATGGCAGGGCTCTCTCGAAGGAAGCGGCAAGAACATATGCTGAGAAACACGATCTGGTCTTCATCGAGGGGAAAGACGTGATCGATGCGTGGAAGGAGTTCAGGAAGAGGTAGACTCCCATGGTACGAGTTATGGCCTCCGGCGTTTTCGACATCATCCACCTTGGCCATGTCCACTACCTCCAAGCATCCAAGGAACTTGGAGACGAATTGATAGTCGTCGTGGCTACAGATAACACCGTCCGTAAGAGAAAGCACGAGCCGATCACCCCAGAGAGCATGCGCGTCGAGCTGGTAGAGGCATTGAAACCGGTAGACAAAGCGGTCCTGGGCAAGGACGGCGCGGACATGTTTGCGGTCGTCGAGGAGATCAGGCCCGATGTGATCACCATAGGTTACGATCAGGAGTTCGAACCGGTCGAACTTGAGAAGCAGTTGCTCAAGAGGGGGCTGAACGTCCGAGTTGTCAGAATGCCTCATCTTGACCATGACTTGGACGGCACTCGCAAGATCATACGCAAGGTCATCGAGTTCTATGATCTGAACAAGAAGCTTGCGGAGGTCGAGAGGAGATGAAGAGGATAGGCATCGTAGATACGACCTTCGCGAGAGTCGACATGGGTGGCTGTGCGGTCGACGAACTCATGAAGACAGGTACTGGATTCAAGGTAGAAAGATACACAGTTCCGGGCGTCAAGGACTTGCCAGTCGCAGCCAAGAAGCTGATTGAAGAGAAGGGCTGCGACATAGTGATGGCATTGGGAATGCCTGGACCTGAGCAGATAGACAAGATGTGTGCCCATGAGGCGTCCTCGGCGCTGATACAGGTCCAGCTGATGACGAACAAGCACATAATCGAGGTGTTTGTGCACGAGGACGAGGCGAAGGATGGCAAGGAATTGAGCTGGCTGGCCGAAAGAAGAGCGAGGGAACACGCCATCAACGCTTATGATCTGATATTCAAACCCGAGAGGCTGGCCAAGAATGCGGGAAAGGGGCTCAGGCAAGGGTTCCGTGATGCGGGACCAGTCGATTGACGATTGAAAGAAGGAGGTTCTGAAATGGCAAGCAAGTACAAGATTGGCATCGTGTGCAGCGAATTCAATTTCGACCTGACACAGATGATGCTTGAAAGGGCGAAGGAGCATGCGAAATTCCTGGATGTAGATGTATCCAGAATCATGATGGTCCCGGGCGTCTTCGATATGCCTCTGGCGATCAAGACGCTTCTGAAGGATAAATCGATTGATGGCGTCGTGACGATTGGCGCGGTCATAGAGGGTGAGACTGCACATGACCAGATCGTCATAGGCCAAGCAGCGAGGAAAATCACCGATCTCGCGGTCGAGTTCGAGAAACCCGTCGGCCTCGGCATCACGGGCCCAGGCATGAGCAGGCTCCAGGCAGAGGACAGGATAGAGAGGGCGAAGGACGCCGTCGAATCTGTCGTAAAGCAGCTCAAGGCGCTCAAGTAGGTCTGAGTGGGGTTCTGTCAATAATCGGGTGGTGGTCATCATGACCGCCCCACCGATCGACTCGTCCCATTCGGCTCCGACCGTGCGCCCATGAATGGGTCGTAGAGGGTCATCACCACGTCATGCTGGAACGCGCCGGGGCTGAACCGTAAGCCCCCTGCCATCCCATCCGGGAAGGCTGTCTGCAGCAGGTTTATGCCGGCGTTGACATGCCTGTCCGCACGCCAACCGCACTCACACTCGAACTCGGCGCCCATTCGGGAATGATTCAATCTCCCACATATCGGGCACCTCCTGCTGCTGTTGTATGGATCGACCTTGATGATTGGCACGCCTTTCCAGGCTGCCTTGTACTCGATGATGTTGTGCAGCTTCCTCCGAGGCCACGAACTCAAACGTCTGTTGAGCGACTTGCCACGCTTACGCCCGATCATACCATTCAGATCCTCGAGCACAATCGTCGATTTATGCTCCTCCGCGAAGCCGAGCACTGCGTTGGCCACCTGGTGCATGCGGTACTCGATCCGATGGCGTTCCCTCCTCCCCTCTTTGTTGCACAACCGTCTAGATGTCCGTCGATCGTGCGCCTTCCTCTTCTGAAGACGCTTACGTCGATCGTGATGCCGTGCCTGGATTATCGCGACATCGGGATATGCTGCTTGAACTGGCGCACTTTCCCCTTTGCTCAGGAACACGCCGTCCAAGCTCCGCTCATTGGTATCCAGAGACAGGGCCATCTCTGGAATGTATGATTTAGGTGGACTCTTCCTGAAGACTATTATGACCCTGTCAGATAGGAGTGTCAGTGAACCAAGGGAGAGAGTTCTGTCGTTCAGAAAGACGCGATGGTAATCGCTCAGGACGAGCCTCAGCTTCACATGACATCCTGCTCGTATCGGAAGGTCGACCACGCCATTCTCTCGATCGAGCTTGTATGCCTGGTTCTCCGCCTTCATCATCAGTCGCCGCACATATGGAATGCGATGAATTGGACCCTTCCCCCAACGCCTTCGGAGGTTCTTGAGTATCGAACCCGCGACTTCGAACGAGGATACCAGATGCTGGGCATACATGTTCGGATGCTCCTTCCTGAAGTCTTTGTACGCCAGCTTCGCCAGGGCGTTCCTGGAGGTCACTCTCGCATGCAAACCGGCTCTGATCGCGGAGTTGACTGCCAGGCGAAAACCTACCATGAGCGCCCTAACCTCAGATGGTAGCTCACCCTGAATGTGGAACACGACTGCTCTGTGGAGCATCGAAGAAAGCATCTGGATAGGAACATATCCGCTACCTGGCTACATGCATGCTACTCGTGCGATCGACGAGATATTCATGTCATCTGGAAAGGCACCATCGACAACACCATCCGAAGATTGACAGAACCTCTGAGTGGAAAGTCTATAATACGTAGGCACTTTCCAGAAGCTTGTGGCAGAGATACGACTTGGCAAGATCCACCTTCGCTGGTGCGATGCCTGCAACCTTCCGGTACTCGAGGAGAGGTCTTGTGGGAGATGCGGCTCGGATACGAGAGGGCTCCAGATCACTCCTCCGGGAGATGCGAGGCCCGCTTTCGAATCAGATATTCAGTACATCCGAGAGATCGTGAACCGACAGTTCGGCCCCGGAACCGGAGATGCCCTGATACCGTCTGAAAAGATCGTTCTTTTGAACAAAGCGCCAGACCTGGACCGCATGGATGAGATAATCCTTGACGGGGAGGTCGCGGGCGCAATCAGGTTCGACATAGTGCACGGGAACAGATTCCTGCTCAAGCCGCTCAGCGCCAAACTCCTCGCACCACTGATCTCAAAGAGCTGGGTCATCGTCGATGACGGAGCTCTCGATCCCATCAGGAATAGAAAGGCGAGCACATTGGCGGTTGGGGTTCTCGAATGCGACCCAGGGATCAGGCAGGGAGACGACGTATTGGTTCTGGACAAGGGAAGACAACCGGTCTCAGTAGGCGTCGCGAAGATGTCTGCAGAGGAGATGCTCAGACCAGGCACGAAGGGAACCGCGGTCAAGACAAGGTGGGTCGTGTCGAATGAAGCCCATGAACCACGAGGCGCTGAGGTTACTTGGGATGATGTGCTTGTTGCCAATCAAGAGGTCTTGGAACGTAGAGTGAGCGAGGCCAAGACTTTCATCAGCAGGGTGGTGAGCGAGAATCCCCTGCCCATCGCAGTTTCCTACAGCGGCGGAAAAGATAGTCTCGCGACATTGTTGTTGGTCCTCGAGGCTGGAATCAGACCAAAGCTCATGTTCATAGACACGGGACTCGAGTTCCAGGAGACCAGGAGGAACGTCGAGGAGGTCGCTGAGGAATATTCTCTGGAAATAGTCAAGGAAGAAGCAGGGGACGCTTTTTGGAGGAATGTCTCGCTCTTCGGCCCTCCGGCAAAGGATTACAGATGGTGCTGCAAGACATGCAAGCTGGGGCCGGCCACGAGGATAATCCAGAAGAATTTCCCGAAGGGTGTTCTTTCATTCATAGGACAACGTGCTTACGAATCAGAACTCAGGGCGGGCAAGGGACGCATATGGAGGAATCCTTGGACCCCGAACCAGCTTGGCGCATCACCGATTCAGAAATGGACCGCCCTCCATGTCTGGATCTATCTCTTTTCGAGGAAGGCGAACTACAATCCCCTGTACCGCCAGGGGTTGGAAAGAATAGGTTGTTTCTTGTGTCCAGCGACGGATCTCGCCGAGTTGAAGAAGGTCAGGGATATAAGCAAGGAATATGGGAGATGGGACGCGCTGCTCGACGAATACTCTAAGAGGAAAGGCATGCCCGACGCATGGAGAGAATACGACCTATGGAGATGGCGAAAGGTGCCGGAATCGATTTTGAGCGAATTGTCCATGAAAGGCATCGACCTGAAGGCGAATGAATCAACCCAGGAGAGCGAAACACCCCTCGAGTTCAGAAGCACGAAAGGTTACAGCCCATGTGTCGAAGGATTGAGCATGGAAGGTGTATTCACAAAACGACTAGACATGGATAGGGTCGCCAACCTCATGAATGCGATAGGCACAGTTACGACATCACCAGATGGAGAGATCGTAGAGGTGCGCGGCCTGACGGTATTCGGTGAAGGACCAGTCATGATAAGAGGCAAAACGGAAGAGGAACTCGATCGAAGAGCTTTGATCACCAAAGAGATTGTGTTCAAGGCGATGAATTGCACTGGCTGCGGGATATGTATCGGAAGATGCGAGTTCGGTGCCCTGCACCTGGATGGTAGAGCGATCATCGATGCCGAGAAGTGCACCCATTGCAGCAAATGCCTGGGCCCGTGCCCAGTTGTCGCGTTCAGAGAAGAAGAGCTGGACATCTAACCCAGGACGGATCTCAGCGCGTCTGCAACCTCGGACATCCTGGTACCCCATGGGACGATGACCATATCGCCATCTCGTTCGAACCCTTCCTTGACCTTGCAACATTTGACGAGCATCGGACCCTGGATGTTCCTCTGTCTGGCGAGGTCACGAGGACAGATATTGACCAGCTTCGGTTCTCTGCCATAGATGGCTTTGAAGATGCGAGCAGATAGACTGCACCCAACCAGCGTCACACCATCTAATTTTGAACGATCCAGCTCCCGCGTTTCATCGAGATACATGACCACCTTATCTGAACTGAGACCGGACGCCCTGCAGGGATACATTATGATTGGAGTATCGATTCCAGCAGCGACATCGTTGAGGTTTAGCTCGATGACCTCGCGTTTGACGAACCTGTCCTGGAGCTCAGACTCAAGGACTTGATCGACCATGCTCACCAGCTTCGATGGCGCTGGCGGCACCACATCGAAGACGGTCAACCGTTCTGCGGCTTCTTCCACGAAGAAGGATATGTGTTCGGACCGACCCTTCACGACCACGCAACGCGAACCAGTCTGTTCACGAATCATCCCCATCTTAGTGGCGGACAATACCTCCAGCAAGGGATCGTAGATGAATCGCGTTTCACTGGGCAGCGCCAGTATTCGAACGGACTCTATCGGATGAAGCACAGAGTTGGCGCTTCGCTTCGTTATAGCAGCTACAGCCCAGGAATCACCGGAGTTCAAGACGAAGTACTTCGTCCGGATGTATGCATTTTTACCGCCAAGGAACCTGAGTATGTTCTCCTCAGTCAACTGGAAATCCACAGACCTTACGCTGACTTCCTTGCAATGCTCTGGAAACATCTTCTGCTCGACGGACTATTGTTTTCGAGGTATTATAAAGAGATTGAATGGTGAAGAGCCAGCTGAACTCATTTCATTGCCTGTTCCGAATGAACCAACAGCACGTTCCACGATTGATATGAGCGCTCTGATCCACCCCAAGTATAATAACACGCCCAGAGGTTCACAGAACAAGTGGAGGAGCGCGCTGTGGATTGTCCGAAATGCGGCCATGAGAACCGAGAGCATACGATCTACTGTTCTATGTGTGGCAATGAACTTGCTTCGATTTCAGAGAATAAGAAACATGCTTCATACGTGTACACTCAAAAAGAAGACTCGAATGTCAACCGCTACATCCAGAAGAGATTACGATATCTGTTCCTTATACCAGCGCTTGTAACGGTGAGACTCCTAATCCACGAGCGGGATGTTGCCGATGCTGCAATCATCCTCGGGATTTTCGCACTATCCATAACCCTATTTGTAATCGTCTCGCACAAGAGACACTTAGAGGATGTTCGCATCAGGAGTGACTCCGCAACATCATCGAGCAACAGAGAGAATCTTCCGATAATATCGTTTCTGAACCGAAGCAATGTACGAATGGAAAGCAACTGGTGGAAGAAGATGAATTCTACACCCCCTGGGAGATTCGCGCGGATCATAGGAAAGAAAGGCTCCACAATAGGTTTCAGCACCGAAAACGAGAATGTCACCCTCACGATGACCATGGATGGAAAAGTCCGTGTAGGGAACGAGAGCCAACTGAAACATGATTTCGACATCCATGGACCTGAAGACCATATGCTGATAATGCTCCAGAATGCCAAGCACATCCATAGCATCCCCAGCTCAATGAGGATCACGATGAGAGGAAAGGAAGTTCAGCCAGAGGTTGAGGTATTTGCGGCCCAGGCCATAGCGACCACTCTCAGGGTCCTATTTGAATGATCCGCCGCTCGCGAGAAAGGGTCATAGGGAAAGAACGCATTACTCGCACCGAGGACCACATGGAACTGATCATAATCGGGCCGATCATTGCTCTTGGAGTGTTGTTTGCCATCCTTGGGACCTTTTTCATCATGAAGAAGGAGAGGTTGTATTCCATCATATCATTCTGTATCGCCGTCGTTCTGATAGCAGGAGCGGTCCTGACAATCATCGGTGCGGATGATTCAGCACTCAGGGAGGTCATTGTCTCGATAGACTATTATCAAGAGGATGGCACCTTCGCTGGTGACCCATGCTTTGTGATATGGATAGCATACATTGGAAACGATATGGTTCCGACCAATGAGAGTTTCACAAGCGAAGTGTTCAATGACTCAATGGTGCTTGAGTTCCCGTTCGAAGCTACGGTCGAATTGCCTGAGAACGTAATCAGCCTCAGCTTCACGATAAAGGTGTATGACGGGGATCCTGCAGGGAATCACATGATCGATTGTGAATCTGGAACTGGGTATTTCATCTCTCATACACTCACATCACCATTTGAGGATTCTTGGACCTCGGATGGAAGCGATGACGGATTCGAGGACATAGACTGCACACTGACATACTCGATCTCTGATGTGACCGCAGCGTTGTGATGCCCATCTGCGTTTCGATACGATGATGGATTGACATGGGAAATGGGCAGGCAATCTTTATGTCAAATCGCGTCAATCACTGAAGCACATGCCAGCACAGCAAGTTGAGTTCCCGGTCATAGAAACAGAAAGACTCATACTGGGCAAGATTTCCAAGGACCACTATCAATGGTATTTCAATCATTTCTCCACTAAGGAGATAATCGAAGGACAGGGTTTCGAAGGCCCGAAGGATATCGAGACTGCCAAAGAGGAGCTGAACCTCTACATCGTCGGCCTCTTCGAGGAAGCCAGAGGCATCAGATGGGGAATTCGGTTTAAGGATTCTGACGAGATAATAGGTAGCTGCGGATTCTACGCCTGGAACAAGGATTTCAAGAAGGCCGATATGGGATATGATCTGCAGCCAGCGCACTGGGGACAGGGAATCATGGTCGAAGCCATGAATGAAGCCATTCGATATGGCTTCGAGGAAATGGGGTTGAACCGGATAGCGGTTACAATCATGGCAACCAATCCACGCTCGAGGTCCCTGATCAAGAAGCTAGGGTTCGTGCAGGAGGGGATTCTTCGAGACTACTCCAAATGGAATGGTGAGTATGTCGATGAGTACCTGTTCGCTCTGCTACGAAGGGATTGGGAGTCATCCAAGAAATGATTCCATTTGTCGAGAATCCAGCTGATGCAAGGATTCAATGTCCAGAACTGGATAATCGAAACGAATTGAGTCCGACTCCACACAATAAGCTTCTTTAACCCTTCTTGGAATACACGACAGGTCGTGCGAATGAAGGGTTACCTTGTCCTCGAAGATGGGACGGTCTATGATGGGGTGCTCTTCGGCTTTCTCGAAGATAGAATCGGAGAAGTCGTCTTCTCCACCGGAATGACGGGATATCAGGAATCTCTGACAGACCCGTCGTACTGTGGCCAGATCCTTGTATCATCATATCCACTCATCGGAAATTATGGGACTAATTCCCATGATAATCAGTCAAAGGCAGTCCAGGTCTGGGGATATGTGGTCAGGGAACATTCGAGGTTTCCGAGCCACAGAGATTGCGTGCAGACTATTGACGAATTTCTCAGAGCATCGAAGGTTCCGGGCATAAGTGGCATAGACACGCGAGCTCTCATCCGAAAGATTAGGGATGTGGGGACGATGATGGGAGGAATCACTGCGGGAGACCCTGCTGCTATGCTCGAGAAGGTGAAGATTTCAAAAAACCCAGATCAAACCAATCTAGTGGCAAGTGTGAGCACGGGCATACCGATAAGATTCGATGAGAAGAAATCGAAGACCGTCGCAGTATTTGATTGTGGAGTGAAAGAGAACATCTTGATTGAGCTGAGGAAGCGGTTCAATGTGATCCAGCTCCCATATGATGCAACGCCTGAGACCGTGAGAAGCTTCGAGCCAGATGGGATATTCATCACCAATGGTCCCGGCAATCCAGCGCATCCTGAGATGCTTTCCGCTACGGTATCCACCCTAGCCAAACTCAAAGAAGAATATCCGATGATGGGCATATGTCTCGGTAACCAGCTTCTCTCACTCATGTTTGGGGCGAAGACCTACAAGCTCAAATTCGGCCACAGAGGCATCAATCAGCCAGTGAAGTTCGAAGGCAGGGTCCTGATCACATCACAGAACCATGGGTTCGCAGTTGACCGCGAATCTGCAGAAGATGCAGGGCTAGATGTCTGTTTCGTCAATCTGAATGATTGGACCGTCGAAGGCGTCCGGCACAAGGAACTCCCGATATTCTCGGTACAGTTCCATCCGGAAGCGCATGCCGGACCAAGCGATTCGAGATTCCTCTTTGACCGATTGAAGACTATGCTGGAGGGAGATTGATGCCGAGAAGGGATGATCTCAAGAAACTGATGGTCATCGGCTCTGGACCCATAATCATAGGGCAAGCAGCAGAGTTTGATTTCTCGGGATCACAAGCATGCAAATCACTCAGAGAGGAGGGATACACGACAGTCCTCGTCAACTCCAATCCAGCGACGATCCAGACAGACCTGGAGATGGCAGACATCGTCTACATAGAGCCGCTGGACATCGAAACCGTTGCAGCCATAATCCAGAAGGAGAAGATTGACGGGATTCTCTCAGGAATGGGTGGACAGACTGCGCTGAACTTGTGTTCGGAACTTGCTGAGAAAGGGTACCTGGAACGACTTGACGTAGAACTCCTCGGCAGTCAGCCAGAGGCGATAGCCCTTTCTGAGGACCGAGAATTGTTCAGAAAGACGATGCTCGGCCTCGGCGAGCCCATTCCAAAGAGCAAGACGGTGCACTCGATAGATGAGGCCAAGAAGGCAGTGGAGGAGATTGGACAATATCCGGTACTGGTCCGGCCAGCATTCACACTCGGAGGGACTGGTGGCGGAATCGCATATGACGAAAAAGAGCTAGAAGACATCGCTGGAAGGGGCTTGGCATATTCCAGGATCAAGCAGGTCCTGATCGAGGAAAGCGTGATTGGTTGGAAAGAATTTGAGTATGAAGTCATGCGCGATGGGAACGATAACTGCATAATCATCTGCAGCATGGAGAACCTGGACCCGATGGGTATCCATACGGGCGAGAGCATTGTCGTCGCGCCCGCCCAGACGCTCAGCGACGACGACCATCAGAGATTGCGCTCCGCATCGCTCAACATCATAAGGGCATTGGGGATCGAGGGAGGGGCGAATGTCCAATTCGCATTCAATCACGACACTGGAGAATATCGGGTGATCGAGGTTAATCCGAGAGTTTCCAGGAGTTCTGCACTCGCATCGAAGGCCACGGGTTATCCGATTGCTCGAGTTGCGGCAAAGATTGCCATTGGGAAGACTCTAGACGAAATTCCAAATGCCATTACCAAGAAAACCTGCGCAGCCTTCGAGCCATCCATCGATTACGTCGTGATGAAGATACCGAGATGGCCCTTTGACAAGTTCCGGACTGTCGACCGGAGACTTGGGACCCAGATGAAGAGCACTGGGGAGGTCATGGCGATCGGCAGATGCGCTGAGGAATCCATCCTAAAAGCTGTGAGGTCACTCGAAATCGACAGGATTGCCCTGGAACCGGAGTCCTGGACAGATGAGGATATCGAAAAGGAGCTTGCCATAGCCACGGACCTTCGGCTCTATGTGATCGCCGAAGCACTGAGAAGAGGATTCAGTGTGGATCGCGTATGCAAGATGTCGAAGTGGGACCAATTCTTCGTCAGGAAGATCCAGAACATCATCGATATGGAGAACGAGCTCAAATCCAATGGACTGGATGCAACCACGATGCTGAATGCAAAGAGACTTGGATTCAGTGATGAGCACATCGCTTCACTTGTGAGAAAGGACGAACATGTAGTGAGGGAGGCAAGAAGGAAGAATGATCTGCACCCCACCTACAAGATGGTTGATACCTGCGCTGCAGAATTCGAGGCGGAGACTCCATACTTCTATTCAACATACGAACGTGAGTGTGAAGCCAGGCCTTCGGTCAACAAGACTGTGATCATAGTAGGCAGCGGTCCGATCCGTATCGGGCAAGGCATTGAGTTCGATTATTGTTGTGTGCATGGAGCGCTTGCGCTGAAGGGAGAATCCATAGACGCAGTAATAGTAAACAATAATCCAGAGACCGTCTCTACCGATTTCGATATCTCCACAAGGCTCTACTTCGAGCCAATCACCACAGAAGATGTCCTCAATATCATCGAGAAGGAGGATGCAGACGGCATAATCCTGCAGTTCGGGGGACAGACCGCAATAAACCTGGCCATTCCGCTCGAAAATGCGCTCAAGGGGAAGAAGACCAAGATATTGGGGACTTCGCCCGAGGCCATCGACCTTGCGGAAGACAGGAAGAAGTTCTCGAAGCTCATGCAAGAACTCGGGATACATCAGCCCAAGTCCGGCACAGGATTCTCATTCGACGAGGTGAAGAATCTCGCCGATGATATAGGATATCCGGTCCTGATCCGACCGAGTTATGTGCTTGGCGGACGCGCAATGGAGATCGTCTACAATGAATCGGAATTGGAGACATACATGCGCAGCGCCGCGAAGGTGTCGAAGAAGCACCCGATACTTGTCGACAAGTATCTCAGCCATGCGATCGAAATAGATGTGGACGCTGTGAGCGATGGAAAGAGTGTATTCATAGGAGGCATCCTCGAGCACATCGAAGAAGCTGGTGTGCATTCCGGGGATGCGACAATGGTTCTCCCGCCAATCACGCTCTCGAGCGAGGTCATTGAAGAGATCAGATCGATAACCAGGAAGGTCGCAGTGAGCCTAGGGACAATCGGATTGATGAACCTCCAACTGGCATACAAGGAGGGCATACTTTACATGCTCGAGGCGAACCCGAGGGCTAGTCGGACGGTTCCGATAATCTCGAAGGCGACAGGTGTTCCTCTAGCCAAGGTTGCGACGAAGGTGATGCTTGGAAAGACCCTCGAAGAACTGGGATTGACCAAGGATACGGAGATACACCACTATGCAGTCAAAGCATCGGTCTTCCCATTCCTCAAGCTCGTCGGCGTCGATAGCATACTCGGACCCGAAATGAAGTCGACCGGAGAGGTCATGGGTATAGATTCCGACTATCCAGCTGCCGTCTACAAAGCCCTTGCCGGTGCAGGGCAGAAGCTGCCCAAGTCTGGCACGGTATATGTCAGTGTTGCGGATAACGATAAAGAAGATGCCATCGAACTCGCGCGGCGTCTGAGCAAGCTCGGATTCGGCATAGTCGCCACAAAAGGAACTGCGAGCATGCTGAGATCCAGGGGAATCGACGCTACAACGGTATACTTGATCTCAGAAAAGAACTCCCCAGATGCCCTGTCCCTGATGAGGAAAGGACAGGTCCAGATGATAATCACAACACCCACCGAAGCATCGGGCGCAAGGAGGGACGGTTACATGATGAGAAGACTAGCAGTCGAACTCGAGATACCGATGTTCACAACGATAAAAGGGGCCAGCGCCGCCGTGCTCGCAATGGAGTATGTGGCGACGAGAGGCCTTTCGGTCAACGACCTATCCCATTTCCACAGGAAGACCTGAGCTTCTTCATGAGCATCTAGAGGGGGATGATTCCCCTCAGTTCACAAGTTTCGCAGGAGTACTAATCGCTCTTGAGCATCTCAAGAGCAACTTCGGCACCCCTTCTTCCAGATAGCAGCATCGACCCGAAAGTCGGACCCATCCTTGGCAATCCGAATGTCGTGGAAACGGCCATTCCAATGACAACCAGACCAGGATGAGCTATACCGCTCTTCTCGACGACCGCGTCCTCGCTCTTTTCGATCCACATCGCGCCGAAGCCAGGGGTCTTGATCAGACCACGCTCTTCCAGCTTCCGCACTACAGTCGCGTCATGACCAGTTGCATCGATCACGACTTTGGATTCGATAGCAATGGGGTCCACGCAATTGACCGCCTTCGGAAGGAAGGTGACAGGAGACCAGTTTATGACTGCACCAGCGACCCGGTTGTTCTCGCGGAGCACAACATCATCGAACATGGTCATGTTGAGTATGCCAGCACCAGCTTCGCTTGCAGCTGCAATAAGCTTCCCACAGGCATATGGACCGGGTGTCACATAGAGCCCTTTCTCGAATTCGCGGTATCTTACGCCAATCTCGTCGAGCAACTTATGTGCCGGAGCTCTGATTGTTATCGTATTCATGAAGAATCCGCCGACCCAGAAGCCGCCGCCCAGGTAGTTGTTCTTCTCAAGAATCAAGACATTTACGCCTTTAAGAGCCAAATCCCTTGCAGCTATGAGTCCGCTCGGACCACCGCCAACGATGATGACTTCTGCCTCGGAGAATCGCTCCATGTCCTTCGAAAATTCGGACAGAATCGCGCGTGTCACGGCCTTTTCGGATGACTTTTCGAATATCGGCATCTTTATTCACCAGATTCCGGAGTTCCTCATAAATGGTACTTGATATAAGCGTTGTTATTTCACCGTAAGACTGGTGTAAATTGATTGGCAGTGCCGTAAGGGACAAGAGATATCCCGACGAAGAGGCAATAGTAATGTCTAGGAGCGGAGCTAGACCCCACTCTATGCCCCGCAACTGAGAACCTGGCTCCGCTCCCCAATTACGATCGTGAGGAGATGGAAATGGCAATAGACCCGATATGCAAGATGGAAGTGGACCCTAAGACCGCCAAATGGAAATCGACTTACAATGGAAAGGATTTCTTCTTCTGCGCACCTGGATGCAAGAAGGCGTTTGATAAGAATCCTGAGAAATACGCCTGATCATGAACAATTGAAAATAATCTCAGAGACTGAGGATAATCCACATTAAGCTGATTTCCTCAACTTTTCGTATTTCTCCTTGTAGAGTTTGGAGCATACGCTGCAGCAGAGATAGTGATACTTCCCATCCATTTTGATCTTAACACCCTCGTCATGTATCATATGCCCGCAATAATAACATCGGATGAGCAATCCAGCCTCGTCGGTGAGCGCGGCTCTCTGATTCTCCTTTGGAGCCTTCAGTATCATCGATGCATCCATCGAGAGAATCTCAGGTATCTTGGATATTGTTTCGATGAACAGCTTATACTTCACCTGATTGTAGAAGGACAGCATGCACAACAATCTTGAGTCAGAGAGAATGAAGATCTGTCTGACCATCTCATCTTCCATGAGTCGCTCATAGATATCCTCGAGGTGGGATGGCTTCGCATTGATCGTCAGCATCACGGACACCTGTCCCAGCATGTCCGCATCGAGAAGTGTCGAATACCCTTTTATCAGACCCATGTCAGTCATAGCTTGTACTCTCGCGCTCACCGTGGGAGTGCTGACACCTATGCGAGAAGAGATGTCCCTGAAAGATGCTCGACCATCCTTTTGCAGCTCCCGCAGGATCTTCCTATCGACATCATCCAGGTTTGGGTTCATAATAACAGTGTTGATTTGCAGCCTAATAGACCTTCCGCTTGAAAGGTACGGTACATATATCCAGTACAATCGTAAATTGAGGTCAACCGTGGAGAAAAACGCTCAATAGCGCACACTATCATTGAGTACCTGGCCAATTAGCAAGTAGCACATTTGGAGCGTATCGCTGTCATGATTGCAGCATAAGACTTGTTCCCGACCGAAAAATCATGATTTTCAATGAATCGCACGCTTCTTGAAGACAATGGGACAATCTACATACGGGCGAAGGTGGTTTCGTAGAACAGGTGGAGGATATGGTAACAGCAGTGAAACTGGTGGGTTTGGAAGTCGTGACATCGGATGCTTTCGTATTGGGTCAGATCGATGGAACGAATGTGGATACGAATAATTGGAAGGTCACACATCTGAATATAGAACTCACGGACGATGCCGCCAGGGAACTTGCATTCAAGAAGCCATTCCTTGGAAGCGTCAAGATCTGTCTGCCAATAGATTTCGTGAGCAAGGTCGGCGATGTGGTCACACTCAAGACGATAATGGCCGATGTCAAATCGAGACCGGAATGCAAAGTCAAGTAGTATCTTGTATTCGCCCGATGAATATCACAGCATCTCTGATTGAGGAGGTGTTTCTGATAGCCTAGGTTCGCCCTTATCACGACCGGCCAGGACAATGTAGAGTCCGAGAACCACGAGACAGCCACCTGCGATTATGAGTATTCCAGGGATTTCTCCCGGGAGCAGGAGATATGCGAGGATGGAAGCCCCTACTGGTTCTCCCAGTACGCTCGTGGAGATTATGTGAGCTGGGACCTTTTTGAGGGCGTAGTTGAACATCGTGTGGCCGAATATCGTCGGCACTATGGCCATGAGCAGAAATAGAATGATTTCTCGGTCCTCGGTCACTATTAGTCCGTCGCCGACGATGGCTGCAGAACCCATCAGGATCGCGGCAGACAATCCATAGACTGTGAATGCGTAGGGAAGAACGGAAATTCTCTGCCTCGCGACCCGTCCGGAGAGGAAGTATATCCCAGCACATATGCCACCCAGGAAGGCCAAGAGGTCCCCAATCAGATTGTTTCCGCCTTCTGAGTAATCACTTAGGGAGATAGTTACGACCCCGGAGAACGCCACGACTATGCCGATTGCTGCGACCTTCTTCACCTTCTCGTTCATCAGGAAATGGGATATGGCAGCGACGAAGATCGGATGCGAAGTCACCAGTATAACAGATGTGGATACGAGAGTTAGGCTCAACGATACTATCCATAGGCCAAAATGGAATGATAGAGCAACGCCACTCAGGATAACCAGTAGCCAATCCCGACGGGAGAAACTACGTATCTCGGATAATCCTCCGTACCAGATCAGAAACGGAAGCAGAATGAGGCACGTGAACCCTAGCCGATAATATGCGATTACGAACGGAGGGCTCTCGCTCCATTTGATGAGAATGGAGGCGAAAGAGATGGAGACCATCGCCACACCAATGGCGAGGTATGCCTTCGAGAACTCGCCCGAGGAACGCACATGTCTCCCTCCCCTCAGTTGTAGCATCCAGATCAGTAGATCGTTACGCCCTTGACCCCGCGCGCCTGACGGATCAATGGTATCAGTTCAGAGGGTACCTGACTCTCGGTCACGATGAACAGTTTGGGTTCCTCTGAAGTCATCGGATCGTCCACGATCGCCTGTCGGATGCTTATCTGGGACCTCGCCAGAATCTCAGCGACCGACGAAATGATCCCAGGCTCGTGAGCATCCGTTGGCACGATCTCGATCGCGCTCCAGCCCATCGCGGACGCCGCATTCTTCAGATGGTTCGTAGGCTGCAGCTGTGAAAAGAACTTCAGCAGTGTTGGGTCAGCCTTTATGGTCTCGATCGTCGACTTCACAACACGCCTGTCCACACCTGCGGCCCTTGCAAGGGATGAATCTGCGATCTGCACTTCACCGCAGTAGACATGGTCCCTGTCAATCCTCAAACCGTACTTCAAAAGATACCTAGCAACCTTCGCCTGCGAAGGGAATTTCTCGAAGTAGTTTGCTATCTTGTCCCACATACCAATCGATGACTACATGTGTACAATAATACATTAATATTGCGACATAATGTACGCCTTCGGACTGCTAAAGAGTAGCAAGGGTCATATAGGTCCAGTAACATGGAAGCCGGCAGTGACAAGGAATAGCACGCAAGAATCGGTGAGAAAAATGACGGGCAAGGCAATAAGACTGAGACGGATCTTCGACCACGCGAGTGGAAGGACCGTCATAGTTCCCATGGACCACGGGATATCCCTAGGTCCAGTGAAGGGAATAGAGAATATCGGGTCCACTGTTGACAAGCTCGCGGAAGGCGGAGCCTCCGCGATAGTCGTACACAAGGGCCTTGTTCCGTTTCTCGGACCGTCGGTCGGCGCCAAACTTGGATTGATTGTCCACATATCAGCCAGCACATCACTCT
Organism: uncultured Thermoplasmata archaeon; assembly: GCA_963719945.1. GTDB lineage: Archaea > Thermoplasmatota > Thermoplasmata > UBA10834 > UBA10834 > UBA9653. The sequence continues at coordinate 358,423 of CAVRDX010000001.1, read as the reverse complement.
CCCCGGACCCGAATTTCAAAGTCCTGGTCGCGAGCGCGGATGCAGCTGCAAACATCGGTGCTGATGCGGTCTCAATACACTGCAACGTCGGTGGCGACAACGAAGACAAGATGGTTGCAGATTTCGGAACAGTTGCCGATAGATGTCGCGAGCTAGGCATGCCATTGCTCGCGATGTGCTACCCACGAGGCAAGAACGTCAAGAGCGCGTTCGATGTGGACGCGATCAAGCAGTGTGCCAGAATGTCAGCTGAGCTGGGTGCCGACATCGTCAAGACGAGCTACACGGGATCGATAGATACTTTCAAGGAAGTCGTCAGAGGAACGCCGATACCGGTCGTCATCGCAGGCGGACCGAAGATGGATTCCGACGAAGCTCTGCTCCAGATGGTCCACGATTCGATTCAGGCTGGAGGGAAGGGTGTATCGATAGGAAGGAACGTCTTCCAGCACGATGACGTCACAGGCATCACAAGAGCCATGGGACGTGTTGTTTTCGAGGGCATGTCCCCTAAGGATGCTTATAGGCGGTGAGCCTCTGATCAACCGTCAGGTGTGGATCGGGGCTATCCACCAGCCCAATAGTGATACTAGTAAGAGGATTGTGTTAGCAGCTCTGGAGAACGGATTCGATACTGTTGTCCTTGAGAAGAAAGACCAGAAGCTCGTCAGCCTTGGAAGGTTCAGAGAAATCACACTTGATGGCAGAGACTTCATCGAGAACGGTGAAAAGATCGGCCAACTAGTTGATATCGTTAAGAAATCGGACGAGCTGTCCGCCAAGAAGGCGGCCGAGAAGATACAGAACATCGTGATATCGGCGAAGGATTGGAAGATCATTCCACTCGAGAACCTGATCGTCCACTTTCAGGGCACTGGAGCGAGGTTGATAATGCTCGCAAGGACTGCCGAGGAGGCCAGACTCTTCTTTGAGACCATGGAGAGAGGGGCCGATGGAGTCTTGTTCGTCCCAGAGAAATTGGATGAGCTTGCCAAGCTCCGAAAATTGCTGGATGAGGGTGCACCCAAACTCGCCCTGCGAGAGGGGAAGATAACCGTTCTCAGGCAATTGGGTCTCGGGGACAGGGTATGCATAGACACCTGTTCGATGATGGGTATCGGTGAAGGGATGCTCATCGGCAATACCTCGTCATCCTTGTTCCTGATCCATTCCGAATCGCTCGAATCCGAGTACGCAGCATCGAGGCCGTTCAGGGTGAACGCTGGGCCCGTGCATGCATACATACTGATGCCAGATGGCACTACGAAATATCTCTCAGAACTGAGAGGCGGAGACGAGGCGTTGGTTGTAGGCGCAGATGGACATACCAGAAAGGTCGTCGTGGGCCGAACGAAAGTCGAGAGACGGCCGCTCCTGCTGATCGAGGCTGAGGTGGACGGGGAACGACATTCGACCATCGTCCAGAATGCAGAGACGATCCGCGTCTTCTCAAAGGGGAAGGTCGTATCCGTATCAAACCTGAAGCTGGGTGACTCCATACTATTGAGACTCGAGCGTGGCGGAAGGCACTTCGGCATGCGCATCGAGGAGACAATCCGGGAGAAGTGAGTGATGACATTCATTGTCGCTTCTATCGTAGAGAGAAGCATCTCCGGAGTTTCGAGCTCGTCAAAGAAGGCATTCAGCCTTGGCGCAGACCTTGTTGAGATCAGATTGGACTTGATGGAAATCGACCGAGTCGACGCTGCTTTTCTGGCAAGGATCAGGAGGGCGGTCAAGGGACCCGCTATCGCAACCTTGAGATCATATAGGGAAGGAGGGGCGTCCCGGTTGACGAAAGCTGCCAGAAGAAAGGCGCTGAGAGCGGTTTTTGAGGCAGGGTTTGAATACGTCGACCTGGAGCTGGAACCAGATGCAGATCTTCTCAAGGAGATGAAGAAGGCACGGACCAGGCCGGAGATCATCGCATCGAGTCACTTCACCAAACCCGTGAAGGCTAGGGAGATAGAGACAAGGCTCAGAAGGGCATGCAAAGCGGGGGATATTGGCAAGGTCGCCATGCCGTGTGAGGATGCGGGTCAGGCATTGATGCTCTCAACCATATCCATGAAGTTCTCCATGGATGGCGAACGATTCACGTTAATAGGCATGGGGGAGCAAGGACAGTTGACACGAGTGTGCGTCCGTCAGATGGGCTCATCAATGGTTTATTGCTGCATGCCAGGCAAGCCTGCAGCACCGGGTCAATTGGATCTGAGAACTCAGTTGAGCCTGTACAAACGGGATAAGATAGTCCTTGGATTGATAGGACACCCTGTTTCCCATTCGGTGTCCCAACCGATGCAGGAAGCTGCTCTTGCGAGATCGGGGTTGACGGGAGCATACCTTCGGCTAGATATCCCTCCGAAGAACCTCGATCGAGAGACTCTCGAGCGCATCAGGGACCTCGGCTTCAAAGGTCTCAATGTGACCATACCGCACAAGAAGACGGTGCACTCGCTATGTGATAGATTGGGGCCTTCAGCCCTCGCGACAAGGGCGGTAAACACGGTGAGATTCGAGGGTTCAAGAATTTACGGAGAAAACACCGATGTAATAGGATTAACTCGGATGATTGAAGGAAAAATACGCATCTCACCCGATACATCCGCACTCATCGTAGGCGCGGGGGGAGCCGCAAGATCGGCGGCCTATGTGCTCTCCCATCTCGGGGCGGATGTCACCGTTGCTGCACGGAACCTAAAGAAAGCCAAAGAGGTCGCCGTCATGGTCGAAGGTGACGCAATATCTCTACCCCTCGAAGGAAGAGGTCATTCATACGACATAGTGGTGAACTGCACTCCCATGGGGGCGACTAGCTCTAGAGGGAAGATACCCATTCCCGCGCGAGTATTCAATAAGGGGACCATACTCTTCGATCTAGTGTACAATCCGCCCATCACGAAGTCCATGAAGATTGCCATGTCTAGGGAGGCAAAGGCAGTCAACGGACTCGACATGCTGGTCCATCAAGGTGCACAATCATTCAGAATATGGACCTCCAGAGAGCCGGACATAAAGGCCATGTCCAGGGCTGCAAAGGAGGCATTACGATGATCGGGAGGGCGTCCTGCAGGGGGGCTGTGACGATAGTCAATGCCATTCCAACAGGGATCGGCTCGGCGATCGGCATCTCGCTGCAGATAGATGCAGAGGTGAGATTGTCTCAAGGGGATAGATCGATTCGACTCGAAGGAGCCGATGAGGGAACCGACCTCGTCAGAGGATGCATCCAATGTGTCGGTCAACGCGCAGGTATGCGCGATATAGGTGGTGCCGTAATCATACGATCAGACATACCGATCTCAAGAGGACTGAAAAGCAGCAGCGCAGCATCGAACGCAATCGTTCTCGCAGCATCAAGGGCGCTGAACGTCAATCTGTACGATGACGACCTCGTCGGCCTGGCCATCGATGAATCCATAAAAGCGGGTGTGACGGTAACTGGCGCGTTCGACGACGCGTCCGCATGTTTCCATGGAGGCGCAGTGATAACGGACAATAAGGCGAGGCGGATATTGAAGAGATGGTATGTCCAGGATCCTATCACAGTGCTGCTGCATGTCCCAGAGAGGAGAATCCGAAAAGAGGATGTCAAGAACATGGACTTCAGCCCTGTCAAATCCCAGGTAGAGGAAGCCATCGGAAGCGCACTCAAGGGAGACTACGCCAGAGCGATGGAGCTGAATTCAAAGGCCTGCTCGAAAGTCCTCGATGTATCGGAGGAAGTCGCAGAGGCGGCCAGGGGGGCTGGCGCCGTAGCCGCTGGAATTTCAGGAACCGGACCGGCCACCGCCGTGCTCGTACGTCATGCGGATAGAGATCGCATCAAGGAAATTCTGGGATCGTTCGAAGGAACAATCATCTCAGCCGAACTCAACGATATCCCAGCGAGGGAGGTGGTTCCACGGCAATCGTGATCAAATCGTCCACCGCCAGAGGCACCGCGCTGGCGCCACCGTCAAAATCATACACGCACAGAGCGATGGTACTCGGTGCGCTCACCCATTCCACATTCACATTGAAGCATCCACTCATCTCGGAGGACACGCGAGCGACACTGGATGCTTTGCACTTGCTGGGGGCATCCGTCACAGGGACTCAAGCAGATGTAAACATCATATGTGACACACTGTCGCAAGCGGCCGGCATCATAGATGCGAAGAACTCTGGAACGACCATGAGACTTATCACTGGTCTTGCTTCGTTGCTACCCACCAAAACAACACTCACAGGAGATGCGAGCCTCATCAAGAGGCCAATGGCACCACTCATCGATGCGCTCACCCAGCTTGGCGCTAGGTGTGAGTACAAAGGAGTGCCTGGCAACCCACCCTTGACAGTGACAGGGCCGATCACGAAAGACAGATCCACCATATCTGGAGGGGTCAGTTCCCAATTCATATCATCATTGATCATAGCGTGCACGCAGAAGCAGACCGATACCGACATCCAAATCACAGGAAACCTCGTCTCAAGGCCATATGTCGATATCACGCTTGATATGCTAGGCGAGTTCGGGGCGTGTGTGGATGCCTCCGAGAACGCGTATCATGTGCCTGGGAATCAGAGATTGGTCCGCGACAGCTATACAGTCCCTGGAGATTATTCCTCAGCGGCATTCCTGTTCGCAGCTGGAGCAGTCACGGATGGAGATGTGACCGTCAAGAATCTGGATGCTAGGTCCCCCCAGGGAGACAAGGCCATCCTGGACCACCTGAAGAGTTTCGGCGCCGATGTGACCGTATCCAACGATTCCGCGCGTGTCCAGGGAGGAAGACTCGAAGGGATCGAGATAGACGTGAGAGATACGCCCGACCTGTTCCCCGTGCTAGCAGTTGTCGGGGCGATCGCTGATGGTAAGACAGTACTCAAGGGCGGACGGAACCTGAAACAGAAGGAAAGCGACAGGATTTTGACCACGACCGACTTCCTGAGAGACATGGGCGCAAGGGTCAAACCAACTGAAGATGGCTGCGAGATACTTGGAGGGGAGAAACTCCATGGTGCCAGCATCCAGACTCATGGAGACCACAGGATTCTTATGGCCGCAGTACTTGCAGCTCTGGTATCGACATCAGGGACGACGATTGAGGACGACGAATCTTACAAGGTATCCTATCCCGGATTCCTGAGAGACATGCATCAACTTGGATGTCGTCTCGAGGTGAGAAGATGAACGAGTTCGGAAGGAGATACAGAGTGGGCATCTTCGGGTCCAGCCATGGCCCTTGCGTCGGAGCCAAGATAGAGGGATGCCCTCCGGGTTCAAAGATCTCAGAAGCCGTGATCCAGGTGGAGCTGGACAGACGATCCCCTGGAAAGGGTGTGCATACCACGCCCAGGAAGGAGCGAGACAGGCTCGAACTCATATCAGGAATCGTGGATGGAAAGGCCACTGGAACCACGATAGTCGGCCTCGTCAGAAACATCGATAAGGATTCATCGGCCTATGATTCATTCAGGCGCGTCCCACGGCCAGGGCACGCTGATTACCCAGCTATGGTGAAATACCATGGACATCACGACCACAGAGGCGGAGGCCAATTCTCAGGCAGGATGACGGCGGGCCTCGTGATCGCAGGTGCGATAGCGAGACAGGTAATCGGGAAGAAGGGAGTAGGGATCGTCGCGCAGACTGTCCAGATAGGAAGCGTGAAGTTGGACAAAGAGTTGCCTTCCAGCGTTGTGGAGAAGGTCGCAAGGGCCAACGCTGTCGGGTGTGCGGACAGGAATGTCGCCAAGGAGATGATGGATGAAATCGTCCGCGCCCATGAGAACAAGGACAGCGTGGGCGGAATCGTCAAGTGCACTGTGCGCGGCGTCCCTGTCGGGATCGGCGAACCATTCTTCAATTCAATAGAGAGCTCCATGTCCGCGATGATGTTCTCCATACCCGGAGTCAAGGGTGTCGAGTTCGGATCAGGGTTCAGGGCTGCGTCCATGACCGGGAGCGAGCACAACGACCCATTCATCGTCAGAAACGGCAAGATCTTGACCAAGACGAACAATGCTGGCGGCATACTGGGTGGACTGTCGAATGGAATGCCTATAGAATTCAGAGTGGCATTCAAACCGACATCTTCGATCGCAGCATCCCAGATGAGTGTGGACATCCAGAAAAAGACACCCGTGGAACTGGAAGTGAAGGGACGACACGACCCGTGCATAGTGCCGAGAGCGGTCCCGGTAGTGGAGAATTCAGCAGCGTCCGTGATATTGGACCTGATGCTTCAGGGGGGATTCATCTGAGCAAGGATGAACTCGGATCCCTCAGAAAAGAGATCGAGAGGATAGATTCTGAGATCATGTCACTCATCGTCAGGAGAGAGGATGTCTCAAACGAGATCGGCCTCATCAAGAAGAGGGACGGGCTGAAGATAAGAGATATCCCCAGAGAGAAGAAGGTTGTCGAAAAGATGACCGCGCTGGCAAAGTCACTCAACGCGGACAAGGACATCACGAAGGAGATCTCACGACTCCTGATAGCCGATTCCGTCAATGTGCAGAAGAGAGTAAGACGGGAGGGACTGGATGGCAAGAAGGCCATCGTAGTCGGAGGATCAGGCAAGATGGGGGAGTGGATGTGCAGGTTCCTGTCGAATAGAGGTGCGGAAGTGAAGGTCTGGGACCCCCGAGGGCGGCTGAAGGGCTACTCGAATGTGAGGTTGCTTGACCAGGCAATCAATAGCAGCGACATCATAATCGTGGCGAGCCCGCTTGGTCTGTGTCCAGACGACCTGCGGAGAGTAGTATCGGCACGTCCTTCTGGGCTCATCCTCGATATCTGCAGCATAAAATCACATATAGCGGGCATATTGAGACTCGCTGCTGCCGATGGGTTGAAGATCACAAGCATCCACCCGATGTTCGGACCTGGGGCACCTTCTGCGAAAGGCATGAACGTGGTAGTATGCGACTGCGGATCGAAACAAGCCACCGAAGAGGCCAGGGAGATGTTCGAATCCGCAGGAGCGAAAGTCATACGGCTATACCTTGAGGAGCACGATCAGATGATGGCGTACATACTCGGCCTATCCCATGTGACCGGACTGTTGTTCGGCGCAACTCTCGCATCGTCAGGAATGTCTTTTGCGGAGCTGCAGAACGTGCAGGGGACTTCCTTCGCGAAACTGGCTGCGCTGGCAAAGGATGTATCGGGAGAAAGCCGACGGGTATATCACGATATTCAGACACTCAACCCCAGGACGAAGGAGATGCTCGACCTCATGGAGAGCAACCTGGGCAAGATCAAGAATGCGGCAATCGAAAAAGAACACGATGAATTCATCAAGTTGATGCATTCAGTGAAGGAATACACGGAGGACTGAGACACATGGAGAAGAAGAGGGCAGCAATACTGGGTTCAAGCGGAATGATCGGACAGAGATTCGCTCACATGCTCCATATGCACCCCTATTTCGAGGTGGCCGCCTACTGCGCTTCCGACAGATCTGAAGGGAAGACCCTCGCCAACGTGTGGAAGCTCTTCGACATCGACATGGATGAAGATCTTGGAAGGCGCAAGATCCAGACTACGGATGCCAAGGCTCTGGCCAAGGAAGGCATAGAGGTCATATTCAGTGGTCTTCCTTCAGAAGTCGCGGGCCCGGTGGAGGACGCATGCGCTGAGGAGGGCATGGCAGTATTCTCGAACGCATCGTCGCATAGGATGGATATCGACACACCCATACTGGTCCCTGAGATCAACCCGGACCACCTTGCATCCATCGAGGCGCAGAGGATGCGGAGAAAGAAGGGAGGGTACGTCGTGACAAATGCCAATTGTTCAGTCACCGGTCTCGCTCTGGGCCTGAAACCTCTCGTTGATGCGTTCAGATTCACAGAAGTGTATGTGACAACATACCAAGCGCTATCAGGTGCAGGCTATCCAGGAGTCCCATCGATAGACATCCTGGGCAACGTCCTGCCATACATCAAGAGTGAGGAGGAGAAGATGTCCTCAGAGGGAAGGAAGATCCTCGGAGGATACAGCAACGGCAGGTTCGGAGACTCGCCAGTGAGCATCGAAGCAAGCTGCGCAAGAGTCTGTACAAGGGACGGACACCTGGAGGCGGTCTTCATCAAGGACAGGAACATGCCGGATGCGGAGAAGATAGCAAAGGCATTCTCAAGCTTCAGGGCGAGGCCGCAGGAGCTGGAGCTCCCGAGCGCGCCCATCCAGCCGATAATCGTGAGGGAGGAACCCGACCGTCCTCAGCCAGTCCTCGATTGCGACGCAGGGAAGCCCGAGAGGGCCAAGGGGATGGCGATCAGCATCGGCCGCATCAGGGTCAACAATGACAGATTGAGATTCCTCCTCCTCGTGCACAACACGGTGAGAGGCGGCGCCGGCGGATCCGTCCTGAACGCCGAGCTAGCATTCAGGGAGGGGCTAATCTGAGCGATGGAAAGAAGTCCGGCAAGAAACAGGACTCCCCGAGCAAGAGCTATGCTGAGATAAATCAAAAGATAGCAGACGGCGACGTAGTCGTGATGACCGCCCAGGAGTTCAAAGGATTCGTTCGAGCGAACGGAATCAAGAAGGCCGCCAAAGAAGTGGATGTAGTGACGACTGGCACGTTCGGAGCAATGTGCTCGTCCGGCGCATACCTGAACTTCGGGCATTCAGACCCACCGATCAAGATGCAGAAGATATGGATCGACGGGATTCCCGCCCAGGCAGGACTTGCGGCGGTCGATGCGTACATTGGAGCAACCGCCTTGGACGAGACGAACAACATGATCCATGGCGGTGGGCACGTCATCGAGGACCTCGTGCGGGGCAAGGCAATGAGGTTGAGGGCGACCAGCTACGGGACGGACTGTTACCCCAGGAAGGAGATTGACACATACATCAGCCTCAAGACGATCAACCAGGCAGTCCTGATGAACGTACGAAACTGCTATCAGAACTACGCTGTCGCCACGAATTCGTCACCGAAGACCATGTACACCTATATGGGGAAGCTCTTGCCGGAGTTCGGGAACGCGACTTTCAGCAGCGCTGGTGAGATATCCCCATTGATAAACGACCCATACTATAGAACGATCGGGATAGGAACCAGGATCTTCCTTGGTGGAAGCCAGGGACATGTGATATGGGAAGGTACACAGTTCAATCCAGGAGCGCCCAGGACACCGAACGGAGTGCCGAAGAGGCCGGCTGGGAGTCTTGCGGTCCTTGGAGACCTTAAGCAGATGACACCAGACTTCCTTAGGGGGCTCACACTGAGCAGATACGGCTCTTCCCTCGGAATTGGTATTGGGATCCCGATACCGATCCTCGATGAGGAGATGGCAAGATACTGTGCAGTGACGAATGATGAGATACAGGCGCCGGTATTCGACTATGCCCAGCAGTCAAGGAACAGGCCCGTCCTCAGAGATGTATCATATGCGGACCTGAGATCAGGAGAGATCACTATCAAAGGAAAGCAGGTCCCGACATCCTCGCTCTCGAGCCTCTATAAGGCGAAGCAGATATCTGAGATCCTCAAGAGCTGGATAATGAAAGGCGAGTTCGCGATCCAGGAACCGATCCAGAGATTCCCCATGGACAGGGTCCTCAGGAACCTTGATGTTCGTACCGAGAGGGAGGCGATGCAATGAAGACCAAGGTCGTCCTCACATTCAGCCCTGAAGCATCCAACCAGCCGATCACGCACAACCTGATTGCCAAGTACCACCTGCTCGTCAACATACTCAGGGCGGAGATAGACGAAGTAGGAGGGAAGATGGTCCTTGAACTGTCTGGAAAGGCGGATGACATCCGAAAGGGGATAGACTATCTCAAGGACAACAGCGTGAATGTCAGACCCATAAAGGAGGGGGTTAGGAGAGATGACGACGCATGCACACACTGTGGCATGTGCGTCTCGATCTGCCCTACGAAGGCGCTTTCGATCGACCCGAAATCTGGAAAGGTCAGCTTCAACGAAGAGAAGTGCGTCGCTTGTGGAGTCTGCATCGACGCCTGCCCTCCGAGAGCCATGGAGATACTGATCTGATGGGAGCATTTATTCACGCAAAGGTAGAGATAGGAGAGACTGCGGCCACGATCGCAGCAGATGGGCAGTACGTGGAGGCTGCGGTGGATGCTATCAAGAGCGCGAGGAAGGATATCGAACGCATGATACGGAGAGACCGGTTCTTCATGACGACCCTCGAGCCATACACGCCGAAGGAGGATGATGGACCAGTCATCTCACGGATGTGCGATGCCTCTGCCCGCGCCGGAATCGGGCCCATGTCTGCGGTAGCTGGGACTATCGCCCAGGTGGCAATGGAGGCCATGGAGAGCAGAGGTTGCTCGCATGGCTGGGTCGATAATGGAGGGGATGTCGCGTTGATACTCGAGAAGCCAGCGACCATGGAGATATTCTGGGAACCAGGATCGGAGTCGGCCGTCGCAATGGAGCTCGAACCGTCATCAAGGATCATTGGTGTCTGTGCTTCCAGCGGAACTCTTGGCCATTCGATCAGTTTCGGAAATGCCGATGCTGCAGTCGCGATGGCAGATTCGGCTATACTCGCAGATGCTTTGGCGACCGCATTGGGCAACCGCGCCACGGACGAGGATACGCTCAACGCAGTATTCGACCCGTTCAAAGGGATGGAAGGATTCATCGGAGGGTTCGTCAAATTCAGAGACGCCATCGCGATGCATGGCAGATTCCCGAAGATTGTCGAAGTGGAGCATAATCCAGAGAAGATGACGGTCCATAGCAGGATGGCATCTCCAGCTTACTTAGGTTGTTGTAGCAGTCATGAGGTGAGACCTTGAAGGTCATGAAATTCGGAGGGACGTGCCTTGGAACAGAGGACTCCCTGGATAGAGTATCTAAAGTGGTACGATCGGAGAAAGATTCGAAGATTGTGGTGGTTTCGGCCGCGGCTGGAGTGACGAATACGCTCAAGGAATTCGTCTCCAGGCCGAGGCAGGAGAAGGAGATCGATGACCTATTGCTGGCTCTGAGGATGAGGCACATAGACATGCTGCCGAAGACGGAAGGGCAGGTCAGGAAGGAGGCGCTCGACCTCATCGAGGAGAAGATGACCAAGCTCGAGAGGTTGTTGTACGGCGTGACTTATACCGAGGAGCTCACACCAAGAACCAACGACCTCATACTCAGTTTCGGGGAGAGGCTTTCGGCGATAGTGGTCGCTTCGAGGCTCACGAACGATGGGATCAATGCGATTGCAATGGAGAGCGACGCCATCGGATTCATCACCAACGACCAGCATGGGAACGCTGTGGCACTATTGGACCAATGCGAGAAGAACATGGGTGCCAGCCTCGACAGCGCAATACGACAGGGAATCACTCCAGTCGTCACCGGATTCTTCGGGACGACACAGGACGGCCATGTCACCACCGTTGGCAGAAGCGGTACGGATTATTCGGCTGCAGTGATCGCATACGCTACAAACGCGAAACCCATTGAGATCTGGAAGGAAGTGGACGGGTTCATGAGCGCGGACCCGAAGCTCGTGAAGGAGTCGTTCACAATAGAATCACTATCATATGAGGAGGCTGCGGAACTCGCGTACTTTGGAGCACAGGTACTGCACGCGCGGGCGGTTCAGCCAGCACGTTTGAAAGGGATAGAGATAATAATCAAGAACCTCTACTCGCCAGAATCTCCAGGCACCACGATCGGAAATGGGAAGCAGACAAAGAAGGAGGTCATAAAGAGCGTATCATATCTTCCCAAAGTGGCCACGTTGAAGGTGTACGATACCGGAGCAGGCTACAAGTCAGGATTTCTATCTGACATCACGAACTGTCTCGCGAGCGAAGGTGTGAACATATTCTCTGCGACCACATCCCAAACCTGCGTTGCCGTTCTGATAGATGAGAGCCAGATGACTCTGGCCAAAGACGCGATCAAGAGCATCATCGGTGGGGTCGGGGAGAGCTTCGAGATAACCCCAGGAGTGGCGCTCGTGTGCACAGTCGGAGAAGGTCTGGGCTACACCGAGGGTGTTGCAGCCAGAGTATTCAAAGCGGTCGCATCAAAGAAGGTGAATGTGGACCTCATTTCAGCGGGAGCATCCACGGTAGCGTATCACTTCACGGTAGACAACAAGGACCTCAAGAAGACCATAATGGCAATACACAAGGAATTCTTCATCCCGACCCAGGACGATGCCGATTAGATTATCTTGACGAAGGTCGAGTTGAAGGCGGAGTTCTGCCCGTACTTCTGCACGAAATCCGTCGTGACGAAGTTGACGTTCGTGCCGCCACACAATTTAGGCCATAGCACGGAATATGTCACCAGGACCCCAGGAAGGACGATGTCAGAGATCTCACATGTAACGGACCATTCGCCGAATTCGTTCTTGAGCGTGATCAGAGATCCGCTCTCGATGCTCTCTTCACGGGCGTCCTTCTCGTTCATGTATACCACTGGTCGGATATCCGGCCATCGGAGATGATACTGGGACCGGACGAGGAATTTATGCACCGGTGAAAGCAGGATGAATGGCTGAGTTCTCCGCACCTCGACATGAACAGGCAATCCGCCCAATCCAGCGGCATCTGCCGCAGCGGAATATAATTCGATCTTCCGAGTGGGCGTGTTGTAGATTGACCTGTTCGGGACCTTCATCCTCAAGAAGCCCTTCTTCTTCAGGTCCTCAAACTTGCCCTCGACGACCTTGCTCTTCGATAACAGCGTGCGTGCGACCTTCTCATCTTCTTCGAAGAGTTCCTTGGTCTGCAGATTCATTATCTTGGCGAGCGATCGGAAGACATCACTGTTGGACCTGGCTTCGCCTATCGGCTCGATCGCCTTCTCATTTATCGAGAAATAATTGTGGAGATACGAGGTATGGATATCGAAATGCTCGAAAAAGCTGGTTGCAGGAAGCACGATATCCGCATGGTCCGCTGTGTCGGTCATGAACAGGTCATGAACGACCGTGAATATGTCCTTCTTCATGAAGCCATCTCGCAACAATCTCTGATTGGGCAGCGTTGCAAGCGGATTAGAATTGTATACGAACATCATCTTGATCTTGTTCGACTGAAGGGTACGGCCGATGTCCACCATGTTATGCTCCACACGCTTCCGAGTACGGAGTGAGGCACCCTCCAGATAATCCATATCGAAATCGCCGAGGTCCGTCGAATAATAGAACCCGCGGTTCTCCCCAATCAATGCGGGCAGTATGCTGATCGCACGGACCATATCACCGCCATTCCTATGACGCTGCATCCCGTATCCAATCATTATACAGTTAGGTCGGAGAGAGACGAAATCTCCTATGAAATCCTCGATCTCGCGAGTCTTGAGACCCGTGGTCTTGGAAATCGTGGTCATGTCATATTTGCTGGCAGCCCCCACCAACCGGTCGAAGCCAGTGGTGTTCTGGTCGAGGAAGACTTCGTTACATAGCCTGTTCTCAATAAGGTGGTTTATGATACCAAGGGCGAGAGCTGCATCGGTGGTCGGTTTGATTTGAAGATGCGTCCCGAGCTCGGTCGTGGCCGATCTCACAGGATCGACGATATAGATCTTCGTGCCGCATTTCTTGGCGCGCTTCAGCATCTCGAACGTATGAGCGCTGCTCCATGCAGGGTTCATCCCCCAGAGCACAATGAGTCGGCATTTCTCAATCTCATCAGGAAGCATACCCAGTGTGGAACCGTAGACTATCTCAAGGGCCTTTTCTCCAGCACGAGAGCATATGGTGTGTGATACCCTAGATGCCCCGATGACATTGAAGAATCTGGTCGGAAAGTATCTCTGAACCATGCCCATTGTTCCAGCGTAATCGAATTGCAGTATCGATTCCGGACCATGCCGGAGAGATATTTCTCGAATGTTCTCAGCAATCTCCTTGAGAGCGTCGTTCCAAGTGATCTCCTCGAACTTTCCTGCACCCTTCTCACCTGTTCTTCTGAGAGGATACTGGATCCGCTGCCGCGAGTATACGTATTGTGAGATATTCCTCCCTTTCGGGCAGAGTAGATCGCCAGTGAAAGGATGCTTTTTATTGGGTTCTGTCGAGTGCAACTTCCCGTTCCTGACTCGCGTTACAATCGCACATGTATCATAACAGTCTCTGGGACAAGTATTGAAGATGAACAACGGGTGTCACCCGAGGCACACTCTGAGTGGCTCTGGCAGATAATAGACTACGACCATTTATACATTGGCGATTTATTCTCGGAATCAGAAACGAGTTCAAGAGCACGCACTGCGATCGGTCTTAATCACCCGGTTCAGGTCAATATACGGATCGCATCAGAGATGCTCATGTAGAACCACAATACTGCGATCATCGAATATGTCAGCACACCCAAGACACCAAGGATTATACAATTCCTGCCAACAACATTATGATCGGAATCGTTCGTTCCAAGATACAATCCCCCGAATACGATGCCGATCACGGGTATGATGAAAGATATCAGATACAGAAATCCGTGAGAAGTCATCGTCCATGGTTCGGGTTCGGCCACGAGATCATCGACGATCCCGAAACCATTGCCACAGTGGGGACAGAACGTACCTTCCGAACTCACTGATCTGCCACAGGAACTGCATTGATGATCGTATTGTCTAGATGTCGGGCCAGTAGTCATGACAGCATTTGGTGAACTTCCATTGTCCGAGCATTCTGAACCTTGAATCAATCGAATACCACGGAGCCGATATTGAGGCCAGAGATAGTAATATCTGTCGGCTAGATCAGAACCGCAAGGATGAGGATTACCATCTATCGATATGGAACAGTTCGGACAGGTTCTTTCTCTTCCGAGCCATCGGTTCCTGGTCAGGATATCCAACGGCGACGCATATTGGCACATCCCGATCAGATGGGATGCCCAGTATCCCTTTGACCTTATCTGGATCGTAGGCACCTATCCAGCATGTCCCCAGGCCAAGATCCACTGCACGCAGAGTCAGATGGTCGAACGCTATCGTCATGTCGATGACTGAGAACTTGGCGCCCGGTTCTGAAACGCCTACAATGAACGCAGAGCAGTCCGCAAGGAATCCCTGATTCGCGCATGCAGGTACCAGAAGATTCTTCAGGTCGTCATCCACGACCGCCACCACCTCCCAGCTCTGCTTGTTGTTGGCAGACGGTGCGAGCCTCATGTGATCCATCAAATCCTCCAGCAGGTCGCGCGGAAATGCCTTGTGTTTGAATTTGCGGATACTGCGACGGGCCCTTATTGCTGCACCAACGTCCATGGCCATACTCACCTCACGATATCTCCAATCACCCTGTATTCCCCCCAATAGAGGAGGGCATCCTTTGAATCGTATTTTGCATCCATTCTTGCAGCTACCACTTCACCAATGAAAAGGGCATGATCGCCAACCTCGACTTCCTTCACCTTCATGCACTCGATATTGACAGGACACTCTGCAATCAGAGGGGACGATATCTTCTCCGCATCCTCACGAGTAAGACCCGCTGCATCGAATTTGTCCACTTTCCGCCCAGACTTGGAGCCGCATATCTCGACTGCTTTCAGAAGCCCTTTGGTCGGTATGTTGATGGCAAAATCATCCGAGTCTCGGAGCAGACCGTAGCTGTGTCGCTTAGGTGCGATGCCGATAGCCACAAGAGGAGGTTCAAATGAGAAGATGTGGCACATTGCCAATGTGATGATGTTGTCTTTCGGTCCGCTCATGCTACATAGCACAACAGGAAATCCGGAAAAGGCATCTTGTGACTTCCCAGGCGTTATCGGATTCTTCATGTGTCAAACCTCCCAGTTGTTCATAGTCGGAGAGACCATATGGAGCAGATGCCGATTGGCGCTCGCTTGAGTGCCGAACGACTCTACTCGCCGAGAAGCTTCCTGTAATCATCAGCGGACATGAGATCGCTCAGGTCGTCCTGGTTGCCGATCTCGACAGCTGCGATCCACCCTTCGCCGTATGGATCCTTGTTCAGCAGCTCAGGAGAATCGACGAGCTTGTCGTTCTTCTCCTTGACCGTGCCGCTGACTGGTGAGAAGACCTCCGAGACCGTCTTCACTGATTCGACGTTCCCCAGAACATCCCCTTTGCCGACATCTTTGTCAATGCTAGGGAGCTCAACGAATACTATCTCCGTCAGCTCGGTCTGTGCATGATCGGTGATTCCTATGCGCGCGAGGTTACCCTCAATCTTCACCCATTCGTGGTCCTTTGTGTATTTGAGATCGGGCTGAATAACTGACATAACTGGCCTCCCGAACCTTGTCGCTGGGATTAGCTTATCCGCATTTATAAGTTCCCAAGGGAGAGAACAAAGGGCAAGAGGGAGGACAGATCAATCTGGATGAAGAGGAGGGTCACTCCGACTGCTATCACGGTCAGGATAGCATTTGCGGCGACATCGTCGTACCTCACACCACCCTTGTATTTTCTGAGGGATAGCGGATAGAATAGCCTACATCCTTGGAAGGTCAACGAATCCTCAAGCGTGTGGACGAACGAAGCCAGGAATACTACGACAGTTGATGGGACGAGAGGGATCGCGTCCAACCAGGACAAGTGAGGCATCCCCGATACGGTCATCAAAAGGACCGCCCACGCCAGAGCGAAGATCGACGAAGCAAGGAGGCTGTGAGATGCAGCAGACCTGTGCACGCGTCTGCCCAGGCCAGAGAATATGATATCGAAATCCGGGAATATGCCGAAGAAGCCTCCCAGTACCATCAATGAAATGGGTTCGCTACCAGACAGAGATGCAATCGCTGACCCTGCAGCGATTCCTGAGATGAGATGCGTGAACCGTTTCATAGCACTCTACCCATCATTGGCAACTCAGCCACGAACACACAGGGGGATATTAGTCCTGTGGACTAGCTATTCGAAAGTAGACATTAAGGGATCGGTCGACATGCATAACACAACTGTTATCTATCGTCAACATGATTGGAGCCACAGGTGAGGTTTTGATATCGAAAGAATCAATGAAGTTCCTCGAAGAACTGACCAACTGCTTTGGCCCATCTGGCTTCGAAAAGGAGCCCGCCAGAATAGTCAAAGGATATGTGTCGAAGTATTGCGATAGCATCACGACAGACAAACTAGGTTCGCTGCTATTCACGAAGAAAGGGTCGGCCGAGAAACCGGTCGTGCTTCTTCCAGGCCATGTCGATGAAGTAGGCTTCATGGTATCCTCTATAAACAAGGCAGGATTCCTCACATTCAACCCGCTCGGAGGCTGGTTCGACCAGGTCCTGCTTGGCCAGAGGGTGAAGGTCAAGACCGCCAAGGGAATCATACCAGGCATCATCGCAGCGAAGCCACCACACCTGCTCCCAGCTGAGGAGCGCAGCAAGGTCGTGACCAAGGATAAGATGTTCATCGATATTGGAGCATCAAACGAAGACGAAGCCAAGGAGATGGGCGTGAGGCTGGGTAACCCCATAATGCCAGACTCGTGCTTCTCGACCATCGAGAAGAAGATATTCAGGGATGGCAAGAAGAAGGGCAGCGACACCATCGCCATCGGAAAGGCATTCGATGACAGGATAGGCACGTTCATCGCAGCTGAAGTGGTCCGGACCCTGTCAGAGCAGAAGATCAAGCATCCCAACACAGTCGTAGGAGCAGCCACCACTCAGGAAGAGGTCGGGCTCAGGGGCGCGAGGACTACAGCTCATGTCGTGAACCCCGATGTCTGTCTCACACTTGAGGTAGATATAGCAGGGGATGTCCCCGGAATCGAACCGAGCGAGGCACCGACGAAGATGGGACTTGGACCTTCGATAACGACCTATGACTCGTCCATGATACCCAATCAGGAACTGCTTGAGTTCGTGCTCTCGACCGCAGACAGGTCCAAGATACCATACCAGCTTTCCCAGATAGCAAGAGGGGGCACTGATGCGGGCATAATCCACATATCCAACGCAGGTTGTCCGAGCCTTGTGATCGGCGTCCCGACGAGACACATACACGCACATGCGGGCTTGTTGAGCCTCACGGATACGGAGAACGCTATCAAGCTGCTCGTGGAAGTCATCAAGAAGATGGACAAGAAGAAGGTCGACAGCTTCACCGAGATATGAACAGAGGCTGGAAATGGAAGACCTTCTCGACCCGATACTTGTCAAGGATCTGCGAGATGCAAAAGCCGCGCTGGCCAGACATGGAATCGTAATCCTCAGGACTATCCAGAACGAGCTCGAGCCTGCGATATTGGTCAAGGTCAGAGATTCGATGGCATCCTCACCAGGAAAATTGAAGAGAATGAGCGATGAGGACCTCGATGAGTTCATGGACGAGGTCAGGACGGTTGTGACCAAGACAGCGCTTGAACTTGCAGACCTGCATACTCACCTGCTGACAAAGTTGGGGAGTGAATATGTCGTCGACCTCGTCAAGGAGCTTGACGGAATCAACCAGCTATTCCACTGGGAGAGAATCGCCAAGGTCACTGACCAGGTGAGCGTACTCCTGGTCTCAAAGGGGTTCGACCGAATCGAACTCGATGGTCCGCAGGAGGTGTCCGATGCCTTCGCTGTCGAGCTCACCGAGAAATGGCCTAGATCATTCGATAGATTCAAGTCACTGGCCAATGAGGCTGCAATCAAGATCAAGGACATGGATCCCGAGGCAGCGACGAAGAAACCCACCCCGAGAAAGACCGAGAAGAAAGGCAAGAAGAAACGGTGATCACCGTGGCAGTTCTGTCAGATACCGACATACTCTCCAGGTTAGGCGATGGGTCCCTGAAGATCGGAACCTATAATGAGAAGAACCTCACCCCTAACGGATATGATGTGACGATAGAAGAGATTTGGATCCCCTCGACGGACATCAGAATCAGAGAGGGAGTAGCGGCCGTACCCGCGGGATCGTGGTTCATCATAGGCACGCGGGAATATCTCGAATTGCCTCCGGATCTGATAGGGCAGATATGGATCCGGACCACCTGGGTGCGCAGAGGCATATTGTCCTCTTTTGGAAGAATCGACGCAGAGTTTCATGGCAATCTTACCTTTTCTGCCATAAATGCGTCGAACGGTCCCGTCGATATACCGATAGGTGAACGGTTCGCCCAAGTCGTCCTGGAAGAACTCAAATCCCCGCCTTTGAAAACCTATCGAGAGAGGTCGGGCAACTATCAGGGGCAGAAGGGCATCACACTCAAGCCCTGCAATCAGAAGAATTTGAGGTCGAAGCCATAGAAACCCATGGTTGGGGAGTAGCTCTTCACTTTCCGCCGAGAGAGCTCAGTCATGACCCTACCCTTGCTAACCGCCATATCGGCGATTGCATGGAAACGGTCCTCCAGTTCATCGTCTTCCATAATCTCATAGAAATGTATCACTCCGCCGGGCTTGAGGGCGTCCAGCGCGTCAAGCAGGAATTCCCTCGCGCTGTGAGGGAGGTTCATGATGATCCTATCAGCCTTCTCAAGGTCCTTTATGACCTCCCTGGCGTCACCGAGGATCGGATTGACATTGCTCACCTTGTTAAGCGAGATATTCTCCTTCATGTATTGGATTGCATCGGGATTCGTGTCAATGGCGTGAATGACCTTCGGCAGTCTTGTCTTTGCGATCATGATGGAAAAGGGACCGATACCTGCAAACATGTCTATGATGACCTCACCCGGCTGGACCTGCTTGGCGACTGCGTCGCGCTCTGTCGCGAGACGCGGCGAGAAGAAGACCTTGACCACATCCAGCTTGAATGTGAGCCCATATTCCTTGTGCGTGATCTCAGTGGACCCCTCCCCTGCGACGACTCTGACCTGACGGGTGCGATACTCATCCTTGACGCCTTCATCCACGCACACGGTCTTGACCGACTTCTGCACGGCCATTATCGCATTCCCGATGTGCTTCGCGTGCGGCAGGACATCATCGGACATCTTGACTATGGCCACTGAACCTAGGACATCGTATGATGACGGGAGAAGTGGCCTCAGCGTATCGGGCACGTCGACCAATAACCTGTAATCCTTGATCTGGGCCTCGAGTTCAGAGAACTCGCGGGTCTCGATGGGGTAGCCCAGATCGACCCTCTGGTTCACAGGCAGAAAGACGGACTTCGAATCAGAGACTACCTGGAGATCCGTTCTGAGTATGCCCTTCTCCAGCAATCTGCGCCTGACAGGTTCGGTCTTCTTCTTTGGAACGACTAGGCAGATAGATTCCATATCCATACACCCATCGGTATTCTCGATAGATAAACCAATCCAATCGCATGATTGGCATAGACCAGAGGATTGGTGGGGGTCTCATTCCACGAGGTCAGACCCAAGGACCCCCACTGACTCCAATCCCCAAACCCTTCATCTTCTTCCTATACTCCTTCAACACCGCGATATACTCCTTGCTGGGTCTGCGCTTTTCTACATCCCATGCTTCGAAGAGCATCTTCCCCAATGGAGGGGTCTGAAGCTTGTCCTCATATCCCCTGACCAATTTCTTGACCAGCTCGTTCGCATCGGCCAGGCTCATACCAGCTACCGCGTGCCCCACCTCTGCCGATATCCGCGGCTCGACCGGAGTGGTCCTGTCCTCCTCCTTGTTGGATGCCACACCCAGTGACTCGATGTGCAATCCAGAAGTCACCGCAGCGGTCACCGATGCTGAAGTCTCTAGCAGACACATCAGCGTCGATGGACCGGCAGAGGTGTAATTCAGATTGACGGATAGAAGATGCGTGTTCCTGCTGATCGCCTGACCAGATAGGCTGATCAACCATAGGAGCTCCCGACAGCTGCTTGACACATATCTGAGATGAAGCGGGAATGGCAAAAGCCAGCTCGCCTGATATGTCAGTATCCCCATCATGTGGTGAGCTATGTTCGATATGGCCGTGCCTTCAGGTCCCCCGGCATAGCCCCCCATCATCGGGCCGAAGCACATTCCGATAGGCCCGCCGAGTCCAAGGGCCACCGTAGCCTTGTTCAGCCTCGAGAAATCGACCTTCATCGGATCCATGCAGCAGATCATGTAGCCATCAGATTGACGCAGGCCGTACTTCGGATGCAGCGCGCCGGCAAGGGCGATGTCAGACTCGGCAGTGGAGAGCGTGTTCATCACGGGCATACCCTGACGACCGACACGGTTGCAGGCTTCTCTGAACAGAACCGCGTTCCTCTGGGCTCCAAGGACTTCGAGAGGTGATGCAGGCCTGATCCTCATTCCTCCCACCTTTGTGAGCGCTGGAGTGGTTATCGCATTCGCTTCGGGTATCTCAGCGTATCCCTCAACAAGGGCGAGGAATGACTGCTCGCTCGAGCACGCGCCTCCGCCGGCACCCAGGAGACACCATGGAGGGTTCTTGTCCCCCACACTCCTCGGCAGTAGCTTTTTTCGATCCTTTCCCTCGCCGAATTCTATTTCTGACGGTGCGAACCTGAGAGCCTCTTTGACTTCGTTCTCGGTATAGGATATTACCCGGTTCGTATTGGTGCAGTATGCCCCCACCTCGACGACAATGTCGACAGCAGCCTGGAATGCATCATCTGCGAGCGTAGGATCGTCGGGTATCGGAGTGTTCCTGTCGAAGTGGATATCGTACTCCTTCACCTTCGCATTCACCTTAGCCGCGAAGGATTTCAGCTGGTAGTCGGTCTCGCTCATCGGCTTGCCCTCGAGCGCCTTCTGCATCACGTCTAGTATCTGGACCACTCGAATCACCTCCCTTTGGCCGCTTTGGTCGCAAGCTTGACCGCATGCACAGCATTCTTGCCCCAACCATCGGCCCCTATCTCATCAGACCATTCCTGAGTGGTCGGGCCTCCTCCAATCAGAACGGTGAATTTTCTGCGGTCCCCTGACGCACTCAGATAATCGACGATATCCTTCTGCGATCCGATCGTGCTGGACATTAGGGCTGATGCGCCGATGATCTTGGCGCCTCTTGCCTTGGCCTCGTCGACGAAGCTAGAAGTCTTGACGTTCACGCCAAGGTCGATGACTTCGAAGCCACCCGCCATAAGCATGCTAGAAACGATGTTCTTGCCAATCTCATGGACATCCCCCTGGACCGTGCCGATAACAACGGTTGCCTTGGAGGTCTTCTCGCCCTTCGGTACGAGCGGCAGAAGCAGGGCGAGAGCAGACTTCATGGCGTCCCCTGCGAGCATTAGCTCAGGGAGGTATATCTCCATCTTCTCGAACTTTTCACCCACATCATGTATTGCAGGAACCAGTCCTTTCTCAATCGCCTGCAGAGGATCCATCTTCGCGTGGATGACGGCCTTTGCAGCAGACACTGCTGCGTCGGAATCGTACTTCAGCACGGCTCCGCGCAGCTGCTCCAGAATCTTCTCAGCACTCACAATAGCTACCCCCACTCGGGACAGGACCGCCACTCCACCAAAGCATCGCTCCGTCCCGAGGGGAGATTGGAATACGAGGTTAAGAGGGTAATCGAGAAGGTTTAAAGAATTGATGCATCGAAAGGGAATCGGATGCAAATCAAGTAATGCCTGGATGGATAAATGTAATCTATGGGGTCAGTGTTCATACGTCCATGGTGAGACGAAGCGGCAGACTCTCATTCATCGGACTTGGACTTCATGATGAGACAGGCATAACGCTCGCCGGTCTCGATCGCATAAGATCTGCAGATGTGGTCTTCGCAGAATTCTATACTTCGAAACTCTCGGAAGGCGCCCTTGAAAGACTCTCAGCGATGACGAACAAGGAAATCATAGCGCTTGGAAGAGAGGAAGTCGAAGATGGCAAGAGGATACTCAAAGAGGCGGATGAGAAGAAGGTCGCACTCCTTGTCGCCGGAGACCCTATGACCGCGACGACTCACATAGACCTACGTTTGCGTGCTCATAAGGCATCCATCGATACAGAAGTAATCCACGGCAGCTCTGCCTTGACAGCGGTACCAGGATTACTGGGTCTGCAGCACTATAAGTTCGGGCGGACGACGACTCTGCCATTCCCGCAGGAGGGATACTCCCCCACAAGCCCGTACGACATGATTGTGGAGAACCTGGAGAGAGGGTTGCATACGCTGGTTCTTCTTGATATCGATGCGGAGAATTCTCGATACATGTCGGCGAATGAAGGATTGCATCTGTTGCAGGAGATGGAGAGAAGGATGGGGAAAGGCGCAGCGAAGGATGATTCCCTCGTATGTGTCGTTGCTAGAGCGGGATCCCCGGATAGCGTAGTTGCTGCGGGTCCTCTGACGAAGCTCATGGCAATGGATTTCGGAGGACCCCTGCATTCAATCGTTGTTCCTGGGAGGCTTCATTTCATGGAAGAGGAATCTCTCGGACAATGGACCAATGGGAAGGACGATTGAGGGATATACTACTTATCCGGATCTGCAGAGCTCGTGAGACCTCTCATCACGAATGACAATTTCGTCATGATCGTGCTTGAGACAGTTCGTTCCTCCTTCAGTCTACTCTCAGGCGTCAGCTTCACGGCCCCGCATCTGGAAGAGGCTATCTGGCTGACTAGCCATCTGCAATCACGATCATTGTATTCATTACGGACATATCGAGATACGTCCGTGTGAGTGTTCTGTATGTGTCTGCCTCTAGTCATCAGGTTAGATTCTGCCATCAACCTAATCACCTCATTTCATCATCCCTGCCGAATCTCTTGTGACAGGTTCCATTGATAGGCGGACGGGACGCTCGCACAGACGAGGGGATCTCACGAAGACCGACACAACGCGTGAATGAGCCGCCAGCGGACACATGATATGAGATTTGCTTCCTGCGTAGTTTCTCCCGTGCTTCACGTCCTCATCGCCCACGAGTACAATAGTCGTATAAGTTAATAAAACCTTCGTTTTAATGATAAAAATCCTTATATCACTGTTAAACCATATGTTGTCTGGACATCCATGAAATCGATGAAAGTGATTAAAGATCCAGCCGCATTCCAGCTCCTTGGAGACGAAACTCGACGGAGGATGATTTACCTCCTGAGAGGAAAGGAATACACTGTCAGCCAATTGGCATCCGAACTCAATCTGACCCCACAGGCAATCTACCATCATATAAGGAAATTAAAAGAATCAGAGATGGTCGAAGTCGCACGCGAAGAAAGGATCGAGCACTTCATTGAGACTTATTACAGGGCGTCCGCCGAATTGTTCCAGTGCATGCATGGCACGAGCTCATGCTGCAAGGAAGACCTCGAGGAGAAGGCGAAGCTCATAATCGATGGTCTAAAGAGCCTTGGATACGACGTCGATCAAGGAGCAAATATCCTGGCAAAGATGATAGAGATCGAGGAGGCCAAGGAAGAACTGGGCACGGTCCCAGAGATCATTGATCAGATAGGAGGGTTGGAGGATGTCGGCTTCTTCGAGAAACAGACTCTAGTCGACTACACCAAACTCTTGTTGATGTCCGATGAAGAATTCGAGAAGTACCAGCAGCAGAGCAAGAAGCTCAGAGATGTCCTTCGAGCCAATGTGAAAAAACCTGGCAAATCAAAGAAATCCTGACCCTAGAAGAGGATCGATAGGCATGTGAGAGCCCCGTCGCATTTAGGGAATTCACTCATATCCAACGCTGTGACCCTGAACCCATTTGATTTCAGAATGGCTTCGGTGCGTGGGTACCCTTTCGACATGATTACTGAATCATCGATGGCAATCAAGTTTGAGCCATACCATTCCTCGTTTGGTACCACCAGGACAGTCAAGTCCGTCGAAAACATCGTGCTCAGAGTATTTTTCCGCGACCAACAAGCTGGTTCGTTCCCAAGGAGCTGACGAAACTCTTGAGATGCATGATCTTCGGATCTCGAACCAAATCAACCTTGGTCTCGAGCCATTCACCCATCTGTCTCGCTCCATCATCATTCGTTCTCTGTGTGACACCGCAAATCAGTCAGTCTTCAAGATGGACGACGTCGCCACCCTCGATTGTCGCAGGAGCTGCTGCGAATCCGATCGACACGTGATGAGATAGTGTCTCCCGCACTGGACCTTCCTCTCCCTGTCGGCTCTCTTTTGCGGTCCTGCACATCAATGCCTTGCCATTGTGGACAATTGCCACATCTTCGACAAAGCAAGAATCGGGATGTTCGTCATCCATTTCGAGACAGATTACTTCCATGCCCAATTCCGAGAGAGTTGCACGGTAGCGAGCATGCTGATTGCGTGCATTGACCAGGTCGATGGTTCGCTTCAATGGATGCGACGACAGACAGTCCGAATACCTCGACCCGGGCGCTCTCACAATCGCCTTG
The DNA here is from genome assembly GCA_963719945.1 of uncultured Thermoplasmata archaeon. Taxonomy (GTDB): domain Archaea; phylum Thermoplasmatota; class Thermoplasmata; order UBA10834; family UBA10834; genus UBA9653. The sequence goes on along the minus strand of CAVRDX010000001.1, from coordinate 333,255 downwards.
TTTGGTGACACGGAAACCTACCGACACATCGCATAGAAGAATCAAGTAATTTCCGAACCGAATGGAAAGCTCAGAGCGTCGATTGCTGGTGCATATCCAGCACCATATGAAAAGTGGGAAAACGAATTATATTCGAGTCATCAATCAAGGGTGGGTGGAAATCTGGAGGAATCCGTTAAGGAATCTAGATTCGTGGGCCTGAGGAAATTCAACATCGCAATGGGCTTTCTGCACCTAATCCAAGGGACATTGATGCTCTGGTTGAGCAAGAGTTCATCGTTACCCATCAATCTCACTCTCCTGCATTATGATCCAGTCACGGAGACCATAAACTCCCAGACAGACACTCTAATCAACCTTCAACTTGGACCCATGGTCGCATCGTTCCTGTTCATCTCTGCGATCGCTCATTTCGCTGTGTCCTCGCCCAAGGGATATCCATGGTACGTCAGGAACCTGAAGGAAGGGATCAACTATGCCAGATGGTATGAGTATGCTGCAAGCTCCTCGGTCATGGTAATAGTCATTGCGATGCTATGTGGCATATTCGAACTCTCCAGTTTGATACTCATATTCTCACTCAACGCGACAATGAACCTGTTCGGTCTGATGATGGAACTGCACAACCAGACGACGAAGCGGACGAATTGGACATCGTACTTCTTTGGCTGCTTTGCAGGGCTGCTTGTATGGATAGTATTGGGAATATATTTCTTCGGAGCGCTCCTGGGTTCCGGGAATTCGGTGCCGACCTTCGTGTATTTCATATTCATATCCCTTGCGATCTTCTTCAACGTGTTCGCGGTGAACATGGTCCTGCAATACAGAGCCAAAGGAAAATGGAAGGACTATCTCCACGGCGAGAGGGTCTACATCATCCTCAGCCTCGTTGCGAAATCCGCATTGGCATGGCAGGTGTTCGCTGGGACCCTACGATGAATGATCTGTGAGTCACCTGGCAATCTGTGATATCCAAGGTCCTGAAATGGGCTCGAAAAAGCGATAGCTTTTTATTGCTCCTCGTTATCGGCGGTATGCTCATATAGACATATCGGGAGGAGCTACGTAATGTCAGATTCTTCGAAAGCCCCGGAAACGGGCACCAATGAAATCAATGAGAAGGCAAGGAAAGCATCGCAGCCCCAAAGAAGGCCGGCATGGGTTCGACCACCAAGCTGATCGCTCTTGCAGTGATCATCGTGCTTTTGGTCGCAGTACCATTGGGGTACATGCTCACTCAGAATACGGACGACGATGAGACGCCCGAAGGCACCACGGTGCTCACCGTCACAAAGGACCAGGCCTCAATCAACCTTACGATGGAGGAGCTGAAGGACATGACCGCAACCACAGCTTCGGGTAGCTTCAAGAAGACCACTGGGACCATAGAAGGACCCTTTGAATTCACGGGAATACCCCTTGCAGATTTCGTCGATCTGTTGTACTCAGGCACGGACTATAGCCTTGAGGTTGTCTCCACCGACGGCTACACGATGGCATATAGTTCAAGCCAGGTCGAGGACGGCACTTTCGCACACTACGATCCTGAGGATGGATCGCTCCTCGGAGAAGGTGATTTCACGATGATCGTGGCCTATGCGCAGGACGGATTACCCCTGGAAGATATGGACCTGCGCATAGCCATTGTTGACGAGTCAGCCCCCATAACCGATGGACAATTCTGGGCGAAATACGTCGAAGAGATCACCATCCTTCCATTCATGAAGGATTGGACACTCAACCTGAGTGGCGTGACAGACCTTCAGATCGACAGGCAGACTTTCGAATCCCTTGCCTCCTGCGAATACCATGCTGCATCATGGACCTTCGAGAACGAGACTGGAACCCATGAGTACACAGGTGTCGCACTCTGGACCCTCGTCTCCGCAGTCGATGGTGCCGATGGACCTGCCACCGACTACCTATTCAACGATTTGCTTGCACAGGCGGGCTACAATGTGACGGTGATGGCATCGGATGGCTATTGAGCCGACAAGTCCATTCACCTCGCTGCAAGTAGCAAGGAACGACACCTGATCGTCGCGAATAGGCTCGACGGAGAGCTGCTTTCAGATGACGAATTCCCGCTCAAGCTCGTCGGTGATGGTCTGACATCAGGTCAGAGGATCAAGTCCATCGAGAATATCTCGATCGTCGACATGCATGATGTCCCGACCTGGACTCTGAACCTGACGGGATTGACCAGCGCGGTGATAACTGCAGAGACATATGTCGCAACATACTACTCGGGACTCCACGCGAAGAACTTCACATACACCAACTACGGTGGAGTGCACGCAGTGTACTACAATTACACCGATAGTGAGGAAGTAGCGCACACCTACGCAGGTCTGCCACTGTGGCTCCTGGTTGCAGTGATGGATGGAACGGACGAGAGCCACTACGAGCTGAACAGCACATTGGCCGACGAAGGCTACGACATAGTGCTCACGGCATCCGATGGTACGATGTGACGATCGATTCGGCAACGGCGGCGTTCAACGATACTCTCGTTCTCGCGTTCATGCTTGACTGGGAGATGCTCACAGACATGGCGCCTCTGAGGCTCGTGAACGAGTTCCTGCCGGGCTCGATGAAAATCAGCAACGTGGTGGACATAGACCTCGAGAACCTGCCAATCTGAGTCGAAGCATGATAAACTCAAAGAGAAGCAAGATTGCCCTGGTGATCGGCTCGATAGCCATAGCTTGTCTGCTATCGGCATCGATGACTGTGTTCCTGCGTGCAGATGAAGGAGCAGAGATCACTGGAGGCACCTTGCTTTCTGAAAACTCCAACAAGATCATTTTTAGATGCCTCTCCCCTGAAGTGACCCTGTCACTCCATGGTTTTTCAGGAGAGGTCATTCTCACTAACTGCCATCCAGATGCCCAGATCATAGACTATGATGATACAATATCACGAGATGGAACGAACGTCTCGTTCATGGCAGAGAAAGGCAGGGATAGATACGAACTGACTACGGATGAGAAGTCCGAGTTCAAGTTCGTTGTTCTCGGGGACAGCCAAGGATTCAATTCGATGCTGGAAACCATCCTCAGCGACATAGCGGATTACGAATTCGTGATACACTGTGGAGACATGACGCCATCTGGATTGCCAAAGGAATTCGATGCTTTGGAAGCAGCTTTCGATGTATCCCCGATCCCAATCTACACGACCCCTGGAAACCACGACATCAAGAGCGATGAGGGCATCGATTATCAGAAAAGGTTCGCTCCGATGTCTTATTCGTTCGCATACTCGGGGATAACATTCGCGATTGTGGACTCGTCCGATTTGAACATATCGGAGGAGGAAATTCAATGGATGAGAGAGATTTTCAAGAATGCGGAGAGGAAGGTCGTGGTGACTCACGCACCGAGCTACGACCCATTCACAGATAATCACACGCTCGACCTGGATTCGTGTGAGAGATTCCAGGAGTTCGTCCTTGAAGATGAGGTAGACGCGGTGTTCACCGGACATGTGCACGCGTTCCACTACCAGAAGATAGAGAACACAGCGTTCATTATAACGGGCGGTGCAGGCGCATCCCTTGACAACGGCACCCACCACTATGTGTCTGTCGAAGTTTCGTCTTCATCCATCTCATATGAAAAGACCGATATCGACTTTGGACTGATGGGAGATTTCATATCGATAACGGGAAAGGACGGCACGGTCGTCAACCTTACCTATGAGGATCTAGGACAGATGACCCAGATTCACAAGTACTCGTCATATGAGAACGCATACGGGAACATCGGCGGTCAAGGAGACTATACGGGCATATTGATCTCCGACCTGCTGGCGCAAGTCGGCGGCATGGAGGAAGGGGATTTGCTCAGGATCGAATCCATTGACACCTACTATCAAGATTTCGGGTATCTGAACGTCTACCCGAGCGAGACATGGCTAGAATTGCAGGGTTTCATGGTGATCGCGATAGCGTACGATGATCTCAGTGCACCCGAATGGCAGGACGGACCGAGGCTGGCGATGCTGCCGGACGATGGCCTCTACAGTAACTCCGACTGCGAATTGACATCGTACGAGGGACAGGGATACGATATCAACGCCTCTGCTGGCGCTAGATGGGTCAGCAATGTAGTCAGCATAACGATATTGGACGGGGCGTGACCGACATTAAGTATCACTTCAGCACGAAAGATCTTGTGACGATAGCTCTTCTGTCCGCATTGGGGGGGGTGCTTTCGACATATGTGGGCTACCTGGGGAACATGGTGAACCATATCGTTGGCGTGCCTTTCGGTGCGGGGCAGTTCCTTTCAGGATTGCATGTCATCTGGATCATGCTGGCAATAGCCCTTACGAGAAAGAAGGGGGCAGGCACCGTCACGGGACTCGTCAAGGGTATAATCGAATTATTCATGGGGAGCACTCACGGGATCGTAATAGTCGTGGTCTCTGTGATCCAAGGCATCATTCCCGACATAGTGATGTTCAAAGACAGCACCAAATCCGATCGGAACATCTTTGCGTACACATTCGCAGGAGGACTATCCGCGGCAGCCAATGTCGTGGTCTTCCAGATATTCTTCTTCTCCGGAGTCCCAATCATACTAATTGCCATGCTGTGTATGTTGGCATATGCATCAGGGATGATATTCGGCGGATGGCTCGTGCTCCAGATGCTGGACACATTAGAGACATCGGGAATCGTCCGTGCACGAAAACCGATGATGGTGGATTCACCCGAGTTCGATGAGAAGGCGTACCTGGAGCAGAAGGGAAAGAAGAAGAAGGCCATCGCAGCGATGTCGGTCGTCGTTGCGTTCCTGGCAGTTTTCGCCATCGGAGGAGTGTATTATTACATGTTCGTCTTCGTCCTTCCAGGTTCAGATACCGTTGAAATAACCGGCGATGTGCAGAATCCGTATTATTTCCGGTACGGTGACTTCGAGAACCAGGAAATCACTATCAACGCCGAACTCAAAGGCGTAGTGACATATGTACCACCCACGAACTATACAGGTGTGCCCGTCAATATCATAATAGAAGAATCGTCTCCTGGGGATGATGCTTCAGATGTGGTCATTTGGGGAAGTGATGGCTACACAGTGGTTTTTTCATTTGTGAGCGTCATGTCGGATGACCGCCTAATACTGACCGTGGAAGATGACATCTATACACTGGTAGCTGCTGAATATGAAGGTGCGTATTGGGTCGAGGACGTCATCAAGATCGAAGTGAGGTAGATGCTCGAAGTATCGCACCTGTGCGTCAGGTATGAGAATAGGTCAATACTTGCCGTCCAAGATATATCATTCTCAATAGGACACGGCGAGTTCGTCGTGCTAGCTGGCAATAGCGCATCTGGGAAATCGACTGCCATGCAGGCCGTATGCAGATTCATACCTGAGATCATACCCGCAGAACTATCCGGCTCGATCAGAATAGATGGAGATGAGCTGGTCGATCCAATTGATACTGCACGATTCATAGCAATGGTGCAACAGGATCCAGAGACCCAGTTCTGCACCGAAACGGTCGAAGAAGAAATTGCCTTCGGCCTTGAGAATTTTAGATTCAGGGAAGAAGATATCCGGCAGAAAGTCCACGAAACGCTGGAATCAGTCAATGCTTCTCACCTGATAGATCGAGACATATCCACTCTATCGGGAGGGGAGAAGCAGAAGGTAGCCATAGCGTCCATGCTCGCGCTCGATCCGAAGATATTGATACTTGATGAGCCGACATCAAGCCTTGACCCGAAGTCCGTTGCTGAAGTCGTATTAGCCATCGAGAAGCTCAGAACCGTAAGGAAGATGACAGTAGTTGTCGTGGAGCACCGAGTCCATGAATTCATGGATATGGCGACTCGGATCATCGTTATGGATAGGGGCAAAATATCGCATGATTGCACTGCTGAAGACCTGAAGTTCGCGGATATCTGCAGATCACTAAAAGAGGCGCGCATTTATCCAGAGGTCGTCCCAAGGAATGGAACCATTCTTACGGTGAATGGCCTCAATTATCAGATTGGGGAGAAAAGAATACTGGAAGATGTCGAATTCACGGTGACGGATGGAGCAGTGGTCGCGCTTATGGGAGAGAACGGCTCAGGGAAGACGACTCTGCTGAAACATATCATGGGGCTAATCAAGGTATCCTCAGGTTCGATAGAATTCAAGAATCATCGTATAACCAAGAATAACCCTGTCGAGCCATGGGTACTGGGGAGAGACATCGGATTGGTCTTCCAGAATCCGAATCACCAGATGTTCGAGAAGACTGTCGAGAAGGAGATCAAGTTCGGACCTCAGAACTTTGGCACATCGATGCAAGAGGCGGAGAACTCAATTGAGTTTTTTGAGGGCGCCGAAGGAGTCAGAAGATACGTCCATCCTCAATGCCTCAGCTTCGGACAGAAGAGAAGGGTGAACATCAGATCCGCATCTGCCCATGGTCCGAGCATACTCCTGTTGGACGAACCGTTCGCAGGACAGGACGAGGATAATGTGTCCAAGATCATGGAATTGCTTGCCAATCTTCAGAGATCTGGCAAGACAATAATAATCGTGACCCACGACATCGCGTTCGCACGAGGATTCTGCACAGACGTTCTGATCATGAAGAACGGAAAGACAGTTGCAGATGGAGCCGTAAAAGAAATATCCGAAGAGTCATGGAAGCAACTCCTGCCAATCGGAGGGAAGATGGATGGGTAGACCTCACGCCGTCAATCCTTTGGCCAAATTCCTCACCCTGATAGTGCTATCGGTCATGGTCTTCCAGATCTCAGATCCTGCGTACATGGTTATGTTTGTGGCTGTGGTGATATTGGCCAAGGTATTCACAAATGCCAGAAGCACCTTCACAAAAGGGGTCATGTGGTTCGCATTCGCTATTTTCCTCGCTCAAGTGATATTCAACCATTCCGGAGAAGTCGCCCTGAGAATACTGTTCCTTGATGTCAATTGGGGAGGAATAGAAACAGGAGTGTTGATAGCGGGAAGATTCATGGCTTTGATCACGATGTCATGGATATTCGTCGCTACGACAAGAGCCTCTGATTTCTCCTCTGCGCTCATAAGTTCGGGAGCCCCCTACAGGTTCGCCTACCTACCAGCATTGGCTATGAGATTCGTCCCTGTCTTCCAGATGGAACTGAGTGCAGTTCGCGAAGCTCAGGTCACCAGAGGCATGAAATTGGACAAGAGCATCAAGGGTATCTTCAGAGCTGCAAGATATACAACCATGCCGATGCTGATCTCAGCGATGTCCAAGGTCAACACTCTTGCGGCATCCATGACGGGCAGGGGATTCGGCGCGTACCCGAAACGGACATTGCTCAAGCCACTCAGAATGACTGCATGGGATATCTTGCTGGTGATATCAACCATTGCGCTGGCTATTGCCATCATATATTTCTCCAGATGCTATGAGATCGATTCGATCATACACATCTAGAATTTGCTCCAGGAGGCTATCCGGTCCGCCCATTCGCACATCAGCGCGCAATCACTCCTGAACCCACCATAATACCTCAGCGCACAAGACACAGAACGTGGTAGTTTCAACCTAATGTCACTCTTGCTTCTATCCTCATACTCAGCAACTATTGCCCTTGCGAAATCGAACTTCGCATCAATGAACATTGGTCTTGTGGCTATGATGTACGCGCATACTTGCCCCAGATCTTCAATCGGGTCGCCTTCATGGGACTCCTCGAGATCAATCCCGACCAGTCCTCCTGGAACTTCGATGAAATTGCGAAGTATCGAATCGCCTCTGATATATTCGAAATCGAACGCTTTATGAAAAGAGTAGAGCCAAGATGCGACATGATCGGCAAGTTGGCCCAATTTCGTATCACCTGCACTATTACTCGAGATTTCGAAACATGAATCAAAGACCTCGGACGCATTATCTCCGTCAACAGCGCTCATGATGAATGCATCCTTCAATTGCATGATAGGCTCAGGAACAGGTACTCCATACCGTCTGCATTTGCACAGGACTTCATATTCGTGTGCAATCAGGTTCTCCCGTCCTGGTCCAGAGACCTTGGCCACGCATATCCTTCCTTCAAGATTCACTCTGAACACTCGATTCTTTCTGCTGAAGAATGGTTCACCGACTCTCATTCGCTCCAAGTCGGCGATTGATAGTGCATCGGCCAAACACGGTCCTCCGATGTTGGGATAATGCGTGAACTCTCATGAATAACTGACGGCGCCTCAGCATCAATCGAACTGACGATTCCACAAGGCTAATTAACGCATGATGCCCATGAGAGAGGGATTATCATGAATCTGATTGACCCAATCAACAAGAGAATATCCATCCGAGAATATGACTCGAAGGAGATACCTGAGGAGGCACTCCGAAGGATACTCGAAGCTGGACGGATCGCGCCCTCTGCCATGAACTACCAACCATGGAAATTCGTGGTCGTGCGTGACCAACAGATAAGAAAGGCACTATCTCACGGAAGATATGCCAAATTCTTGACCGAGTGTCCTGTAGTAATCGTGGGATGCGGGAATAAGAAGCGATCTCCTGAATGGTATACTGTGGATGTCACGATCGCTCTGCAGAATATGGTCACTCAAGCCACGGCTGATGGGGTGGGCAGCTGCTGGATCGGCAGCTTTGATGAAGATGCAGTCAAAGCCGCCATCAAGGCTCCAGAAGAATATGCGATAGTGGCCATGCTTGCCATCGGTTATCCCAAAGGAGACCACAAGATCGCCCGCAAGAGGAAGAACTTCGATGAAATCGTCTCCTTCGAAGAGTTCCACTGAACCAATTAATAGAAAAAGCGGGTAGACCCTCGCCGGTCTTCCCGGTCGGATTCCCCAGAATTAATTGAATCAAGTATTAGAAGCCGGTTTTGGTTCATTCTTCGAACTAATAGCACTAGCCTTGAAAATATTGAAGGATAAAGGGTTTGGTTCGTGACCAGGGATGCGCCCTGTTTCACTGTGGCACTGCAATGAGTTCCATTGACAATGGTGACTCTAGCAGGCTCTGCATCAACTCGACCGCAGCTTGGGCTATTCCGCCATCTGTGACTGTAAGCAACAGGCAAGCCGAATCCATCTCTCCGTTGGATATCAGAGTTCTTGCCTCATCCTCGCTGGCAATCACATCGACGAGCTGTTCGATCTCCCACTGCTCGTAGACTGGAACCAGATCGCCCCACTCATAGAGCCCGCTGCTCCTAAGCTGAGATGCTGCGCTCCAGGCAATCCCTGTGACATAATCCTGAAGAAGCACGCTCGCAACGTCCAACTCGTTTAGGATTGCATTGTGCAATGCAACATATGGTGCCCACACAGGACCGTTTATCGCCATCCACATCACAGACATCTCTTCCGAGTTGACGGGATCAGAACGGAATACCGAAGCGCTCACAGTCCTTGCGTTTGAGATGGAGAATCCAGGCCATCCATCCCACCAGCAGTCTTCCGGAATCTCGGGATGCGCATCCTTCACTGCATTCGTGTTGGGGTTCCCGAAGTTCTCGAGGTCCCTTGTAAAGCTCATCACCGTCTGGACATCAAGGACGGGATTCTCGGCCAATAGCTCCAATCCACGATCATATCTCGCCACCGATGGCGTCCAGAAGTAGCGGAATGAACCATCCAATACCCATGAATAAAAAGGTTCCATGACATAGTGGTTGGTGTGGACATATGCTCCATCCGTTATGATCTGGTACACAGTGTCAGGTGTATTGATCACGGATGGAACGGTCTCGACGAAGGCCGCTATGGACGCATCAGACAATATGAATGTCGCACCCTCGGCTTTCGGGACCTCGCCTATCAGAGCGATAGCCTCAGTCACATCCGCACACTGCTCCATCACCATCTGGTTTACGACGAACGGAGCATAGCCCGGGTCATAGTATTCAGGAACTGGCATCCATGTGTGGCCAATAGACAGACCCATCTCATTGATACCCTGAGAGATACCGACAGCACCGGCGGACATCATGCCGATGAACTTGTATCCAGAATCCGGAGCAACGAGCAAGAGGACCTGCATGTTGTTCTGATCCCGGTTCTTTGACGTGATAGGCACGCCATCAGTTGTTCCGCTACCAGCAGCCGCGAAGCAGGTGCATGCTTTCTGTTCGTAATCGTCATTTCCGTACTTGTTGAATGTCAATAGATCGTTGTATGAAACTCCCGACGTCTTTGACATACCTTTCAGTTCGTCGATCACCGCAGATGTAAGGTACACCTCATCCGCCAATGCATCCGCAATCAATGCTTGCTGCGACAATCCATTCGCAGAAACCCAATCCCAGAACTGGGCCACATTGCTCACGATCGCGTCTTTGGCCATCGCACCATATTGAAGACCCATCTCACGAGGTGTTCCACTCAGGTACAAGACCGTTGTCTCAGACTTTCCGCCTCCACCATCATTCTTCGCAATCATTGGAACTGCCATCGCAGACAATACGACCGCGACCAGTACCAATGCAGCGCTTATTCTAATTGCTTTCACGATTCCCCTCCACACTTGCGCCAATAGGCAATCCTTTCCCTAAAAGAAAAGGGAATTTTGACCATCGGATTCATAGTACTGGCGCATCAAAGACATCCATCCCATCTACTAAGTCATTTTCGGTTCATGATTAGAAAGATTATTCTCACATCAACCGAAATTATGCATCGAAGAGCACAATTGCCACAGACTTTTCGAATTGAGCAAAACGGAATTCGTGACATGCTCTGTGATTCGGAGATAGTTTAATATTATCCTGACACCAATCAAGATAACGGCGTTATTGCCCGAGGTGTTTCGACGATGGAGAGGTTGACTAAGGAACAATATGTCTGGGCATCTGCTCGGATAGGTCTGGGTTGGATATTCCTATGGGCATTCATTGACAAGTTGTTCGGACTAGGATATTCCACGTCTTCCGAAAGCTCATGGATAAATGGTGGATCACCAACCACAGGATTCTTGAGCTATGCGACTTCTGGCCCGCTGAGCGGGTTCTATGAAGGACTCGCAGGGAATACCATAGTGGACCTAGTCTTCATGACAGCGGTTCTCCTTCTGGGAATCGCTCTTATTCTCGGATTCGCAAATCAGATTGCAGGATTTGGCGGAGCAATCTTGATGATCACCATGTGGTCCTCAAATCTGCCGCCAGAGAACAATCCAATTCTGGATGACCACATAATATACATGATCATACTGCTCGGCATAGCCTTTGTGCAGCCTGGCAAATGGATTGGCTTGGGCGGATGGTGGAGCAGAACCCCATTGGTGCAGAGATTCCCATTACTTGAATGACGATGTTGGGTGAGACGAAAAGACTTCAGAGCGTGCGGCAGAGAATCAGACTCACTCTTATCCGGTCACCAAGAGCAGGATCAGCATATGATCCGCAGATCATGCGGCAACGAGGTAGATGAGAATCCAGTGAACCCAAGATTGACTCCATTTCCTTTTCCCATGGATCTGAAGATGAATAGATCACGATGCCAGCATCGGTCTCTGCGAGATCGTAGTCGAACCAAGGCGAACTGAGCGCTTCGTTGACAACGCGTTCGACACGCTCATCGCCGCGCGCCATGCCTAGTCCGAACCGTCCATATGATGAATCACCGATGACCCGTCCGAGCGGACCCATGTCCAATTTCGATGTCGTTGCGCACAATTCCATGACTGGTCGGAGCATGATACTGTTCATCAACGAGAAGGCTTTTGACAAAGGCACGTTCGGCGCCAGAGTGGACAGCTGGTCGTTCCCGAACTCGATGCAGACTGTGGATGTTTCGAGCAGCTCCCCGAGGATCCGTTTGGCAAACTCCCGTCTCCTGGTGCTCTCCGCGGAGAACGGTGTCGCAGCCAGAATGACCTCAAGAATCCCTTTTGACTGAGCGAGTGTCGAGAAGACCTTCGTCCCGAGACTCCCACTGATGCCCCCGAGGCCGCACATCAAGAATGCCAGATCGGTGTTGTTGAACACATCCATCACCTCATGTCCGACTATCGACGGCATCTGTTTCAGTACGGATCGATCGGTGTGATATGCTCCGACCAAACGATCCTGGCCAAGAAGGACTCTTCTCTCCGCACCCGAGCGATCCAGGTCAGCACTCGATGTGGATATAGCAACCTTGGGGTATGGAGCAGGCTCTACCATGTTGCATCCAGCACTCCCAAGACCGAAAAGCTTTGTTCGGACATCTTGTCCATCTGGGAATTGAGAGAACCTTAACCTATCCGCCATCCAGACCATTGATGAACCTATTCGGATTTTAACCTTTCATGTTCGAACTCATCATTAGTAGTCGCTCCAGGCGTACTATGGGCAAGAACCAAGCTTAAGTAATCAAACCCATATCAGTGATGCCAGAGCATCTATTGCTCTGAATATGGGGAGGACCGGGAAGGCTGAACAGGGATGCCTCGAGCTTGACCGGGACAGGGCTCAATGCAGCGGTGCAGTCATCATGGCAGACTTGCAGACAGAGTTCGTAATGAGCATGGCGCTCGTCATAGCGGTTGCTGCAGTCATCATAGTCCTCTTCCACAGGTTCAAACAACCCCTCATTCTCGGATATCTTCTGGCAGGAATACTCGTCGGCCCCTTTGTGACTTCTTCAAGAGAGTCCGTCGAGCTTCTGGCAAGACTGGGCATCATCTTAATCACATTCTCAATAGGGCTCGAATTCAACTTCAAGAAGCTGAGGGCGCTCGGTATAACCGTGATAGTGGCCGCCACCATTGAGATACTGCTCATGATAGGATTCGGATTCCAGCTAGGCCTAACTCTGGGCTGGACTTCTCTCGAAGCGACTCTGTTGGGTGCTATCCTGTCAGTCGGGTCTACGATGATAATCGTTCGGGCGCTCATGGAGAGCGGAGGGCTGGACAAGGAGCGGGCCAGACTCGTCATGGGTTTGCTTATCGTGGAGGATTTCGCCGCCGTATTGATACTTGCAGCCGTGTCTGGATTGGTATCGTCCGGCGGTATCAATCCAGGACAACTCGGAGGATTGCTCCTGAAGATGGGTGTGTTCGTGGCCGCCGCATTCGTATTCGGGCTTGCGGTGGTCCCGCGCCTGGTCGATTACATTGGAAAGCAGCGTTCCGGTGAACTCCTCATAGTCACCGTGTTAGGGCTCTGTTTCGCCATGGCATACTTCTCCATAGCCATCGGATTCTCAGAAGCCATCGGGGCATTCGTCATGGGCGTGCTCATATCTGAATCCAGATTTGCATCGGATGTCATGAGGAAGGTGGAGCCGGTCAGGGATATCTTCGGAGCCATATTCTTCATAACAATAGGCATACTCGCCATAGGGATGTTGATGGAGCTCGATGTACTCTCCAATCCATCCACATTCATCATCCCAGTTGTCATAATAACCGTGGTCTTCATCCTGGCAAAACTGTTCTCATGCACACTATCCACATTTGCAGCAGGATTCGGTGCCAGGAATGCGATAGGTGCGGGATTGAGCATGGTCGCGATCGGAGAATTCTCCCTCATGATCGCAGCGGTCGCAGCGACGAACCCGAACATCCGCCCCGATCTGTACCCCATGATAGTCGTAGTGACCACCATCACTGCCTTGATCGTGCCATACAGCGTCAAATCCACAGAGGGGATAATCAGAGCGATAGAGACCAAGACACCAAGGTCTCTGGTGGTCCTCGCATCCTATCTGAATCTGGTCATGAGGAACCTCAGGAGACGCTCACGATCCTCCCGGAAGATATCAAACGAGATGAGGAACAACATCTCGAGCATCCTTGTTAACATAGTGATTGTCATCTCTGTCCTAGTAGGCCTTGGCAGTTTCGTCCAGCGAACGGAAGATTATGCATACCTGGTCGGAGGACGGGCGGACCTCCTGACGCTATTGGCAGTCACCGTATCCATAGTGCTCATTGTCCCAGCCATGTACAACACCTGGGTCAGGACGATCAGATTCGTTGAGGTGTCGACGAGTGAGGCTATGCTCGGAACACAGTCCGGTGAGGAGATGGGGTACCAAGCTACTGCAAAAGCCCTCCGATGGACTATGCTCGGTTTGTATCTCGCAGTCGGATTCGTGATCATATCGCCAATAGTGCATTCTGTCGTCAAGGAGAACATATTGTTCTATATCCTGGTACTTGGCATGATCACGGTAGTCCTCGTCGCACTTTGGAATTCAGTCCAGACTGTCAACCACAAGATGTGTGAGGTCTTCGCAAGGACGGACCGGTCGGCCCACGATTCGGCATCGTCCAAGGAATTGGCCGAGATATCCGAGATCATTGCCGCCATGGAGCGTGAGAAAGATTGAGGATACTGCACATCTCAGATACTCACCTAGGGTACGGCGCTTATTCGAAAGTCGATTCACAAGGGATCAACCAGCGAGAGGCGGATTTCTACGATTCATTTCGACAGGCCATTGATAAGGCGATAGAGATCCGTCCTGATATCGTCATCCACGCAGGTGACCTCTTCGATACGGTCAGGCCGCAGAACAGAGCAATTGATTTCGCGCTCAAGCAACTCATCAGACTATCCGACGAGAAGATAAAGACCGTGCTAATCTCCGGCAACCATTCCACACCGAGACTGAGGGAGACGGGCAACATTTTCAGAATATTCGAACACCTGGACCACGTGCATTCAGTCCACCAACCAGGACTTCAGAAAATCGTGAAGGACGATCTGACGGTCCATGCAGTTCCCCACTCGGTCGCACCACCGATGCACGAGTTCATCTCGAATGCCACTCCGTCAGGAGATACGAAGTACAACGTGCTCGTCCTCCATGGAGGCATACTTGGATCTAACACCTACAAGATGGATGAGTTCAACGAACAGGACGTGCCAGCATCTTCCATATCGAGAGATTTCGATTATGTCGCATTGGGACATTTCCACAGATATACAGAGGTAAGGAAGAGAATGTACTATTCCGGATCGACCGAGAGACTAGGCTTTGGCGAGGTCGGCCAGAAGAAGGGCATTATCGAAGTGGACCTTGACGATGACAAGACTATTTTCCACGAGTTGACAACAAGAGATATGATCGACATCCAATCGATAGACGCATCGGAGCTCACCTCATCGGAGATATTGAAGGAGGCTAGGGAGAGAATCAGCGCATCCTCAATCGATGACAAGATCGTGAGGCTCACCGTGAGCAAGGTCCGACCAGATGCATATAGAGCTTTGGAGGTCGCGACTGTCAGAAAACTTGGTTCTGCGGCAATGCATTTCGAACTGAAAGTGGAAAGGGCTGAGACCGAGGAACTCCGCGAAGTCTCAGGAGGGCACATCGGATCACTCTCCCACGAATTCCAGCAGTACGTGAACGCGCTCGATGTGTCGGACAGCAAGAAGAGTAAGCTCGCTGAGATTGGTCTGCCATACTTCGCGGAGGACGAGGAATGAGGATATCATACCTCGAGATCAAGAATTATCGGAGATTCCGGGAGGTCAAACTGGAGTTCCCCGATGGAGTCGTGGGCATACTCGGATTGAACGGCACTGGCAAGACCACGATCATAGAAGCGATAGCGTGGGCGCTCTTTGGCAATACAGACGAAGTGGTGAGGACATCTCGAGAAGGCATAAGAAGTGCCACCGCCGGATCATCAGAATCGTGTTCTGTGAATCTTGAGTTCGAGCTGGGAGGCACCGATTACAGGATCGAACGGGAGATGGGAGGAAAGAGCCTCACGATGAAAGCGACCCTCAAATCAGGAGACACGGTCCTCGCGGATGGCGATAAGCCCGTGAAGAAGGCCGTCGAGAAACTGATCGGCATGGAACACAAATCGTTCTTCACTTCGGTCTTCGCGCGCCAGAAGGAATTGAACGCCCTCCAGAATGTCACACCAGGAGAGAGGAAGAAAGTGGTCCTTCGAATGCTCCGAATCGATGGCGTCGATAACATACTCCAGACCGCTAGAGCGGACAGGAGGGATGTGACAGAGAGGATCAAAGGCGCGGAGCAGACGCTGCATGATGAGGAGGGGCGAGACCGGGAATCATTGATAGGTAGCAAGGTGCCAGCTCTAGAGAAAGCCGTTGAAGAATCGGAACGGATGCTGAAGACTGCCGAGGAGAATGAGATCAAGGCCAAGAAAGACTTCGAGGTGACCAAGAGCCGGCGAGACGAGGTCAAGAAGGACTATGAAGCGTACAATTCGACCAATAAGGACCTCTCAGCGAAGACCTCAGCGCTAAGAGAATTGCACAATAGAGAAGAGCGATTGCAGAATAGAATCAATGAGGCAAAGGTCAAGCTGCAGAGACTTCCAGTGCTTGAGAAGGCGGAGACTGACTGGGGCAAGATTTCATCCACACTGGACGAGTTGGAGGGATCCAGGCGGAAAGCTGAGCGTGCCATGCACCTTGCCAAGGATATCGAGACCGATGAGAAGTCGAAGGAGCAGATCAGATCAGAGGCCAAAGGGATCGAAGAGGAACTCTCAAAGTTCCCTGAGCTTGAAGAACAGAAGGAGAATCTGGACAGATCCCGTGCTGAAGCAGAGAAGGCCAGGACGGACCTCTCGCACAGGATAGGGGAACTCAAGGCGAAGACAAAGGAACGCATCGAATCGGCGTTGAAGGACCGCAAGAAACTCGAAGAGATCTCTAAACTTGGCTCAGAAGGCACCTGCCCAACCTGCGAGAGAAGGTTGGAGAACGCCTATGGGCTCCTGGTCAGCAAGTTGTCGGAGTCATCATCGGAGGCCGAACGGGTTGCCTCCGAAGCGAAGACAGAGATGGAAAAGGCAAATGCGGACCTGGCAGGTATTTCGAAGAGGGAGGAGGCTTTCAAGAAGAAAGCCGCTTGGATCGAGGCGGAGACTCGCAGGAAAGGAAGGCTCGAGTCTCAGATTGAGGCATCCCAAAGACAATCGAAAGCGATAGATGAAAGGATAGCCTCCAAGAATCGAGATATTGAAGAACTAGGCAAGATAACATTCTCAGAGGACGAATATGCCAAGACGAGAGCGGAGAGGGACCGGCTGAAACCCATGCACGACGAGTTCGTCCGTTTGAAGGGGACTCAGGAAGAGATGGCGCGATCCGATCACGAGATGCGAGAAGTCAAGGAATGGATAGACAAGAACTCCATGGAGGAGCGCACCCTGAAGACCCTCATTTCCGAACTTGAACCAAAGAAAGAGCTATATGAAGTCATTCTCAAGGATATTGATGAAAAAATGAACGTGCTATCCAAGGCCAAAGACGAGGTGCGGAGACTCTCCGATTCGAAGGATAGCAGCAGGTCCGAACTCCAAACGGCTCGGAAGGAGTTGGAGAACATCTCGAGGGTCAAGAAGAGCATAGAGATGGAACGTACTAAGGCTGATGACCTCGCACTTCTCGAGGACGTGCTGATAACATTCAGGGATCATCTGATCGGCAAAGTGGCCCCGACCCTCTCAGATCTCACGTCCCATGTATTCGAGTCCATGACAGAGGGCAGGTACTCCGGGGTCGAATTGAACGACAGTTATGAGATCCAGATCGATGACCAAGGCACACTGTATCCGATCAGCAGGTTCTCGGGAGGGGAAGCAGACCTCGCGAACCTATCCCTCAGGTTGGCGATCTCGAGGATCATAGCGGAGAGGACTGGGGCCAACCCGATAAACTTCCTCATACTGGACGAGATATTCGGATCACTCGACCCTGCTCGCAAGAGGAGTGTAATGGCAGCCCTGTCCAACCTATCGACCCAGTTTAGACAGATATTCCTCATAACTCACTTAGAGGATGTCAAGGACCTGATGGCATCCATCGTGAAGGTGGAAGAACAGGAGGACGGGAGCAGCACCGCGTTCCTGGTCTCGTGAACAGGTCAATAGCCGCCGAGCGTCATCTGGTCCTGTATGAAAACTTCCTTGTGTTCATGAGGCATGCCGAGAATCTCCATCATCTGGAAAGCGTTCTTGACGGCCTTCGCTCGCCCATGGTTATTGAAATATATTCGTGCCTTCTCGCAGTTGGAGACTATCTCCGAAAGTCTCGGCTCCCAATCAGCCAGTTGATCATGTGAATAGAGGTAGTCGTAGCGGTTGATTCTGTAGTCGTCCTCAAGTTCGTCCTTGTACCAGATATCGTAGTTCCGACCGTGAAATCGCACATAGGCATGCTTCGATGTGAGGGATCGAGTTATGGGGAACCCTGGTCCATCCACTATCACATTTGCGACACCGAACTCCTGAAGGACCTCCACCGCATCTGGCGCGAGTTCGTTACCTCGCTCGTTAAGCCACGACCTGTGACGGAACTCCACTGCATAATCATAGAGATCTGTATCGAGCATCTGGAAGAGCGACCTCAACTTCCCCAAGCTACCCTTGCCTTCGAACCTGAAGTGCGGAGTCAATTGAATCAGGACCGCACCGAGAAGACCTGCCTCCGCCAGTGGTCTGACGCATATACCTTCGAAGCTCGATGCCTGAGATGCTGCTGCCTCAGAAGAATCCTTCAGGATAGAGTCGTGAGTCACCATCTGAGGCAGTTTCACGGAAAACTCGAACCCTAGCCTCTGGCGGCCCTTCTCTATCCAAGATTTCACCATATACTCATTTGGCACCCTGTAGAAGGTCGAATTGATCTCGACTGAAGGAAAGTACTTGGAATAGTATGCGAACCACTCCCCCTTCCTGCTCGCGAGATCGGCAGGATAGAATCTGCCGACCCAGTCATCGTAAGACCACCCTGAGCAGCCAATCAACGCTGCCATATATGTTTTAAGATAACTTATGGCTATAAAAATAATTGCGTATCGTGTCCTCGATATCCAGAATCATGCTGGCCACGATTCTTGAGGCGAATTGCATAGGGAAAGCCATATATCCAACAAACGGTGTAATACTCTTGCCTGGAATACTATGCTGCTGATCTACATGATGCAGTGTTCCGACACCAGGCTACAGTGCGTCATATGGGTCCCTCTATGAATCACCGGTGAGACACCGAAGCATGTGTAGTGGACAACACGACGTGCAACAAAACCCCCAGGAGGGTCAGGGCGACGAGAGTGCTAAGCATACCATGAATCGCACTGTTACACCTGGGGGACACGGATCATCTTCTTGTTCTGGGGCGTGAGAGTTTCAAGAGCCAGGCCTCCGCCTCAGAATACATCGAGAACTGTTGTTCGCGCTCCTTGAACTCCTTAGTGTGGTGGATGCTCCTTGTAGCAGTCCCCTTTGGATTCATTACCTCGTGTAGCAGTTCGTGATAGACGACGAATTCGAGCACATACCGAGGGACTCGCTCAGAGTCTAGAACACGATTGGCGGCCAGAAGGTTCAACGCCTTGAAATAGAAACCGAGACGGGATTTTGGGGACTCCTTCGTCCACGCTAGATCTGGTCGCCTCAATCCACCGCTGAAATAGCATCCATTTACGTAGTCGAATACCTGGCCGAGATCCCTGTGGCTTCCGACAGGACGGAAGGACAGGTTCCTCGCTCTTGATATGTACGAGTCCCTCTTGGACGCCCATAGTCCGGTCGATCGAGCATAGTCGAGGTATTGAGCAGCCATTCCAGCAGGGCATTTGCTGCCCTTCGCTCGGCATATGAGATACCATGCGAGTGCTTCTGTGATCTCATCAGGAGCGCCATCCATATAATCGCTTATTTTGAATGACAGCGTGTGATTCCTGAGCCTCCAAGTATGTTTGAGCTCAGTGTATTGATGATATTCCGCGGATACCCTATCCTCGGTCACCTGCTTTCCTATCTGCCTAAAGATTGGCTCAAGTTCCACGATGCGCGTATAGCTGAACCATTTTATATGGTTGACCGCTAATCCGAAAACATGGATGAACAGCCACCCAGGCAATGGTCTCCGCGTTCATCGCATAAAGAGGCGATAACCAGGGCAACGGCTTTCGCATCTGCAACCATCATGGTCTGCACGATCCTGTTCTCTGCAAGCACTGGAATCATGCCCGCGAAGGCAGGGCCAGATATGGATGAGATTCTGGCAATCATTCAAAAGGTCGATAGTTCGAATATCATGGCGACGATCGAAGAGCTTGAGGATTTTGGGTCCAGGAGTTTTGTCTTAGAGAGCTCAAGAGAATCCGCACTCTACATCTATGAGAGATTCGTTGATATAGGATTGGAGACCGAGATCCAGCAGTTTACCATTGGAGATGTCATCAGCTCCAATATCATTGCGACCATTCCAACCGATAGTGGAAGCGAAGGGCTGTTCCTATTTGGAGCGCACTATGATTCTGAGAACCGCCTTGCTGATACCCTGATAGATGCAGAACTCCTGACCGCCCCAGGTGCAGATGACGACGCATCAGGAATCGCAGCGATAATCGAGATGGCCAGGGTACTGGCGGATGTCGACCTCCATAATACCGTGAAGTTCGTTGCCTTTGGAGCGGAGGAATTAGGATACGATCATTCGGGAGGGTGTGCTGGCAGCGCGTACTTCGTCAAACAAGAAGTCGCGAATGGTGAGACTTACAAGGGTTCTGCTATCCTCGACATGATCGGATACAGGGCAGGGACAGAGAACATCACGACAATGATCACCAACGAAGAATCCAATCTCATGGCAGACGCAACCAAGTATCTGGCAGAACAGTTGGACCTCGAGCTGACCATCGATATAGTGAATTCACCATGGACCATATACAGCGACCATTCATCGTTCTGGGAGGGAAACTACCGGAGCATGCTGGTGACAGAGGAAACCTATATGGCAGGAGTGGTTCCACCAGTGTATATTCCAGTCAATCCGTACTACCATACTTCACAGGATACTGTCGATACGATCTCGGTGGAACAGATAGAAGTGATATCGCAGGCGCTCTTGAGCGGAATACTCTGGCTATCCGCCGAGGATGCCAATAATACGACCTTGATAATAGGGATTATAATAATAATGGTGGCTTCGATTGCAGTGGCGATGTCCTTCGCGATATTGAGGAAAAGAAGAAAGTGATGAACATGACGGACAATGACAACCATGGACGCAGACGCGAATATCCGGATGCCCCCCTTGTGGGAGTTGGCACTGTCACCATCAAAGAGGGTAAGATATTGCTGATAAAGCGAGCCTTCGACCCTGGTGCAGGCAAGTGGAGTATACCAGGTGGTCTCGTAGAGATTGGAGAGAAACTCTCGGAAGCCGCAATAAGGGAGACCGAGGAAGAGACAGGCATCACGGTCGAGGTTCTAGAGCTGATCAATGTGTTCGATATGATCGATAGGGACGAGTCGGGCAAAATCAAGTTCCATTTCGTCCTCGTGGATTTTCTGTCGAAGCCTATTGGAGGAGAGACCAGGTTGAGCGCCGAGGTGCAGGACATCAAGTGGGTCAATTATGAAGATGCAAAGAAGATGGACCTCACCAAGACCGCGAGGAAGGCACTCGAAGAACTCTTCGGAGGAATAGTAGGTTAGGTCCTGCCAGGTGGCATAAAGGTCGGGAATGATACGACCGTTCCTGGCTGTGGGGTCCTATTGACATTCGTGGTCTTCAGGACCATCACAGGCACATCTACCGACCGTATGATCCTATCATATGTGGTCCCGAGCAGAGTCTTCTCTATCGCAGTCTGTGATCCCGCACCCATCACTAATAGATCGCATTTCTTGGCCGCTTCGAGCACGGCGTTAACGCGCGATTTCGAGCGCACGATATGGACCTCGTGAGGTACATTAACCCGGGTACACATCTTGCTCAATCTATCCGCATTGCCCTTCGCAAGTTCCACCTGCTTGTCGTCAGTTATCACAGAAAGGATGTCGATCGAAGCACCATATTCTTTTGCGAGTGGCAGTGCGAGAAGAAGTGCCTTCCTGGTTTCATAGTATTTACCCGAGACGAGGAGTATCTTCTCTATGTTCTTGCTCAACCTCTTGGTCTTGATGATCGCCACATCGCAAGGTGCCCGCCTCACCACCTCGTCCAGATTCCTACCTAATATGGTTCTTCCGCGTCTGCGAGTGCCTTTCCAGCCCAGGACCAGAAGGTTGGCAGCATCGTGCTTGATCTGGTCCACGATCGCTCCGGGCACGTAATACGATACTGAGACCACAGGACGGACTTTGACAGTAGAAGGCGCCACCTTGATGGCTTTCTTCAATCCCTGGGCGATCTCGTCAACATAATCCCTGCTGATGGCCTCCAAAGGCATCGCCCGAGGTACCTCGACCACAGTGTTCACAGTCAATTCGCCCTTGAAATACCGCGCGATGACACCTGCAGTTTCCACGAGCCTGAGGTCGCCAAGGTCTCCGAGTGCGAGGAAGACTCTGTACCGTTCGATCTGGTCCTTCGGAAGAGGCTTTGCCGGGACCCGCTTCCTCTCGACGATCGATTGGAATTCCTCTGCGGGCTTCGCGAAGACGGACAGAGCGAGGCCTGCCCCCAGCCAAATGAGTGTGATATACCAAGCCATCGGCATGAAATTGAACATATACACGGCAATCGCTAGGCTGCTGATAATCCCGACAACCGGGAAGAGCGGGAACAAAGGTGTCTTGAACCCGATATCTATCTTCGTGAGTCTACGCCTCAATTTGATGGATGCCGCATTGGCGAATGTGAAAAGAAGCAGGAACATGATCGATGTCGATGCAACCACTACCTCCAGTGGGAAGAATAACGCCATGAACAACATTATCAATCCAGTTATCGCGATGGCGTTGTGAGGAACACGCCTTTTCTTGTGAACTGCCCCGAATACCTTTGGCAATGAGTTATCCCTGCCCATGGCAAAACTAACCCTGGATGATGAAAAAACGGTCGCGTTCAACGCTGCCATCGCGGAAAGCACTCCTCCGAAAATGACCAGTGGGGCGCCCAGGTATGGAATCACATTCTTAGCACTCTCGATGACCGCATTCTCGCCCTGTGCACCTAGCCATTCGGTAGAGAAATTCAGGAGGCAGGCCAACGCCACAGAGATGTACAGCACAGCAGCGACAAGGACGGAGATGAAGATCGCGCGGGGTATGTTCTTCTTCGGATCCTTCACTTCTTCGCCGCATTGGACGATGATCTCGTAGCCTTCGAATGCGATAAAGGTGAATCCCATCACCATGAAGATGCGAGTGAAATCATCCGGAAAGATCGGACCGATACTCTTGAGCATGTAGATGCCAGATACATCAAGGGCGAACAGTATCGAGAACGCTACAAAGAACGCGACGATTAGTATCTGGATCAGGGTGATCATGGCGCCTGCCTTGCCCGTGGCACCAACACCGATATAATTCACTCCAACGAAAGATATTATCGCGAGGACCGCGAAGAGTTTAACGATCATGTCATCCGCAAGGCCGAAGAAATCGATTTCGAAGTATGCGATGAATGCAACCATCGCATAACCCAAGCCCAAGGCATAGTAACTGCAGGCAACTGTATGACCGAACCAAGACATCCACCCAGACAGGAACGCCGAAGGGTGCCTCAACCCCTTCTTAGCCCATAGATAGCCTCCACCTGCCTCTGGGAATGTGGAGCCTAGCTCAGCATATGTCCCAGCGGTGAAGATGGTCGCTATCGCATTGAGTACGAAGACGAGCAGCACAGCTGCTCCGACCTCCCTTGTGGTGACCCCTATGAGGACGAATATGCTGGTACCGATCATGGCACCAATGCCTATCATCGTCACATCGAAAAGGCCTAGGTCGCGCCTCAGTGTGACCGTAACAGACTGATTGCCTGAGCTTGGCATTTTGGATTCTTGGGATTAGACAGGCAGTGTATAAGCCTTTGCGATAGGCGCTTAATTAGCACTGGCTGGAAAAGCGTCGTTTCCAATGGATCATCACACCTATTACAGCCCATCTGGCAACTTCGAAATGACGCTCACTTATAAGGTATAAGTTTATATGCAATTGAATCATGCACATATTTGTCCAATGACTAACCTCCTCTTCCAAGATCTCAGCGAAAGCATCATCGACGAGATACTGAGCTGGGACCCAGCCTATGCAACTCAATTGGGATGGCATCGATATGACCACGAAGTCAAGGCAGTCAACAAGGGCATATTCTCCGAACAGACGAAGAGATTGCGCCATTTCATATCCGAACTCGACAAGTTCGATGATGCTTCTATCTCGCCCAACGAACGCTTGGACAAGGATCTGGCGAAGTATCTGTTCGAGATAAGGATATTCGAGATAGAGAAGTTGAGAATGCACGAGCATATGTGCATGGCACCTGATGAGATATGCAACTCGCTCTTCTTCCTGTTCGTAAGGGATGACATTCCCTTCGAGAAGCGTTTAGATGCGATTTCTTCACGACTTGAGAAATTCCCCCGATTCATCGAGGATTCGAAATCCATCCTCAATGACCCATTGAAGATCTGCAACGAAGTGACTCTTGAAACCGGTATGAGGCTCCCTGCGTTTCTCGATGAGATTGTGATGATCGCGAAGAAGACGGCGAAGGATGATGGGGTCATCGCCCGATTGGAGAGCGCTGTCGATAGATGCAACCAGGAGATTGAGAGTTACAATGGATGGTTGAAGGATCACGTGATACCACGGTCACATGACGGTTCGATATTGACAGAGAAGGAGTTCGAGGAGTATCTCGAACTCAGAAGCTATGGAATGACCTCCGATGAGGCATTGGAAATTGCCGAGACTTATCTCCAAATCGTCAAGAAAGAGATGGCTGAAATCTCGAAGGAGATTGTAGATACCTGCGACCCAATCGATGCCAGAAACAAGATGCGATCGAACCATCCAAAGAACTTCGAAGAGGTTTTGAAGGCGTATAGAAAGGAGATCGAGCGTTCACGCCTATTCGTTATAGATAACGATATCGCGACAGTTCCTGACGGAGAGAAGCTGCTGGTCATTGAGACCCCCGTCTTCATGAGACACACCGCGCCTTTTGCAGCACAATACGAGCCAGCCAAGTTTTCCACAGACATGAAAGGGTTGTTCCTGGTGACGCCGGATAATGACCCAGAACTCCTGATGGATCACGCGTTCGGGACCATCGCGAACACTGCAGTCCACGAAGGATATCCAGGACATCACCTGCAAGGGATAGTCGCCAATGCCAACCCATCATATCTGAGAGCCCTTAGCGCATCCATGGATTTCGCCGAGGGCTGGGCACTCTACTGTGAAGAGATGATGATGGCTCAGGGATTCAGCAGCACGCCGATCGAGAGACTGGCACAGCTGAATGATCTAGTTTTCAGAATCGTGAGGGTAATCGCTGATGTCAAGTTGTCGACTGGCAGAACTACGACGGAGGAAGTGACTGACTTGCTCGTAACGGAAGTCGGCCTTCAGAGAAAGGCAGCGATGAACGATGTCCGCACATACGCAATAACCCCGACATATTATCTATCGTACTTCATCGGAAAGCTAAACATCCTCCAGCTCAGGGACGATGTGAAGGAACTCATGGGAGACAAATTCACCCTGAGGTTCTTCCACGACACACTGCTACGCTCAGGGACTCTGCCGATGAAATTCATGAGACGTTCCATGGCGATCAGACTCTATGAAGAGTACGAGATGAATCTCGGCGAACCAAAGGAGTCGCTGTTCGAATATGCCATGAAGAATGCCTGATTGCGCCGGATCAGGATTCCTTGTCGAGGATGTCGACCCATTCCTCTTCTCCGATCTCTTCCTCGACCTGCCAGGAACCGGGCTTGAACTCATTTGACATGTATATCTGGAGCATCTCCTGCACGCCCTTGAGCGACTTCATAGTCCCGTTCCAGCGAATAATCCTATCAGCATATCTTTCCTCGATGTCTCGGAGCAGCATCGCGAGAGATGTGAAAACCTCTTTTCGAGGCCATCCCGAATAGATCATGGCGATGTAGACAGACTTACCCTTCTCGATGATGACGCTCTTGTCGCCAATCTCGAGCTTCTTCAATCCGACCTCCCCTTGCTGGAAAGAATCACGCACGAATTCCTGGACGGCAGTGAACATGGCGCTCACCACGTCATTGTCCATGTTCGTGTTCTCTTCCTCAGTGACATGGGCAACAAGCCTGCCGTCGTTGTGGATGAGGAAGAGGTTCTCAAGGGAGTAGGGCCTAGGCATCCTCATGGCAGCGAAATAGCTCGCGATTCCTGCAGCAAGCAACACCAAGGGGAAAGTGTACGGCCATCCAATCGTCTCAGCCATAGTCTTTGTCACGCCGACCCTGAAGCTGATCGTATTGGACGTCGCGCCGTCACCATCTGTCGCCTGAAGAGTGACGGTGATGACATCCACACCATCTGGCAGGCTGACATAGAGGTAACTGCCGACTACGCTCACATACTGATCAGGGATTGCTGATATCACCAGCGAGCTATACGGAGTCTCGCTGTCGATGAAGAACTGGGAAATGATGTAATGAGAGTTCCTCGGCCAACCCTTGAACACGAAATCTTTGATCGGCAAGATGATTGGTGCATCATTCACTGGCGTCACCGAGATCGTGACCATCCATGAAGCCCAGGCACCGTGAGAATCCGTTGCCACGAACCCAAGAGTTTCGATGCCAGACCAGTTGACTGCGGCTGTGAAGTTGACCACACCATCGGGATATATCACCGCATGTATGTTCGGAGACGCGCTCCCATAGACTATCCTGTAGGACAAGCTAGAGTCATCAACATCGTTGAATAGCAGACTCAAGTTCAGCGAGCCATTGAGATAGGTATCCTCCGGGAACGAGATAAGTGTTGGATATGGAATCGGGTATGTGACTGCGGGAGCGTAGTTGTCACTCACTACCACACTGAAGCTAAGTATTGCAGACGCGTCCTCAGGGTCAGCGACGGTCATGCCGACTTTGACGATATAGGGGCTCGTGAACGCTCCACCGCTGAGGTTCGCAGGGAAGAGCAGTTCAATCATTCCATCAGAATAGCTTGCATATGGACTGTCAAATGAGAATACCAACTCATCCAGAGTATGATCTGGATCGGCTACATACATGCTCGCATCGATCTTGGTTACCACATCATAGCGCACATGAATATCATTGATCGGAGAGATCGACGGAGGATCGTTCACAGCGAAGACCGTCACCGTGACTATGTCTGTCTTGAAAGCGCCTGTCGGGTCCATGGCCGTGAGGGTGCCCTCAGTGATTCCAGACCATTCAAACGGTGCGGACATGTAGACTTCGTGGGTCTCCTGATCGATGGATATCACTATATTGTCGAAACCATACTGATAGACGAGATAGTCTTCGGGATCCTGGTCGAAGAAGAAGTCGTCCAGGTCGAACGCATAGACATTTAGGTCACCCTCGTTCAACTCCTGATCCGGCAACGTGTTGTTCAGGGACGGTGGCGTATCATCCGTCACCCATATCACGGCATTCAGATAATCGGAATTTGTAGAATCTGATGATTCTGCATTGACAGCATCAGTCAGAGTGATTGTGATGATCTCGAAGTAGCTGTTGGTCCCATCCTTCTCCAGGAAGAGGAATGTTGATATCAGGTGGTCGAAAAGGATATCGCCGTAGTTCGAAGATTCGGCGAACATCAGCAGATTGCTCTTCGCGTTGTCAACATCGGACACGTAGTAGCTGTAGTCGAAGGAATATGGAGTTGAGAACTTGACATATATCTCGGTCGGTGGGCTGTGGACGAAATGTGGCCTGTCATTAACTGGCTGGATACTCACAACTATATCTTGATAGGTTGAGAACCCGTCGGGATCCCTTACCCAGAGTCTGAATGTGTCTGAGCCGAACTTGTCAGGTTGCGTATAGAACTTTACAATCGCCTCTGAAGATGGATCATGCGTGACCAAGTAGAGTGAAGTGTCGACATTCTCAGCAAACCACTTCAGGTTCGCTGTGCCATTGGTGTGATGCCAATATGAAGTGAGACTCAAGCTCCATGAACTATCTTCCGTAGCGATCTGCGTCGGTATGGTGCTGAGTCGTGGACCATTGAGTGCATTAATGACAGTAACACTGATCGATGCGCTTACAGAACCATACATGACCTCAATCGCCCCTGATTCGGGGATGTACCCTGCAGTGTAGGTGACTGTGGAACCGCTACCGACGATCTTGCCAGAAGTGTTAGTGCTCCAAGTAGCGCTGGACATGCTTACGATGTTGTCATATGAATCGTAACCCGTCGCGACAATAACTTGGCTCACCCCTTCGGGAATAGATAGTGGGCCGCTCGGCGACAATACAATCCTGGCTAGACTTCCGGCGACGACCGTGATATTCACGTTCACATATATGCCGCTCGCAGGATCAGTGCAGTTTATGCCACCAACACCATCATTCAATGCGATGAAGGAGACCGTCATTCCTGAACCGGATATCGTCCCGACACTGCCAAACACCGACCATGCTGGCGACCAGGAGGTATTCTCGTTCCCCAGATGATCCAGTCCGACCACAGTGAAAGATACGATGGATCCGGATAGAAGCGAGGTTATAGGTCCCGCAGGGTCAATGGATATCGTACTGACGGGACCGCTCCACACATAGATCTCGACGCTGTAGCCGAAATGCGAGTTCGAATACGCGATAAGGATTATCGTCTCTTCGCCCGCGTCGTATGATTGGTTCTCGACCGTGACGACACCGTTCTCCGTTCCCTCGAATTCTACCGTTGTGACATTCAGCGATCCAGAAGAGGGGGTCATCGTCTCTGAAAAGACCGACTCGACCTCGACAGTGCCTCTCCAATTCGGGACGATCTCTCCAGCCGCGTCCAATGCGGTGATAGTCATCTCGAATTCCTGGCCAGCGATGATATTGGATGGAGTTAAGACTTCGAAATGATCTGCGGTGACTATCGATACGGACGATGTCAACCAGGTCGGAGTGCCCAATGCATCATAGCCATAGACCGTCAGATTGAAGGTTCCGTTGCACAAATGCTCGAGAGCAGTAGAGAACAGCTTCCAGGACGGATTTGAGGACGAGTCCGCCGAAACCAGGGTCAGAGGAGTCGACGGGATGCACACTGTCCCATTGTTGGAATATGCAACTTCCAGATAGGACTCGCGGATATCATATGCTCCGAACGGGTTCGACACGTTCGCATATACCACAATCTCCTCAGTGTCGGCGAACACGGTCCTGGATGTTCCAGATTCATCTTCCGTCCAGACATCGTCGACGCTTATGAAGTCCCTGGTTGGGACAATCAGGTATGAATCGAATGCATTGCTATCATAGAGGATCATCAAGCCGTCATTGATCGAATCCCCTCTCATGATGGTCAAGACGAGAGAGTGGCCATCTGCCAGCACATAATCTATCCCGGGGATGTTCAGATCATATGCCTTCCATGACGAGTATACAGGACCCGTCAGCGCAATCGTGGCACTTCCCACACTCGCCCACGAGCTTGGGCTATAGAAGGTGGACGGAGCCATGTCGGACAACGTTATGGTCATCATCGACCCCGATTCGTTGTCCCTGGAGGCCGCCCAGATGTGAGCCGAGATGTCGCCTTGGATGCTAACGTCGGAGTTCACCGGAGGGGAGAGCACCCAGAAATGCCTCCAACGCTGAGATGGGAGGTTCTTCTTGATCGTGATTCCGAGCAATCCATCAGAATCGTAATCGAGGTCGCTTGGATTCTGAGGGGCGGAAGAGTTCAGCCAATCATAATCTCCTGAGGAGACAGGGCTTCCCTCATGCATGCGCAGCAAATGGTCCCAGGAAGTCAGGGAATCCGCAGAGGCGTTGACGGGGTCATCCCCTATCATCAGAAGGACCGGCCCCGATATCATCAATATTGCGAGAAGGACTGCAAGTGAGCCGCTCAGAATTCGAGCATGACGACTGCAACCTCCTACGGGAACTTCCTTCATGAACTTAAGCCGCCCCTTGACTCTCTGGAGGATTTCATAGCCGATGCTGGGCATATAAGGATTATTAATTCGTTATCAGGGTTGGTAATGGACCACTGGCTACTACCGTGAGCCCATCTTCTCTGAGACTGCGAGACCGAGGGCCTTGAAGACATCCTCGACTCCCTGGCCAGTCTTCGCACTGGTCATGAACGATTTGGCCTTGTATTTCGAGGCCAATTCCTGGAGTTCCTCGTCCTTGATTACCCTCTCATTCTCGAGATCTGCCTTGTTTCCCGCGAACACTATTGGCACATCACCCGCGACATCGGTCAGAGCCTTTATCCAATACCTGAGTTCTTCGAGAGTCTCCTTGTTCGTCAGGTCACATACTGCGATTGCCCCGTGCGCTCCGAAAAAGTATGCTTCGCGCAGGAGTTCGCGGAACCCTTTCTGACCCATAATATCCCAAATGAGCATCATGACCTTGACATTGGTCCCCTGGTCACTGACCTCAACAATTTTCTTCGTAACCTTGGTCCCGATGGTTGCGATATACCTGTCGTCGAAGACGTCGAGAACAAATCTCTTGATGAGGCTAGTCTTACCTACGCCTGCGTCTCCAATGAAGCAGATCTTGACTTTCATGAGGTCATCATCATTCATCAAATACCCTCCGAGAGTGATTCATAAACTGTCTGTTTAGGTAAATAACCTATACCCCTCTTAAGCCTTTGGTAAACCGCTGGCACCCTTAAGTTTTCATTCCCGAAACAAACCGGCTTCCTGTCAGATGAGATAGTCACGGACGATTGCGCGCTGACTGCCGACCATCACATCAATCCATACTGAGAGATCCGACATCGAGATTGCGACCTGTACGATGTCAGCGGAACAGAGAACTGTTCGATTAAGGTTCTACATTGAGGAAGCTATCGGCGGCAAGTACTTCAATAGCCCAATCATATAGCGACCTCCGAAAAGGAGGACGAAGAAAGATGGAAGACTCGAAATCGCAGGATTTCATACCTGCAATAGACGATCTGAAACTCTTTGATGATGCACCAGAATGCATCTGGGACGATTTCAGCGATAAGTGAGATGCACTTTTTTCACATATCGAACTAAACCCTTTAACCTCAAGCGATGCATTTTTCAGGTACAGTGCAGGTCATGCGTTCGTGACCGACGTTGCAGAGTTGATTGAGACGCTCAGAAATGCCGTCAGGGAATGCATAGATGGGGAGCCGACGGCAGCGATGGCGTATTCAGGGGGTTTGGATAGTTCGGTCATCGACTCGCTCGCAAGAGAGGTCGTGCCTGTAACACGCTACACGTGCGCGATAGAAGGGGCTGCAGACCATAAGATCGCCATAGATGGTTCCGATGATCCTTCGACTTCATCTGAGATCATCGTCCTGACGGAACCGACCATAAGATCCCTGGTCAGGGAAGCGTCGACAGTCCTTGCCACCAATAATCCGGTCATCGTGGGATATACGATACCAATCCTTGCAGTCATGATCGAATCGAAAGAGCGACTGACCCTCACAGGCAGCTTCGCCGACGAGTTGTTCGGAGGATATGCGAAGTACCTAGGGGAGGACGACCCCGGACCTCGGATGGCATCGGATCTCGAGAAGGCTACGAGGGAGAGCGAGTTGCTTAGGCGGGCTGCCCTGACAAGAGGAAAGCTCATCGGATACCCATTCGCATCGAGCAGCGTGATAGACATTGCATCCAAGACGCCTATGGCCCGAAAGATAGACCGCGGGGAACGCAAGATCGTTTTGAGGGATGTAGCCAAGCAGCTCGGAGTAGAGGCATACGACCGACCCAAGAAAGCCGCACAATATAGTTCGGGTGTTCTGAAGGAGATGGAACGTCTGGCCAAGAAGGACGGGACCGATATGAGGTCGTGGATTGAGAGACTAGCCGTCTAGGACCACAGAACTTCTTAATATGCAGGTGGATTTGCACCTCGCTCATGAGCTACACGGAGATAGTCGACTGGATGTTCAACCTCGAGAGGTTCGGGATAAAGCTGGGGTTGGACAACATGCGGGAATTCCTCGATAGGATAGGGAATCCGCAGAACTCATTCCGCTCGATACATGTCACCGGAACCAACGGCAAGGGCTCGGTCTGCACGTTTCTGGCTGAGATTCTAAAGGCCCACGGTT
This sequence comes from uncultured Thermoplasmata archaeon, assembly GCA_963719945.1. Taxonomy (GTDB): domain Archaea; phylum Thermoplasmatota; class Thermoplasmata; order UBA10834; family UBA10834; genus UBA9653. The sequence goes on along the minus strand of CAVRDX010000001.1, from coordinate 301,290 downwards.
TCAGGGTGGGACTATACACATCACCGCACCTAGTGGATTTCCGCGAGAGGATAAAGGTCGACGGACAGGATATGCCCGAAGCCGATGTTGTGAGGATAGGGGAGGAGCTCCGAGCCGAGATGGAATCGATGGCTAGGCAAGGTCCGGAGCAGCAGCTCACCTTCTTCGAGTTCACGACTGGGCTCGCCTTCAGATACTTCGCCGAGGAGCATGTCGATATTGTCGTTGCCGAAGTAGGCATGGGAGGAAGGCTTGATGCCACCAATGTAATCGAACCGGACGTGTCAATCATAACAAGGATAGGGCTGGAACACACGGACTACCTTGGCCACACAATCCCGGAGATCGCATTTGAGAAGGCGGGGATAATCAAGAATGGGGCGCCGGTCGTGACTTGTGAACGGGACCCATCCATACTCGGCATCTTCGAGAAGAAGTGCGATGAATGCGGAGTGCCGTTGGTGAGAATCGATCTGGATTTCGCAGTCGATTGCATCAGACAGACATTGCATGAGACATCATTCAATTACTCTGGTAAGAGAGAGATGATTGACCTTGAGACCGCTCTGATCGGAGGATATCAGGCGGAGAACGCCGCAGCAGCAATCGCGTGCCTGGAATGCCTTGCAGAAAAGGAAGACAACATAACTGAGGAAGAGATCCGCAAGGGATTGGCAAATGCCAGATGGCCGGGGAGAATGCAGATTGTGCAACGTGAACCCCTTTTGATATTCGATGGAGGTCATAATCCTGATGGCGTGCGGATGGCGATTTCGACTCTGGAGGCGCTAGGTACTCTGCCGATGACCTTCGTGGTCGGCTGTATGAATGATAAAGACGCTAGGGAGATCGTTCGGACGATTGCTCCTCATGCATCCAGGATCATAGCGACTCAGGTAGACAATAAGCGCGCGCTCCCGGCAACCGACCTGTACGAGATTGTGAAGAAGGAGTTCAAAGGTCATTCATCCATCTCGATGACTTCCTCGAAGGGGATAGAGATGGCTTCGGAGAGCACTCTTGGAAAAGGAGTCTGCGTCATAGGGTCCCTCTACTTGGTCGGAGAGGCCATCCAGTGGATGGAAAAGAATGGGTGTCGAGAGCTCTCGACCCCGCACAAGATATAAATGGGCCCTGTGTATTGAGGCGTACAACCAGTATGCGGCCGTAGTGTAGTCTGGTTATCACTTGAGCTTGCCAAGCTCAAAACTCGGGTTCAAATCCCGGCGGCCGCACTCCTATGCGTAGCCAGACAAAGATTTTTCGTTTTCAATTAATGGTTTAATTGCACCCGAGGATTTTCTCGATTCAAATAGCTCCGAGACCAGCATTATAAGGGAAGAAAGTAATTCTGTCTATCTGATGGCCACTTGCGCTGGGTGTGGGAGGGAGTACAAATCGGAGCAGGAGACATCACCTCCACGTGGAGGTCTGAATCTGATACGCCTTCCTCTAAGGACCATAATCTTCGTTTTTGCAGCTTTGTACATAATGGGATTTCTGATTGGCCTAGGCACTAATGTCATCAGCACTTTCGCAGATGGTGACTTCTCGCTCGCGAATCTGGCTCTTTCTGCTTTGTTTGTTGTGATGCTTGTCCTCACAATCGTTCTGCTCAGGAATTGGCGACGATCACATTCGTTCTCTCGTTATTGTTCAGACTGTGCATTTGAAATGTTGAGAGCCTAGTTCTCCCCGCGAATACTACGATGGGGAAGGGGCGGCAGATGCCTTGTCCCCAGGAATCTTCTCTTGATTGAAATCAGAAAAAGTGGAGTCTGGCTTGTGCAGGGTGCACGGCCCGGCGGCCGCACGTCCATTCTTCTGAGAAAAGGTGTGAAGGAATAAAATGCAGCGGAAACAGAATCGCTTTCGTAGGGAGTGTTCCTCGCCATTTTTCGCCCATTAATCGACGGAAGGAGACAAGGACTTTTTCTGAACAAAGGATTCTGAGCCATCTATCTCGATCGATAATGTCTCTCATTCCGTCGATTCGTATTTGGCCTTCTCGGGCCTCTTTGCTGTTTTGGCGGTGGTCTTGCAGCAGCGCCAACAGCATCTCTTGCCGTATTAGAATGAAATGAATGAGACATCACTTCGATATTCATCTTTATGAGGCTTTCGATTTCCCTCAAGGCATCCCGTTCATAGCTTGCGCACAGCGAATATGCAGTGCCACTAGCTCCTGCTCTCGCGGTACGGCCAATTCTATGGACATAGTTATCAATCTGGTCAACGGGCAGATCATAATTTATTACATGAGATATGTCATCAATGTCAATGCCCCTTGCAGCAATGTCTGTCGCAACCATCACTCTTGCATGTCCAGATTTGAAATTATCCAATGCTCTTGTTCTTTGACTCTGTGATTTATTGCCATGTATGGCTTCGGCCCGAATGCCCTGAGTGGTCAGCAGTTTGGCGACGTTATTGGCTCGTCTTTTTGTTCTAGTAAATATCAGCACACATTTCAGATCTTTATGTTTCAGCAATTCCAATAGAATCGCGATCTTGTTTCCTTCGTCCACAAATAGGACCTTTTGCTGAACTAGTTTTACTGTGGTTGCCTGAGGGGCAACTTCAACGCGCACAGGATGATGGAGCAATGTTTTTGCAAGCTCGCTTATCCTTGGAGGCATCGTTGCTGAAAGGAATATTGATTGTCTGTGTGCCGGCAATTTTGCAATGATCCTCTTGACATCAACCAAGAAGCCCATATCAAGCATTCTGTCAACTTCATCGAGAACAAGGAATTCCAAATGGGTTAGATTCACGTGGCGCTGGTTCATCAAGTCCAATAATCTGCCAGGTGTAGCGACAAGGACATCAACTCCCATGGAAATTGCTCTAACCTGAGCGCCTTGGTTGACACCGCCGAAAATTACGGTGTGCCTGAATCTCATAAATGAGCCGTAGGTTGCAAAGCTCTCATCTATCTGCGCAGCCAATTCTCTGGTTGGCGCAAGAACTAGAGTTCTGGGAGACCTAGGGATAATATGCTTAGGGGACTGGGACATTATCTGCAATAGGGGCAGAACAAATGCAGCCGTCTTTCCTGTGCCCGTTTGTGCGATTCCAATCAAATCCTTGCCTTGAAGGATATGAGGAATTGCCTGTTCCTGTATTGGTGTCGGCGTAGTATAACCCTGTTTGGCAACCGCATCCAGTAGAGGCTCTATGAGCCTAAGATCTTTGAATGTCATCTGTTTCTCTCTCCAATCATCATCCTGCAATAGGAGATAAGGGTTATTCATGACTATGTGGACGGTGTAGGCTCCCATTCTTGTCGCAATTTGAACATGAGCCAGACAGGGCTTCCCACAATGCTCACATCATGCGAAAACACAATATGCCAATGACAATCATACACATCACCCATGGGCTTGTTCAGACGTGACGGATCTCCGGGCCGGCTTCCTAGGAAGACCCGGAGAGCAATCGATGAGATATCCAAGGCGCTCGAATCACTCAGAATAAATGCATCAGAGGAGGATCTCGCCGTTTCAGTTGATGGACTGTCGCTTAGATCTGCTATGGAAGACAGCTCCAGATTGATACAAGTATCAGGATCTAAGGATGAGAACACTATGAATCGCATAGAATGCATTGCATCCATATGGTCCTTCATGGCAAAGATTCTCAGGGAAAGGAATCGTATGCAGAACAATCTCCGGGAATACACTCCTCGAAGCCCAGATTCGGCGCAATCTGATCCGCAGACGGCGGCGGAACAAGTAGGTGAGCATATGAACGAAGCACTCATCAAGGGCCTGACTCTTCTGAAAGATGAACTCGAATCTCATCCACAGAATACGCAGTAATTTCTCCCATAATACATCCTTGATTGAAATCTGGAAATGAAATCTGCTATCACAATTATCAAGATAACCGCGGACATCATCTACAGGAGAATATCGATTTCATCAAATCCGTCTCATATTGATTTCGTATCTTGATGTCCGGCTCAGTTCGTCCATCGGTATATGCGTCCGCTCAGTCCTTGGACCAAGGATGATTGCTGCCGATACAGCATAGAGGATGATTGTGATTAGTACCATGATGCAAGGTTGGATCAATGGATTCTCCCACCATGGCGGATTGAGTTCATTAGCGGTCATCCTTGCGGATGCAGTCTCCGACCCCAACACGAGAAAGAACATCAGAGATGAAAATACTATGAGAACAGTCATCATTGCCTGTCTGTTTGAGATATTCATACCAAATCCCCAGTATAAAGACAAAGATTGCGCTATATTAATTTGATTATGAATTCACCGAGGTTTGACCCGAATCAAATAACCATGGCAAACGGATCATAGTGCTCGCAACACAAAAGATATATTCCAATCCATAAGTCTATGCGCACTGGCGGAGATTTGGAGGAGGAGGATTGTGAATAACTATGCCACATAACGATTCGATGAAAGGAAAAGTCGTGATGATAACCGGAGCCACCGGGGGCATAGGCAAAGAAACTGCGAGAGGATTAGCCCATATGGGAGCCACACTCGTGCTCGTCAGTCGGTCGAAGGAGAAACTGATCAGAATTGTTGATGAGATGAGGTCTGAGACCGAGAATAAAGACATCGACTATCTACCCTGCGACCTGACATCAATGGAAAGTGTCCGCAGACTTGCATCCGAGTACAGAGAAAAATACGACCGACTCGATGTGCTCATCAACAATGCAGGGGAGATAATTAACGAAAGACGAATCTCAGTCGATGGCTATGAATACACTCTAGCTCTTGACCATCTGTCGCACTTCCTCCTGACATCGCTGCTCCTCGACATCATCATCAGAAGTGCCCCATCGAGGATAATCAATTTGAGTTCAGTGGGTCATATTATGGGTCACATTGATTTCGATGATATCATGATCGAGAAGGGATACACTCCCGGAAAGGCGTATGGGCAGGCAAAACTGGCGAATATTCTATTCACATATGAACTCGCGAGAAGACTCTCAGACACCGGCGTGACCGTCAACTGCCTCCATCCTGGAATGGTGAGAACTAATTTCGGGAAAGACACAACAGGCGCGTGGAAGTTGTTCATCCTGCTGAGCAAGCCATTCATGATCAGCGCCAGGAAAGGGGCTCAGACGTCGATATACTTGGCATCCTCTCCAGAGGTCGTTTCGGTATCCGGGAAGTACTTCGCAAAGAAGAAAGTGAAGAAATCCTCGAAGGAATCCTATGATGAGAGCGTGGCGAAGAGGCTTTGGAGAATCAGTGAGGAATTGACAGGCACGGGCAGTATCAATCAAGAGTGATCCCCAATAGAGAGAGAATCGAGGAAATCAGGACTGGATACCGCCATGGTATCTAAGCGATGGGATGACGTGAATGATGATGACACGTACAGATATAATGCCGAACAGCATACCGAAGTATTGCGAGCATCAGATGACAGGATCTTCTCCCACAGAAGGGAAACTATGAACTCATCAAGATTCCCCAACGGCCCTTTCGATGGCAAGATGAAGAGATTCGTGACCAGCCTCGTATTACCGATAGATTCGAAGAGGAGTGGGAACTGCAGAAATTGCGGAGCGTGTTGTCAGTTCCTTGTCAAATGTCCATTCCTTAGGTATTCTGATGACGACCCACCGATAGCTAAGTGCAAGGCATATGCGATAAGACCCATTCAGTGTCGCAAGTATCCGAGAACCAAGGATGAGCAGCTGCACGAACCATGTGGATATTACTTCGATCAATCAGAGAAATGACATATCAGGCAAATAGTATGCGAATCAATCCGCCCTTGCCCGATCAATAGATCTCAGATACCCAGCAACCAACTCGAGGACTCCAGCAATCAACAATCGGAACATGCGAGGCTGCTTTCTTATCCCTCGGTTCGATGCGAGCATCTTCCCCAAGATTCGGATGCTATCGATGATGTTTAGGCCACGGTCCCCGCCGAAATCGAAATGATCTAGATCCACATCCAGATTGATGGTGTTCAGGTCAGATTTCCCAGGGATGACTCGAATATACTCTACCCCATCTCGTGTGGTCTTTAGAATCCAGCTCGTGATAGCTATTCCATCGCTCATCACTGTGAGTTGCACGGTCTGATCACCAAGGAGTCTTAGGAACAAGGTCATGTCGATGATGTTGTGTACCCCAGTGTTCCTCGTATAACCTTCCACGCCAGGGTCCGCTGACGCTTCTATCACCGCTTGCACATGCTTCCCCAGATTCTTGTTCTGGAGTTGCGAACCCATCTCAATCGAGAAACTCAGTTCATGCATCTTTTCAGCGAGGAATCTGGCGAGTGATCTTTTGGACCCATGCCTTATCAGATGCATACGCTCCTTTTCGATGAACATGTCAACAGTCCAGAATCGGGCCATGCAGATGGAGGCCAGCTCTTCCATCCGTTCGCTGGAGATATGTTTGGACTTGAATATCGAGTGCATCTCATCATAACGATTCCAGTCTGTCTCGAAGATCAGCCCCTGGGCATCCAATTCATCATAGAATCGGGTGCCAGGAAAAGGTGTCGCGATGCCGTAGGCAGTGCTAGTGAGTCCTATCTTCTTGGCATATGTGGGGAATTCCAGTATCTGGTCCTCGGTCTGATCAGGGAGGCCGATTACAAATGTCCCGCCTGCATTCCCGCCCCATCTTTTTATGTTGTTGACCGCCTGGATGTGCACGTCGGTACTCATGCCCTTGGATACAGATTTGATGTCAGCCATGTTAGGGCTTTCTATGCCCATTTCGAAACCCTCAATCCCGACTGCAATCATCTTCCGTACGATGTCAGGATGCTTCGCCACCGAATCTGCTCGCACCTTGACGCCGAAACGTATGTCGAGCTCATGCTGGGCCAAGAGATCGCACAGCTGCTCCACTAGCTCTGGTCGCCCCATGAAATGAGGGTCGGTGATATCAATGCTAATTGGCTTGTTGTCGTGGAAAGAGACTATCTCCAATATTTCCTCCATGACATTCTCTGGAGAGCGGAAGCGCTGATGACCTTTGCTCATGGTTGGCTCACAACAGAAAGTGCATCTGCCGAAACACCCTCTGGAGGTCGTCAAGACATCATACTCTCGATCTGGCATCAGCCTTGTACCATAGTCATATCTCCTAAGGTGTCGAGCTGGAAAAGGCAGACTATCCAGATCATCAACGAACTCTCGATCAGGGTTATGAATTATCTGCGCATTCTTCCTGTACGAGATGCCCCGCACACCTTCTGGCCCACCATTTTCGACCAGCTCCCGCATGGTGATTTCGCCTTCGCCACGGATTACCATGTCCACCTGGGGCTGCAATAAGAGTTCATCGACGATGGCTGTGGGATGATATCCGCCCAATATGGTCAATGCCCCGTGACTCTTGGCCAACCGTGCGATTTCCAGGCCTTCGCTGTGATCGGTGGCAGACATCGTAATCCCCACAAGGTCAGGATCCAGAGCCATCAAGGACTCCTTGAAAGCTTCTTCGAATGTCCCAGGCTCCATCTCGAGGTCCAAGATGGTCACTGTATCTGTGATATCCTCAACAGCAGCAGCAATGTATTCAAGCGCGGTCGGAACCAGGTCGAATGCATAAGAGAGACCGTGCCTGCCAGAAGGCTTGACTAAAAGAATTCTTTTGAAAGACATGATGCAGCTTCACCGATCACTGCGCAACAAGAGCAGACTGTGTCAATAGCAGACGAAGATAATCGGACCTGGGTTCCGCTCCAATGGCTCCGAAACCCTCGCCCTGCTCAATCCAAGCGTCATTCATCATTATCCCATCCGCTGCTTCCGATAAACTCAAAGATGCCCAATCAGGGGAATAATGATGTACATATTAAACAGATGGATATGACCGAGCTTTGGCGGTTATGCGAGCAGCCAATTCGCACTCGCCCACAAATCATCTGCTGATATCCCCTCACCATTGCGTCTTGGGGCAATGGTTATTTGTCATGCAAGCCTATGCTCTTGCAGAGCCATATCAGGCTCGGTCATACGATCCATGGCCCATGCTTGCACAAACACAGGTATTGGAGAAATGACTCCAAATCGATCCCGAAGATGATTCATTGGTCATGGAAGCCGGAAACGTCAAGGAACGACCCTGAGAATCATTGATATCCAGAAGGTGTTGAGATGCAGTACAGAGATTTTGGGAAGCTCGACTGGAAGACTTCAGCTCTAGGTTTCGGATGCATGCGCCTTCCCACCACCGATGGCAACCCATTTGGAGGGAACATCGATGAAGGGATGGCGACCAAGATGATCCGCTCGGCCATCGATAAGGGTGTCAACTACATAGACACGGCATATCCATATCACGAAGGAAAGAGCGAGGTTCTGCTGGGCAATGTGCTCAAGGACGGATACAGGGAGAAAGTGAGGCTCGCAACGAAATCCCCCGTATGGCTGGTCAAAGAAGCTGATGATTTTGATAAATACCTGAACGAACAGCTTGATAGACTTCGGACCGACTACATCGATTTCTATCTGCTCCATGGTCTGGGAAAGGAGAGATGGGAAGACACTGTAATCAAGTTGGGATTGCTCGATAAAGCGGAGGCTGCAATCAGAGACGGAAGAATCAGGCATCTTGGATTCTCATTCCACGATGATATCGAGGCGTTCAGGACAATAATGGATGGATATGACAAATGGACGTTCTGCCAGATACAGTACAACTACATGGACACAGAGAACCAAGCAGGCACGGAAGGGTTGAAGTACGCCGCATCAAAGGGGCTCGCGGTCGTCATAATGGAACCGCTTCTGGGCGGAAAGCTGGCAAGGCCGCCTAGGCAGATAACTGATGTTCTGAATGAATCGGAATCCACACGGACTCCGGCTGATCTGGCGCTCCAATGGATATGGGACCAACCGGAGGTCTCCCTCATCCTCAGTGGCATGAGTACCATGGACCAAGTCAATGAGAACCTGAGATCCGCAGAAGCATCAAGACCTAATCATCTCAGCGAGGATGAACAGAGCCTGATCAAGAGGATACAGGAGAAGTACCGGCAGAAGATGCTCGTCCAGTGCACCAAGTGTGGATATTGCATGCCCTGCCCGAGTGGAGTCAAGATACCATCCAATTTCGAACTATACAATGAAGGATTCATGTACGAAGCGGTGGAGTCATCGCGATTCTCCTATCAGAGATTCCTCGAAGAAGGTGGCCGTGCCAGTGCATGCACACAATGTGGTGAATGCGTAGAGAAATGCCCGCAGAAGATACCGGTCAAGGATCTTATGCCAAAAGTACACGCAGTGCTAGGCGAAGGCAAGCCATACGAAGAATGAAAAGCCTAGGGGCCAGTGATTCAAGAGACCGTTCTCCGCTTCGGCCCTAGGTTCTTCACGATTATTGCTGGATGGCATGTTTTGTTGCGCTCTGGGCATCCCCGACATCCATCGAGAGTCTTCAGACCTCGCTCGTCCTTGCTCAGAATGCGATAGCCGATCCGCCGGTAGAAATCCGGAATCCTTGCCTTTGCCCAGAGTTCGGTCATTCCTCGAGACATCGCCTCGTCCTCAACCATGCCCACGAGTGATGCGCCTATTCCTCTAAGCCTTACACTGCTATCGACAGCAACCCATTCGAGAAAATGATTGCCTTCCTCGAATTCGAGTGCGGCACTGCCCATGAGCGTGCCATCAACGAAGTATCCAAAGGCTGCGACTATGTCGTCGATCGGCTTATCCGCCACATCCAGGCCCGCCCTGATCGCCAGCTCCTTCACTGCACCATAATCATCTATCCGTCGGAACTCGGACGTCTTTGATGCTGCGGCTACCATGACTTCTGCGCATGGATGAACTTGGCTTATAATTTGCTACCAAAGGGATTTAGGATATTTCACTTTCGGGAATATCAAACTGCCAGCAACCGCGAAGAAAAGCTATTCCGAGACCGACCATATCCAGCTCTACAAATGTCGGATGAGAATATCTGTCAGATACATCGAGAATATGAAAGAAGTGGTTTAAGATGGTTCGAGGACAGGCTTCTGCACCCGGACCTATCAATTCAGTTCTTATCAAGAACTCGAATCAGATGCCATCCGAACTGAGTCTTAATGGGACCGACTACCTGGCCCTTCTCTCCCGCGAAAGCTGCGACTTCGAACTCGCGGACCATCATGTTCTTCCCGAACCAGCCGAGGTCCCCACCATTCTTGCCTGAAGGGCATTCCGAGTGCTTCTTTGCCAACTCTCCAAAGTTCTCTCCGCCCTTGACCTTGTTCATCAGTTCCTTGGCCTCGTTCTCGCTCTTCACCAATATGTGCGCTGCATGAACCTTGCTGACCATGCGGCTGCATCCAGTCGTCGACATAATAAAACTTTCGAGGCATTGATTCAAGCAATCCGCTCCTCGTATTCCTAAATCAGTGCATCGCCTTGGCGGATGATCTCTGAATCATGAAGCAGATAGTCGATCTCTGGCGGAAGACTTATGTCGATTTCTATACGGGTTTGTCTCCGGGCTTCCGCATCAGCACCCTGAGGACATCCCTCTTGCCCGCGACCGCACCGAAGGTGACCCTCCTTATCGCACCGATTTCCATCACAATCTCGAAGGTTCGGAACAGGGACTGGACTTCGCCCTCCTGGAAGTAGTGGGTCATTATGCCGTCTCCACGAAGGTAGGAGAAATCCTCGACCTCCTTGCCTTCCCCGCATCTTATATCCCCTCGACCGAAGACCTCGACGAGCATGAACCCGCCCGACTTGAGGGCTGCGGATAACTGGTTCGCCGCTGTGATCCTTTCCACCCCGACCATGTGCGAAAGGATGTGAACGCAAGAAATCACATCGAACTTTTCTTCACCAAATGGGAGTTTCAATATATTGCATTCGACCAGATTAGCTATTCTATCCTGATCACGCTGAGATCTCAGCGCCATGAGAGCCTCTCGAGAGAAATCACATGCCACCACATCGCATCTCTTGAGGAGGGCTTCGGTCGTCTTCCCATCTCCGCAACCGGCATCTAATGCGAGGCTCCCTTTCCGCAAATGAGGCTCCAGGAATGATATGTCGCCAGTACCCCCATAATGAAGCCCGCGTTTGGAATACAACCTTTGCCAGGCGTCCCTTGCCTTGGATAAGCCACCGACCATCTGTACGACCTACGCTTGGAAACCATATGGATTCAAATAGTACAAAAAGACTAACTCGATATCTGGAACAAGACAAGGAAGATTGAAAGCATGGAATTTAAGGAGCTCATAAGCAGCCAAGAATTACTCAGAGCTATATCCGAGTTGGAATGGGAAGATCCAACCCCAGTTCAGGAACAGACCATACCTTTAGCCAATCAAGGCTTCGACCTGATGGCCCAGGCCCAGACGGGCACTGGGAAGACAGGAGCGTTCGCCATACCGATCGTATCCAAGATCCAGCCCAAGAAAGGAATACAGGTTCTTGTACTGGTGCCTACAAGGGAGTTGGCCGTTCAAGTAGCCGAAGATTTCTTCGAACTGTCGAAGTACATGGACCTACGGCCCTTGGCAATCTACGGTGGACAATCGATAACCGTCCAGGTCAGCAGATTGAGGAAGGGTGTAGAGATCGTAGTAGGCACACCAGGTCGATTGATGGATCTGATGAGAAGAGGAGAACTCGCGTTCGATAATGTATCCGTCGTTGTGCTCGATGAGGCTGACAGGATGTTGGACATGGGGTTCATCGATGATATCGAATGGATACTCCAGAGGGTTCCGAAGAAGAGGCAGACCATGCTTTTCTCGGCGACCCTTCCTGAGGCCATAAGGGAACTCGCCCTCAGATACATGAAGGACCCCAAAACAGTGAATATCAGCCAGGACACCTTGACGGTCGACCAGACCGAGCAGGTCTATATCAACGTTGGAAGGAAGAACAAGCTCTGGGCCCTGTGCAGGATACTTGATACGGAGAAGCCGGAACTCTCATTGATATTCTGTTCCACGAAGAGGATGGTGGACACACTGGTAAGAAAACTCAGAGCCTATGGGTACTCCGTTGAGGGCATCCATGGGGATATGAGCCAGTCCGCGAGAGAGAAGGTCATGGCGAAATACCGGAATGGTAAGTTGAAGATCCTCGTCGCCACCGATGTCGCTGCTAGAGGCATTGATGTCGAAGGCATATCTCACGTGTTCAACTATGACATCCCAGGGAACCCCGAAGACTATGTTCACAGGATCGGCAGAACCGCAAGAGCTGGACGCACAGGGAAGGCTATCACATTCGTCTCCAATGAGGAGCGTCATCTGGTCAAAGCCATAGAGAACTTCGGCAGGACGACAATCCAAGAGGAGGATGTGCCAGACTCCGGTGGCAGGGATACCGTGAAGCGTCAGCTCGACTTCGAAGAGTACGCAGACCATTTCGGAATGGTGGCCTTCGCGATCAACCTGGGGAGAAAAGATGGCATTGACATGGTCAACCTGCTGAGGTTCATAGAGAGGAAGGCCAGAGTCCAGGAACATCTCATAGGAGATGTGACGATAGGCGATGAGGACAGCAGGGTCCATCTGCACAAGAGCGTTGCATTCGGAGCAATGAAGGATCTCGAGAGATGCACCGTGGCAGAAAAGCGCGTCCGAGTCAGTCTGTTAAGAGACCGGCTCAGGCGTTAACCTCTCGGTTGATATCGTCCGCTCGGACATGTCCTACCACTTTGACATTCACCTTTGTGATGCCATCAACGGTCAGGACCTGATCCCTAATCGCTTTCGCGAGTTCGACGCCAACGGGACAGAACGGACTCGTCGGCATGAAAGTTAGCCCAACAGAATCCTCGCCCACCACTATGTCAGAAATCAGTCCCATGTCGTATACGCTGACGCCCGTGTGAGGGTCCAATACACCTCTGAGCGCCTCGACGACAAACTCCTTCTTATCCATGTCCAGGTGCAAATTGTGGACTGAGTATTATAAACTGTCGAGGAAGGCTGTCAGCCTTGAATCACTTGTATATCAGCACAGAGAGTCCGCCAGCAGTGATATGGTTGAGTTCTCCACGCTCGGATGACATCGTCTTCACGACATCATAGAACTCCCGTCCAAGAGATATCTTCCTACCATCGCTCAGAGGAACTTCAATGCCATCGTCCACTGCAGCGATCGCATCTCCACTCAATGAGGAGATGTATGCGACTATCTCCTTTGCATCCTTCTTGAAGGTTGGTCCGAGTTTCGCGTGGATTGGCTTGATCCCCGTGATGGTTTCATTCAACCGGACATCGACAAGCAGTTGCAGTTCCTTGGTTTTCACAGTCGCACGGATGTCCTCCTCCGATCCGGAAATAAGGGACGCCGCTTCTGGGCCGACGATCTCGACACGCGACAGTTCGGAATTCAGTGACATTCCATTGGCCGCCTTCCAGGCACGGATCGAAGACACTATATCCTTCACCGATTCGCCCATGACCTCGTGGGCCTCGTCCTTATCGAGTTTCTCAGGCCAAGCGGAAACGTGTATGCTCACGGGTTCCTCGAATTCCCTGAAATTGACCTGATAGGCGTCCTCCGCCATATGAGGCAATATGATGGACATCATCTTGAGCAGGCCGAGACCGACCGTGTAGAGCGCATATCTGGCACCCTCGTCATCGTCGGAGTAGACCCTGTGTTTGACGAGTTCGATATAATGATCGGCGAACTCATGCCAGAGGAAGTCCTCCAGGAGTGCAGTGGAACGGTCGAATTGGTATTGCTCATTGTGTGACTCCACTTTTCCGACTAGCTCCCCGAATCTGCTCAATATCCATCTGTCGATGGCATGCATCTTCTCGGGTTTGGCTGGGCGACCCTTACAGGCTGCGCCGACCAACCTCATGATATTCCAGGTCTTGACAGAGAGTCGGTTCCCGCGGACGAGTTCCTGCTCCTTGAAGGAATGATCCATTCCAAGACTGCAGGTGGAAGCATAGTATCTCATCGCGTCCCCGCCGTATTTTGCAAGCAAGGGCATCGGATCGATTACATTCCCTGCGGACGTATGCATCGGTCTCCCGTCCGGGGCCATTATGAAACCATGGATCATGACCTCGTTCCAGGGCTTCTGGTTCAGGAGATGCAGCTCGCGGAGTATCGTGTAGTAGGCCCATGTGCGGATGATGTCATGGCTCTGTGCGCGAAGACTCATCGGATATAACTTCTCGAACATCTTCGCATCCCTCTGCCAGAATGTGTTGTATAGAGGCGAGATACTTGAATCCATCCAGGTATCGAAGACGTCCTTCGAACCGACGAGCTCGCCACCACATTTCGGGCACTTGTCGACCGATGGGTTGTCGACTGTCGGGTCTACATAGCAATGGTCCTCCTCAGGAAGGATCACCTCGCCGCACTTATCGCATTCCCAGAGAGGGATGGCAGTGGCGAAGTACCTCTGGCGGGAAACCACCCAATCCCAGGCGAGTGAATTGATCCAGTCTTTGATCCTGATCTTCATGAAATCAGGTTTCCAGACGATCTCATCGACCATCTTCAGAACTTCATCTTTGTATTGGACAGTCTTTATGAACCATTGGGGGACCTTCAGGAATTCGATCGGCGTGCTGCATCTCCAGCACATGCCCACATTCTGATCGAGTGGCTCCTGCTTCGTCAATAACCCTTGCGATCGGAGTTCTTCAATGACTGCCTTCCGGGCATCTGCAACGGGCATTCCTTCGTATTTTCCAGCGAGCGATGTCATCAGGCCATCCTCGCTGATACCCTTCTCCAATGGAAGGCTGTATTTCATGATCCACTCCAAGTCGTCCTTGTCACCGATAGAACAGATCATGACAGTCCCAGTCCCAAACTCTGGGTCGACCTTCGGGTCAGCAATGACCTTTACTCGTCGGTCGTAGACCGGTGTGGCCAGCTCCTTCCCTATGAGATGGGATTTGGACTTGTCTTCCGGGTGCACGGCGACCAGAAGACAAGTGCAGAGCAGTTCGGGCCGAGTCGTCGCGATCATCACTTCTTGGCCGGACTCCACCTCGTGGAATTTGATATAGTTCAACTTGGTGGTTCTGTGCTCGTAATCGACCTCTGCGTCCGCGAGGGCGGTTCCGCATCGAGTGCACCAGTTCACAGGGAAATGACCTTTGTACACGAGTCCTTTCTTGAACATGCGTATGAATGATATCTGTGTGAGACGGCGGTAGTACTCGGCATCGGTCTGGTAGTAGATCGACGGATCCATGCTCTCCCCTAGGACCTCGAACTGGCTGATCATCTCGCCAATGTACTTCTCTGCGAATTCGCTGCACATCTTTACGAATTCCTTCCGGGGAACATCCGATGCCTTGATTCCTTTGACCTTCTCCACTCTCACCTCAACTGGTGTGCCATTGACATCGAAACAGAGCGGGAAGAATACATTGTAGCCCTTCAGCCGCTTGTATCTCGCGGCGAAGTCGATGACTGTATATCCGTAAGCGTGCCCCAAATGGATCGCGCCAGAGGCATATCGAGGAGGATTGTCTATGCTGAATACTTCTTTTTCAGAGGCGGGGTCGAATCTGTAGACCTGCCATTCCTTCCACTTCGACTGCCACTTGGGCTCGCACTCTCGCCAATCGTACTGGGCCATGACTTTCGGGACAAAAGAGTAAGCATAGATAAAGCTTGTCAACGAGCAGTCTGGCCAGGGTCATATCATCTAATGTCTGGCCCTCTTCTTCCGGAACACGTTCGCGAGGATTATGTCTTCGACCTCAGGGGTCATGGGACCGGCCCATTTGTCCAACGTGAAGAGCCCTTCCTGAAGGCATCGAACAAGAGTGGCCATCTGATGGCCGCAGAAGTACCCCTTCTCCCTGAACTCAAGACACTCGCAAGAAGTACCGATGTCATCCGTCGTCTGATTAACGAAACGTATGTTATAGACCTCGTAACCGTCGGACCGGCGTAGGGTGAATGTGGCGTTCGCGATCGTATGATCGCTCTCGGGGTCGAGCTCTATGACTTTCCGGCTCCCGGCCCACTTGATCGCCTTCGCCATATTCTCCACGAAATAGATATCTTCCTGCACAGTACAGAAATCCTCGAGTATCCTTGGCTTGAGATTCTTCAATATGAACTGGACCAACTCATCCTTCTTCAGATTCGACCAACCGGATAGCTTCTGAGCGTCGCATAGGTTCCTCAGACTGGTGACGGTCAACCTAGAGAGTCTTAATTTAAGAGGCGGTTCGACTGGCATGATCCCATCCTTCCAGAGACATGATTAGAAACCGGGCATAATAAGATAGCGATTCACTGCGCATGTATGCTCCCGAAGATGCAACCCGAGGGGTCAGAAGGATTGGAAAAGGCAAGGGCAGGACATCAATGGTGATCGGAAAACGATTATGTTAAATCATTAGCGCGTAGATACCACAAGCAGGCAGGTTCGAGGATGGATAGGAAGTTGAAAGAGGCAGAAGGCGACCAGACATGCGAAGAGGGTTCCGTCCTCGATTCGAAGCAGCTTCTCGACATTGCTAACAAGATCATCCCGATATTCTTGAATTCGCCAGATGATGAGATGTACAACGAAGTGCTCAAAGTACTGCTCAGAGATACCAACAGCAGACATGGCATCTTCGCATATATTGATGAGAATGGTTCGATGGTTGCACCTTCGATGACCAGAGACATCTGGGACCAATGCCAGATCCCTGGCAAGACCTACATCTTCCCGCGGGAAGTCTGGGGAGGTATCTGGGGACGCTCGCTGAGCCAGAGAAGGGCACTTTATTCAAACGGCACGCATCATGTTCCTGCAGGACACATTGCTATAACCAGATCCATCTGCGTCCCGATAATTCACCAGGGTGAGCTCATCGGCATGTTTGCTGTAGCGAACAGGACCTCCGATTACCATGAAGACGATGTGAAGCACGTGAAAGCGATTGCGGATTTTGTGGCGCCCGTGCTGCACGCAAGATTGCAGAGGGACCGAATCGAAGTCGAGAGACGGAAAGCAGATGAAGCCGTCAAGCTTGCGAATAAGAAACTCGGACTCATGAGTGCGGTCACCCGGCATGATGGCCTAAATCAACTCAGCCTCATACTGGGCTACGCACAGGTAGCCAGGGGGATATCGAAGGACAGCAAGTTGACGTCATACCTGGATAAGATAATCCTCTCAGGGGAGTCGATGAGCGCTCAACTGGATTTCACTCGAATCTATCAATCGATAGGCTCCACCAGTCCGGAATGGCAGGATGTTCGACAGGTATTCGATAAGGCGATGTCAGAATTGGATTTGAGCGGAGTGAAAGTGGTCAACGAATTGAGTGGAGTTCGGATCTATGCGGATATGATGCTCGAGAGAATCTTCTATAACCTGGCGGAGAATTCAATGAGGCACGGAACCAGAGTCACCACGATACGGGTTCATGACACACAGACAGAGAATGGATTGATAATAAGCTTCGAGGATGATGGGGTTGGGATTCCAGACAACGAGAAGGAGATCATCTTCGAAAAGGGATACGGGAAGAATACTGGATATGGATTGTACGTGACCAGAGAAATTCTGGATCTGACGGGCATATTCATAAGGGAAAAGGGCGAGCATGGCAAAGGAGCGAAGTTTGAGATACTCGTTCCGCTAGAGGGTTACAGGATGCCCTCATGACGTCAATCGATTCAGAGACAATCCATGGAAGGTTTTCTCTTCCGCTGAAGGACCAGTATGTAATCCCTCTCAATCCGGCTATCGTTCCAGCGGGGAATGTCAAGATGCCGATTGATCACGTCATAGACATATGTCCCTTTGAGTTCGTACCCGCATTGTGAAGCTATCCGTGCCAGAATGAGATAAGTTGGTATTCTGACCTTTCTGAAAGTGTTCTCTCCGACAACCATGCAATATATCCCGTTCCGATGAAGGACACGATTGATCTCGCAGAGATTCCGCCTCATGTCGTCGAAGTACTTGTAGACGATGTACGCGCTCTTCTTCTCATTCTCGATCAGTTCAGTCAATACTCGTTTTAATTCTGGGACGCGAGTCTTTGGCTCCCAGGGTCTATACTCTCGGACATACGCCCTAGATGTCCCGACAACCTGACCATCCAGCCTCGCCATGTCGTCAAGCAGATCAAGCCAGAACATCTCCAGTTTGTGAACGCTCACATAGTGGACAGCACTGGCATATGGAGGAGAGGTGACAGCGAGATCCACGGATGAATCTTCCATGTCGATGGCCCTTGCATCCCGTCCGATTATATTGATGGTCGGCGGGTTTCTGAAATCCTTCTGCACCTCCTGAGAGATCTTCCAGAGTCCCTCGGCATCCAGCAGTTTGTTGCCAACCGTGTTCTCGAATTTGGAGAGCACATCGAACGAGGTCTTACCCTGCTCGTCTAGTTTCTTCCTGAAGCTCGTGACCTCAGGGATCAACGAGTCAGCGTCCGAGTTCGACATCTTCCGTATGATTGATGAGAAGCATATCTTGAAGAAATCCTGTGTGGGTCCACTTCGTATACGCCATACATGTTTCTTGATCGTAGCCAGATTTCCGAGGACTTCAGGGCGGAACCAGTGGTCCCTATTGGGTATATCAGGAATCAGCGAACTGTTGTCACAATCATCCGAACGGATGCCGTCCAATAGTCTCTCCGCAACGCGAGAAAGATGCGTGGGGTCCATGGGTGAGGTCTTGACCTTTGCGATCATCCTCGCCAATGGGTGGATATCGATGCCGTAGCTCTCCCGACCAAGTATGTACGACTCCAGGAGCGTAGTCCCTGAGCCCATGAACGGGTCAAGGACAACATCCTCCTCCTTGGAAAAGGATTCAATGCAGAATCTAGGGATTTGAGGAATGAATTTTGCAGGATATTTATGGATGCCATGAGTGGCATAGCTGACCTGCTTGCCTATGTATTTCCGGAACTCGTCGGATAAGTCCACGGGCCTTGGAAATCCGTGGAAATCAGGCGGGTCACTGGAAGATTGTGAGGACATACTGTTTCCTAATCTCCCCTTCAGAGTCCTTCGAGAGCACCCAGACCAGCTCCCGACACGATCCTCGCAACAGCTACAGCGACGTTCTCCTTCTTAATCCTAACCTGGTCAGCGCTGTCCCTATCACGAATCGTCACCGTTCCGTTCGTCTTTGTCTCGTAATCCACAGTGACGCAGCACGGAGCCCCGATCTCATCCATTCTAGCATATCTGCGTCCGATCGAACCAGAATCGTCATAATAGGCGGTCATGCCAGCAGAGGTGATCGAACCATGCACTTCCGTTGCAATAGAGTCGAGACCATCTCGGGCCATGAGCGGGAACACGCCAGCTTTCACCGGAGCGATGTGCCCATTGAACCTCAACACAATATAATCGTCCTTCTTCGTGTACGAATGCTCCAGGAGGGAATATAGCAGCCTGTCCACACCATACGATGGCTCAATCACATGAGGCACCAGCTTCCGTCCAGAAACTTTCTCCTTTCGCATGACGACTTCAAAGCAGTCTGAGGAGATCGTGTACGCCTTTCCGTTCACATCTAACGAAATTTCGGCCTTTCCTTTGACCGACTCTGCAGGAAGCTTGGATAGGGCGTCTGCAATCTTCTTCGTCTCGCCCTTGAACAATTTGCCCATCACATCGAACCGGGCCCTCACGACTTCCTCTTCAATCTCCTTCGGTTCATCGAATAGCTCGAACGCCATCAGCTCAGACCCGGAGTGATCGATATGTGCCTGAAGATCGTAGCATCCCCGATCGGCTATCCCGACCATTTCTATCCATCCAAACGAAAGTTCGGCTTCCATATCCCAGCAATCGGATGCATAGTGCGCCATCTCGTCCTTCTCATGCTGTCTGAAGCGCAACCTCGAAGGGTCCAATCCGATATCGCATGCATACTTGTATGTGAGGTAGATGAAATATGCGAGGGCCTCGTTGACAATGACATTCTGCTCCACCGCTTCCGCAAGGGTCATCATCCTTGGCTGCCCGGAATTGGGGACCAATGGCAGCTTCGTATCCTTCACCGCAGAGAATCTCGGCCATGATTTGATCTCTGGATGGACGAATAATTCGGCCTCCATCTGATGGAACTCCCTCAGACGGAGAAGGCCTTGCCTCGGTGATATCTCGTTTCTGAATGCCTTTCCGATTTGGACCGCACCTACGGGGAGTTTCTCGCGAGCGTGTCTGTAGACCTGGGAGAAATTGACGAACATGCCCTGGGCGGTCTCCGGTCGAAGGTATCCCGGCTTGGAGACCCCGGCCCCGACAGATGTCTTGAACATCAGGTTGAATTTCCTCGGATCTGTGAGGTCACCCTTGCAGCTAGGACACTTCACATCATTGTCCTTCAACAGCTTGCCCAGTTCATCCTCCTTGAGGGTCGCGGGGTTGCCATGAAGACCTTCCGCGAGATGGTCTGCACGGTAGCTCTCATGACATTTGAGGCATTCCACATACATGTCTGAGAACGCATCGAGGTGTCCCGACGCCTTGAACACTGGCTCCGGAGCGATGATAGGACAAGATATCTCCAGAAAACCCTCGCCAAGAACGTATAACCTCCGCCAGTGGTTCTCCATATTGTTCTTAAGAGCTGCACCTAGCGGGCCATAGTCATACATCCCTGCCAGCCCACCGTATATGTCATAGGCGGGCCATAGGAATCCTCTGCGCTTGCAGAGGGAGAGAATATCCTGCGAGTCCATGTCTCATCACTTTGTGAGTGTGGATACAACATCGATATCATAAATCATTGCTACGAGGTTGTCCTTGGAATCCCTCACTGGGAGCTGCCCGAAGTCGTTCTTTCTCATAACTCGAGCCGCATCTCCAACAAGAGTCTTCCTGAATACCGTGATCGGGTTCTTGATCATGATATCCTTGACAGTCAATTTCGGGAGGTCCACTTTTGAGACTTCATACCAGAGTTTCATGACGTTTCGCAGACCTTCCCAAGTCCAGTTATCGTCACCATCGCTTATCCCGAGGTCACTCATCGCGACCGTTCTGTCGACGATTGTCTGATTGAATATGTCCCTGTCCGTCACGATGCCCACGAGCTTGGCGTCATCGTCCAGTACAGGAAGGGCGTAGACCTTCGCAGTCTTGAACGTGGCGAGTGCGACAGTCAACGGAGCCCCGTGGTATATGGGGATGCAGGGAGACCGAACGATATCCTCAACAGATATCTCCGGATTCATCTTCTCGACCACGATGAGAAGATCCGTGGGAGTTATGATCCCTACGAGCTTGCCTTTCTCCACCACAGGTAGGTGGCCAAGATCCATCTCGACCAGTATACGAGCAGCATCCTTGACGCTGGCGTTCGGACCGATCGACGGATAGTCCCTCTTCATGACGAGTGCGAGCTGCTCCTCCTCTGGCTTGAAGAAGATGTCCTGACGAGTCACGAAACCAGCGAGGGTTCCGTCATCGGTCTTCACGACGGGCATGCCAGTGATATTGTGACCGACCAGCTGCTTCAGCACTTCGGAACGCGTTCCTGGCAATTCGGCGACTATTGGATTCTCAGTCATTATCTCTTTTACTTTCATCAGGCCGTCACCTCTTCTTGCTCCTAACAACCAGGACAGGGCACGGAGCATAACGAGTGACTCTTTCGGCCACGCTCCCCATAAAAAGCTTGGATATTGCTGAGCGCCCCAGCGTGCCAAGAACGACGAGATCGAAATCGGAAGATGTATCGATGATCTTCCGAGTAGGCGAGCCTTCGAGAACCATGGGAGTGACCTTCACGCCCATCGTCTCCCCATCTTTGCGAACCTCCTCAACAGCCCTCTTGCCCTCGTTCTCGAGGAGTGAGAAGACGCTGACAATTGACGAATCCATAGGGTAGCTGACAAACGATGTCTGGTCGATGACATACAGGGCAGTGACCTCTGCATCGAGCCGCTTGGCAAGCCAGAGGCCATATGTGACTGCCTCTCTAGTGTATTCGGATCCGTCTGTGGCTATGAGTATCTTCTTGATATCATCCAACTTACGGCCTCCGCAGCCTTCCTCCCAGGGAGATAGCAGATACGGTCGCGGACCTCGCAACAGTAGCCACCTCAGTCAAAGGTTCATCGCCCGTGACATCGATGACTGCAAGGTCATCATTACAACTGATTTCCGTAGTGATGCGCTCCGCATTTAATACTTTGCGCCCAGAATATGTCGCCAGACGTATCGCGGTTTCAGGAGATATGCCGCCATCTCGTCCGCTCAACCGATACGCAGCCTGCAGTTCATGAAGCATATCAGGAGGAGCGATCATGGCGTTATCAGTCCCCAACGAGACCTCCACCCCGTGACGCAACAGGGTTGGTATGCGGGGATCCATGCCGAAGAACTCATTTGACCTTGGGCAGACCACTATGGGAACCCCCGCTTCGGAACATCTCACGAGGTCCGAATCGAGAGCAGAGGTCATATGGATGATGAATCTGGGTTTCAGGTCCAGTACTCTGTCGATATCATCACGCACGGTTTCGCTGGAGTGCAACGCGAATATCTTTCCCGAAGCCCTCGCGAGTCTGGATGCACGCTCAAGGAGATCATAGGGTACATCCCTTATCGAACTCATTCCAAATCCATCGCATAGTGAGAGCATTTCCCTCAGTTCAACGTCCCCTGCATCGATGTTCAATGGGCGGCTCAGAATGATCGGATTGAGCAACGAATCAGTCATGGCCTCACGAATCATGCATACCCCCTCGGCCCCTTCTTCCCGGAAATCTGCGAAAACAGACGATCCAGTGGAAAGCATCAATCTGGCGGATTCCTGCATTGCACGGACCTTGATGTCACGGTCGGCTTCTCTCAATCTGCGGTGTTTGTAGCCATCGGGAGGACCGACGATCTCCTCAACCGACCCTTTCGGGGAAGGGTATGCGAAAGCATCACCCAAGTGGGTATGCGCATTGACGAAACATGGAACGATCAATGACTTTCTCGATTCCAGCGGAGCTCTGCCTATGCGAACATCGACTACCTCATCCCCGGCCAGGACGAGACATCCTTCCTCGAGACCCTCACTAGTGAGAATCCACCTTCCGATGAAATCTGCAGTCATCTTCTATATGAGCGAAGGGTCATTCCAAACAAATACTTTGTCGAGAAGAACTAACCACTCCCGCCCTCGCCTCGATGACGACTTGCCAGAATTAGATTCTAGGGACGAATAAAAATCTAACATTATAAGTTTCGGTCAAGAAAGTTTATATGGCGGCAGATAATGCCGAAAAATACCAACGGAGGTTAGTCAGATGCCAGCTAAGATCACAAAGGATGAATGCGTTGCATGTGGCGCTTGCGTAGATGTCTGCCCCGAGGGAGCGATCACTTGTGAGGATGTCGCAGTCGTGGACGAGAAGAAGTGCCTGGACTGTGGCGCCTGCGTGGACGAGTGCCCTAACAATGCAATCAAGATGGAGGACTAAGCGAGTCCTCAAACCCCTTCCAAAATACTTCCTATTTATGGATTTTTGATTCTTGTCTCCGACATTCTCAATCACTATCATTTCGCCGCGAAGGCAACCCTGGGTCAATCTTGATATAATATGGCAATCCTTCGAGACATGGTGCGGTATTGGACGATTGGGTCTTGTTCGCTATAGCCATAATTCTTGTCGCATTCGTGCCATCCCTGCTGTATTTGGTATGGGTCAGGAATACGGAGAAGTACTCACGCGAACCGTGGGGTTCGGTCGTCAAGGTGTTCTTCTATGGATCCCTGATCTCCGTGATAATCGCGATCGCATTGGAGATAGTTCTTTCATCATTCTTCAACAGGAACCTAGAAAGGTTTTACGAATTCGTCGGAGAGAACCCGAGCATCCCCCTGCTAATCCTCGCATGTGTCATCGCGCCATTCGTAGAGGAGGCGGCGAAGGCGGTCGGAATCTTCAGAGCCAAGTCCCGCAGGATGTTGACCGAACTGGAGAACGGGATCGTATACGGCGCAGCTGCAGGGTTGGGGTTTGCAGCGACAGAGAACCTCCTTTATGAGTTCAGCGCCTACGCATCCGATGGCGCTGGCGCATGGATCGCCACAGCCATCGTCAGAAGCCTCTCCTCGGCGCTTCTCCACGCCACTGCATCTGCGCTATTCGGTTTCGGAATAGCGAAGAGCGGAATCCTTGGAAAGTCCTGGCTGCCGTATTACCTTGGAGCGGTTGGGCTGCACAGCGCGTTCAATTTCTCAGCCTCGTTCGGAGCGCTGTATGAGAGTTCCCTCGGAGACCTCGCATATATGATCGGTCTCTCTGTAGCGTTCATCATAGCCATCATGGGGTTCAGCCTGCTCAGGGGCAAGATACGCGACCTGGACAGGGGACATCGCAGGAGACGACTGAGGTAGCCAAAGAGGAGAATCGCAGCCGCTCACAAGCAAGGACTATTAGTCGAGAAGTCATTTCCTCAGTTGTTGAGAATCAGGGCATTCATCTCAGTCGATATCGAGCCGACCCAGGACCTTGTCGGGCTTCTGGGTGAGCTGCGCCATTCAGGGGCGGACTTGAAGATCGTGAAACAGGAATCACTCCATCTCACGTTGAAATTCCTTGGAGACACGGATGAGGGTCTCATCGACGAGATATGTTCGCGAATGGGCAAGATATCCAAGGAGACCACACCATTCTCCATGAGATTGACGGGATTGGGGGCGTTCCCATCTGTGTCGAGCATCAGGGTGGTCTGGATAGGCGTACACGATAGCAACCTGCTCACAGTCATGGCTGAGCACTTGGACATCGCCCTTGGAGGACTCGGATTCGAACGAGATCAAAAAGGGTTCAAACCGCATCTCACGATCGCCAGAACGAGGAGTTCCAGAGACATTCGTCGGCTTCAGGACATGATCAGGGAGAAGGCCGCAACTCAATATGGCAGCTACAGGGTCGATTGCATTCGCTTGAAGAAGAGTATCCTCAGCCCTAGCGGACCGACCTATCACACGCTGGGAGAATTCGCCTTAGAAGGACACGAATGATCCAGGCGGGCTCGATCATTCCCTGGGCATGAGCGCTTCGTGGACGACTTCCACCAGGTCCCTCACCTTGACCTTGACCCTGGATTTCTGACATTCGCGCAGACTCTGAACGCACCACGGGCATGAAGTCACAATCAGTTCTGCACCCACGGATTTGGCCATCTCGATCCGATCTGCGCCTATCGCTTCGGAGAGCGCGGGGAATCCGCTCTTGACGCCGCCGCCAGAACCACAGCAAGAACTGTTCCTACGAGATCGCTCCATCTCGACCAAAGGTGCGTCCAAGACCTGTGACAGCACACGGCGGGGCTCGTCATAGACGCCCTGTATCCTTCCAAGGTCGCAAGGATCGTGATATGTCACCTTGCCTTTGAGGCTCACAGGGGAGAGCGATTCCTGCGACAGCCTACCATCGAGGAATTGAGAGATGTGACTGACCTGGACCCCGTATTCTTCCATCAGGTCAGGATAATGATTCAGAGCAGACGAGCATCCGGGACACGACGTGACCACCGTCCTTGCCCCGGCATTACTGAAATCTCGGAAGCAGGCCTCCGCCTTGTCCCGCGCGATAGAGAACGCACCCAGTTTCCTGGCAGTTGATCCGCAACATTTCTCCTTGGAGCCCATATACGCAGGCTCTATCCCGAGAGCTCTCAGTATCTCCACCATCTTCTGAGCAGTCTCAGGGAAGAGGAGGGATGTTGAGCAACCTGCGAAGAACAGGACATCGCCTTTTGGCTTCAGCCCGAGGCCTTTCGACCACTTGGACTTCTGTGCCCTCGGGACCTTCCAAGGGTTGTCGTAATTCCTGAGGCTTGCAAGCACTTCCTTGTGCTCGGATATATCCACCTTTTTTGAGTCTATTGCAGCACATCTAAGATTAGCTACCCCTTTTTTAGTATCGATTCTAGAAGGGCATACTTCGGTGCATGCGCCGCATGAAGTGCAGAGGAATAGACCGCCATCAAGAGAGTCTTCTAGCTTCCCCGTCGAGCCCGAGAGATATACTCCCTGACCACCCATGTGCCCTGAACTCCCAAAACTCGGCCCCATTACATTGTACACGGGACAGTGCAGGAGGCACATGCCGCATCCGATGCAATACTGCGGCTCCTTATCGGCGGCGGACAATCTCCCATCATCGACCAGCACAATGACGACGTCCTTCGGCCCGTGCATCCCGCGATATAGCTTCTTCTCGATGTCGGCTGTGTAGCTGGGGCCAGTGATGACGTTGATGTACGAACTGACTATCTTCCCGGTCGATAGATAAGTCTGCAATCTGACCGAGTTCATGGCATCCTCAAGAGTGGGTACTATCTTCTCAGGCGTGGTCACGATGATATGCTTGTCTGGGAGCATAGCGCACTTCGCCGCATTGCCCTCGTTATGCACGATCACCACCGCGCCTTCAGCCGCGGTGATGGCGTTCGCACCCGTTATCCCCGCTCTAGCCTTCGACAGATACTCCGCGATCTCGTCGCGCATGATCGATGTGAGTTCCATTGGATCGTCGGATATCTCCCGTCCAAAATGCTTTGAAAAGAGCTGCGCGATCTCAGACCGCGTCATGTGGCAGGCAGGTCCGGTGGGATGGGCAGCCTTGCAGCCGGCCAATTGGATGATCCTGTCTCCAAGATCGGTCTCGATCACCTCGACTCCCGATTTCGCAAGGTGTTCGGCCAGGTGTAGCTCCTTCGTGACGTTTGACTTCGATTTGACAACCAGTTCGTGACCGTGCAGCTCGTGTTGGATGGCCTTCAGAGCAGCCTCGGCGGTCTTGACCATAAGAACCCTGAATCCGTTCTCTCTAAGAACAGAGATCGCCTCGATGAGTAGCTCCTGATTGCCAACAGAACCCTCTTTCACGGCGCGCAACCGGTCCTTGCGACCCTCGAGGTCAGGTATCTTTGCCTTGTTTGTGGATTGCCTCGCCTCGATGGTTCTAAAAGAATGCCTCATGCCATCAAGAGACGACTTGTCACGAACAGTCTGGTCAACCCGCTCCTTGAGTCCCATGGATCACACGACTCACGCAATGCAATTGTATCGACCGATCTCAGGCTTGGAGATGTTTGAGCTGATCCCATTCGACCGTGTGAGGCACTCCCGCCTTCTTCAAAAACCTGCTGAGCTTCTCGGTTATCCTGATGATCTCAGTGGTCTTCGAATCCGACCGGATATAGAACTCCTTCCTGTCAGGAGTGTTCGGAAACACCATCCTGATCCGCCCTCTCCGATTGAATCCCTCGGGCTTCCGATTCATCTCGATGTCCATCATATTGATGCGGAGGAACATCTGGACGATCTCATCGTCGTCGGGGACCTGGTCGGTCTCCTCAAGAAAGGTCTTGAGAAGTTCCTCGAAACAGCCTTTCAGGGATTTCCACCTGAACTTCTCCTTGAACACGATGTGGCCGGACTCAGCCTTCATACAAACCGTTCTGATTGGCTACCGCATATATAACCGTAGTGTAGCGTCCATCGAGCGTGTTCACCATCGGACACAAGAGATTTATCAATAGGAATCCATGGAGCCTCGATGGCCAACGCTCTGACTATTGCTGGCTCCGATTCAGTCGGAGGGGCAGGCCTCCAGGCCGACCTTAAGGCGTTCGAGGCCCTGGGGATCCACGGATGTACAGTCGTGACTTGTGTGACTTCCCAGAACACCAAGGGTGTATCCTCGATATTCCCCATACCTCAGCAGGAGGTGGCTAGCCAGATCAGATCGGTCCTTGAGGATGTGAAGCTCGACGCTGTGAAGACAGGGATGCTTTTCAGCAGCGAAACCGTCAAGACCGTGGCTACCCTCCTCAAAGGAGTTCGAGCACCCATCGTCGTCGACCCAGTAATGATCGCAACGACGGGCAGTCCTCTACACGAATCAGGGTTCCTGGAAATGCTCATCACCAAACTTATTCCAATGAGCACCATTGTGACCCCAAACCTCCTCGAAGCCGAGAGAATGACAGGCATCAAGGTGAAGGACGAGAGGAGCGCTAAACGAGCGGCCGCTGAGATCTTGGAGTTCGGCCCAGATGCAGTACTGCTGAAGGGAGGGCATCTCAAGACCAAGGAGGCGACGGATTTCCTCCTATGGGATGGAGAGATTCTGAAGCTATCGTCACCGAGAATCGACGTTGAGGTCCATGGAACAGGCTGCACACTCGCATCACTGATTGCAGGCAACCTTGCACATGGATACGAGATCGAGGAGGCAGTGAGGATCTCAAAATCGATGATATACAAAGCAATACTGAGCAGGGAGACCGTCGGCACGGGCATACCTTGCGCGAATCCCCTTTCCATACTCAGGGCCGAGGCACAGAAGGCGACCGTGCTCGAGGACCTGGAGATTGCTTCAAAGGCTCTCGAGGACATAATGGACTCCGACCTCATCCCGGAAGTCGGAACGAACATGGGATATGGTATGATGGGAGCCTTGGAGCCCGAGGAAGTCGCAGCCTTTGATGGAAGGATAGTCAGATGCGGCACGAGGGCGAAGAAGGTCGGATGTGCGCGGTTCGGCGCGTCCAAGCATGTTGCAAGGATCGTGCTCGCAACATCGTCACGGAACCCGGAGATCCGATGCGCCATGAATGTCAAGTATTCGGATGCGAACGTCTCCGCTTGTAGGAAGGCCAAGCTATCGGTGGCTTCGTTCGATAGGGCCAAGGAACCGAAAGGAGTGTCATCCATGACATGGGGAGTCCTCGACGCCATCGAGAGATATGGCCGAGTTCCGGACGTTATATATGACAAGGGTGGGATGGGCAAGGAACCCATGATCAGACTGCTCGGCAGATCCCCAGAGGATTTGCTCTTGAAACTCAAGAAGATATCGTCCAACAGATAGACGAGGTGATTCGCTGAAGGTGGCCATGTTCGCAGATTCATTCTATCCTACCATCGACGGTGCTGTCATCTCCATGGAGACCCAGGCAAGAGGACTCGAGGCCCGGGGACATGAAGTTGTCATGTTCGCTCCGGACACTCCGAAGAGGTTGAAGATGGAGCGGCCAGTCCATTACTTTCCATCGGTTGCATTCAGATCGTACACGGATTATCGCATCGTATGGGCAGCCCCGCGGATGATGGAATGCGTCAGAAAGGAGAAGGTCGACGTGCTCCACTGCCATGGCCTGGCATCGATGGCGATCCTGAGCCTCACCGTTGCCAGAGCGATGAACATACCACATGTGCTGACGTTCCATACGATGGCAAATGAGGCGGTGAAGTACTATTCGTTCGTCCCCTTGAGAGAAGATATGATGGTGCCAATGGTCTGGATATATCTCCGGAACCTCCTGAGGCGACCGGAGGTCGTCATAGCACCTTCTGCTCCCATAAAAGACGAGTTGATCGAGAACAGAATCAAGATGAAGGCCTGCGAGGTGGTCCCTACAGGCATCGACATACAACGGTTCACGCCGAAGAATCATGATCCAGGGTTTCTAGAAAGATGGGGACTCGACGGGAATCGGGTCATCCTGCATGTTGGCAGGCTATCATTCGAGAAGCGGCTGGATATCGTACTGAATGCGATAGCCGACCTTAGAAAGGATGAACCTGATCTGCGGTTGCTGGTCGTTGGGAAGGGTCCGGCTTCGAATCATTATCAACGACTTGCCGAATCCCTCGGAATCAAGGACCGAGTCGTCTTCACAGGGTTCCTGCCAGACGACGACCTGCCAACAGCGTATGCGAGCTGCGACATGCTCGCCTTGGCCTCAACCTTCGAGACCCAAGGGTTGGTGGTCCTCGAGGCGATGGCGTCCGGCACGCCAGTCGCGGGGATAAGGAGCAGGGCGATACCGGAGTTCGTGAAGGAAGGCAAGAACGGCTGCCTCTTCGACGAGCCATTCTGCACCGATGCGATCAGGAGATGTCTGTCCAAGGCAAACTCCATGAAGATGGAAGCGGTGGCGACTGCAAGGGATTTCTCCATCGACTCGTGCACTGCCAAGCTTGAGAAGACTTACGCTCTGGCTGCTGAGGTAATGAAGAACGACCTGGAGAACAGATGGTTCTGAGAGAGCCTGCAAACGCCATGCTCTGGGAACCTTTTTCTATGCCAGTTCAGATGTAATGACGGGACATATGCCGCTGTCGTACCCTGTCTTCCTACTGCTATATGTCGTTTCTATGATCGTGGGGGTCGTAGCTGGCGTGCTGCTACTGGTTGGCTGGAAGAACATCATGATGCACAAGACGCTTCAGGCCCTGAAGTACAACCTGGCGTATGTTCTAATGCTCATCATGCTCCCGCTCATAACCCTCGTCGAGAGCGCCATCCGGAGCGCGGAGGAAGTCTCCAAAGAGGTCCTCTATACAAACTGGATCTTCAGCATAAGTGGGAACGCGATCCGGATACTCCAGGACCGTCTCGATTACCAGATCATCGTGGACATGTCAATACTGGTCTACGTCTGGATATTCACATTCATACTCTACTTCACACCGATCATCCTGATGACCGTGCGCGAGATGGATCTGGTAAGACGATATTCCGTTGCGATGATGTTCAACTACGCCGTGCTGTTGCCATTCTACCTCTTATTCCCGGTCACCGTGACAGGGTTCTATGCGGACTCCGGTCTGACACCCTTGCTCTATATCAACACCAACTGGGGGAGGATGGTGACGAGCGTCGACCCACTCAACAATGATTTCCCGAGCGGACACGTCAGCATCGTGATGACCACGTTGCTTGTCCTGAGCTCAGCAGGCCTCAAAGGAAGCATCGTCGACTGGAGAAAGAAGGCGTACGTCTATTTCGTCGGATTATCGGTCGTAGGAATCACCTTCACAGTCCTATTTCTCGGGGTCCACTGGCTCGCGGATGTGTTTGCAGGTTTCCTATTGGCCGTGGGTGCGACTCTGATATCGGGGAACGAGAAGGTGCAGCTCGCCGTGGATAGGCAGTTCAGAAAGCTTTCGGCAAGATTGATCAGAGAGGGACATGTCGATCCAGAGAAAGCAGGGTCAGGGAAGGACTAGGCCTTCACTACACCTCGGATGTATACCTCGAAGATAAGCGCTCTTCCAGCTATCTCCCCGTTGTATCCGATCTCGCTGTTGCTCCAATGGATCTGGAATGTGCCTGCACTCTCATTGTAGCCTGACACGATGAATACCGATTCATCATATGTCACGCCCTTGACGTCGTACACATCCGACTCCGTGATGTCGTGGTGGACCGTTATCGTCCCAATGCCATCATCAGCAGCAGGATCGTAGGACACAACCGTGCATGCCCATCCAGAGGGGGTGTATTCGTCCTCAGGGTCCCCGAAAGGATATGCCACCTGACCAACGCTAGGGACATGCTTGTAGGTCACTATGCCGAATTCATTCGACAGGACCTGGACATCCCAACCCCATTCAAAGTGAGTCACATAGTTGAACGGGACCGCGGGAGTGCCGAAGAGAGAAGTGAAATCAGTTTCGGGCATCGTCTCCACAATCGGTATTTCCTGATAAAGGCTGATGTTTGTGATCATACCGGCGTTGACCGCATAGGCGTCCTCGGGGGCGATCACAATGGTTTTGACATCGTGAGTCTTCAAACCTATGACCCCTAGGGCGAATCCCTTGATGGTTCCGCCGGACGCGCCATAGAGACCAGCGGTCATCTCAAAGGCGGAATACGACGATTCTTCCCTGGGAGAGAATGTGAGCGATTTCGGATAGCTCGTGTCGTTCGAGGCTACATAGTAGAGGCTCGTGTCGAAGACCCTTCCGTCTTCGAACATGCCTATGTAGTCGAGATAGACCGTGTCCCCAGACTCCGCTAGGTAGACGGTCCCTGAATCTGCAGCCTGGGAGTTGTCGTATATGACATATCCAATCAGACCGATAGACACGACGATGAGCGCTATCAGTACGGCCAAAACCATGCCCAACGGGTCTCTGGGCTTGCGTGGCTCGGTCTCGCTTGCCATCTCAAATCCTGAATCGCGGTTATGGCCTGGCCCGATATAAAGCTTATCTTGCGATTCGCAAGGCTTCCCAAAGGCAATCGGTCGTCATCCACCTGAAATTGGTGGGAACAAGGACACTTCGTCATCATCGGCCAGGGGCGTGTCGAACCCTTTCAGCTGACGGATGTTCTGACCATTCACCAATATCACGAGAGAATCGGAGAAGGAATCAGGATCGATACCCGCCGAAACGATGGCATGACTATAGCTAATTGAAAGGTGCGAGATTAGAGAGTCGATATCATCGACTTCCAAACTTATCGATGCTGTCCCTGCAACTTCCCGTATGGTAGCGAAGAACTTGACATTGACTCGAGCCAATGAGCGACACCTCGCATTGGAACATAGGAGATACTCCATAGTAAATGCATCCCTGGGAAAGTACGGTAAGTGGCCAATCCGCGGGCATATCTGCCCGCTCAGAACGACCCCAATGACCGCGCCTTGCATCATTTATGACAATCAGAGCAGCAATCAGAAAACAAAGGACCTTCGCTGAGAAGGGCAAGAACGATCATGACGGCCGAGATGAGAGGGCAGCAGAGATCTCGCGGAAGAGACTGTTGTGGTATAGAATCATTCATGAAAGATGTGCCTATTTACGGTCAAACAGACATATGTATTGAACGAATATTCCCCTTTTTGATACATTATCCACCGTCCGTTCGATCACATCGAAGACTAAGCGTACGAGGGCATCGGACCGGCACAATTGATATTTGATTGCATGTGCTAGGACAATCTATTATCTGATCTGAGAGGAGAGAGGATTTGTCGGGTTCGAGAAAGGGGTCGGTCCGAATCAAGGGCATGCATTGTGCAACATGCGTAGATGCAGTACGAGAATCCATAGAATCAGTTGAAGGTGTTGACGATATCACTGTCAACCTGGCGACCGAGAAAGCCACCTTCCGATTTGACCCAGACAGGGCTTCGATTGAGGATGTTGCCGAGGCTGTCAGGTCAACGGGGTACGATATCGCGCATGATGAATCAACGCTGACAATCGGTGGAATGCATTGCGCCACATGCGCGCTCACGATCAAGGAGACTCTGGAAGAGGTCCCAGGGGTGACGGACGCAAAGGTCAATTTTGCCCTCGGCAAGGCGACGGTGGACTACGATTCCACCTTGGCTTCAAGGTCCATGCTCGCAGCAGCAGTCGAGAAGGCGGGATACAAGGTCCTCGAGATAGAGGGGGTCATGGCCGAGCGGCTGGCCAGGAAAGCAGAGTTGAGTGCGGGGGTGAGGGATCTCGTCATCGCATTGGCGTTCGCGATCCCAATCGCGTCGATGACCATGACATACTCGTTCTGGTCAGACCTCATGACCACAGAGGCCAGGAATTACATCCTGCTAATCCTCGCGGTTCCGGTCCAATTCTTCGCGGGATTCAGGTACTATAAGGGTGCATACAGAGCGATCTTGAACAAGAGAGCCAACATGGACACACTGGTGGTCCTTGGGACCAGCTCCGCGTTCATATACAGCTTGATAGTCACGCTGAGTCCTGATTTGGTGAGCACACCCGATGTCTATTTCGACACTTCAGCCGTGATAATTACATTGGTCCTCGCAGGGAAGTATCTGGAACTCAGGTCCAGGGGTTCGACTTCGGAGGCGATAATGAAGCTCATGGACCTCCAGCCATCCACAGCAGTGATGATAAGGGATGGTGTGGAAATGCAGGTCAGCGTCGATGAAATCAAAGAAGGGGACCTTGTCGTGGTCAAGCCTGGAGAGAGATTGCCGATCGATGGCAATGTCCAATCCGGGCGTTCGTCGGTGGACGAATCCATGGTCACTGGCGAATCGATGCCTCAGGAGAAGGTCGAGGGAGCCGAAGTAATCGGCGGGACCGTCAACATATCAGGCGTGCTGAAAGTGAAGGCCACTCGCATAGGCAGGAACACGACCTTGGCCCAGATAGTGAGGCTTGTGGAGGATGCGCAGAGCTCTAAAGCGCCGATAGAGAGATATGCCGACAAGATCGCGGGATACTTCGTGCCAGCAGTACTGACAGTAGCCGTGTCCACATTCATCTTCTGGTACTTCGTAGGATCCGAGATATGGGACGTCGGAGATGCACTGTCGTTCTCCCTGACCACATTCGTGACGGTGCTAGTGATCGCATGCCCATGCGCATTGGGGCTCGCCACTCCCACCGCAATCGTTGTCGGCACGGGCAGGGGTGCGCAACTTGGAGTGCTGATAAAGGATGCCGACGCTCTGGAGACCGCTGGAAAACTGACCACCCTGATATTTGATAAAACGGGCACACTGACCGTCGGCGAACCGAAGGTCGTGAGGTTGGTGCTTGGGGATGCGCACGACGAGCGAGAACTGCTGTACCATGCTGGAAGCGCGGAGAGGGGTTCTGAGCATGTCCTATCCAATGCGGTGATCGAGGCTGCCCGTGAGGCAGGCATCTCCCTGGACGATCCGGACACATCCATAGTGACGCCAGGTGAAGGAGTGACCTCGACCGTGAAGGGCGTGACCATACATGTCGGCAATAGGAGAATGGCAGCGCGATTGATGACAGACATATCAGACCTGGACCAATCCATCTCACAGATGGAAGATGAGGGAATGACAGTTATGGTCTGCATCGCTCAGGATAAGGCGTTGGGAGCCATCGGGGTGGCCGATACCCTCAAGCCAGGGACAAGAGAGGCGGTCCGCACTCTGACGGAAATGGGGTTGAGGGTGGTGATGCTCACCGGAGACAATGAGAGGACCGCAAGAGCGATTGCCACAAAAGCGGGCATCCGTGATTTCAAAGCCCACCTCCTTCCGAAGGATAAGGCCGCTGCCATCCGATCGTATCAGGATATCGGAGAGATCGTAGCAATGGTAGGAGATGGAATAAACGACGCGCCGGCACTTGCCCAGGCAGACATAGGGATTGCCATCGGGAGCGGGACGGACATCGCCCTCGAGTCTGGCAATATCGTTCTCGTCCGAGACGATCTGGAAGGAGTCTCCACGGCCATTCGGCTCAGCAGGCGCACATTCCGCAAGATCAAAGAGAACCTGTTCTGGGCACTCGCCTATAACACAGCGTCGATACCGATTGCGGCAGGGATACTCTACCCGTTCACTGATTGGCTTCTCAGTCCGATGATAGCCGCAGGGGCCATGGCGTTCAGCTCGGTCTCAGTTGTCACAAACGCGTCCATGCTGAGGAGGTTCCGACCTTGAGCAGAGCGACAGGACGATAGCAGGATCGATTCACATCGGGAGTATGGCGAGGGATTCACGACAGATACCCATAGGGAAAAGGTTATGTTCAGGCGACCCGATAACAACTTCCAATCGTCCAGGTATGCCGACAACACACAGATGGTTCGAATGGTCGTTGTCCGTACCTAAATGACCCAAGTCACGACACCCCCGTCGGAAGTGGTCTGATGTTCGGTAAGAAGATATACAAGGGATTTCTAGTTGAGCCAGATGGCCGACTTCTGAAGGAGTTTGTATTCAGCACAAAGGCAGACGTCACCTATGATGATGTCAAAAAGGCGATCAAAGGCAAGGGAGACATAGCAGCCATTGGAGCCTTTGAGGTCGACAGACTCGTCGGAACTATCATAAGAGGCCAGAAGCTCCATTTCATTCTCGTGGGAAAAGACGTCGCCGAGGATGATGAGACAGGGTTCATAAAGGAGATGCTCAACTCGGTCGAAGGCGCCTTCGATGCATCGATAGAGGCCAGGAGCAAGGCCGCGCTCGAAGCCGAGCAGAAGGCCAAGAGCGAACAGACCAACGCGCAAGAAGCCATTAAGGCCATGGAAGCGGAGAAGGTCGCTCATACTCAGGAGATCGAGGAACTGGAGAATCTCAGGAACGAGCTCTCGAAGTTCCAACAAGACACGGAATCATGGCAGAAAGAGCTAGAGGCGTTCGAGGCAGAGGTTTCGGACAGACATTCCCAGATAAACGAGAGGGTCACACTACTGCTGGAAAGGGAGCAGAACCTCAACCGCAGCAAGCATGCGTTCGAGGCAGCTGCTGAGGCGAAGCGTGGCCTGATGAGATCGTTGCAGGTAGGCATCGGCCAATCGATAAACGAGTACGAGATCGGCTATGGACGATTAGTGAAGGAAAGGATCGGACTCGAAGAGAGCCAGAAGATGTTCGACGAAGAGAAGGAGAGCTTCGAACAGTCCAGGGTCGAATGGCTCAAGGAAGTCGAGGAGACCAAGGTGCGACTTGAAAGCCTTGACAGGGATAGGAAGCAGATCGAGGCCGAGCGCGGTGAGATCGAAGCCAGGGAACACTCCCTGAAGCAGCTGCAATCCAACCTTGAGGTACGAAAGATGGACCTGGACCATTCAACCTCGGCTCTGGAGGACGAGCGGAGAGCATTCATAGTCGAGACGGAGAACCTCAGGGCAGATCTGGCGGACACGGAGGTCAACCTCGGAGAAAGGGAGACGAAGATAGCCCAAGCAGAGGATGATCTCAGAGTCAGGCAGGAGGAATTCCAGAGGTCCGCTGACGACCAAGAGCAGAGGAGAACCGCCTTCGAATCGGAAGAACAGGAATTCAAGGACAAGATTGCGAGCATTGAAGGTAGAGAACAGGAGCTGGCCTCAGAGAAGGAGGAATTGGAGAGAAGGAGAGCGGAGATCGACTCCAGTGCCGAATCACAGCAGGCCGAGCTATCCAAACTACTTGGCAACATAGGCAAGGAGAACGAGGACCTGCAGAAGAGGACCCAGGAACTCGACTCGATACAGGCAGCCCTCACTGAGAGAGAGGAGGGCGTGCAGGATTCCGAGAAACGCATTGAATCGATGCTCAGGGACCTGGACAAGAGAGAGAAAGAGGTCCAGAAGAGGGAATCCAAGCTGAGCGAATCACTCGCAGGTCATGAAGAGGCTGCCCAGAGCATGTCGGACCGCGAATCGGAGATAGTGGATAAGGAACGCATTCTGGTAACAAAAGAGGGCGAGAGCGAAGAGCTCAGGGCGAAACTCGAGACCGAATCCGCAGAACTCGCCAGACAGAGGATGGAGTTGGAATCCCTCAAAGCCGATATGGATAACAAGGCGGGCGACTTCGAAGAGCGTGATAGGGTAATCGAGGAGCGCGAGCAGAGGGTCGAGGCCGACAGAGCCGAGATGGATAGGATGGCGGAAGAGCAGAAGGCCTCCCGACAGGAACTCGATTCCAAGCTTCAGGCGCTCGCGGACCGCGAGAGCAACCTCCAACAGGAGGTAGACCAGG
Source organism: uncultured Thermoplasmata archaeon (assembly GCA_963719945.1). Taxonomy (GTDB): domain Archaea; phylum Thermoplasmatota; class Thermoplasmata; order UBA10834; family UBA10834; genus UBA9653. The sequence continues at coordinate 264,140 of CAVRDX010000001.1, read as the reverse complement.
CCAAGGCCCAAGTGGAAGATGAGATGAAGCGGCTCGATGCCGAGCGCAAACACGTCTCCGAGAGGATGGCCGAGATGGAAGAGAGGGAACGGACGATCCAGGAGAGGGACGATTCCTTCAGGGAGCGAGAGGAGGAGCTCAGGACAAGGGAGCAGGCCTTCGAGGAGAAGATGCGTGAGATGGACGAGCGCAGGGAGCATATGGCCGAGGAGATGGAGAAGATAGCTCTCGAGAAGTCCAAGACGGAGAAGATGAGGGAGACCATCGAACGCAGGAAACAGGTCATAGGAGACCAGGTCGACAGCATCTCTGAGATCACCAAGAAGCTTGAGGAGATCAGGAGCCGAGCGAAGAGAAGGGCGGATGCCCACGGCGAACCTGAGGATAAGAAGACGGATGCGGAATGAGAAGGCTATTCATCGCATTGCCAAAGGCAGTCACTAGATGAGCATCTAGGCGAGGCTCGGCCAACCGCGTTCAAGAGTCAGCGCGACTTTTTCAAAGGGTCTCCTGAAGAGAGGTTTCGACCGGACGGAATTACGCAGATGCTTGGCCACATATGGTCGGACGCTCTCCAATGATTCCAAACCACTCTCGTCTTCGTATCCCTCGAGCATTGTGAAGCATAGATCGAACTTGATGGGTGTAAAGAATGGCTCGTTGCCAAGTATGGAGGCAGCCATCTGGCCCAAGTCATCGAGTGGTTCTCCAGGAGACGCATCCTCGAGATCGAAACCGTATATGCGATCATCTTGCATGATGAAATTCTGAAGTGTGGCATCCGCCATAACGAGTGGTCGACCGAAGCTCTCGAGACGCTCGTGGAATGACGCGAACCATCGGCCCAATCCTCCAGCAGCATCATGGCTGAACATGTGATTTATCAGCAGATCGCATGATTCGCCAGCGACGAACTCTGTGACCAGATAATGCTTGTCCATATAGAGCGGGTAGGGCACATCCACCCCAGCTTTCTTCGCCAACAACATCGTCTCGAACTCCACGGGCGAACGGCCGGAGAAAGAACGCTTTACGACTACGGGTCGCACATCTGTCTCAACGAACCAGACTCGATTTCTATTGCTCGGGACAATCCTGGACCTCGTGACAATTACCCTCTGATTCAATGCTTTCTTGAGGATCTCAATGCCCTGAGAGTCTATGGAAGTATGGTCCGAAGACATCGTTCACATTACCCATTTACAATGATAAGAATTCTTTCCCCGCGCTTTCACAATATGGATAGCAGGGAGTTTCTGGAAGCGGGTGATCCGCCTTTCTTCCAGGAGACCGAGTCCTCTCTCAGGATATCCATCAGATCCTTGGTTATCCGGAGCGCCTCGTCGACATCGTTGGCCTTCAGGCTATTCATGGCAGCCTTCATGCGCAGGACATAGTCCGAGACCTCGACCCCTGCAGCCTTCGCATCCATGAGATACTCCCTGGCTCTGGCCAGTTCGGACCTCACCAGCGATGGTATGCTCGGGGTCATGACCTCTTCCGTCTGTCTTGCAAGGGCAGAGACAAGCGTCCAATTGCCTTCCCTGCAGGCCTCCCATGCATTGCCCATCAGCCTCCGTGCCCTCGTGGTGTCCGTGCCCAGAGAGCTGATGTCTGAAATCAGGTGCTCGATCTCCTCGAGAAGCCGAGCCGAACCAGCGAATCCGTTCAGAGCCTCCTGGTAGAGGAGTTCTCGTGCCCGGGCCCTTGTCTTCATCATGCCGAACAGGTCGAACTTCTCCGGTCGGACGAACTCCTCTCGGATCATCGGAGGGGCGTCTGATGGCTTCTCATCCGCTTCCGCGGTCTCGTCTGAAGACGATAGCGGGCCGTCTGCGAATATGGCACCGCAGAACGGACAGTATGGATCGGAATCCTTCACCATCATGTCGCACTCGGTGCATTGATACTGCACGCACTCGTCTTCCGAGACCGCTGCAGGCACTAGCAGCTCCGGCGAGAGGGTCGCTTGCTTCTGCGCCAAGCTCGGGCTGGAGGTCTCCCTCGGATCGAACTCGCCGGACACATCACGCAACTTCAGGTCCTGGTTCCGAACGATCCTCTGAAGCTTTCGCCTTTGCTTGTTGAGCGAAGCGCCATCATCGAAGGACCCGACTGCAGTCCGCGTCCTGGATCCCTCTCTGCTATCATTTCGGGGCATCTTGTGCTCACTCCGCTAGCAATAACCTGCACCTATTAATGTGTCAATTTCGAGTATTTGAATCCGCGCGTCTGGCTATCAGCTACTGCAAGCGATGATAGCCGAGGTGTAACGCCCGAGAGAAGTGATTACCTGCCAACCATTCGGAGGAACTCGTCTTCGCTGAGGATCGTCTTTCGGAGCTTCTTAGCCTTCTCGAACTTGGATCCAGGGTTCTCGCCAACGACGACATAATCCGTGCTCTTGGACACAGTGGAGGAGAATCTGCCACCAAGGGCTTCGACTAGTTCTCCCGCACCCTCACGAGATATCGTCCTCAATTCTCCAGTGAACAGGAAGACCTTTCCGGACAGCGGACCTTCTACCTTTCCGGTCCGTTCCATCTTCAACCCTGCCTGCACGAGCCGTTCGATCAACCGCCTGTTCTCAGGATTGTCCAGGAAATCCCTCAGCGCGCCTGCGACGACCGCACCTACACCTTCGGCCTTGGAGAGTTCGTCGATGTCCGATGAGAGCAGGCGTTCCATGCTCCAGAAAGCATCAACGAGGGCCACAGCCGTCGTACGGCCAACATGTCGGATTCCGAGGGCATATAGTACGCGCTCGAAATCCCTATCAGCTGAATCCCGTATCGCAGAGATGATATTCCTGGCAGATCGGTCCGCAATCCCCTCTAGGGAGAGGAGCGGTCGTTCTTCCAGATTGTAGAGGTCCGAGACATCCTTGACCAGTCCAGCATCGACAAGTTGGTCTATCAGCGCAGGCCCGACCCCTTCTATGTCCATGGCCCCTCTCGAACAGAAATGAGCGAGTCGTTCCTTGACCTGGGCAGGGCAAGAGGCGTTCACACACCGTCTGACCGATTCGCCATCCTCACGGACGGCATCGGACCCACATATAGGGCAGACTGTCTGCACGATGATCTCCCGCTCCGTCCCGGTTCTCCTCTCGACCAGTGGGCGGACAACTTGAGGGATCACCTCCCCTGCACGTTCGATCAGGACGATATCGCCGATCATCAACCCTTTCCGCTTCACCTCATCCTCGTTGTGGAGGGTGGCACGAGAGACGGTCACGCCCCCGATCTCGACGGGCTCCAAGTATGCTACAGGAGTGAGAGCGCCCGTGCGTCCAACCTGGAAGGCCACATCCAAGAGTCGGGTGGCCTTTTGTTTTGGAGGGTACTTGTACGCAATGGCCCATCGAGGGTTCTTGGCCGTGTGACCGAGTCGCTCCTGCTGTGAAAGCGAATTGACCTTCACGACGATGCCATCGATATCGTAACCCAGGTTCTCACGCTTGCTCTCCCATGTATTGATGTAGTCCAGGACATCGTCGATAGAAGAGAATCTTTGGGTATGAGGACTCACCCTCAGGCCTGCTTTTCTCATCGATTCGAGACACGCATCCTGAGTCGGTGGAATGACGTCCGCGCTGTAGCTGAAAGTGTAAAGGAAGACTTCCAGGGGTCTGGAGGCTGCGACCCTCGAATCCAGCTGTCGGATGGATCCTGCTGCGGCATTCCTCGTGTTCGCAAAGGGAGGCTCACCGGCTTTTTCCCTTGCGATGTTCAACTCATCCAGACCCGCGATGGGCATATAGACCTCGCCACGGACCTCGACCGTGCGCAATCCTGATTCATGATTCAATCTCAGGGGGATGGTCCTGATGGTCCTGATGTTGGACGTCACATCCTCGCCTATGCGGCCATCGCCTCTGGTCGCACCCCTCGCCAACACGCCGCCATCGTACAACAACGCGATTCCAAGGCCATCTATCTTGAGCTCAGCCACATACTCGACGGGTTCAGACCCGAGCCACTTTCTGACTCTTGAATCGAATTCACGAAGTTCGTCAGAGGAATAGCAGTTGTCCAGGCTCAACATCGCTGCCTTGTGCTCCACTTGAGGGAATCTGTCGAGCGGCTTCCCTGACACTCGCTGAGTCGGTGATTCGGGTAGGATGAGTGCAGGAAACTGAGCCTCAAGGGCCTTGAGTTCGGCGACCAGCTGATCGTATTCAAAATCAGTAATCTCGGGATTATCGTCCAGATAGTATCTGGTGTCGTGATACGAGATGCTGTCTACCAGCTCCCTCATACGAGATCTCGCACGCTCCTGGTCATCGGCCATTATCTCCGACTCCTTAAGATCTTGAGAACTTCGGATGCAGGGGACGTGTTCAGCACGTCCTTCGCCTCCAACCATCCTCTCCTTGCCGTGATGACCCCGAGTCTAATAAAATCCATGTGCTCAATGCTATGGGAATCCGTTCCGATAGACACGATGACGCCATGCTCCTTCGCGGCTCTGCAAGCTTCCCCGTTCAGGTCCAACCTGTCTGGAAACGAATTGATCTCGATGCAAACACCGTTCATGGCGGCTGCGTCCAGAACAGCTGGAAGGTCGATTTCATAGGGGGCTCTCCGACCGAGCAGCCTGCCGGTCGGATGGCCCAGTATGTCGATCCTACCTGATTCGATGGCATTGACCACTCTTGCGGTCATCTCTCGCTTGTCCATCTTGAATCTGGAATGTACCGATCCGATCACAACATCCAGATCCCTCAGGATATCGTCCGTGAAGTCCAGCGAACCATCGGGCTTAATGTCGACCTCGCTTCCGGCAAGCACGCGTATGCGGCCATCGGCCCGTTCATCGGCTTCGCGGACCTTTCGGGTCTGCTCGGCCAACCTCTCCGGAGTAAGTCCGTTGGCTATTCTCAAGCTCTGGCTGTGATCAGTTATCGCAAGGAACTCGTATCCCCGGTCGATCGCAGACGCAACCATCTCATCCAGGGAGTTCGAGCCATCGCTCCAATCGGTATGTACATGGAAGTCACCCAGAACCTGGTCGTGGTTGACAAGCTCGGGCAGCACCCCGTTCAAGGCAGCTTCGATCTCCCCGGAATCCTCCCTGAGCTCGGGCGGGATGAGTGGGAAACCTAGCGCCCTGTAGACGTCCTCTTCAGTCGCGCTGGCGACCTGCCGGCCGCTGTCTCGTTCAAAGAGACCGTACTCGTTCAGCTTGAATCCCTTCTCAACGCCTATCCTGCGAAGAGCCACATTGTGCTCCTTGGACCCTGTGAAATACTGCAGGGCGGCTCCGTAACTGTTTGGCTCGACTGCCCTGATGTCAACCTGCATGCCACCCTTGAGTCGAACGCTTGATTTCGTGCTCCCACTGGCGAGAACGCCATCTACCAATGGATAGGATATGAATGCATCCATGATCGCTGCAGGGTCGTCGGACCCGACGAGAATATCGATATCGCCGACAGTATCCTTTCCGCGCCTGAGACTTCCAGCGACACTCATCATCATGTCATTTGATCCACGGAGATGCTGCATATACGCGTCCGCCATCGGGAGCGCCTCGCCAAGAAGGGTCCGCCCAATACTGGCCTCGACCAGCAAGATCCCCTGGCTGATGCGTTCCTCCGCCTTTTCCCCGAGACCTTTGAGAGCTGCCAATCGGTGCTCATCGATGGCCTTCTTCAATTGCTCGAGGTTAGATATGCCAAGCTCCCGGTGAATCAGCATGGCGGTCTTTGGACCGATATTTGGGATTTTTATCATTTCAAGAAGGCCAGAAGGTACATCCGCCCTCAGCTTTCGGAGATACTCGAGCTCGCCAGTCTCGAGAAGCTCCTGGATCTTCTTGGCCATTGCCTTCCCTATTCCAGGGAGTTCCTCCAGCTTCCCGTCATTCATGACATCGAGAAGGGGGTCCTCCATCTGCCCTATGGTCTGAGCGGCTCTCCTGTAGGCCTGGGGTTTGAACGAGACACCTTGGATTTCGAGCAGGTCCGCTATCTCATGGAAGACTGCAGCGATTTCTGAATTATCCATGTATCCTCCCCAGGTCTGAATCCAAATCCATGACCGTCGGAATATACGTTTCCATCAGGTTCCAGAATGCACGCTCATGCGTTGGGGTTTTATGCCACTTCGACAATGTCGCAACCATGGGGGAGTTTAGTTGAAGATACAGAAGCCGCCTAAACTGAAGAAGAATTCGACTGTGGCAGTCATATCGCCATCAAGCAATCCGGACCACTGTGGAATACACCTTGGAGTGGAACTGCTCAAGAAGATGGGACTGAAGGTCAAGCTTGGAGACACCACCAGGAAATTGCTCAGCGTAAGGACGCTGGCAGCAGACGATAAGTCTAGAGCGGATGACTTCAACTGGGCATTCGAGGACGACTCCATCGACGGAGTGCTCTGCGCGACCGGTGGCTACGGTTCGATGAGAATACTGGACATGATCGATTTCGACATGATCAAGGACCATCCCAAGGTGTTCATGGGATTCAGCGACATCACTGCATACCATGCCGCATTGAACCAATTGTGCGGGATGGTCACATTCCATGGTCCTCTGGTCGATATATGGCCCGCCAGAGGAGAGGAGTTCATCAAGACCCAGTCAGAGGATCTGAAGACGGCCATAAGGGTAATGATGGGGCAGGAGGAGCTCCAGGTAATCAAGAACCCGCCAAAGGGCATGATGATGATGACCATCGGAGAGGGAAAGGCCACCGGAAGACTGTGTGGTGGGAATCTGACGCTCGTGTGCGGCATCCTCGGGAGCAAGTACGAACTCGATACCAAGGATAAGATCCTGCTCCTGGAAGAGGTCGGTGAGACATATTATCACATAGAGTACCACCTGACTCAGCTTAGATTGTGCAAGAAGATCGAGGACGCCAGGGCGATAATAATGGGCGAGATCTCAGAAATGAGGAAGCCGGATGAACCATACCCCAGCGTTGAGGAGATAGTCAGGGAACGAATCGGAGGGGTGAATAGGCCGTCCATATGGGGTCTCTGCGCGGGCCATGGCATGTACAACGCGCCCCTGCCGCTAAATGCCAAGATAGCAATCGACGCGACCGAAAGGGAGATTCGCGTCCTCGAGTCCGTCGTCGATTGAAGCAAACCCCAACTTATGTTTTCATTTTTTCTTCATACTGGCGTGGCTTATGCATCCATTTCTTATACCACATATGATATGTTCATACCATTGATGATATGAATAATGCGATCTCAAGGGAATTTATCGAGATACTGGCTAGGAAAGGCAGAATAGAGATAATTCGAACCCTAAGGGCCCATCACGACCACAGGTTCAGCATCAACGAACTCTCAAGGACTTCTGGAATTCCGACAATGACCGTGTGGAGAGCGGTCGACGAGCTGAAGAAGCTTGGGTTGGTCAAGACAAGAAAGGTGGGGAATTCGACCTCAGTCAGGCTTACCGACGACAGAGAGAAGCTCCGACCGTTGAAGATCTTGCCAGACGCAGACCCACACAGAGATGCAGCCAGATCCTACTCGATTATGATGAGCAGATATGATTGGCTGGAGGAATGCAGATTGTTCGGAACTGTTGGGAGAGGGGAGCATGGACCAGGGGAAGAGGTCGATGTCGCTGTAGTCTTCGATGATGCAAAGGTAACCGAACAACAGGCAAAAGAGGCGGCTTCGAATCTGTCGGATGAGGTCAGGAAGAAGCTCAATATCACTGTAGTTCCTCTCTACGTGGCGAAGACGGACATGTCCAGAAAGGGTGGTCTCGCTGTCGAGCTCAGGGACAAAGAGATCATCTGGAAAAAGCGGCAATAGACCCCATCATCGACTATACCTAGAAAGAGATTCAAAATATACCGACAAACGCCATCTTACAAGAGAACGGAGGAAGAGAATTGAGGCTCGCACTCCCGAGAACAACTCGTGGATGGTTTCTCATCGTAGCTGTGCTCGCCTTCTCAGCATCCATGCCAATGCTCTTGGCAAATGATGAGCAGGCGGAATTCATGGCCAATGTGGTCACCCCTGCGATATCGGTCCTCGCTGCAGTTCTATCGTTCATCCTCTATTGGACAAACAGGAAGACCCCGTTTCGACAGATCGGCGTATTCTTCGTAATCGCCTTTGCACTCTTTGCCATGGGATGGGTCACATACCCGATCTATCACCATCTGATGGATGATGTGCCACCGGTGACTCTCGCGGACGCATTCTGGTTGGCCGGTTATGCGATTCTAACGGCAGTCCTCGCAACCACAGTCATAAAGACCTGGACAAGAATCCCTAATTCAGTCCTGGCGGCAGAACTGGCTTTCTGGGTCCCGATGAGTGTAATGCTCGAGTTTACCGTATACACCACAACGAAATCAACGGATATCTCTGCCCTAGAGAAAGTGGTGTACAGCATGTACCCCATATTCGATTCGATCATGCTGACGCTGCTCATTATCCTGATATGGTTCTACAAGCGAGGGCGGCTCGAGGACTATTGGCTGACAATATCGGTATCGATGCTGTTCTGGACGGTTGGAGATCTCCTGTATGCATTCACGAGCGCATCTGGCGAGTACTCGATCGGGTCTTTGCCAGACATACTCTTCTTCTGCTCATACACGACTCTGGCCATCGGATTCGGCATGATCATTCGATCGAGACAGCGGTTTTCGTCTATCACGCCCGAGCCAGAGAGAATGTTGGATGATGCGAGACCAATAACTCTCGAAGCAAAGAAATCATACATTGTCTGGGGTGGCGACGGGAAGAGAGCATATGAGATGATGATGGAGGGGCTGAACAGTGGGCTCGAAGGACTGATCATAGCCAGGAAGCATCCCAACGCGATTCGTGAGCAATATGGACTAAAGAAGACGGCTATACTGTGGCTCTCGACCACCGCGAGCCAGGACGTCATCAATCCTGCAAACATCGGGATATTGACTGATACCATCATCAGGTTCATCGAGCGCGGTTCTAACACCATCGTGCTCTTGGATGGTTTCGAGAGTATCGTGACATATAATGATTTTCGCAAGGCGCTATTGGTGATTGATCACCTGAAAGATGTCATCGCATACAGAAAATCGAGACTCATACTCGTGATAGACAGGATAACTCTCACGGATAAGGAGGCTGCCCTGATCGAGAAGGGGGCCATCGTGCTCTCATGACGAGGATCATGGGCGGACACGGGAGAAGTAGTCGTACACCGCTCTGGCAATCCGAGCCTCTACGTCCAGAGTCTTCTCAAGATGACCTTCCTCAATCTTCTTGAAGAATGTGCAGAGGATCACGTGCGATTTCGCAGATATGAATATGATGCCTGCGTTTGTAAGTGAAGCTGCAGCCCATCCGGATTTCAGTGCGACGGGAGTATCCGGGGACAGCAGGTAGGACATCGAAGTCGAGTCCTTCTGACGCATCAGGAGCTTGAGCATTGCCTGACAGGCCTGCGGTGAGACTATCTCATTCTTCAGGATCTTCTCGAGTATTATGCCGATCTCCCTGGGTGTGCTCAAATTGTCAAAGACCTCGTCGTACACCCTCTGTGTCTTGAACTTCTTCTCAGCCCTGACCCCATATATGCTCGCATATCGGGTCCTGAATTCTTCTATGGAGAGGCCGGCGGACTCGCGCTCGGTCTCATTCAGAGTCTTCATCCTTTCGACATCGGACATGCCAGCCCATGCCCTCGCAGCCTCTGGTATGGTTCGGTCCTTTAGCGGGCCATAGCCCATGGACATGAGGAAACTCTCCCTGTAGGGGATGTAGATGGAAGTCTTGGCGAGGCCGAGTTCTCGCATAAGCATGTTGACCCTCTGGATGCCAATCCTCTTCCACAGCATCTCGGAAGCTGTATTATCCGTAGATATGATCATCAGCGAAAGAAGGTCTCCGACCGTCGGTTTGAGGCCAGGGGACAAGTATTGTAGGACACCTTCGCCGATGCAATAATGCCTCGGCTCCAGCTCGATCCGTTCTTCAAGAGATATCGATCCTTCCTCAATCTGCCTGAATGTCTCAACCATCACACCTAACTTGAAAACGCTGGAGAGAGGATAGGTCTTGTCCGCTTCAACGGCTAGTTCCTGGCCAGATTCGACGTGCTTGATGTACAGTCCAAGCTGACCCTTGACTTCCTTTGCCATCTTGAGCAGCTCGGACTTGAACTGAACGAGATCTAGACTCTCCGACTTAGCCTTGGTCTTTGCGGCCTTCCTCTTCTTCGCAGTCAAATCCAACACCGTCAACAGCAGTTTAAGGACTATTGGGTAGGCTTCTAATGGCCTATTTTCCAATATCCCATGCTTGTGGAAAATCAAGGTGAACCTATTTTAGGACTTCGCTGGGACCCCTCAATCAATGTATCGAGCTGGCCACCATACATGGAATTCGCATATTGAGGAACATGCCAGTCATCATTACAGAAAGGGGGGGAACGGAGATTGAAAGCGGACCGGGACCCGTTTCTTGGGGGGAATGGTGGGGGGAGGAGAGTGGCAGAATCCGGGTCGATATGAAAACCGTGATTCAATCCGCTTCCAATCTCTTGAATCCTTATCGGCTATGTCCTTTCATATACCCTTTCCCCCAGGAATCATGTGTGATAACATCGGTTGGAAGCATCTGGCCATAGAGTTTTATCTCCGACGACCGATTGGGGGACCCCCATGAATCAAGGAGAATTCCGTCAACCCATCATGAAGGACACCAGACCGTTGAGAGCGGTGATATTCGACCTCGACGATACTCTCGTGCAGTCAGAAGTCGATTTCGGCAAGTTCAGAAAACTAGTGATAGATAGGATAACGGAATACGGGGAGGATCGAGACAATTACGACCCCTCCGACCTCATCGTAACAATCCTGGGCCAGTTCGAAGAGAATCAAAGAGCATCGAGTGTCCCCGAAAATGCAATCAGGAGCAGACTTGCGGAACTGGATGCCATAATGGACCAGGTGGAGATGGAGAGGGCGGATCAGACGATTGCCATCAAAGGAGCGGTCGAACTGCTCAAGATGCTCAAAACGAATGGTGTCAGGATAGGCATCCTGACGAGAGGATGCAGACAATATGCAGAACATGTCCTTGAGAGAACTGGTCTCATCGAAATGGTCGATGGATTGGAATGCAGAAACTCTGACACGAGGCCGAAGCCGAGCCCAGATGCATACCTAAGACTGGTTCATGCCCTTGGCATCGAGAAGGACGAGACTGTATTCGTCGGAGATCATGTCATAGATGCCCAATGTGCCAAGAACGCGGGCGTTCCATTCATCTCTGTTATGACCGGCGATGTGCCGGAGGACATATTAAGGGAGGCCGGAAGCATAGCAGTCTTCCAGGATGTCGGACACCTGATCCATTGGTTCGAAGGATTTTTCATAATTCAACCAAAAAAAGGCTGATAAATCATTCCTCGAAAGGATTTGTAATTAAAAAGTCGCCTATCTGTTACCGACATCGAGGAGCCTGATCTCGCCCGTACTTGCGTTGATCATAGGCTCCTCCGTGAGCTCTGCATCGACCCTGGGCACGAGCACCTCTAGATTCCGTTCAAGCAGTGCGAGTTCCCTCTCCGTCACCGTCCTTGGATCCATAGGTACGACTAGGATGCTCTCGTTCGTGACGACAAGATCTCTGAGCTGATGCATGAACTGGAGCATGCGGTCATAGGTGTTGAGTGAGATCATGTACTCCAGACCATCGATCATTACCACGGATTTCGGCTGACCTTCGATAAAAGATCGAACCTGACTCATCAGGATGCCTATCGCGGTCGGGTTCACTCGTCCATCCCCGACAAGGTTGGTGAGCCAGATGAGTTTGCAGCTATCCAATTCCTTCTCAGTTAGCAGCTTCTTGGGGAATTCGCGGGTCATTATCATACCGTTGCAGCCCGACGACAGGGCATGCTCGAAAAGCTCATAGCTCAGCTTCGGCCGGCGCTCCTCCACGAGGTAGACGTTGCCGGTTCGTATATCGTTCGATAAACTGGTGCCTGAGCTAAGTATGGACACCATACGAGCATCCCATCCATCGTAAGTATGCCTTGACAGCTTATATAATACTGTTGATTCGGTTTCGCCAGTGAGTAAAAGATGAGGGTGTCCGAGCCCATAGAATTCAAACGCTGTCGCAGAACACTCGCAGACGGTCCTGAGATACCTCGCCATGCGGACAACGCAGACATTCGATGACCGAAGAGGACGACTTCATTTCGAAGTAGCAAGGGACCGTGAAGAATTTCGTTATTCCTGCGCAAAGCACCCTAGACCCATTATCGACGACGCTACCGCGAGAACATCTGTTGCAGTCAGGCGCACTGACCATGCGTGATTCCCTCAGATCGCACCGAGTCATGAAGATCTTGTGCATCTTCGCGCTCATAATGAATACCGTAGGGGAATAGGCTATTGGCCAGATATCATTTGGCATTGGTGACGTCAGTATCGCAGACCCAGCCATTTTCATGAAACGATTCAGAAACTCTAAGTCAATATCATGGCCGTTAATCAGCGCACAACTTTTTTATGAGGCTGAACTCCTGTAGGTTAGCAAGGATGCACTCCAACCAAGAGTGGAGGCTTCCTTCGGGGGCGCAGATGCAGACCGGCCAAGAGGTTGATAAGAATATCCTCACTGAGAGTGTTCTTGACGGTATTTTCGTCAGTAGCAAGTCTGGGGAGATTCTCTACTCCAACCCCGCATTCGCGACTCTTACAGGTTTCCCGAAGAGTAAGATAAAGTCTCTCAACCTCGGCAGAGAGATCATAGACAGAGAGCTCGAATGGAAGGCTCTAGTATCATTGCTAGAACAGGGAAGCCCCATACAGGATTATGAGATCAAATTCCGTAGAGCGGACGGAATGGTAATGATAATCTCCCTCACCGCCTCGATGATCCATGATGATAAAGGTGTCCAAATAGGAATCGCAGGGGTAGCGAGGGACATAAACACACGAAAGGGAGTCGAACGCGACCTTCGAGACAAGGCGTTCAGATCAGACATACTCAACAGGATCGCAAAGCTGGCAGGGACCAACAACGACGTGAAAGCGGTCCTGGGCAGCATCGCAGATGAATTCAGGAAGCTCGTAGATTTCGACAGGGTCGCCCTTGGAGTCATGGAGGACAAGGACAGGCATGTGGAGGTCATAGTGCCGGATCCCGACAATCCAAAGAAGGCGAAGTCTCTCGGCAAGGTCCCATATGAAGGCAGTCTGGTTGAGAAGCTCAAGTTCGGCGGCAATGCGATCATAGTCGAGAAGGACGTCGGGAGAAAGCTGTTCTCAGAGTTCAGCATAATGGAGACCAACAAAGTCAGTTCGATGATGGCGGTGCCCTTGACCTCACGAGGCAAGATATTGGGCACCTTGTGCATGATGCATGCAAGGCAAGGGGAGTACGATTGGGAGAGAGCCGAGGCGCTGCAGATGGTCGCAGACCTTCTGGGTGGCATGATCGATAGCACGATCCTGTTCAACTCGATAGAGAAGCAGATGCGACTCCAGGAAACCCTCATCAGATCGGGCGTGGAATTGCAGAAGGCGATCGGAACTGAGCAGATCTATGCGGCGATCGCGTCATTCATCAAGGAAATCGTGCCATACAAGGATCTCTCATTCTACATAATCGATTGGCAGAGGAGACTAGTCCTCCCCGTCTATGCAGTCGGCGGATATGAGGAAGAGATACTGGCATCACCTGGCGGACTCGATGAAGGTATGGTAGGACATGTAGCGAAATCCGGGAGGGCGGAGTTCGTGGATGATGTCGATTCCGACCCAAGGACCGCAGCCATACCCGGGATGCCACTCGAACACGACGCGATGATGGCTATCCCACTGGTTGGATCCAGCGGTGTGATCGGGGTTCTTGAACTGTACCGCAATAGAGATGAATTATTCACACAGAGCGACCTCGAGGCGGGTCTCTTATTCGCTCAGCAGGCTTCCGTGGCACTGTCCAATGCCCAACTGGTAGCCAAGCTCCAAGAGGCGAATAAGGAGATCGAATTGCTCAACGACCTGATGTTCCATGACATCAACAACTACAATTTCGCGACCATGAACTACATCGAGACAGCAGCCAAGAGCCAGAACCTACCGAAGGAGCTGCACATATACCTCGACAAGTCCCTTCAGTTGATAAGGAAGAACGCCAAGCTCATCGACAACGTCAAGAAGCTCACCAAGATCGGGATAATGGATCCAAACGATTTCGCTCCTATCGATATAACGGACATCCTTAGGAAGGTTGCATCAAGCATCTCAAGTTCCTCGCCGGACAAGACTGTCAGCGTGCGGTTGAACATCCCCGACCACGGATATGTGAGGGCAAATCTGTTGATTGAGGAACTGTTCGTCAACCTCCTCAACAACGCGGCCAAATACGATCCGCACGAAGATGTCGAAATAGACGTGGATATGACCAGGATCCTGGAAGATGATACCCCCTGCTGGAGGATCAGCATAATCGACAACGGATATGGGGTGCCTGATGACAAGAAACATCTGCTATTCCAGAGGTATGTCCGTTTGAAGACCGAATCCAAGGTGGCTGGCACTGGATTGGGATTATCCATCTGCAGGGCACTCACTGACAAATTCATGGGTAGGATCTGGGTGGAGGACAGGGTCCCAGGGAAGCCGGAACTGGGAGCGAAATTCTGCATCTTGTTCCCTGTCGAGAGGCACCAGCCCTCATCGTGATAGATCAAACGAAATAATGAGAAATGAAAGAGGTTTCTGGGGTTTACAGACGCCGATTTCCATCAGGCATTCTCGATCCTGCGTACGTTGCATCCCAGCGCAGCAATCGCGATCATCGAAGCTGAGACGACGGCACAAAGGCTCAACAGCTCGGCGGCTCCCGAAGACCCGCTGACGGCGACAGGTTCTGACTCGACTACCTCGGTCATGGGCACAGAGGCGACCGCGGCCTTGGGAGTCACGATGTTGAACTCGATCCACGGTGCTCCGTGGTACAGCGCACCAGTTCCCCAGTGCACATTGTCGAAGTCGTAGCTGCTGTCACCATCGATGGTCAACGTCTTCGTCGTCGGGTTGTACATGGACATCAAGTCCAGCGGATCGGCAGGGTTCGTGATGTAGTAGCCGAGTTCCATGGAGCCGTCCTGCTGTATGGCCTCGAAGCCGCTCGGGTCATCGGAATACATCACGTCAAGGTAGTCATCGTCGTAGTTGGGCGTATGTTTCCCGAGATAGCCTATCACATCCGACTCTGTGGACAGCTGGAATATCAGCTGCTCGCCATCGTTCAGGTCGAATATGCCAGGGGCGGTGTCGTACATCGCGTCGTATCCGAACCGGCTGTCTCCAGCATTCCAGGTCTGGTAATAAAGCGCAACGTAGTCGTCATAGTCAGAAATCAAATGAGCCCCGAAGCTCCCAATATAATCGATCCTGACCGATTCCCATACCCAGGCGGGATCCTCCGTCGTCCCGTTTGCCTTCACGGCATGCATGCTATATTGACAGACAGCATCCGAAACCAGGTTCGACATGGTCTCGCCATACGTCACGCTCATCGAGAAGTCCTCATACCATGGTTGGTGAGTCATCAGACCAGCTGCATCGAGCCACCTGCACATCAGGACTTCATACCCCCATGTGATAACCCCGATCTTGAGGACGACGTTGCCGTCACCATCTACGGAGAGATCCATCATCGACGGATTCGAGGGAGCGAATCGGAAATCCATAGTCCATTCGAATCCGCAGTATATGTCGTATACAACGTTGCCCTGATTGCTCAGCCAGGTCTCCCATGCAGTCTTGTATGTCGCCTTGTTTGCAGTCCACCAGGTCAGCGGGTTGGTCGAATCGTTCGGGATGCCCATCCAAAGCAGAGCAGCCTCCCTGTTCATCGTCACTGTCATGTTCGTGCCCACATCGTATCCATCGCTGGATGTCATTGGGAAAGCGCTGTCTCCAGGCCAATTAGCGTTGTCGCCCCATTCGGTGACCCAGTAATCCGCCCACCAATCAGTGCTCAGATACTGGAAGTACAGATCGAGCTGAACGGCAGCTCCCGTGCTGGATCCTGATCCCAGGGTCGGCATGAATACCGGGTTCGAGGCATCGAGTTCTGGCAGGTTCTGTCCTTCCATCGACATCCTATATGGAGCCATTATGATCCCCTGCGTGCGAACGACCTTGTCTATCTTGGCATCGTAGCCAGGTAGGTACAGCATCGTGTTGTATTCGCCTCTGTTTATGACGAAGCTGTCCTGATACATGGTCTCTCTACCCCAGGTGGGTGCGTCCCACCATTCGCCCCAAGGCTCGGCGAGCATGTCGTACACCGTGAACGCCATCGATCTCACGACGGCTTCTGTGACAGTCACGGCGACGGTATCAGTCAATGCCGCATCCACCGAGTCCTCAACCGTGATTGTCTGATCGCCCTCGGTGACGAGGATGAGTTCGTCTGTGAACTCGTGTTCTCCAGCATCCACCAGCTCGAATGGGTACGGATCAGGTAGAGTCGCTGCGGTATCATCGCTCGAGAACACGACCGTTCCGTCATAATCCTCGAACACATTGTCCCATTGATCATAGACCGTGACCGTCACGGTGAACGATGTGCCCGATGGAACCGAGGACGGAGCGCCTGATATCTCCAACCTCGCAGCATAAGGACCTTGCGATATGACGATATCGTCCTGCCAACCATTCGCACTCGTGACTACGGTATCCTGCACGCTTACATTGTACGTATCCGGGTCTGAGAACGACACTGCAGCCGGGAAGGTATGTATGCCTTCATCGGCCAGCAGGAACTTGTAGTCCGCAGGCAACGAGATGGTGCCCACATCAGGGTCGACCATGAAATGGATCGTCCCTTCATAGATCGTGAACACATTATCGAACTGATCGTATGCAGTCACCGTCACATCGGAGGTGTTACCGTTCCACATGTCCGTTATCCCTTCGACCGTGAATTTCGATATCACGATATCGACATCCGTGGCGTATATGTCATCGACACTGCCGGTGATTGATGAGTCAATCGAATCCGTACAGTATATCGAGAACGTATTCACGGCCGTGAAGGTGACCCCGTCCACGAACTGGTGCACTCCCGCATCTGCGACAAGGAACTCGTAGCTAGACGGAAGAGTCACTTCGCCAGACCTGTTGGTATCGAAATCCACGGTGCCGAGATAGTCCGGATAAACGCGGTCATATTGATCCAGCACGGTCACTGTCAGGTCGTATGGGGTGCCTACCCTGCAGGTCGGCGGCAGATCGGTCAGTCGGAACGACGATGCCACAGCCTCTTCTGATACATCCACATCGACCGAGCCTGTGATAGTGGCGTCATTAGCATCCGTAGCCGTAATCGTCTGAGTACCCGGCATTCCCATGACTATATCAGAGAATGTGTAAACACCCTCATCAGCCAGGTCAAACTCGTGCGACAACTCGGGCATATATATCAGACCATCGGTGCTCGTAAGCTCCACCGTCCCGATGTATTCGATGAATGGGTCATCATACTGATCGAATACCTCGACCGTGACATCAACCGCAGTCTCGTTGGCGATCACATCCACAGGATCGTATGATACGACCAGCTTCAGCTGTAGGACGACTATGCCCAGTAGAGAGTCCGAAATGCTCGGATCAGAAGTATCCACAGCCGTCAGATCGTGCACGCCACCTGTGTTGAACACGACACCGTAAGTGAATGGCGCGACGCCGCTGTCCCCAGGCACGAACGTATATGTCGCTGGAGTGAACACTGCTGATGAGTCGTTGGATGAGAACTCTATCTCGCCCGTATAACCCGGATACAGATCACCGAACTGGTCAAGCACTGTCACCGTGAAGTTCGACGAATTACCTTTCAATATCGGATTCGTCACGCCTTCTATCAGCAAGGAGGTCGGCATCGGAGGCTCGGCGACGGATATATCGTCGCTGACGCCAAATAGGCTGGAATCTACCGAATCCCTCGCGGTTATCGTCTGGACACCCTCGGTGTTGAACACGACCGCATCGGTGAACAAGCGGACTCCAGCATCACCTACGACGAACTCATAATCTGAGGGAAGAGTCGCGAGCTCATCCGTGCTCTCGAATCCGATCGTTCCGGCGTATCCTGGATACACCTCACCATACTGGTCCTTCACCGTTACCGTAACGCTCAAAGGAGTTCCGCCTTCGACATCCAGAGTCGATGGTTCAACATCGAATGATGACGCCATAGGCGGTCCGGCCATTCTGAACTCGATCGTCGGCATACCATAGGGAAGGATACCAAGACGATCCCATTCGGATGCGAGGTTCTCGTCAACGGTCTGGTCCTTTGACCAGGTCCAGACGTCCAATGGGCCTTCGAAAGTCAACACCCTCTCGGCAGTATCTACAGATATTAGATCAGAGAAGTCCGTCCACATCGGTTCAGAGTAGTCACATCTCATGGATCCGTATTCCTCGTACACGATGTAGTCTCCCCCGTGCCTCAGGAAGAGCTGATCGTCCGATGGCCATTCGATGGATATCGTCTCGCCCTCGGTGAGGTTCCATGCGCCTGGTGCGTAGTCATACGTCATCATGTCCCCGTACAACGGGCTCCCTGGAGAGAGCATCAGATATTCCTTATCGGCGTAGAGATCATAATCAGAGACCGGATGGGCGAGCGATGACTCCACATAATCCTGTACAAGCGCCTCCCACATCCAGCATGGCTCACTTTCAAGCGTTGTCTCGTACGCATACATCGCATACTCGACAGCAGTGCTGACATCAAGGTCGGCGTCCTCAGGTCCGATCACCGCATGGAAATCCATGTCCTCGAAGTACCACTCCGTCTCCATGAAGGCCTCGTGCATCCATCTGGTCATCAGGGCTTCCATGCCCCATGTGACGAGGTTGTAATTCAGAACGATCGAATTGCCGACCTCCTCTGCCCATATCTTGAATGTCAGAGGTGTGAACGGATACTCGTACATCGGGTAGATGTCAAGACGGTATCTTCCAGCTTCGTATTTCATCCAGTCCGAATAATCTGCGTTGACGCTCGCGTTGTTCGCCGTCCACCAGGATGCGAAATTCCCGAGTTCTTCGGATGTGATTCCAAGCACAGACATTGCGGCCTGTTGGTCCAGAGTAGTGGTTCCGTTGAGTGCTATGACCCAACCGTCGAGCCATGCGCTCGTGGCATCCGGGAACGCGCTCATCTCGTCAGCGGTAAGATACTGCATGTACCAGTCTATGATTGCGGTGCCGCCGCGGCTGGAGCCAAGGTATGGCAGGAACTCTGGGTTCTCGTTCATGTTGAGCTCGGGCATGTTGCGACCCGTTATGTCCAGCCTCATGTTGGTATAGGTCCAGAAGTTGCCATCCTCTTTCCCATACCACTTGAACAGGTAGGGGTACTCGTCGGTCAAAGGCTCCTCAGTGCCGTAGACCTCCCAACGGAAGTCCCACCACTCGCCAAGGGGCACATCGAACATGTCGTACCAATAGTAATCGACAGATCTCTCAGCCGGTCCACCGATCTGAATGAGTGCAGAACCGGTCTTCGAGATTCCGCCGACAGTGGCAGTAGCATTCAGAGATGCATTGCCTTCAACGAATCCCGTGAAAGTCACGGTCGATCCCGTCATTGCACTGAGATCGTGCTCCTCATCGGAGAAATTCGTGACAGACCATGCGAAAGTCACGCCAGTCATTGTGCCGCCCACTGAATCCATCGCAGTGGCCGTGAAGGGCCATGGCTCATCAGATGATAGAGTCTTCACGGAAGGCGTGACAGCAATGGAATCGAGATATGGCGGACTGACGACGATCGATGCAGTAAGCGTTACCATCTGGCTTTCGCGAACAGAATCATCGAAGGTGATGTTGCATGTGATCGTTCCAGAATTGGCAGCATCTCCAGCTGTGAATGTGACTGTCCTCTTCGCAAGGAGGTCGAACGACCCAAGAGTTATCGGAGAACGGGACCATCGATAGGTGACATTCGTCCAGGTGTCAGCATCGAAAGAGATATCTTCGTCTTCGTTTGCCAAGACACTAGTAACGGACAGGTCTACCGGTCGACCCGCATCTATCGTGATGGTTCCCGAAGGATCCATTTCAGATGCAAGAGTGAGTTCGATCAATTTCTCATCTTTGGGCAGAAGCAGAACGTACGCAGTTGTCGATATCAACGCGATAGCGACAATGATAGCAACAATCATCAGCCAGAATTTCTTGTCACCTTTCTTCACAGGTGGAGAAATCGGCTTTTCTGATGGTGGCTGAACAGCAGGTGCACTATCACTCATATCCCCAGACATTTTGACTTAATCCCCCTATGGTTGGGCTCAACTCCAACCGATCGCGATAATTGTTTCTACACTATTTATATCCTGTCATTTCTTGTCACACAGCCAGATACATCTGGACGTTATTCTTCCTGAATCAGTTTAATACTAGTTGTCAAAATTTCGAGAAATCCGTCGAATGAAGCATCGCTTGTCGAATTATGACTTCCCCTGCAAAGTAGATTACGGAGCGCATCTGAACGGATTTTCGCATCGCCTCGACCATGTCGACAGTGCATCGGGAATCGAATGGAGAGCCACAGTAATGATCTAAAATGACGAACGAGATTCGAACGAATGAGAATCCATCGCGGGTCATTAACGGAAGCAGAGAAAATGAGTTGAGGATCATTCTGAGCGGATGGAATAGATGTCCAATATCGAGGACTCGATTCACAAAATCGTTTCGGCCATCGAAACGAGCCTGACGTTTGACTCACCAATATTCATTGATACGTGAAACTAATTGCATGTTTTGAAATATCGTTTCGGAATTCTGCACCAGACTTGAATGATATGAGAAGATGTCGATTCAATGTCACAATATTCTTATACCACGCTTGACATTCAATGTCAATCAAACCAGCCATAGTCGTTAGGTGTAAGAAGTGGGGACTTTGAAACACCACGGCTTTGGATAAGGTAACATATCCGAGATGTCGAACCAGACCCATGTGGGAGCGGTCTGGACATGCTCAAGTGTGGGGGAAATAACGTGGGGATGAAGAGAACTAGAGTTCCATCTTTGTGTGCAGTCTTGCTTTTGGCGACCATATTGGCGCTTCCGGTTACCAGTGTTATGGGTGCTGCGAATTCGGAAGATACCGAAGTGGTCGAAACCGAACTTAGGATCGGATTCATGCAGCGTATCGACAGCTTGAATCCATTGATGGGGCTGACAGATGCAGCCTACGTGTTCTATGGATTGGTCTATGACGCACTTCACTCGGTCGGGGATGACTACGAGACTGTGGGGAATCTTGCAACCGATTGGAGGATTGTTCCGCTCAGCGATCCCGATATGATTGCTAGTGGTGAACCATATGGGTCAGTCTGGGAATTCGATTTGACCCAGAACGCGATGTGGCATGATGGAGAACCATTCACTGCAGAAGACGCGGTTTGGACGATCGACCAGAACGGTCAGCAGTACGATCTGTGGTGGGCATACCAACCATATGCATACTTCATGCAATATGCAGAAGCTGTCGATGACGACACCATCAGAATCCACTTCTTCGACAGAGACACCGATGAGCCGATGGTCGCCGCATATGCTGAGCTGATCTGCGTCCCGATGCTTCCGCGTCACAAGCTCCAGTCGATGTCTTCGGCAGATATCGCATTCACATGGACAGGGTACTTCGAGGACGGAGGTATACCGATTGTCGGAACGGGACCGTTCATGGCAGGTCCTGACATCGCAGCCGAGTACTTCGAGGGAGATCACATAACGCTTTTCAGGAATCCGAACTACCACTGGCAGGATGACAAGGGACTGAATGTCAGCTTCGATAAGATTGTCATGTACTTCTATGATGATGCGACTGCGATGAGTCTCGCCTTGAAGAACGGTGAGCTGGACATCGCGCAATTCCCGCCATCAGAATATCACACCATCAAGCAGAGCGTGGATGCTGGAACCCTGAAGAACATAGAGACTTACGACGGTCTGAAGTGCACACAGTACTGGACCGAGATAGGGTTCAACATGAACACTGCGGGTCCGAACCAGGCAAGACTCGATCCTGCAGTTAGGCAGGCTCTTGCAATGGCCACTGATAAGGAAACCATTGTGGACCAGTACTATCTCGGCTATGCAGATGTGGGCACTACTCTGATATCACCTGTGAACGAGGAGTGGCACTATGAGCCGACTGCGGATGAACTATACGATTTCGATATGGACGCAGCGGCACAGATGCTTGAGGATGCAGGTTATAGATATCCAAGTGCGAGTGCCACTTACAGGGTCGCTACGGCGGACAGCCTAGCAGTACAGGAAGGATGGGTCACGCCGGATAGACAGCTCTCGTTCGAGATGTTGATTCGGATAGAGTTCCCAGAGGAGACACTGATTGCGAAGTACCTGGTGGATCAATGGAAGCAGATAGGAATCGAACTGGTGCCAGATTACATGACCGAGGCACAACTAGGCACACAAGTCTATGCATATGCATATGACACCATGATCTGGTACTGGAGCGCGGATCCGGACCCGAACTTCATGCTGTTCTGCCAATCATATCGCGCATGGAACGGCTGGAATGACAACCTGTACTCGACTCCAGGGTATGAGGAGAATTACACGCTGTCGATCTCCGAACTCGATCCAGCCCAGAGGAAGATCTACGTCGATAACTGCCAGAGGATCAACTATGAGGATGCAGGCTACATCCTATTGGCCTATCCGTATCAGACATACGCATGGAGGACGGATACTTTCGAGGGCTGGGGAGACTGGGAAGCTAACCCAGGAAGAAGCATGGATGCCTTCTGGACAGGAAACCCGCTCTTCTTCGATCTGGAGGCACTCGAGCCTGTGGAAAAGAAACCAATCGACATCATGTATGTCGCGATAGGAATAGGAGCAGTTGTCGCGGTAGTGGCTGTGATAGTGGCCATGACTATGATGAAGAAAAATAAAGGTGGTAAGAAGAAAGACGACAGCCCGCTGGGAGAATGAAAACGAATTCGGGGGTACATACCCCCTTTCCGCTTTCAATCATGCAAGGGATGCGATAAGCACGCGTGACAAACTGGTAACTGTTCGTAGCCGAGATGTAGATGGCGTGGGAAGGGAGCCATCGATGTCCAGAGAATCGATCCGCAGGGGGAGATGATTCCAGTGGATATGCGATCGTATGTCATCAGAAAGGTCATTTATCTCATAATCACGCTGTTCGCCATCATAGCCTTCAACTTCTTCCTGTTCAGGATAATGCCTGGAGATCCGGCTGCGGTACTTGTCCCCAAGAGCGGGGACGAGGTGTTGAAGAATATCATTAGAGAAAGGTTTCACCTCAACGATCCGCTGCTGGACCAATTATACTACTACATCATCCAGATATTCTCTGGCGATTTCGGAGTCAGCACCGGAGTCTGGAAGAACAGCGAGATATCTGATGGTCTGGGACCGAAGATATTCAACACAGTCCTGTTGGTAGGCATAGGAACTGGACTCGCGATATATCTGGGAGTGATGATTGGTAAGTTCGCTGCCTGGAGGAGAGGAAAAGCAGCTGATGCGGCGAGCATGGGATTCGCGCTCATATTCTATTCGATGCCCACCTTCCTGTTCGCACTGATTCTCCTGATGATCTTCTCTGGATACCTGGGATGGTTCCCGTTACGTGGGGCATATGGCCCAGGCTATACAGACATGAACTTATGGGAGAAAATACTCGATCGAGGTTACCACCTTATTCTGCCAGTCATCGCATTCACTCTAGAGATAATGGCGGAATTCGCCCTCATAATGAGGAACTCGCTGACGGATGTCCTTACTGAAGATTACATAATAACTGCAAGAGCAAAAGGAGTGAGCAACAAGAACATATTGAATGAGCACGCGATGAAGAATGCACTGCTGCCCGTCGTAACTGTCATGGCCATAAGCGTGGGATGGGTACTCGGAGGAACGATAATGGTCGAGATGGTGTTCTCGTACGACGGGCTGGGAAAGCTCACATGGGACGCTGTTGTGAGCCTCGACTACCCGTTGCTACAGGCACTCTTCCTTCTGATGGCAGTTGCAGTATTGGTGGCAAATCTGATCGCGGACATTGTATATTTCTACCTTGACCCGAGGGTCAAGATCTGAGGGTGATGGAATGGTTCATGAAAATCGAAATCATGGGATGAAGGGCAAAAGTCCCAGCAGATTCGCAGCGACATTATCGATGATGCTGCTGCTTTCAGTCATCACAATCACCATCCTCAGTTGCAGCGTCACCGACAGGAATGACCAGGAGTGCGTAAGCACCTCATATCTGCAGGATGTGACTCCGCCGATCGCGAATGCTGGCGCCGATGTATCGACTTATGTCGAGATGAAAGTCACCCTGTCGGCTGCGCGATCATCCGATGATGTGGATATAGTCAACTTCACATGGTCGTTCTTCGATGGAGTGGAACGGGTCCTATACGGGGAGGTCGTGAGTTACACATTCCTGTATATCGGGACCTATGTGGTGACGCTCAATGTCACCGATGCAGAAGGGAACTGGGACATTGACACTGTCTCCGTGACCGTTGCACTGGATACTGAGCCGCCAGTTGTGAACATCGGTCACGTCAACATGACGGTCCAAGTGTATTCGAACGTAACATTCAATGCGAGCAGATCGTCCAGTGACAACAGCATGATTGTGGAATACGAGTGGACAGTCTCACGGAATGGCGAGGTCATAGACACCTACGATGTCCCATCCTGGAAGTATTGGTTCAATCAAACGGGCATCTACGAGATCAGGTTGCGTGTGACAGACCTCGGTGGCAATTCGAACGAAACGGCAATAACCATCGCAGTGAAGTCACCGCCTACATGGCTGGAAGAGAACTGGCTCAAGATCGCGATCAGCGCCACGATCATCGCGGTTGCTGCATTCTTGATAATCAAGAAGTGGCGCAAGGACCATACTCTGATGACCAGCACAGACAAGGAGAAACTCAGACTCAGGCTGGCGGATTTTAGGAAGACTTGGAAGATATTCAGATCCAATAGCATCGGTTTCAGTGGGTTCCTGGTTCTGATAGGTTTCGTCGTACTGGCAATCCTAGCACCATACATATCGACAGTTCCTGATCCGAACAACACGAACAATTACGAAATGAACGTGATAGATGATGGCTGGTACAACCCACTGCCGCCATCCATCCTTGATCCTTCGCCATATACAGGCCAGCTGCACCCATTAGGTACAGATAACGTCGGCCGAGACATATACAGCATGACCTTGTACGGCACGAGAGCATCGCTTATCGTCGGGATCGTCGCCACACTCATCTCGGTCGCGCTCGGTGCGGGGATCGGGCTCGCCGCTGGGTACTTCGGCCGAGCGGTGCAGGAACTCTTGATGAGGATCACGGACTTCTTCCTGGTTCTCCCGTGGTTCCCTCTCATGATCGTCATGATGGCCATCCTTGGCTCCAAGTTCATTTGGGTCATATTGGTCATCGGCATCACGAGCTGGCCGTCGACGGCAAGAATAGTCAGGTCGCAGGTCCTGACGATCAAGGAGCGTCAGTTCATCGAGAGGGCAAGAGCGATCGGCGCCGGGGATGCGCACATAATTGGCAAACATATTCTGCCAAACGTGCTTCCGCTGATCTTCGCGAACACGGTCCTCTTGATATCGCTTGCAATATTCTCCGAAGCGTTCCTGGACTTCTTTGGCCTGGGTGATCCGGATGTGATCAGCTGGGGAGCCATGCTCGAGGGCGCGTACAATTTCAGTGCGTTCAGCTCACGGGCGTGGTGGTGGATACTGCCGCCTGGAGGAGCCATCGTGATAATGGTGCTGTCGTTCTCACTGGTCGGATACGCCCTTGATGATGTGCTGAATCCGAAGATGAGAAGGAGATAGACAACATCCTCGCATTTTGACGATGGTCAACCGACCATGGGTTAGCAGATGTCGGATGCTATCGAGAATAATGGTATGGAATGAGTTTCTGTAAGGGGTTTTCATCTCGCGCATCTCTCACTTCTTCTCAGCTGCAGCGGCCTGGGCCTGCTGCATCTTCCTGTAGAATGTAAGGTAGCCCATCGCGAACTTGTCCTCGCCCCAGAACAGCTTGGACGATTTGGTTGCAAGCTGCATGTTGGGATCCAGAGGGTTGCCGATGAAGCTGGTCATGCCCTGTCCCGCGCACATGAGCATGAAAGCTGCGTTGAGCTTGGGCCTGTCTGGCAATCCGAACGATACATTGCTGAGTCCGAGCGTAGTGTTCACGCCTAGTTCCTCGGTCACGATGCGTATGGTGTCGAGTGTAGCCTTGGCACCCTGGTCGTTGGTTCCGCACGCAAGGGCGACGCAATCGATCATAAGGTTCTTCCTGTCGAGACCGGCACGCTCAGCACGGTCGATGATCTTCCTGGCGATCGCCACCCTCTTCTCAGAGGTCTGAGGGATCCCAGAATCGTCGATGCAGAGTCCGACCAATGCAGCATCGTACTGAGCTGCGAGAGGTATGACTGCGTCCATCCTCTTCTCTTCCCCAGTGGTGGAGTTGATCCCAACGCGACCCTTTACCGTTTTGAGAGCGACTTCGAGGACCGCTGGATCGGATGTGTCTATCCAAAGAGGAACATCAACTGATTCCTGGACGATCCTGATGGCTTCGAGCATGGCGTGCTTCTCATCTATTCCAGGGACACCCACGTTGATATCCAGGATATCCGCACCCGCCTCAATTTGCCTCTTGGCCTCCATCTCAAGAACTCCAAACTCGCCGGCTTTCAGCTTGGCGATCAAGTCCTTACGGTTGGTAGGGTTTATTCTCTCGCCCACCAGAACCGGGGTCTTCGTGGCTCCAATCTTCACTGTCTTTGCCGTACCCTTCAGCTCAATAACTGGCACAACTGCACAAGGCAAATTTTTCGCCTCCTATGAAAGGGGTGAACGCCTTTTCCGAGAAATAGTTTTGGGTAATTCATGAGCACTAGGCCAGAAACATCTGGATGACTTTTCGATAGTTGTGCCATCATTCGCGAATCATGCCTTTCGCGTGACGATCTCCCTTGACGCTCATGTACGGATGAACGGGTTGCTATCGGGCCATAAGAGCATAATATTGACATTTGTATAGTGTTTGGTAGAGAAATGCCTCGAAATAGCAGAAAACTTAATTAGGGTATCGAGTATGCCGGTTCAATCGGAGAAGGGGATTTGTCTTGGAGATGAATCGCTCTTAAAACCGAGCTGGAAAATCCGACCGGAACAAAAGTCCTGGAAGGAAACCAATTGGGGGTAAAACCAATGGAAGATGCAGTAACACGGCTTAAGAACGCAGTGATAAACTACGAGATGGAGACGATTGCTGATCTGGCGAAGAAGTCGCTCGCGGAAGGCGTCGACCCGCTCGTCGCCATTGAGAAGGGCTTGGCGGAAGGAATAAAAGTCGTTGGCGAGAGATTCGGCAAGGGAGAAATATTCCTACCAGAACTCGTCATGGGCGCAGAGGCCATGAAGGCTGCGTTGGCCGTGCTTGAACCCGCAGTTCCGTCGGGGAAGCACAGGGCCAGTGCGGGCTTGGTTGTCATCGGCACAGTCCAGGACGATATTCACGAAATCGGCAAGAACCTCGTGGCAACGATGCTGTCCGCGAACGGATTCGAGGTCGTTGACCTTGGAGTGAACGTTGCATCAGCAGAATTCGTCAAGAAGGCGGAGGAACTGAAGCCAAAGATGGTTGCGATGTCTGCCCTGATGACCACGACAATGCCCAGAATGGCCGAAGTCATAGGACCAATCAAGCAGAAGAACCTTCCAATCAAGGCATTGATTGGCGGTGCACCTGTCACCGACGTCTACGCGAAGGAGATCGGAGCCGAGGGATACAGCGGTGACGCTTCCAGCGCGGTCGATGTCGCCAGGAAGCTTGTCGGGTGAAGTCCATGGCCTACGGAATCAAGAGGGGCATCCAATTCCAGATCCTCAGCGATGAGGATTTGGATAGGATTCATTGGAGCACACTACACATACTCGAGAAGATAGGTGTGCAGGTCGACAGTCCAACGTGCAGGAAGCTGTTGAAGGACAACGGCTGCGTGGTCGATGA
Organism: uncultured Thermoplasmata archaeon; assembly: GCA_963719945.1. Lineage (GTDB taxonomy): Archaea > Thermoplasmatota > Thermoplasmata > UBA10834 > UBA10834 > UBA9653. The sequence goes on along the minus strand of CAVRDX010000001.1, from coordinate 236,039 downwards.
GAGTACCCGTATCGCAAAGATACCGTCTCATCTGATCGAGGAAGCACTGGTGAAGAAGAAGACTTCCATCACTCTCGCAGGAAGGAACCCGAAGTACGATGCGAAACTGGACATGAACCACAGCCACATAACGGCGAATGGCAACGGTGCAGTTACAGTCGACTTCGAGACCGGAGAGAGAAGGGGCTCGACAAAGCAGGATGTCGTGAACTCGTCGAGGATCATCGACGCTCTGGAGAACGTCCATATCCACTGGCCAATGGTCAGTTCGACGGATCAGGACCCGGCTTCCGTCCACCTTCACGACCTTGACGCGTCTCTCAACAACACAGAGAAGCACGTCATGTACGAGACTGGTGTGACACTGTCAGATGCGAAGCACCTGACCGAGATGGGCTACGCAGCAGCTGGCGGCGAGAAGGAGTACAGGAACAGGCCGATCACATCGTGCCTGCAGTGCACATACGCTCCGCTCCAGCACGATGCAGGAGTCATGGACGCGAGCCTGCACTTTGCCGAAGCGGGAGTTCCGCTCGTCTTCTTCGGAATGCCACAGCCAGGTGCGACAGGCCCGGCGACGCTCGTCGGTTCACTCGCAGTGGGCAACGCTGAGGTTCTCAGCGCTCTGACCATGATCCAGCTGGCGACACCCGGAGCAGCCGTGATATACGGTATGGGTAACGCACCGCTAGACATGAGGACGACGATCAGAGCTGGCGGAAGCCCTGAGCACTCGATCTCATCCGCGATGGCGACTGAGCTAGCGCACTACTATGGAATGCCCTCCTGCGTCGGTGTATCGGCAACCGCGAAGGTGCCCGGTGACCAGTCGGTCCTGGAGTACTACACTGGTTGCGTCGGTCCGCTGCTCGCGGGTGCAGACCTGATGTGTGGTGTCGGACTGTTGGAGGATTCCAGCTGCCTGCACTATGAACAGATTGTCATGGACAACGAGGTCGTTGGCTCGATAAAGAGGCTCATACGAGGCGAGTGGGCAGATGACGACACAGTACCGCTCGATGTGATCGAGAAGGTCGGAGTGGGTAAGAACTACCTTGCCCAAAGACACACTGTCGACCATCTCAAGTCGGAGCACTTCAGACCGACGCTCATAGACAGGCGCTCGTACGATGCATGGTCCACCTCTGGATCGAAGTCTCTCAGAGACTCCGCCAGGGACAGGGTCAAAGCGATCCTCAAGGACCACAAGGTCCCGGCACTCGATGCGGACAAGCAGAAGAAGATCGATGCCATCATCGAGAGCACCAAGAAGGGCATGTGGGGCGGCGAGTCCAAGACATACTAAACCTATTCAAGGCCGGTGCGGTCTTCCGCCCGGCCTCGATAATCACTTTTCAGATTATCGCGTTTCCAATAAATAGCACATAATGAGATAGATTCAATCTTGGGGGATGACGAATGGCGAATTGCATAACCGTATCGCACAAGAGGAATGTCCTGAACGAAGACGACATGCGGATGATCCACTACGCGGCCTTGGAGATCCTCGAAGTGACCGGTGTGGCTGTCAGAAGCGAAAAAGCGCAGAAGATGCTTCAAGATGCCGGTTGCGATGTTGACAAGAAAAGTGCAGTCGTAAAATTCCCTCAGGGGCTCGTTGAGGAGCTCTCCAGGAAGAACAACAGAGCAGTCACGTTCTATGGAAGGACAAGGAAACACGATGCGCGGCTCGACGGTGAGCATACATATGTCGCCAGCGACGGCAACGGCACCATGGCGATGGATTTCGAGACCAGACAGAGGAGGGAGTCCCGGAAATCGGATGTTGCAAAGAGTGCTTTCATCTCCGATGCCCTATCAGGGCATGGCGTCAACTGGCCAAACGTCACATCCCAGGACGTCCCTCAAGGGACGAGGCACATTCACGACCTTCAGGCATCACTCGAGAATACGGAGAAGCACATCACGATCGCAACGGATACTACCTCATGGGAGGTCGAAGATGTCATCGAACTCGCCTCCGCAGCAGTCGGAGGACGGGACGAGCTGAGGAAGAGACCGATCATATCTTCGATTCATACCAGCTCATCGCCACTTCAGATCGAGGGTGAGGGACTGGAAGCAGGGTTCGTGGCGGCAGACGCAGGCATACCGATCTGCTTCTATGTGATGCCCGGACCAGGTGCGACAGGTCCGGCGACGCTCGCAGGATCGGTGGCCGTCGGGGTTGCTGAGGCACTGGCAGGCAACACGATCTTCCAGTTGAACCAGATTGGCACATCTTTCGTTTTCGCTGCCGGGATGGCCAACTTGGACATGAGAGCGTCGACGAGAGCGGGAGGAAGCCCTGAGCACGGTCTGACTTCCGCTGCATACGCGCAGATGGCGCATTACTTCGGATTCCCTGCACTCGTGGGCGGTTTTGTCACCACATCCAAAGAACCCGACCAGCAGGCATCCGCAGAGAAACTCGCAAGCGCTATACCACCAATACTTGCAGGAGCGGACATGATTGCCGGTATAGGATTGCTCGAGGACTGTAGGACAGTCTGGCTGGAGCAGTTGGTCATCGATTCGGAAATGTCTCGTATGATTGGCCGGATGGCCAGAGGAATGGAAGTAAACGAGGATTCTCTAGCTCTGGATGTCGTCCATAAAGTGGGCGTCGGCAAGGATTACCTAGGACAGAGGCACACTGTGGAGAAATTCAGGACAGAGCATTTCATGCCGACCCTGGCAGACAGGACATCCTGGGATTCGTGGACGCAGAAGGGTTCGAAGACACTGCTCGACCGCGCCGCACAAGAAGTCAGGCGCATATTCAAGGAGCACCGTGTTGAACCCGTTCCAAAAGAACTCGGTGAGACCGTGGATAGGCTCCTCAAGAAGAGAAGCAGGTAGCCGCAAACTCATTATTCCTTTACCGTGGTGAAGCACGCGCAGGTAAGCGTGCGCGCCACGCCTCTCACTTCTCTCAATCTATCAATGACCAGCTGGCCGATCTCTTCCATGCTTGAACCGCGCACTTTCAGGAGCATGTCATACTCTCCGGATATCATGTGGACTTCGAATATCCCACGGATGGTGGCGATCTCTTCGGCCGTGTCCCTCTGAGAGAGCCCTTTCTCTGCCTCGAACTGAACGAGGATGAAAGCAGAGACACCCAGGCTCAGCGCGGAATAGTCCGGGAGCGCCGTGTATTTGCGAATGATCCCCTTCTGCTCCATCTTGACGATCCTGTCATGGACTGTCGCCCTCGGGATCTCCAATTCGCGAGCTATCGCCTTGGTGGTCTTCCTCGCGTCTTTCATCAACTCCTCGAGTATGGTCGAGTCCTTCTCATCAAGCATAAACCGTCAATATGACGGCTTTCTTATATGAATATTGCCCTTATTCGGATTGTTTCCGTTAAAATAGAAGTAAATGTCAAATACTATCCCGACTTGTCGTCTTTCGTCGATGATAAGCATGCAGGAAACCGTATTGCACCTGAAAGAGAGCAAGATGGGACATATACTCAGGATCCAGAGTGCCGCTCTGAAAGCGATTCACGATTACATGTACGAGAACCGTGTGGTCCAAGCGATGCCAGTCATATTGTCCCCTGAGACCGACCCCCTCAACCATCCCCATTTCGACGCATCGGTGGAATACTACGGGCAGAGACTGCATCTCACAAAGAGCATGATAATGCACAAGCAGCTCGCTCTTCTGAACGATGGTTTCGACAAGATCTACATAATGTCCCCGAACGTGAGGCTCGAGCAGGGCGACCTGGGATCCACGGGAAGGCACCTTTTCGAGTTCACCCAGGTAGACATCGAGATGAAGGACAAGACCAAGAAGGAATTCAAGGAACTCGTCGATGGAATGATCTTGAAGGTCTTCGAGTTCGTCAAGAAGGAGTGCTCGGATGATTTGAGAGCGCTCGACAGGAAGCTGGAAACTCCGAAGCTCCCTCTGAAGATCTTCGAATCCGAGGAATTGAAGGCGAAATACGGCGATGATTTCGAGAAGGTCGCATCCGAGACGGAGAAGGACCCGTTCTGGGTCCTGAACTTCCGCCGCGAGTTCTACGACAGGGAAGACAAGGAGCGGAAGGGATACTACCACAACTACGATGTTTTCTGGCCAGAAGGATATGGCGAAGCCCTTTCCGGAGGCGAGAGGGAGTGGGAGTACCAGGAGATCATCCGCAAGATGATGGAACGCAGGACCAACATGGACGCCTACAAGAGATACCTCGAGGCGGCTACGCAAGGATTGATACCTCGTACCGTCGGAGGCGGCCTTGGAATCGAGAGAATGATCAGATTCTTGACAGGGCAGAGCCACGTGAGGGACATCTCACTCTTCCCGAGGGTGCCCGGCGAGAAGATAGCATTCTAGTGTCACATTGCCCAACGGTTTCCAGCGCGGCGGGCATGCCATGTCAATAGACCTTCACAACTCTGGCGCCTTCGCCAGGAACCGTTATGAAGGACTCTGATTCAAGGCCGGAAGATTCCCGGAACGTGCGCACCATTGCCCGCTTGATCTTCGACGCGTCTTCCAGAGCTATCGCGAAGACCGCTGGTCCGGACCCTCCCAGGGAAACACCCAGCGCTCCGGAATCGAGTGCGCTCTTTCGCACTTCGTCGAACCCAGGCACCAGCTTCTTCCTATATGGGACAGAGAGTGTGTCCTCGAGATATGCACCAACTGCGCGGACATCGCGCTTTATCATCGCATATACCATGCCAGAGGCCATGGAGAGATTGCTCACGGCATCCGACATCGGCACTGATTTTGGAAGGACCGCACGCGCCTCGCGTGTCTCCACGGAGACCTCAGGAAGCACGACGACGATCTGGAAGTTCGGAGGTTTGATCCTCAATATCGTTCGCTTGCGAGCATCGGATACCACAGTGAATCCTCCGTGCAGCGCCGCAGCGACATTATCGAAATGCCTAGCACCTGCGATCAGTTCCTCACCCATGGCCGCCGCTTCGAGAATGAGCGATTCGTCGCGCATGCCCATCAGCGTAGCCATTGCGAGCGCTCCGCCGACGGACGAGGCAGCACTGCTGCCAATACCACTGCCAGGTTTCATGCCTTTCTTGATGGTCATCGAGAAACCGTATTCTTCGCATCCACACATATCGGCGAGACGCATGGCAGCATAGGATGCGGTGTTCTTCTCAGGATCTGTCGGTATGCCGCTCCGTCCAGATACCTTGACCTCGCGTATGCCAGGTTGTTTCAATTGGATAGTGACTGTGTCCCTTGGAGAGCCCAAGCACAATCCGAATGAATCGAATCCCGGACCGAAATTCGCCAAAGTCGCGGGCGAAGATATGACCACCTTGCTGTACCTCATGATCTGTCCCCACCGGAGGGGATGAGACAAAGGCATATTAAAGAAGCTCTGTGATCGAACATTCTCGCCATGGACATATTTGTGCAAAATGCCGTTGCCAGATGGCTCGCACCACCAATAAGATGATGACCAGATGTGCGAAGGGCTTATATTCACTCTAAACATAGCATGCGCGCCCCATGAGGAATGCGTTTGCCGTTCTTTGAAATGAAGTGCATGGAATGCGGAAGAGTCCACGATATGTCCAGGCCTGCCTATGCATGCAGCTCGTGCGGCAATCTTCTGGAGATCAGCGTCGACATCGATTCCGCAAGGGAGAGGCTGTCGAAGACCGATTTCTCATCCAGGCGGCTATCGGTCTGGAAGTACAGAGAACTGTTACCGGTAACCGAGAACACCAGGATATACACGAGAGGAGAGGGAGGGACGCCGCTAGTCAGATGCGACAGACTTGCGGAACATCTAGGCCTCAGCCATCTATGGCTCAAATTCGATGGTACAAATCCCACGGGGTCATTCAAAGACCGCGGCATGACCATGGGAATCACGAAGGCGATGGAGCTTGGGATGAAAGTGGTCACCTGCGCTTCGACCGGCAACACTTCTGCGTCACTCGCGGCCTACGCAGGACACGCGGGTGTGAGATGTGTCGTCCTGATACCGGAAGGGAAGGTGGCACTGGGAAAGCTCGCACAGGCGATGATGCACGGAGCGACTGTCGTCTCTGTTCGGGGAAATTTCGACCAGGCTCTTGACATGGTCATGAGATCATCGGATTCCCTCGGCATGTATGTCCTTAACTCGGTCAACCCGTTCAGGATCGAGGGACAGAAGACGGCCGCATTTGAGGTGTGCGACCAACTCGAAGGTACATGCCCGGATGCGCTCTATGTGCCCGTCGGGAACGGAGGCAATTCGTCCGCCTACTGGAAAGGGTTCAAAGAATACGAGGCGCTAGACCTCGTCGCAGGCCGTCCAGAGATCAGGGGAGTCCAGGCGGTCGGGTCCGCCCCCATCGCCGAGATGTTCGCGAAAGGTGTGGATACGATGGTCCCTGTCCAGAAGCCTGAAACGATTGCCACTGCGATAAGGATAGGCAACCCTGCTAACTGGAAGAAGACCGTCAGGGCAATCAAGGAATCAAAGGGAACAGCTTTCACCGTCACGGATGATGAGATACTCGACGCTCAGAGATTGATGGCGACCCTGGAAGGGGTATTCCCCGAGCCAGCGGGCGCAGCGGCTGTCGCAGGCCTTGCGAAGGATGTCGCGAGCGGGCTCATCGATAGATCAGCGAAGATAGTCTGCATATCGACGGGGCACGGACTGAAGGACCCGGACACTGCGATCAAACAATGCTCGAAACCTCATGTGATAGATGCGGACATGAAGGCACTCGAGAAACTCCTGGAGGATGCTTGATTTGAGAGTAATCCTCGTCGGTTTCGGAGTCGTCGCTAGGAGCTTCGCGGAGATAGTCGAATCGGATGGAGAATCTCTTGCAAGAAGATACGGATTGAAGCCGAAGATCGTTGGCATAGTTGACAGCAGAGGAGCTGCGATATCCCAGACAGGTATAGATCTCAGAAGGGCGCTCGAGTCCAAGAAGGACAAGGGAAACCTGAGCGGATTCGGGGGCATATATCATGAAGGCATGACCGGTACCCAAGTCATCAAGGAAGTGGACTGCGATGTCGTAGTCGAATCCACCCCTACGGAGATCACGACGGCCGAGCCAGGACTGACACACCTCAAGACAGCTATGATGAAAGGGCGTCATGTCGTATGCACAAACAAGGGCCCATTGGCCCTTGCGATGCCAGCCCTGATTGAGTTGGCCCATCACAACGAGATCATCCTCAAGTTCAGTGGCACAGTCGGAGGCGGGACCCCTGTCCTAGATTTCGCGAAGAAATGTCTGGAGGGCAGCGAAGTCCGGTCGATAAAGGGCATACTGAATGGTACCTGCAATTACATTCTCACAAGGATGGCGAACGAGTCCGCCACCATGAAGGATGCACTCGCAGATGCTCAGCGGTTGGGGTACGCTGAGGCCGACCCCACATACGACGTAGAAGGACTCGATACCGCATGTAAACTCGTGATAACATCAAACCATGTGCTTGGCACAGGTCTTTCCATCAAGGAAATCGATATACGAGGGATCACCGACCTCTCCGTCGAAGACATCAAGAGAGCGCTTTCGGAAGGAGAGACGATGAAGCTCATAGGCAGCGTTACTGACGGCAAGGCAACGGTCTCTCCTCAGAGAGTGAAACTCACACACCCGCTCAATGTATCGGGCACGTTCAACGCGATCTGCTTCGACACATACCCTTCAGGTGAGGTCACACTCGTGGGCAAAGGCGCAGGAGGTCCTGAGACAGCGACCTCTGTGATCAGGGACCTGCTAGAGATACGCAGAGCATACGCTAGGTAGCACATTCACATCGAGAGTTGGTAAGCAATGAGATTGGTGATGAAGTTCGGAGGAGTCAGCGTTGCGGACGGAGAGGGATTCAGGAAGGTCGGCACGATCGTCCACAAGTTCCATGAGCGAGGTGACCAGATCGCAGTCGTCACATCCGCCATGCACTCCGTGACCAACTCGCTGATAGATGCCGCTTCACAAGCGGGTCGAGGGCGCAAGGAGCAGGTCCGGAAATACGTGGATGATCTCACCGACAGGCACAGGAAGGCCTGTGAAGGCGCAATCAAGAACCGTGAGATATTGGACAAGACCCTGCACGTCGTAACATCAACTTGCGATGACCTCCGGAACATCCTGCTCGGCATCGCACACATAGGTGAGCTCACTCCGAGATCGCGGGATTATGTCATAGGTTTCGGTGAGAGACTCGCAGCGCCCGTGCTTCAAGGTGTTTTCGAAGACCTGGACATGAAGGCGAAGGCGATCTCTGGTGGAGAGGCAGGAATAGTGACGGATGACAATTTCGGCGCTGCCCAACCGCTCATGAACATGACGATACTCCAGGTGAGACAGAATCTCGGCCCGGTCATGGAGGAGGGAACCATACCCATCGTCAGCGGTTTCATAGCCCAGACCCAGGAGGGCATCCAGACGACAATCGGTCGAGGAGGTTCGGATTATACCGCATCCATAATCGGCGCTTCGATAAGGTCCGACGAGGTGTGGGTATGGAAGGACGTCGACGGACTCATGACTGCGAACCCGAAGATCGTGAAGAACGCCAGGATGATCGACAGCATCTCATTCCCGGAAGCCATGGAACTGGCACACTTCGGCGCTGAGATCATCCATCCGAAGGCGCTCGAATGCGCGGCCAAGTATCAATTGCCGTTCAGAGTCAAGAGCCTGACGGACCCTGATAGACCAGGATCCACCATCGTCAGCGAGGTCAAGGTCAAAGATGGCGATGTAGTGAAGGCGATCACCAACATAGACGATGTCGACCTGATCACAGTCTGCGGTGCGAGCATGGTTGGCACCCCAAGACTTCCGGCCAAGGTCCTGCAGATCCTAACGGATGAGGACATCGATGTCCTGATGATATCGCAGAGTTCCTCAGAGGAGAGTATCACGCTCGCCATACCGAAGGAGAGCGGCTCAGGGGCGCAGAACGCGCTTGAGCTTTCCCTGCTGGGTTCCAAGCAGGTCAGAGAAGTCAATATCGAGACGGGGTTGAGCATAATTGCAGTGGTCGGAGCGGGCATGAAAGGAACTCCAGGAGTCGCCGCCAGGGTGTTCTCCACCATGGCAAAGGAGAACATCAACATCCGAGCCATCGCTCAAGGCTCATCCGAACTCAACATATCATGCATAATAAAGAGCAAGGACGCGGTCAAAGCAGTTAATGCACTTCATGAAGATTTCAAACTGGGGGTATGAGGTTGGTCCAGAATATCAAGGGCACCACGCTCAGGAGCGATGCGGTGAAGAAAGGGAATTCGCGGGCTTCCGCGAGAGGATTGTTCAGAGCGGTCGGTATGAAGGATGAGGATTTCGATAAACCGATCATTGCAATCGCCAACTCGTACAACACGATCGTCCCTGGCCATATACACATGAACCTGCTGGTTGCCGAGGTCAAGAAAGGCATCGAGGAGGCCGGTGGAGTCGCCTTCGAGTTCGGGGTACCAGGCATCTGTGATGGAATAGCGATGGGATTGGAGGGCATGAGATACTCGCTTCCATCTAGGGAGATAATCGCAGACACGGTGGAGGCCATGGTCGAAGCGCATGTCGCGGACGGATGGGTAGGGGTCACCAACTGCGACAAGATAACGCCTGGCATGCTCATGGCGGCAGGGAGACTGAACATACCTGCAATCATGCTGACAGGCGGACCTATGATGCCTGGGAAGTACAAGGACCGCAAGCTCGATGTGATATCCATATTCGAAGCGGTCGGTGAGCTCGCTGCAGGCAGGATCACGCAGGAGGACCTTGACGAGATCGAGAGACGCGCATGTCCAGGACCAGGATCGTGCTCTGGACTATTCACGGCCAACACCATGGCCTGTTTGACCGAAGCGATGGGGATGAGCCTGACGGGATCCGCTACAGAGCATGCGATCTCAAAGGAGAAACTGGTCACTGCCAGGAGAACTGGAATAGTCGCTGTCGAGCTGGTCAGGAAGGACATCCGGCCAAGAGACATAGTCACCAAGGATGGCCTCGAGAACGCCATCAGGGTCGACAACGCCATCGGCGGTTCGACGAACACTTGTCTTCACTTGGTCGCGATAGCAAAAGAGTTCGGTCTGGATCTTGAACTGTCCGTGTTCGATAGGCTCTCCCGCGAGACCAAACACATAGTGGCCTTGAAACCCGGAGGCCATCATTTCATGGACGATTTCGAGAGAGCTGGCGGGATACCCGCGGTGTTAAACAGGCTTTCAGGCTCCCTGAAGAATACAGACACGGTCTCGGGGAGGAAGACTCTCGAGATCGCGAAGGCATCCTCCGTAATTGATGCTGATGTCATCAGACCGCTCGATAAGGCGTATCACGAAGAAGGAGGCATAGCCATATTGTACGGCAACCTTGCTGAGGAAGGATGCGTGATCAAGCAGGCGGCGGTCGTTGATTCCATGAGGCGCTTCGAGGGCCCAGCGAAGGTCTTCGACACCGAGAAGGCTGCGACGAATGCGATGATGAAGGGCGCGATAAAGGCTGGAGACGCCGTGATAATCCGATACCAGGGACCGCAGGGCGCTCCAGGCATGCCTGAGATGCTCGGCCCCACATCAATGATAGCTGGCCTTGGTCTCGGGGAATCGGTCGCGCTCATCACGGATGGACGATTCTCCGGAGGCACGAAGGGACTGTCGATAGGCCATATATCGCCCGAGGCTTATTCCGGCGGAGCAATCGCCGCAGTCAGGAACGGAGACATAATCCGGGTCGATCTGGACGAGAGAGAGATCGAGGTGCTGATCTCCCAGAGGGAGGTCAAATCAAGGCTGAAGGAGCGGAAGGCTCCAAAAGTGGCGGTGTCCGGATACCTCGCGAGATATAGAGAGGGTGTGAGCTCCGCAAGCAATGGAGCCGTCATGACCATCCAGAAGAATTGATGGCATCGGTCCAACGAGCCAATAATCATAATACCATAGATACCTCATTGGGTGGGACGGCCGAAACCAGTCTAGGTCACAGACGGTCGGCCTGAACGAGCCAGGATCGGGAACAGGAGGATTCGTCGATGGACGCGGAGAGGATTGCTTTCGAGATCGCACCGAGTGTACTGGGGCTTCTCCTTGTGATGTATTCAGCAGTGCACATCAGGAAGCTGGGTTCAGATTTCTTCACCGTGATACGCGGATGGATATTCACACTGTTCATCGCATCCATCGCACTGCTGTGGACCTTCGAGGTCTTGAGGGAGCTGTTGGGCACCTGGGGCGAACAGTCGCACATCGCGATATATGCGACTTTCATGGTGGTCATGATATGGTTGTCCGTCTGCCTGGTCGCGTTGAACTCGAGATACAGGACATTCAGCAGCATCGATCAGTTCTCTGATATGATGAAGAAGCACCCCGTGAACATGATAACTGCCTGGGGATTCATCGGCCTGGTCGTGATAGTCTACTCGTGGGTCATCGATCCGATCGGGTCCCAGATAAAGGACGAGGTGGGCCTCCTCACCGCATTGTTCGCATACCTCATCGCATCGATAGTGATAGATTTCCTCCTTCCCTTGACGCGAAAGGATGAGGCGTTCGACGAGGGCAAAGGCGCGAGGGTATTCGCAGGGGTGATGAAGGGCATAGGACTCGCGTGGATAGCCATACCAGCGTCCCAGTTCGCCCTGTTCATCGTTCTGGGCAATTTCATCGAATACGATGGCCCGAACCCGTATTCCTGGGTAATGGTTGCGCTCTTCGCAGGCATACTGGGATCCATAACGCAGACACGGTTCACTGCTCTGATTGTCGATCCAGAGGTGGAGAACGCCAAGAAGTCAGGGTTCAGAGCTTACGACATTCCGCGAGGGCCATACATCATCGAGGACGAGGAGTCTGGTTCGGCCATGCGACTGTTCTCAGAACTGATATCCCTGCCTCTCAGACCTGACGCCCATATCCCTGGAAAGGAAGATTCCGCATCAGCGACGCTTGAATACCTGATTCCCAGAGGGATCATAGTGACGAGGGAATTTCCAGAGAACATCAGGGAGAGGTTCAACATCCAGGTGACCCCGATAATCTGGCTGACTGAGACGGCTGGAGAGCGGAGGATTGCCCCCACGAGCCTGGCGGTGCTCACGGATACACTTATCAGGTTCATGGAGAGCAATCCGAACAGCATCATACTCCTCGAAGGGATTGAGTATCTGATGACATTCAACGAGTTCAAGAAGGTGCTCAAGTACCTGGACTCCCTCAACGAGACGACTTGGATATCCAAAGCCAGGATGATGATTGCATTGAACCCCAGGGCATTCGATGATAAGGAGCTAGCCATGATCGAGAGGGATCGAAGGGTAGTCAAGGGAGAAGATGGCGTCGAGGAGCTCAAGAAGCAGTCCAAGGTAACTTCATCGTGAAGGTCCTGCGCGTACAAAACAATACATTTTTAAAGAATCGGACGCTGAGAAGAGATTTATAGCTCGACGATTTTATCGGGCATAGTCAGTACGACTCTTCGGACCTCTTGAGGTTCCGTCGATAAATAAGCCTCTTTAAATATACTACGGGGGAAGAGAACAGTGAGGGAATTGAGTAGAAGACTTGTCGCGCTAGCGGCAGTCGCTATGCTAGCGGTGATGGTTGTCCCAGCCACGATGTCGGCCGGAGATGAAGGCGCAGAATGGACCTTCATGGTCTATCTTGACGCCGACAACAGCCTGGAGACATTCGGCGATTTGAACATTGAATGGCTAGAGACCGTTGGTTCCGATGAGAATGTCAACTTTGTGGTTCTCATGGACCCACTAAGCGGAGATGCGAACCTTCTGTATGTGAATGAGGGAGATTCTGATTATTCAATCGGCGATGAATACGGATACCCGAAGGAAGTCGACATGTCAGACCCGGCGGTCCTCGAGGAGTTCATCGTGAACACCTGCACAGACTACCCAGCTGACAGGTACGCACTCATACTCTGGGATCACGGTGGCGGATGGCGCGGATTGTGCTGGGACGATACCACTGAAGCATTGACTGGAAATGATGAATGCATCACGATGGTCGAGTTGAGAGACGCCCTCATGGGCGCCAAGGAAGAAACTGGCATCGTGCTCGATGTGGTTGGCTTCGACCTGTGCCTGATGGCCATGCCCGAAGTCGCATATCAGGTCATGGACTGCGCAGATTACGTGGTCTTCAGCGAGGAGACAGTGCCCGGAGCTGGCTTCCCATATGACGCCATCGCCAGGGACCTTGTTGCAGATGCCGATATGGACGGGAAAGAACTATCAAAAGTCATCGTCAAAGACTATGGAGAATACTACTCATCCACGTCAGGATATGTCGACTGGACGATGAGTGCCTGGGACATGGAGTACATGGACGACCTCTTCGATGCAGTAGAAGACCTGGGAGCAGAATTGCTTGAGTCTCTCAGAGCATACATGAACAATATCCAGCAGGACTTGATCTGTGCACAGGAGTACTATTACCCATACAACGTCGATCTTAAGGGGTTCGCCAAGAACTTGCTCGCGGATGACTACATCGACAACGATGAGTTGAAGGATGCAGCTGAGAGAGTCATAGATGCCGTTGAAGGCGGTGTGTTCGCAATCTACAACAGCATCCATAACTACAAGTCCTATGGCATTGCCATCTATGCCCCGTCCACGAACGACGGTATGCACAGCATCAAAGACGACTATGTGGACGTACCATTCGCACAGGACTCGGGCTGGTACGAATTCGTCCTGTCATTCTCCAGCTGGGAAGGGCGGACATGGGGCCTAGATAAGTGAGTGACTCACGTGAAATAGGCTGTCTTCGAGAAACCCTTTGAAAAACCCATTTTCTTGTTTTATCACATTCGAAAGCAGATGTCAGGCTTTCTTGTACGAGCCGAGGACTTTAACAAATGCACCGGTCTTGAGCAGCCCACCTATGGCAGCGTGGCAGTCTGGATCCTCCACTCCGCCCTCGATGTCTGCGAAGAAAACGTACACCCAAGGCTTGTTCCTCCTCGGTCTGGACTCCAACTTGGATAGATTGACCCCTCTGGAAGCGAACTCTCCGAGGCATTTGTACAACGCGCCTGGAGCGTTCTTCGTGGCGAAGACTATCGAAGTCTTGTCGGCGCTCTCGACCGTACCTGGGTTCTTCTCCATCACAAAGAACCTCGTGACATTGGTATCCTCGTTCTGGATGTCCTCCCTGAGGATCTCCAGACCGTATAGCGACGCGGCCCTCTTGCTGGCGATCGCTGCAAGGTCCAGACGCTTTGATTCGGCAACGATCTTCGCGCTGCCGGCGGTATCGTAGGATGCTATCGTCCGCCAAGCATTATGCCTTTGAAGGAATTTTCTGCATTGTCCCAGAGCCTGTGGATGACTGAGTACTTCTCGGATTGTTTCCTCAGAAGCTCCCTTGGCAACCATGAGGCAATGCTTGACAGGGACTATCACCTCACCGGATATCCCCAAGTCGTGGTCCAGCAGGAGGTCGTTGACCTGCGTGACGCTCCCTTCTATCGAGTTCTCGACAGGAACGACCGCATGTGTGACCTCATCCCGTTCGACCGCCTCGAAGACGGATTGAAAATCTGGATAGGGTCTAGCGGTGACATCGGCTCCGAAGTACTTGACACAGGCGTCTTCGGAATAGGCTCCCTGTTCACCCTGGAATGCGACGACCTTATCCTTCACGAATACCACCAGCCTCGTACAAATCACATCATATTTCTATCCTTCCAAAGTAGGATGCGTATGGCCAGCCATGCATTGTACAGATGTGTCCAGCAACCGAACATGATTGGCCAGCATTGAGCCAGCAAAAGTTTATATCAATCGAGACCATGCAGATGATTGTCATGCCCAAGAAGGGTGTGACCCCACTATGACATGGAGGCAAGGAATGGCACAAGAGAATAAGATTCAGCTTATTCTGCCCTTGGGGCTGCTTATCCTAGCCTAGATGCTGCAGTGTAGGATTTTTTGGAGAGTGTTTTGATGCCCACACAAGCTCCGAGTGAGAGTGCTAAACAAGAAGAAGTCGGCGTGTTCAAGGTCCCAGACAAAGGGGTCTTCGTCAGTGAATACAATAAGCAGATCTTTCAGGCAACCAGGATGCCCGAGACTGTGAAGATTCTGGACACTACCCTGAGAGATGGCGAGCAGACGCCCAATGTGGCGCTATCAATCGACGACAAGCTCAAGATCGCACAGGCCTTGGATGAACTGGGAGTGGACATAATCGAAGCCGGCTTCCCAGTCAACTCAGAGGGCGAAGCCGAGGCTGTGAAGAAGATCGCAGCGGCGGGACTCAAGAGCGAGATCTGCGGACTCTGTCGCGCGGGCAAGCCGGACATAGATGCCGCATTGGCGTGTGATGTCGATTCTATCCATATTTTCCTTGCGACCTCCAAGGTGCACCTGGAGAAGAAGCTCAAGATATCCAGGGAGGAGGCCGTTGAAAAGGCTGTGACCGCAGTCCAATATGGAAAAGACCACGGGTTCATAGTCGAATTCAGCTGCGAGGATGGCACGCGGACAGACCTCGAATTCCTCAACACCGTACACAAAGCGATCGAGGCGGTAGGCGTCGACAGGATCGACATCCCAGATACCGTCGGAGTCATGACTCCGCAAGCGATGATGCAGTTCGTCGCTGAGATCAAGAAGACGACTAAGGTACCTCTCGCAGTGCACTGCCATGATGATTTCGGACTCTCAGTCGCCAACTCCCTGGCGGGCATACTCGGGGGTGCGGAGGAGGTCCACTGTACGATAAACGGCCTTGGAGAGCGTGCTGGAAACGCAGCCCTCGAGGAGGTCGTGATGGGACTTCAGGCGTTCTACGGGATAAAGACCCGGATCAACACCAGGAAGATGGCTTTCGTGTCGAGACTGGTGTCACAGCTCACTGCGATACCTGTCCAACCGAACAAGGCCATCGTCGGCGAGAACGCATTCTCACACGAAGCGGGAATACATGTTCACGGGGTGCTTAGCGAGTGCTCAACATACGAGCCAATGAGACCTGAGATCGTCGGCAAGGAGAGGGTGTTCGTAGTCGGCAAGCACTCCGGAGTCCACGCGGTCCAGAACAAACTGAAGGAATATGGACTCGACCTCACCGGAGACCAGCTCAAAGAAGTGGTCGCGAGGATAAAGAAGTACGCAGAGTCCGGGAAGAAGCTGGATGATGCGGAATTGCTCGCAGTCGCCTATGACGAGATAAGTGAGGAGAAGGAGCCTGTGATAAGGCTCGAGGAATTCACAGTCTTCACGGGACTGAACTTCACACCCACGGCCACGGTCGTCCTCAACATAGATGGAGAGGTCAGGCGGGCTTCGGAGACCGGCGTTGGCCCGATAGATGCGAGCCTGAGCGCGATAAGGACAGCTGTATCGAAGAACATCGTGCTGAAGCAATATAGGCTCGAAGCGATAACTGGCGGGTCTAACGCACTCTGTGAGGTCACTGTGAAGCTCGGAGACTGTGAGGATTCTCAACTCCTCGCACTCGGAAAGAGCGTCGGTTCGGACATAGTGACGACGAGCGTTGACGCCACCGTGGAAGCATTGAACAGGCTCTGGATGCACAAGCTTGGCGCAAACGGCGGAAAAGTCAAGAGGAAGGCATACTGAAGAGGGGTGCGTGGCATTGGGAAAGACCATAGCTGAGAAGATATTGTCAACGAAGGCTCAAAAGGACGTCCGCGCAGGAGAGATCATCGAAGCAGAGGTCGACTATGTGATGGTGAATGACATCACGGCTCCAGCTGCGTTCGATGAGTTCGAGGGGTTCTGCACACCCCCGCTGGAGAAGAAGATGGTTCTGATCCCGGACCACTACGTTCCGAACAAGGACGTGGCATCTGCGATCCAGGCGAAGAAGATGAGGGATTTCGCATCCAAGTACAAGATACGCAACTACTTCGAAATAGGGTCCAGCGGCGTCTGCCACCAACTGATGATCGAGAAGGGGTTCGTTGCACCTGGAAGGCTGATAGTCGGAGCCGATTCGCATACGTGCTCATACGGAGCGATGGGCGCATTCGCCACAGGGATCGGAAGCACTGAGGCCGCAACGGTGTTCGCGAGAGGCGCCCTATGGTTCAAAGTGCCAGAATCGATGAAGTTCGAAGTAGACGGACAGCTTGGAAAGCATGTGTCTGGAAAGGACATAATACTCACAATCATAGGAGACATCGGGGTCGAAGGCGCACTCTATCAATCGATGGAAGTCGTCGGTGACACTATCTTCGCATTGCCCGTCTCTGAAAGGGTCACGATATCCAACATGGGCATAGAAGCGGGAGCAAAGGCATGCATGATACCACCTGACGCGAAGGTGGATGACTATCTGAAGGGCCGTGTCAGAGGCAGTTATGAAAAGGTCTTCGCGGACAAGGATGCCGAGTATTCGGATATCAGGAAGTACGATGCGAAAGACATCGTCCCAGTGGTCGCGAAACCGTTCCTGCCCAGCAATGTGGCACCTGCGAGCGAGGTCGGAGTTGCCATTGACCAGGCGTATCTGGGATCATGTACGAACGGAAGGATAGAGGATCTCAGAGTCGCGGCCGCGATACTGAAAGGGAAGAAGGTACACGAAGGAGTCAGGATGATCGTAGTGCCTGCGAGCAAGGAAGTCTTCGACAAGGCGATGGAAGAAGGGCTGTTCAAGATATTCTCCGATGCGGGTGCGTTCATATCCGGCCCGACATGCGGTGCATGTCTCGGAGGCTACATGGGTGTGCTCGCTCCAGGGGAAAGATGCGTCAGCACGACGAACAGGAACTTCGTTGGCAGAATGGGGCACAAAGAATCTGAGGTCTACCTTGCGGGTCCCGCAGTCGTCGCGGCGAGCGCAGTTGCTGGGAGAATAGTCGACCCATCTGAGGTGACTGGATGAAATCGCATTTCGCCGGGAAGGCATGGGTGTTCGGGGACAATGTAGATACTGATCAGATCATACCCGCCGAGTATCTCGTCACGATGAACAGCGCTGAGCTTGCCAAGTACGCATTCGTGAAGGTCATGCCGGAATTCTCCGCCAACGTGAAGGAAGGCGATGTGATAGTGGCCGGAAGGAACTTCGGGTGCGGTTCGAGTCGAGAGCATGCCCCCAGAGCATTGATAGGGGCAGGGGTGTCCTGCGTCGTCGCAGAATCATTTGCCAGGATATTCTTCAGAAACGCGATCAACATAGGGTTACCAGTCATCGAGGCGAAGCTGGAGGTCGACCAGGGAGATGACGTCGAGGTGGATTTATCAAAGGGTGTCGCCAGGAACCACAGCTCCGGAAAGGAGACCACATTCGCCAGCTATCCGCCTTTCGTGATGATGCTTATGGAGAAAGGGGGTCTAGTACCCTACACCAAGGAGAGATTGGGTTGCACAAGATCGGAGTGATTCCAGGAGATGGGATAGGACCAGAGGTAGTCAGGGAAGCGCGCAAGGTCTTGGATGTCGTCTGCGAAAGAAATGGCATCCAGCTCGATTTCGAAGAGTTCCCTTTGGGGGCGGCGCACTACCTGAAGACTGGAGAGGTGCTCTCAGACGAAACCATATCCAGATTGGAGGAGAAGGAGTCCATCCTGCTTGGCGCGATGGGTGACCCTCGAGTAAAACCAGGTGTGCTTGAGAAAGGCATTCTGCTCAGACTCAGATTCCATTTCGACCAGTATGTCAACCTCAGACCGGTGAAGCTGTTCCAGGGAGTGCCTACCGCATTGGCTGGAGATAAGAGGATAGACATGTACTTCATCCGGGAGAACACCGAGGATTTCTATGTCGGTCTGGGCAGCCGGGTCAAGACGGGATCTTCGAGAGAGCAGCTCAATCTCATCAGAAAGGCCTATGAGGTCAAGTTCGACATAGGAATCGACCTCAAGGATGCAGACGAGATGGCATATCAGATAGGGATCATCACCAGGCAAGGTGCGAGGCGCGTGATCGACTACGCGTTCGATTTCGCGAAGAAGAAAGGTCTCGACCTCGTGACCTCCGTCGACAAGGCGAATGTCCTCACAGAGGTCTACGGGCTCTGGAGAGAAGAGGTGGAGAAAGCATCGAACATCTACGGGATTGAGAAGGAGTTCCAGTATGTCGATGCGGTTGCACTTCACATGGTGAGGAACCCTGAGAGATTCAAGGTCCTTGTCACACCCAACCTGTTCGGAGACATCCTCACGGATCTGGGAGCAGCTCTGCAGGGAGGACTAGGGTTTGCGCCATCGGGGAACATCAACCCGAGCGGTGTGAGCATGTTCGAGCCTGTCCACGGTTCAGCTCCAGATATCGCGGGAAAAGGCCTCGCCAACCCAGTCGGAGCAATCCTCTCATCGGCCCTGATGTTGGATACTCTGGGGTACAAGGATGCTGCTCATGAGACGGAATCAGCTGTCATGAGTGTCTTGGGCGATGGAAAACACAGGACCGCGGATGTGGGTGGCAAGATGTCGACCACTGCCATGGGAGAGGCCATCATTAGCAGGCTGAAGAACCAGTAGCCGATATCCCCGAACAATGAACAGGAGACTCTGATTCCCAATCATAGATTCGGACCTGTCAGCTCATCCAATATCGATATCACTCGGGCATATAGCTCAGCATAGAGCGCTTTGTAACCATTATCGATCCGATCGTCGAGAAGCCATGAGCGAATGACCCCAAGCCTCATCTTGACGTGATTGCAGTCCCTCAGAGAATAGGCCATATTCAGCTCCAGGGTCGCTGCCTTGTAATGAGCTTCCTCAACCTTGATAGGATTATTGAGAATGGAATCTCTGTCGAGTCTGATGCCGGATTTCTTAAGCTCTTCGATCTCGGCCAGTTCATGTACCACAAGGAGTGGGAACTTGATAATCATGTCCAGGGTCATGTCAGCTTCATAAGGGTAGACTTCGAAGTATCGTGCAACATCACTCGCGGTCGCGCTGCATTCCTGTCCGTTTGCAGACATCAACTCTTTAGCTCGAGCGACTGCGCTCTCTACTTCCGCCATGCCCACCAAACATATCCCCTCACACATCTAGAAGGTGAGAATCCGTAAAATACTCTTCCACGGACAGCCATTCGCACACCAATCATGCATCAGCACCTATGTCTCGGAGCTTTTCTGAGCATAGTTATAAGTAATTATAAACAGATTTGAAGTAAAAAGGGCAGATGAGGGAGGATGGGATGCCACCGCAAATAACGCCAATTTCTAAAGACAAGACGGAAGAAATCGGGGAGTTCCTCACGAACAATGTATCGAGAGCGGTAGTTTACACTCTGCTGCACAAGCAGCCGCTCACGCGCAGAGAGATCGAGAGGAGTCCGCTCACCGATTCTATGAGGAGGATATCGCTCAGCGCTCAGACCCGGTCGCTGAAGGACAAATCCAATGTGCAGATGAGGACTCTGCTCGCCAAAGGCGTGAACTGCGGAGTATTGATACCAATCACTTCGAAGCGCCAGAATTACTACTTCCTCAACTCGGATCTCAAGATAGACCCTGCCCCGATAAGGGAGAATGTAGATGACGAAGAAAGCGTCGCGCTCACAGCACACCTGGATCGGACAGTGACCCATACTCCAGGCCATGCGGTGTTGCCAGCATGGGGCACGGCTGCCGACCATACGATCCTGCCTGTCCCTTACATCGACTCGCCCAAATCATTCACACTTTGGATGAGTTGGTTGATAACCCCTACGAGGAGGAAAATACTCAACTACATCAACCAGCAGGGGGCAGTGACTCGTCCGAAGCTTCGAACTGACCTGGGGTTCTGGGCAGATAGGATTGTCGCGAAGGAGGGTATTCCATCAGGGGTGCTAGAGACCATAGATGGCAAGATAAGGTACCAATTCTCGACATTCTCGTTCTCTAAGTTGAAGGTAAAGAAGGAGGACGAGCCTAGCAAGAGGAAATCATGGACAAACTTTCCGCCGTCATTCTGGATGACACGATCCTATGAACCACTCAAGTGCATAATGGGTGCGTCAAGATACTTCACCGACACCGTTAAGCCGAATGCGACGCCAGTTATGGTTCTGGAGGAGCTACAGAAGCAGAACCCCACGATTGTCGAGAAGAACAGGAAGGAGTTCCTTGAGGTCAACTTCCTGGAAAGGATGAGCTTCTACGCTATCTATCACTCATCAGGAGATGCTGCGACGAAGATATCGGTCGATTCGCTAATGCCTGAGAAGGTGACTTTCAACTCCCCGGAACACCCGCTGCTATGGGCGTCCAAGACGGACGAAGAGCACGCAAGCGCGAGGCTCGACTTCAGGGAGGAGGCAGCAAAGATGCTCCAATCCATGAGGACCAAGGAGGAGCAGATCAACTTCCTCGAGAATATGCTCAGGAGCATAGCGATGGAGCGAATAGGGGTCAAATTAGAGGAACATGAGAGAGTGCTTTCAAATGACCTGGATAAGCTCAGGATGGAGTCGTTTGGCCTTGGTTCGGAATCGATAAGTGCTATGGCCAATCTTGAGACGGAACGAGAGGGAGTAGCCAGTGAGAAGATGTACTTCGAGAAGTTCATGAACATTTTGATCCCGGGTTCGATAAAGAAGGCGAAGAATCCAGAATCAGCGAGCGTCGAAAAGACGGAGGAAACGCTCCCCGAAGAGAGATCTTAATCGAATACCACTCGCAAAGGCTAGAAACAAACCATTTTCACAGTTTCTTAGAGATGTTTCGGTCGATTTCATAGAGAATCATAGCTTCAACAGTCGGCCGAATCCACCTTGTCGAATCATGCGAAGGTGTTGCGGACATTACTTATGCATTGCATCAACCTTTAAGCGAAATTGTTGCAAAACCTGGCAACGTTCGCGAAGGATATTTCTGGGGGAGATACATTACCTCGCCACAGACGTACACATAAGCATGTATAAGTTCGCATAAGTACCCGCTAATACATCACTTATGGGTGTGAAATGATGGATTTGACCGATAGAGAGAGACACATTGTAGAAATCCTCAGAAAAGGCACCAATTCTCCGACCCTCCTTGCCAGAGAACTCGGGATCACTCAATCAGGAGCTACCCAGGCACTCCAGAAGTTGGAGAAGAAGAATGTCGTAGAGAGGAATAAGATTGGCAGGAATGCCATGTACCGCCTTATCATAGAGGAGAAGGTAGAGCCAGTAAAGAATTTCGATGAAGACTTGGAATTGATCAGAGAGTCATATCATGCGTTGTCGAAGGTATGGTCACACGTTCTGAGACTCGATCTGACCCATGATGAGTTGGCTAAAGTCAGAGATGCGAGGAACCACCTAGAAGAGATCCTTGTCAAAAGGGGAAAGAGCCTGGACTAGGAACCATTGAAGAAAGACGCCCCATCTAGATACTAGATGGTTCATCGGAGTGCTTGCTCAGCCTTCCGCAGGTTGTCGACGGTGAACGCCATCTCCGTGATGCCGTCGTCCTTTCCTAGAATGTAGATGGAATCTACGTTGACCATAGCTCTTGCGAGCTTTCTGGCAATCTTTCCGAGCTCGCCAGGGCGATCGGATATCCTCAGGGATAGGACCTCCCTGAGGTCGTAACTTATGCCAGATCTTTCCAGCGCAGAACTTGCGGTGGTCTCATCGTCGGTCACGACCCGTATGATCGGTTTGAGACCACTGCGTTCGCTGGATATCGCCTTGATGTTGACGCCGTTGTTGCCGAAGATCTCACAGACCTTAGCCAGCTCACCAGGCTTATCCTGGACGTAGACATCGAATTCCTTCAAAGTTCCAATCCTCAGCACCTTATGATTCGCCATGGTAAAATGTGTATCGGCGAACGGGTTAGGCAGGAATTACGCACCTTTGGGCAAGTGGACCCACCGCTTTACCCACCAGTATGCAAGATAGGTTGCGTTGAGGGTGCACAGAGATAGGACCGTGATATACCATATGAGAGTATTGGAATCCATTCCAGCTATCGAACCCACCACGGTGGCAATAGTATTGGGGACCAGAACGGCCGTGCCCAGGATCGTCAACCAAGTCATCGTCAATGCCATGCGATTGTTCAGGGTCTGAAGTTGGTTGTTGTAGAGCGCCTGCAGAACCTCCAGCCCCGACGCGAGCACCTCGGACATGTGCTCACTGAGGGATATCTGTCGATTGACATCCTCAACGAGAAGGCCGACCTTCGCTAGAACCTTAGGATTGTCTGTTATGAGTTCCGCATCGCCATATCTGAGCGAATGCAGCACATCCATCGTCCGCCACAGGCTGTTCAGGTAGGTTATCAGGGCGTGCTTGAGCTCGTATATCTTGCGCCCTATCTCCATTCTGGGTGACTCCGGGTCGAGGAGCAGCTCACTCATATCATCCGCCTGCTCCTCAATCTCGCGCAGATGTTCGAAATTGTGAGAGTTATTCTCGTCGAGTATCCTTACGAGCATCATGGTCAATCGATCCTGCTGGCCCATGCGCTCAGGCAGCTTCCGCAGGAATACATCGGCATAGCGGGAGAACAATATCAGTCGCTCTATGTCTCGGCTGTGGATGGTGACGATAAGATCTTTCCTGACGAGTATGAGCAGAGGGAATATACTGACATCCAGCTTGGACACCTTGACAGCGGGGACCATGATCCCCATCTCGGTATCCCTGTCTTCGAACGCAGAGTGATACCCTTTTAGCAATGTGGGGACCATCGAATCGCTGAACCCGAACTTCACCGCTATCTCGGCGGCATCCCTCCCAAGGTCGTCCACCATGAAATTGACCCAACCCAAACTGGCGGTCTTCAGGGATGATATGAATTCGGAAGGGTTATCGCCGAATATCTTCGTTGGTTTCCCTTCGTGGGGAAGCGCGACACAGACGGCTCTGTGAGTTCGGATATTTGACCCATTAATGGAACTTGCATCCTGCCTGGATGGTCCCACGACAGGGGACACTGCACCTGAATCACCACTCGAATCCACACGAACTACTCTCCTGATTGGGGAAGGCGCCACGAATACCGTATGGGCCAAGGAGCATGAATATTTCTCTAGGGATTAGCGAGTCGCCACAGGCAAATGAATCATTTTAATACCCAGCTAGTCATTTCACGCCGGTTACCATGAGGGTACTCCTCATTCATGCAGACAGCTTCCAATACGAAGTCAAGGACCCGACGAAGATGGCCGAGAAATTGGCCGAAGGTCAGCCCAAAAGGCATTCCTTCGATGAGCCATTGGTGGTCTTCGCCACGGTCGAATCCTCAGATGATAATGCAGAAGCGATAGCATCGGTAGCCGCTGACGATATTGCCGAAGTGTTCGGAAAAGTCGAGGCCAGGAGCGTTGTGCTCTACCCATACGCACATCTGAGCTCAGACCTAGCGACCCCGGACAAAGCGATCGAAGTGCTGAAAGCCACCGAGGCAGCCGTAGCCACTAAAGGGATCGATATCCACAGATCGCCTTTCGGATGGTATAAAGCGTTCAAGATCAGCTGCAAGGGACACCCACTATCTGAGCTTTCGAGAGAGTTCTCGGTCGATGAGAAGGTCACACGAGAAGAGATCGTGGAGAAGATCAGGAGCGAGTTCCTCATCCTCACGCCCGAAGGAGAGGAGCATCGGATCGATTTTGAGAATATCGAATCCGCCCATATACTCGACAAATACCCTTCTCTGAAGACTTTTGTAATATCAGAGGAGGTCGGCCGGACAAAGGGTGTCGAGCCCCCATCAATCAAAGCGATGCAGAGATTGGAGCTCGTTGACTATGAGGAAGCGAGCGATCGAGGGCATTTCAGGATGTTCCCGAAAGGGCACCTCATATTCAGCCTGCTTGAGAGTTGGGCGGAGCAGATCGCCCTCGATAAAGTAGGCGCCATGCAGATCGACACGCCCATCCTATACGATTGGTCTATGCCAGACATTCGGAGCCAGGGGATGTCGTTCCATGAGCGGCATTACACGCTGAAGACTGATGAGAAGAGAGAGTTCGTGCTCAGATTCGCTGGCGATTTCGGATTGTTCAGGATGATGAAGGGGGCGACTGTCAGCTACAAGAACCTCCCACTGAGGATATACGAGTTCTCGAAGAGTTTCCGGCTGGAGCAGAGGGGCGAGCTCACAGGCCTCAAGCGCCTGAGAGCGTTCCACATGCCGGATATTCATTGCTTCGTAAAGGACATCGACGAGGGTTGGAAGGAGTACATGCTCCTGTACAGGAACTACGCGGACCTAGCGGACGGAACAGGTGTCGAATACGCAGTGGCGTTCCGAGTGGTCAAGGAGTTCTACGACAAGTACAAGGAACACATAATCGAACTGCTGAAGTATTCAAATAAACCCGCTCTGATCGAAGTGCTCTCGGAGATGAAGCACTACTGGGCGGTCAAGCATGAATTCCAGGGGATCGATTCTGTCGGAGGTGCCGTCCAGCTAAGCACGGTCCAATTGGATGTCGCAGATGCGGAGAGATACGGAATCGTGTACACGGATGACGAGGGCAAGAAGAAAGGGTGCATCATATGCCATTCGTCCATCGGCTCAATAGAGAGGTGGATCTACGTGCTCCTCGAGGAGGCACTCAAGCACGAGAAGCCGAGCCTGCCATTCTGGCTCTCTCCAACCCAGGTGAGGATTCTGCCTGTGGGCCAGGAATTCATCGAGGACTGCGAGAAGTTGGCTGAATCCATTCCCGGAAGAGTGGATATCGACGACACGGACGATAAGGTCGGCAAGAAGATCAGGAACGCCGAAAGGGAATGGATCCCGATCATAATCGTGCTCGGAGAAAAGGAACGCGCATCAGAGAAGATACCAATCAGATTCAGATCCGGCGAGATGAAGGAGATGACTAAAGAGGAACTCGCGAAAGAGATCGAGAGATTGTCCGGCAGCTACCCGAAGGCCAGACTGCCTCTTCCCAGGATGCTGTCCAAAAGGCCGGTGTTCCGAGGCTGACCGGCATCACTTGTTGTCCTCATCGCCCCAGATGATCTTGTGCAATTGAGGCATGACGCGCGCGTCAAGACGGTCCTCGAGCACGATCTCCGCCAACCATTTGAGGTCGGTCCCTCCGACCGGTGTGATTATGATCTCGCACTTCGGGGAGTACTTCCGGATGACGTCCTTGGCATACGCGTAATCGGCCTCGTCAGAGATGATGAACTTCAGCTGATCAGAAGGACCGAGCATTTCGATATTCGAGAACAACATCTTATCCGATTCACCGGAGGAAGGGCCCTTGATATCCATGCTGATGGTGAGATTCTCGACACAGGGGAGGTCATCCAATGGCATAGCACCGTTTGTCTCGAGCACCAGGTGATAGCCCTGGTTCAGGATCGCCTCCACGAGCTGGATAGATTCCTTCTGAGCCAATGGCTCACCGCCTGTAAGGCAGACGTGCGAGGTTCTGTTTTCCTCCACATCGGCTAGTATAGATTCAATGGTCATCTCTTTGCCTTTGTCGAAAGCCTGCGGCGTATCGCAGTAGGTGCATCTAAGGGGGCAGCCTGATGTCCTTATGAAAGTCGTCGGTGCGCCCATCGTAATTCCCTCACCTTGTATCGATCTGAATATCGAGTAAACCTTCATTCAATCACCTCGTACTCTAATGGGTCATTTAAGCCAGCTTCCGAGAATCCCTGGAGCCTGAGAGTGCAGGAATCGCACCTACCGCATGCCTTCTCGTTCCCATTGTAGCAGCTCCAAGTCAGTTCCAACGGTACGCCGAGCTGCGATGCGGTCCGCACGATATCACCCTTCGACATCTTGATTATCGGAGCTTCGACCCTTGTTCCACGACCCGCCCTTCCGACCTTGGTGCCAACATCGAGCATCCTCTGGAACGATTCTATGAACTCGGGGGTACAATCAGGATACCCGCTGTAGTCCACCGCGTTTGCCGCGATGAATATGGATTCCGCGCCCATGCTCTCAGCTATGGATGCACCTATGCTGAGGAATATGATGTTCCTGGCTGGGACGTAGGTGTTTGGGATGCCGTTCGTCATCTCGCTCGGAGTTCTGCCTTCCGGCACCTTCTCACCAGGATCTGTGAGGGAGCCAGATAGCAACTCCCCGATAGGGAGATGAATGATCAGATGATCAGAACAACCAAGATAGGACGCGACCTTTCGAGCACTCTCTATCTCTCGAACGTGCCTCTGACCATAATCAAATGTCAAGGCAATCACATCGAGACCTCTGCTTCTGGCGATAGCGAGGACCGTGGAAGAGTCGAGCCCTCCAGAAAGCAAGACGACCGATTTCGTCATCTTTCATCACCGCCAGGTTCACAAATCAAGGCCGGTCCAGACACCTTGACCCCTACCCTCATCCACTCCGAGTTCCACACGTTTGACATTAGCTGGGAACTTCATCTTGCTCAACAAGGTCCTGAGGACGTATTCAGCCAACCCTTCTGCGGAGGCAACCTCCAGGTCCAGGAGAGCGCAGTCGACCTTCGGGAAGCTGTAGTGCTTCCCACAAGCAGTGTATCTCACAGTATCGCCTGATATCTCGACCGAAGTGTCCTTCATCGGGATCAGGATCTTGTGGTCGAGTTCATTGGCCACGCCCCTCAAGAACTCCTTAAGGCTGATGAAATCCACAATGACGCCTCCGACCCCTACCACGCCGAAGACTGCTGCGTTTATGGCATAATCGTGTCCGTGCAGGCGACCGCACTTCTGATGTCCGGGAATGATATGAGTCGCGGAGAATGTTATCTTCGAACTCCAGCCGTTAATCTCAAGCCTCATCGTGATGGGATAGCTCAGGGGGCATTATAAAAGTTTCAGGCCGGCAGCCAGCATCACCGCGTCCGAGAAGTCGGATTTCGCCCTGGAAGTGTCGACAAAAATCGCGTCCATATTGACGACGGGTGCGCCGAAAGCCTCGCAGCCTCCAATGAGGTGCAGGGCGCGGAATATGAGATTGCCCGAGATTCCATCGGGGGCAACTATGATATCCCTCTCACCTAGAGCCTTCTCCAACAGTATCGCATAATGCTCGGCGTCGACCCCTTCCGACCGAAGGGCCTTGACCATCTCCACGCCTTCCGTGATGCTGCGCTCGATCTCCTCTCCCCTGTGCACGTCATCCATGCGGCCCTTGGACAGAACACCGACCGAAAGAGACCAGCCGGCGCGAGAGAAATAGTCAATGGTGGTTCGAATCAGTGACATTTTCAAAAAAGCATTCTTTCCTTCGTCTATTCCGACAGGTGTGAGCATAAAAGTGCGGTCGTCCAAAGTACGCATTATCGCAGTTCGCATGATCTCAGACAGGTCGAACGAGGACTTCAGCTCGGATAGCAGAGAGGACGAAGGAAGAGTGCCACGGACTGCAGCATCGACGTCTTCAGACGATAGTGCGCGGACGAGCTCCTCAGGTGAGTCGAATCGAACTAGTTCGATAGTGCATGCCTTCGATGCGAGACGCGATCTTGTGGATTCAAATAGCTCCTTGGAGGCACCTATCCCTATCCGAGCATGGGATTCACATCCCCGCCTGAGAAGGGCGTCGATATCGATCAGGTCCAGCACCAACCATTCAGAATTCGTCGTCGGTCATCTGGTCGAAGACGTAGTTCTCCCACTCCCGCACCCCAAGGACTATCTCGAGTTCCTGAGGGGTAAGAAGCGGCTTGTCGTACATGGCGACATCATCGACTGCAATCCTCGGACAGGCAGTTGACACATATGCATCGAAGCCCAGCGATTTCAACTTATCCGGATCGAACTTGTCCATCATGATCAGAACAGCATCCCTCTTCTTCCACCGCAGGAGTTTGCGCAGCTCGCGTGCGCGTCTGAGCCGACGCTGTCCGATCTTCTCTCCGATGATTATCCCGAATGTGCGTGCTCGCTGAGCCTTCTCAATCACTGCGTGTCTCTGCCTCAGCATCCTGTCCTTTATCTGGTCAATCTCTTGAGGCGCGTCGAGGTTGGGGTCCAAGACAACCACTTTCTTGCCCGTGGCGAGATGTACGCCAAGCGCGTGGAATGTCCCCGATCCGATCAGGAGATAGCTGTTTACATCCTTCCCGATGGACAACGCCGACGTGTAATTGCACCCCAGCACTTCTCCCGCATGTGATATCCTGGTATCGCCTTCACCCAGTTTGACCTTCAGGCCCAGACTCTCCAAACCTTCGATCACTGGCTCTAGGTCCGTCAGATGAGGGGTCGTCGCCAGGACACCGACCGGTTCGGTGAGCATGTCAACGGATTTCTTGAGCTGGTCTATCAACGGAACATTGGACCTTGCGGGGACGAATATGACGGGCTTCACGAATTTGATGGAGGGGATAGAGGAATGCCCCACATTGATTACGGCATCGACCAGGTCGAAAAGTGAGCTGGGCACGTCGCAGGCCCCGAAACAAGGCTCAGCCACTACCACGACCTCTGCGCCCGATTTGTTCTCTATGTCCTCGGCATATTGATACGCCCTCCGCTTCAGCCCTTCAGGGACCTGCAGAGCGACGACTCTGACCTTCAGTCGTTTTATCTCGGATATCGCGCTGGCGAGGTCAACATCGTACAAACATCCTCACCCCATTCTCAACTCACGTCTGTGCATAAATCAAATCACTCGCACCGATGCACATTTGGGGATACAGAGACCAATGGTAAAAAACATTGTGCGGAATCGCCCCGGCTCAGATGAAATCACTTGGCCGCTCCGGGACCCTTCTCCACTTCGATATAGCAGGGCGTAGGCAATTTGATGGCTGCCCTCTTCAGCGCGAGCTTCGCGGTGACGAAGTGATTCGCGGTCGTCTCGAGCGTGATGATCTGCTGGTCGGGCTGAATCCTTGCCGCAGTCCCTATGGGCTTCCCGAAAGCCGCTCTCATCCCTTCGGATATACGGTCTGCTCCCGCACCGGTCGCAATCTTGTTCTCTCTCAGCACCTGGTGAGGGTAGACCCTGATCTTGAGGTGATAGCCAGTCGTGCCAATCTTCTTCGAGAGCAATCTGTTGGCAGATATACGCGCAGCCTCGAGAGCTATGTGTCTGATCTGGCACTGTTCCACGGCCCTGAGCGTTATCCTTACGGGATAGTCCGCCTTCACGCCGTGTTCGAACTGGGTGATCCTCGATGCTGGAACGCCGCCCATGTACTCTCTGCGGCAGTAGGCCTGCCCTTTTATTTCCCTGTACATGCTTCCTGGCTTGCGTGACATTATAACACCTGGTTCGATTGTTCTATCAGGTTTGCGGGATAATGGTAGTCATATTTAAACCTCACTGACAGCGGCCTTTTGATTTAGATGCTGTCCAAGGGTTCTGGCATGCGTGAATTGTCCGGATATGATTATCTAAGACTACCACATTCCCACGTATGATATGGCCCGAAGGCACCTTAGCAAGAGTGATGCGAGAAGCATAGCCGAAGAGAGAGTAGATAGACTCTTCGAACTCGCAGAAAAGGAGGCGCTCGTCGGAAATGACGAGAGAGCCCGAAGGTACGTGGGCCTGGCTCTGAAGATGAATGAGAGACACAAGGTCAGGGCAAGGCACAAGAGGAAATACTGCCCAGAGTGCCATGTGTTCTTCACACCTCCAAGGAATGTGAGGGTGAGGACGAGGTCTGGCAATGTTGCAATGACCTGTCTATCCTGCGGCAATGTCCTCAGATATCCGCTGAAGCCCAAGAATGTCGAGGGAGCATGATACGATGGATAAGAAGATGGTAAAGAGAATCAAAGGAAGGGCCCAGAAGCTGGAGCCGTCGATCCACATCGGCAAGGAAGGGATAACGGAGAGCATCGTGGCCGAGGTATCCAAACAGCTCAAGAAGCATAAGATCGTGAAGGTCCGATTATTGCAGAACATGGAGATGGACCGCCGTGAGGCCGGCACTCGCTTGGCAGAGGCTGCGGACGCTGTCATGATCGAAGTGAGAGGAAGGACCGTGGTCCTCGCCAAGGAATGAGACATGCCAGATATTCTGCGCTGCTCACACTTTATATACGAACTAGGTCATTGACAAATAACCTGAACATGGGTGATACGGATGCTCGATGCCAGATTCATACGGGAGAACGAGGCTGCAGTCAGACAATCGTTGAAGAACAGGAACTTCGACGAGTCCATACTGGAGCAGTTCCTCAGCCTTGATGCGAAGTGGCGAGAACTCATCGAAGAGGGCAATGGCCTCAGACGCACAAGGAATGAAGTGTCCGAGCAGATACCGAAACTCGACAAAGAAGAAAAGGCGGCCAAGATAGCCGAGATGAAGGCCATAGCCCAGCGCATCAAGGAGATCGAGGATGGAGTGCGCAAGATAGAGTCGGAACGAGACGAACTCTTGCTCAACATGCCTAACATGCCGGACCCTAGTGTACCAGTCGGCAAGAGCGCGGACGACAACCCCACCGTGAAGGAGTGGGGGACCATACGCAAGTTCGATTTCAAGCCACTACCCCATTGGGAGATCGGCGAGAAGCTGGGGATCATAGATTTCGACCGTGGGGTCAAGATAACCGGCACTGGATTCTATGTGCTGAAGGGAGATGGAGCTCGACTTGAGCGCGCCCTCATCAACTACATGCTGGATCTGCACCGAGATCAGGGATATATCGAGATCTTCCCACCAGTCGTAATCAACAGGAAGAGTTGCATAGGCACGGGTCAGCTTCCGAAGATGGAAGACGATATGTACTGGATAGAGAGGGACGACCTCTGGCTCAACCCGACCGCAGAGGTGCCCGTCACGAATCTGTACAGCGATGAGATACTCGAAGGCAAGGATCTGCCAATCTATCATACTGCATATCTTCCGTCGTTCAGGAGAGAAGCTGGGAAGCACATTGAAACGAAGGGGATAGCGAGGGTCCACCAGTTCAACAAGGTTGAGATGGTGAAGTTCGTTGTCCCTGAGACATCTCCGCAGGAGCTTGAGAAACTGCTTTCGGACGCCGAAGCGGTCGTTCAGGGACTGAAACTCCCCTATAGGGTCAAGTTGCTCTGCACAGGTGATACCGGATTCCATTCATCGAAGACCTACGATATCGAGACATACGCTTCAGGAATGGACCAGTGGCTCGAGGTCTCGTCGTGTAGTGACTTCAAGGATTTCCAGGCGCGGAGAGCAATGATAAAATTCAGGCGGGAGCCACACCTCAAGAGCGAATTCATCCATACACTGAATGGTTCCGGGATAGCCCTTCCAAGGACTATGACATCCATACTCGAGAACTACCAGAACAAGGACGGCACGGTCACCGTCCCCGAGGTCTTGAGGCCATATATGAAGGGAACCGAAGTCATCGGATGACTGGACGGACTGCGGAACCTCGAACGAAACCACCATCATTTCTCATGCCTGAGAATCAACCATGATTGTCACACCCACCCCTTTTATACTGCTCGCGGAGACATATTGTAACATAGAAGGAGCAGATGAGTCAGATGATGAGAAAAGATGAGCGTTTCGCGCTCTTGGTCGGCAAGGCGTTCCTGCAAGAGATTCAAGCAGGGCACAGAGATAACGCCATCGCCTTCGGAAGGGCGTTTCTCCTGGCGCTGGGACATGCGGACCCAGAATCCAGCGAAGACAACGGGGCCTTCGCGAATCGATCAAGCAGCGACTCCATGGCAGCAGCATCGCACTGAAGCATGGATCAGATGCCTGTAGGCTTGTGGCCCCCTCGTTTTAGTGTACGCTTGAGGATAGGTGGAGCCAACAGCGCAGTTACCAGCCCCATGAACACGATGACTGAATAGACATCCACCCCAATCAGATTCTTCGTGAGTCCGTAATATGCAATGATGAACGCAATCTCGAGCCTTGGTGTCATCCCTACACCGACAGATATGGCATCCCATTTCTTCATTCCAGTATAATATGCGGGGATTGCACATCCGACTATCTTGGACGCGAACGCTACCGCTGTGAGGACGACACCGAAAAGGATCATGTCCCACATCGAGCCGAGGTTCACGGCCGTGCCCAATGATACGAAGAACAGTGGGACGAATAGTGCTTCGAGATACTGCGTCCCCTTCCTGAACCCGTCCCTGAGAGCTGATCCCGAGAAGGCCGTGCCAGCAACGAAGGCACCGACGATCGCAGATATCTGAATGGCCTCTGCCACGAACGCATACAAGAATGCGATCGCGAGTGCGAGTATGAACCCGCTCATGGGCATCTTCCTTCGATAACCAGATATCTGTACATTGAACACCAATTTTGCAAGGAACTTCGACCCGATCCACGCGCCAAGTACTACGAACAGAACGGCTGCGACGACCAGGATGCCGATTCCGATCATATCGAACTCACCAGAGCCAAGGCTTTTGGAAATGCCCAGCACGACCATGCCGAGTATGTCGTCCACGACCGCCGCGCCAACTATGGCATAAGCCACTGGAGTGCCTATCAGACCGAGCTCCGCGATCACGCTAGCCGTGACCGCGACGCTGGTCGCCACGAGCGTGGCTCCGATGAACACCGCCTCAAGCTCATACCCGAAAAGATAGGCGGTGCCGAAACCAGCAACCCAAGGGACGATCACTCCGCCCAATGCGATCATTATGGATTTCCTCGTGTATATCTCCTTGAGGTCGCATTCGAGCCCGATCATGAACAATAGGATTATGGCGCCCATCTCGGCTAGCATCATGATCGATTCGGGGAGTCCTGATTCGCCGTCCGCGCCACCCTGGATGATGCTGAGCACGCTCGGGCCAATGACGACTCCGATTACTATGTAACCGATCACCTTTGGCTGGCCGAACCTGGTGAAAAGGAACGCTGCGACCAAGGCCACTGCTAGAAGGAACGTGAGCTCGAACCAGACATCTTCTAGGAGTCTGTCAAGCAGAGAGTTTATGAACGCGTCCATCTGCGACCGCGTCTCACATTACCCGGTGGCATTTAAGTCTTATGCGGGAGGCCCTACACGCCGTAGGCGCGCCCTTTCACCAGCCATAGGTCCACGAGGTTGCCAGTGTCCTTGACGAGGAATCCTGAGACATACTCCCTTGGCACCCCCTCCAAATAGACCCCGAATTCAACGGCCCAATTACCCCATGATTTGCCTACCAGCTTACCCAGAGCGGGAATGTTGGGAGCGATCGATACGACCATGGTGAGTTTGTTCTCCAGGGCGCTCGCAACCCCCAATACATTCAGCATCTTGGGAGTACCTATTTCGAACAGCATCTCGAACCGGATATATAGACCGGAGAAGAAGCTCGAGGGGAATTGAGGATATGCGATGGGATTGCTCGCCCGTCCAAGGTTCACAACGAATGTCGCGAACGTATGGATGAGCCAGCGAAGCACGTCGACAATCGCGTCTCCCGTCACCACGAAAGAGGTCCTGAACCCGAATCCAGCGGAACCGCTGGCATCGTTCAGGGTAACCTCGATGTAGATGATGACCTCATGGATCACCTCTTTCACGATGGATAGCAGGTTCTCGATGAAGTGGTTCAGGATGCGCTTGCCCAGGAGCGTGATGAAATCCAGAGATGCTGATACCTCGGACAGCTTCGTCTCGTCGAACGCATCCTTGAACGCTTTGAAGAGAGCCTTCGCTATGAAATCCGATGTGGAGAGCAGCACGGACGCGCCGTTCGAATCACCCTTGGTCCCATCACGAAGCTGCCATCTGGGGCCACCGTCCCAAGTGCGCTGATGTGTCCGTGCATCATTCGCACTGTCACTCAGCGTGGGTGTCACGTCGACGATCTTTCCCGCAGAATCCCTGAGGATGATAGAGTCACCATCATTGAACGGGTCCCCGGAGTAGCCGTTGTCTATGGAGGTCGCTGGGAATGTGTAGACCGTGAGGCCGTTCGCCGGGATAGTACCAGATATCGACAGCTCCGTGCTCATGCCATGGGATGTCTCGATCGCCCAACCATCCACGCATCTCGGCTCCGCCAACGGGTTGTACAGCTCCACCCATTCGCGTCCGGAATCATCGCCCTGAGGGTTCGCCTCGAACTCGTTGACCACGACATCCGTAGGGAAAGGCGGCGAGTACTTCAACCGTAAACCAGCCTCGATCGAGGCGGACATACCCAGGACAGGTATGGGTATATTGGACAGAAGGAGCCCTACACCCGGAAGACTCGAAGTCGATACCTCGGCGATCTCATATGGCTCCGCTTCGGGGATCACGAGGTCCAGAGCCCATGTCTCAGCCTTGCAATGGACCTCCACGAACCTCCTCAGGATGATCATGAGGGGATCGATGACGACCTCGACCGTGGCATGCTTCAGGGACAGCGTCCCGTTGACGACCACATCGAACCTGCCGTCGGATAGTCTGGCAATCCTGAATCCGAACGATATGCCAGGACCGAACCTGTCCGTGCATACGATGATCCGGACCAGATCCTGGGACTTCTTGTAGAGGAGGTCAGGGAGATTGGTGCGCACGATTATCGTGAAGCCATACATTGTGATCCGCAGCTCCACGGTCCCCACAAGGTCGATGAACAGCTTGACGGCTTTCGCCAAAGCAGAATCAGCGAACTTCTGGATGTATTCCTGAAGTAGCTCGACCATGGATTGAGCAGCTTTTGCCACCAATGCGAGGACACGTGTTGCATATCCCGCGAGCGTCTCGAAGGCATCCTGGAAGAATGTGAATAGCCGCTCCATACCATCCTTGATCCACCCTACAAGTGGTTCGACCTTGGACCATAGTATCTCATAGAACTTCCTCGCCGCATTGATGGCATCCGTCAACGCGGTGTTCGTGGGATTGTAGTCTACGCCGTCCAAAGGCCATGATGATTGGACCACGACCGGGACGCATATGTCCACCAGTATCTGCACTCGAGAACTCTCCTCACCGCAGATCAATGAGAGAAGAGAGCAGCTCTCGGACGAGAGCTCGACCTCCACGAGACCCTTTGCTGAGACCAGCCATTGCGTGGAGTATGGAGTGGCGGACGCATTAGACAGCGAAGTCATGTGAGTGTTCGGATAGTCCTGTTCGGTGCGATCATAATCCCATGGTCGCTTCACCTGGACCAAGATGTCATCCGTGGGGAACAACTGCTCGATCGAGGAGTATCCGATCGATGGATCGTATGGCACCTGGGTGAGCGGTGGGAGACCTCCTTGGACCACGAGAGAGAGGCTCTCGTTCAGGATGGACGATATCTCATCAGCAGCCTCTCGCTCGCCATCCCAGAACTCGAATGGAGTGGCCATATCCACATAGACCGATCGTTTGTACGAGGAGATGCGGCTCTGAGCCAAAGTGGCATTCGCCATGCACTCGATCTGCATCTCCAGGAGATCCGCGATTCCGGGGAAGCCCCCGGCACCGTATGCGAGCATAGATGCGAATGAATCTACCAGGGGACCGACGAACTCATCGTCCGCCTGCTCGATGGACCGATTGAACGCAGACTCGAAACATTCGATGTAAAGGGAACATATGGAGTCGTAATCCCACGAGGCGGATGCGGACACCCCCCATTCATCATCATACATCACATCGTGTTCGACTATCTCCTCAAGTTGTTGACGAACGGACACACCCAGATCAGGTATGTACGCATATCGGGCGCTGTCGAGGACCACAGATGCGATATTCGAATACATCTCAGTCCTAAGATCCTCAGGGAATATGCTCGACTCATGATCGCCGATGAAATCGATGAATCGATCAACTATCTTGAACTGTGTGCTATACAACGGCAACGTGCTGGCAGCAATCATGACTGCTTCAGGGTCGGTACATACGGTGACATCGCCGGCATGAGCAGCCATCAATGAGAACACGTCCATCCCGTCCTTTGGATCGACCGAACAGCTGCTAAGGTCCATGGACGATGCGGAGGCGAGGTCGAAAGCTAGCCTCTGGACGCAATCATACAGAATATCCTTGACCTCCCCTTGGCACTCCTTGAAGACGGGATAGAATTCTCTCCACATATCCGATTCCAGAAGGTTGTATTCGGGGACGTCCGCGTCGGCTAGAATACCTCCCACCCAGACGGGATAGAGATTGCCAGAGACATCTTCGACATAGTATACTCTCTCTGGAACTGGAACGAAGAAATCACAGTCGCTTGAGAATGTCTCAGTGTAGAGCCGTGGGGAGTAGCCGATGATCTCAAGACTCCGCTCCATCCACGAACAAACGGCATCAGCGGAATCATCCTCCCCAGTCAAGAACTCCATCACGCTGTCGACGGAATCGGATATCGATTCCAACACCTCGTCCGCCACCTCGAACAATCCCAGGAATCCTAGATAATCCATGTATTTGACCACCAGCATGTCCGCAATACCAGCAATGGCCTGTGCCATCACGATTGTCGGATCCAGCTGGAGCTCTCTCAAGCCGAGGAACCAAAGGAATAGCTCTGCAGGATCGAGCGAGCAGCCCGAGCACGACATCAAGGCAAGCAGGCCCAGCATGCTACCTCCGCAGGCATCGACCACCTCTGCAGCAAAGGAACCATCGATCGACCGAAACAGTCTTGCCTGCTCCAGAAGCAACGCGACGGTCACCGCACGGTACACATCCTCTTCCGTGAGGATCATGTCTGATGTGGAACCGTTGGAGTACAGGGGCACGCCGAAACCGTCAAGGACTCTATACTGAGACAGCGTCGTCAACATGTACATCACCATCTTCCCGATGTCCGAGTACTCTCCGGAGGACGCCATCTCGAATGCACGCAACTTGGATTCGAGGAACGGCAGTGCGGACAGCAAAGGCTTCTCGAAGCACTCGTCCCGGGCGAGGACACAATCGTCAGCCTGGACAGAGACCGAGAAGTTGCCTATGACGATGTAGTAAGGATTCACCGTCTGTTCTCCAATGGAGTCGTCCGATGGAGCTGGAAGGGCTTCGTACTCCATCGATTGGCCATCAATCGTTACTTCGGCCGACTTGCCATCGTCTGCAGACAAGAGATCTAAGGTCCTCTTTTCGGCAAAGAATAGGGATCCGGACCAGTTATGGACATCGATTCTGAATGCGCTTCGATCTCGAGGGAACGAATCGAGGATGTATGCCTCGACCATGCGAGAATATTCTTCGGATATCAGAGACTCGTTCACCGGATATTCGTCCCAACTCGAGAGTAGTTCATTGGCCTTTGTGGAAGCGAATAGCCCCAATTCGGTGTTTACCTCGGATATGGCTGCATCCATTGACCGAATCATCTCGACCCTTCGCTCGTCGGATAGGCGATCAATCTCCCTCTTCGCGATATAGAGACCAGACGCCGTAGATGCAAGAAGGATCACGACAGCGATTACTGAGAACGAGATTTGAGCGGATCTATCGCTCGTTAGTCGATGGCGCTCTTTGCTGCGCGCACCCGAATTGGAGATCAGATATCTCATAGTCATCCCATGAAGCTGAGATATCGGTCGAGTGTAAACCCCTCCAACTACATGCAGCATACCAGGAGTGTAAGGCGTAGTCGCGAACCACTGGCTCACAATTAAATACGGATTATGATATTCAATCCTCGGATGGGATGCAGTGGAGACTGAACAGACTCTCCTTCTGATCTTCGTAGCGTTTCTTGCTGCGAAGGTCGGCGGCGAGATCATGGAACGAATGAGAATGCCAGCCGTGACGGGCGAGCTGATGGCAGGGGTGATACTGGGCCCGTCGATATTGTGTCTCATCACTGAGGAGGACGCTTTCTTCGATGTGCTTGCCCAGCTTGGCGCGACATTCCTCCTGTTCTCAGTAGGTATGGAGACCAAGCTCTCAGATCTTAGGAAGGTCGGGATGATCGCAGCATCAGTCGCAGTGCTCGGTGTCATCGTCCCGTTCATCATGGGTTATTACGTTTCGCTGCTATTGT
This sequence comes from uncultured Thermoplasmata archaeon, assembly GCA_963719945.1. Taxonomy (GTDB): domain Archaea; phylum Thermoplasmatota; class Thermoplasmata; order UBA10834; family UBA10834; genus UBA9653. Next base: position 197,329 of record CAVRDX010000001.1, on the reverse strand, counting down.
TTGCCTCATCGATTGAGGCGATGTTCATCGGCGCCGCGCTGGTCGCAACGAGCGTAGGAATCACTGCAAGGGTGTTGCAGGACCTCAAGATGATCAATTCGCAGGAGGCGAAGATCATCCTTGGTGCCGCAGTCATAGACGACATACTCGCGATGATCGTCCTCACGCTCGTATCTGGAACCGCAGCTGGAAGCCTGACCACACTTAATGTCGTCATCGTCATCGCAGAAGCAGTGTGCTTCGTCGCCATCGTGACCATTCTGGGAACGAGAATAGTGAAGTACGCTTCGGGCAAGAGAGAGATAAGGCATGACAAGAATGTCAACGGCACATGGGCCATCCACTACTCGACAAGGGCATTCAAGAGGGACAGCTGGTTCGACAAACTCGTTCAGAAGGAGGCGCCCTTCGTAATCATCCTGATAGTCATCTTCTTCCTCTCAGCAGCGGCATCGTTCGTCGGTCTGGCAGCCATAATCGGCGCGTTCTTCGCTGGACTCATATTCTCAGACACTAAAGACACTTACGAATTGGAACGCAAGTTCGAGCCGCTGAACGTGCTCCTGATCCCGTTCTTCTTCGTGGTCATGGGTGCGAGAGTCGATTTCGGCAATTTCTCTGCCATAGCACCGTACGCGATCATCCTGACGGTGGTCGCCATCCTGAGCAAGCTAATCGGCTGCGGCCTCGGCGCTGCGAAAAGGGGCGAGAAGACTGCGCTCATAGTCGGAGCGGGCATGGTACCCAGAGGAGAAGTGGGTATCGTAGTGGCCATGATCGGCCTGAACATGGGGACTATTGGCAACGACATCTACTCCATCATAGTCCTCGTATCGATAGCCACGACAATATACGCCCCCTTCCTCATCAAGACCATAATCAAGGCGGAGAACAAGAAGGGGGGCAAACGAGGTTGGCCTCTCTCGAGCAAGTGACCTTTCGGTGTTAGAAGGATAAGGAAAATAAGATGTGCGGCCTCACAGCCGCACGGTTTTTGATCGTTTAGTCGAAGTCTAGCACGCTCTCGTCATAGGCCTGTGTGAACGTGAATACCATCTCGTCCCACCAGGTATCTACGGTGAAGGCCATGCCGTAATAGAGCGTGTTCAGGCCGTAGAGTTCGGCGTCCTCGATGTCCTCGAACCAATATGCAGGGTTGATCCAGTGGCTGCAGCATGTGAAGTATATCGATATACCCGAGGTTCTGAGTATGCCTCCGCCAGCAGCGGTCACATGGTTCTCATACACGACGACGTCATCCACACCATTCACAATCGTGGTGGTCAGCGGGAGAAGCTCTGGTATCTTCTGCCCCAGGAGTTCAGCGTACAAACCGAGGTCTATGAACGGCAGCTGCTCACCCTCATATGTGGGTATCCTCGGAGTCTGCGATTCAGCGGATTCGATCGCACCTCTGTAGCGGCTGTCGTTCAGATAGCTGCCCACGAACATCTCCTTCGCCAGCGCGTTGATGCCCTTGACCAGGTTCGTCACGGGCTCTCCGAGACGCACGAATGAAAGCGTCACATCGGCACAATACTCAGTGCCCTGTCCCGACTCAGAGACCAGGTTCTCGTAGAAGTCGACATATGAATCAACGACGGCAATCCCTACTTCCTGAACCGTTGGCGAATCCTCAGTCATCACTTCCAGGAACCCAGCATAACCCATTCCCGGACCAGGCACGAGGTTGATCGATGCGAACATGTAGTCCGCGATATACCGGTTTTCGTAGATGACCTCGATCATTGCGTTCAGACAGGCATCGTAGCCGAGGATTGTCAGCTTGTAATCCTTGTCCACACCCTTCCTAAGCTCGGTTTGAGCAGCCGCCAATGAGGCAGCAGTCTCAGGAGTCGTCAGCCTTGATACCCAGCCATCCGTGCCGATTGCAGGGGAGCTGTCATCGTAGCAGACGCCTCTCCATCCACCGCCGTGGTCCCAGAGCACGAGCATGTAGTAATCAGCTGGAGCGAATGTGAACGCAGTCACGACGGCCCAAGTCAACTTTGTGCCATCGCCCATGTCAACCTCGTCTGGGCAGTCTACTTCAGGGAACAAATCGCAATCGCAGTCCAGCTCCTGGCTCTCGGCATCGTAGTGCGATACGCCTTTCTCGATCAAAAGCCAGTGGGTGCCTTCCACATATGTCAAAGTATCCAGAAGCACGATTATGGTCACATCATCCGTGGATCCTACGGATTCCATCTCGAGCAGATCGTCAATCGCATAGCTCTCAAGGTTGTTATCCCCGTCCAAGTAGACGAAGACGGTCCATGAACCAGGTCCTTCTTCTACAGCTTTCGGGGCGGTGCCAGCATTCGCAATTATGCCAGTCATCGCCATCGAAGCGGACAGCAACAAACCCATAATCAAAACGCAAGTTGGTGCTCTTCTCATTTCTCTTCCCCCGTTAGTATCCATTCGATGGACATTTATGTCCATTTCAGGAGTACTGACTGCAATCCGACATATAGCTATAATAATTTTGCTTGTTCAAGGCGCCGGCATAGGACAAACATGAACCATGAGAGGTTAGGATTGACGGTCGGACATAATCCTCAGAAATTCCTCGAGGTGCGCGGCGAGCGACTCGTTATCCGTATACCCACAAGCCGAGAGATCGGCAGCTGCCAGGAGGGCGGCCTTGCCATCACTGATCACATCCGTGGCGATCAGACCCTCCCTGCGGACGACCTCGATATCCTTTGGAGCTTTGACGAAAGGTGTTGTTATGACCTTCACATGGACCCCTCTGCTAACGGCGCTCCCGAACCTCTTGCCCAGACGTCTTCTGATTGCGGGAAACGATGGGGAGGATATTACGAAGGTGTGCTCCGCCTTGTCTATCATCTCACCGATCTTGTCGAGCACTCGATCCTTTCCCAATATGGTGTAGACCAGCTGGGGGATGCCTTTGTCGGAGAGTATGTTACGAACAGAGTTGATCTTTGAGAATGACTCCTTGATCTCCGCGATGAATCGTTCTGAGAGATCCGACGGAGGAATTGGAGAGAATATTCGAGGCCTGCCCTGTTTCGTTTGAACAAAACCCTTCTCCATGAGGGATATCATGACTTTGTACGAAGATGTCCTCGGAATCTGCGCAACGTCCGCTACAAAATTGGCAGAAGAAGGGCCGAGCGCCACGAGAGCGATGTAAGCCCTCGATTCGTAATCCGATAAACCGAATTTGGAGAGTGCTCCAGATATCCTAGTGTACTCGGCCATGAGCTCGTCAGCATTGCCTCCAAGCCGTGCAATGGTCGCTTTTAGGTCCATTTGTAGCCGTAATAGCTACACAAGGTATAAATCATCGCCTGAAAATCTATCTCCGGGATAGGGATATCATGCTGACAAAAGACTCAACGTTAGCAAAAGGCTTGCCAAAGACCACGGAGAGCCTGTGTCCAGAATGTCTGTCTATCATTCAAGCGACCATCCGCGAAGATGGCGGAAAGGTCGTTATGGAGAAGACTTGCCCGCAGCACGGCAGTTTCAAGGATGTCGTCTGGTCCGATGTTAAGACATACCTGAGGGTCGAGAAGTGGGCAAAGGATGGAGTGGGAGTCATTGACCCCGCAATACCGAAGGCGAAGCAGTGCCCGTTCGACTGCGGCCTCTGCGACCTTCACCTTAGCCACACGGCGCTTGCCAACCTCGACCTTACCAACAGATGCAACCTGAAGTGTCCGATCTGCTTCGCCAACGCCAATTCTGCAGGTTACGTATACGAACCAGATTATGACACCGTCATTAAAATGCTCAAGCTCCTGCGATCGCAGAGGCCAGTGCCATGCCCAGCGGTCCAGTTCTCCGGCGGGGAACCGACGATCTACCCACGGTTCTTCGATGTCATAAAGGCTGCCAGAGAGATGGGGTTCGCACAGGTCCAAGCAGCGACGAACGGCATAGAATTCGCAAAGAGCCTTGAGTTCTGCAAGAAGGCCAGCGAGGCAGGTCTCAACACATTGTACCTGCAGTTCGATGGCATGAAGTCCGAGATCTACGAGAGGGCGAGAGGGAAGGACCTCCTCGCGACGAAACAGAAGGTAGTTGAGAACTTCAGACAGCTGTCGACGCACCCATCGATCGTCCTGGTCCCCACGATAGTCAAAGAGGTCAACGATGACCAGGTATGGCCCATACTCGATTATGCCCTGAAGAATATGGATGTCATCAGAGGGGTCAATTTCCAGCCCGTCGCGTTCACCGGGAGGATGACACGTGAGGAGCTGGTGAAGGGGAGATACACGCTCACGGACCTCATTCACGATGTGGAGAGACAATCGGGTGGCAAGATCAAGGCATCCGACTGGTACCCCGTACCAACAGTCGTGGCAGTATCCGAACTCGTCGGTGCCATCGCCGGTAGGAACATGGTCACCTTCACGAACCACACGCACTGTGGGCTCGCGACTTACCTCTTCGTGAAGGACAACGAACATGTGGTCCCGCTCACGAAATTCATAGATGTCGATTCGCTGTTCGCGGAACTATACGAGCTGGCGAAGAAGGCGAGCGGTAAGAAGGTCCAGCTGTTCACGAAAGTCAAGGCATACAACCTGATCAAGGAACATATCAAGAAGGACCAGCTGCCCGAAGGCATGAACGTAATGGAGTTCCTGAACGTGCTCAAGCGGGTCTTCTCAGAGGATACGAAAAAGGGATTGTCCAAGTTCAGCTGGAACATGATGTATGTCGGCGCGATGCACTTCATGGACTCGTATAACTACGATGTCGAGAGGGTGAAGAGATGCAGCATTCATTACACCACTCCAGACATGAAGCTGATTCCTTTCTGCGCCTACAACTCTGGTCCAGTGTACAGGACCGATGTGGAGAAGCGCTTCTCCATCCCATTGGACGAGTGGAGGAAGAGACACGGTGATCAGTACACGTGAGGTGATTATCTTTGAAGAAGGACCAACTCGATGAATTCGAAGTCAACATAGACAAGTGCATGCACTGCGGTGCCTGCGTGGGATCGTGCCCCCAGAACGCCATCTACCTGAGAGAGGTAGTCCTTGAATTCAACGACAGCTGTACTTTGTGCAAGAGGTGCATAAAGGCGTGCCCAGTAGGCGCGATCAAGCTCGTGGAGAGTGCCTGATATGAAGCGGGACTATGATATTGTGATCGTGGGTGCTGGACCGGCCGGTTCCATGACTGCGAAATGGGCAGCCAAGAATGGAGCTCGAGTCCTTATGGTAGAGAAGCGCCAGGAGATCGGTTCTCCCGTCAGATGCGGCGAAGGGATCTCCAGGGCATGGCACGACTCCGTCGGACTCAAGCTCGACAAGAAGAGCGTGGCATGGGAGGTCAAGGGCGCCAAACTCGTCGCACCAAATGGCACTCCGTTCTACTTGGGAGAGAAGATGGCAGGAGACGAGGTCGGCATCGTTATCGACCGAGTCTTCTTCGACAAGCAGCTCGCGAGAGATGCCATAAAAGCGGGCGCAGACCTTCAGCTCAAAGCCTCTGCGACAAAGCTCATCAAGGAAGGTGGCAAGGTCGTGGGAGTGCACGTGAATTCGATGGACGGTTCCAGAGATATCAGCTGCGGCTGCGTCGTCGCGGCCGATGGCTTCGAATCACAGGTTGGCAGATGGGCAGGCATCGACACCAGCCTTGCGCCCAGGGACATCACCACCTGCTTCCAGTACAGACTCACAAACATCGATATCGAACACGAATACTGCGAATTCGTGCTCGGGAGCAAAGCGCCGGGAGGATACATCTGGTTGTTCCCGAAGAACGAAGATACCGCCAATGTCGGAATCGGAATGCAACTCACGAAGTTGCATGAGATAGCTGATGTCAAGAAGCATCTGGACAAGTTCATCCAGGGCGATCCCAGACTGAGGAAGGGGAAGCCATTGGAATTGGTAAGCGGTGCGGTTTCGATATGTGCTCCTATCGAAAAGACGATAGGCGATGGAATCCTCCTCGTCGGTGACGCTGCCAGACAGATCGACCCGATCACCGGTGGAGGGATATCGAACTCATGCAAGTCGGGGAAGGTCGCGGGGGAGGTCCTCGCAAAGGCAACCCGGGAGAACGACTTCAGCGAGAAGTCGCTCATGCGATACGAGAACGGCTGGCGCAACCTGATAGAGAACCAACTCTACAGGAACTGGCTCGCCAAGGAGAAGCTCGTCACTCTATCTGACGAGACTTTCGACAAGGTGATCGCGACATTGAATGAAGTGGGCGTGGAGAAGATGTCCACGCTCGCGATACTGAAGGCGATTGAGGATAGGTATCCGGAACTCGTCAAGGAATTCCAGGAATTCCTCTGAGAAGACTGCACATCATATACAGATTTACGACGGTTCGGATACGGGCGAAGGAGTGACCAGATGAGATTGCTCGAACGCCTGACCGAGAACAGGCGGAACGTGCTCATAGCAGCGGGCCTGATAATACTGCTCGCAGCTTCGATCAGATTCTATCATATCGGCTGGAGCTTCTCCAACAACGGCGTCGACGAGGGTGTGATGCTTCAGCGGTCGTTGCTCATAGACTACGGGTTCGAACTCTACACTGAACTCCCATGCGATCAAGCGCCGCTCGCATTCTACATCGGCGCGATATTCAGCGGAGATGTCGTCACACTTCGTTCGCTGGAAGCCGCGCTATCGATATTTGCGATCATCGCATGCATGGCCGCGGCCAGGCGTATCAGCGGAGACATAGCCATGCTCGCGACCGGGCTCTTCCTCGCGGTCGATTTCGCGTTTCTCAGAGAGTCCCGACTGTACTCGCTCGACGGAATGGCCAGTTACTTCCTGGCGTTCTCGTTCTTGGCCCTCATCCATTACATCCAGAAAGAGAGCAGGGTGGCCCTTGTCGTCGGAGGGATGCTGATGGGGGTATCCGCATCGGTGAAACTCTTGGGAGCCTTCGGAGTCGTGGGCGTACTGCTGTTCTTCATCTTCGAAGTGATCAAGGAGAGACCCCTTGCCTCGAAGAGAGTCATGGACATGACTCTGTTCGTCTCAGCATCAATAGTGCCACTGGTCCTTTTCCTGGTTGTCCTGGACACCTCAGCGATGCTCCAGGGCATGATATTCAACCAGACCCACAGGGATTTCGAGCCGTTCCTGAAGTTCGCAGTCCTGGCATACCTCGGATTGAACCTGTCATACATACTCCCGCTCATCTACGCGCGCAGCTTATGGTCCGCGGGACGAGAGATACGACTCCTCATGGTCGTCTCCGCGGTTCTGTTGCTCCTGATGATCATTCAACCATTGGTCTTCTTCCATCACCTGGTCCTGATGAGTCCTTCCCTCGCCATACTTGCGGGTGTAGTGACCGCCGAGACGGTAAGGACTAAAAAAGGCGTCAAAAGGAGGACCAACCTCAGGAAGATGCTGAAAAAGAACACTGCAATGAGACGCTTCGCGGCAGCCGTCATACTCATGGATGTGGTCGCATCAGCAGGTCTAGCGTTCTACGGTATCGCTGCCCAGGGGGAGCCGTCTGAGATAACTTATGCAGAGATGCTACGAGACATAACGGACAGCATCGAGAACCTCACAGGCAACGACACATGGGTAATCTGTGGCGACCCGTTGATAGCGACCCAGGCCGATGCGCTCACACCACCGCAGGTAGCCAATGTCGCATATAGGCGATATCCGCAGCTGACATTAGACGACGTGACGAACGCGATCGACGAATACAATGTATCCGTGGTAGTCGTTTGTTTCCGGCTCAAGGACATAGGAGGACTGACCTCATACCTCCGCGAGAACAACTACTCGATGATATTGCCCAGGTACATCGGCAGCGGGAACGATACTGTGCTGGACCTGTTCGAGGACAGCATCGACCCAGTCTACTTCTACATCAAGAACGACCTCGCATTCGCTCTCGGAATACCGATCCTTATGAGGATCAAGCCTTAGGCTTGAATGTCATCTCCTTCGAGAACGTCCATAGGGAGTTCGCGAAGAAGTTGAATGTGCTGACAATGAAGATCACTATCACCTGGGCGAACAGTAGATACAAGCTAGCCTTGTCCTCACCGACTCCGATCGCCGGGAACACACTCTCCACCAGGAGATACAGAAGGATCAGGTTCAGCATCAGGCCATCGAAACTGACCAGCAGGAACTGAGGGTACTGTATGCGTATCTTGCCCTTTGACCGGAAGGTCCACCACCGGTTCCATATGAAATTGTTCGTATCAGCCACGACGAACGCGATGGTCTCCGCCAGGAGATAGTAAAGCATGAACAGCTCGACGCCGGCCCACAGAATCGCAAGGTTGATCACCGTGCCGATCCCGCCCACGAAGGCGAACTTGATGTACCTCGCGAGCCAGGGTTTCTTGTGCTCGTAGAGCCTGATGCAATGGTCGATGTACTTCAGGGTGACCGAAGTCCCCAGTTTGCTCTTGCCGGCCTTCCTATCGGCGAATGTGATAGGGACCTCGTCGACATTCTTGATCCGCCCCTTGACGAGTATCTCGAGGGCGATCTTGTAGCCAATAGGGTTCAGCTCGACCCCATCTATCACTTCACGCTTGATGGCGAAGAAGCCAGACATCGGATCCTTCACCTTGGTCAGACCCTTCGCCAGGAGAGTGGCGCATTTGGATATCATGCGCCTATGGAACGGCCAGTTCTCTACCATCCCACCCTTGACGTACCTGCTGCCGATGACCATGTCCGCATTCTCATCGACCAGTTTCGCCACCATCGCCGGTATCTTCTCCGGGGGATGGCTGAGATCTGCATCCATGACCACGAGCATCTGGCCGCTCGCTGCACCGAACCCCTCGATCACAGCGGTAGAGAGGCCGAGCTTGCCGGCGCGGTGCAGTACTTTGACATTGTACTTCTTTCCAAGGTCCTCGGCCAACTCGCCGGTGCCGTCCGGGCTGTTGTCATCGACAATGACCATCTCGACCTCGATGCCCGCGGAAGAGCACGCAACGTTGACCCTCCTGACCAGTTCCTCGACATTGTCCCGCTCATTGTATGTCGGGACTATCACTGAGATCGTATTGGTTCCCCCTTCAGCCGAAGCCGTCTCTTGTAGATTAATGATGCTACCATGCTCACTGAGATGACTATGATGACAGCTGCGATGGCCACCCATGTGGCGAGGTCCTCCCTCAGGTTGTCATAGCTGAGCCAAGAGAGAACCACCACAACCGATGCCTTTGCCATCGCTCCGACGAATATGTAGACTGCGCATTTCCTTATGTTCCACCCACACACTGCCATGAACGCACCAGTATACGGGACGACCGGTGCGAGCCGATTCAATAACAGAAGCCGCTCGTCCTTCACTATGAGGAAGTCGGTGTATTGTTTCATCCTCTTCTCGATCCAATGTGGCAATCTCGCGAATTTGACGAGTGAGTATAGCAGGAAGTTCCCGCATAGGCTGGAGATGCTCGACACGATGACGATCATGGCACCCCATGCGAAGGAATTCGAATGTGCGCCGAATATGAAGACAGTCCATATCTCTGGCAGCATCGGGAAACCGGTACCATCTATCAAAATGATCGATGCGAGGGCGAGGAGCATCCCAGAATCGCCCAGGGACGAGAAAGCGCTGATGATATCCTCACCTATCAGGCTGGATACCTCCTTCAGCCATTTCCTCGTACATCGCTTTGAGCATCTTGGCGCACTTCTTTATATCGTGCTCTTCGGCAAGGGACTTCGCGCCCGCCACCATACTCGCTCTCAGCGCCGGATCGTCGAGAATCTGCTCCAGCTTCGACACGAACTCCTCGTCGGTCCTGGCCTTCAGGCAGTGTGTGCCATCCTTGACCCATTCCTCGTAGACGGGAATGTCTCGGATCAGCAACGGGCATCCGCAGCTGGCAGCCTCGAGCATTACATTGCCATAACTCTCGGCTCTGGTGGGGAACACGAACACATCCGCGGCGGAGTAGACTCCTACTATATCCTCAAATGGAATGTGCCCGACAAATGATACTCGACCAGTGGAGCCCTCGACGAGAGCATCCTCCAAGAGCACCTCGGACGCGCCCACCCATACGAACTTCACATCAGGTCTGTGAGCCATCCGGGAGGACATAGATATGAAAGTGTCGACTCCTTTTCTGGGGATGCGCAAGCCAACACTGACCACCAGCTTCTCATCGGGCTTGATGCCCCAACGATCTCTGAATGATGCACCTCGTTCAGAGTCTCGCACGAATACTTCCCTGTTGATCCCGTTCGGGATGATCCTGAATGGCCCCTTCACTCCGTCTCTGGACAGGGACTTGGCCACATATGGCGTCGCACCCAGAACAATATCGCCCATGTTGTAGAAGAGGACAGAATACATGCGAACGAATGGATAGAACAGCGAGCCACCAACGAATCCGCCCTTGATAAGCTCGGGCAGATGCCGGCCATGTACGACAAGCGGCTTTCCGGAGATCCTTCTCTTGATCGCCCATAGAAATGAGTTGGGCAGAGGGCTGTGTATGTGAAGGACGTCATAGTCCTCCTCCGGCTTGTTCATAATGACCCTGCATCCGAGCTTCTCCAGCTCCATCACAACCATCGGGGCGTTCGTTCCCATTCCGCCTGGGTTCTTGTAGGGTATGATGCCCTTGTAGGATTCGAGCTCAGTGAGCATGCATACCGATACCATTTGAAGTCCAACCTGAGAGTGATCAGGGGGCAATTAGTCGCGCACCCCAGCGCCGCGAGCATCTGTCTGCGTGGATAAATAAATAACCCAGCTAGTTGAACGCAATCGCACCGAAGAAACGAGGATGGCCAGTTCCTTCCAAGAAACGTATTTATAGATAACCGATGCTCGATGGCTCCGTGGAGAGGAAGACGATGGCGACCTATGCATTGATGTTCGCGATAGGCACTTTCTTACTGTGGGGTACAACAAACTTCCTGATAGGCTACGGTGAGAAGAACAAGGCGATCGATCCCAATCTGTTCACGGCGATAATGTGGATGGTGATGGGTGCATTGGGAATCACCCTCTTCGCATACATCTGGTTCACGGGTCAGTACGAATCTATCGACACCAAGATCGTGTTCCCTCTCGCTGCAGGTATATGCCTGGGCATCGGTCTGCTGTCGTTCGTTTATGCGATGTCGCACTCAGAAATGGGAACGGGAGCGACCGCGGCCATCGCCACTTCGAATGCAGTCTTCACGACCATGCTTGCACTGGTCTTCCTCAGAGAACAGCTGAGCATCAAGGAATGGATAGGCATCGGAACCGTCGTGCTCGGGATAATAATCCTGAGGTTCTAGGACTGCAATCCATCATCCTTCTGCCAGACGACCTTGCCGTTCTTCATCACAAGTGAGCACAGGTTGGTGCCGAATCTGTAGGGCAGATGAGCATATGATGGCACATCCATCATCACGATATCCGCCCTCTTCCCGTGCTCCAGCGACCCGATCTTCTTCTCGAGCCCTATCGCAGCTGCGGCATTGAAGGTCGCGGCGGTGACGGACTCCTCGGGAGTCATTCGCATCTGATAACACGCAAGGGCCATTGTGAACTGCATAGATTCGTTCCAGCAGTTCGGGTTCATATCCGTGCCGAGAGCTATCGGAAGGCCCAGGTCGATCAATCTCCGCGCATCCGCATAAATGCCGGTCATCGATGTGAAAGGAGTGCCTGGCAGCATCACCCCGATAACGTCCTTCCGGGCCATCGCCATGATTCCATCGTCCGAGGGTTTCGCGAGATGCTCGGCTGAGATCGCACCGCATTCCGCTGCGAGCTCGGCACCTCCCGTGGTCACGAACTCGTCCGCATGGACCTTGAGTCCAAGTCCAAGAGCTTTGGCTGCCAGAAGGACCCGACGCGACTGATCCACATCGAACACTCCACGTTCACAGAAGACATCGCAGTACTTGGCCAGAGAACGCTTTGCGACCTCGGGCATCACATCATCGACCACGAATGAGATGTAATCATCGGGTCGTCCTTCGAATTCGGATGGGACGGAATGGGCACCCAGGAACGTAGGAACGATATCGACGGGGTATTTCTGATCGAGCTTGCGCGTGATCTCCAGGATGCGTAGCTCCACATCTCTATCAAGACCGTATCCGGATTTCGCCTCGATCGTCGTCGATCCGTGAGCGATCATCGACTCAAGCCGTCTCGCAGATTGAGAGAACAGCTCGTTCTCTGACGCAGCCCTGGTGTCTCTGACGGTACGCGATATGCCGCCACCCATCGATAGAATCTCCAGATACGATTTCCCCTTCAGCTTCAGCGCGAGTTCGAACTCCCGCGATCCTGCGAACACGAGGTGAGTGTGGGGATCGACCAGGCCTGGCATGACGACCTTGTTGGATGCATCTATCAGCTCCATCCCTTTGGCAGCATGCTTCTTCAATATCGTCTCCGTGCGACCGACATCCATAATGACACCATCGGACACGACTACTGCTCCATCTGGGATAATGGATAGATCGGCCATCTCGGCACGTATCCTAGCCCTCTTTGGTCCCCTCAGTGTGAGGAGCTCCGATGCGTGCGCAATGATTGTATCTTCGCCCATCCTGACCGTCGCAGTAATCATGGTCGGTGCCTATAAGAGAATCGGATAGGCTCAAACTCGCTTGCCCAGGAGCTCGTTGATGACGTATTGATACGTGTCCTGTGGATTGAGCATCTTCCTGAAGTATCTGTAGTCATCGGAATCCAGTTCGCCAAGGAGATATGCGGCGAACCCATAGCTTATCGCACCGATTATCGCAAGGAATATGAGAGATATCCAGTCGATCGAGGGGACCAACAACCATTTGACGACGTACATGGACGCCACCATTGCGATCGCGCTCAACAGGTGTCTGAACGACCGAGAGTTCGGGAGTATCTTCCCTATTCGCCATGCCATGTATCGGAGGGTGAAGAAGTAGAATATGGAGGTCGCCAGCAGCGCGAGCCCGGCCCCGGTACCTTTCAACCCCATCATGGGTATCCCCAGGAACGTCTTCGGGACCAGTATGAGCATCAGTGCCAGCTGCACCAGCAATCCACTGATTCCGACCATGAACAGGGTCACGGGCTTTCCAACCCCTGCAATGACCGATCTGAGCGGGAGCACCAATGCGAGAACCGCACCGGCGAGAACAAGGAGGTTCATCGTGGTGATCGCTGTGGAGAATTCCTCGGTCAGGAAGATCCTCAGGATATCGGAACCGAAGACTAGGTAGAAAGCAGCGGTAGGGATGACCACCAATGAGACATATCTCTCAGCCTGATTGACGACATCCCAGGTCGCTCCGACATCGTTCTTTATGAAATATGTCGTGACGGACGGGAGAATGAGGGTCGCCACGGATAACGAGAAGACGCCTACGAATACAGCCATCCTCTGCACGCCGAAATAGAGCCCCAGCTCCACTTCTCCCCAGAAATAACCAACGATCCATTTATCGAGATACAGGTCAAGTATGATCGTCGCCGAGACTACAAAGACGGGTATTAGCGAGCGGATGTAGCTCATCATCATCATTCGGTCCGGGATCGAGATAGGATAGCGACGCATGAGCAACGCCACGAGCAAAACAGATGTGATCATTCCAGCAGCGTACGCTGCGGACAGAAGAGCGGGACCGTTGTAGCTGCTGCCCATCGCTGATGTGGCCACGTAGATCACGAATACAACTCGAACGATGAGCTCCAATATGGCTGGGACCTGCACCTTCGCACTCGCATCCAAAGCGTCGAATGTGTGAGTCGCGATCTGACTGATTCCGAGAAGGATGTAATAGACCAAGAAGACGTACATTGAATCTACGAGTTGAGTCAGAACATATGGATCGGTCGGCATGCCCGCGCCCATGTATCCATCCTTCCACAGCTCAATCATGAAGAATGTGACGGCAGCGAAAATCGCCAGGAGCGTCAGTCGTATCGCGGCATATGCCCCGATGCATTTTGCAGTGTCGATTGTATGCTTGATGTGGGTCCTGTGTACCGAGCCCATTCCGAAGTCGGATAAGAAGCTCAAGATGCCCACGGACGCCATCGCGTAGCCAAGTATGCCGAGGACGGATGGTCCCATGTTCTTCGCTATGAAAACGAGAGCCGTCGTTCCGAGGACAGCGCCCAAGACACTATTCAAGACCGAGAGGGCTGCCTTGGAACTCATTAGCCTATCAGGGGTGGCGGTAGTGCTGGCGCCCTCCTCTGGCATGAATCCTAAAGATATGGGTGTCCATTTAAATCTATGGAATTGGGCAGGTTCAGATGGAAGCCGCGACCTGCTTCACGATCTCCAGCCCTTTCTCAATGTTCTCCTCAGAATTCGCGTATGAGAACCTCAGGTGGCCCTCGCCCAAGGATCCGAATGCGCTACCCGGAGCGCATATGACCCCTTCCTTGAGGATCCTCATGGCGAAATCATCCGATGACAGGTTCTGCGAGTATTTCGGGAACGCATAGAACGCTCCTCCGATGGGTGTCGTGGAGAATGTGGGTATCTCCCTCAACTTCCTCAGAGCGATATCCCTCCTCCGCCTGAAGGTATCCTGGAGCTCTTTCTTGAACCGTTCTCCGTGCTTCAACCCTTCGAGCACAGCGTATTGGGTAGGCGTCGATGGGCACGCTAGCGCATAGTACTGAACCTTCGAGAGCTGCTTGACTATTTCCTTGGAAGTCGCGACATATCCGATCCGCCATCCGGTTGCAGCCAAGGATTTCGAGAACGAATCTATGATTATTGTGTCGTCATGGAAACGGGCAAAAGACCAGTGGTCACCATCATAGACGAAATTGTGATACACCTCGTCTGAGAGGATGTAGAGGTCGTGTTCGGTGGCAATATCGCAGATCGCCTTCACGCATTCCTTGGGGAACACCGTCCCGGTGGGATTGGAGGGGCTGTTCACGATTATCGCCTTGGTCCTAGGTGTCACAAGGGATTTCATCTCCTCTATGTCAGGCATGAAGGAGTTCTCATGCGTCAGCGAGTATTCCACCGGACGACCTCCAGCGAGCGCAACGTCCGGACCGTAGACGATGAACCCTGGGTTGGGTACGAGGACCTCGTCACCCTCGTCTATGATCGTATCGCATGCGATCATCATACCCTCGGTCGCTCCCGCGGTAACGATTATGTTCTCGAATGTGACATCGTGCCTGAAGCGCTTGAGACTCTTCGCTATCGACTCCCGTAGCTCCGTGATTCCAGCGCTTGGCCCATACTTGTTCTGACCAGCGTCCAATGCCATCTTGAACGCCTCGATCGTCTCAGGTGGTGGCTGAACATCCGGCTCTCCAAGGCCGAGGTTGATGGCGCCAGGTGGCGCTGATTCGAACAACCTCCTTATCCCGGACACCTTCAACGATGCAACTCGCTTGGGAAACATCGAGATAGGTAACGTACACATTCGCACATTAATAGTTCGGGGATACCAACGCACAGGATATGCCATGATAACAAGGAGCATGAATCGTGGATCAGGCCTCCTCAGACATATATGAACAAAAATGTCTGACCCTATTGAGACATGATAACATTGAACTAGCGTTGATGCATTCCGGGTATTGCGAGATGTACGAACTTCAGAGGTTCTCATCTTGCATCGGGGGGAAAATCATGATAGGCAGGGGGATAGCATTAGCGTTTGCTTTGTGTGGATTGTTCTCGACAGCTTTCATGGCAGGAGGTGCTCCTGCCCAATGTGCATCGATTTCGATGGATGATTATCTAACCAGTGTTTCTGAGGATCAAGAGCTACAGGAGAGAGACTCCCTGAAATCGTGGACCATTGGAATGTATTGGGCTGCTGACAACAATTTAGATAGCATGACGGATACTTTCCTTGACATCTGGCTCGACAATCTCTGGAACCGCGATGATGTCTCTCTTGCGATATTCATCGACAGGTTGGAGCTTCCCGCCAACATCAGCACAGTCACCGAGGAAGGGTGGGTCGAGAGGGAATATCTGGGAGACGTTAACTCATCCAATCCTGAGACACTGTCTGATTTCATCGAGTTCTTTATGACCGCGGAGTATCTCGAAGCCGAGCACTACATGCTCGTTGTTCAAGACCATGGCCTCGGCTACCTCGGCATCTGCGTAGACGAGGGTGAGGAAGGTAGACCCTGGATGAGCATCGATGGACTCGGAAGAGCTCTTGACATGGCAACGGCTGCGACCGGGAAGAAGCTCGACATAATCGATCTCGATGCCTGCACACTGGCAACGGTCGAGGTGGCCTACGAGCTCAGGGACAAGGCTTCGTACCTGGTCGCTTCTGAGATCGCAGTCCCGTTCGATGGGCTCAACTATATAGCGCTCCTCGATGGGTTGTCGGAGGATTCGGGCATACTGCCATTGGAGCTCGCGTGCAAGATGGTAGATGATTACGAGGATTGGTACTCGGCGCCTCTTGGAACCTATCCCACCCTATATCCATACATGCAGGATTTCGCCACACTATCCGTGATGGACCTCTCGAAAATGAGCGGCCTTGGGACTGCATTCGCTGCGCTCTCAGACGAGCTTCTCCCCAAGGACGGCACATTGATCACTCCGTTCAATACTGCGGCGCAGCAGCATTTCATCGCCATGTGGGAGAACAATATGGGCTGCGGATTTAACTCAGATATCCGAGGGATGTTCGGAGAACTCTCAGAGGCCCTTGAGGATTCACATCCGGTCGTTGCGTCTCTGTGCAATGATATCGTGAGCGCCGCAAACGATGCCATCGTGAAGCATTGGGAGAGCTGGAGAACGAGAGATAGGCTGTCAGGGATGGCTGTATTCGTCCCACCGTCGATAGGCATATACGATGTGAATTGGGACAGCCTCTATCGAGTATACGACCAGCTGGAGCTTGATTTCGTGTCCGATAGCGGGTGGGGCGAGATCCTCCTGAAGTACTTCTGCACGATGAGACAGCACGGGGTATGAGGAAATCGAGTAACATCTGGTGAATGGCCGACCGTCCAGTGCCTTCAAATAACCACAGGACTATTGCAGAATTACCATGCAGGGTCCATATCCGAAGAAGAAGCCTCTTAAGACTTTCATAGGGACCTTCGAGCTCTTCGGGCAGGAGATCGTCGAGCTATCACCATCTTTCTTCAAATCCTTCGGCAGGCTGCCGAAGATCGTTCAGAGGTCGATCAAGCTCATCCTACCGTTCGTGGCGCTGTTGCTGATGACCATTCTGCCGCTTCCGGTTGATCAGCAGATACAGTATGCACTCGCAATCTTCGTCTGCATTTCCATGCTATGGACATTCGGCGCTCTTCCGCTTCCGGTGACCGCGCTGCTGGTCCCGGTTCTGCTAACGTTCTATGGCATATTCCACACGACCGAGGCGTTGGTCCCTTTTGCAGATCCAGTCGTATATCTGCTCATGGGCGGACTGATATTGGCCGAGGCTTTCCGCAAGCATGGTGTGGACCGGAGACTCGCATATTCGATTGTCTCGAAGTTTGGAGGGGAGATAAACAAGATACTCTTCTCATTCATGCTCGTAGCGGCCGTCCTGTCGATGTGGATCTCAAATACCGCGACCGTCGCGCTCCTCATACCAGTCGTGCTCGGCCTTGCATCAAAGGCAGGAGAGGAGAAGGGACGGCTCTCTGTGCTCTTCCTGCTTGGCATAGGCATCGGATCTGCGATTGGTGGCATGGCCACCGTGACGGGATCGGCTCCCAACGCTGTCGCATCCTCCCTGCTCGCGACCCAGCTCGCACAGGACGGCATGACTTGGACCTTTGTCGATTGGATGAAGATCGGCCTGCCAACGAGCATGGCTCTGCTAGTCATCGCTTGGTTGCTCCTCCAGAAGGTGTTCCCTATCAAGATCAAATCATTGGACATATCCTCTGTCAGCAAGGAGCTGAAGGAGATGGGGCGCTTGAGCGCTGGGGAGAAGAAGACCCTGGGAATCTTCCTGCCTACGGTCGCCCTGTGGGTCGTTGGCGCAAACATAGGGGAGATGCTCGGATTCCCTGCGAGCTTTATGAGCGCGACGATAGTTGCACTCGGAGCGGTGGTTATCCTGTTCGCCACGAGGACCCTCGATTGGCAGGATGCACGCACTATCTCATGGGACATATTTCTGATAATCGGGGCGGGTCTGGCCCTGGGTGAAGGACTCCAGGTATCAGGAGCAGCCGGATGGATGGCCGATCAGATAATCTACGTGACTCATGGTTTCCATATAATCGTGATCATGTTGATAATCGCAGGAGTGTCTGTGGCACTGTCCAATTTCATGAGCAACACGGCCACTGCAGCGATCCTGGCCCCAGTACTCATAGGTATGTCCTCGGCCCTCGGCGTGGACCCGAAGCTGCTAGTTCTCGTGTGCGGATTATGCGTATCCCTATCGTTCATGACCCCGATAGGCACTCCACCATTCACTCTGATATTCTCAACGGGGATAGTATCCAGAAGAGACATAGCGATTGGAGGGATGAGGGTGACGATCCCTGCGATATTGATAGTTGTTTTGATGGTATACATATTCGTCAAGTTCGGAATAGTCTAGGAGGACGGGGTGGTGGCTCGATGAGAGTATTGGTGATTGGTGCGGGGAAGTTCGGCGTGCGCGTGATAAAGCAGTTGAGGAAGAATTCGAAACTGGAAATAGTCGTGGCGGATCCACATGAGACTCCAGAGGCGGTTGTCCAGGGACTCATACCCAAAGTAGATATCAGGACTCATGTGACCGCTCTCAACTTCGATGAGGTGGTTGAGAAGGTTCGTCCAGATTTCGTTGTCCTCGCAAGAACGCTGCAGGATTGGGAGAAGACGGATACACCCATGGGAACCCAGTATGTGGTCGGCATGGAGAGAGAGCTCACTAAATCAGACGTCCCAGTCTTGCCCATATCAGAAGATGTGCTCTGACCATTTGCGCATCAGTGCATGACCGCCGATTTGTCGAACTATTCCCAGGTCAAATCACTCCAAGATGACCAATTGCCAATAGTTCAGGGGGGAACGGGTCAATGGCCCTCGACGATCGAGAGACCCGGACAACGCCCTCGGTCATCAGTGAGAATCCTTCATCCAAGAAGATTTCTTTTGCCAACTCGTTCGATGAGGATACCCCTACATCGGTCCTGCGGTCGGGCAATCTCGCAATCGCATACCTGAGCATCGCATGAGCCGTCTTCTTATCGGGGTGATTCATGAACCACGGACCAATGGGATTCAGGTCGGAACCCGTCCTAGCAACGAGCATTGAGGTCATTGAGCTCCCTACTATCCTTCCAACAGGGTACTTCGGAGGATCGGTCTTCAAGGCGTATCGGAAATCACTCTCATGGTAACCCATCATCCTTGCCTGGCATTCTGACACGGACAGAGTCTCGTCAAGGTCCAATAACCTGAACTCAGCGTTCGAGGGTGGGTCCACGACATCATGCAGTCCGCCAGTTCCTGGATGTTTGCAGAAGAATGAGATCTCTTCGACCCTCTTGAATCCGAATTGCGTGTAGAAATCCGCGGCATCCGGCATCGCATGCAATTCCACATTATCCACATCCAGAGAATCTAGGTTCTGAAGAGCGTCGCGCATCATCCTTGCACCGAGCTTCTTCTTCCTCCAACCCTCTTTCACTATAACATGAACTATGAATGCAGTCTTTCCGAAATTGATCAGAGTTATAAGACCAACTAGATCCCCATTGACCTCCGCAACTATGCAGTTTCTGGTGTCGAGAGCAAATATCCTACGAATCTCATGGAATTCCCAACCCCAATTCTCCCTGTCGATCAGTGAGAAGACTTGATTCAGGTCGGTATCAACCATCAATCGAATGGACGGTTCGTCAGCCATGGTTCCAGAGACCAGAATATGATGAGCACCTAATATATCCATGCCGATAATTGCTCTGGAACACAAGTGAAATTCTCATCGATACGATTCGATGAAATCGGCAACCATAATGGATGTATTTACTGCCAAAAAGCCTTATCCTATAACACTGATATTCTCCATTGCGGGGAGGAATTGGACATCAATGCATTCAGTAGGTATGCCAGGACGCTCTCTGCGGCTTCGTGATTCATTGTCAGTCGCTGCAATATTGTCTATATGCAAGGAGTGAATTGATGGACCAGGCAATCACCGCCTTGCTTGACCGTATAGCTGAGGGATGCAACAAAGGAATCGTTATCGTAGACCACGAGGGTCAGATTACATACGCCGACAACGAGACCAAGAAGATCCTCGGATTGACTTACGAGAATGCGGATCAGGGAAAGGCATCGGTCCATTCAGTGCCGTTCACTGATTGCGAAGGGGTTCCGTTATCAAGAGAGAACCAGCCATTCTCGAAGGTCGTTGCTTCCCGAAAACCCCTGAGGAGCGAGAGACTTGCAGTTGACCGACAGGGAACCAGGCGAAGGTCGATCTCGATTGATGCGCTGCCGATATTGAATAAGTCGGGAGAAGTCGAAAGTGTCGTCCTAATGATTGAGAGTATCGACGGGGAATGGACCGAGAGCATTGCATCAAATCAGCGGGATGAATCTGTCAGCAGTGAAATCAATAGTTACCTCAATGCAAAGAATGCCCGCGAAGGAGCGAATCAATCGGATGGAGGCATTGCTCGATCAACACCTGGAGATACCCTGCAAATCGATTTGAAAGAGATAATCGATGTGCCGCAGATAAAATCCATCATGGAGGACTTCACGAAGCTGACTGGGATTGGACACGCAATCTTGGACGTCGAGGGAAATGTGGTCACATCGTCTGGATGGAGCGAAATCTGTGGCAGTTTCCACAGAAAGAATACGATCACTCGTGAATTTTGCAGGGAGAGCGACCTACACCTCTCAAAGAACCTGAAGATCGGTGAGATCAGGGCATACAAGTGCAAGAACCATCTATGGGACTTTGTTACGCCGCTGTATATCGGCGACATGCACGCCGGCAATGTCTACACGGGTCAATTCTTCTTCGAGGATGAATCCATAGATGAGGAGATATTCGCCAATCAAGCAAAGAGATACGGTCTCGACAAGGAGAAATATCTGGACGCGCTCAGAAAGGTTCCGAAATACAGCAGAGATAGGGTGAATATGGCACTTGACTTCATGGTCAGGCTCACACGCGTCATCTCTGAACTCAGCTATGCCAACCTGAAACTCATCGACGCGCTCGCCGATCGGAAGCGGACTGAGGAAGAACTCCGGATTGCCGAGGAACGTTACCGAAGTATCTATGAAGGGACCCCAACTGGACTATACAGGATAACGGTGGCGGGGGATATCCTCGAAGCGAATACGGCATTGATTCACATGCTCGGATATGACGACCTAGAGTCGTTGAGATTTGTCAGCATCTATGATCTCTATATCGACCCACAACTCCGAGACGAATGGATGCGCAGGACAGAACACGACCACTCAATACAGGATTTCGTATTTCAACTCCGAAGACGTGATGGCATCATCATATGGGTCGAGGATACAAGCAAAGCGGTCAGAGATGAGCGTGGTGCAATAACACATTATGAAGGTAGTCTGCGAGACATCACCCAGATCAAACGAGCGGAAGAGGAACTGAAGGAAAGGGATGATCGACTCAAGAAGATATCATCCAACGTTCCAGGAATGTTATATCAATTCATGAAACTGCCCGATGGAACCTTTTGCATACCGTTCTCCAGCGATGCGATAAATGATATTTTTGGATGCACTCCGGAAGACGTGCGAGATGACGCGTCATTAATATTCAAGAGGATAGTGCAGGAAGATGTTAAGGGCGTGATTGATTCCATCGAATACTCGGCGAAACATCTGACGACATGGCAACACGAATACCAGGTGCAGGCCCCGGGACAACCCGTCCGTTGGACGTGGGGGAATGCGACACCTGAGAGACTTTCGGATGGAAGCATAATCTGGCATGGTTTCAATACAGACATTTCTGAGCGAAAGAAGGCGGAGCAAGGACTCAAGGAGAGCGAGGAGAGATACAGACGACTCGCCGAGAACGCTCCGGATATCATCTACAGGATTCGCCTCCATCCAGACACGCAGATTGAGTTCGTCAGCGCGGCCAGCGAAACGATACTTGGTTATGCTCCGCAAGAGGTGATCGAAGATCAGACGGTCTTTTACGACAACATTCATCCAGATGATAAAGATGGCGTTTTGGAGCAGCTTGGACTTACCCAGAATGCGCCTGAATCGGGGTCCTTGCAGATACGCATGCGTCACAAGAATGGGGAGACCATATGGTGCGAAATCCGATTTATCCGAATATTTGACGATTCGGGAAAACTAGTAGCCACCGAAGGTATCTTGCGAGATGTAACTGCCAGAGTACGCGCAGATCAAGAACTCAAGCATAGGAAGGAATTGGCTGAGGCTGCAACTGTCAAGGCGCAGACATACCTGGATTTCATCGCACATGATCTGACGAACATACTCAGTCCCATGATGATATATGCTGAGATGATTGCCAAGGATGAACAGTCCCAGCCCTGGGTCAAATCATCAGCGACGAAGATCATGAACCAGATCAAGCGAACAGCATCATTCGTCAGGAATACTAGGAGACTATCGGAATCTGAAAAGACAGATGTCAAGGACATGGAGACCATCGATCTCAGAGACGCCCTGAAATCAAAAGAAGAAGATCTTCAGAAAGATTATCCATCGAAACGGTTCACGTTCAATCACGATCTACCTCAGGAAGAAGCAATCCGTGTAAGGGGGAGAGAATACATACTCCAGATGATAGATGAGATACTCGACAATTCTGCAAAACACTCCAAATCCGAGGACGTACAAATCGATATCGAGGTTGCCGAGGCCAAGGGGTTGTCCGATTTCGACTACTGGAGAGTCGAGATCTCGGACAATGGACCAGGCATTCTGGACATGATGAAGACGGGGATGGCCGCAGAGGCGTTCGATCCAGAGAACAGGTTCAGCAGAGGAATCGCCTCATCTCTGTCATTCATGTCACTCATTGCAGAACATATCGGAGGACGGATGCGCATCCAAGACCGCGTCCAAGGGGACCATACAAAGGGGACTAAGATCGTGCTCATGCTGCAAAAAGATAAGGAACCAGGTCAGCAGGGGATATCAGCTGAAAGGGCAGCGCTCGATGACAAGCAAAGCTAGATCTGATCATCCAGGAGCTCATCGAAATCCATATTATCGAGTTCACTGAGGACGCGTTCAGCCCACTTGGAAGCTGATTCGAACTTCGTTTCAAGGTCAGCCATGTCATCTATCTGTATGAGCCGCTCGAGCTCACGGATCACATCAGCCGGCAGTTCATGGTAGACATATCGCAGCTTGAAATTGTGGTGAAACGCATAATGCTTCATGCGAAGCAGTTCGAGCAGGAACTCATAGACGATGACACGATATGCATCGAACGCCTCGAGGAAATTGCCTCGATTGATCTCCTTCTGGACGAATATGGTGAAGAGATCGCGCCTCTCCTTGAGTCGATTCAGTCTTTTTCTCAATCGGTCGGCGAGGGCGGATCGGTCAGTTAGTTTGGGGAGTATCGAACCATCCCTATTGAAGTGAAAGACAACGGAACCGTGTATCTCAGGTTCAAGGAACATATCAGGAGCGCTCAGCTTCAGCACAGCGAGGTCTATCAGAAGATACTCACTGGCGTTCCTGAGCCTGTAGAACGCTTGATACACGCCTTCCTGAGGGGTCTGGCCGATGTCGAACTTCTGCTTTATGGGAGAGATTCTCTCCAAAGCTCGCTCAACGACCTGGAAAGACTCCTCGATCTTATCATCATCAACCACGATATATAGATCGATATCCGACCATTCATCCGCACGGCCAAATGCCACCGCGCCCCCTTCCCAGACTGCATGGACATAGCCTAGTGGTTCAAGATCCCTGACTATTGCGTTCACAACCTGATGGTGGGTCGGAATACGTCCTTCGGACATCTAGGTCACAGACCAGGTATGAACGTTGGTCGTTGAAAAACCTGAGCATCAATCGTCTGATGGAATCAAGCATCAAATTGCAGGATAGGAATAATCGCTAATGCACCATGGGGTTCTGTCAATAATCGGGTGGTGGTCATGATGACCACCCCCTCGATGATCGACTCGTTCCATTCGGCTCCGACCGTGCGCCCATGAATGGGTCGCAGAGGGTCATCACCACGTCATGCTGGAACGCGCCGGGGCTGAACCGTAAGCCCCCTGCCATCCCATCCGGGAAGGCTGTCTGCAGCAGGTTTATGCCGGCGTTGACATGCCTGTCGGCACGCCAGCCGCACTCACACTCGAACTCGGCACCCATTCGGGAATGATTCAATCTCCCACATATCGGACACCTCCTACTGCTGTTGTATGGATCGACCTTGATGATTGGCACGCCCATCCAGGCCGCCTTGTACTCGATGAGGTCGTGTAGCTTCCTCCGAGGCCACGAACTCAACCGTCGGTTGAGCGACTTGCCGCGCTTCCGCGCTGTCATCCCACTCAGGTCCTCGAGCACAATCGTCGATTTATGCTTCTCCGCGAAGCCGAGGACCGCATTGGCCACTTGGTGCATGCGGTACTCGATCCGATGATGCTCTCTCTTCCCCTCTCTGCGACACAATCGCCTCGATGTCCGCCGGTCGTGCGCCTTCTTCTTCTGAAGGCGCTTCCGCCGGTCATGATGCCGTGCCTGGATGATTGCGACATCTGGATACGCAGCCCGGATCGGCACGCTTCCAACTTCGCTCATGAACACGCCATCCAAACTCCGCTCGTTCGTGTCCAGAGACAGAGCCGACTCCGGAGTGTATGCCTTGGGTGCACTCTTCCTAAAGGCTATTATGACCCTGTCTGGAAGTAGGGTCAGTGAACCGAGGGAAAGGGATTTGTCGTTCAGAAACCCACGATGGTAATCGCTCAGGACGAGCCTCAGCTTCACATGACATCCAGCCCGTATCGGAAGGTCGATCACTCCTTCCTCCCGGTTGAGCTTGTATGCCTGATTCTCCGCCTTCATCATCAATCGGCGGATATATGGTATGCGATTGACTGGCCCTTTTCCCCAACGCCTCCGCAGGTTCTTGAGTATAGAACCAGCGACCTCGA
Organism: uncultured Thermoplasmata archaeon; assembly: GCA_963719945.1. Taxonomy (GTDB): domain Archaea; phylum Thermoplasmatota; class Thermoplasmata; order UBA10834; family UBA10834; genus UBA9653. Next base: position 172,279 of record CAVRDX010000001.1, on the reverse strand, counting down.
AGGAGGAGACAAGATGCTGAGAATAGATGTTCGGATGCTCCTTCCTGAAGTCTTTGTACGCCAGCTTCACCAGGGCGTTCCTGGAGGTCACCCTCGCATGCAAACCGGCTCTGATTGCGCAATTGGCCGCCAGGCGGAAATCCTCCATGAGCATCCTGGCCTCAAACGGGAGCTCCCCATGAATGTGGAACACTACCGCTCTGTGGAGCATCGAATACGGTATCTGGCCAGGGACATATCCATCACCTGGCTACATGCATGCTACTCATGCGATCGATGAGATATTCATGTCATCGGGAAAGGCACCATGGAAAAGAATATCTTCGCGAATATGCTCCACCCCAAAAGAGAGGGGAGGATGGAGCCAGCGATGGTGAGCGAAGCGACACAGTATCCGGAGATTCAAGAGAAGGCGCTCCAGAAGGAAAAGCAGGCTCTGGACATGCTAGGTAAGCTGATAGAATTCCCATCTGTGGCTATCCGAGACGCAGAGAGCATAAACCAATGCGCAGACCATGTCGAAAAGCAGCTCAGGAGCCGCGGGTTCGACGCTAAGCAGTTTAAAACCGCAGGTTCCCCGATCATATTCGCCGAGAAGAATGTGGGTGCAGAACGGACCCTCCTGTTGTATCACCACTACGATGTCCAACCAGAGGGACCTCTCGAACTGTGGGAATCGTCTCCGTGGAAGATGACGATAAGGGACGGACGGATATATGGGAGAGGAGCGCAGGACAATAAGGGACCATATATTGCGAACCTACTCGGAATCAGTCTGATCGAGGAGATCCGGGGAGAACTTCCGATAAATGTCAAGTTCGTGATCGAAGGAGAGGAGGAGGCATCCTCGGTGCATCTCAGTGAGTTTGCCAAGGCTCATGAGGATTTCTTAAAAGCCGATGGCTGTGCGATTGAGCTATTGACGACTACGCCTGGTAGCCCAGCAGAAGTATACTGTGGCTGCAAAGGCATGGTCTATCTCGATGTGATTGCTGGGGGGCCACCAAGGTTTCCTCGAGCTGATGTTCACTCTGGCTTCTCCAATGCGGTCCCGAACGCGGCATGGCGTCTGATTCAGGCATTGAGTTCATTGAAGGACGAGAATGAGAACATACTCGTGGATGGAATTGATGAGAGAGTCATGAAACCGTCGGATGACGACCTGAAGGCTCTGGAAGAATACGAAGCAGATGTCGTTGGGATGCTGAAAGAGGATTACGGCCTGGACAAGCTGTTGCTCAACCTTTCGGGAGTAGATGCTCTGGAAGCGGTCTTCATGAAACCGAGCATAACCGTCTGCGGCATAACTGCTGGCTTCGATGGTCCTGGATGCAAGACTATCGTACCTTCGACCGCACGCGCGAAGCTCGAGATCCGACTAGTCCCACATCTCACCGCAGAGAATACAATAGAGTTATTGAAGAAGCATTTCTCAGACAAGGGGTTTGACGACATCGAGATTCAAGACATCGGAGGAAGTAGCTATGACCCTGCCAAGACCCCAGTGAACAATCCATTTGTCAGATTGGTTCATGACATATCCAGAGAAGTGGCGTTGCCCGCATCTTCGAGCGTGGTACCGATGGCTTTCGGAACTGGGCCAGGGTACTTATTCACGCCCCATGCACCGATGTGCCTGACCATCAGTCAGGTGGACCTCAAGGGTGTCAATATACACGCGCCAAATGAGAACTGGCCCCTGAAGAGCTTGACCAATACGATCGCTTTCGTGGCTATGGTCGCGGACAGAATGAAGAGTATGTGAAAGCGGGAATCTATTTCAAACAGAATGGAATCGTGAAGAGGTTTTTGGGGTTTCCCTAGATCGATGCGACGTGGTTGAGGCCGAGCCTTAAGTGGCTTTCGCTTTCTTGAAGGTCAACCAAGCCGTGGTGAACGTCAGGCATGCGAATGCCAAGAGCACCACGAAAGCGAATATGATATCATTGCCTGCGAGCTCATAATGCGTCCCCATGGCAAAGAAATTGTCTCCGAGAGCGAAGTACCTGATGCCATTGACGAGATATGTCAGCGGGTTAACCGATGAGATCACCTGAAGCCATGTAGGGAAGGAATCAATCGAGTACAGGGCATTGCTCGAGAACATAAGAGGCATCGTCAGCAATGTCATGATAGCCTGAACACTCTCCATGCTCTCGACGCGCATCGCGAAAGTGGCCGAGAGGAATATGAAGCCTGCAGAGAACACAGCGATAAAGGCAACGATTCCAGCGACTGATACCAGGACCTCCAGAGCGGATTTCCCTGCGAAGAAGTCCACGCCTAGAACTAGACCGAACACCAGAATCAAGCAGACCTGTATGAGAGACTTCGTCACCCCTCCCAACCCGACTCCGAGCTGGATATGATAGGAGTTCATGGGACTTGCGAGCATCTCCTTCATGATCCCCCAATTTCTGTCGAATAGGATTCCCATACCTCCAAACAAGCATGTGAAAAGAGCAGTCATGGCCATGACGCCAGCGGTCATAAATGTCAGATAGTTCACGGAAACGACCCCAGGCATATCCGGAAACTGGAACGCGGAATTATCGAAATTGCTGCTCATCGCGACTCCGAAGAGGAGCAACCATAGAGCAGGCTGGACCAGAGATGCGAAGAGCATCCCCTTGAACCTGACATATTTTATCATCTCGCGCCAGTAGACGGTAAGAAACTCTCGAGCCATGTCTAATGCCTCCTTTTTCTGGGAAGGCCGTTCTCAGCAGATTCATGGCGTATCTCCCGGCCAGTGTAATGAACGAACACATCGTCCAGGGAAGGTTTCTTCATCTTCACGCTCTGTATCACGATACCTTCCTCCTCTATCGAGCGGAGGATCATTGGCATGACCTTGCTTCCGTCCGTATCGAGTATGAGTTCGAGTCCCTTATTCGACAGGGGCTTTACCTCAGTAACATTCAGAGTTCTTCTCGCAATCTCTGCAGCCTTGGTGTCATCCTCTGTCTCGAGATATATCATGTCGCTGCCCAGCGTGTTCTTCAGAGACTCGGATGTACCGGAGGCGATGATCTTACCATAATCTATGATCTCGATTCTGTCACTGAGCAAATCAGCCTCATCCATGTAGTGTGTGGTGAGGAAGATCGTCGTACCTTCCTCGTTTATGCGCTTGATATAATCCCATATCCGAAGGCGGGTTTGAGGGTCAAGGCCGATGGTGGGCTCATCAAGGAACAGAACCCGAGGTCGTGTCATGAGCCCACGCGCGATCTCCAACCGTCGCTTCATCCCTCCACTGAGATTCTTCGTCCGCTCGTTTACCTTCTCTTTCAACTCAACTAATTCGATGAGTTCCTTCGTCCTTGCGAGCCTCTGATCCTTGGGCATCGAGTATATCCGGCCGTGGAATTCCAGCGTCTCGCCTACGGTCATGTCCCTATCCAGGACTTCGTCCTGGAACACAATCCCTATGCATTTGCGCACATCAAGTGGATTCGTCCGGACATCAAAACCACAGACCTTCGCCGATCCTGCTTGACATGAAAGCAGAGTCGTGAGGACATTGATGGTCGTGCTCTTGCCGGCGCCATTCGGACCTAGGAACGAGAATATCTCGCCCTGCTCCACATTGAAGCTTATCCCATCGACGGCTTTGAAGTCCCCGAAGGAATGTTCCAGATCCTTGACCTCGATAATACTGTTAGCCAATCAAATCACCTTGATGTAATCATTAATACCCGAGACTGTGCCAATCATCGATCATCCAATTGCAGGTTACCTTGCTCAGATCTTCTCGCTTTCTGACATCATCTGACCGAGATGTTCCGTCATCTTCGTGAACATCTTCTGGAGCACATCGCCTTTGACAAGTCTCACGCTCCACATCCCATCAGGGGCCGATTCTGCAAGGACCAATAGTTTGTCCCCAGGTTGGATGCCGAATCGTTTCCTGAGTTCAGCGGGCAATACGACCTGCCCACGCTCTCCGACAGTTGCACTCCCGAAAAGTTCTGGTTTCCCGAACATGACAATCTAGGCCTCATAAACGCAAAGGGCTATAATACACTATTCATACTAATCATACATTTCATACGCGAATCTGACGAGCATTTTTCCATCGGATGCGTTCGGTACCATCGGCCAATAAATGGGATGGTTCGGAGGAAAAACAACCTCCATATTTTGTTATGAATAGGTTTTTGAATGATTGTATTTGCACTTTATTGGACCAATCATCTCATCCGAAGAGGCGATGCGCTCCATCATGGATGAAGTGGGTGCTTCCGAAGCAGCTTCACTGGTTCTTGAGCGACCGGTACGTCTTCTCCTTTCGTCTCTCCCTCTGAAGCGGTCCCGGTGCCCACCAACCCCACTTGCCGAGCAATGTCATCATCGCAGGGACTATGTAGGTTCGCACCACCATCGCGTCGAGCATGATTGCGAAAGCGAGGGCGAAGCCAATCTCCTTGAGCATCATGGTGCTGGATATCATCATCAAGGCGAAGGCCGAGCCCATGATCACTGCAAGTGCAGTGATGATCCCGCCGGTCCAATCCAGCGATTCGACAATCGCGTCACGATCGGACTTCCCTTTGTGAATCTCTTCCCTGATCCTTGTCAGTATGAAGACGTTATAGTCCATTCCGATCCCCATCAACATGATGAACAGGATCAGAGGGATGATCCATAGGATCGGTTCTCCCAATCCATAGCCGAAGAGACCTACGGTTGCAGCGAACGCCCATGAGATGCTGAGCATGATCGATATTATGGCGAACAGCGACAGTAGGAGCGCTCCTAGGACGATTAAGAGAACGATGAATATGCCTATGACCACGACGATCTCCATCACCCTGAACTGCTGGTCAAGATCCTTTTGCAGGTCAGCGATCACAGCACTGGATCCGCCGACATATATGACAGTTGATTCAAGGGCAGGGTCGTCTTCCTGCAGGTTCGAGACCAAGGCCCGAATGTCGTCGATGGTGGCGATCGATTCAGGAGTCATCGGTCCCGATTCGAGAACGATCGTGATCAGCACGGTGCTGTTATCTAGACCCACTGTCTCCAGCATCAGCGCCTCCTGTGCGGCTCTCGAATCAGATGACAACGCACTGAGGTTCCTGTAATCGATCGCAGAGACCTTCGGGTTAGTGGTCCCTGTCACCTGCTTCACATTGTCCAGAGAGGACAACGAAGAGGTCATGAGCGCGATTGCGTCCAGCGTATCTAAGTCGAAATCGCCATCTGCGTACACCGGCGAGTCGAACACGACCACTATTTCCGTGGGCATGATTCTGCCAGCACCGAAACCGTCTGTCATCGCGACTATGCCCTCGTTGCTCTCGACCCCTGATGACATGCCGCTGATGAAATCGAAGCTCGTCTCAGCTGTGAGGAACACATAGGTCGTCGGCACCGAGATGAGAAAGGCAACTAAAACGACTACCTTCGCGTGCTTGATCGAGAATGTCGCGGCCTTGTGGAAGTAGCCGCGATGGCCCTGGGCCCTCTTGGCCATGACGTTCTGGGCGAATTTCTTCCAACGCTGCCCTCTAGTGGGCCAGAATATCCTGTTCCCCATCAGGAGGAGCAGGGAAGGCACGAGTGTGAGCGCCACAATCAGAGATATGCCGATCGCCATCCCGAGCACGAGGCCCATGGTCCTGATCATGGAGAAATCAGAGATGGAAAGGGCGAAGAATGAGATCATCACGGTCGCGCCGCTCGTGGATATGCTCTCGCCAGCCCATGTGACCGAGGTTCTGACCGCTTCCTCCCGGTTGTGTCCCTTTATCCGCTCCTCTCTGTACCTGGCGACTATGAATATCGCATAGTCGGTGCCGACGCCCATCAATATGCTGAAGAGCATGGTCACCACAGTGTAATGGATGTCAGCCACGAGGGAACCGACTACGAACACTATCGCCTGGCTCACACCCAATGCGACCATCACGCTGCCCAAAGGAAGGAACTGGGCCACCACCGATCTGAAGAACACCCCCATGAGTACGATTATGAGGATGATCGTGATCGGTTCGATCAGCATCATCTCTTTACCCATCGAGGATTCCATATCCGAAGATATGGCCGCATCCCCTGTGACATATGTCTTGTAGTCATCGTCAAGGTATGTGGACTTCGCTTCAGACACCATGTCTCTAAGAATACCGACATTCAGCATGATCGGCTTCTCGCCATCCTCAAGATAGTTCGAATCCTTCGAGAATGACATGACAATGAGCATCGTGCTATTGTCCGGACTTACGAATCCTGAGAGATACTCTTCGGGAATGGTGATTGGATAGTCGGAAATTGAACCAGCAGCAACGATCTGGGCAGCTAGGGCACCTGCCTCAGGATAATCGTATTCCGGACCTAGTGAATAAACCTCCTCGATGAAGGTCATGTTCTCGATTCCGGAGAGACCAGATATCATCGAGAGTGAGAATGAGTGGATCATGCTGGTGTTCGAGAATGTGGAGATATCGAAGGAGTACATGACCGCAGTCATCATCAAGGCCGCCTCATCGTCGGCAAGTGCCATGCCTTCGATGAAGATAGGGGCAGCATAGGCTATCGCATCCTCCGTCCGCGCCATCGGGTCGGACACGAGTGAGATATTCTCTGAGGTTGCATTCCAGCGGTCCGCGAACAGTGAGAAGTATTGATATGTGGTAGCCTTGGCAACATCGTCTTCTTCAGAGAGCATCAGGTCCAATGTTGAGATAGTGATCCAGTATGCCTCAGCATCCCGGGATGGAATATCGAGGCTGGTATTCGTATAGTATATCCAGTTGTTGAGATAGAGCGAAGGTATACCATAGAAGAGGTTTGCCGTCATATTGACCTCTGATTCCACGATATACATCATCGGCCCCATTTCGACAACAGCAGCAGTGATGGCGCCAGTATAGATCGAATATACGGTTGTCATGGATTCCATGTATGCGAGACCGTCCTCGGTTGCGATGCTGTATTCCAGGTCCAGACAGAAGTCCCTCATGGCAGGGCCAGTGACATCTGTCCCACTTATGACAATCATCAGAGTACTGTTAGGGACGGATGTTGGGAACTGCTCGTTGATGATATCCTGGGCGATGAGGGATTCCTTGTCACCAGCGACCATATCTGATTCCTGATAGACCAGGACTTCATCGACCTTGAGCACTGCAGGTACAACAAACGCGAGGATTACAATCCATGCGATGAGTATCTTCTTGTGGTGGTGTATCACACCGTCAGCTAGCCTTTCGAATATCATTGGTGCACTCTCATCTATGTTGTTATTGTCGTACTAACAAGAATGTCGTTAATTCTAAACTAACATATAAGTATTTCGCATTCATATCTACAATTGTAGATATCCGAGTGTATGATACATTGACACATCAAAAAGTTATTGACAAACTCATCTCCCTCGGCCTAACCACCTATGAAGCCAAGGTATTTTCGGCCCTGACTAGGCTGGGCGAAGCGCGGGTAAGCGACATTCACGTGGTTGCCGAAGTTCCCAGATCTGCCATCTATGAGACTCTAGATCGACTGGAGCATCGGGGGATCATCGAGACATCTACTGGGAGACCGAAGAGGTTCAGGGCTGTTCCCCCGAAAATCGCAATCTCCAAGATCGAATCAGAAGTATTGAGCGCAGTCAAGGACGCACGAGAAGGTCTGGAGGAGCTTGCGTGCGCGCCACCTCAGGGGACTTCGGACGTCCGGATCTGGGCCATAAAGGGCAAAGGGAGAATCAAGGATAGAATGGAACGCATGATAGACTCCACCAAATCGGAGATGCTGGTCGCAGGATATCCGGACCTATTGATTGACTTTGAAGCCCTGTGGAGGATGGCGAAGGAAAAGAAGATCAAAATCCGATTCGCCTCACCGGACCCTCAAAAGATCAAGACATTCAAGGAATATGGAACCATCCTGAAACCAAAAGCCATGATGAAGTTCACAGAGATGCATCCTCCCAAAGTATTGTTTGTTCAATCAGACAAGAAGATCATCCTTTTCGCGAGCGATTATAGGGAAGAGAAACAGATCGAAGACATGACCGCGTTTTGGACGGATGATCAATCGATAGTAGGATTCATCAACTACCTCATGGAACCGCTATCAAACCACTATGATTGATTTTAGGGAACGATTCCAAACACCCTGATGCAATGAACACATGTGTCCTTCGATTGCACACTGACCTACACGAGAATTAACTACCAGCGCGACAATCACTTGTTGGGAAACCGGTCAGGTCTGACCGGATAGCTCGGGGGGAATCAGAGTTGAGAGCTGTAGGATTTCGCAGTGAGTATTGTAGAGTTGCGACCGTCTTCGCCACCGCCGTGATCATCGTAGCTTCCATCATGGTGGGCGCATGCCGCGCAGACGACCAAGTGAATGTCGATCAAGAGGATAATGCGAGGAAGTGGACGATAGCGATGTATTGGGCCAGCGACAACAACCTGGACGAATACACGGACTACTTCGTCCAACTATGGATAGATTATCTCACGAACAGAGAGGATGTGGCTCTCTGCGTCTTCATCGACAGGCTGACGATGCCTGCGAACCTGAGCACTTTGACAGAGACGGGATGGGTGGAGATCCGGAGTTATGAGGAGATCAACTCATCCTCGCCGGACACTCTGAGTTCGTTCATCCAGTACGCTTTGACAGAGCCCACTCTTTCAGCGGACAACTTCATGCTCATGATCCAGAACCACGGGAACGGGTATCTCGGACTATGCTCCGATGAGGGTTTGCCTGACTCTGAGTTGCCAAAAGTCTGGATGTCCATTGATGACCTGGGCAGGGGAATAAATGACGCGATCGGCAAGACCGGAGAATCGATAGATATCATCTCTCTCGACGCATGCACTCTCGGAATCGTTGAAGTCGCCTATGAATTGAGAGGGACCGCATCATACATGGTTGCTTCGCAGCTCGGGGTACCGTTCGATGGACAGAACTACATAGACATGCTCTCAGGGCTTTCCCTGAATCCTGACATAAAGCCATTGGATTTCGCATGCAAGCTTGTGGACGATTATGAAGTGTGGTACTCCGCACCACTCCATACACTGCCCACGCTCTACCCATACATGCAGGATTTCGCTTCCCTGTCAGTCATAGATCTGAATGCATTGGGTCCACTTATCGATGCGTTCATCGATTTCAAGGAAGCTGTGATGCCGAAGGATAACTCCCTCGGCAAATATCTGAAAACAGCCGCCCTGCAGTCGGATGTATCCCTGTGGATGAACAATATGGGCACCTGGTTCTACCCGGACATCATGACCATGTTCACATTGCTTGGAGAGAGCACGGCAGAGTCACATCCAGAGGTCTCGGAAGCCTGCGGTGCGATTGTAGTAGCAGCTGACAGAGTCATTGTCCATGATTGGGCGAGCTGGAGGATGCGCGGACTCGTCACAGGCCTCTCAGTGTTCGTATGTCCGTCGATAGGGATCTATCAGGTCTACTGGGACTCTTTCGACAGAGCATACGATAACGTCGGGTTGGATTTCGTCGATGATACTGAATGGGACCTTGTGCTACAGGCGTACTTCTACACTACGAAGCAGTACGGTGGATGAACCAACGAAGTGATGGATGAGCACGATTACGCAGGCATCAGAGCCGTCCTAGCAAGGCTTGTCATTTGATACAATGATATCCTCGGGACAAAAGAGAGCCCATCATAGACAGTCCTGAAAAGCCCACATAAGATATAGACCCACACATATCGCAATGGTGTCATTAATGATATGATGAGGGTAGTCATATGGATGATTCACAGCCGATAGAGTTCCGGAAATACAAGAGCAGCGACCTCGAAGGTTGCCGCAACCTCTGGGAACAGTTAACAATAGCACACAGAATCATCTATGACAATCCGAGCATAGGCGGTGAGGATCCTGGAAGATGCTTCGACGAACACCTTGACAAGACAGGTGCCGAGAACATCTGGATAGCAGAGATAGAGGGGAACCTCATCGGACTCATGGGACTCGAGATCGGAGAAGATGAAATCACAATCGAACCACTTGTCGTCAAAAAGGATCGTCGTGGCACGGGCATAGGGAAAGGGTTCATGGAGATTGCTATTCGAGAGGCGAAGGACCGCAACGCTACATTTCTGAGCGTCAGACCGGTTGCGAGAAACTTGAGCGCGCTCAACTTCTTCAGATTGAATGGGATGATGAACGTCGGTCATGTCGAACTATTCATGGACCTGAAGAATAGGAAATGGAAGGACGGACTCAAGCTGCATGATATGGATTTCATGTACTGATAGCTGAGGACCCTGTGACCACTGAGCTTTGGGCAGTCTGGTTGGGTGGACACGTGTCGCCAATGAGACGATATATCCGCCTAGCTGACTCCGGCTCGACAGCAGGGAGATATGCCACTTTGTTTTCTTGAGTGCTCAGAAGTGAATACCATGGCCTTGCGTCTATTGAGATCCGAATGCTGGATTGTCACCAACCAGGTAAGGGAAGGTGGCAGGGATACGACCCATATGTTCTGTCAGAGCAAACTCCGCGGCATGCGATGCCCACTCGACGGAATTCCCGGCAAGAAATCATTCGAACTCAGCATAGACTGCTTCGAACTCATAGAAAAGGAGTGCACGTCTAGGAGACTTAGGAGCCAATAACATCATTTGAATTATGGCGTAATATGGATGGCAAAGGATATATCGGATCTGAGGAATTCAATCCGCCGTCAATATTCACTTTCGAGTATCAGCTGGCGTTCGGATCAATATCCAATATTCTGATGATGTCACTGGCTCTATATGCGAGACCACGCATTCGAAACCGAGTCGTTCGTAGAACGAGATGCTGCGAGGCGAATATGTCTCCAAGTAGCATTCGGCGTTTACACGGTCCGCCTCGTAGAGAGTAGGCTCCAGCAGCCGTCTTCCGAGCCCTTGGTTCTGTGCGTTGGGAGATACCCCCAGGATAGATAGGTACCAAGTGCTGCTCCCCACAACCTGTCGCGCTCGAGGTGACATGAATCCAATGATCCTGTGATAATCCGCAAGTCCGTCCCGTCCAAGTATTGATTCCAAGAATCTATGCTTCTCAGACTTGGATTTTGAAAGAAGTCTCTGAGGCCTTGGCTTGATCCAAATGGCTGCGCCTCTATCATCGTCTGGCAGGATTGTGCAGCATCCAAGCCTCATGCCTTCCTTCATCGAATAGTCAAAGTAGGCTTCCAAGACCTCGCGTCGATGGACATCATCGCCTGAGAAATCTCGTGTAATAGCAGCATAGAAAGGGTCATTCTCCAAGGCCTCGACCAAGCTCATTGAATTGGTGGGTACAAGGCCATGCTCACCTAAAGGGGCCGTCATATACAGTATCAGCTGCTCATAGAAATGCAGCTAGATAATTGGACCGGTTGTGGAGACCTCACTCCGTGTGACATATCGAAGACAGCTAGAATCATAGCCGGAACCCGCTCTCATTTCTGCTGTAGATCCGCGAGAATCTCCAGTGCTCTTCCTTTCAATACCAAGTACTTCGCCTTGTTTTCCGCGCTTACAGAAGAGTCCTCTATCCACATGCTGATGTGCTTTATTCGCTCACTAATGTGTGGAGTGTCCCTCAAAGATGCAGCAAGTTCAAGCTCGGTTTGCGTCGCCGTTAGATGCGCGTCATCTACCCTGTGTACGTTCTCGAGGATGACATCCTTCGTCAAATTCAGCCCCATCGCCTTCACACTCTCGATTTCCACAAGTTCGTGAGCCACCAGCAATGGACTGCGAATGACGTAATCGAATTCGCCTCCTTGGTCGTAAGGAGTATCCGCTTGAAACCAGAGGATGAAATCCTCCACCGTCGTCCTGCAGTCATATCCATGATCACCGAGAAGCGACCTTGCGTTTTCCACGGCATTCCTGATCTCCGCGTCTCGAACCATCTGATATCACCGGAGAATAATCTCAAGGGTTTAAGTAGCTCTGGAAGTGAAAAGGTTCTCGCTGACCTATCAAGGTCGAATCCATCCGACAGCCAGACATCTTCATTCGTGACATAAAATGTGCGAGGATCCGAATATTGACCTGAGATTTGCTGGTGTTCAATGGTGGAAGCTTCAAAATTCAATGTGGAATTCTTTGCCGTTAGATAATTGATTTTCGACTGCATAGACTCCCCTTGAGTTTCGTTCCTGAAACGGATCCAATTCACGGTCGTCCAAGTGAATCTCAGATTGATCTCAATGCTCGCATGCGCCAGTGACATGAGCACGATACATATGCTTAATTCTCTAAATACCAGTGTTTGGCATATAAGTATATATATCATATATGCCTTCATAAACAATACATGCGTGAAAGCATACTTGCTGCGCTCCGCGATTGCCTCCTCACCAGGACTTCCCTGGACAGCCTTCCCGAAGAGGTCTGGAAGCGGACGAGCGCTCTGAACACCTGGGGAACCAATGCCATTGAAGGGAACACGCTCACCTGGCACGATGTCGAGGTATTGCTCATCGAGCAGCGCAGCGTCGGGAACAGGCCAATCAGAGATGTTCTAGAGACTCTGCAACATGAGAAGGTCTTCCATGAAATCCCTCAGCTAAGAGCACAACCCATCACACTCGAAACGACTCTCGAGTTGCATGAGAACGTGTTCAGAGGGGTGAAAGGGGATGCGGGAATGTGGAGACGCGTGAATGTCCGTATCACAGGCTCAAGGCACATACCTCCGAGAATGGAGAAGGTCGTTGACGAGATGGGGAGGATGCTGAAGGACTACGAAGGCAGGGACATCAAAGGAGAGGATGTGTTCACACTCGGGGCATGGTTCCATTACACTTTCGAATCGATACATCCATTCAGCGACGGGAACGGCAGAGTCGGCAGACTGCTCCTGAACCAACACTTCCTCAAACACAACTGGCCACCTGTACATATTCTCCCGCCAGAAAGGGAGAGGTATCTTGACTGCATGGATCAGGGTCACTCCGGTGACTTGTCACACCTTGTGAACTTGGTAAAGGAGCTCATGAGTCGTTCGATTCTCGATCTGCTGAATCAACTGGGCACAGCAGAAGACGAGCTGAAACCTCTGAAGCAGTTGGATGGAAAGTCGGGACACTCCGCGAAGTATCTGCGTCTACGCGCGGGACAGGGGGAACTCCCCGCACTGAAGATATCAGGGGACTGGCATACCAGCAGACGAGCCATCCGGCTGTACCACGAAACCGCGGGACGAAGATAGACAGACCGAAGAGCATCGCCATCTAGAATGACTTCACATCTCACACTGAGACGAATTGAAGGCCCTTGACGTTCCAGGGATTGGCCTGGAATTTACCCCTAATTGAAACTGCCAACTATATTCTTCAAAGCTAAATGTGATTCTTGAATTCTTTTGATGGTAAGAAACGGTCCTGAAGAAATCACTTCGTGGTCATGGTGTATGTTGAGTATTCCTTGAGATACCTCTTGAAGAACCACTGAATGAAGGTGCTGTCGCTCTCCTTCACCTGGGACCGCTCAAGCGCATTGTAGTAGCCCCGACGACCCTCATACGGAATATTCAGAGGAGGATATCCGTTTCGATGCAATACGAAGTTCATTAGGAGACGGCTCATCCTGCCGTTTCCATCGGCAAACGGATGTATTGTCACGAATCTCAGATGAACTCCAGCAGCCAACTCGGCTGGGTGCATGGAAGGTTTGTTCCGATTATACCATCGGAAGAATTCTCTGAGCAATGGTTGGATTTCGACGGGGCTAGGAGGCATGAATCGGCTCCCAGAGATTGCCACCTGGTAAGTCCTGACTCTCCCTGCTATATCTGGCTTCGTCTCCTCGAACAGCTTCTTGTGCCACATCAAGATCGTCTGCAGTGACAGGTCTTTCTTGTATCGCAGCGCTTCCCGGAAGACTCTGTCGTGGGCCTCGGCTTCCTTGATGTCCTCAATCGGTTTCTGGCTTGGACTCAGTCCTCTCTCGAGCAAATCAGCCGTTTCACGATAAGTGAGTCTCGAACCTTCGATGCGATTCGTATCATATGTGAACTTGATTGAGAATTGGCGATCACGCTTCTGGAGGGTGCTAGGTGGTAGTGCACGCTTCTCCTTCTGGTAGTTCGAACGAACCTGATCCAGAAGTGGATACCATCGCTCTCTGTAAATCTCTGTAAGGAAGTCCCTCTTTGAAGCCTCGACATCGTGAGGCAATTTCGCTCCAAGATACTTCTCACGGGTTTGAACGCCCGAGGGAGTTCTGATAGTGTGCTGGAGATAAAAGTACTCCCGACCATCGACCGTCTTCTTCCTAATGACGACCATGACATCTCATACCCTTACATATGCATATAGTTTTCTAATGCATGCAATATGTAAGGGTAGGAGAAAGCACCCTTGAACGGAGGATAGAAGATGATGGCATAGACGGTGCCACAATGGATATTTGGAATCAAGAATTGAAATGTGTGAGGGCCCGGATTATGACCCGGAATTTACCCCTAATTAAAACTGCCAGCTAGAATCTTCGAAGCCAAATGCGATCCTTGATTTCTCCGAATTTTTTGATGGCAAAGAAATAGGATATCAGATTATTCCAGGGTCATATTGTCAAGCTGAGTTCAAAATGGAATGGACCTTGATGATTGCTACCCTGGTACTCTAGCGGCAGAAGATGAAGGGATATCACGACGCTTTGATATTCATTGAACCGCAACATTTGTGTCAATATTGATAAATTCTATATATATGAACAATCAATTATTGCACACAATGTATATTCTAAACAAGAATGAACTCCGAGTATTCAAGTCAGTATGCGATGGTCATGTATCAGCAGCTGCATTAATAGAAGATACGGGCCTATCGAATATCTCAATCTACAGAATAATCCAGTCTCTATCGTCAAAGAAGCTTGTGACAAGTCGGAGAGATGGGAAGATCAATATAATCTTCATAAACTCGCATGGTCACTCAAAAGCACTGGCAACATATCTAGAAGGAAATTCTCGTGCAATCGAACCACTGATTGGTTCCAGGCTCCTCGTCATGCTCTCGGCCTCCAGTAATCAAAAGACGCTCGGAAGAATCGCAACTGAAACGCGACTTGCTCCAGAATCTGTTCGCAGAATCGTCTGGGCATTGAAAGGATTTGCAGCAGTTGCCCAGGATGGCGATGTGATTTCGATTCCTCAATCAGACAAGATACTAACACGATTTCTACAGGACTTCTCCAGAGGAGCGTGCGCCGCGGTCCTCGATGACATCACCTCGGCAGGGAGGATACTCTGGTGCGAAGGGCTTCAGTTTATATTCGCGTCCAGAGAGTTGAAAGACACATCTGGAATTCGCAGCACTGGGGTAACAGCAATGTCGCAACGCGGACTTCAGTTCATTTCGGATACGAAGTATTACCACTATGCATACTGGCGACCGAGTCTGAAACCAGAGGATATCGCCCTCCACAACATCCTGATAGATCCAAGCAGCTCAAGAGGCATCGCATACAGCTTGCTCTTCCTGTTCAAGAGTGGCTACAGGTCAGGATACCTACGTAGACAAGGAGATGCGATGGGGGTGGGGGAACTATCCGAACTGATGATAAAATACCTCGATGGTGAAGACGTCGAGAACCTGCTATTCCCTAGCAGGTCGGATATGCAGGAATTACGAATACAATATGGGGTGAAGTGAACGATGCCGGCCCAAATCAGCAAATCAGAGGTCCTTTCAATAATGGAGAAGGTCGGGAATATCTGTAGCATGAGAATCCAAGTCTACTTGGTGGGAGGTGGAGCAATGGCTCTCAGAGGCGAGAAGGATGCTACCAAGGACTTGGATCTGATAGTGCGATCATCGCTTGAAGCGCAGGAACTCAAGAGAGCTTTCGAATCGCTAGGATTCGATGTCAATACCAGGCATCCACAGGAATGTCACGCACTTGTAGACGCGACAATATTGTCCGCTTCAGGAGGGGTGCGAGCCGACATCTTCGCCGAAAGGATCTGTAACAAACTAAGGCTCTCCGAAGGGATGATTCGAAGAGCAGAGCGGGTTGACGAATGGGGAGAACTTGTTCTGTATATTTGTTCGCGAGAAGATATATTCCTGCTCAAGAGCGTAACTGAGAGATCAAGAGACCTTGACGACATGATCGCGTTGTTCAG
The DNA here is from genome assembly GCA_963719945.1 of uncultured Thermoplasmata archaeon. Classification (GTDB taxonomy): domain Archaea; phylum Thermoplasmatota; class Thermoplasmata; order UBA10834; family UBA10834; genus UBA9653. The sequence goes on along the minus strand of CAVRDX010000001.1, from coordinate 156,155 downwards.
AAAAGGATTGAGCCGCGATATCATCCTAGAGGAGTGCGATAATCAGACTGATCCCGAAGGGCTGAGAAAGAGCAGCATCTGGGAGGCGTTCCTTCTCACGAAGCTCGATGAGATGGAAAGGAGATACGGTGTGAAAGTCCCCTGGAAACGAGCACTGAAGACAAGAGCGGAATTGAAGATGGGTGCCCAGCGGTTGCTCACACTAATTGACAAGGGGATGAACTCGGTCGATGGACTCTCAACCGAATTGAGGGAAACCCCTGCATTTATCAGAGAGTGCCTAGACTATCTCGAAAAGAACAATCAGATAGTGGTCGACAGAAAGGTGCGACCCCATCGGATCAAATCACCCAAGCGAGCACACGGTGCAGCGAGCCATCGAACAACTTGACAATCATCCATCATTATGAATAATAATGTGCGAGGGCCCGGATTATAGCCCGGAATTTACCCCTAATTAAAACTGCCAGCTATAATCTTCAAAACCGAATGCGATCCGTGAATTCTCCGAATTATTTGATGGTAAAAAACGAGGCGAGCTTCTCGACAGTGTCGACCGCTGTCTCGGCGATCTCGAGGGCATCGCCAGCGAGATCGGCTGCCGAACTAAGGGTCGAGCTGGTAGCGTTGCAGGTGCTGTCTGTGGAGCAGTTGAAGCCCAATAACACATTTAGATATATTGGAAATCATTATAAACTCACAATTATATCGATTCACCGTGAACGAAAGGCTCGTGAGACAGATAGTGATCTCGAATCCACAGTGGAGAGGTGAATCCCTCGCTGAGCACGTTGAAGAAATCATCCAGAGGGAATCGATTGAGGAGTTGACAAGCTTCGCCGATGACCGACAGATTGTCCTTGTCACGGGGCCGAGGAGGTCGGGGAAGACCACGGCAATCACCAAGACGATGCAGGATTTGCTCGACAGGGGCGTCAATTCCAAGAACACTATGTACTTCTCCTTTGACGAAGTCCTATCGAGGGAACACACAATCCTCGAGGATGTCGTATCATACTTCCTTGAGAACGTAGTTCCAACCAAGCCTTCGAAGAAGAACCCGGTATTCCTGTTCCTCGACGAGATACAGTTCATTAATGAATGGCCTACCATCCTCAAGCGCATCTATGAGACGAAACCGAACGTGAAGATATTCGCATCAGGATCGTCGTCGCTCGGGTTGAGGAAGGGCATGGGCGAGAGCCTTGCGGGAAGGGCGTTCGATATCACCATTCCGACTTTGTCTTTCCGAGAATATCTGGCGTTCAAAGGGATTGAGGTGCCACGAATCCCACCCATAGGGTCGGGCGCTCCGGTCCCGGAGTCATTCATGCTCATTCAGAACGAGGTCACGAACGCATTGACCAACTACCTGGTCAGAGGGGGATATCCGGAGACGGTCGGCATGCAACCCATCACAAAGGTACACAGATACATCCGGCAATCCGTCTTGGACAGAGTGGTGTATCACGACCTTCCCGAGACTGAGAGCATCGCGAACCCTGCGAGCATGATGCACCTCCTGAAGATACTCGCCTCCATGAGTTCTCAAATGTTCGAGATCGCCAACATCGCACCGGACATAGGAATGAAGGCACAAACGGCCTCGAAGTACCTTTCTATCCTGGAGCGGGCGATGCTCTTCTCGACCTGCTACAACTACACCAAGAGCATGGTCAAACAGGCGCGATCCTCGAAACGGGCATATCTCACGGACACTGGATTGATCAGTGCCCTTCTTGGACTGGATGATATGACTGGAAGTCAGGAACTCGGAAGGTTGGCGGAAACCGCCGCGTACAACCACCTCTCAAGGACGTCACAGGTCTTCTTCTGGAGAGACCCGCAGGGGAACGAGGTTGACATAGTGCTGCCATCAAGACACGGTCCTGTTCCAATCGAACTCAAGTACCAGACCAGCATCTACAAATCTGACGCGAAGGGACTTGCGAGGTTCTGTGAAGTGCATGGCTGCAACAAAGCCTACCTTGTCACGAAAGACAGAGAGGGGACCATGGAGTTGGGCGATGTCGCTATCACCCTTTTTCCTCTGTGGAGACTCCTCCTCTCGACGCAAGAATCGATTGGAGGAAAGAGGTAGTAAAGCATTCGGAGCAGACAACACCCACACATTAATTCACGCCAGATTATTAAAATGTGCGAGGGCCCGGATTATAGCCCGGAATTTACCCCCAATTAAAACTGTCAGCTATAATCTTCAATGCCAAATGTGGTTCTTGAATTCTCCGAATTCTTTGATGGTAAAGAAATGAACCAGTCATCAAGGGGCAATGTTGATGGGATTCGACCCCCACGATCAATATCAATCAATCGATGACAATGGATGTAGCCCTTGAACTCCCGGTTGTCTATAGTAAGTGCTCTATCAAGATCCGTATCCCGATTAATATGAGGATAAGGCCGCCAAGAATCTTTACCTTCTTGCCGAAGATGCTTCCCATCCTTGAGCCGAATATGAATCCCAGATAAGATAGCACAAAGGTTACTGCTCCAATGATCAGGACGGGGATCAAGATAGGTGTCTCCAAGAATGCGAAACTGAGACCAACCATCAAAGCATCGATGCTGGTCGCAACTGCGAGGACGAGTGCCGCGAATATTGTAACATCTTCCTCCTTACCATCTTCACCGTTCGTTGAGTCGTAGATCATCTTTGCGCCAATGAGCCCGAGTAGCCCAAATGCAATCCAATGGTCGACTCCCATGATTATGTCCCTTAGGCCCAGACCTGCAAACCAACCGATTACGGGCATCAGCGCTTGAAACCCTCCAAAAAGAGAAGCCAATAGGATTGCGGATCTTCTTCTGTTCTTATTTACAGATATTCCTTTGGCAATTGAAACTGCAAAAGCATCCATGGATAGCCCAATCGCAATTAGAATCACCGTGACGAAATCCATCATTTCACCAGTTGGCCTACTTAGAACGATAAGAGCGACTCATCCATGATTCCAATCCCAATGTTGAAAGGCCTCTCCGACGCTCAGCAGTGATGAGATATAATTGCTGAATATAATCACTTCGGGGGCACCGAATGATGCCGATACGGGCTTGCTCTCGATCCGGCATCTGCATGAACGTAAATCTTTTCGCAAATATTAAAATGTGCGAGGGCCCGGATTATAGCCCGGAATTTACCCCCAATTAAAACTGCCAGCTATAATCTTCAAAGCTAATTGCGAATCATGAATTCATCGATTTCTTTGATTGTAAAGAAATGAACGATAAAGCCGATTCATTGCGCTGTAGAGAACTGCCATTAGAAACAGCCTCAGTCATCAGGGTCGAATCTGCAGAGATGAGAGCTGGCGTTACATAGGGATCAAAATGTGAAGCGAAGACAGGAAAGTTGCTGATGATTATTGCCCTTCTGCGAGGTTGATAGCAGTCTCTGCGATATCCGATGAATACCCACAAGCTCGTGATACACTCTCAGCTGCAAATGCCAGCCCGACTGCAACCTTCCCCCGTCGGGTCATCGCACCCTCAAGGAACTTGTTTATCTCGTCTTGAAGACTGGATGACCGATCCAGACACTTGTTGGCAAGGATAGAATCGCTCTTGAACAAGGCTTCGATACTGTCATCGAGGATTGAGACCGCACCACTACTCAATCGCTCGAGGTCTGATATCACCACGCGATCCACCTTCGATGTCTTGAGCAATCGAACGCTGTGCGCGACTCGAACAGCGTGGTCCGCTATCCTCTCTAACGATTTCGCCGTGGAAAGCAGTACGTCGGACTCCAACCAGCTCATCTTCATCTTGACCGCAAATGATACATTACGACGGATAGTCGCATGCTGTTTCTCCACGAACCAATGAAGTCGATCAACCTCATCATCCCTTGCGATGACCTCATCAGCAAGAGTGACGTCCATACTATCGACTGCCCTCACTGCCTCCTCGAACATGTTCTTCACCATCAGGTGCATTCGGCGGACGACCTTCCGCATGGCCAGGTCAGCATGGTCAGCGACATCTTGCACAACAATATGGTTGGAACTCTCTTCGATAATCTCAGGGCCAATCACCCTTCTTGAGAAATCCTGAACAGCCCTTCTAATCTCAGGGAGAATTCTGGAATTGGATCTCACATGAATCACGTCATGACCCGTGACATATGCACCGATAAGCTGTCTCAGCAATGTTCGTGGATCAGTCTTGCTATCGACTGATATCTCTTTCGTCAACTTCTCGGTCTCTCGGGGAGAAACAGAATCTATCGAAAGTGATCCATCACTGCCTATCGTCATTAATAGAAAATCGCCCTTTTTCAGACCGGAGTCCACCACCCATCTCTTCGGGAGGGAGATCGTGTAGGTCGACCCTCCGGTCTTTTGAATTCGCCTAGATTCCTGCAAAGGTATCAACACCAATTAATTGGACTCTATATACACACATTGGCACGAGGTGATATTATTGCTTTCTATATAGAGACTATACTTCTATATATGCGATGGCTTGACACAGTTTGACAATGACATCTAGGCTCTGAACATTCAAGCGCCAATGGTCGCCTGCTGATCATTGAAGAGACAGAGAAAGCAAGAAGACCGCAGGTGATACAATGAGCGAAGAAACGAATAAAGATTCAACTGATGTCCGTGGAAGAATTGCTGCAGCCCAGAAGAATCGCGGAAAAATAAAGCCGATGAAGTTGGTGATGGCAACCGCCATCGTTGCTCTACTAATCGGAGTGGTTTTTGCTCTGCAGATTCTAAACTCCCATGAAAATGATAACGTCACATTATCTGGTGCGGGAGCGACCTTCCCATTTCCATTGATTTCGAAGTGGGTACAGGTCTACGAAAATGAGACCTCTGTGAGGGTGAGCTATGAAGGGGTTGGAAGCAGTGGAGGAATAAGCAGAATAGTCGATAATCTCGTGGATTTCGCCGGAACGGATGCTCCGCTCACGACCGACAAGGATGATCTTGGACTACTTCACATACCGGAGACATTGGGCGCAGTGGTATGTGCATACAATGTTCCCGAGCTGGACAATGGCCTGAACCTTACTGGAGATGTGATTGCCGGGATATTCATGCTCAACATCACGAACTGGAACGATCCCGAGATTGCTTCAATCAACCCTGGCCTGACCATTCCGGACGAACCGATAACCGTAGTCAGGAGAGCGGATGGCAGTGGAACGACATTCATCTGGAGTTCCTATCTTTCGAAGGTGAACGAGACTTGGATGGAGTTATATGGAGCATCGAAGACCATCGACTGGCCAACTGAGACCATAGGGGGTACCGGAAACGGAGGAGTCGCAGGCGCGATGTCCACGACACCATACAGCATAGGGTACCTCGAGCTCTCGTATGCGATTGAGAACGAAATCGATTACGCAGCCATTCAGAATTTGGAGGGGCTCTTCGTGCTTCCGTCAACTGAATCCACTGTTGCAGCCGCTGCAGCAAGCGCGGCCACTCTGCCGGCTGGGGATGAGAGCTGGGACGGCGTTGAGATTTTGAATGCACCTGGAGATGATTCGTATCCGATAGCCAGCTTCACATACATACTCGTATACAAGGAACAAGCGGACAACCAGAAAGGAAAGGCGCTTGTGGATTTCCTGTGGTGGATGGTGCATGATGGACAGGAGTATTCAGACAGTCTCTACTATGCGCCATTACCCTCTGAAGTAGTCGAGCTCAACGAGGAGACTCTGAGATCCATAGTATGTGACGGGGAGCCTTTGTACAATGAATAGTGAAGAAGGCGGCCCCAATGATTCAGCCCATAATGGCCGGAATCCTCCGTCTGCTAGAATGGATGGGTTGAAGGAGACATTGAACCAGCTCATCCTGACCTCGGACGGCCGGTTCCAGCTATTCTGTGGGATCCTCGCATTCTCAGCTGTCGCGATATTCGCTTGGGTCGTAGGCTACCTCATCGAGGGAGCCTTTCCGGTGCTGGATTCGATGGGGTACAAATTCTTCACAGGGAGCACATGGAGTTTTAATCAAGGGGTATTTGGAGCGCTTCCGTTCATCGGTGGGACACTCTACACATCCGCTGTGGCGATGATGATAGCAGTCCCCATCAGCGTGGGGATTGCAATATTCATCTCCGAGATCGCACCCAAATGGATCGGCACGCCATTGGGATTCCTCGTAGAGATGCTCGCAGCCGTTCCCAGCGTCGTCTTCGGCATCTGGGGGATATTCACGCTAAGAGGGTTCATGAGGGGTCAGGTGGAACCGTTCCTCCAAGGAAGCTTGGGCTTCCTGCCGTTCTTCGAAGGAAGGACTTTCGGGATAGACAAGCTGAGCGCAGCCGTGATTCTGGCAATAATGATAATACCTACCATCTCAGCGATTTCAAGGGATGCACTCAAGGCAGTGCCAACATCCCAGAAGGAAGCTGCATTGGCATTGGGAGCGACAAGATACGAGATGATCGGAACAGTCGCTATTAGCTATGCACGATCAGGAATATTCGGAGCTGCCGTACTGGGGCTTGGAAGAGCAGTCGGAGAGACCATGGCGGTCACCATGGTCATAGGAAATGTGAATTCATTCTCGTGGTCACTTCTCGATCCAGGACAGACCCTATCCAGCCTCATCGCGACCAACTGGTGGGAGGCACCATCCGGAACAGTTCAACAATCCGCACTGATTGGAGTAGGGCTTGTACTGTTTGTACTCATGCTAGCGATAAATGTGGCTGGTCGAATCTTGCTCAGTCGAGTGACGAAGGTGGGGAGGGTCAGAGTCGAATGAACTCCAAGGGCTTCCGAAAGAGGATGATAAAGGACAGACTGGCAACGCTCGCAGCGGTCGCGTGCGTCATCGCTGCTCTGGTCCCGCTAGTAAGCATACTCGTGGATGTGCTGATCAAAGGGTTGCCGCAGTTCTCATTCGAGTTTCTGACAGGAACCATACCACCACCAGGGAGCGATGAGGTCGGAGGGATAGGACCGGCCATTGTCGGCACCTTGGCAGCCATTGGAATCGGTTCGTTGATTGGAATCCCAATCGGAATCGTATCTGGTATATTCGTGTCAGAATATGGAGACAACTTGTTCGGAAGGATCGTCCGTTTCGTCATGGATGTGCTTGCTGGTTTCCCATCCATAATCATCGGTATATTCGCCTATCTCGTCCTGGTGGTTTCCCTCGGAGGCCCGAATGCATTCGCAGGAGGATTGGCACTCTCGATCATTATGATACCAGTCGTCGCAAGGACGACCGAGGAGGCGCTCAAGCTTGTGCCGACATCGCTCAGGGAAGCATCGCTATCCCTGGGAGTTAGCCGTTCCGCAACGATAAGGAAGGTTGTTCTTTCGAATGGCAAACCAGGCATCATAACTGGCATAATGCTGTCCATTGCACGGATAACGGGAGAATCTGCACCATTGCTGCTCACTGTCGGATGGACCGTGTTCTACCCAACGACCTTGTCCCAGCCGATGGCATCGATGCCCGTGCTGATCTACCAATTCGCAATATCTCCTTTCGATAACTGGCACGATCTAGCGTGGGGAGCGAGCGCATTCCTGATATTGCTCGTACTTGGTCTGAACATCACAGTGAGGATAATTGCCCATGGAGGCAGACATCTGTTTAAGAGGAGGCATTGACACATGGGAGAATCGTCAGCGAAGATAGAGACAAGAGAACTCGACGCATACTTCGGCTCGAACAAGGCAGTCAAAGGAATCAACATCAAGGTCAAGGCAAACCGTGCAACAGCAATCATAGGACCGTCGGGGTGCGGCAAGTCGACGTTCATCAGATGCTTGAATAGGATGCATGAGATCGTTCCAGGGGCGAGGGTGACCGGAGAGGTGTTGCTCGATGGAGAGGATATCTATTCGAGAGGGACCAATCCAGTCGATGTCAGGAGACGAGTCGGAATGGTTTTCCAGAAACCGAACCCGTTCCCCAACGCATCGATATTCGATAATGTCGCCTACGGACTGAGAATGAACGGCATCAGAGATAAGGCGTTCATAGAGGAGCAGGTCGAGAGAAGTTTAAAGCAAGCGGCTCTTTGGGACGAGGTGAAGAATAACTTGGACGCTTCAGGTGTTAGCATATCGGGGGGACAACAGCAGAGATTGTGCATTGCGCGCGCCATGGCAATAGAACCAGAGGTACTTCTCATGGACGAGCCGTGCTCCGCGTTGGATCCCATTGCCACTTCCAAGATAGAGGATCTCATATTCGACTTGAAGAATGATTACACGGTCATCATAGTCACACACAACATGCAACAGGCAGCACGTGTGGCCGATTGGACGGCATTCATGTATCTTGGAGAACTGATAGAGTTCAACAAGACAAAGAGACTATTCGAGAATCCAGAAGAAGAGTTGACAGAGAGATACATTACAGGGAGGTTCGGGTGATAACATGTCGCCGAGGAAAGCATATCAAGATGAGCTGAATGAGCTCGGAGAGAGAATGAACATGATGGGATCCATGGCCCGAGAGGCCATAACCCTGGCTGCTAAATCCTTTGAGGATCTGGACCTCTCGCTCGTTGAGAGGGTCAGAGAGTTGGACGAAAAGGCGTATGAGATTCTCGTCAAGACTGAGAAGGAGATTGTCAAGATAATCGCCTTGCACGCACCAGTTGCCGGTGATCTCAGATATGTGACCACGAGCCTGAAGATCACCACCGACTTCGACAGGATCGTGAGGTACGCGAAAGATATCGCAGAGATAACGGAGAGAGCAAAGGCATCTAACCTTCGCCATTTCAAAGTGCTCGTAAGCATACCCAGGATATCAGAGATGGCCGTATCCATGGTCGACCTAGCCGTCGAATCATTCCTCGAGGGAGACCTGGATAAGACAGAAGAGGTCTTCATCCTTGAAGACAGGGTCGACTCTCTGTACGATGAGATATTCCGAGAAGTTCTGATATACATGATGGAGAACTCTGCGAACATCACGATGGGGATGAACTATCAGTTCGTTGCGAGATATCTTGAGAGGATAGCTGATCATGCATGTAACATCGCTGAACGGACGGTCTATATGAAGACCGGAGAAAGGGTAGAGAAGTGACACGATGCAATGTAGTAACTCATGCTTTCTCCTGGACCGCCATCAAAAATAGAACTAGTGATCCCCATTCAAACTCGAGGAGCAATTGAAACAGCGAAAAAGGTTTGTTGAACCAGATTTGGCCTCGCCCACTACGCTGGTTCCGCACGGTTTCACACGTACGCTTCCTCACCGTGCTCCGTCTGGTCCAGACCAGTCAGTTCATCCGCATCGCTCACTCTGACAGGCGTGATCTTGTTAATCACGTGCAGCATTATGTATGTGAATACGAAGGCATACACGGAAGCGATGACAACCGCGACTATCTCGACCGCGAAGAAGCGAGCGTCGCCATAGAACAGACCGTTCGCACCCGCGCTGTTGACTTCCAGCGTTGCGAATAATCCTAGACAGACCACTCCGACAATGCCACCGACACCGTGAACGCCCCATACATCGAGAGCATCATCCCAATGCCTCTTGTTCTTCAGCGCCACAGCAAAGTAGCATATCACACCCGCCAAAAGACCGATGACCATCGCAGCCTGCGGAGTCACGAACCCCGCAGCAGGAGTTATCGTCGCCAGCCCTGCGACCGCGCCCGTGAGCAGCCCAAGGAATTTCGGCTTCTTCTCAAGAGTCCAAGCCAAGATAAGCCATGATATCGCTGCGAAGGACGCTGCGATATCGGTGTTCAGGAATGCAGTGACCGTTACCTCATCCACTCTCAGCTCGCTACCAGCATTGAATCCATACCAGCCGAACCACAGAAGCCCCGTGCCGAGCGCAACCAATGGGATGCTATGAGGACCAGAAGGCTTGTCCTTTCTCGCGCCGACAAAGAAAACGGATGCGAGAGCGGCCATACCCGCGATGGCGTGGACTGCGATACCACCTGCGAAATCGAGAACGCCCCATTGAGCAAGGATACCACCGCCCCATATCATGTGGGCCATTGGGAAGTAGACCAGTAGCAACCATGCCACCAGGAATATGAGATAAGCTGGGAATTTGACCCTGTTAGCGAACGCGCCAGTGATCAGAGCAGGCGTAATGACAGCAAACATCATTTGGTATGCGATAAAGACGAATACCGGGATATCTGCAGTGAACGGAGTGTTCAAGTCAAGCCCCATTAGAAACGCATTATCGAGATTCCCGATAATCCCGCCTACATCACCACTGAAACACAGCGAGAATCCGACTGTGACCCAGATGATTGTCGTAACCCCCATCGATACAAAGCTCTGCATCATTATTGTGAGCACATTCTTTCGTCCAACAAGTCCACCATAGAAAAAAGCCAAGCCAGGCGTCATCAGCATGACAAGGCTCGTTGCCACAAGCATAAATCCTGTACTTCCAGGCTCCATAGAATCTCTCCTTTAGCAGTGAAGCAAAACCCCCCATCACTGCTGGGCAGGCATCGTAACATATCATACTAAATAAATATTTCAGACCATCAGAAGACTGTTGTAAGCATATTTATCATGCCATTGTCACCTAATCGACCACGCCAGATTAGCTGGTCCTGGAAATAATCGTAACGAATACGCAGTTTTGGGCCACCTTTGAATCCCGGTTCATAAATAATAATGTGCGAGGGCCCGGATTATAGCCCAGAATTTACCCCTAATTAAAACTGCCAGCTATAATCTTCAAAACCGAATGCGATCCGTGAATTCTCCGAATTCTTTGATGGTAGAAAATCGACAGGCGAGAACATAGGCGGAGAGATATTACTTCTTCGGAACTCCCTTGGAGTTCATGGACATAGACCTAGAATTCAATGATCAGGCGACTCCCCCACTATGATCAACAGATAATGTGTTCCACCCATTGTTCAGACTGCCTATGCACTCATCACCGATGAAGTTCGCTCCACAGTTGCCGTAGACAAAGTCATAGTCGAACACCAGCCCAAACAACACATCTTCGTGGTCAGAATACAGATTCGCACGAAACCCCAATTCCGTGTTGGATTCCATCAAGCTGAGGTGCCAGTAGCGAGTCAGGTTCTCAAAAGGATCAGTGAGCGTCGAGCGAATATTCATGGTGATTATTGTGACGCCACTGCCTGTGATTTCAAGGGCTTCACCATACTCTGTCATCGCAATACTCGTGGTCGAATTTCCAGTGACATATAGATATCCCTGAGTTAGGGGCCAAACACACCCCTCTGAATCGACAGGCAACGGGCAGAGAACCCTGTATTGATCGGAGGAATTGCATGCGATAGAAACGGTGTAGCTGATCTTCACATAAGAGTCGAACCCTGCAACTCTTTGCTCCTCCAGGTAGAATTCGTAGAAAGACCACATTGAGAAGGACGCTATGACTGCTGTGACAATCACAATCACATATATCTTCTTCCGAGTCGACCAATTGCGTTCCGGTCCCTCAACTGGCGAAGCGCGTTCAGCATTCACAGACGAACCTCCCTCAACCCAATGGCTCTTGCAGCTATAGAAGATTTTCCGCGACATGTCAAACGCCGCAGGCACATCATATGGACTATACCGCCCGAGATTGCTCGCTCCACTGTCCAATACCTCTGATCAGGTACGCAACCTCAGAGAGATAGATGGTCAACATCCTTCAAACAAGGTGGCATGTCAATGGGCTTGTGAGAATACCGAAGTGCAGGGTGTTGATTTGCACATAAATCCCATCTTTGAAATTAAAATGTGCGAGGGCCCGGATTATGACCCGGAATTTACCCCTAATTAAAACTGCCAGCTAGAATCTTCGAAGCCAAATGCGATCCTTGATTTCTCCGAATTTTTTGATGGCAAAGAAATAGGATATCAGATTATTCCAGAGTCATATTGTCAAGCTGAGTTCAAAATGGAATGGACCTTGATGATTGCTACCCTGGTACTCTAGCGGCAGAAGATGAAGGGATATCACGACGCTTTGATATTCATTGAACCGCAACATTTGTGTCAATATTGATAAATTCTATATATATGAACAATCAATTATTGCACACAATGTATATTCTAAACAAGAATGAACTCCGAGTATTCAAGTCAGTATGCGATGGTCATGTATCAGCAGCTGCATTAATAGAAGATACGGGCCTATCGAATATCTCAATCTACAGAATAATCCAGTCTCTATCGTCAAAGAAGCTTGTGACAAGTCGGAGAGAAGGGAAGATCAATATAATCTTCATAAGCTCGCATGGTCACTCAAAAGCACTGGCAACATATCTAGAAGGAAATTCTCGTGCAATCGAACCACTGATTGGTTCCAGGCTCCTCGTCATGCTCTCGGCCTCAAGTAATCAAAAGACGCTCGGAAGAATCGCAACTGAAACGCGACTTGCTCCAGAATCTGTTCGCAGAATCGTCTGGGCATTGAAAGGATTTGCAGCAGTTGTCCAGGATGGCGATGTGATTTCGATTCCTCAATCAGACAAGATACTAACACGATTTCTACAGGACTTCTCCAGAGGAGCGTGCGCCGCGGTCCTCGATGACATCACCTCGGCAGGGAGGATACTCTGGTGCGAAGGGCTTCAGTTTATATTCGCGTCCCGAGAGTTGAAAGACACATCTGGAATTCGCAGCACTGGGGTAACAGCAATGTCGCAACGCGGACTTCAGTTCATTTCGGATACGAAGTATTACCACTATGCATACTGGCGACCGAGTCTGAAACCAGAGGATATCGCCCTCCACAACATCCTGATAGATCCAAGCAGCTCAAGAGGCATCGCATACAGCTTGCTCTTCCTGTTCAAGAGTGGCTACAGGTCAGGATACCTACGTAGACAAGGAGATGCGATGGGGGTGGGGGAACTATCCGAACTGATGATAAAATACCTCGATGGTGAAGACGTCGAGAACCTGCTATTCCCTAGCAGGTCGGATATGCAGGAATTACGAATACAATATGGGGTGAAGTGAACGATGCCGGCCCAAATCAGCAAATCAGAGGTCCTTTCAATAATGGAGAAGGTCGGGAATATCTGCAGCATGAGAATCCAAGTCTACTTGGTGGGAGGTGGAGCAATGGCGCTCAGAGGCGAGAAGGATGCTACCAAGGACTTGGATCTGATAGTGCGATCATCGCTTGAAGCGCAGGAACTCAAGAGAGCTTTCGAATCGCTAGGATTCGATGTCAATACCAGGCATCCACAGGAATGTCACGCACTTGTAGACGCGACAATATTGTCCGCTTCAGGAGGGGTGCGAGCCGACATCTTCGCCGAAAGGATCTGTAACAAACTAAGGCTCTCCGAAGGGATGATTCGAAGAGCAGAGCGGGTTGACGAATGGGGAGAACTTGTTCTGTATATTTGTTCGCGAGAAGATATATTCCTGCTCAAGAGCGTAACTGAGAGATCAAGAGACCTTGACGACATGATCGCGTTGTTCAGAAAAGGATTGAGCCGCGATATCATCCTAGAGGAGTGCGATAATCAGACTGATCCCGAAGGGCTGAGAAAGAGCAGCATCTGGGAGGCGTTCCTTCTCACGAAGCTCGATGAGATGGAAAGGAGATACGGTGTGAAAGTCCCCTGGAAACGAGCACTGAAGACAAGAGCGGAATTGAAGATGGGTGCCCAGCGGTTGCTCACACTAATTGACAAGGGGATGAACTCGGTCGATGGACTCTCAACCGAATTGAGGGAAACCCCTGCATTTATCAGAGAGTGCCTAGACTATCTCGAAAAGAACAATCAGATAGTGGTCGACAGAAAGGTGCGACCCCATCGGATCAAATCACCCAAGCGAGCACACGGTGCAGCGAGCCATCGAACAACTTGACAATCATCCATCATTATGAATAATAATGTGCGAGGGCCCGGATTTCAGCCTGGAATTTACCCCTAATTAATACTGCCAGCTATAAACTTCAAAGCTAAACGCGAATCATGAGTTTCCTGAATTCGTTGATGGTAAAGAATTACACGGGGGTGACTAGCTGACAAGATTCCCCTGAGATAGAGATAATATTGATATCACAGTGCTGTCTTAAGGCTCATGGTGGACCCAGGATGGAGCGGAGGAAGCTTGTCGCCCTGATTCTAGTCATCGCAGTTTCCTCAGTTTCAGTTTTCTCGGTCCTTCTCTATTCGGGCTATTTTGACTCCGAGCGCAAGCATGACCCAATCATCATTACGAGCGATGAAGAATTCACAGAAGAGAACGGAGTAACAACTGGATCGGGAACTGAGAAAGACCCGTACATCATTGAAGGGTGGAGAATCGACTCCTCCGGAATTGAATACGGCCTTGAAGCAGCAGGTATTTTAATAAAGGAAACTTTGGCGCACTTCGTTGTGAGAAACGTTTCATTAGAGGGGCTCAACATTGCGGGGATACTGCTCAAGAATGTATCTAATGGAAGGGTAGAGAATTCGATGATAATCGGTCATTATGAGGGGATTGGCGTGCATGATAGCATCAGGTGCTCCATCATAAGAAACAGGGTGACATCATGCTTCACGGGCATGTCGATCAGCAACATTGATTCGGTACTCATCGAGGAGAACAGCTTCGATAACGGGAGCGTAGAGTACTTGCCATCGATATCAATGAAGATCGGGATAAGAATCATTGGATCCGATTTTGCGAATGTCACGATTTCTGGGAATAGATTTGAAGGCAGCGGCCTCGAATTTGACGAATATGAGATACCTATAGGGCCTAATTCTTCTGGATTGAATATACCCCTAGACAATACCGTAAATGGAAGGCCCCTATACTTCTTCGAGAATCATTCTCAATTCAGACTCTACAGCGAACAAGTGGGGCAATTGATTCTGCTCAACTGCAATAATGCGAGCATATCAGGATTGGAGATATCTAGTGTCTCAACATGCATCTATTTGATGAAGGTTCGTGACTGTGAAATCGTTGAATGTGCCCTCTCCAATGCTGTGTTCACCGGTGGCATCATAGCTAGGGAGTCGACCCGTGTCACGATTGAATCCAGCATGATAGAAAACGCCCGCGTTTTTATACACGGATGCACGAACGTTGCCATCAAACATAACCAGATCACATCCTGCATCGATGGGGTGAATGTGGATGATTCTGCGAACGTGACAATAATGGAGAATTCGATTTGTGATTGCGCCTCTGGCCTTATGACTGACGGAGAGCGTATCGTAATCAATGGGAACACTCTGCGGGACAATGGAGCAGGTATCATGGCACTTGGGGGGAATATCACGGTCACAGGAAACACTCTTCGAGGTAATGGATACGGAATCATGGCGTCCATGGGGTCTGCTACCGACAGACTAGAAGTATTCCTCAATGACTTCATTGACAACGCGGATTCTGCAGATTGTAGTGCATATCTCTATACCTCATCATTCAGCAATGAGACGATTGGCAGAGGCAACTACTGGTCAGATTATGAGGGCTTAGACGAAGATGAAGACGGAATCGGCGACACCCCATATTTGATAGCATGGAGAGTCCAGGACGATTATCCTCTGATGACCCCCGCGAACTCATAACATAGAGTACCTGTGAAGCAACGATGCATTTCAATGACCATCACGAATCAATAGCCGGCCGCATATTTGAATAATATGCACATAATAAATATGTGCGAGGGCCCGGATTATCACCCCAAATTTACCCCTAATTAAAACTGCCAGCTATAATCCTAAAAGCCAAACACGATTCTTGATTCTCCGAATTCTTTGATGGTAAAAAATCGAGAGAATCTGAGCGCTGAATCAACATCTCTTTTCAGGATTCTTCTCGTTCCATTCTTTTCGAAGCCTAAGCCACATTATGCATGATATGGAAGCAACGCCGCTAAACCAACCAATCAGCATCCCCCATATAATCAGGCTATGCTCGAAATTATTTCCAATGAGTTTATTGGCAAATGCAATAATGAGAAAACCCGACGCAAGATAAGCAGCGTCGCGTCGATAGCCAAGGTCAAGTATAGCTATCATCCCATAGGAATACATACACACGAATGCGGCAACTGACAACCATGTATATTGCAGATTGTTTGCATTGGAATCGAACCACGCATAGAGCAAGAATGCTGGAATCAAGCCAAATGACAGGAAAAGGAAGATATTCCTAAGGCCTGGAACAGATCTCAACTGTCTGTTGGATTTCTTTTGCTTTTCTTCCCATCTAGCAAATCTCTCCGCGAGCAAACTCAGAGTCTCACCTCCTGCGAAAGACACATGCATTCTCCTCCGAGTCAGACATCGCAGGCGCATTGAACTCAGTCCTTATGAATCGAGTGGTTACGCATGATGCTGATTTGAACTGTGGAGAGAAGGCCATAGGAGATTGAAGCATCACGCTGGTGAAATCCCTTTACTCTCCACCCAAGACATCAGAGCGGGACGGAAATGAGGTGACAAGGCTTTGCCCTTTATCGTGAAGTCTGCACTGTATTTCTTTCCACCATCCATCATCCTGAGACTCATCACCGCAGGATACTTCTTGTAGAATCGAATCTCATCCGGCATGAACTCACAGAACTCAAATCCGCCTGCTTCGAGAATCTTGCGAGCCTTGTACATATCTGCGATCCCTTCCGCAGCGCCATAGGGAGTCATCAGATAGGCGCCGGCCTTGTGGACATCCGGACGCCTTATGCACACAATTCTCCGGTCTGTAATGTAGCAAGTAACGGCGCCTGCTTCTCTCGTGAAGACACTCTCCACCATCCACATGCGCCACCCTTTCTTGATGTCTAATTCCACTTTGACATATCTGCCAAGAAGCCTCTCGCTCTCCTTGAGAATCAGCTCTCCATCAGAATCGTATATCCTGTTCTTACCATCCAAATGCCCAATGCGCAGGCAGCCACCCGACCAAACAGGGAATTGAATCGCCATCACTTAGAACTTCTGCTGCAGAGTTCGGGACCATTACATGATCCTGATTTGAACTGTGACACAATATAATTTACGCATTTAGAATAATAATGTGCGAGGGCCCGGATTTGAACCGGGGAACCCCTGCGAGAACAGATCTTGAGTCTGTCGCCTTTGACCGGGCTTGGCTACCCTCGCTTAGCTCAACGGTTAGCGTCACATATCTATTAAAGATTCGCAGTCCGCGAGCACGATTCGGATTAGCATATCAACAATGGAGATGCTAGCAAAATGGGAAACCACCTACTCAAAGGGGTGCGTTCTGGCACAATCATGTATTCAATCGACCAAAACCCCTTCTAGAAATGAACCAACGACATGTGGTGAAAGCGAAAAGGATTAAAATAATGGGAACTTATTAACCTCTGACAGACTCGGAGGAAGTCTGCAAAACTCCAAAAAGGAGAGGCATCACCAACACACCTCGCCATTTCCTCCAGAATTTCGAACCACCCACAACTTTTTCACAAAAGAGGTGTTCGTCATGCCTCTCCACCTGTGCCCTTTAAGGGCC
The DNA here is from genome assembly GCA_963719945.1 of uncultured Thermoplasmata archaeon. Taxonomy (GTDB): domain Archaea; phylum Thermoplasmatota; class Thermoplasmata; order UBA10834; family UBA10834; genus UBA9653. The sequence continues at coordinate 138,733 of CAVRDX010000001.1, read as the reverse complement.
TGGGTGGGGAGGCATCGGCGAGGAACAAGCGTCATTTGCATCAGCTTGAAAAGAATCGATTTTGGGTAGACGATGCAACGATAGGCTTGCTCAGAATTTCTTCCGTCAAGTCAAAACAATGCAGCTATTCTTGGTGACCAGCACCGAGTGTTCCGCCTGGGCGACTACGCCTCCGCGAACCTCGGACAGCACGGGGTAGTTCATCACCATGCCCATACGCAACATCTTTGGAAGAAGAGTCTGGGCGTTCGGATGAAGATCGTCACACCACCTGGACGCGAAAGGGAACGATCCGAATTTGCTCTGCATCCGTGAGAACATCGTGGATATCTCCGCGGGTGCGCGGCGGTCCCTCATTATCCTGTAGATGTTCCCCCTGCACGCACCCTTCACCCTTCCGGAACCCGTCGTTGAGAACGGCTCGATCGCAAGGATCATGCCTTCTTCGACAAAAGCCCTGTCCTTTGTCTTTACATTCGGAATGCTCAGGCCCGCGTGGAGATTGAAACGTTCCATGCTATGACCTGTGAGGTTCTCGATCGGTTTGAACCCTGCAGATGATATCGCTCGGTCCACCGCCTCTCCGATGGCAGATAGAGTGGTTCCAGGTGCGATCATCTCCACGCACATCTTGAGAGCGTCCTCGGCTGACGTGATGAGTGACTGGTTGTTCCTGGTGCCGATCTCCACGGTTGCGGATGTATCCGCGGGATAACCGTCTATGTGGGAGCCCACATCGAGCTTGACGACGTCTCCGATCTTGAGTAGGACATCGTCTGCTTTGGAAGGGGTATAATGCGCAGCTACCTCGTTGATCCCGATATTGACAGGGAATGCACACTCGCCACCTTTAGAGCGAATCAATGATTCCATTGCGTTGGCAAGCTCCAGTGCGCTGACTCCAGCCTTGGCGTGGGAAACACCGAACTCCCTCGCCTCGCGGGCGATGGCCCCGGCGAGCTTGTATTTCTTCAGCATATCGTCATTAACGGAGGGCGTTCTCAATCTCCTCCTGAGGTATTACGCCCTTCCGGATGACGTCCACCTCGCCATCCGATACGTCTACGATGGTAGATGGGGCGGCGTACTTGGTCTTGCCGCAATCGACGCAGATCTTGATATGGTCCTTCAGATCCTTCTTCGATATCGAAGCGTCCACCGGGTCCTTCTGAGAGTGGAGGTTGGCGCTGGTCGCGGTGATCGGACCGAACCTGTCTATCAGACGGATTGCCAAGGGATGATCCGGTATCCTGATACCCACGAGGTTCGAACCTGATGTAAGGATATCCGGTATGCTGGGTTTCTTCGCAAGCATTATAGTGATCGGTCCGGGCATGTACTTCCTGATGACAGCCCTCGCCTTCTCGTTCAGAACGGCGACGCTCTCCATCATCTTCTCGTTGCTCACAGCGATGGAAAGAGGCATGTCGAAAGGCCTGTTCTTCGCGATGAAGACCTTCTTCACGGAAGATTCCTTGAACGGATCAGCACCTATGCCATATAGGGTGTCCGTCGGGAAGACGATCAGCTCACCGGCTTTGAGCACCGCTATGAGCTCGTCCACATCCTTCTCTGGCAGATCGCACTTCTTGCAGACTTCCTTGTGCCCCGTGCACTTCAGCACTTTCATCAGTATGCCTCCGATATGTACTCCGTCGAGAGCTTGAGATGATATTGCGCATCACCCTCGGCGTATGACCCATGACCAGGGTACATGTTCTTCAGTCCCAGCCCTTTCAATCGAATCAGGGAAGATCTGAGCTCAGACAGGTCCCCGCCCGGAAGGTCCCACCGACCGACTCCTCCGTCGCAGAACACGGTGTCACCCACGATCGCAGACATGCCTGTCCGGTCAAGGAGCGTTATGGAACCTGGCGAATGACCAGGGGTGTGAAGGACCTCCAGCTCAGCAGAACCGCACTTGAGTTTCTGGCCGGTCTTGAGCGGCTCGACATCTAGATTGGCGAATTTCATGCCGAACATCTGTGACACGGTCAGAGAGGTATCTCCAGCCGATATCAGATCCGATTCTATCTCGTGCAGGTATAGCTTCGCGCCCGTCGCCTTCTGGATCGCCTCGGCCCCGCCCATATGGTCGTAGTGACTGTGCGTGAGCACCACACGGCCGATATCCTTCAGAGGAACTATCCTAGACACCTCCTCCAGAGTCGTATCGACATTCATGCCGGTGCCCGCATCCACGAGGATCGGGTCGTCATCTTCCAGAAGGTACACGTTGCTGTCGTACGCCACCCCTGCTATGTAGTGGACCTTCATTCCAGAATCCGGATGGCTCGAGCCTTATAAAACCTTGGCCTCCGACTTGGTTGGGCTTCCTATTTTCGACAGCGAATCCAGATATCCTAGCCTTTCGCCAGCACTACGAGCTTCTGGCGCTCTTCCAGGTTCACGAGGGCGACGGTCTTGGTGAGCGAGAGCTCCTCTGCCTTCGCAAGGCCTTCCAGCGCCTGGAGGACCGCATCCTTGTTCGGCTTCCTTATGTCCACTTCCGCCTCCTCGAACTGGTGTTGGACTATCAGCATAGCCTTCTCGAGATCACCGTATTGGGCACAAAAATCCTGAATGATAAAATCCACAACCTCTGCGAGCGATTGGGGTGCGTCCTCTTCAGCCTTCATCCTGCGGGCCACCACGTCCTCGACCAACATCTGCGCAAGCGCGTCGAACGCAGCCTCGACAGTTCTCGCCAGTCCTGGCGCTCGTGAGGAATATCGGGCATCCGAGCTTCTGCCCCATAGACTCGAGGGTGGTGATGGACATCGATGTCATGTCCGCAATGTCCGCCTTGTTCCCGAGGAGTATGGTCGGAACCTTGCCCACGATGCTCCCGACCTCTCGGAGCCAAAAAGTCTCGATCGCCTGGACGGTCTCGGGCCGAGTGAGGTCTCCCACGACGATGACTCCCTGGGCACCGCTCAAGCTCGCACTCCGGATCTTGGCATATTCCTTCTGACCCAGGATGTCCCATATCATCAATCTGAGGTTGATTATAAGGTTGGGCTTCGTCAGCTGCATGTCCTTCTTGGACACTTTGGTACCAATTGTAGCGATGTACTTGTCATCGAACTTGTTGACGACATACCTGGCTATAAGGGATGTCTTGCCTACTGCGCCGTCGCCCAGGAGGACGACTTTCATCAGAAGCTCCTTAAGCTCCATCCAGGAGCGCAATAGGCAGTGGATGGCTTAAAAGCTTTTTATCATCAGAGGGGCTTTCGATACTTCCCACTCAGAAGCTTCTTCATTATGATATCCACACCGGTCAGATCCGCCTTGTCGCCTCCCCAGTTCTTGAGCTTGCTTCCGAAGTGCTTCTCGAGGTCGTCCGTGACCATGGTCAGCTGCAGCCTGAGCTTCTCTGGCTTCTTGGTGGATATTATCGCTGCGATGACGACGTTCTTCGAGTGGGATATCACGATATCGTAGTGTTCGAAACGTATTTCCTTCAGCCGCCCGCCGCTCTCATCGAAACTCTCACGTATGAAGTTCTGCACGGCTGTGAGCATACCTGCGAGGATGTCCTCATCCTGGTCGGGCCTCAGCCGGCGGGTGTAATGCTTCAAAAGACGTCCGTCAGGCGTCATCAGGAATATCTCGTCCACTATGGTTGGGGAGGAGCTCCAGACCATGAAGAACCCGGCTATGTTAATCGAAACGAGGATCGCGGCGAGGCTCACGAAGAATATCCTGGTATTATTGTCCTCGAAAGGCACGAGGAACATGGTCACAGCGAGAGTGGCGAACACCAACGCAGACAACACGATCAAAGTTTCAATCTTCACATCTCGCTGCATAGGGCTGGTTGATTGGATGGATGTCTGATAAGCCTTTCGACGAGGTTGCACAATCATGGCCATAGGAACATGAATATCTGTCTCGTGATAATTGCTAAATACAGTTGTTCCCGCTTACGAGCGAAGGCGAATCTGAGATGAAACTGTATGAGTTCAAAGCCAAGGAGCTGATGAGGAAGCACGGCATACCGATCCCGATCGGACAGGTCGTGTCCTCGCCGGACGAGATCAAGGCATTGCCAGGTCCCGTCATGGTGAAGGCTCAGGTATTGATAGGAGGAAGAGGCAAGGCGGGCGGCATAAAGCCCGCGAAGACCGTCGCCGAAGCGAAGAAGGTCGCCTCCGCAATCCTAGGCATGAACATCAAGGGATACATCACGAAGCAGGTGCTCCTGGAGCAGCGGCTCGATGTCGACAAAGAGCTGTATCTGGGAATGACAATTGATAGAAGCCGCCGTGGCATGCTTCTGATGGCATCCGCAAGTGGAGGGATGGATATCGAATCCGTTCCCGATGACAAGCTGCTGATGCTTCCGATCGACCCGCTGATGGGATATCAGCAATTCATCGGCAGACGGGTCGCCAGCTTCCTTGGACTGCCAAAAGAGCAGGGAGTCCAGGTTATGGGCATCGTATCCAAGATCTATGAGCTGGCCGAGAGCGAGGATGCGGAGTTGGTCGAGATCAATCCGCTCGTTATCACGAAGGACGGCAAGGTCGTCGCCGGTGACGCCAAGATAACCATCGATTCCGATGCCATGTTCAGGCACAAGGAATATGACGAGCTGGAGGAAGACCTCACGCCTTTGGAAGCGAAGGCGAAGAAGCTCGACATCGCATTCGTGCAATTGGACGGAAACATAGGTGTTATCGCCAACGGTGCTGGACTCACGATGGCCACATTGGACAGCATCAATATGTTCGGGGGCAAGGCAGGCGTGTTCCTTGACCTCGGAGGCACCGACGACCCAGAGAAGGTCAGGGAGGCCATGCAGCTCATGGGAGAGGCGAAGCCGAAGGTCATCCTGCTGAACATATTCGGCGGGATCACGAAGTGCGACACGGTCGCCAAAGGTGTGCTTGAAGCTATCAAGGACATCAAGACCAAGGTACCCATAGTCGCGCGTATCAAGGGAGTGAACGAGGAGCTGGCGCGAGATATGCTCAGGAACGCTGGGATGATACCTGCATCTGGGCTGAGCGAGGCCGCTGAGAAGGCCTCGAAGGAGTCACTGAGGTGATACTATGGCAGTCATTGTAGATTCCAACACCAAGGTGGTAGTCCAGGGCATAACTGGCTACCAGGGAACATATCACTCGAAAGCGATGAAGGATTTCGGAACGAAGGTGGTCGCTGGGGTCACCCCAGGGAAGGCAGGCCAGATGGTCAATGACATACCGGTCTTCGACTCGGTCGCCGATGCAGTCGCCAAGACTGGAGCCAATACTTCCTGCATATTCGTCCCCGCGCCTTTCACACGCGATTCCGTGATGGAAGCGATTGACGCTGGCATCAAGACCATCGTCGCGGTCACCGAACATGTACCGGTCCATGATGCGATACATTTCGTCGCAGTGGCCAGAAGCAGAGGGGTCGTGCTGATAGGACCCAACTGTCCAGGCTTGGCATCGCCTGGACTTGGGAAAGTAGGCATCCTGCCCAGCAAGATATTCATGAAAGGCGACGTGGGCGTGGTCTCCAGATCAGGCACCTTGACATACGAGATCGTCAACGCGATGACCGAGCAAGGCATCGGACAATCGACCTGTGTCGGCATAGGAGGGGACAGGGTCCCGGGAACGAACTTCGTGGATGTGCTGGCAAAGTTCCAGAACGATCCGTTGACCAAGAAGATCGTGATGGTCGGCGAGATCGGAGGCACCGCCGAGGAGGAGGCCGCGGAGTTCATCAAGAAGAACGTGACCAAGCCCGTAGTCGCATACATCGCCGGAAGGACTGCGCCTCCAGGCAAGAGGATGGGACATGCAGGCGCAATAATCGCCAGAGGCAGAGGGACCGCGGAGAGCAAGATCACCGCACTCGAAGCCGCTGGAGTGAAAGTCGCCAGGATCCCGACGGATGTGCCAGAACTGATCAGATGAACTTGGGTCAAGAGGGCAACACCATTACATACGATGAGATACCCTCGAGATAGCCATGACTGAAGAGTACGATGCAGTCATGTTCGATGCGGGGGGAGTCCTCTGGGACCTCAACCCCACACATAAGGATCTGATCTCAACAGTGCTCTCATCCAATGGCGAAGACATCGATGATACCAGACTGATTCTTGCCATGCGCAAGGCCGAAAGAGTTACTGACCTGGCTTTCTCCAAGCTCCATGGAAAGGATGAAACATCATTCTGGAACGATTACGACAGGATAGTGCTGGATGAGATAGGGTCGGCCATCGACCTGGAGACTTTCTCGAAGGACATATCCAAGGAGTTCAGGACCCACGCGATGAAAGTAGAGAGCTGGGTGCCATACCCAGACGCGATACCGACGCTCATCGCAACGAAGAAGAGGGGACTCATGGTCGGCCTCGTGTCCAACGCGACCGAGCTCGCAAGAAGGGTTCTCGCGAACCTGGACATGGAGAAGTACTTCGATTTCATCGTGATATCCGACGAGGTCGGTGTGAGGAAACCGGACAAAAGGATATTCGAGATCGCGCTCGAGATGGCGGGGACCAAGGCGCACAGGTCGCTCTTCCTGGGCGACAAGCCGTCCATCGACATAGTGGGTGCGATTGGCGCAGGCATGAAGGCAATCCTGGTCGATAGGAACGAGGCGTTCCCCGATTCGCAATACCAGCGCATAACGAACTTGGATTCACTTGCGAGATATCTCTGAGATGTCCTTCAGAAGTCTTCGGCTGGTGGCAGCTCCAATTTCTTCAGGTGGCTAGATTCGTTGAGAGTCACCGCCTTGACACTGTATCGGTCGGGCACATCGAAGACCGATATCGCACAAGGGTCGTGCTTTATCTTCGTTATCTCACCTCTCTTCATCTTGAGGAGGTAAGCGGTCATCATCTTCAGAGGTACCCTGTGGGACACGATGACCACGGTCCCAGTACCGTGCATGAACAGGATCTCCCTCAGCTGGCTGTTTATCCTCTTCCAGGCTCTCCTGGTGCTCTCCCCTCCAGGAACTTTCATCCAGGCAGGGTTGGTGTTCCATTTCCTGTAGGCCGAGGAAAATTTCTCGTTCACCTGGGTCTCGGTGAGCCCCTGCCACCTACCGAAGTGCATGTCGGTCAGACCCGGTGCCTCCCGGGCCTCGATGCCATGGGGTTTTGCAATCCTGCGAGCAGTCACGACGGCGCGTTTCAACGGGCTCGTGTATATCGCATCGAAAACCCTGTCTTTCAACAGGTCTGCGACCGCATCCGCCTGGACGATGCCTGTAGCGTTCAATCGCATGTCCATCTGACCTCGGAAGACCTTATCCTTGTTCCATTCGGTCTCGCCGTGTCGGATGAGTATCAGTTCCATAGTCATGGCTATCAGCTCCGATGCCCGCTACACTATATATCAACTATTAACGTAGGATGAGCGCGACGCACGCCTATGTGACGATCATATCCGCGTCAAGATATGCGGTCATGCGCAGAACCTTCACCGGGACGTAACCGACCAGCATCTTGCCGTATATTGTGATCTCCGTGTATACGTAACAGGTGTAATTCCCGGGCGAATCGAATGTCGCCTCAATCTCCGCGATGGTCCCGAACCTTTCGCTCGACCGGCTGACCATGGTCCCGACCTCTGTTCCGTCCTCCGTGAAGAGTGCAGCATCCTTGAGCTTTATGGAAGTCCCGACGAACCACGGGTTCTTCATCTCCTCGCTCACCTTGGTGATGAGCACATTGAACGTCACGACAGCCCCTGATGCGGCTTGTGGATCACCAGCTATCGAAACGCCCCAAGTGGTGTCGGCGACATGGACCGCGTTCAACAACCATTTGATATCCAGGTCCCCGCTGTAGTTCCCAAGGCTTGCGTACGTGGAAGAGCGCAGGTAGGTCTCTCCGGAAACGGGGAGGACCTGAGGACTGAGCAACGTCCAGATGACCAGCATGAGCACGATTGCCACAGCGATGCTGATGCCAAGGAGATGAGGTATCTTCCTCCGCGGCTTCTTCTCGGCCTCATATTCCTCCATCCATTCCTCACCATGGGTCGATGTAGGGTCGGTTTGGCTGATGCCAGCATCCGTGGGAGGCGAAGGTGCGGGCTCAGAAGCCTTGGGCCCTTCGGAAGCTTCTACCACTTCATCTGCGCGGGTCTCTGGTTGTTCAGAAGTCAATAAATCTCACCCCATCCTAATGCGCCATGAACGACTGGACAAATCAACATTTCGGTGTTTCGGTCGATGTCGATAAACGATAGCGATGCCGACCCGTTTGCCATCGTCGATTATGGGGTTTCAAACAGGCACGGCAACGCTTTTATACAGGACCAAACATAGCGGGATACCCCAGCCTATGGCGAGGCACAATTCCTATGTATGGAATCGTCGTCTTGTATAAGGATGGGGAATCGTGCACTCGGCCATTTATGGACCGGGGAAGATGGTTGAGGGGCAACGGGACGGAAGGACCTGCGGGCCCCGGTGAATACCGATCATGTGCAATCCGGACGTGTGCTGAGCCGACAAGCATAGCGGCTAGCTAAACTGTCTGGGGAATGGCTCGGTTCGGGCGCCGAAGAAGGTCGTGCCAAGCTGCGATAAGCGCCGGGTAAGCGCAAGGAGCTATTGATCCGGCGATGACCGAATGGGACTTCCTGCTCTTTGGAGCAATCCGCGAGGATAGGGAACCGGGGGGATTGAAGCATCTTAGTACCCCGAGGAAAAGAAATCAACCGAGATGCCGTTATTAAAGGCGATCGAACGCGGCATAGGGCAAACTGAATCCTGCCTAGAAATAGGTCGGAGATGTGGTGTTGTAGGCCCCGGGTACATCTTAACCAGTCAACTCGAAGTCTCCTGGAATGGAGCGCCATAGAGGGTAACAGCCCTGTAGAGACAAGCTGGAAAGATGATTCCGGGTGTCCTTGAGTAGTGCGCATTGGATATTGCGCGTGAATCTGGGAGCCACTGGCTTCCAACCCTAAATACGACCCGAGACCGATAGTGCAGTAGTAGCGTGAGCGAAAGCTGAAAAGTACCCTTAACGGGAGGTGCAAAGAGCCTGAAACCAGATAGTGACAGTAATATACGGCATGCAAGGGACGAAACTCGCAAGAGTGGACCGATGTCGTATTATCCGTTTCGAATAACGGGCCAGGGAGTTCGGATCGATGGCGAGGCTAATTGGATAATCCAAGCAGCCGAAGGGAAACCGACAAGTCCGCAACCCGCAAGGGCCAGGGACGAGGTGGGCTCGCCTGTAGTCATCGGTGAGAGACCCGAAGCCAGTTGATCTAGGCGTGGATAGGTTGAAGCCCAGGGAAACCTGGGTGGAGGACCGAACCCGTGTTGAGGTGCAAATCACTGGGATGATCTGCGTCTAGGGGTGAAAGGCCAATCTAAACTGGACATAGCTGGTTCCCCCCGAAACTACTCGCAGGTAGATCTCGGACGAGGCGGACGATGGGGTAGAGCGACCGATTGGACATTTAGGGGGAGAAATCCCTCGGTGTCCTGCCAAACTCCGAACCTGTCGTCGCCATAGACTCCGGGAGTGAGCGTATGAGGGGTAAGCTCCATACGCGAAAGGGGAACAACCCAGCCTCAAGTTAAGGTCCCTAAGTATTGACTAAGTGTGAACGGGCAAAAGGAGTCCTTAGTCAGAGACAACCGGGATGTGGGCTTAGAAGCAGCCACCATTTAAAGATAGCGTAACAGCTCACCGGTCAAGATCAAGGGCCCTGAAAATGGACGGGGCTAAGTCAGTCACCGATACTTGAGAGTACCGAAAGGTAATCTGGTAGGGGGGCGTCGTGTGCGGATAGAAGTTCGGCCGTGAGGTCGAATGGACCGCATTCGAATGAGGATCCTGGTGGGAGTAGCAGCAAAGAGCGGTGAGAATCCGCTCGGCCGTAGGGGCAAGGGTTCCTCGACAATGTTCGTCAGTCGAGGGTTAGTCGATCCTAAGGTGTTCCTTAACCGAGAACATCGAAAGGGTAAGCAGGTTAATATTCCTGCACCGCTCCAGTCTCTGCACACATCCTGACACATCTGGGTAAGCTGAGCAGGAGCGCCAATCTGTTCAAGTGTATATGCCTGGGGAGAACCGTAATGGTGAGAACCGGGCGAAATCACGAGTAGGAGGGCGAAGGCCCTCTTCAGCCTATCCCGGGTGTCCGTGAAAAGGGATGTGTTAAACAACTGGAGTGTTCGTACCAAGATCCGACACAGGTGCCCCTGGATGAGAAGTCTAAGGCCTGTCGGCGTTAATTGACGCGAGGGAACTCGGCAAATTAGCCGCGTAACTTAGGGAGAAGCGGTGCCAGCTCAGTGATGAGCTGGTCGCAGTGACAAGGGAGCCCCGACTGTTTAACCAAAACAAAGGTGGCAGCTAGTCCGAAAGGATGCGTATTGCCGCTGAATCCTGCCCAGTGACGGTATCTGAAACTCCTTTACAAGGGAGCGAAGGACCGTTAAACGGCGGGGGTAACTATGACCCTCTTAAGGTAGCGTAATACCTTGTCGCTTAATTGGCGACTTGCATGAAGGCCCAACGAGAGCTCTACTGTCCCCGCGTCGAGGCCGGTGAAACCTACATGACGGCGCACAGTCCGTCAATTTCCAGCTGAAAGCGAAGACCCCGTGGAGCTTTACTGCAACCTGTCGTTGTGATATGAGTCCAATTGTGTAGTGTAGGCGGGAGACGTTACCAGGGCTGACCGCTAGGTCAGTTCCGAGTCGACGATGAAACACCGCCCTTTTGAACTCGTACCACTTACATCCTCGGATGGACACCGGTAGGTGGGCAGTTTGGGTGGGGCGCCACGCCCTCGAAAAGATAACAAGGGCGCCCTAAGGTCGGCTCAGATAGGTCAGAAATCTATCGAAGAGTGCAAGGGCAAAAGCCGGCTTGACGTGGATCAGCCCAACAATGATCCACGATGAGAAATCAGGGCCTAGCGAACCACTGTACCTCACTAGTGGGGGTCAGTGATTACAGAGAAGTTACCCCGGGGATAACTGAGTCGTCTCCAGCAAGAGTTCATATCGACCTGGAGGCTTGCTACTTCGCCGTCGGTTCTTCCTATCCTGGTGGTGCAGCAGCTGCCAAGGGTGGGGTTGTTCGCCCATTAAAAGGGATCGTGAACTGGGTTCAGACCGTCGTGAGACAGGTTTGTTGCTTTTTGCTGGAAGTGTTTTGATGCCTGACGGGAAGGATCCTTTAGTACGAGAGGAACGAGGGTTCGTCGCCTCTAGTCTATCAGTTGTCTGGCAAGGCAATGCTGAGCAGCCACGCGATAGTGGATAAAAGCTGAAAGCATCTAAGCTTGAAGCCACCCCGAAAACGAGGCATCTTACAACCGCCATTACATGATGGCTTTGATAGAGCTGGGGTGTAAGTACCAAGGTTCGCCGAGGTATTCAGCCCGCAGCCACTAAAAGTTGTAGCCGCTTATACGCATGTTGGTTTAGCAATTTCGGCTCAGCCGTTATACGGATTGCACATGAGATATCTGCTGTTTCCTTCCAAGCTTCTCATTTTTTATGAGTTAGCGTGAGCCATGCCAGCGAGTGAATGGCTCCGCGTTCTTCAGGACCTGTAATCATCCTTCGAGAGGGCCGCGATGATCATCGCTATCAGACTCAACAACGACGCGAGATAGAACGGACCGATGCTCAGCATGCCGAAGGCCGCTGCCAAGACCACGAGAGTATAATTCGACCGTCTGAAGGACAGTATGGCGCCAAGCAGGGCGGATATCGATGCGAACCAGATGATCACGAGACAACAAGTCACGAAACCAGAGACATCGATAGGAGATGTATCCTCCAAATTCCCTGAAACCAGTAGCAGGGGGATGCTGGAAATCATCGACAGGATGAACACCGCTGAAAGCAGGACCCCAACGATTATTGGCCTGTCGCCGCTCTTTGGTTCTTGGGTAACGTTTTCCGAATCTGCACGATCCCATATGCATACGGGGCATACCGTCGATCCATCCGATCCAAGCTCAAGGATTCTTCCGCATTTAGAGCATCTGCGTTCTGGTTCATGCAGCTGTCTCAGCGGTGTCAATGATGTAGCGCATTTGGGACAGAAATCCATGTACGGAGGTACACCACTACCGCATCGTGGGCACGGCTGTTCCCCCGGAATCATCTCGATAGCCGGACGCACTTCATGTAGCTCAAACCGGGAACCACACGAGTTGCAGAACCTCGAATCCTCGGGGTTATTCTTGCCGCATTTGCCACAGATTATCATGCCTCTACACAAACCCTCATGGATCATTGCGTCAATCGAAATCATTGTGTGATGTTGCCAAGAGTATCACCGCAATCAATCCGAACAAGAACCCGATTATGAAACCCACGCCCAGCATTCCCAGGACTGCTCCAAGCATGGCAATCCCGAAATTACTTCGCTTTAGGGCCAAGGCTCCGCCAATGGTTGATGCAATTCCGAACACGAAATCGACACCGCCACAGAAGCAGAGCGACCCGACTCCTGGAACATCAATCATCGTAGCGCCAGCAATATAGAGCAATCCCTGACCTATTGCGAAAAGCCCCGCAAGTATCGCCATTATCCCACCGATCACAGGGCCATTGGAGTCAGATCTGGATGAAGACGATTCTGAGTCTGAATATGTATACTGTGAGTCGTACACTTGCTCCCACTTGGTCGCAATATCACTCCATGGACGCTGGCCACAGAATTCGCAGGTGTACGAACTTGCGCTTATCTCCTTCCCGCATTTGCTGCAGAACTTCGTCTCGGTCTTCGCCCACTGAGCTACTGCTCGAGGTTCCGCCGCGGACGCTGAATCAGTCCCTTGTGGACGGGACACGCTCGGTGATGCCTTGGGCAAATCATTTCCGCATTTTCCACAGAAGACCGCATAATCTGGATTGTCGGACCCGCACTTCGCACACTTCATGCCCAATTCCTCTGGGCAGGAATAGAATTGCATGAATAATAATCTTATTGAGAATTTCCAGGGCGATTGACAACACAAATAATCATCCGTTTTCAAGCCGGCACAAGATTAATGGATGAGAATACCATAAATGCAGACAAGATGCCAGAGGTAGTGGTTGCATGAGGATACTGGTTGTAGGGAACAATGTCGCGGGGACCAACTTCGCAAAGACCCTGCGTGATGCAGATCAAGAAGCAGATATCAGAATATTCACCGAGGAGAGTAGGTCGTACTATCCTCGCCCGAAACTGATAGACTTCGTAGCGGGAGAGGTGAACGAAGATGCGATGCAATTCTATCCACTCGAATGGTATGACAAGAACCGCATCACACTCATCCTGGATTCGAAGGTGGACAAGATCGATCGAGGAGCCAAGAAGATCTTGGTCAACGACGAATGGATCGATTATGACAAACTCGTACTTGCAAATGGTTCCAGCGCTTTCGTTCCACCATTCAAAGGCCTCCCTAAGAAGAGAGTGTTCTCTCTGAGGACATTGGACGATGCGATAATGATAAGAGAAGCCGCAGCGACTTCCAAGAACGCAGTGATGATCGGAGGTGGCCTGCTCGGTCTGGAGGGAGCAAGGGCTCTGGCAACAGGATTTCCTGGATTGAAGATAACGGTACTTGAGTATGCGGAGCATCTGTTGATGAGACAGTTGGACCACGAAGGTGCGCAGATACTCCAGAGATGGATCGAGAAACTCGGTACGACCGTGCTGACGAAAGCCGAGACGGAAGAGATACTCGGTGAAGAGACGGTGACTGGTGTGAGACTCAAGGATGGAAGGATCATCGATTGTGATATGGTCGTTGTATCCGCAGGAGCGAGACCGAACCTCGAACTCGCGAAAGATGCAGGCCTTGATATCAACAGAGGGATCGTCGTGGATTCTTCGCTGAGGACCTCGGATCCAGATATCTACGCGATCGGGGATGTCGCTGAGTTCGATGGCAAGGTATGGGGGATAATACCGCCTGCTCTTGAGGAGGCCCGAATAGCCGCTAGAAAGATAAGTGGCCAGAATGCACCGGATTATACAGGAACTGTCCCGTCCAACACGCTCAAGGTCATGGGACTAGACCTCACCTCGATAGGAAAGGTGAGGAGCGAGCATGAAACACCCGAGTCTGGATTTGAAGAGATCAGGGCTCAGACCGAGGACGGGAGCATCTACAAGAAGTATGTCATCCAGGACGGAAAGATCATTGGCGCTATCATCCTGGGCACGAAGCAAGGGGTGCCGAAGATATCCAAGATGATCAAAGAGGGGACTTCCGTCATTGACATGAAGGATAGGCTGAAGGGCCCTGAATTTAGCCCATAATCACTCATAGCATCCATCATTCTGACATGTTGACGGGTCGTTCAATATCATTCGTAGGGAATGTCTTTCGGTGCCATAGAGAGAGCAGGATCAACACGATTGGGCAGAGAATCATCGAAACTATAACCGTTATCTGCACGATTGACAAATGATACTGCATGCACAAGAACCACCAACACAGATTCAAAACACCGATTCCGACTGAGGGAACAAGCGCACAAAGAAAGTCGATCTTGAGCATCAATACTGACACCACATAGACGCTGGCAAATATCAGGATCGATGAGATGGCCCACGACATCAAATTCTCAGTTAGGACATAGTATCTGATTGACGAGGTATAGGGATCTTCGACCGTGTCCATCAGCAAGTAGACATCGATTATTGCGCCAGCAATGCAGATGATGAATGCGCCAAGCAATACTAGTGCTCCGAATGACCTAGTATCCCTGTTCACCCGTCCGATACCTTGACCGAAGAAATAACCAGCAAGCAACAGCAGGGAAGAGAACCAGAGCAAGTCCGTTGAGAAATTGATGAGTGCAAGGATTGCGGTCGCGCTCGGATTGACTAGGAGCAGGAATCCATCATCTGGGGGATTGATCGAAGGGACACCGGGATTCCCAAGCGACGGAGTGGCGATGAGGAGGAGTGTCGACGTCAGCCATATAGCAAGAAGCGACACGAATCGTGGCATCATCGGTCCCCCTGGCGAGATAAGGCGGCAATCATCCCACATTCGAAATCCTCCACACGAATAATCGGTCAAGGAACCATGGATGAGTATCCTTCTTGGCTAGGCCGTACGGGAACACGATTGAGGATATCACTAGTATGAATGACATCACAGCAAGTGTGAACCCGATGGAGAATGTAGTGTAGGTCGGTATACCTGAATATGCATATGAATGAAATCGGAATTCTTCAAGGAATAGAAGCAATCCTGCTCCCTCCAAAAGTCCTCCGATAGGAGAGTAGAATGCGATCAACACGCCCATGGCAAATGGTATTGCGAACCAGAAATGGGATAAGAATACGGTAATCGAATACGAGCGTAGTGAGCTTTCAAACACCCAAAGTGGGCTATCGCTGAATCCAACGTTGCCAAGGGACAGGGATGACCAATCCAGAGAGAGCGCGAGAAGACCGATGATTGCACCAATGAGACAGAGGGCATTGACTCTTAGACCTCTCATAGAGTATCTGGACATATGCAACTTCACCCTCGATACAGTCCTTCCAGCCTCAGATTTGAGGTCGGACGCGCCTACAGTGGCAAGAGATGACAACAACGGGATCTTCGAATTTGGAATCTGTTTCTCGAGGACAACGAACCCGCTCATTATGGTGAATGCGCAGGCGAATATCGCGATCAGGAAGCCATATCCGATGTGCAAATCAGCGTCATCGTATCCAGAAGACATCATCATCGCGAATCCGATCAACCCAATTAATTGCACGAAACCTCCGATAGGAGAAAGCAAGGAGAATGCTGCACCGATCATGAAGAGTATCACAAATGGTATGAGAAAATCCAGGCCAAATAGAACAAGTGGTAGATGGAAGATAGAAAGTGGGATGTATGAAATGTCGTTTCGCACAATCCATGCCTGAAACAAGGACGAGATGGCCAGGGCGGCCCCAAGAAGACATAGAATATTGACATTCACAGGGGCACGCACTCCACGGATAGAGGGTCCTGTCTGTAATTGAGAAGGTTCGTTTCTAGGGATGATGGCAAAGGTCAAAGGACTGCGTGAGAGAGACTGGTTGTGAGATCGACCAACCCACATTAGCACGGCGGAAGATATCACGAGTATGCCTCCGATGTAGCAGAGATACAGCCCCAGGCCGAATGCGGGATCACCAACATAGCGAGTGCTGTCTGGGATAGGATAAATGGATTGAGAATTCGCAAAATCCAATGCAAATATCGATGCTCCGAGCAGCTGAACGGTTCCACCAATGATTGTGAATAGTGCCATCAACGACCCAACCAGAACACACCATCCACTGACATGCAACCAAATCGAATCATACGAGCCCATTGAATTGAATAATAGATTGCCCAAAGACGAGTATAGGTCAGTATCTGACTTCAAGACAAACCATTGTGTCATATCCCTCCCATCTTCAATTATGCGATATCTGGCCCATATGAACGTCAGTGATAGCAATCCAATGAAGGCGCCAGCAATGCTAAGGAGGTTCACCCTTTCGACGAGATGATGAAACCTATGGCTACCTGGGCCTCGAGACGTATCTCGATGGGTATCATGTGGAATGATTGAAAGGATCCTGAAGCGAATCTCATGGTAGCGAATAGGCAGACACAGTGATACTGGCCTGAAAAACCCTATCAGCACGGTGAATCCAGCCAATGTCGCCAGAAGAGGGCCGAGGCTCGTTGGAGACATGTGATTTTCATAAGAGTTTGTGATCAGCCAATCGGAAACCGATGTCGCGTGGATGTAATAGATCGAAACGCCGCCGCATATCGCTATCCAGCCGACGGAATTGACATACGAAATCACGGCTCCAGCAAGCACAATCAATACGATTGAAGGGAGGAAATCCGAGTAAAGTACGGAGAAACCCGTTCCGTCATAGAATTCCCCTCGCTCCTCCCATTTGAAGAATGCGAGTGCGACCAGACATAATGTAGCTCCCAGAATTGGGAGCACCTCAATACGAACAGATTTCGACTCCATCCACAAACCAATCGAATCGAACAACTCATCGCTATATAACCCCGTCTGGGTTGCCCAATAATTGATCGAAGGCCCCCCTGCGCATCCCAGGACGAAAACCGTTATATTCTGAAGACTCATCCAGAACCTGGATGGAACCCAAGGATTACGAGCTCGAGTTCTTCAAGAGCAACGGCTTCCAGCGGAAGCAATGCAAGAAGTGTGGCAAGTTCTACTGGACCCTGGGGGACAGCGAGACATGCGGCGAGGCGCCTTGCGTCGAATACACATTCATCGGCAAACCTCTCTTCAAGGAGAAGCTCAGCGTCCATGAGATGCGGGAGAGCTTCCTGTCTTTCCTAGAGAAGGAGGGGCACACGAGAATCGGCAGGTATCCGATCACTGCCAGATGGAGAGATGATGTATTCTTCACACAGGCGAGCATCTATGGGTTCCAGCCGTGGGTCATACAGGGAGTGGTCGAGCCGCCAGCGAACCCCTTGGGCATATCACAGACCTGCGTCAGATTCAACGATATCGACAATGTGGGCAAGACGGGCTCTCATCTCACCATGTTCGAGATGATGGCACACCACGTCTTCAACAAGAAGGGGAAAGAAGTCTACTGGAAGGACCGTACGACGGAGCTCTGCCACGAGTTCCTCACAAAGGTCCAGGGACTCGATCCCAAGGCGGTCAACTATTCTGAGGCCTGGTGGGAGGGAGGAGGCAATGCCGGACCATGCCTTGAAGTCCTTCTCGGCGGAGTGGAGGTCGCCACGCTCGTGTTCATGGCTTACGCCACAGAGAACGGTAATCTGAAACCACTCGACATGCAAGTGGTAGACACAGGATACGGTCTTGAGAGACTCACCTGGATGTCCCAGGGTACACCATCCGCGTACGAGGCCGTTTTCGGATCCGTGCTCGGCAAGCTCAAGGAACTCTCTGGCACAAAAGTGGATGACAAGGCATTGGCCGAGTACTCGAAGGTCGCGGGATCTCTGAAGATCGAGACCGCAGCCGATGTGAGGGAACTCAGAGCTGACACCGCGGCCAGACTAGGTATGAACGTTGACGATTTCATGAGGTTCATCAAACCCTTCGAGAGCATGTACGTGATATGCGACCATACCAGGGCGCTCATGTTCATGCTCAGCGACGGCGTCGTGCCCTCGAATGTTAGGCAGGGATACTTCGGACGGTTGCTCGTGAGACGCGCGCTCCGTGAGATGTCTCAGCTGGGCATCGAGGAGAAGCTGTCCGAGATAGTGGCACTACAAGTGGATTATTTCTCCAAGGACTTCCCAGACCTCAAGGAGAACAAGGACGAGATACTGAAGTTGGTGGATGTCGAGCAAGACAAGTATCATGAGACGCTGGTCAAGGGGAAGAGCATCGTCAAACGGCTCGAGGAATCGCTCCATAAGGAAGGCAAAGGGATCTCCGATGCGGAACTGATCGAGCTATACGACTCACATGGACTCAATCCCGAGGTGGTGGCAGAATTTGCCAACTCCAAGGTGGACGTCCCAGACGACTTCTACAAGCGTGTGGCAGCTAGACACGCCAAGACGAAGGATATTGAGGAGGTAATTGCCGGGGTGCAGCTTCCCAAGGACCTTCCTGCAACCAAGCAGCTGTTCTTCAAGGATCCGTACAAATACAAGTTCAGGGCGAAGGTCCTCGCGATAGTGAACGATCTCGTCGTACTCGACAAGACCTGTTTCTACGCGGAGAGCGGGGGCCAGGAAAGCGATACTGGCACCATGAAGGACATGAAGGTCGTCCATGTCGACAAGATAGGCAACGTAGTCGTCCACAAGGTCGAAGGCGAGATGCAGGCCAAGGTAGGCAAGCTGATCACATGCACGATAGACGAGAAAAGGAGGAGACGACTCCAGCGCCATCACACCGCCACGCACATAATAAACGGTGCAGCGAGGAGCGTTCTCGGCAACCATATATGGCAGACAGGAGCGCACAAAGCTTCTGACGCAGCCAGACTGGACATCACACACTACGCCGACCTTACAAAGGATGAGCTCGAGAAGATCGAGACGATAGCCAACGAGACCGTCCTATCGGGGACCAAGGTCCAGAGCTCGTTCATGGAAAGGACGCTTGCGGAGAAGAGGCACGGGTTCAGGCTGTACCAGGGAGGTGCTGTTCCCGGCAAGGAGCTCAGAGTTGTGAAGATCGGAGACTTCGACGTCGAGGCGTGCGGCGGCATACACTGCAAGAATACGCTCGAGGTAGGAGCGATCAAGATCCTGGGCACGAAACGCATCCAGGATGGCGTCGTGAGGGTGGAGTTCACTGCGGGCATGGCATCGATCGAGAAGATGATGTCCGTCTGGAACGAGGTCAGAGATGTCAGCGTCAAACTCAACTCCAGCCCAGAGAACATGTCCGAGGCGGTAGACAAGCTCGTAGCCGATTGGAAGGAGCTGAGGAAGGAGTTGGATTCCGTAAAGAAGGGGCTCGTCGGCGAGACGGTCGAGGACCTTGTCAAGAAGGCATTACAGGTCAATGGGATCAGGATCATCAGACACCTGCAGTCGGAGGACATGAAGCACCTGGTCAGTCTGGCGAAGCAGTTGATCGCACAACCCAAGACGGTTGCTGTGTTGGGATCGGACCAGGGTGGCGCGAAGATCGTGATAGCCAGGAGCGAGGACGTGGCCATGGACTGCAGACCTCTGATAAAGAAGACCATGGAGATGGTCGGCGGCTCCGGAGGGGGCAAACCAGATTTCGCCCAGGGTGGTGGACCTGAGACGACCAGGATCGAGGAGGCGCTCGATTCTGCGGTCGCTTCGGCCAAGGAAGCCCTGGAGAAAGAGTGAGTGACAGATGTCAAGATTCTCTGAATCGCTGAAAAGGATGAGGTTCCATTTCGAGCTGACGAAGTCAGGCTCTATCGCCAGGAGATACTTCGTCATAGGTGCGTTCGATGGCGCTTTGACTATTCTAGGGGTCATCTTGGGGGCGTATGCTGCTGAGACAGGCGTGCATCCGGAGATCGCGCAGCAACTGATATTGGCCACTGGCCTGGCGGCCGGTGTCGCGCTTGCCGTGTCAAGCGCGGTGGGGGCCTATGAGGCTGAGAGGGTCGAGCATATGCTCAGCCACAAGAACCTTGAGAAGGCCATGCTCAGCAATGTGGAGGGCACGAGGAAGGATGCGATGAACGTGAGCATAGCCGTGAGCGCGTTGGTGCATGGGATCGCCCCGCTCTTGGCCGCTTTCGTCCCTCTGATTCCGTTCTTCTTCATGACCCTCGATGAAGCGGTCGTGACCGGAACGATCGTCACGCTCTGCTTCCTGTTCTTCCTCGGCGCATACCTCGGCAGCCTGATCAAAGAGATGATTGTCTACACAGGCTTGAGGTTCGTGATAGCAGGGCTTGGGACGGCTATCGTACTCATACTCATAGGGGGCCATTGAGGACCGAAGCCCATCCACTATTTGATTCAACGATGATTGAACAGAACATGGTCAGTATGCAATCAGTTGCACCGTTTTAGTTCAACCCATGTAATTCATCTAGATGATGGGGCGGAAATCAATTTGAGATCGAGGACACCCTTCTGAGACTGCAGAGTCCTCGCCAAAGACCGGACACGGTCGGCCTCCCCCTTGAAGGCTATCACCTCGAGGCATGTGTGCTTCGACAGGTGGACGTGCATCGTCGCGTTTACGACATCAGGATAGTCGTGCTGGAGTTCGGTCAGGGCGTTGTTGACTCCTCGAGAGTGATGATCGTATGTCACCAGTATGACCCCTGGCACGATGCCTTTCCCAGCCATGTCCCACTTCTTCTTTGCGACGAACTCCCTCATGGCTTCGCCAACGGCTTTTGAGCGCGTCGGATGGCCCAGACCGTTGGCTATCGAATCGAACTCCTTGATCAGATCGCTTTCTATGCTGAGAGACACCCTTTCCTTCCTGGCCATCGCCCTTGGATTGGGAAGGTGCGACATAATGATTCGCCTGCGTGGATGCGCGCGCTTGCGAACAGATAAATACTTCGTCGCAATTCGGTATTACGAAATTAACAAAATGTATTACGGGAGAAGATGAGATGCACATACCAGACGGTTTGATGGATCCGATGGTTTCAGCCATCGGCTGGATTGAATTCATGGTCGTGATCGCAGTCGCACTACTGATATCCGGGAAGAAATTCAAAGAGAAGGACCTCCCGAGGATAGCAGTCCTCTCGGCAGGGATATTCGTGGCTCAGATGCTCAACTTCCCGATAGGTGGCGGCACAACCGGCCACTTGGTGGGCGCTGCTCTGTTCGCGATCCTGGCAGGACCAGTCATCGCGATGGTCGGCATGACGGTCATCCTGTTGATACAGGCTCTGATGTTCGGAGATGGAGGCATCACTGCTTTCGGGCTCAACGCCACCAATATGGCCATCATAGCTCCATTGACGGGATGGGGAGTCTACACACTTGTCCAGCCATTCCTGGCCGGTCTCAAGGGCGCTACCAAACATGGAAAGATGAACCTCGGCACAGCCATCGCTATAGGCGTGGGCGCATGGGCGTCCGTATTTGTCTCCGCATCTGCCTGCGCTGCTGAGCTGGCAGTCAGCTATGCGATATCCGATGGCGCATACGGCATAGCCGCGACTGTTTCCATCCCCGCGATGCTCGGCTACCATGTGATAATAGCGATAGGCGAGGCAATAATAACCGTAGCTGTCGCGGCCTATGTGCTCAGCGTATCCCCCAACGCGTTCAGATCATTATCTGAAAAGAAGGTGGCTGTACCCGGACTCAAAGGCATCATGACATCCAAGATAGCCCAAGCGACCGTAGCGGTGCTGATAGTGTTCGCTCTGGCACTCCCACTGTACTTCATGTACTCGAGCGAGGGTGCGGATGGGCTCGAGAAGACGATGGAGGACGCGGGCGTGGACGAGGGAGATGCCGTGCTGACCTCACCTTTCGAATACGGCGAGACCTATTTCGCTGCCCTGTTCGCAGGCATCCTGGGCTTCGTGGCGACAGCATTGGTCGGCTTAGGATTGCTGAACATATTCAAAATCGGCAGAGCGGCGGAATGAGCACAGATGATCGTAGGGCATGTTCGAGGACACCATACACGGACCGATGAGCTCGACGAGCATGCGAGAGCCAGCTGGATGGGGAAACTCGATGCGCGCGCGAAGATAATCGGCGTAGTCGTGTTCGTGACGGTCTCAGCTATGCTGACAGTCACGGAGCTGATATTCGCAGCTCTTGCGCTCTCGATCATATTCGCAGCATTCAGCCAGGTCCCCGCCAGACACCTGATCAAAGCATATGCCGGAGCCTTGCCGTTCATCCTGATAGCTTCAGTATCCGTATTCCTATTTGCCGGGATCGACCGTGGAATAGGCATGTGGGCGAGGACGAGCGCCTGCGTCATCGCGCTCCTGGTGCTTGCCAGCGCCACCGAGAGCCTCCAACTGTTCGCGGGGCTGAGGAGGCTGGGTGTTCCGAAGATCATCTCGACCCTGTTGATGCTGACATACAAGTACATAGTGCTGATGGCCGATGAGCTCGGCAGGATGAAGACGGCCAGGAAGGCGAGGGGTTTCTCGGGCGGAAAGAGCCTATTCGACCTGAGAGGCCTGAAGATAATCGGCTACACCGCAGGGATGGTGTTCGTCAGGGCATCCGACAGGGCAGAGAAGGGATATGAAGGATTGAAGATGAGGGGCTTTAATTTCGATCTGAAGACATGGAAGCGGACCAGGCTCGCAGCGGCAGACCTCGCATTCATCGCATGGTTCGCGGTCGTTTCCGGCCTTCTAATGACATTCCAGCTGGGGGCGTTCACATGAACATACTTGAGATAGACGGACTGTCGTTCTCATACGAGGACGGAACCCCGGCGATTGAAGGAGATATCATTCAAGGTCGAGCCCGGCGAGAAGGTGGCAATAATAGGCCCCAACGGTGCGGGGAAATCGACGCTGTTCAGCCTGATTGCAGGCTTCAGAACCCCGTTCACAGGAAAGGTCGTCGTGAACGGTGATGTTCTGGAGGATAGAAACGAGGACAGAGTGAGAAGGCATTTAGGCATGCTGTTCCAGGATCCAGATGATCAGATATTCATGCCCACGGTCGAGGAAGACGTCGCTTTCGGTCCCCAGAACCTGGGCCTCGGCGATATACAAGGAAGAGTGACGAAGGCTCTTAGGAGCACTGGCACAGAGGACCTAGGGAAGCGGGTGCCACACAGGCTCAGCCATGGCATGAAGAAGAGGGTGGCGATCGCCGGGGTATTGGCGATGGAGCCGGCCATACTCCTCCTGGACGAGCCCACCTCGGGATTGGACCCAAAAGCCAGATCTGACCTGATAGGTCTCCTGAAGGGCATGAAGAGAACGATGCTGATGGCCACACACGACCTGGAAGCTGTGGCGGACCTCGCGGACCGTGTGATAGTCATAAATAGATCGGTCATGTTCGATGGGACCTTGACAGACCTGGCACACAGGAAGGACATGCTCGAGCATGCAGGCATAGAGTTGCCGCCACTCTCGAAACTGTTCTCCAGGCTAAAGGGCATGGGCTATGACTTCCGATCCATACCAGTCAGTTTGGACCATGCGACATCGGAGGCGGCGAGGGCCATCGACGAAGCGGGAAGGAAAAGGCAGGAACGATGACCCGTCAAGGATATGCTGGCATGTCTGCGCAAGTACCTAACCGGCCAGAGTGCGCGAGCATAAATGTTTTATACACCTTAGTGTGTGGGGGATTTGCTCTCCAGACTATGCATATTGATTGGTCTGGGGACCGGAACAGCCGGTTTAGAGCCATGCTACCGTGGAGGTCGCTGTTTGCCAGAACAGAAAGAACCCAAGCAGAAGGGTGAAAAGAAGGAGAAGAGTAAGCAGGCCGAGTCTAAGGCCGAAAAGAAGCCCTCAGTTGACAAGGAGAAGAGGGACGAGAATTTCAGGTACATAGTTAGACTGGTGAACACCGACGCGGATGGCAGGAAGGACATCGTCATCGCGCTGACAGCCGTCAAGGGCATTGGCCTTAGAACGGCTGAGATCATCGCCAGGATGGCAGGCATACCGAAGAACTGTCAAGATCGGCGATCTCCCAGAGGAGAAGACGGCCGAACTCGAGAAGCTCATAACCGAATACTCGGAGAAGGTACCGCACTGGATGACCAACAGACAGAACGACTGGTCCTCGGGCGCGGACCTACACCTGGTTGGAATCGACGTCGACCTCTACAGAAGGGACGACATCAATGTCATGAGAATGATCAGATGCTACAAGGGCATAAGACATGAACAGGGTCAGAAAGTCCGGGGCCAGAGGTCGAGAGCGAATGGCAGGACCGGAATGACCATGGGTGTCATGAGAAAGAAGGAGAGCCCCGCCGCGGCTCCAGCTAAGGAGTAGTGTGACTGATGGGCGATCCTAAATTTTCAAAGAAGAAGTATGAAACCCCATCCCATCCATGGGAAGGGGAGCGGATCAAGGCGGAAAACGACTTGATCATGAAGTACGGCCTCAAAAACAAGAGGGAGCTCTGGCGTGCCCAGTCACTCGTGAGGAGGCTCAGGACTCAGAGCAGGGATCTCCAGGCGAGGCTGAGGACCGGGGACAAACAGGCCGAGATAGAGACGAAGCAGCTGCTTGCGCGATGCGCGAGGTTGGCGTTGCTTCCACCCGAGGCCACACTCAATGACGTTCTTGCGCTCAACACCGAGGAAGTGCTTTCGAGGCGCTTCCAGACCCTGATATACAGGAAGGGGCTGGCGTACACCCCCAAGCAGGCGAGGCAGTTCATCGTGCACGGGCACGCGTCCATCGCCGGCAGGAAGGTCACCATACCAGGATACATGGTCAAGAGGAACGAGGAGGACCAGATGACATATCATGAAACCTCCCCGATCGCCAACGAACTTCACCCCGTCAGACCAAAGGAGGAAGACCTCCCGAGGATCAGAGAGGCCGCCATGGCCAAGAGGGAAGAGGCGAAGGACGAGATCAAGGTAGCCAAGCCTAAGCTCAAGAAGATCCTCAAGGAAGAGCTGAAGGAGGAGAAGGAGAAGGAAGGCGCGGACATCGATGCCGTTGAGGCCGATGAACCCGCAGAAGAGGAGAAGTGAATCGATGGGCAAATGGGGAATAGCTCATGTCTATGCGAGCTACAATAACATCATAATCACGGTCACGGACATCACCGGTGCCGAGACCATAACCAAGGCGACCGGAGGAATGGTCGTCAAGGCCGCAAAGGATGAAGCGTCACCATACGCCGCCATGAAGGCAGCCGAGAAGGTGGCCGACATAGCCAAGGAGAAGGGCATCGATAGCATCCATGTCAAAGTCAGGGCACCTGGAGGGAACAGATCGACTTCCCCTGGACCTGGCGCACAGGCGGCGATAAGAGGGCTAGCGAGGGCCGGCCTGCGCATAGGCAGGATAGAGGATGTCACACCCGTTCCGCACGATGGAACCAAGAAGAAAGGCGGAAGAAGGGGCCGAAGGGTATAGTGGTTGCAGATGAAGATCGATATACTTGAGATGACGCCGACAAAGGCGCAACTCGTGATAAGCGACACGAACCCGATGTTCGTGAACGCGCTCAGAAGGACGATCGTATCCGATGTCCCCAAGATGGCGATAGACAATGTCGAATTCCACCTTGGACCGATCATGGACGAGGGTGGGACGGCTTACGAGAGCATATCCCCGCTTTTCGATGAGATATTGGCACACAGGTTGTCCCTCGTACCGGTACCGACCGATCTGGATATGTTCATATACAGGTCCAAGTGCAGCTGCAACGGAGAAGGCTGTCCGAGCTGCACGGTAATGTACTCCCTGAACAAGAAGGGGCCATGCACCGTGTACAGTGGCGACCTTGAGCCGATAGGCAGCGAGAAGTACAGAGTAAAGGACGACCTCATACCGATCGTCAAGCTCGCAGACGACCAGGCCTTGCTGATATACGCAACGGCTGAGCTCGGGACCGGTAGACAGCACGCCAGGTGGCAGGCTGCCCTCGGTGCTGGTTACAGATATTACGCTAAGATCGAGATAGACCACTCGAAGTGCGACACCGGGATGTCTTGCGTGAGTGTATGCCCCAGAGGCGTGCTCGTGAAGGAGGACAAGAAGATCGTCATCAAGAACCCGGAGAACTGCAACCTGTGCAACGCATGCACAGAGGTCTGCGACACAGGCGTTATCAAGGTCTCCGGCGATCCCAGCAAGATAATCTTCAGGTTCGAGACGGACGGTTCGCTTCTCGCGAAGGAAGTGCTCATAAAGGGTCTGAAGATCCTCGAGGAGCGCTTCGAAACCCTCAGAGAACAGATAGCCAAGCTGGAAGAATGAGATCCTGCCTACAGGAACTCGTCCAGCTTCGCGTTTTTCACCTTATCTGATTGGAACAACGAATTTATCGCGCTCTCCAGCAAGGTTATCCTCTGGAGCGTGTAGGGCGGGATATTGAAGGTCGCCCCCATCGATTTGGCCTTTTCCAGGTACTTGCTCACGCCGGCCTCGTAGACCGTGAGAGTCAGTTTGTGACCGCAGTAGCATGTGCCCTTCAAAGGTATCCGTCGATACTTGGCATGGCACTTTGGGCATCGAAGGGTCTGTCCCGTGAACCTCTTCAAGCTGCCCTGTATGTCCGGCAGGAGATGTCGTGTGATCACCCTGTGAGCCACATCGTTCACATCGACTGCGCGTATCCTCACGCCAAGGGCCATCTGGGCATCGAGCTTCTCGTCCATGGTCTCCAAGGAGGTATAGGCCGATGTGACCGGCCCTTCGGAGATGTCGTCGACATCATGCGTGAACCCCAAGCCCTCGTACTGAAGGACTGTTCCGATCCTGCTGCCAACCAGATCCATGAAGGACTCCACCTCCTTCGGGTGGGCATATCTCTGAGTGGCCCTGAAGAATTCCAGCGGGTATCTGGAGGACACGTCGATGTTGTGGGCCTCCTTGTCGATCTCGTTCGGGTCCAGCTTGGTCGTAAGGACCAACGGGGCATCCATCAGCCCGCCGCGTCGCTCCGGAAGGAAGGCGCGGGAGAAGTTGAGGAGGCAATCCATCAGCATGATGATTGAGTCCTCGTCCCCGTCGCAGTTGCGCCTCTTGGCAGCATGGAAGAATGGGTGCGCGTACCCTACGTGCGCATCCGTGAATCCTATGATCCTGGACAGGACTCCACCAGATGTGTGTGGGGCAAGTCCGACCACGAGATGGCCTATCATGTCCTGCTTCCTGAATATCCTGTAGAACGGCTCGATGCCGTAGAATCGATCCAGTAGATCGTCTATGAATCGTGCTGTCGCCATCATGTAGTCCACGCACGAGTTGGGTATGATGACGTCCTGGACCTTTATCTCGACCAGCTGGTCCGGGCTCTTGATCTCGTTCCCTGAGATGTCTTTAACATATCCCAGCATATGGGCCGCTTCCACGCTGAGCGCTATCTCAGATAGCCTGAAATGAGTGATCGGAACATCCGTGGCATCCACCCTGATGGTTCCGTCCTTGAACACGAAGAGGTCGTGCTTTGCCCTCAGGACTCCTTTCTCCAGACACTCAGGCGTCTTGCACTTCGATATCATGCCTTGGACGCCTTTCACATCCACCGGACGCTTCATCTGAACCGCGTCGAAGGCCCTCTGAAGCATATCCGCGAGAGGCACCGACTGCAGCGAGGTCTCTCCAGTCTGGGTCGTGTGGGCCCCACACCTGCATTTGGACATGAACCCCTTCGCCCCACATGTGGCACAGATCCGCTCACCCAGCTCCACCCTGAGCTCACCCGCCTGCGCAGCATCGTTTATCATCCGTTGCTGGCCGCCAGCTATGCCCACAGGGAATAGACAATGGGGTGGCGGTTTCATCCGTCTCTCCCTCGCCTTCTCAGGTCTAGCCACCCGAGCACCTATCCGTGTCACAGCCTTCGGGCGTATCTCCACCCCTGCCAGAGCTGACACGATCTCCATCGTTTTCTCGCTCGATGGCACTTCATTGCCATTTCCGACCAATCGTCCGCCTTTGTCCTCCAGTCCGAGACCGAGCATCAATGAACCGGTGGATTCCTCCACCTTGTATCCGCCGGCGACAACCTTGTGGAGCACGCCCAGGCTCTCGAGGAGGCTCTTCACCCGCTCCCCATCCTTCACGAACAACGCTCCATCCGTGAACTCAGAATTCTGCATCAGATGATTGCGAAGGAAGAGCACGTCCGTTGGAGGGAGATCATACCAGAACAGGTTGTAATTGGGATGTAGAGGGACCTTGTATTCCCTGCACATGCGCATGGCCTCATCCAGAGAAAACACCTCCCATCCAATCGGGAGTTTGCCGCATTTCTCCCGCAGTTCCTCCCCGTGCCAATCGATCGTGTACCCCGAAGGCATGAGAAGATGGTTGTTCTCGACGAACTCCCCGAAAGGTATCAGTATCTCCCCAACATCGATTATCTCCTTCACCTGGCCCATCAGGGAGCGGGCTTTGGAGACGGTCGGGACATACACGACATCACCATTGTATAACAGGACTATCGGTCCATCGATCGCCGAACATGGGGTGATCGCGCCTGCTTTGCCTGGCCGTTCGATCTTGATCTGAGTGCCTATGGCAACGAATTCATCCAGCATTATCATGGTAGCAGGATTCATGGCGATTGCGGCCAACCCCGTCGCCCTCGTTCGACCGTATCGCAGCCTGAAACCACCGACCCGGGACGGATATGACAGGACCGGCCTCCCGGCGATGAGGTCCTTCAGGAACTTCACGCTCGGCGAGATCCCGGAGCCATCGGTCTCTTGGCCTTTCTTCCTCAAGTTCACGTATTCATCGATGAACTCCCATCCGTCGATGGCCAGACGCTTGACGTGTTTCTGGATCTTCGGCGCCTTGAGACACATCCCCTCGGCGATGACGAGACACGCTCCGCCCCTAACCCGGTTGGTGGCTATGCGGGGTTGGTCCCTGAAGCCCTGTATCTCCTCGTCCTCCGTCCCTTCACCGTCGACGCAGATCGGTATGTTCTTGGTTATGATGTCGATCTCCTCGTTGGAAGGGGTGTATTGGAGATGCTGGCAGGACTTGTAGAGAGGAATCTCCTCCTTTAGCCTCTGGACTTCACCGTTGGTCGGCAGGTATCTGCCGATCCCTAGCTCGCGACGGACGACATCTGCAATGAGAACGCTCATGGCCTGACCGGTCCCACCTGCAGATCGGATAGGGCCAGCGAAGAATACCGTCAGATAATCCGACCCGTCGGCGTTCTTGTTTATGGAGACCTCGGCTATGCCTTCGAGAGGGGCGACAAGTATACCTTCAGTGAGGACGGCCAACCCCACCCTGATCGCGCGTTCTATCGCGAACTCGGCCGTCTTCGCAGGCATCTTCGCGTATTCTTTCGCGATGATGAGGGATATCTCCTCCCTGTTGTGGTCTCTCGCCAGCTCCCTGATACGGTCGGCGACTCCTTCGACATCCCAGTCGGATAAGAGTTTCTCGACACGAGCAGCAAGGTCCGAGGCCTGCGGTATCTCGACATCGAGCTCGGGGTCGAAAGCCTTCATCCTCGCGCGCCTAGCGACGTCGTAGCAATGGTCTACCGCCTTCTGAAGCGATGAGAAGTACTCCTCCATTGATTCGCTGCATATGACTCCAGCCGTGTGCTGCTCCCCCTTACTGAATGACTGGTGCGGAGCTTGGAAGAACCATCTCCGCAGAATGGATGGCTAGGTGCGATCCCAGACGATAATCATTGCATCTGACTATAAGCCTTGCTGACGAGAAACGCCTCCGAACGTCATAATAATTAATACAGATGAGGCAGCATAGAACGATGGGGAGGTGAGAAATTGGCAAAGATAAGGAAGCGTTCTGGCGAGATGCAGGAATTTGACAAGCGGAAGCTGGAGCAATCCGTGAGGAGAGCAGGCGCGAGCGAGGAGGTTGCCCGCAGGGTAACTGAGAGGATAACACCCTCGGAAGGGCTCTCCACAGAGGAACTCCGGAGATTGGTCTCCCAAGAGCTGAAGAGGGAGAACGAATCGCTCTCCGGAGCTTACATGGCAACGAGGAGACTGCGTGCAAAAGAAGCAAAGGATCTCTCATCGGGAGTCGTGCGATTGCACGAAGAACTCCTGAAGATGCACGGTCTCCAATCTGGACAACACGCACATCTGATAAACAAAGACATGAAGACAGAAGTCCGCGTCGAGCCAGCGAAGTCTGCAGACCGTGAAGAAATCCACGTGTCGCATGCGGATCTAGAGAAGCTCGGTGTCTCTGAAGGATCCCGAGTAAATGTGAGATTCTCCGCCAGATGAGCGCTAGGATGAAAGTCCTTTAGAACCGAGGTGCCCTGTCAAGGGCCCCTCCAAACCACTTCTCTTCTTTAATTCATCCACAACCGAATCGACGAGCTCTGGCACACCCTCGCCTGTTTCGGCAGATATCTTTGGACGATCGGTCTCGGTCACAAGGACATCGGATTTGTTTTCCGCAATAATGATCGGTATGTCACCGAACTCCGATCTGATGGTCTCAAGTATGCGCTCCTGCTCATCGACACGGTATCCACATGTCTCAGAAGGGTCCATTATGAAGACTATCACATCTGCAAGATACTTCAGCGCGAGCACAGCCCTGAGCTCTATCGGATTCCTCTCGTTGAGAGGACGGTCGAGCAGACCTGGGGTGTCTATCACCTGATATCGGATATACCGTTTCTCGAAGGCGCCGACGGACACCTCCTGTGTAGTGAACGGATACACAGCCACCCTCGGCTTGGCGGTCGATATCCTGCCTATGAGTTGACTCTTCCCCACATTCGGAGCGCCTGCGATCACGATGGTCGGCACCGCGGGCTCGATCGTCGGGAACTTTCGTATGATGTTCCTGGCATTGGCGAGGAACTTCAGATCCTTGCCGACCTGCTTCACGACCGATGATATCCGGCCATATGCGCCCCTTCGGATCTCGTCGATCTCACCCATCTTCCTCGCGACTGCCACTCTTCGGACCGCGTCCTTGGATACCCTAGCCACCTGGCCCCTGCTCCAGTCAATCGCGCCCAATGATTTCCTGAGCTGGTCCTTGCCGATCGTCACATCTATCAACTGGTTATAGAACGGGCTCAGCTGCTCGATGCTGGGGAACGCCTTGACGTACTTCCCCATCGTGCTCACAATGGTGTCACTGGAGCTCTTGAGCTTGGCAATGTTGATCTCCCTCACAGTCTCCAACTTGGTTACGCTGCTGAGATCGACTTTGGAGGCCTTCTTGAAGGCCTTATCCAGTATCTCGTCCGCCGTGAGGACCGTGGGTATTTTGAACATCTTCAACCGCTCGCATACACGGCCTCTATGATAAAGCCTGCCATGGAAGTCAAGAAAAGCCTATTATCGATGAAAAGGTCTGTAGTAGATGAGTCGAATGACCAAGGTGAAGGCTAGAAGGGGGAATAGCAGGGTCTGCAAGGGGTGGAGGCAGGAGGCCATACTCCGGATGCTCCAGAACAACCTGGAGAACGCCGAGAAGCCTGAGGACCTCATAATATACGGAGGCACCGGGAAGGCCGCCCGGAACTGGAATTGCTACGACGCCATAGTCCGCACCTTGAAGGAACTGGAAGACGACGAGACAATGCTAGTCCAGTCAGGGAAGCCTGTCGGCGTCTTCAGGACGCATAAGCTGGCTCCCAGAGTGCTCATCGCAAACGCCCATCTAGTACCCCGATGGTCCACTTGGGAGGAGTTCCACAAGCTGGAGGCGAAGGGACTCATCATGTATGGCCAGATGACCGCTGGAGGATGGGCGTACATCGGTACGCAGGGCATACTCCAAGGCACATACGAGACATTCGCTGAATGTGCCAAGAAGAATTTCAGAGATGACCTGAAGGGACGGCTAGTCCTTACAGGCGGCCTTGGCGGGATGGGAGGCGCACAACCTCTCGCCGTCACCATGAACGGCGGAGTGTGCATCGCGGTCGAGTGCGACCGCAAGAGGATAGAGCGGAGGGTCAAGATCGGATATTGCGACACGCTGGTCGAGGGGTTGGACGATGCGGTCAAAATGGCTCTCGATGCGAAGAAGCGGAAGAAACCTCTTTCGATCGGGCTCCTGGGCAACTGCGCCGAGACCCACCCAGCCTTGCTGGAGAAGGGGATCATCCCCGATGTCGTGACGGACCAGACCTCCGCACATGACGAACTTGGGGGCTACATACCGAGCGGGCTGAGCGTACAGCAGGCCACTAAGCTTAGGAAGAGCGACCCCGAGGAGTATATCAAACGGGCCCTGGACAGCATGGGAGTCCATGTCAGAGCGATGCTCGGATTCATGCAGAAAGGGGCGATAGTATTCGATTACGGTAACAATATCCGGGCTCAGGCCAAGAGAGCAGGCGTTGAGAACGCCTTTGATTTCAAAGGATTCGTCCCTCTTTACATACGACCCATGTTCTGCGAGGGCAGAGGACCGTTCAGATGGATCGCGGTGAGTGGAGACCCTGAGGACATACTCAAGACGGACAAGGTCGTCATGAGGGAGTTCAAGGAGAACAAGCAGCTCGTCAACTGGATAAAGCTCGCGGAGGACAAGGTGCCCTTCGAGGGATTGCCTGCAAGAGTCTGCTGGCTCGGATATGGGGAGAGGGCGCGGTTCGGCAAGATAATAAACAGGATGGTTGGCTCCGGGGAGCTGTCCGGACCGATCGTCATAACCAGAGACCACCTTGACTGCGGCTCTGTCGCATCCCCGAACAGAGAGACCGAAGGCATGAAGGACGGTAGCGACGCGATTGCCGATTGGCCGTTCCTGAACGCCCTCGTGAACGCCTCCGCTGGTGCCGACCTGATCGCCATACACAACGGAGGTGGTGTGGGGATCGGCTACTCCACACACGCAGGGTTGCTCGTGATAGCTGACGGGACCAAAGAGGCTGAGGAGAAGATCGAGCGGGTGTTGACAGCCGACCCTGGCATGGGAGTCATCAGACACGCGGATGCAGGATACCCAGAGGCAATCAGGGTCGCAAAGAAGTGCAAAGTCAAGATACCCATGATGAAGTGATGTCCGGAGAGGTATGATCGTGTACGACCTTCGATTGAAGTTCTGGCTGGTTCGTGATGACAGGTTCATAATCAGCGATGGCCGAGCAAAACTCCTGAGGATCATCAAGGATACAAAATCACTCTCGAAAGCCGCCAAGGAAATGGAGATGTCGTATCGTCATGCATGGGGCATAATACACAGAATATCCGAGAACGCCGGAGGAGAT
Organism: uncultured Thermoplasmata archaeon; assembly: GCA_963719945.1. Lineage (GTDB taxonomy): Archaea > Thermoplasmatota > Thermoplasmata > UBA10834 > UBA10834 > UBA9653. Next base: position 105,466 of record CAVRDX010000001.1, on the reverse strand, counting down.
GTCGTGGCTTCGACCCGCGGAGGTAGCCATGGGGGCGAGACGGAACTCACTGAACTCGGCGAGACGGTGCTCAGAGAATACGAGAACAAGTCCGTCCACCTGAGAAGTCAGTTCGAGAACAACTGGAAGAAGCCCTCCGTGACCGCGGACGGGATCGTGATGCGGGATGACAAGATCCTGCTGATCAGGCGAAAGAACGACCCATTCATGGGATACCATGCGCTCCCCGGTGGTTTCTTGAATCACGGGGAGAGACTGGAGGATTGCGTGGTCCGTGAAGTGCAGGAGGAGACGGGACTTGTGACTGAGATCATGGACCTTGTCGGTGTCTATTCCTCGCCGGATAGGGACCCTAGAGGGCATTTCGTGACAGCAGTCTACCATCTTCGCGGGAAGAAGGGGACCGTCAGAGCCGGAGACGATGCCAGCGCTGCTGAGTGGGTAGACATCGACCAGCTGCCAGAGATGGCCTTCGATCACGCGGATATTATCAGAGATTTCCTCACGAAGCGTCCGCGGAAACCCAGTGATTGAGCCATTCAGAATGCTGGTGCCATGCCGGACTGTGAGAGTACGAATGGCAGGTAGACGACCTTCGAATCGTTCACGGTCAGCGAGTAATCCAGCTTCTGGAGTATGCCTGGTTTCTCAGCCTCCATGGTGACGACCACGAAATCAGCCAACTCAACAGCTTCATCTCTTTTCATCACCGCAGGCATCCGCCGTACGTCCCCGAAGTTCAACCTCGTGTTGTATCTCGGAGGGTTCGCGGTGAGCAAAGTCGAATAATATTTGAAAGTGGCCGTGTCCATCTCCGTTGCGGGCACATAGATGAAGAGGCTTCCGCTATTCCCACCTCCGCGTAGCCATGAAGCAAGCCGGGAGATAGTGCCACCTTCGACACTCTTCGAATGTATGGTGAATGAGCAATACATCCTCCAGAACGGCAGGTACACCTTCTCTCCCTGAGCGGATGGATTGAACTCAGCGATCTCGAAATCCAGTTTCTCGACCCCTCCGTCCCGGACGTGCATGGTATTGCATCTGTTGCAGTAGAAAAGCCGATCCCGCACCTTGGAGTATATCGGCGTGTTGCAGGACGGACATGTCACTTGGATCACATTCATCTCAGTACCTCCCCTGTAGCTGTTTGGCGATGCCCTGGATCTCCCTGAGAGCCTGCTTCGATGAAGCTTTCTTCTCCTTGAACTCGCCTTCGATTATCTCAGACCCGTGTCGGAAGAATCTGTATGTGACATAGAGGAGACCGATACCTATGGCGAGCCCGCCAATCGCTATCTCTGCGCTCCCGCCGGCGAAGATGATTCCGAGAGCAGCGATTATCCCGCCCAAGGATGTCCCCGCTGTGACCGCGAGGCTCTGGAACATGGGATCGCCAGGAGCGCGTCCGGACATGATCTGGCCAGTTACGCCATCGACCGTGGACATGTACATCCTGTTCCTGTAGTTGTATCTGACGACCCATACGGGATAGTAGACCATCGACAGACGCTTCGGAAGGACATGCAGTTTCTGGAAGGTCACATGAGGTACTCGCACGCTAGCCTTCGCCCTTGCCAGGGCATCGTTCTTCGCGCGGACGACGGCATCGTCCCTGCTCGTGGTCGCTTCGAATGTGGGGATCATATCGAAATCTGCGAACCCAGTAGCGCCCGAGAAGTTCTTCAGAGTCCGGATGCCGAGATCGCCTGGATCGCATGCGATCTCAGAGAACGTGTAATCCTGGAGCACCATCACTTCCTTCGGTATCTTCTCGACCCGGACATTCCCCTTCTGATCGGTGTGTCTCCGTTCCTCGTATCCACATATCCAGCCTGCCACCCGGGTCAATGCCCTCCAGAACGGCAGATATATCGGATAGATCTCGGTGACCTGCCCAGTGTGCTTGAGGTCCCTTGCCTTGAAACCTCGGGTCCACCATGTCTGAGTCGCCTTCATGGCAGAATCCTTCGCGACCCTGTTACTGAATGCGATCGTGGAGACGCCCTTGTCCCCCTCGATGAAGAGAGTGGAATCGCAGTATTGGCAGATGACGGTGTTCTCTCCCTCTTCGACAGATATGGCTCCACCACATGCGGGGCAGTTGAGTCCTACTGATATGCCGGCCATATCATCACATCCTCCTTGCGACGAACAAAGCACTTGCGAAGACACCAGCAACGGTCAACGCCATCAATCCCAGCGCGAGGGGAAGAGAGGACGCTGCGATGAGACCTTCGACAACGAATGCGACGAATCCTATCCCAGCGACGGCCACATAGGCGCTCGAGCTCCGTGTCGGGAACTCGGCTGAGAAGACCTCACCTGCAGAGCCATCGATGATGACTTCGTACCTCTTCTGATTGAACACGTAATCGAGTTTCCAGATCGGGAAGAACACCAGGGCCTGCTCCTTGGGCTTTCCTGGAAGATTGTCCATGTAGGAGAGCATCTCGATGTCGGGTTTGATCAACTCGGCGCCACCGACATCGAAAGAATCGTCGTATATCTTGAGATCCCCCGCTGGCACCTTCAGGCTGTGCAGGCCAGGCAGTGTGGTCGAGCCAGCTGGTTCTATCAGGACCTGCTCCTTGCCATTGACATCTCGCTTGAACATGTAGACTGGGAAATACTGCTTCTTCACACCTGCGATCTGAGCAGCCTTGTCAAGGTCTTTTGCCTTGGTCGACCCGGCCGCCCAGCGTCGGAACGTGCCGATGGCGCTCGTTTCGCTGACTGCATATGGAAGGGCGTAGTAGAAACCCGCTCCACTCCTGTCGATGAATATCTGCGATGTGCAGTACGAACATTTCACGAACTTGGATTCAGCGTCGAACGTCACAGGCGCTGCGCACTTCGGACATTTTATTGATGCCAATTTCCCACCCAACCATCAACCAGACCTCAATCATGCCATTGGATTCAAGGTGTCTTCCCACACTCAGGGCAGAACTTCACGCTCACAGGCACCTCAGCGCCGCAGGAAGCACATTTCTTGTTCCCTCCGATCGGACCACCGCATTCCGGGCAGAACTTGGAGGTCTCTGGAACAGCCGCCTTGCATTTCGGACATTCGACCGTGACAGCCCCGAGCTTCGCGCCACACGATGAGCAGAACTTGCCCGTGGGCGGGTTCTGAGTGCCACATTTCGGACATGCAACCCCAGGCATCGACTGTGGCTGAGCCGGCTGCCCAGGCACAGGTGATGGTTGTCGCATAGAATCCATCATGGTCCATCCCATGCCGATCCCAGCCCCGACGCCAACACCTGCCGCAGCAGCACCGCCGGCAGGATTCGCAGCTGCCTCGCGCATGGCCTGTCCGGATTGGTACTGGACATAGTTGGTACCGAGTATCTGCATCGATGCACGCGTATCAACCGCCTTCTGGACTTCTTCAGGCAATGAAATGTACAATCCAGATATCTTGTCGATCGAGATACCATAGAGGTCGAAATGATCCTTTGTCCGTGACAGGACGACCTGCTCGATGCTGGTCAGGTTGCTCGCCATGTCAGCGACACCCATACCCTCGTTCTTCATGTCGCCGATGGAGTCGTAGATCAGTATGACCATCTGTTCCTTGATCCTCTCCTCTATCTCCGCGCTCGCAGAATAGTTGAGCGTTCCGACGAACTCGTTCACGAAGTTGGCTGGTGACGCGACCTTGTATCGGAACTCCCCGAACACGCGCAGATTGACCATTCCGAACTCCTTGTCCCGGAACTGGTATGGCTGCTTGCTGCCGAACTTGCCATCGATCGCACGCTTCTGAAGATATATGACTTCAGCCTGCTGCTGGACGCCTGAAAGGAATTTCACGATGGCTCCGACAATCGGCGCGTTAAGCGAGGAAAGGGCGTATCTGTCTGGTCTATCTATGTAGGCCAGCGCCTTTCCGTCCCTGTAGAACACCGCCACCTCGTCTTCACGAACGACTATGTTGTCGTTGAATCGGATGTTTCGAGGCATGCGGTACATTATGTTCGTGCGCTTGTCCACATCTTCCCACTTGAAAGTTGCTGCCCCTATGACACTCATTACATCACACCTCCGTGCCTTCTATCACGCGCATTCTGCGATTGAACTTGTCCTCGAAATCGGTGATCCTAGCCCTGATGTTCATGATATCCCTGTGGCTCGTAGTCTCATCAGCCGCCATCAGGGAATTCTTGAGTGACTCTATGCTCGCAGTGATCGATGTGAGATGGTCGAGCATGCTCGCATCGTACTCGTACAGCTTGTCGAGCTGCTCCTCCTTGATCTGGATATCTGCCACGAATCCAGAATAGCCCGTCTCAGCATGAAGGACCAATCCTTCGGTCTTCTTGAATTGATTGATTAGGCCGCCAATCAGTTCCCGCTCCTTTGAGCCATAGCTCTGCACCAGCAGGCCTCTGCACTCCTCAAGACCTCTCCTCTCATCGCTGAGTTTCTGTGCCAATTGAGCCCTGAGCATGCGGTCCGCGTCACGAAGATCCTCTCTGCGCCTGTATCCTCTGAATCCAGGAACATAATTTTGGATCTTCTTCAGAATACCCCTGTCTTCCTCAATCCTATCCCTAATATCTGGCATGGGGGAGCCTCCAATACTTGCGTCAATATCGGGTCGGTTACCTAATAAACATGTCGATGGATGGCCAGTGCCCTGGATTGAATTTAAGTCGGAAGAGCACCATGTAGTAATGAAATGGCGTTCAAGATCATAGGGGTTATAGGGGCGAACAGGCCGGACGAGGAGACATACCGTCAGGCCGAGAAGCTGGGGTCCGAAATCGCGAAACACGGCGCAGCTGTGGTCTGTGGGGGATTGGGAGGCGTGATGGAGGCCGTGTGCAAGGGCGCGAGGAATGAAGGAGGTCTCACGATCGGCATAATACCCTCTGACGACCGGAACGATGCGAACCCATATGTCCAGATACCGATCGTCACAGGGATGGGGGTCGGCAGGAACGTCATGCTCGTGAAGACTGCAGACATAGTGATCGCTGTCGGAGGGGAGTTCGGTACGCTCTCGGAGATCGGCCATGCACTGAACCTAGGCAAGACCGTGATAGGTCTCGGAACATGGAAGCTTGAAAGAGCATATCACAAAAAGATACCCCATCTGGTCGAAGCCGAAACGCCAGAACACGCAGTCGCGCTAGCGATGGATGCGATCTCTCCGAAAGAGTAATGTAAATCACGCAGGCATATTATCAGCACCGAGGAGGTGTATTCTACATGCCCACATCGATCGTATCCGTGGTCCATAATCCTGACAGGAGTATCGCTCTGAAGAAGGCCGTGGAGATCATAGGCATGCCCGATATCGAGGGGAAGCGGGTCCTTATAAAGCCCAACTTCAACACAGCCGATCCCACACCCGGGTCGACCCACAACGACACGCTCATGTCGATGGTGGAGCTGGTGAAGGAACGAAGCCCATCAGGATTGAGCGTAGGTGATAGGAGCGGGCCTGCAGACACCACGAAGGTGTTCCAGGAGAAGGGCGTCTTCGACCTTGGGAAGAAGATGGGTTTTGAGTGCACCATATTCGATAAGATGTCAAAGGACAGATGGGTGAAGATAAAACCTCCGGGCAGTCACTGGAGGAACGGCTTCCTCTTTGCCAAGCCAGTCCTAGAAGCCGATGCGGTGATAGGCCTGTGCTGTCTGAAGACGCATCAGTATGGCGGTCACTTCACGATGTCACTCAAGCTCACTACAGGTATGGTGCACGCAAGTAACATGACCGAGCTTCATACCGCTCTGATCAACCAACGGAACATGATAGCCGAGATGAATGTGGCGTACACGCCTGCGTTGCTTGTGATGGATGGAGTCGATGCATTCTATGAGGGTGGGCCGATGAAAGGCAAGAAGTGGTCCGCCAACCTCACATTCGCATCGACGGACAGGATAGCGATGGACGCAGTCGGGGTAGCGGCCCTGAAGATGCATGGCACTACGAGGAAGATAGAGAACAGGGCGGTTTTCGAGCAGGATCAGATCAAGAGGGCGGTCGAGCTCGGCCTTGGAGTGACGAACCCGGACGACATAGAACTAGTGCCGGCCGACGAGCCCTCGGAAGAGATCGTCGAGAAGATCCGACCATTCCTTTTCAAATGATTCCATGCGATGAGGGTTCACGATGCGGATCTTGACCTGGCATCGAAATAGAGTTTCATAGCGACGATGGTGGCAGTGAGCGCGCAGCCAGTTATATTGGCTACGATGATTGCGATGTCCTGCATATGTATGCCGTAGAGCAACCAAAGGAACATGCCTATACCGAGTATCGCAGGCATCAGCAATGAGAGGTCATCCATCCTCCTGGAACGCCAGCCCTTCACGATCTGAGGGACATAGCCCGATGAGGTCATAGCGCCAGCGAGAATACCGAGAACCGTCCAAGCTTCCATGATACCGGTGAAGGGCGGAAGCGGTAATTCCTATTTTTCATTGGATATCCCCGTGGTCGTCCTCCGCCAACTGTAAGTATGGGTAACCTATAATCGACTTGAAAGAAGGTGAATGACAATGCCCGCTGTAGAGGTGAAGAACCTGGATAAGAACTACGGTTCATTCAAGGGAGTCAAAGGTATCTCCTTCGAAGTAGAAGACCGGGAGGTCTTCGGACTCATCGGTCCCAACGGGGCTGGGAAGACGACCACATTGAGAGTGATCGCCACGCTTCTGGAGATCTCCGGAGGCTCCGTGAACGTGTTCGGGCACGATCTGGCAAAAGAGCCTCATGAGGTGCGCAAGATATTGAGCTATCTGCCAGAGGATGCTGGCGCCTACAAGAACCTCACTGGTAGGGACTACCTCAGATTCATCGCGAACTTCTTCGCGAGCGGCAAGGCTGCCAAGGATATCGTCGCTAGAGGAATCGAGATAGCCGACCTAGGGGACCGTATCGACGACAAGGTGAATACCTACAGCAAGGGCATGACCAGGAGATTGCTCGTGGGAAGAGCACTCATGACGAATCCGAGACTTGCGATACTGGACGAGCTCACATCTGGCCTGGATGTCGTCAATGCGCAGGAGATAAGGAAGATAGTAAAGGACATCGCGAGGAAGGGCACAACTGTGCTCCTATCATCCCATAATATGCTCGAGGTCGAGTACATGTGCGATCGGATTGCCCTGATCAACGACGGCGTCATAGTCGAGTTGGGCACTCCAGCCGATCTGAAGAAGAAGTATGATGCAGCCAACATCGAGGATGTCTTCATGAGGGTGGTCACATGAAGGCTATTACAAACATAATCAGGAAGGAAATCAAGGAAATGCTCACCAAATCGACTATACTCCCGATCATCGTGATCGCGATTCTATTCGGCTATCTTGGGAACATGATGAGCGGTGTCCAGGAGGAAGCTACCTCAGAGCCGGTCATCGGTGTGGTGGACCTGGATGATGGCGTGTTTTCAGATATCACAATGTACGTGTTATCCCAAGGAGCAGAGATCGTCTACAATGGGACGGATATCGATGAAGGTTTGATTATAGCCAAGGAAGAAGGCGCCACCGCGCTCTTGGTGATCCCTTCGAATTATACAGAGAACATATCCAACGAAACCGTTGGGACGATCCAGATATTCTGGATAATGAAAGGCGCGGGACTTCTGGACTCCATATCATCTGTTTCGGTGCAGAATCTGATATACAGCGTCGAATCTGGCATATCGGCATACATGATCGAGACGGGATCGTCAAGCGACCCTTCATTGGTGCTTAATCCAACTACCACGACGGATACCACATTATTCAAAGACAAGGAGATGGAAGGCATCTCACCTGGCACTCTTGAAACAATAATCTCATCTCAATCAATGACCGTCCCGATCATAATCATGATGATCATTATGATGGCCGGAGGAACGGTCATCAGCTCCATGGGCATGGAGAAGGAGAGCAAGACGCTTGAGACTCTACTGACCCTGCCAGTCAAGCGCAGTTCTATAGTCACAGGAAAGCTGGTGGCCAGCGCAATCATCGGGCTCCTGATGGCAGGAATATACATGCTAGGATTCAACTATTACATGACCTCGTTCTCCGCGGGTGTGGACATCGACCTCGCCGAATATGGGCTCGCTCTGAATACCCTGGACTTCGTTCTCGTGGGTGTATCCCTCTTCGTAAGCCTGTTGGCAGCACTGTCATTGTGCATGGTGCTTGGCACGTTCACCAGAGATTACAAATCAGCGCAGACGTTGACCGGCCCGGTGGCCATACTCGCAATGATCCCCATGTTCATCACGATGTTCAAGGACTACAACACACTGCCATTGGCCGCTCAGGTCCTCCTGTTCGCGATACCTTTCTCCCATCCGATGATGGCAATGAGGAGCTTGATGTTCGACGACTACATCCTCGTGATATCAGGCATCATCTATGTCACGATATTCGCGGTGGTGATGATAGCGATCGCGGTCTGGATATTCAGAACGGATAGATTGTTGACAGGAAGCAGAAAGAGGGATTTCCGTAAGTCACCGATCATGCAACTACTGAAGAGATAGCCTGCCGCCAGGTTGAAAAGCTTTATCAGATGACTACGTCATCAAGACGAAGTCATGCTATCTGAGATCTGGGCCGAGATATCCAACGACCTGTGGTTCCAGGTTGCGATGCTGCTAGCGATCGCAATCGCATCCAGCATGATATTCGTCAGGGTGGGGCTTCCGAAGACCGTGGGACAGATAGTGATCGGAATCATAATCGGTCCCAGCGTTCTCAATCTTATCACGATTACGTCCGGGAACGGGACGGAGGGAGCAGGCACTACCGACATAATCACACTATTGGCAACCTTCGGCGCGACCATCATGCTCTTCGTCATAGGATTGGAGTGCGACTTCAAGGAAATCTACACGAAGAAGAACATCTTCATCGCGATAGGTGGCATAACCCTCCCTTGGATAGGAGGGTTCGCGCTTGCATCCACACTCCTCCCCGGAACGAGCTTCGCACAATCCATCTTCGTCGGAACCGCCCTCGTCGCGACAAGCGTCGCAATCACGGGAGGCGTCCTGAGGGAGATGGGAATCATATCATCTAGTATGGCCAAGACCATTCTCGGAGCTGCGGTCGTCGATGACGTGCTGGGGATGATTGTACTCGCCATCTCCATCGGGGTTGGGACCGGCAGTGGCATCGACTTCTCGGATGTCGCACTGATATCCATAGCGGCGATCTTGTTCGTCGTAGGTGGCACGTTTGTCGGTTCGAGGATAATAGTGAAGATAATCGGCATGACCGAGCGAAAGGGATTGAAACATGGCATACCCGAGAGCGGATTCATCCTAGCGCTCTCGTTCGCGTTCCTTTACGCCTTTGTATCCAACCAGATAGGCATCTCAGCAATCGTTGGAGCATTTGTCGCAGGCACGAGTTTCTCGAGATGCGAATATAGGAAACAATTCCGAGAAGGAATCATCTTCTTGGAATGGGCATTCGCGCCGATCTTCTTCATATCGCTCGGAGTGCTTGTTGACATCAGATTGCCATTAGACATCTGGATGTTCGCAATCGCCTTAGCGGGAGTGGCGATCCTCACCAAAGTCGTTGGAAGTGCGATCCCCGCCAGGATATTCGGCATGACGAATATCGAGTCCGTGGCGATAGGTCTTGGCATGGCGGCCAGACTGGAAGTGGCGATGATCATAGCGTTGTACGGCTTGAACGAGGGCATCATAGACAATACGATCTATTCGGTTATCGTGCTCATGGGAGTCATAAGCGTGCTCATCGCGCCTACCTTGCTCAGAAGGATCATGAAGAAGCTCCCAAGGACCAATGCATCACAGGTTGGGGAGACCTGCGAGATATAGGCATTGTTCAGCCTGAATTTGCCCTCATAAGGAGAGATTCTCCGCAACTTTAGTATAGCACAATATTGTTCATTGGGGCACGGGGAGAGCACCATAGGAATCCCATGCTTGGGTGGCACATGAACAAAGGGATTCTGCATCTAGCTCAACATACATGGATGCAGGTGCCTCCCAGAATATCAACGGATTCAGGGGGGAAGATAGGTTGAGAGCGAGCACGAGACTAGCATGCATTCTGATGGCATTCGCGATGACTGCGAGTATGGCAGCGGTGGCATTGTCCCCACCGTCTGGAGCGGTCGGCGCCAACGCCATGGATAAGTTCGAGCCAGAATTACGAACGCAATTGTTGGGGGCGATGAAATCTGGACAGACCGCCTCTTTCACAACAGTGGTCTTCATCACGGACGATGCTGACATCGATTCGGTTGGACGAGCTATGGTTAAGGCAGGAGCATCGGTCAAGGAGAGATTTTCGGCCCTTGGTGCGCTCGCTGTTGAGATGGATTCGAGATCCGCGATGGGCGTTGCCGCACTGGATCAGGTAGAGAAGATATTCCTTGATGAGAAGAAATACCGGCTCCTGGATGACAAGAACGAGCAAGCCTACACATATGCTACCCTTGGCATCGGGAAATTAGACGCGACTGAGGCCACGAACACATGGTGGGCATCTACATCTGCGGAGATGGGGGCAGAGGATGTCTGGGAAAAGGGGATCAAAGGCTATGGTGTGACTGTCGCGGTCCTGGATACGGGCTGTGATATAACACAGAATGACCTCAAGGATGCTATCAAATCGTACAGATCATTCACGAGCGAGGAGTTCCATGACGTGGATGGACACGGCACCGCAACTGCAGGACTGGTTGCTTCGAGAGGTCTCAATGACTACGTGGTCTCCGTATATGATGGCGTAGTCAAGATGATGGGCATGGCTCCTGCGGCAAAGCTGATGACCGGGAAGGTCCTGGACGATACAGGGTACGGCTGGGACACTTGGATCATCGGCGGCATAGAATGGGCGATTACTGGTGACGATGGCGTTGCTGGCACTGCCGATGACGCTCAGATAATCAGCATGAGCCTGGGAGGAATGGAGGTCCCCAACGATGGCAACGACCCGACCTCCTACGCATTGGACATAGCCGCGGATGAGTACGGCATCGCGAGCTTCCTCTCCGCAGGTAACGAGGGGACAGGACAGAGCACCGTCGGCTGTTCGGGAGTTTCGAAGAATACGATGACTGTAGGTGCATCCACACTCAACGCTGAATGCCAGCTACTGAAGTATTGGCCATTGTCAGATTACTATGAACAATACCTTATCGTGAAGGAAGGCGAGAAAGGGTACGAGAATGACCATATGATCTGGTTCAGCAGCCGAGGACCCTCTGCTGATGGAAGGATAGACCCTGATATCTGTGCAGCGGGAGCGTGGGGACCGTCCACTCAGCCCGGAGATACGATCGAGATGCAGTTCGGAGGAACCAGCATGGCGGCACCTGTCGCTGCTGGAGTTGGTGCGCTCATCTATGAGGCGTATCTCGTGAAGCACGGGATCGCACCGACGCCGGATCAGCTAAGGGAGATCATCATGGGCACCGCGTTGGACATGGGTTATGAGCCGAACGAACAGGGTCCAGGCAGGATCGATGCGCTCGCAGCATACAGCGCTGTAGAGAACGACTGGCAAGCTCCAGGACCGTCATCGGTTGCATTGACCATTGATGCAGGTTCATACGCCAACACGGAGTTCGCTGATGGAACCGTGCTCGGCTCCAAGACATATGTCCCGAGCGGACGAGAGGACATGACTTTCTCAGGCACGAGCCTGGATGGAGAGGATCTGTTCTACGAGTTCCCTGTTGAAGATGGGGAGGACTACATCACCATCGACCTAGCGTTCGATCAGGAGTATGTGTTCACAAGGGACGTGCACGAGTTGACCAGCTCAGGTGGATACACCGATACTCACATCAACATCATCCTCTACAGACTCGATGAGAACGGTGAGAGGACCATGATCAACTATGCATACGCCCACACGAACACGCAGGAACTGAACGCAAGGGTCACACCAGGCGACTACGAATTGAGAGTCTCTCCTGTGATGTACAGGACCCTTTCAGTGCCGTTCGATGTAGGCATCAGGTTCTTCTCGTTGACAACATGGGACTGGTTCAGCACAGCTGATTCCATCGCGACCATAGAAGTCCCATCAGACGCGACCCCGGGAGTACACACTGGATTCATCCAGGCGAGCTATGATGGGGTCGACTCGCTGGTCCCGGTGGCGATATCAGTTCCGATCAAGATAGGGGCAGCGTTCGAGGATGTCATTGATGTGAATCACGAGGTCTGGGGATTCAATGAGGGAGACTGGAAGTACTATTTTGTCGAAGTGCCAGAGGACGAGACACCCACCGCCTTGACTTCAGTGATAGACTGGTCGAGCTGGAATACGGACATCGACACATACTGGATAAACCCAGATAGGGAAGTAGTGGATGCGTCCATAACGAATTACATCAAGGACGGCATTTTCGGGCCTTGGGAGACTTCCACGGGAGACACCGCGGACATATTGACAGTGCTAGATCCTGAACCAGGCATGTGGATGCTCGCGTTCCACGTAGTGATGATGGATAGAGTGCTCGAGGAACCGTACACCGTAACGGTCACGCCCATGACCGCTGCACAGTTCGAGGCAGACAGAATCTGTGTGAAACCAGGCACATCGATGACAACGAACCTGCTGAACAACATGGAGTATGCTGTAGGCGTTGGACTGATGCCAGTCATGGACACCGTCGTCAGCGCGACATACACATTCGTGGATTGGGTATCGTCGATAGACCAGCACGGTAAGGGAGCAAGTTCCGAGCTGTTCACTGTGCAACCAGGCACACTCTCGATGACAGCATCTATCGAATGGACCGACGAGAATGCCGACCTCGATGTCGTCATATATGCTGCCGATTGGAGCAACCGAGGCATATTGTGGGAGAGCGGGGACAGCATAGTTGTGGATGACCCAGTCCCGGGCGAATGGGAGTTCGTGGTAGCTCTGAAGAACAGCGCGAACCATGTGAGCTACACACTTACGATCACCACGACCGCATATCAGCCATGGACAGCTCTTACGCTGAGCTCGTATGCGATCTGGCTGCAGCCCGGAGAGAGTGTGCCAGTCACGCTGACACTCACGGCTACAATGGGCAACTGCAAGGGTATGATACTAGCGTACGACCTCGTGACGGGCTGCGAGTATGATTCCCTGCAAGTAAACGGAAAGATGCTCTGAAAGTCTGCCTCAGAATACAAACCCATAAACCTCTTAAATTTTCATTCATGTCTGTCCGATCAGAATTCTCGAAACAAGAATCCCTTGATATTGTCCTCGATGATCAGAAGTCTGACGCTCATTGCCATCTATCCGAAGGATATGATTGGCTCTTGAAGTAGTAAGCGACCAAGGCTAGACCGATGAGCAAGTTCACGAACACCGTCAGAAACGTGATCACATAGCCCATAGATCCGGATAGGGAACGATAAGCCTCATCCGCCCAAGGAACTACCCAAATTAAGATGCAGAAATCAATCACGGCAAGCATCACCAATACGATGAAAATCACTCTAAGGCTTCCCCTCGGTTCAATGGGATCCATTGTCTCTTCGAGGTTCATGTAACCATATCATCATTCATCGCCTAATTCAGTTTCGCATGACTTCGACGAAGTCATGGACTCGGCGGTTGGCAGCCCATTTGCATCCGAATCGCCTTCCGTCACAATAGACGTTCCATAACGGCTTGGCGTCCAATGATTGCCATCACGGATTCTGCTCTATCGGTCCTGCCTAGTTTCGAATATGAATCATACTCCCATATCAGCGAGAGGACTGGAATTGACATCCCTTCGAGCAGGACCAACTGTTTCAGCCTCGTGAAATCGGGAGGGGGTTGCCAAGTCCCGTCTTCCAGGCGAATCTGAAAATCGCCCATGATCTCGACCTTGACATCATCTATGTTCAATGCACCAAAGTGTGATTGAATCTTGTTGCTGGTCTTGAGCGAGACTGGAGAAATCACTGCATCTGAGAAGATGCGCTCAATGTGGTATGCGCCAACCCTGTCTGTAATTATGTCAATGTCACGTGGATCAACACTAGCACCTCTGAGCGCGAGTCCCAAGCTACCACCGACCGCCCAGACCACACCCTGGTCCTCCAGTTGACCGCTCAACTTTCTCAGAACATCAATAAATCGTGGGGAAATCATCGCTTCATGCCTACTCACCCTATGAATCTTGGAGAGATCTGTTGAACCGGTTCCTCTAATTCTTGCTCGGCGGTGTATTGTACCAAAGCAGGGCAATGCCTGTCACTATTGCCGCAACGCCATAATACCACTCTTGTCCAAGAATAATTATACCTTTGCCAATGGTGATGAACCCACATGCATCGATGGCAACAAGCATAATCCACGATTGACGTGACAATGACCACCGAATGTTCATAGCATCGCCATCCTCCAAATAATAATCGTCTTTGAAGATTTAAGCTATTCGTATACAAAGGAAGGCAAATGAGGGAATATGGATACCATTGGCCGTCTCAGAATTCGTGTTCTTAATCACAATTTAGTGCTGTATCCATGAGAAGCATCTGCGCCCTCTAGAACGGATATGACCGCTTATTGGGCCCTATGAGATTGTGGAGCACGAAACTGCAGGCCAGCGCCTCAAAATGCCCTTGTCAGAGCACTTCGCCAAGGCAAATGATTAAGAGTTAGAGTAGACCCCGTCCCATTTCTCCAATTTCAATCAAGGAAGTCTCCAATTATCGACCGCGCCCTACCACTCACCAGAGTCTAGATATCTGAAATCCACGTTTAGTTTCACTCCGTCGATGTCCGCTTCCTGTGCGTTGAATATTTTGGGTACGTCGAACCAGAAATAGACACTTGCAGTATCTCCAGCAGGCATCCATCCCGTGACTATAGTGGTTTCATAACTCCATCCTCGTGCATCTGACAGATTAACGGTTACTTCGGCAACACAACCTATGGAGCCGACATTGAAGATATGTCCTGAACACGACTTGGAGTACCAACCATCGCTACCATCATCATAGTATGAAAGGGAACCTACCTCAATAACCCCCACCAATTCAGGTTTTGGTTTTAGCGCGCCAACCGCATAGATGGCAGCTGCTATTATCGTGATGGCAATCACAACTGTTGCAGCAATCAGGATGATTCTGTTGAGTCTTAATTCATTCCGCAATTCCAGATCAAGCACATCTGTCCCACATTTTGGACATTTCATCGCCAATTCCCCAAACCAGAACTCTGAATCGTTCTGGATGACTTAATGGCTTCGCTCATGGGTTGGATCGAAAGGAATCTCACTCATGCCACCTGGCTGTTTTCCGATCAGGGGGCCTGCAAGATATCATTATGAGTGATTAGTTGCATTCGATATTTAGGAAGGGATTTCTCATGAAGATTGAGCTATATCACGCCTCGAAGTTTGGGAACGGAGCGAAGGTCGCTGATGAGTTGCGACGGGTCATGGAGACAAAAGGCCATCAGGTGAACGTGCATCATATCAGAGAATCGAAACCTAAGGAGCTGGCTCTCGCAGACCTGTACATCTTTGGGTCACCTACGCGATTCGGCGGGCCACTAGGGAGCATGAGACGTTTCATCAAAAAGGTCTCACTTGCGTCGGGAACAAAGTATGCCATATTCGCGACCCACGGAGACGCAGCACCAGATAAGAAGACCGGACGGATGCCGACAGAGGAAGAGCTCAATCGATGGAGGAAGACCGTACCGGTTCTGGATGAGATTTTGAAGGAGAAGGGGCTGGTGAAAGTTGCCGACAAGATATTCTTAGTATCAGCGGAGACGATGAAGGGGCCGCTGAAGGAAGGCTGGCAGGGAGATGTAGATGAGTTCGCCACCACCATCCTCGGCTCGTTCTGAAGCCATCATCCGGACATCTGGCCTCTGCACATGGCCCATGTGTTGAACAGGCCAAGCAACAGCCCAAAGTATACAGCCATTCCTCCTATCTGAAGTATCTGAAGCGGCCAAACCGGGACGAGTTCAGGGCGGTCGATCGTCCAATTGAGATAGTCGATGAACGAAGCCACCGTGAGCATGACCGCCCCCGCGACAATCACAACCCAGTGGAAGACCCTTGATGTGAAGCATGCCCAGTATCTCTCGAGTTTTGCCTGCTCCTTCTCAGGATCAGTCAAGCGATCATCTCTGAAAGCCCTATAGAGCAAGAATGCAAGCAAGACTGTCGACACAGTCAATACAATGGGTTTCACTGTCATCACCAGGACAGAGGACTGATCGAAGGCGTATAGTTCGTAGTTGATTGTCGCTGGTGTCTCGAAGAAATCCACCCGCAGATAGTACAGCCCGTCCGTCAGACACTCAAATGAACCGCTGTTCCGAGGGCCCGATAAGTTGAGCTTCTCGCCAACCTCAGGATTGACCGGGTCGGTCGTGATGATGAACAGGCACATCACGCTGGATTCATACTCATAGTAGATTGTGTCGCCTGCGTGCAGGTCATACGATCTGAGTGTGAACGCATAGTCGACCGTCTCACCGAGTTCACCCGAGCTGGGGTCAACCTTCCAATGGAGTTCCGATACTCCTACAAGGACGAAGCACAGTGCAATCAATGCCACAAAAGACCATAAGGCCCACTTACCTCCAGTCACTGTCTCATTCCCCCTTCGTTCATGAACGTATCTCGTCTATATCTTGTTTCTTGCACTCTGGCCTCTCTTGAAATCTCTTCTCAGAAGAATGCCAGCGCGGTCGTCTGGATATGAACCCCTATCGAGCCAGTATGTCACGACTCGAATTCAATCAGCGGGAAATTGGGCTCGAATCTAAACCTTCTTCTCTTTTCCCAAACCTTGCTTGAAGCCTCTGCGATGGAGGAGCAAAGAGTCGGCAACGAGCAATAACCCAAACATGGCGATTGCCACAAGACTCCAATCAAAAGCTTCGGAATCGAAAACAACATTGCCAACCCCCACGAATCCCAGAGCTGCACCTGCCAAGGCCTCTACTGCAACATACAACGCCATCACTGTCGATTCCCCGGGCAGATACAAGAATACGCTAAGTTGTCGACTAGCCGCAAATGACACAGCTAGGAATACCACTCCAAGAGCGAATAATATCAGCCCGAAGTCAGAAATCATCAGAGCAATCCCTGCTGCAGTCATCATGATTCCAAGAATGAGTGTCACAAGAATCACGGATACGGCATAGGGATGGGTGCCTCCGGCCTTCGAGGATTGTCGAGACCCGATCAGAGATGTCGCCAGCACAGTTGGCGGTCATTGAAGTCTCTTGGCTTGAAACTTTCCGCCCTTACTCTGTTAGCGAGTTTCTCTCCCCTTCCACTCCTATGGCATTTTCTCTGAGTGTGCGGCCGCCGGGCCATGAACCCTACTTAAGCTAGACTCCCTTTTTCTGATTTCAATCAACGGGGAATTGATCGAAGTCAATCGACTCGTCATCCAAACCTACTCGTGATTGACTGAAGATTTATTTAGCGGGAATGGCAACAGGGAATAGAGGCCTCCATCTTGATGAGAAACATGCGATTTCTTGCCCGCATAGCGGCTGCATTGATTATATGCACGATGTCGTTCATGGTATTGACGATTCCATTTTCTCAAAGAGTCTATGCATCACCATTTTATTCGGATGCAGTGGTCCTCGGGGCCGTAGACGATATGTGGCTGGATTCTGGGGCCTGCTACTT
The DNA here is from genome assembly GCA_963719945.1 of uncultured Thermoplasmata archaeon. GTDB lineage: Archaea > Thermoplasmatota > Thermoplasmata > UBA10834 > UBA10834 > UBA9653. Next base: position 87,834 of record CAVRDX010000001.1, on the reverse strand, counting down.
CAAGATTCATATCTCCTGGAGCGAATCCTCCATTCTTCTAGACCAAACAATTAATGCAGAAGCGAAGTTCTTAAACGAATCAGATGACTCTTATGATTCAATTGCGAGTTCTCAGGGCTGGAGAATAGGTGACACGTTCAACGCTACGCTGATTCACTACGGGGATGAACGTAGCGAGTTCTATTCGCTATGCCTGATTTCAAAGAGTGATGTGAATTTCGCAGAGCCACTAACCTTTCTCGAACGCAATCCACTTGTCCTCTGGGGCATTGTATTCATTGCGGTGATTGTTGGTTGCCAGATCATCGTACGGTGCATATTCAAGAGGAAGCGCGGATCCAGGGTCGAATCTGTGGAACATGATTACTTTCGATTCCTGAAACGAATCTGAACAATTCAATGAGTATCTTTTCAAGGTCTGGTGGTAAGGAGAATTACTGCTTTGCCAATTTCCAGCAAAATAGTGGACCCTGTGGGAAAAGAGAGCACGAACCTGACTGGTTCGCACCACAAAATACCCTTTTCAGGGCATCTTCGCCGAGGAGACGCATTGAGAGATAGCAAACCCATTGTTCTTTTGCAGGGGTTTGTAGCCCCTCGCAAATCTCTTCACTGATCCCAGCGCGGTGTAACTGTCTCAAGTGGTTTTCCCTTGGGAATTTTCTTATCCGGAGATTCTATCGATTTATTCTTGTAGGTTCCAATGAGCGCGTAACGGTCGAATTCACCGGGTTGGTTTAGCAGTTTCTGAATCCACGATTGCTTCACGCGAGAGAGCTTGTATAACGGAGACAAACCCTTCTCAGCTATGAATTGAATGACATCACCGCTTTGGTGGCTCATGTTTAATCCTGCATCGAGATTGGCGAGGTTAGCTATCTTAACATCCGTCTTTGCGGTAAGGTCAAGAGCAGCGTTACGGGAGTTTGATACGGCAATTGTCGCAGAGCCTGCCCTAACTAGAGTGTCAACAACGACCCAATCAGGATTCCACTTCTTGTTAATCAGCAGTGCGATAATTGCTGTGCCAAGCTCTGCCTTGTCTTCAATCTCATCCACCTTGCACTCGGTCGCTTGGAACAAGAATGCCCCTTCCTTGCTGAATTTGATAGAAACACCTGCCTGAGCCTGAGGCAGAGTCGTTCCGGTGGCCACCTGCCCCGCCGCCTTGGCGTTCACCGAAATCCCGGACTGTGATGTGTAGTTGAACTTGACTGGCTTCTTGCCTTTCCTAACATGGAATGGCACGCCGAGTTCCTTAAGAGTCGTTTCTATTGTGAAGATTTCTCCGTGCAATCGTCCCACGTCGCCCAGCATCAAATTGGTGTTGGGCAGCCAGGTAGCCAAATATGAGAATCGCTTGTGAAGTCCCTTCGCATATAACTTACCCACTTCAGCCATTGTTTCCTCCATACCCAAATCAGCATAACGAGGTTAAGGACCTTTCTATTGATTATGAGCCTATTCTCGTCATTGATGACCCTGTGAGGGCTCGCACCCCAAGATGCCATTGTTAGGACATCTTCGCCGAGGAGACGGATTGAAAAAAAGCAAATCCGTTATTCTTTTGGAGGGATCATCGCTCCTCTCCGAACCTTTTTCCTCCAGTAAAATGTAGATTCACTCACAGGGGAGGTGCTCCAGAAACGAATAAATAGCGCATCAAGCGCATTATATACGTGCCTCAAAAGTGGTTCGAGGAGGAGGTGAAATAATGCAAAGGAGAGTTCTAGCTGCAATGAGCTGTGTGGTCGTTCTGCTATTTGTTGTGTCTATATCCGCGCCAGTGATTGCAGGTGTGCCATTACCATGGCCCAAGTATTGGAGGCCATCGTACTATAATGGCGTGCAGATTGCTAGTCTTGTGCAATCCTCGAGTTTAGCCGGCCATGTTGATGTTTACACTAATCCGTATGCTGTACCGAGCACTGGCTACGCGTATGTTGACACTAGTGCAGTTACCGCATTTGCAGGAATTTCCCAAGTAGATGCGAAGGCCGGCTTCAGGGGGATTACCTATACCGAAGCTACTGGTGGAACAAGGACCATAGCGTATCACTGGCTTGTCAACTACGTTGTGGATGCTGAAACGACATTTGGAGTAGGAAGTTCGAGAGCAGACTATTCGTGTTATGTTTATGGAAATCTCTATGACAAAACAGCCGATGCGTGGAAATTAAACGGCGATCAGGGTACCAAGATCTATGGCTCGTCAGTTACCATGGGTATCTGCTTCTATCAAGACACATACAAGTATGGAGAAGTCAAGTTCACGGTGACACTGATAGCTGGCCATACGTACGAGTTCTACACTTATGTAATGACTCATGGCTACGTACTCTGCTGTCGGCAGCCTCGCGGCTCATAGCCACAATGACATTGCAGGCGGCGACTATGGATACCTCTACGACATCACTATGTGGAACCATTGAATCACATGATGTACCGAATGTGGATAATCTCGTAGACGGCGAAGGAAACCTCTTCATTTCCATTTTTCCTCATGGATACAGTGTCGAATTGCTGGGAATTCATGAGCTGTGGGAAGGAGCCTGGCGGTACGAAGGTAGGATGCCGGGCAGCGTGTCCTGCATCAACCTATCGCATTGCTGACGATATGAATGGAGGCAAGAACGGCGGACGGGTGTGCTGGACGATATCTGGCATATCCTTCACAGCAAAACACTTCAGGAGCACATTTGGACAGAGATGCATTTATAGGGATGCGTCAGCAACGCCTCTAGTATCGAAAGGCATGGACCACAATAGCACGAATACCACGGAGAAATACTAGCCGAGCAAAAGAGCAGGCAGCGATTGATGGGTCGAATGACCTTTTCAGGGATCCGGATTCCCTGGCACATTCAAAACCGCAATCGGAGCAGAAACTTCTGGTTGAAAAAAGAATATTTGTCTGGCTATGCGTAGGTGTGGACCGAAGGGGATTTGAACCCCTGACCTCCTGCTTGCAAAGCAGGCGATCTTCCGCTGATCTATCGGCCCTTGCTGAGAGGAGGGCCCATCAACCATGCTGGTTAAAAACCTTTCCGGACCAAAACTGGAGTCTAATCATACGGTTGAGAATACGCATGCATTCGACCCAGTAGCAATGCAAGATATCTCCCTAACAGTTGCCTTGCGACCAACTGCTCGTGTAAGCATCTCACCTAATATCGGCTCAAGAAACCTACATATTGTATGGTCGAAACGGCCACAGCATCTTGCGAACACAGATTCGATGCTAATGGTGGCCTCTCCGCTAGCCATGTCGATCAGGTCCACCGAGTAGAAAGTCGCCCACCCACTTCTGACCAAAGCTTGTAGACCACGATCAATGATTTCCCTGCCATTTCCAGAGATGTCATTCGGTCTCAATGGGACCATCGATTCGAGCATTGCATAGAGTTCCTGCACGCTCCCGACAGACGAATCATGATATCTGACGAACATTGAAGCTAGTCCTTGAATATCCGCCTGAACAAGAAGTGGAGCTTCCGATATCAATTGTCGAGCAGATGACGGATCAGAGATCGAGCCTACCCCAACGAAAGAGGTGGCCTCTGCCCGCGTGCCCATGCCACCACCTCCCCCAGACATCGCGTGGCCGTCACCGCGATCCTCTCTGCGCAATACTTCGGGCTTCACGCGTCTGTGTCGCCCATCCTCCTTGCCTCTATCGTATTCCGAATTGTATTCTCGCAGGACCTCCAATCCTTGGGCGAGAGAAAGCAGTTCCTTTCGTTTTGAGCTGACCCATCCGACCGTTTCCATGTGTCCATAATAGCCGACCTCCACGCCCAACTCGTATCCCTGCTTGAATAAGGAACTGACGGCCTTTGGAATAGAGAATCCTGAGAGAGATTTGTCCCTCTGTTCCGCGAGAGCGTTCTTGATTGCACGTAATAGGTCCAAGCCTTCGAAGGGTTTCGAGATGAATCCGATGGCACCCCTGGCCAATGCGATGTCGCGAATCCTCGCATCTGCGCTAAGGAACAGTACCCTCGCCGACGGGTCAGTGGCGAGTATCTCATCCATCGCTTCGATGCCACTCTTGACCGGCATCCTGTGGTCCATTATGATCAGGTCAGGTCTGGGTGAGAGTTCAAAATATTTCTTGACCGCAGAGTCCCCGTCGAAAGCGAACCCCACCACGTCGAAACCCTTCAAAGAGAGTGTGTCCTTGAGTATCTGGACTATAAGCTTCTCGTCATCGACTATGAGTATCCTCGGTGGCAACTAGCCACCTCTTAGAAGCAATATCGAAACCTTTGTGCCTTGTGTCCAATCGCCCGGCACGCGATCGGATATGGATATCTGGCCGCGCGAACGCTCGATGATCATCTTCGAGATGAAGAGGCCCATGCCAAAACCGCGCTTGATCTCCCAGTAATCCTTTGACGGCTTGAGCAGGTTTGACTTGATATCGTCTGGAATGCCGGTCCCCCTGTCCTCTATGACAACCTCCAAATAGCCATGTCGATCAGGAGATTCTGTCAAAGATATGGTCACATCTATGGATTCGGTGATGGTGTTCTCGATGGAGTTCACCAGTATGTTCTCAATGGCCACCTCAATCTTTGAATCAGCCAGTGCGATGGCATGCGGCGTGGCGGGATCGAAATCGATGGAGATCGCTTGGTCATCCTCCGCGCCATCCATCTGCCTTGCGATGAGATCGATGATTGACTGCGCGAGATCGACCTCGACCATAGCAGTGGGCTGATGGCTAACCCCGGTCAGCTTGCGCAGCCTCTCAATCATCGTGGATATGACTCGTACCTGTTTCCTCATATCCTGTGCGTGCTGCCGGACTACATCTGGTGCTTCGGCACTATCCTCGATGAGCTCACTGAAGGACATCAATGCCGAGGAGTAGTTTGCTATATCGTGGCACAATAGATCGAGGTAGGTCGCCGATTCTCCCGTTGCTCGTTCCGCCTCGCCCAGCATCTGCATCCTCTGGACAGCATATGCTAGCGTGTTCACCTGTATCTTGAAGAATATCTTAGCTTGGTCGTCGAACGGTGAGTGGTCCTGGGACAACAGCAGAACATATCCAAGCACATGTGGCCCTGAAGTCATTCGCGCCCATATCCCAGAGGACATGCCTGAGGACTGTATGACCTCCGACACGAGAGGCGACCCAGCACACCCCACGGATTCAAAACCAGAAGAGTCTGGAGAGTGAAATAGCGAGGTCGACTCGATTCCGCGGGAATCATCCAGAGATATTGGTATGCCTTCGAGCGGACCGAACTTGGATTCGAGGAACAACCTGCCAAAGTCGGAGTCCATCAAGAATATCATGCCGGCATCGGCACCGAACGAGGTCGTCAGCACGCGGATGGCATTGTCCAGGAGTTCCTGCATGTTCTCCACGGAGGACATCACCCATAGCAGGTCGGTCATCGATGAGCGTTCCCTATCGAGTTCCCCCAGTTCGGACATGTCCCTCATCATCACCAAGATGCTTGAGACAGAGCGGTCCGGAGCAATCAGGGGTGCTATGCTGACATCATACACCATAGCCTTTGCGGGTTGGTCATCGGCAACTATTCTGATCGGAAGGAACCTGTTGTGTGTGGATCCCTTCGTGACACGGCACGATTCGACCATATCCATCAATGACCCAGTATCCGCGGCCTGGAAGACATCCATGAACGGCTTTCCTATGACGCCACTATCAGGTCCCCCTGGAGACATATACTGTAAAAGGTGTGAATTATGGTTGATTATCCTAAGATCCGAATCCAGCTCGATTATGGCCATGGGAGCGCTCTCAATCAGATTCTTGGTCCTCTGGAGAAGATCCTCGATCATCCTACCGCGTGCGATCACTTCCTGCGACGAACGCATCCGCTCAGAGATATCACGGCAGAAGCTGTCGATCCCCACGATCTGACCGTCTTCGGACCTCAGAGGGATTGCGCTATGCTCCGTCCATAGGACGGAACCGTCTTTTCGCATCATACGGGCAACAGCGGGCTCGGTATGCGGCACACTGCCATCGAGGAGGCCATGGAATATCGGCAAGTCATCGGGATGAAACAGGCTCGGAAGAAGGTTCGGGTTGGCATGGAAATCCTTCGGGGAATGGCCTAGCAACGTTTGGCATGAAGGGTTGATGTATATCGTCCGGGGTTCGGGGACCGCCAGATGCCTGAATATGACATCCCTGGAATTCTCCACCAAGAATCGAAACGTCGCATGATGGTCCCCTGACGGATGGTTGTGAGACCCGGCCCCATCCTCTGCTCGTTCTGCCCCCATGGTAGTACTCCTTCGTCTTGACCACGCAGCTTCCGGAATGCATCGCGGGATCTCAGAACCCCTTCTCGAACCACCCTCGGTCCGGATAAACGCGTGAACGACTTGTTATGTCAACGACGATGTCAAATAAGTTGTCCGTTGAGTCTCGTGCCTGAAAATCATCCGAGACAACTGCATCAAAGGAAAACGATAGAAAAGAGCGCGCGAATAGGATGTCGCGAGCGATTCAAGATATGCCCTGAAACAATTCAAATCGAAGAATTTGTTGATTCAATATGCGCTTAAATCACGCACAGAGAATTCAGGAGCGCAGCACTATCTCGATGTTGACGCCGTCTGGAACCTGTATCCTCATGAGCTGCCTGAGGGCACGCTCGTCCGCGTCAAGATCGATCAGGCGCTTGTGTACGCGCATCTCCCATCGGTCCCATGTCTCGGAACCCTCACCATCGGGGCTCTTGCGCACGGGCACGAGCAACCTCTTTGTCGGGAGAGGTATAGGTCCGGATATGTCCACGCCTGTCTTTTCGCTTATCATCTTGATCTGCTTACAGACGCTATCGACCTTCTTGGGGTCTGTTCCGCTAAGAGAAATCCGGGCTCTTTGAGACATATCAACAAAACCTCACATGAAAAACATAAGAGAAAGGGGGTTTTAAGGGTTTTACATCTCCTTCTTTTCGACATCCACGACCATGCCAGCCGCGACGGTCTGGCCCATGTCTCTGACCGCGAACCTGCCGAGCTGCGGGAAGTCCTTCGCCTTCTCAATCGCCAGTGGCTTGGACGGCTGGATCTTCACGATCGCCGCGTCACCGGTCTTGAGGAACTGCGGGTTCTCTTCCTTGACAGCGCCCGTCCTCGGGTCGAGCTTCTTCTGGAGCTCAAGGAATGTGCACGCTACCTGAGCTGTGTGCATGTGGAACACTGGTGTGTATCCGACAGTGATCACGCTCGGGTGGTTCAGGACCATTATCTGCGCGGTGAAGGTCTTCGCGACCGTCGGTGGGTTGTCTACTGGACCAGCGACATCTCCCCTCTTGATATCGGTCTTGGCGATGCCTCTGCAGTTGAATCCGACATTGTCACCAGGCAAAGCCTGTGTGAGCATCTCATGGTGCATCTCGATCGACTTGACTTCTCCGACCTTGTTCGATGGCATGAAGATGATCTTCATGTCTGGCTTGAGCACGCCGGTCTCGACCCTGCCCACTGGAACGGTTCCTACACCAGTGATGCTGTAGACATCCTGCACTGGGAGTCTGAGTGCCTTGTCGGTCATCTGTGCCGGGGGCTTCAGACCATCGAGTGCCTGAACGAGTGTCGGGCCCTTGTACCAAGGAGTGTTCGCAGAGACGGATGCAATGTTGTCGCCCTTGAATCCAGAGCACGGGATGAACGGAATCTCGTCCGTCTTGTACCCGACCGTCTTCAAAAGCTCGGTCACTGCCTTCTTGGTCTCCTCGTACTTCGCCTGATCGTACTTGACCGCGTCCATCTTGTTGATATCGATAACGATCTGGTTCACACCGAGCGTCCTTGCCAGGAAGATGTGCTCCTTCGTCTGGGCCTGGGGACCCTCGATCGACGACACGACGATGACCGCTGCGTCAGCTTGGCTGGTACCAGTGATCATGTTCTTCACGAAGTCCCTGTGTCCAGGTGCGTCGATTATGGTGAAGTAGTACTTCGAGGTGTTGAACCTCTTGTGTGCAACATCGATGGTGAGACCTCTCTCTCGCTCTTCCTTCAGTCCATCCATGACCCATGCGAACTCGAAAGTCGCCTTGCCCTTCGTCTCGGCCTCCTTCCTGTACTTCTCGATGATGTGGGCCTCAACGTGGCCCGTGTCGAGGAGCAAGCGACCGACACTGGTCGACTTACCGTGGTCAACATGTCCGATGAACACCAAGTTCATATGTGGTTTCTCTGCCATATCATGGCCTCCATTGTCTTCTTTTCGAGCATGATGCTCTTGGTATATTAGTCTTTTTGCAAAGGGAATCTGGACTGTGGCTCTTCCATCAGCTCGAGTAGTACGCAGCGTCGTACGGCTCAGGCTTGAGTCCCTTCCTCTGCCTTATCTGCAGCACGGCCTTGTCCAAGGGGTCCTTGGGCATCGGCTCGAAGCCAGCGTTCTCAGTCGACCAGAGCGCCCTTCCACTCGTGGCACCCCTGATGGATGCTGCGAAGCCGAACATCTCGGAGACTGGGCACTTGGAAGCTACGATCGTCATCTCGCCCTCTTGCTTCATGTCCTCAATCACTCCGCGCCTCTGCTGGACCTCACGGATCGCGTCACCCATGACGTCCTGGGGCACATTGATGAAGACCTTCTGCATGGGCTCGTAAAGGGTACGGCCAGCCTGGCACATCGCACCGTAGATAGCGGATCTTGCAGCTGGAATGACCTGGGCCGGGCCCCTGTGTATGCTGTCCTCATGCATCTTGGCATCGACGAGCTTGATCTTGACAGCCATGCACTTCTCGTTGGCCAGCGGGCCTCGGTTCATGGCCTCTATGTACGCTTCTTTTATCAGTTCCATCGTCTCGTGCAGGTACTGGATACCTTTGGTCATGTCTAGGAGCATGTTGGTGCCATGGAAGGCCACGATGCCTCTCGCCTCGTCCCTATCCATGCCCAGATCCTGGAGCTGCCTCGCGACCGCCTTCGAGTCCTTGACCTTGCCCTCGACATCGATGACGCCGGAACGCATGGCCTGGACGATATCTGCTGAGAGCGGTTCGACCTCGATGTAGAACTTGTTGTGCTTGTTCGGGGACTTGCCCTCGAACGGACCGCCCATTCCAAGCACGCACTCCCTGAACACGACGATTGGCGGTGAGGTCTTGATCTCGACCTTGTGCTCGTTGACTATCCTGTACTGAGTGATCTCAAGATGCAGTTCGCCCATGCCAGACATCAGATGCTCGCCCGTCTCCTGGTTGATCTCGACCTGGATCGACGGGTCTGCCTTCGCGACTGTGCGAAGTACATCCACCAGCTTAGGCAGATCCTTCGTGTGCTTGGCCTCTATGGCCACGGTGACGACAGGGTCGCTGTAGTGAACGATCTTCTCGAAAGACGCCATCTCAGGGTCACTGGAGACAGTGGAACCAGCGATCGCATCCTTGAGTCCGGATACCGCGACGACGTTGCCCGCATCCAGCTCGTCGACAGGGATCCTGTCCGCGCCGACTGTGAGCGAGACCATCTGGGCCCTGTTGGGGTCTGGCATGCCTATGACATGCAGCTCCTGGCCCTTTCGGATCTTCCCACTGAAGAGACGGCCGACTGCGACCTCACCAGCATGCTGATCCACTATGATCTTTGTGACCATGAGAGCCACCGGACCTTCTGGATCGCAGTTCAACATCCCCTTGCCGAAATTAGACTCTGGGTCCCCGTGCCAAATGATGGGTATCCTGAGTTTCTGGGCCTCATCGGGGTTTGGAAGGTGTATGATGACCATCTCGAGCAGGACCTCATGGAGAGGAGCCTTCTTCGCAAGGGTCTTCTGGTCGCCATTCTTGCAGAACTCGTACACCTGCTTGAAATTGATACCAGTGGCCTTCATGTAGGGCACGGATATAGCCCAGTTGTTGTAAGCGGAGCCGAATATGACGTTGCCAGTCTCGACCTTCAACGCCCACTTGTCCTTCAGCTCGGGCGGCAACAGCTTCTTGATCTTCTCGTTGACCTCGTTGACGATACCAGCGAGACGCGCCTGCATCTGCTCGGGCGTCACCTGAAGCTCGTTTATCAGTCTGTCGACCTTGTTGATGAACAGGATCGGGTGAACCCTCTCCTTGATTGCCTGTCTTATGACGGTCTCCGTCTGAGGCATCACACCTTCGACCGCGCAAGCGAGGATGATGACACCGTCGATGGCCCTCATGGCCCTCGTGACATCGCCGCCGAAGTCGACGTGACCAGGTGTGTCGATGAGATTGATCAGGTATTCCTGACCCTTGTAATCATAAACCATCGACGCGCTCGCGGCGTTGATCGTGATCCCTCTGGCCTGCTCCTGCTCATCGAAGTCGAGGAGCAGCTGCTTGCCAGCAAGATCCCCGGACATCATGCCCGATCCAGCGATCAGGTTGTCGGAGAGCGTCGTCTTTCCGTGGTCGATGTGGGCAGCGGTTCCGATGTTACGGATGAATTTGGTCTGCCTCATCAGGGCTTGCGCCTTGCGGATATTGTCTTCTTTTCTTCCCATAAGATCACCATGGGTCTAGTTCTAGTTCATATGCGACAGTAAAGCGTCGAACATGAAAGCATGATAAGAGGTTTGTCAAACAAACTCAGCGAGCGGACGAAGCCACCCTTTCGATTTCTTCCTTCTTGGCCACCGCACTGCTGTTCATGTCGTTCTTGGCTGCGAGCAGTAGTTGGTTGGCGAGACAATCACCTATCGGGGTCTTGCTCCCGTGCGAGGATTCCAGTGTAGCCTGACACACATACCTCAGAGCGAGGTCGACCCTCCTTGCAGGAGCGACATCGACGGCCTTCGGAACTGATATGCCTCCGTACCGTAGCCTCGTGACCTCTTCCCTGGGAGCGGTGTTGAGCAGCGCATCGACCAGTACCTGGAGCGGGTTCTGGCCCGTCTTGGCATGGATCGACGCGAAGGCATCCTCGACCGCCTTGTAGGACCCCATCTTCTTGCCCGTGAAATCCTCGGTCCTCATCATGTTGTTGATGAGGCGCTCCACTATGCTCATCTTGGCCTTCCCGAACGCCTTGGCCGTGTGCTTTCCACCAGTGTGTGGCACGGATATTGGCGAGATATCCATGTACCTCGCCATACCCGGGTCACTTATGGTTACGACCGAAGCGTCGTACTTGCCGAAGAGGAGTACGCTGGCCATCGGTTTCGCCGGCTCCGCGGCCACATCAGCCTCTACGGCCTTGTTATCTGCTGGTTTCTGTTCGGCTTTCTGCGGTTGAGTAAGCGGTGCAGCAGCTGCCTCAGGGGATGCAGTAGGCTCCGGGGCTTGGGTTGCCTGTTCTGGTACCTTTTCTTCTGCCATATGATCACCTCACAGGTTTCTCCTTTCTGCCCCTCACCAGCTCGTTTAGAGAGACGTTGTTGACTTTGATCACCTTGTATCTGACACCGGGGATGTCACCGTAGGACCTACCCATCCTGCCCCCGATGCCCTCGACCAGCACCTCATCGTGCTCATCTATGAAGTTGATGGCACCGTCGCCGACGGCGAAGGCGGTGATCTGCCTACCGTTCTTGATCAATTGGATCTTGACACACTTCCGTATCGCAGAGTTTGGTTGTTTCGCCTCAATACCGACTTTCTCAAGCACGACGCCTTTCGCCTGGGCTGAGCCTTCGAGAGGGTCGGACTTCTCTTTCAAGTGCAGTTGCCTGCGCTTGTAATAACGATCGCTCCATCTCATCATCTGTCGGCTCTGCTTGAGCTTTCTGGCTGTGATTAGACCTCTAGGCAATAGGTTCACCTTTCGCTACGGAAGTAAGCCCTACAAATCCGTCAGCCTATTAAAACTTACGGTTATACTGTCCGCACTGCCAGCATTCCAGGTTGCCGCTCCAGGGACAATATTCTCAAGGACCCTGTTCTTCCGGACGATGGGAGATTGCAGAGGGTATAAGTCGTTTATGCCTGGACTCCAGGGGTCAAGACCTCCCCTTCGATTCCCCGCTCACCAAAGCGGACGATATCAAGTGGGCGATCCTGAGCGGTTCTGGAAGGGCCCCCTTGACAGTGGCCAGGCGTGCCAGTTCCTCGAACTCGGGCCATTCCAGGCCGATCCCGCAGGCGAACAGGGGGTTGTGTTCCGTTCGTATCTGCTTCAAATCGAGCCTGGTCATCAGTCCTAGACGGTCCTTCCAATCGGCGAAATGCTTCTTCAGGGCAGATTCGATCTCCTTGAAATCTGGCCTATCCCGTGTGATCGTGAGCACAGGGACCGATATGCTCTCATGCAACCGCTCCAAATCGATCACGTTGAATCCGGCGAGCGCGATGCCGTCGATCATGACCGCCTTGATCTGGTCCTTGTACCTCGACCCTTGGATCAACTCGATCAACCGGTCGGTAGAATCCGTTCCGTCGACCTCGGCACGGGTCCTCATGACGGCCTCGAGGTAGTTCGGCGTCCTCACGAGGGCTCCGATCACCAGCGAGTCCTCATCCCCGAATTTGAACGGAGAATCGTCTATCCCCAGTATCCTGACTTGGTTCTTCATCTCACTCACGCGAGCGGAAGGGAGCCTGTGACCGAATCTACAAGACTATCTGGTCCCGGCCCGACCCCTAAGCAGGTCGTCGTGTTGGAAGGCAGTTCGGTCAGACCAGCGTCCGTGATAAGACTGCGTGGAAGCCCGGCCTTTGCGGCCTTCTCGTTCAATTCGAATAGCTCCTCCAGAGTCTTGACGCGCACGACCACTTTCTTCTGGCCCTCTTTGTACCAGGAATGGAACCATCCGGAATTCTTGGCCTTCGCCTGCAGAGAGCATGAGACAGCAGCATGGGCCACTTGGGCGGCCAGCTTTCCGACGGACATCTTCAGGTCGTCCCTGACAACGATGACCAGCTTGTACTCCATATCTCCCTTTCTAATAGCCAATCACTTCGCCTCCCGGTCCATCCGGTCGAGCAACTCGTTGATCTGCTCGATCCGAACCCTCAGCTCGTCTATCCTCCTCTGGTAGTAGAGGCTCTTGTTAGGATTTGAAGTCGACGACCGGGCAGCATACTTCTCGACCGCTCGCACCATATCGTCCCGCTCTATCAGCAGCTTCTCGGTCTCCCTCTTCTTTCCAGGGGATGCAGGCCTCATGCCGAAGGCCTTCTGAGGAGGAGGCGGACGATAGAGGCTGGGATGCGCTAGGCCCATGGAAGGATACGCCCCTCTTAGCCATCCACCCACGGTGAAGATGCCGGTCAACGAAAGGAGGCTGATCCAGAGCGGTACTGCGGTGACATACCCTTCCTCTTCGGTGCTCATGGCATTGAGCACGAACCCCACGAAGATCGCGATCACGATGCTCAACCCCATGCCCAATGCGACTCTGTATACAACATCGTACTCAGGGTCGAGTTCACCTCTCCTCGGAAAGAGCATGCATACGAGCGTGTAGCCCGGAAGAAAGAATACTATCAATATCCCCGCAAAAGCCTGCAACAGACCGCTCATCTTGCTCCAGGCGAGTGCAGAAGAAGGAGCATATTTAATTGTTTTCTGGAAGGGAACGCGCCGATGGCTGTGAAACCATAATTACCACCCTCACGTTACATCAAGACGAAATGTTCGAACTGAAGCACAGGGACGGGCTCGCACGGATAGGCGAGCTCACCACGAAACACGGAAAAGTCACCACACCCGCTCTGCTGCCGGTGGTGAACCCGAACCAATTGACCATCAGGCCGGTGGACATGAAAGAGAGGTTCGGGGCAGAGATACTGATAACCAACTCATACATCATAAAGAAGGATCAAAATCTGAGGGAGCGCGCATTAAAGGAAGGGCTCCACAAGCTCCTTGGATTCGATGGATCCATCATGACCGACAGCGGGACCTTCCAGAGCTACGTCTATGGAGATGTCGATGTCGGCCATCGGGAGATCGTAGAGTTCCAGTCGGCGATAGGCTCGGACATCGGGACGATACTGGACGTTTTCTCAGAACCTACATTCTCGAGGGAACAGACGGAGGATGCAGTCAATGTGACCCTCAGCCGGGCAGAGGATTCTGTCGCTTTGAAAGGGGACATGCTCCTTGCGGGTCCAGTGCAGGGAGGGACTTATCAGGATTTGAGAGAGGAGTGCGCGAAGAAGCTGTCCGCAATGAACTTCGATGTGCACCCGATCGGAGGCGTGGTGCCGCTCCTTGAGAACTACAGGTACACCGATATCGCTGAGATCATAATCGCATCGAAGAAGGGGCTCGACCCATCGAGACCGGTCCACCTGTTCGGCGCGGGACATCCGATGATCTTCCCGCTCGCGGCGCTCCTCGGCTGCGATATGTTCGACTCGGCGTCTTACGCGAAGTACGCGAGAGAGGAGAGGATGATGTATCCAACGGGCACGCGATTCCTAAGGGAGATGCACGACCTCGCATGCGATTGCCCTGTATGCTCCAAGACATCCATAAAGGAGCTGACCCAGATGTCAGCGCAAGAGCGTACAAAGAAGCTCGCGGAGCACAATCTATCCATCAGTCTGAGCGAGATCAAGAAGATCAGGAACGCGATCCATGATGGAGCCATATGGGAGATGGTCGAGATGCGTGCGAGAGCCCATCCAGCCCTCCTGTCAGCCCTCAAGATACTCAAGAAGCACTCGAAGTATCTCGAGGTATTCGAGCCGACCAGCAGGAAAGGGGCGTTCTTCTACTGCGGTCCCGAAAGCTACGATAGACCAGTCGTCGAAAGATATAGGGAGAGGTTCTTCACCAGATACAGGAAGCCTGGGGCGAAGGTGCTCATCGGATTCGAAGAGGCGGGGAAACCATATGGCAGGAACTACGCGAACGAGATCGCGAGCGTCTCCGCGAAGGTTGATGCGAATTTCCTTGTAGCATCGTTCTTCGGCCCTGCACCCATAGAGCTGGACGAGTTCTACCCCATTGCACAATCCGTGGTCCCAGATGACCTCGACCAGGAGGTCAAGGAGAAGATAAGAGACACGATGGAGAGGCACGCCCACCAGCACGGATATCCTCTGGCAGTCATGTGGGAAGGACAGGAGACATTGGACTTCCTTGAGGAGATCGCGCCTGGAAAGGGAGACCTCGACATGGACTTGCTCCGCGTCAGGGCGGTGCTGGACATGCAATTCGGCAGAGGAGCCTCGGACATCCTGATCGGCAAGAAGGTCGAGTTCGTCAAATCCAAGAACACTGGCAAGATCCGGAACGTCATAATCGACGGCATCCACGCATTCTCCATGAGGGCCCATGACGGAAGGCTCACGCCCAAGATGGAGGGAGCGAAGATGCTGATGGACGTGCTCCCACCTCCTGCAATGAGAGTAGTAGTGGAGGACGAACCTGCGACTTTCGCAGAGAAAGGGAACAATGTCTTCGCGAAGTTCGTCGTCGACTGTGACCCTGGCATCAGGATCAAGGATTCCGTCTTCGTCGTGAACACCAAGGATCAATTGGCTGCGGTCGGCAGAGCACTCATGGTAAGAGACGAGATGCTGGCATTCAAAAGAGGCATCGCGGTTCGCGTGAAGGAATCGGTCGATTAACGCTTCCGGGACACGACCTTCTCTGCGACACTTACACATGACATGAAATCATCGAGCGTGTGCAGGGCGCTCTTCAGCGACTCGGCGGTTATCTTGGCACGTATGACCTCACCGCAGACTTCGGATTCTAGATAGCCCTCGTTGTCCAGCTCGACCGACCTATGGACCTTGGTCGCTTCGCTCTCGGACCTGAATCTCAGTTCGAGAGTGCATATGACCTGGGAGCCTTCGTCATGGTCGACCATGTGTTCGGTCATCCACGGCAGACAAAGTACTTAGAAGTTGGCGATGATAACTCTGGATGGGATGACCTATGGATGTCGTCGAGTGCATCGAAGGGAGGAGGAGTATAAGGGAGTTCGGGCCGGATCCGGTCGATGAGAACATCATCATTGAGGGACTGAGACTTGCCAACCAAGCGCCTTCTGCGGGCAATCTGCAGGCACGGGACTTCATCATCGTGAGAGACTCGAAGACAAAGAAGAGGTTGATGGAGGCGTCGCACGGACAGGAATATGTCTGGAAGGCGCCGGTGGTCATCGTGTTCTGTGCCAATCTGGAAAGGATTGCGCATTATGGTCAGCGAGGACGCGAACTGTATTGCTTACAAGATGTCGCTGCGGCAGTTGAGAACCTATCTTTGTACCTCCACAGCAAGGGGCTGGGAAGCGTTTGGGTAGGAGCCTTCGACGAAGGTGTTGTATCATCGGCACTCGGGTTGCCGACTCATGCGAGACCTGTGGCGATGATGCCGATCGGATACCCAGTGGACAAGGGCATTCGGAGGAAGCAGCTCCCCCTCGAAGAGATCGTGCACAGAGAGAGATGGTGAACTCTGTGGATTGGAAGGTGGACAGGACAATGGCCGTGTGGGGGATCGTATTCGGAATCCTCGCAATACTCACAGGAGTGTTCCTGTTGAACGCTGTGGAGGGTGGTTTCGTCGCAGAGGGATTCTTTCTCATAGTCGTCTCATGGGTCATCATCCTGGTCGGAGTGGCGAAGTTGTTCCAGGTGGTCGGAAGATGGTCCAAGGGAGAAGGCCTGAGGAGAAAGAAAGAGGAGTGGTAGCCCCGGGAGGATTCGAACCTCCGTCACAGGCTCCAAAGGCCCGCATGATTGACCACTACACTACGGGGCTGTTGCGTTCCGTGCGGCTACATTGCAGCCTTTCCATATTAACCGTTTCCAAAGAACTTGAAAGTCGGCTCTCACTTCCTCGAGATTATGATGACGCCGACTGCGGTCAACACGCCTCCCACGCCAGCTATCCATCCGATCGTTTCACCGAGCAATACCCAAGCGAAGATGATCGTCACGATCGGCATGAAGTACATGGAAGCACCCGTGACGGATGCGGCCAATCCCGTCAGCGCCCTGAACCATAACACATACCCGACCACGGTACACAGTACTCCGACATAAAGCGCAGCAACGAAGAAGCTGAGAGGGAAGGCCTGGACCGTGATCACAGCATCGGCCAGGGCGAACGGAACCATCATGAGCGTGCCGATTATCGTGATATAGGCTGTGCTTGCGATCGGATCGTACTTCTTCACGACCTTCTTGCCCTCGACTGTGTACACCGCCCAGAAGAAAGCACATATGACCTGCAGCAATCCACCGACGATCACCTCCCATTCTGAGATGAAGGATATGGACCCGTTGGTGATGACCAGCACGGAACCGCATGCGGCGATGGCAAGACCGACCTTCTCTTCGCTCGATATCTTCTCACCCAGACGTCGGGCGGATAGCACGAATATCATCACAGGGCACAATAGGAACACCAGAATGGATGATATCGAGGCGCCTGCGAGACCGATTCCGATGTACTGAAGTATGAAGTATATGCCAACGCCAATGAACGCCAGCATCAGAAAGCTCCTCCTATCCTCACGGTCAACGCCGCTCGGACGTCTCATGAGAAGGTAGGCTCCGAATATCAGGGATGCCACAACGAACCTTGCCATCGAGAGCATTACAGGCGAAGAGCCATCCTTGATGGCGACATCGACGAAGACGAAGGCGCCACCCCAGATGATGGCCGTCACTGCCAGGAGGATGAACAGGAATGTTTTCCGCTGCAAGCTCGTCACTCCTCAGCATCCCAGATGTCCATGACGCAGCCATATGCCACGAGGTACGCTTTCATCTGGTCTCTTGCATCATTATCCAGTATTATTCACTTTCCACAGGGATTGGATGTGATTCCAGTGAAGATAGCTTCATATGCAGCAAAGCCGCTCATTATATTCTGATAATCATGTCGTCCACCAAGGATGCTAAGAAGTACGCGTCGGAGATGAACAATTACCAAGCATCCACGAGGAAGCTGGCAAAAGCTGCCAAGCTGAGGGCGAAAGCAGCTAGGCTCAGGGAGCAGGTGGCCCGCTACGACGCGAAGATAAGGAATCTTCAGAAGAAGATCTCCGAGCTCGAGAGAAGGGCCAATCAGATAGCTGGCCCACCCGCAAAGTGATCCGTCCCATATCAGCAACATATATATACGATAAAATAGATATTGTCAGACAATCGTCATACACGGGATGGGATGTTGAATTGAAGAGGAAGCTAGCGGTGCCCCTCGCGATACAGAAGATCGAGGTCCACAACGGAAACACGATGTCTAGAACCCGCACACTGAGAATGCCTCAGGAAGATCCAAAGAGCTTCGATATCCTCTCGAAGCTGGCGGAGAACCGCATGAGAATAAACCAGCTGCACACTGAAATCGATCTCCTACCAGGGAAGGTCGATTGCCTGGATGTGATAAATGAGCTGGACTACCTCAAAGCAAACATCGAGCTCAGTCTTCTTGAGATCGAGGCGGGTATAGAAGCGACACCGAGTTCTGAAGAGATACTGTTCGAAGAAGCGGCCTTCGCCTGAGAGATTCGAGGCAGACGGCTCCAGAAACCCCTTTTGACATTATCATGAGCCATTTTTGATGATTTTCAAGCGCACCATTTAAGTGTGATTTCGACACTCCTGGCTTCAGGAGTCGAGCACGAATGAACATAATCAAACCTGCGAAGTTGACAGAAGGCGCTACCATAGGTATAGTGTCTCCATCAGGATTCTCTGAACCGTTCGGTCTCGGACAGGCCGTCAATTACCTTAAGAGTCTCAACTACAAGGTGGTGCTCGGAGAGTGCACCAAGAACATAACACGAAGAGGTTTCAGCTCAGGGACGGACGAGCAGAGGGCGAAGGAGCTTGTCGACATGTTCGCGAACGAGGATGTGGACGCGATATTCGCCTCGCGAGGTGGGTACGGCGCGATGCGCATCCTCGATCTGATCGATTTCGATATCATCAAGAGCGATCCAAAGATATTCATGGGGTACAGCGACATCACGACGCTCCACATAGCGATTCATCAACGCACGGGCCTAGTCACATTCCATGGCCCTTCGGTCGAAGGATATGCTGGAGACAATCCCGAGAAGGACCCAGCGACAGGAAAAGAAAATATCGACCGGGCATTGGGACTCCTATCTCGCGCTGAACCTTGGGGTAAGATAGACAATCCGCCGAACGGAATGTTGTTGAGGACCGTCGTTCCCGGGAAGGTAAACGGCAAGATAGTGGGCGGCAACCTTTCGATGATCGTGCATACGCTGGGAACGGAAGACTCGATCGACACTGAAGGGAACATACTCTTCCTCGAGGATGTCTATGTCTCAGAATATGACATAGAAAGAATGCTTACGCACATGCATCTCGCTAGAAAGCTTCAGAAGACAGCAGGGATAATCTTCGGCCAGATCTCAAGCTTCCATAAGAGGGATCTGCCCGGACCGAGCCTGGAGGAAGTCATTCAGGACACAATTGGTCGTCTGAGCCATGTCCCATCATACTCCGGTCTTTGCTGCGGCCACGGAGCAATGAAGGTCGTTATTCCTGAAGGGGTAAGAGCTTCGATGGACGCGACAGATCCAAGCCTGGTCATCGAAGAGAGCCCGCTCAAGGAGTGATGGCCACGAGATCCTCAGAGGACGGGATCAATCACGCAGTGGACTGTTGGAACCAAGGATGCAACTGCGCGGAATCAACCCTCAGAGGAGTCTGCCACGCACTCGATATAGAACTCAGTGAGCAGTGCCTCCGGATGGCCACACCATTCGGGGGAGGGATAGGACGTTCGGAAGACCTCTGCGGTGCGATGACGGGTGCGTTGCTGGCGATAGGCGCTGCACGTGGAAGGTTCGATCCCCAAGATGACAGGTCGAGAAGCTACGGGCCCGCTGGGGAGTTCTATAAAAGATTCATCGAGGAGTTCGGATCGTCCAAATGCAGGGATCTCAATAAGAGCGACTTCACGTCACCAGATCATAGAGATAGATGCACGAAATACGTCATTGAAGCGACACGACTAGCAACCCACATACTCGAAAATGAGCAATGATCGACTCATCGAACAATGTACCTATGCCAGGCGAATTTCTGAAAACATATAAATATTGACCCATAGATACATCGGTAGCTCCGGAAAGGGATGGGATTTGGAGTCTATATCGAAACTTGACGAGCCGATCGTGGACAGACACTCAGAAGTTCTAGAGAATCCAGCGAAGAGACGCAAGAATACTCTGGGACCATCGTTCTTCACCCTCAGCGGAGGGATTCTAAAGCGTGAGCACAGGACATCCAACAGGATAGACTCGATGCTATCGAGGATGATCGAGACGTCCCAGGAGGAGAGCTCCTCACCCCATGTCGATAAGAACCTGGATTATCTCCACACGAGCCTGCAACTCGACATGATCTCCATGGTCGCGCTCGAGTTCAGGCCTCTCGAGGAAGAAGACATACTCGACAGAGAAGGGATCTGAAACCTCTGCGACAATCCCTTCCGGATCTTGTATTGCATTCTCATTCTGTGAGCGGAAGCTCCGCTGAAGAGAAAGAAAAATGAAAATCATGGAAAAGGTTTCTCGGAAATGGTTTCGACCTTCGTCGTTCACAGATTCTGGTCTTCCGGAGGCGCTGGTTCCTCATTCGCGATACCATCAACACCGGAGTCATTCGCACCGGACGACTTGCCACCCTTGCCCTTCTTCATGAACATTATGGCGAGAAGAGCGACTATCGCGAGCGCAGCCACGATTCCGATCGGGAGACCGTACTGCTCGATGAATGTCTTCTCATCGTCGTCGGCGGTCTCTTCATTAATCGTGACACTTACAGTCGCCTCATCGGTCTGACCGGAACCGTCCCTGACAGTCAGGGTGACCTCGTATGTGCCAGCTGCATCGAAGGTGAACGAGAACGATGCAGTGTATCTTGTCACTGTCTCATCCTCATACACGAACGTCCAAGTGTAGTTCACTATGCCGATATCATCGGAGGATCCAGTGCTGCTGAAGGTAACCGATGTCCCGACCGTCGCGGATGTGGGTGTCACTGCCGCAACCGCTGTCGGTGCTGCATCCGTAGCGGACGCCTGCACAGTGATCGTCACAGTCGCAGTATCGTAGTTCCCAGCGGCGTCTGTCACATTCAAGGTCACGATGTAGATGCCTGCGATGTCGAATTCGAACGAGGCTGTCGCACCATCCAACGATACAGGAGCACCGTTGTAGGTGAAGGTCCAGGTGTAGCTGTCGACAGCCACATTGTCGGTCGAAGCCGTTCCATCGAATGTGACCGTCGCTCCAGCTGTGACTGTCGTCGCGCTCGCAGTAGCGTCTGCGACCGGGGACTGTGAATCCAGGACGGTCACGGTCACGATTGCGATGTCACTGTTGCCGTCATCGTCGGTAACCGTCAAGGTTATCTCGAAGACGCCGGCGTTCTCGAAGGTGTAATCAACAGACTCACCGGTCAACTCTATAGGCACGCCATCCTCAAAGGTCCACACGAAGTCCAGTTCATCGTCATAGTTGTCAGTGGATGCCGAACCGTCCAAGGTCACGACTGTGCCCATGTCAACTTCGGATTCGGACGCCTCTCCCACTGCGACTGGAGCTACCGTGTCACGGACGATTATATCAATCTCGTCCGTGCCCTCCAGACCCGATGCATCTCTGACCACGAGTGTCACTGTGTATGTGCCAGGAGTGTCGAATTGGTAGGACGGTGATTCACCGTAGAGGGTCATGATGGCCCCATCCACCAGAATCCAAGTCCAGTTGACCACAGCGATATTGTCGCTCGAGCCAGATCCATCGAATGTGACCGTATCGCCCATGTCGACATCAGTGTCATCAGCATCCGCGACCGCAGCCGGGTTCGTTGCATCAGTTACCGTCACCGTGATCACATCAGGGTCGGATTCCTGATCAGCAGTGTCACGAACCACGAGAGTCACGGTATATATACCGACATCCAGGAATTCGTACTCCGGCTGCGAACCGTACAACGTGACCGACAACTCATCGATCGTCCATGTCCAGTTGACAACTTCCACATCATCAGATGAACCAGTGCCATCGAACATGATGAGCGTGTCCTCGGGTACGGTCATGTCCCCACCTGCATTTGCGACGGGTGACGCATCTGCCAGGACTTCAATGGTCGCGGTGGCACTCACGTTGTGACCCATTCCATCATCGACGTAGACCCTGCATGTGTGCGTCCCGATAACGTCGTAAGCATAGTCGACATCCTGGCCAACCAGCAGAACACTACCATCGTCATAGAAGTCCCAAGTGTATACCAGGTCATCCTCGTCTGGATCGCTCGCATCTGCATAGAACCGAGCCGTCTCGCCAACGGAGACTGTCATGTCCTCAGGATATGTCGTGAATTCCGGCTCATAGTTCCCGCTTGATGACAGGATGGTCAAAGTGGCGGAACTGGTCACGTTGTGCGATGGCAGGAATCCGTCATCTACCCATACTTGGTAGGTGTACACGCCTTCCGATGCGAATGTGTGCGTAACGCCTGAACCGTCGTCAATGACGAAGCCAGTCGAGTCGCCGAAGTCCCATGTGATTGCCAGCTCATCGCCATCCGGATCAGTCACAGTTGCGATGTAGGTCTTGATGATATCCAGTCTCAGCGATATCGATGACAATGGTGTCAGGATCGGTTTGGCGTTGATGTACGCGTACCCTGCAGCTGATATGTTGTATCCCTTTCCGTCATCGACCCATACCCGATACACATATCCATCATCGTCCGAGGATTCTGTGTATGTGTGCGTGGTCGACGGTGATGAGGTTACGGACATTTTGCCATCTCCCCAATACCATGTGTACTTCAGGGTGTCGGAATTCGGATCTATTACATCGACGGAGAACGAGGTCGCCTCATTTGTCGTACCGTATACCGTTGCAGGATCCTCCTGGAATTCCGGAGGATCATTTGCCAGAACGACTACGGAGAGCTCAGATGAGACATTCGCTGCGCCGTCGGATGCATGCATATACACAGTGTGGGTTCCAGCATCCTCGTACGAGTGGGTGGTCGAGCATTCGACCACCGAACCGGTTCCCGCAAAGTGTTCCACATAATAGCTGCCGTCACCGAATTCGAAGGTTATCGTCAACGGGTCTTCATCCTTGTCACTCGCGAGTCCGACGAACACCAGGTCCTCACCACAATATGTAGCGGCGGGCGTTGAGTCCGTTATGGTGAAATCCTGGATGACCGGAGCCTTGTTCGACATCGTGATGACGCTCACATATCCCCACTCCGAGACATTGTGATTATCCAGGCCAGTCTGATCATCCACCCATACAGTCAGCGTGTACGTGCCTCTTGAATTGTAGGCATGATCCGCTGATGTAGTTGTCGTGACGGAGAATGTACCATCACCCCAATACCATGTATACAGCAAGTCATCCCTAGAATCGGGGTCGCTCGCCGTCACGGTGTATGAATAGGTCTGCTTCGCGATCTTGTTCGCATAGTCAGGAACCGTTATGGTTGGAGCCCGGTTGGAAGTGACCACCACATAGGCGTATCCCATAGTCGGTCTGTCGACCGCACCGATGTGCTTGTCATCGACAGAGACGGACACCGTGAAGGAAGTCGCGGTGACGAATTGGTGCGTTACCGTCTGTCCACCCAATATGCTTCCATCACCGAAGTTCCATGTGTAGTAGAGAGGGTCGTCCTCATCGTCGGTCGCGATACAAGAGAAGGTTATCTCGGAACCAGTGTCGGGATCGGCTGGATCAACGATTATCTCCTGGATGACCGGCTCGCCATTGGTCATATCCCTGACAGTGACCGTCGCCTTGGTCCAGGTCATGAAGCCATCATCGAATCCATTAGACAATCCATTCTCATAGACAGCGATGTAGACAGTGTATACACCATCCTTATCATATGTGTGGGACATCGACACGGTTCCGGTCTCATCAACGGCTACATCAGATGGTGAACTGCCATCACCCCAGAACCATTTCATTCTGAGTGGGGTCGTAGCATCATCATCGGAGACGGTGGCGCTGAACCCAGTGATCGCTGTATTCATGTTACCAGTCAGGGTAGCTGTGTATCCGTCGAACTGAGGAGCCTCATTGTCAGTCGGCTGTATCCTCATTCCGAGGTACTGGAATGTGACGTCCGGAAGCAGCATGTAGGTGTTGTTCCAGTCACCGTAGTTCGACCAGTATCTAGTGCTAGCTGCGTACAGATCCTTCCTGAAGGCAATGCATTGGCAACCCATGTTCTCGTATGCCATCCTCTGCATGTCGTCTACAATCTCACGTCTGATTGCAGGATCCATGGTGATGATGCTCTCATTGTACATTGCATCGAAGGTCGCGTTCGACCAGTACACGTCGCTGTCTATACCGATAGCATCGGTCGTCAAGACAGACAACACACCGGTACATGGATCATTCAATGGACCGAATATCCAGTCCCATAGCCATATGTCGTAATCGGCTGCGTACCAGTAATTGGTCAATGTGGTCCCACTAACAAGCTCCAGGTTGAGCTTGATACCAGCATCCCTTGTCCAGTTCACAATCATTCTGGCGCCCTCTTCCCACTCTGTGGCAGAGTTCAGACTGTAGAATCTGAATTCGAGTGGATCGCCGTATCCACCGGTCGGCAACTCTCTGTACAACGGACAAGTGGTATCAGTCGCGTCCTTCCCCAGCGCATCATACTTCCAACCTGCATCGTTTAAGATATCACGAGCAGCAGCAGGGTCGAATGGAATCTGACTCTCACCCTCTACGCTACCATACTCATAGTACCAAGGATTCACATCAGGGACTAGAGATGTGGCAACGCTTCCAAGCTCCTCCAGCACTTCATGTATGAAGGTGGGTTTGTCGACGCACATCGCAATCGCCAGTTTGACTTCGTCTATCAGTAGCAGCTGGCTGTTCGTTCCGCTCTTGACAGTGCCGCCGAGCTGTGCCCTGAGTTCATCTGTCATTTGGTTGAGGTTGAACTCGTAAACGAATCCCTGGCTCTGTGCGAATCCAAGAACATATGGTGTGGATTCCGCCTCGGACACGTAGACTGATGGGGAGACACCGAGCATGACATCGATCGTACCGGCCTTGACATCCTGCCATGCAGTGCTCGCTTCGAGTTCACCCACTATGAATATCTGCTCTGCATGCATCTGCCATCCACAGTTCTCTTCCATATACCAGTTCGGATTTCTTCGGAGCTCAACCGTGTTGGTGGTCGGCAGACCGTCAGTGGCGTAGTACCATGGACCAGAGCCCACCGGGGGCATATTGTCGAAACTCTGGGGGTTGACATCCTCCCATATGTACTTCGGCAGGATCGGCATCGTGAATATATCGATGTACGGTGCATATGGCTTGCACAGTGTGAGGTTCATCTCATAATCGTTTATCTTTTCCATCGAACCAACCGCATCGCCCATGCTTCCGTGCAATCGGCTAAGGTCGTTGTCCTGATACATCCACAAGGACCATATCACATCGTCTATCGTGAGGTGTCTTGACTCCTTCACGACAGGGTCAGTGGGGTCTGGATCAGCTGGATCACAGAAGTAGATGTTATCCCATATTTTGAAATTCCATGTCAATCCATCAGGGGTAGAACTCCATTCGTAAGCAAGATCCCCGATGATGGTATTGTCCACATCTCTTTGAAGAAGCGAGCTGTACAAACTCCAGATCACCATGGCTTCGGCCATCCATGTGTATGTATTCGGATTCAGAGTTGATATCGTCAGCTCACCGCTCAGGCCCACCACAAATTGGCCTCTGTCGCGGTCAGCTGCGCTCGCCTCGTCAACAATCTTTACGGCATCTCCGCCTGTAAGGAAGGACGGGATACCGATCATCAATATCGCCAGGACAACTGCGAGAAGAGTCTTGGTCGCTCTTGCCCTGAATATGCTCCTATTCTTGCCAATACTATCCATCATTGATTCCCCCATTCGTACATCAGATTCCAAATCATCGTGCGAATCTATTCGAAATTCTATATATTCCATCATTCAACTTGAGTTTTATAGAGAAGTCGCACTAATCGAAATTGACCATGTACCGTAATCAGCAGGTCTAAGGCTCTGCGCGACTGGTGACCGCATCCGACCGCACTACTCCCCCGTGCCCTCTTAGAGAAGGACTAAGGAGTTAAAGCTCGGGGCGCTATAAAATCCTTTTGAATATTGTCATTTGTATGATTGTCATCCAAGGGCATCATAGCGCAATACTGGCGCATCAAATTGTATCGCGGCAGATAGCATACAACCTGCACGGGTTCGAACGACGGCCCGAACCGTATGAAGGGCACCCGCTATGAACGGGCGAGAAGCCTCTTCGACATCATCGTTTCCTTAGCTTCGGGTTCATTATCTCATCTAGGGCATATCCGAGCAGCGTGAAGCCCAAGACCACGAACACGATGCAGAGACCTGGCATTATGATCCAATAGTGAAGGCCGATATGGAACGCACCCTGGCTGAACGCGTGGCTAAGCATGGTGCCCCAAGTCACGACGCCGATAGGTCTCATTCCGAGGAAACTCAGGGTCGCCTCCGACAATATGGATATCGCGACAGTCAAAATGGTGTTGGCGAACACCAGAGGGAACGAATTCGGAAGGATATGTCTTCGGATGATCTGCATATCCCCCGAACCAATGGCACGAGCCCGCTCGATATACTGCCGCTCTTTGATCGAAAGCACCTGAGAACGGACCAGACGAGCAGTCCCGGACCATCCAGTTAGCCCAATGATAAGGATGATACCTGTGAGGTTGATCTCTCCAAGGAACGCAGCAATGATGATCATAAGGACGAGCCATGGAATTGACAGGACGATGTCGTTGAGCCTCATGATGACCTCGTCCTTCCAACCCCCCACATAACCCGAGTATAGACCGATCAGCGCGCCAAGGAATGATGCAATCATCGCAGAGAATACGCCGACGATGATGGAGGTCCTAGCACCATACAGAAGCTGACTGAATATGTCGAACCCGAAAGCGTCTGTGCCCATGATATGCTCACTTGATTGAGGCATCAAGTCGTCGAACTGTCCCACACCTTCAGGGTCCACTGTGTAAGGAGCCAGGAAGGGTCCGAACGCTGCAATCAATGCGAAGAAGACCAACAGGGAGATTCCGATTAGACCCATCGGATTCCTCAGCACCTGCTTGGTCATTGTGCGCCAATGATTGAGCATCAGTCGGATCTTCTCGTGGGTGACATCGGAGAGTATGCCCTTCTTGGAAGCTTTGACGGTGTTGGTTTTATCATTTTCCATTTGGGTCACCTCACGCAATCTTGATTCTTGGGTCGATGTAAAGTAGGATCACATCAGCGAAGAGGTTCGCTAACACGACTGCAGCACCGCCTACGACAATTATGAATTGCAGGATCGGGAAGTCCCTATTGTAGATGGCATTTAGGGTTCTATATCCGATGCCAGGATAATTGAAGATCACTTCGACCTGATACGCGCCGCCGATTACGAACGCAATGCCCATCGCGATCAGTGTGACCATCGGAGCCATACCGTTCGGGAGCGCATGTCTTCTCAGGACCATGTAGTCCGTCAACCCCTTTGCCCTCGCGGTCGTGATGAAATCCTCGGTCATGACATCGACGAGCGAACTTCTCATGACTAGAGACACGCCTGCCAAGGACCCGATCGACAACGTCAGAGCCGGGAGTATCAGATGCTTGAGGACGCTCAGCACGATCGGGAGCTCCCATTTGAACGACGAACCATAGGTGATGGTGTCGAAATACTTGCCCGTGGGCAGCTGTGGCCACCAATCCATCCCAAGCGGGTAGGAATTGAACAAAATCTGGAGTATGATGGCGAACCAGAATATCGGCATACCGTAGAAGAACAAGGATACTCCTGTCGATGAGAAGTCGAATGCACCACCCCTACGATATGCGGAATATGCACCTACAACCATGCCGATGAGCGTTGTGAAGATGGTCGATGTTCCGACCAATAATAAAGTCCATCGCATATCATTGAAGATGATATCTGCAACAGGTCGAGAATTTTGCATGTAAGATATGCCCCAGTCCAGAGTCATCGTGTTCTTCATGTACACGAGATATTTCTCAGGAAGAGACGCGTTCAGGTGGAACCGTTCCATCAGATCATACTTTAGAGCCTCGTTGAACTTCGGATCCCTTGGGACCATTGTATCGATAGGATTACCAGGCATCCAGTGAATCAGGAAGAAGTTCAATGTCATGATTCCAAGAATCGTTATGATTGCGAAGATCGACCGCTTGAATATCATCTGTCTAAACGAACGGGATGCCATCAACGACCACCTCCAGACACTTCGGTTCTTCCAGCTTCGCTTGGCATATCGGTCCTCCGTCTCAGCATCTTCCTAAGGGCAGACTTGTCGGAAACGTACTTTTCCTTGAGATTGAACCTAGCTCCATCGTCCTTCGCGGATGCTCGCGCTTTCCGATATGACGTCTTCAAATCCTTCATTCGTAGCTTATACTCATCGAGAGTCATTCCGTGTTGATCAAGCCACTTCCTGTATCGACCGAGAATCAATGCGCGCAGGGCAAGCCCGCTGATCGAACCGAACAATATCAAGAGACCAACATAGTCCCATTCATCCCAGACACGGTCTGCGCTAGGAGCGAAGTTCGAGACGACAACGCGCATCGTGTAAGAGATATTGTGGAACCCGACACCGGTCTGATTATCAGTAATCCAGACCATTGGATGGTATTCGTTGGATACATCGTATGTGTAATTGACGGTGATCGTTGCGTTCCCACTCGAGTCGTAATCTGTCGTCTGAATGTGCAGGATAGTACCGTTATCATCAAAATCCCAGTATAGGTCTAGAGGGTCCATCTCATTGTCATGTATTTTGATTGTGAATGTGACGACTGAACCGGGCAACGCGTAAGTGCGCTCTGACATCCCGAGTGCAAAGGATACGATGCTCGGAGCCTGGTTCGTCGAATTGACCGCGAGCAAAAGATATCTGGTCACCTCATGACCGTCTCGGCCGTCGGTGATGATCACGGTCACATTGTAGATTCCGCTCTTGTTGTAGCTATGGGTCAGGATGAAATTGAAGACACTGGTCCCTCCACTAGATTGCTGAGTGACAGTGTCTGAAGAATCACCGAAATCCCAGACTGCAGTCAAGATGTCTCCATCGATATCATTGGCCTTGGCGGTGAATGTAACGTTCACCGTCGTGTTGACATCATCGAGTATTAGTGTCGGCGCGGTGTAGCTGATGACCATCATGACCGATGGCGCATAGTTCAGCGTCACTGTGACCTTGGCTTTCGTGGATATGTTATGAGGGAATATCTGGTCTGGAATCAATGCATCACTGACGTAGAGGGTGACCGTGTAATTGCCGACTTCCTCGAAGATGTGAGTGATATTGAGCGAGACATCTGTGCCAGGAGGAGTGACATCAGTGTGGTAGACCTCAGTGTGATAGATGCTTACGCTGTTGTTGAATGTGAATGTCCATGTCAGAGCCTCACCCTCGAGATCCAGAGCGGTGGCAAAGAAGGTCACTTCACTCATCGGACTCGATTGGTCCTTCGATGAGACAAGAGTAATGTTTGGCACGAAATTATAGGGCAAGTAGATCGTCACATTTGTCAGGGATGATATCATGTGCCCCTCGGAATCTTCGACTGTTACAGTCAGCCAATAGTATATCGGGTCCGCCTCATTCCAGCCAGGGGCGACATCTGGATTCCATGTGTGTGTCTGATTCGCATAGGCACCTGATGCAGCGGGTCCGGTCGAGTTCGTGGCCACAGGCGATCCGTCACCGAAATCCCAGCTAACGGTCAATGTGTCATCATCACTATCAGACACACTCACGCTCAAACTCACTTCGACTCCAGGATCGACCGTCATCCCACTGGGGAGACGGCGAGTGAATGTAGGAGGCACATTCTCTCCGACATAGACCAGTATGATCGTGCTAACAGTGTTCGTACCATCGCCCACGTACAGCTTCACCTGGAAATATGTCCCCTGTGTGGAACTCAGGTTGCCGATGTGGTCGTAGGTGAATTTTGTAACTATCGAGCCAGGATTGACAGTATTGTTGACTGAATATGGACTCTGAGTGTTGTTCGTGCTGTTGGCGAGTCTTGCATCGTAGAATATTGTGAAAGTAAGAGAAGAAGAAACATCGCTCGATGCGTTTGCATAGAATGTCACCTCATCCCCTACATATACGCGAGATGGACTGGCAACGAAATTGATGATTGTGCTTGCCTCGATGCACGCAGGAATCTCGGACGGCTCCGTATCATTCGTGAAAGGAATTGGCATGATGCCCATGATGGGCGAGATCAATGAGACCGACAGGAAAAGGACGGCCACCGCGATCTGGGTCATGCGTTTGTTCTTTCTCTTTCGCAAATCAACTGGAATTCCTAGAAAATGAATTCCACTGAACCCTCGACGATCCGAGTTCAATCTTCTCTTCCCCCTCGAATGGATGTCAGTTCCGCGGATTATGAAGAGTGACCGCATCCACGTAACCGACACTCGATCTGACCGCACGAATGTCCTAACTCTATATAAAAGATAACAACATGATTATAATTATACATACCCCATATAAATATAGTTCTGAAGGAAAATATTACGTGACCAGTAACATCCGAATTGAACGTCTGGATATCACTTGTCTACGTTCATATTCCCAGAGAGAATCCCATAGTTCGAATAATGAACGAATCCTTGTGACTGACATCGCTCCCATCGTATCGATCGCGTAAGGATATCCTCAGACCCGCCGTCAGTCTTCCCGACGGACCTTGCGAACAACGTCCTCCCCTCGTCTGATGTATGTTGCCCCGATTATCCCGAACGAGGCGAACGCGATAGACACACCAGCGAGCGCAAACAACGCCGTCACGAGCCGAGAAGTCTCCGTCGACGGTACCATATCCCCGTAGCCGACCGTCGTTATCGTGCACACAGTGAAATAGAACGAACTAGTCCAACTCCACCCTTCCATCGAATGGTAGGTCACCGTTCCCAGAGAGATCATACCGGCGAGTGCCATGAAAGTCGCTGCAAGCTGGGCGTTGAGGGTCCCGAACGATACACCGAACAGCTTCATGCACCGTGTATCTACGTATGATAACCTTATACCGTCGTTAACCATGAGTGAAAAAGGCGCGGGGAGGGGGATTTGAACCCCCGAACTCTTTCGAGCACTGGATGTTTGCCTGTCCCATCTGGGACGAGATAGCAATCCAGCGCCTTGCCGGGCTGGGCCATCCCCGCTCTGATGGCGCATAATAGAACGCCGTTCTTTAATAGTTTGTATCATGGGGCAGGCCCTTGATCGGGCCACTAGCTCTGCAATGACACCTGCCCGATCATGGAACTTTTCGAGTCGTCCAGGATATAGGCAATATAGTCGACATCTGGATCCAGTGCTCCTGAGACTATCGTCAGTTCGAAGTAGTCACCCACATTGGCATAGCCATTGCCGGCCAGGTCGAATACCACACAATTGATTTCTATGCCGCTGAGAGACTGCAATCCATAATCGTGGATGGACATGTAAACATCATCGAGATCACCCGTCTGCGGAGACCATTTGGCGGATTCTGTCCCATCGAAAAGCAAGAGGGACAGTCGGTCCATAAGATATCATCAATGCGTTCCCCGTATACTGAATAGTTGATAATCTCGTCGAAGGTCAACATGAATCCATCAGCGGTTTCTGTAGAAGAGATTTGGACCTGTGGGAGGGATGCATCGAAATACCCCTTCAGATAGACGAAGACCACGAATCGGGTATATGGTTCCGCCACGAAGGATGACGCCCAATCCATCGAGCCATCTGGATTTGGATCATCGTCTCCGGAAAATGCATAGTCAATCGCTATTGAGTGCGCGCCTGCCTTGATATTGCATTTTTCGATGAATTGCTGATAAGAGGTCGCCATCCCGGAACCTGAATATGCACCATCGATGTAGACATCTATCTCTACATCTTCGATGAAACTGTTCATCATATGCATCTCGAACGAGCTCACCGATGCAGCATAGGGAATCGCGAGGATGACAATCATGACTGCAATTCCGATTGATAGCACAGCGGGGAGTCTGGCAGCTTTCGGCATCCGTCCCAACATTCTCGATAAGCGTGATGGCTCGCTGGCTCCTGAATGATCTTCCGGCAGAAGACTCGTCTGCACAAATGGAGCGGCATTCCGGACAAGCAGATCTGAACTGCAACTCTTTGACAATGTGACTCGCCTAACATACATCATCGAGAGGATGCCAGCAGTTGCCGCCAAGATGCATAGGTAGAATCCAGCTTCGAGGGCAGCAGACTGCCGCGAGTAATCTGAATCATAGCCTGCGATCTCCGACCTGTATTCAATGAAGAATAGCAGGATTCCTGAGAGTTGGAGTGCACTACCCAGAGGCGTCAATATACACACGATTGAGCCGACCGCAATCAGTGTTGCGGCGACAATCATTCAGAGTGGTGTCACTGAAACTGTACGCTGAAGATGAATGATAGCAGGCTATAGTTCGATTCATGGAATGATGGCTGGCCGCTGAAGCTATATCCAGTTGTGAACCAGCACGCGAATACGGACGCTAATCCAAGGCCGAATGCGATTATTGCCAGCACGGTCTGACTGAAAGGCGGCCATCGGCCCCGAATGACAGGGTTGCGAACCGTTCTGGGATGAATATTCTCGTTCTAAGAATCAGCGAGGTCATTCCCAGGAAAGCTGCGGCTACAGCGACGAACGGACCTGGACCGAACAGGTCGGCCCCTTGGGGAAATTGAGTTGCATATAGCACTACTCCAGAAAGCTGCAGAAGACCGCCAAGCGGTGACACGAAACAGATAATCGATCCGGTGAGGATCAGAAATAGTATCACCGAATATGCCAGATTGAAATCGTCCATGAGAGCGTAGGAGAAGATATTGAAAGCCTGGTACAATCCAACATATCTGTACGAAGAAGATTCGTAGACCCAAGGGAAGGAGAGGGAGATCAACCCAAACAATCCAGCGAGCAGCGACAGGGGAAAATATGCACGATTAGTCACCCTGGACCTTCGGCGATCCGCCCTTTTCGGATATATGATCTTGTGAGCTCTTGGTGCCTGTTCCGGCGCATCACCGATTGGTTCTGGATCAGTGGAGGCGCCCTCTGCTTCATCCAAACCCGGCAGAAAATCTGAATCGCCTTCGTTCGCGATCTCTTCCCCAGACATGATCGTACCCCAATCCAACGAAATGACGAACCTGATATTTCATATGTGTTGAATTCGACATGACATGGTTGAGGACCATCAAGCTGCTCCCGCATCAGTTGAGCGAGAAAATTCATTGTATCTCAGCAGATGTCTCACGCATCGTGTTGCATCGAGGACCAGCTCAATCGCAGCCAACAGACAGGAATTAGTTATACCGCAATGCATTTCCAATAGGGCGAGAGGTGGGTGCGATGGAAGAGAGGACCGAGAGGGAGTAACAGAAACTCCAGAAGGCCAACCAAAGGATCTGGGAAGATCTCCCGCAAATTCCTCGCAGGCGATTGTCGCCATCCTTCTTGGAGCATCAGGAGTGCTCATCTGGTATGAATACTACAGACACTGGGACATTCAGGACCTCGAGGACGCCGTCCTAGTCAGAGATGAATCATTGGGACCGTTCTTGGATGGATTCGACACGGATCTGGCGGGAAGGACCGTTACGGTCGAGGTGGAGATTGACGGTGTAAGGACATTGCAGACTAGCATGGGTCAATTGAATCTCATATCTCCGAAGGACGGGGAGCATGTAACTTTGATGATGTGGGGACCATTGGAATATGATGTGGGTGATAGGATAGAGGTAGAGGTCAGATTCGAATGGGCGACGATAAACGGCAACGAAGGGGTCTACTCCCCCCAGAGCGTGGATTGGCAATTAGATTCCTGGAAGCGCTTCAGGAAATCATGCAGTCGCTCAGCTGGACTCATTCGGAACTGATTATGGAAATGGAGACACGATGGTCGAGGATGTCCTCATTAGCATCGAAAGGGTACCCGAACCAGTTCCAATATCGGGATCCAATTGCACCATCAGAGCAGGAACCCATGCAGGTATCTTCGACTACATGGACATTCTCGGATTCTATGGGGACGCGCCGGATATTGACACGATTCAAGACCTGAGTGACCCCATCGGACCAACTGGCACTCTCGAATTTTCAGACGAGGATGACGATGGTTACCTGGATGATGGGGACACTTTCACCCTACATAATCTCACAAAACCGAATACAGAGTGCAGTGCCCAGACATACATAATTTCGGTGCAGAGAGATCCGTATCCAGAAGAGAACCTCAAGAGGATCCGGTCGATGGTTTTCAGCGCATACATCATCATGACAGATGAGGGGGTCATATTGGTCACTGATCCGCAGATTGTCCACACCACTTCGGTCCAATCGAACTGCGAAGAGGGGGTCGCCATCACGGTAGATTACATATCAGACCCTGTAGGATGGGATGATGTGACCATCCTCCTCAGCGACGGCGCGGACAGCGTTGACCTGCAGGTAGACCAGACGGCACTGAGCACCGGTTCCACATCGAACTATAGTTGCGGGGTGACAAGATCGGCGAATACTCAATGGAGTGTGTCGTGATCGATGCGGCTGGAGATGGCATCCTAGGTATTTGTGATCGGATCGAGATCCTCGTGAGAGACGACACACGACCAGAGGATATCGAGTATCTATGGGTGGTGTGCATATACGAACCTGCGGACACCGCGATGCTCCAAGAGGTGTTCCTGTTCGGAGCAATACCACGCAGCGAATGTGCTTTTACCGCTGATGGCCAATCCATTATCCTCACCTTCAATCCAGTCCACAATGGAACAGGGTACGATTACGAATTGATGGATGTGCTGTGGAATGATGTTCGCGTCCTAATCAGTTATGAAGAGTACCAGATCGAATGGAACCCTGACGGATATCTCTTGGGCACTGGGGAGCCAT
This sequence comes from uncultured Thermoplasmata archaeon, assembly GCA_963719945.1. GTDB lineage: Archaea > Thermoplasmatota > Thermoplasmata > UBA10834 > UBA10834 > UBA9653. The sequence goes on along the minus strand of CAVRDX010000001.1, from coordinate 52,907 downwards.
CCACATGGATCTCCAGAAGGCACCCAGTTGGGGAACATGACGTTGATATGTGTCGTCGGAGACCTGCAGGGCAACGGATTGGTGAACGCTGGAGACACCATCGAGGTCATCGTGACATTGGGAGAAGGATTCCGTCCAGATGTTGAATATAGCATATCCATCGACTACACTCCGACGGATTCGCCCATATACAGCGCAGTATTCACTGGATGATATTCACCGGGTGTGCGGTTCCGCGTACGAAATCCTCAAATACCACGCAGTTGTAGATAGTAGGGGGAGGACCTGCGGAGCGACATATGTTGCTTCGTGAACCGAGTTCGAAACGCATATATACAGCATCGAACTTAGCGGGACTACCCAATCTGCGACATACGGCGATGGTTGAGAGGGAGGCGCTTATGCCTTTTCTGATGATCAACCAACATCCACTTGTCGCAGACATGATGGAGGATCGAGATCTCCGGCATTAGCCGTGTTCTCTCGATTCTGACGTTCGATGGCAGAATAGGTTTCGTGCAAGAAACTCCGCGACGACACGATCGTCGCGCAGCAGGGAACACAAATAGGTGCTAAAGTGAGTGATCCTTGTCAATTCAAGAAACGAAGACCAAGCGAAATTGCGACCAACAATAATAGTGAATGATAGTACTGTGTATCGACGACAGATCAATTCCGGTTGATCCTGCCGGCGGGCACCGCTATCGGTATGCGACTAAGGCATGCGAGTCGAGAGGTGCAAGACCTCGGCAGACGGCTGAGTAACACGCGGATAATCTGCCCTGGAGTGGGGGATAATCTCGGGAAACTGAGGATAATACCCCATAGGTGAGGTGTGCTGGAATGCTTCCTCGCTCAAAACCCCGGTGCTCCAGGATGAGTCTGCGGCCTATCAGGCAGTAGTGGGTGTAACGGACCCACTAACCTACGACGGGTAGGGGCGTTGAGAGACGGAGCCCCCAGATGGATTCTGAGACACGAATCCAGGCCCTACGGGGCGCAGCAGCTACGAAAACTGCACAATGTGGGAAACCACGATGCGGGCATACCGAGTGACAACGCTTTGCGTTGTCTGTTCTTTCGCCTAAAAAGCGAGAGAAGTAAGGGCCGGGTAAGACGGGTGCCAGCCGCCGCGGTAATACCCGCGGCCCGAGTGGTGCTCATTATTATTGAGCTTAAAGCGTTCGTAGCCGGCCTTGTAAATCCTTGGGTAAATCGGGCAGCTTAACTGTTCGAATTCCGAGGAGACTGCAAGGCTCGGGACCGGGAGAGGTTAGAGGTACTCTCGGGGTAGGGGTAAAATCCTGTAATCCTGAGAGGACCACCAGTGGCGAAGGCGTCTAACTAGAACGGATCCGACGGTGAGGGACGAAGCCCTGGGGCGCAAACGGGATTAGATACCCCGGTAGTCCAGGGTGTAAACGCTGCGGGCTTGGTGTCGGAGGTCCTACGTGGGCGTTCGGTGCCGGAGAGAAATTGTTAAGCCTGCCGCTTGGGGAGTACGGTCGCAAGACTGAAACTTAAAGGAATTGGCGGGAGAGCACCGCAACGGGAGGAGCGTGCGGTTCAATTGGATTCAACGCCGTACAACTCACCAGGAGCGACGGTTACATGAAGGCCAGGTTGACGATCTTGCCTGATTTTCCGAGAGGTGGTGCATGGCCGTCGTCAGTTCGTACCGTAGGGCGTTCTCTTAAGTGAGATAACGAACGAGACCCTCGCCGCTAATTGCAAACCTTTCCGTGAGGGGAGGTGCACATTATCGGGACCGCTGGCGCTAAGTCAGAGGAAGGAGAGGTCAACGGTAGGTCAGTATGCCCCGAATCTCCTGGGCTACACGCGCGCTACAAAGATTGGGACAATGGGCTCCTATGCCGAAAGGCAACGGTAATCCCGAAACCCAACCGTAGTTCGGATTGAGGGCTGTAACTCGCCCTCATGAAGCTGGATTCCGTAGTAATCGCGTGTCAACATCACGCGGTGAATATGCCCCTGCTCTTTGCACACACCGCCCGTCAAACCATCCGAGTTGGGTCCAAGTGATGTTGCCTCTACCTGGGGCGCTAGAACTTGGGTTCAGCAAGGGGGGTTAAGTCGTAACAAGGTATCTGTAGGGGAACCTGCAGATGGATCACCTCCTACGCAATCAACGGAGGGGAACTACCCCTCCAACCAGATTTGCAGAAGAAGGCATGGTTCCAAGACCTGGAACGCAACTGTCTGCCATCGAACGACCATCATAAATTTTTCATTCACATCGATCAGCTTCAGCTCTATCGGCATTGAACCTGAAAAGTGCGAACACGCTCTTGAATCAACCAATCAAGAAGATAAAACGGTAAGAGGTTTAATGGGTTTTGTTTCCGCTCCACGATCATTCTACCGGTGGTGGAGGCACGGACTTCGGTCTCATGAGCATCATGACGACCAGCAGCAGGATGACTATTATGACCAGAACGATCACGACATAGTTCATCGTGTTGTCCGTATCATCGCTCGATACATCCGCGCTCACATTATCCAGCGAGTCCTGCAGCAACGCTATCTGATCCTGCAGTGCGGTGATCTCGTCCATCTGGCCCTGCAGTGCAGTGATCTCGTCCATCAGATCCTGGTTGTCAGCAGTCATAGATGCTTCTAAGGCAGCCAGTGACTCTTCGAGGGCAGCCACCTGAGTCTGAAGTGCCGCAATCTCGACCGCCATATCTGCATCGGCAGTATCCATGGCAGTGCTGAGATCATCCAATTGTGTCTGAAGGTCCGCAACCTGGGTCTCCAACGCTGATATCTGAGCCTCCAAGTCGGAAATCAGGTCTTCCACAGGTGTAGCTGCAGGGAGTACCTCCAACGGGAACTCCAACATCTCCACATAATCGTAGGAGCCATCACCCCAGACCTCGAGATATTCCACAACGATGATGTAGTCACCAGGCTCAGCAAGGAGTGACACATATATCTCGAGTGCCATCGGAGCATCTGTCGGATTCCACATGTATCCGTCATTATAGAGGGTCCCGTCGACATCCGATACCAGATACCAGGAGACGTCAGAATAGTACTCCTCAATGTATGTGAGCTGCGGGTCGACTGTCATCAGAACGGATTCTCCAGCCCGAACCGATGTCGATGAGAATTCAATCGAGTAATCGAACAAATACAGCTGGAGAGATTCCACGACATCCAGGACCGTAGTGTCCGTGTTTCCGCCTATAGCCATTATCCTGCCATCGGCAGTCATCGTAGCTCCGAGATATGTACGGGTATTATCGAGGCTCACGACGTCCATCCATTCTTCGGCGACAGGATCGTATGCGATGACTGTATCATAGGTAACGCCGCCTCCCCAGTTCAGCCCGCTGTCCGAGCCGCCAATGAGGTAGATAAGTCCGTCAATACCCATGACCATCGCATGGCCAGCGCGAACTTCGGGCAAATCCGTGAGACTCGCCCAGCTGCCAAGGTCACCGTCGTACATGAAGAAATTCGTCGTTCCGGAATAACCGCCGCTACCGCCACCAGCATAGTAGAGATTGTCGCCATCCGCAATCATCGAACCGCACATCACCGATTCAGGGGCAGACGGTCCGACAGACCAAGTATCCGCAACTGGATCGTATATCTGCGATATACCTCCAGCAGACTCACCGCCAACAACCCATATCGATCCGTTGCCAACGGTTGCAGCCTTTGCTTCCCATACTCCGAGAGGCAACGCAGTTCCAGCATCCCATGAATCTGTCTCGGGGTCATATATCTGGGTGTTTGTCACGACGCCAGCATAAGCTCCTCCGAAGACGTATACCTTGCCATCAACTCCCACTGCGCCTGCGGCTCCTCTGACAGCCGCCGGCATCGACGCGAGAACAGTCCAATCCCCAGAGTCGGGATCGTATGCATACGCATCTGCTATCGCACCATATGTCGCATCCGTCACTCCGCCCATGACATATACGGTCCCGTCCAGACCGCTCACAACGACGGACTGAGCAGCGGGTGCACCCAACGCTGTTTCAGTGCTCCAGGAATTAGTCCATGCGGCCTCTGCGTTTGGTGCAGAAAGCGAGAACGCCATCGCAACCATCGCCAGTGCCATTGTTGAGACTATAATCCTAGATCTCAATATTTCATTCATATTCAAATCCCTTCCTTGCGACCTTAGACGGGGGTCTAAGATGCATAAAAGGCATTGTCAGGTCTCATATATATAAATACTAACAAAATGGGCAGGGAAGGGAGAAATCCCGTGACTAAGACGCGTGCAGACAGACGCACTTGAATCACCTGCGTTCCCTCGTTCATTGATAGGATCCGATTGTTCGCTAGTGTTCAGCGGATGGTCGAACCGAAGCCACGTCAATTGCATGGCAGAATCGCCTGCGGAGGGTGATCATTTGGAAAACCATCGAAAGACCCCTCACGAACGACAAGACTTTTGAAACGTTTTTCTATAATCGACAACACATCTTCGATAGAAGTTCCGAATGTTTTTATACCACGGCTCGATACCTCCAATCACACGGTTTATCCGCAGGTCTGGCATCCTTTTGTCTGCGCCTGTGTGGAAATAGGGTGATACTCCAAGCTAGGGAAGAGATACCATGATGATTTTGAAGATGAAGAAAGAGGACCTTCCCGCTTTCCTCGAGAGCGCCAAGGAATGGGGAGAGCTATGGGGTCCTGCGAGCAAGGGAGGCAAGACCACCTACGCGAAGGTCGAATCGCTCTCCCAAATGGATCTGAAGGCGACCAGGACGGTCATCCCGCCGAAGAAGTTCCTATACCCGCCAAAGTTCACTATGTTCGACTTTGACGAGGAAGGGTTCGTCGAGAGGACGGGCGATGTCTCGAAGAAGATTCTGTTCGGTCTGCACCCATGCGACGTGCACGGGATATTGATCATGGACAAGCTCTTCCTGGAGACCTACAAGGACCCGTATTACGCCGAGCGCAGGGAGAAGACCATACTCATGGGTCACAGCTGCATCCCGGATGAGAAGTGCATGTGCTTCGCGACGAACACTGATTTCGTCGCCGAGGGCTTCGATCTGTTCTTCACGGACCTCAAGATGTTCTACCTGGTCTGGGTCGGCTCAAGCAGGGGCCACGATCTCATCAGGATGAGGCCCGAGCTGTTCAGCAGGGACCTGGACAAGAACGACATCCTCAATTACACCGAGTACAGGAAGTGGAAGAACTCCCAGTTCAAGGCGAAGGTGGATTTCACCGGCATGCCAGACATATTCGAGCTCGCCTACAGCAGCCCGATATGGGAGGAGCTGGGAGAGAAATGCCTGTCATGCGGACAGTGCTCCATGGTCTGTCCGACCTGCAACTGCTTCAACGTGGTTGACGAGGTAGAGCTGGGGACCGTGGAGGGCACCAGGGAGAGATCCTGGGACAGCTGCATGTTCAGGGAGTACTCGCTCGTCGCGGGCGGGCACAACTTCAGGGACAAGAGAGCCGACAGACTGAGGCTCTGGTACACTCACAAGCTGCAGGCATACATCGGCGAGTTCGGGAAGCCGGCCTGCGTTGGCTGCGGAAGATGCGTCTCGACCTGCCCGGTCGACATCAATGTCGAGACCGTTTCGCAGGCGTTGAAGGAACAGGAGGTGGGCAAGTGAAGAGACTGTGCGTAGTGCTGGACGACAGGGAGGTAGATGAGAACCCCTACCAGCCGGACATGTGGAGGATCGTCCGCAAGTACCCGTTGACCAGCGATGTGAATTTCTTCCAGGTGAGGCCCGTTGATGTGGACGAGGCGTTGAAGATGAGTTATCTTCCAGGGCAGTTCGTCATGCTCTCCGTTCCTGGAGAGGGTGAGGCACCGTTCTGCATATCGTCCACGCCGTCGAGACCGGGGCTCCTGGAGTTCTGCATAAGGAAGACGGGAACCCTGACGGAATCCCTCTTCGGACTGAAGGAGAACCAGACGATCGGGATAAGAGGACCTTACGGGAACACCTTCCCCATCGAAAAGATGGAAGGCAAGGACATAATGATCGTCGCGGGAGGCATGGGAGTCGCTCCGTTGAGGTCGCTGCTCCTTTACATCCTGGACAACAGGGACAAGTTCGGCAAGGTGACCTACCTGCACGGCGCGAAGAACCCGGGAGAGATGCTCTTCAGGGATGAGTTCTTCCAGCTGAAGGAGCGGGAGGACCTGAACTGTCTCTTGACCGTGGACAAGGACGACACGGGCAAGTGGACCGAGAAGGTCGGACTGATCACGACTCTGTTCAAGGACCTAGGACCGGTCGACGCGAAGAACACATACGCGGCGGTGTGCGGTCCGCCAGTCATGTACAAGTTCGTGATGGAAAACCTGGTGAAGCTCGGTATACCGAAGCACCAGATCGTGATGACCCTAGAGAGGAGGATGAAGTGCGGGGTCGGCAAGTGCGGGCACTGTGCCATAGAATATCTGTACACTTGCATCGACGGTCCTATATTCACCTACTGGGACGTGCTCCACATGAAGGAGCTCATAGGGAGGGGTGTCAGTGACAAAATCATCGCCTAAGATTGGAGTATACGGCTTCACCGGTTGCGCAGGCGACCAACTTATGATACTCAACTGCGAGGATCAACTGGTGGACCTATTCGGCGCGACCGAGATACGCTCGTTCGTGATGGCGAAGAGCGACAATCACGAGGGCGAGCTGGATGTCGCGCTCGTCGAGGGATCGATATCCACAGAGGCGCAACTGAAGCACCTGAAGGAGATCAGAGAGCGCGCCAAGATCCTCATCGCGATCGGCACATGCGCCTGCTGGGGTGGACCCCAGGCCATGAAGCTCGGTGAAGGTAGCTACGAGGAACGCTACAAGAAGGTCTACGGCAACGCAAAGATCACCATATCCAAGGCGTTCGAGGCGCAGCCACTGGACGCATTCGTCAAGGTGGACATGAAGATCCCGGGATGCCCGATCGACAAGATGGAGTTCCTGAAATCAGTATCCAAGCTCGTCGCTGGCAGACACCCGTACCTACTGAAGTCTCCTGTATGTCTGGAGTGCAAGTGGAAGGAGAACATCTGTCTGCTCAACAATGGCAAGTTCTGCGCAGGCCCACTCACCAAGGGAGGCTGCGGCGCGGTATGTCCGTCTCACAACCTGCCATGCGTTGGCTGCTGGGGACCCACCGACGATCTGAATGTGACATCGGAGTACAACCTGCTCAAGGAGAAGGGGTACGATCCGGACGAGATCATCAAGAAGATCAGGAAGTTCGGAGGATCTGGTGTCGTCGAGCTTGTCAAGGACCTCGAGAAGAAGAAGGGGGCTAAGAAATGAAGGAGCTTAACGTTCCAGCACTCGCAAGGGTCGAGGGAGACGGTGGCATAACCGTCACGCTCGATGGCAAGAAGGTCAAGAGCGTCACATTGGATGTGCACGAGGGTCCGAGGCTCATAGAGCAGCTGGTCCGCGGCATGACCCCGGCTGACGATCTGAACGTGGTACCGAGGATATGCGCGATATGCACCCTCTCTCACAAGTTCGCCGCGATCCGCGGCCTTGAGAAGGCGCTAGGCATAACGCCGCCCGAGAAGGCTCAGCTCACGAGGGAGCTCATGATGCTCGGAGAGAACGTCGAGAGCAACTCGCTCCACACATTCATGCTGGCACTTCCCGACTTCCTCGGATATCCGTCCGCGATCGCGATGTTGAACGATTTCGGGGACGATGTCAAGCGTGCGCTGCGTCTGAAGAAGTTCGGCAACCATGTCATGGAGGTCACGAGCGGAAGAATAGTCCACGGCGAGAACCCGATCCTTGGAGGCTTCGGCAAGTATCCGAGCAAGAAGGCCCTCGAGGAGATCAAGCTGAGGTCCCGTGAACTGGTCCCAGATGCAGCCCGAGCGGTCGAGCTGTTCGCAACCGCGGTCGAGTATCCAAAGTACCCGGAATCCGATAAGATGGTGTTCATGTCCGTGAACGCGCCGAATAAGAAGTATGGATTCTACGGCGACACGATCCTCATCTCTAACGGCAAGGAGACGAGTGCAGAGGATTACAAGAAGCTCACAAACGAGCGCATAGTCCCGCACTCATTCGCCAAGAGATCGAAGTTCAACGAGAAGACATTCACGGTCGGTGCGAACGCAAGGATGGTCAACATGGGCAAGAGGCTCGACGGACAGGCCGGCGACCTCTTCAAGGAGCACTTCAACGACAGATGGCTCACGAACCCATTGTACAACAACCTCGCGCAGGCCATCGAGTTGTTGTGGTCGGTGGAGCACCTTCCAGAAGCATGCGACAAGGTCGCTGCGCTGGACGACCCAGCGATTGAACAACCCACGAGGCAGACTGGATCCGGCACCGGAGCGGTCGAAGCTCCACGCGGTACGCTCTACCACCACTACGAGATCAAGGATGGGTTGATCGATGTCGCGGACATCATCACACCCACGGCTCAGAACCTCGACGACATCGAGATGCACATGAAGCTCACGGCCGAGAGGATGCTCGCAGATGACAAGAGCGATGCCGAGGTCCGACTTGGCCTTGAAATGGTAGCGAGGGCGTACGACCCATGCATAAGCTGCGCGACACACCTTGTGAATCTGAAGAGGATCTGAGGCGTTGTCTCGCGGATATCGCGGGCAAAGGGCGGATCTACGTCCTAGGCCTGGGGTATACGGACAAGGCCGATGACGGTGCGGGCGTGCTCGTGGCCGAGGCCTTGAAGAAACTCTTTCCAACCTATTCATTTTCTGAACACGATGGAGTAGAGGGCACTGCCCTGGACATCTCAGAGAAGCACGAGGATGCGACCATATTCTTCGTGGACGCCGCGGGGCTCAAGGCCGAGCCAGGAACCATTCGCGTGATCATGAGAGAGGAGATACAGGACAGGGAGATCACGACGCACAGAGTCGCGGTCGCACTGCTGTCGGCTTTGTTGGCCAAGGAGGGCAAGAGGGTCGCAGTCATAGGCATACAACCTGGCACCATCGAGTTCCGCGGAGAGGTCTCCCAGCCGGTCGCGAAAGCAATCGCTGTGGTCACAGGTGCCCTCGAGGATCTAATGAAACGGATGAACTGAGCCTGATCCATCGGTCAATGAAGATGCACGTGATAGGTGCCACCTGTACGAAGCAATCACATTCCAAGGGCAGATATGCCTGGTGACTCCATTGGAGGTTGTAGCAAATCTTTAAGTTGGTCCGAACTGTTCTCCGTATCCCGTGAATTAAGATGAAGTGTATTATTGTCACGGGCGGAGTTTTGTCAGGCCTTGGAAAGGGCATCACATCGTCGTCCATCGGATGTGTTCTGAGGGCACGGGGTGTCAATGTCACCGCAATGAAGATCGACCCATACCTCAACTCCGATGCGGGAACACTCAACCCGTTCGAACATGGAGAAGTCTTCGTCCTTGATGATGGGGGGGAAGCTGACCTCGACCTCGGCAATTACGAACGTTTCATGGATTCTAGCCTCACCAGCGATCATGTCATGACCACAGGTAAGGTCTATGGCAATGTGATCGAGAAGGAGAGGGATGGGCACTTCCTGGGGAAGACCGTGCAGATAATCCCCCATATTACGAACGAGATCAAATCGATGATATCCAATGTCGGGATCAAGTCCGGTGCCGACGTGGTCATAGTCGAGCTCGGGGGCACGGTCGGTGATATCGAGTCCATGCCGTTTCTGGAAGCTATGAGGCAGATGCACTCCGAGATGGGACACGAGCACATTCTGTTCGTACATACCACACTCGTTCCCGCGCTTGGAGCGCTGAAGGAGCAGAAGACCAAGCCGACCCAGCATTCGGTCAGAGAGCTCAGAGGACTCGGGATACAGCCCGATGTGATCGTCGCGAGGTGCGAAAGGCCGCTCGAGGACAGCGCGAGGAAGAAGATAGCACTGTTCTGCGATGTCCCATTGGAAGCCGTCGTAAGCGCCCCCGATGCGAAATCGATCTATCAGGTCCCGATATTCCTGGAGGAACAGGGACTTCCAGATTATCTCATGAAGCGGATGAACATCGACGTCCCAAAGGACGGGCTGAAGGACTGGAAGAAGTTCCTGAACAAGGTGATGAACCCCAAGCACGAGGTCAAGATCGCGCTCGTGGGGAAGTACATGGACCAATACGATTCGTACATGAGCCATTACGAGGCTCTGGCACATGCAGGGGCGGAACTCGATACGAAAGTCACATTCATCAGACTCGAAGCAGAGGATATCGAGAAGGACAACCCCAAGAAGCTTCTGGAAGATGCAGATGGCGTTCTCATACCTGGAGGGTTCGGGTCGAGGGGTGCCGAGGGCAAGATGGAGGCGATCAAGCACGCCAGGACGAACAACGTTCCGTTCCTGGGGGTTTGCCTCGGATTCCAGCTCGCCACTGTCGAGTTCTCGAGGAACGTCCTTCAGATGCACGACGCGAACAGCACGGAGTTCGACTCACACACATCACATCCAGTGATAGACATCCTGCCCGAGCAGAAGAATGTGACCAGGAAGGGCGCTACCATGAGATTGGGAGCGCAAACGATCGTGATCGAGAAGGGGTCGAACGCCGAGAAACTGTATGGGTCGAACGAGATCTCGGAGAGACACCGGCATAGGTACGAGGTCAACCCGCACTACATCGACAGAATACAGGAGAGCGGGCTCAAGTACACTGGAAGGTCTCCCGATAGCAAGAGGATGGAGATATTCGAGCTCGATGGACATCCATTCTTCATGGGCTCCCAGTTCCACCCGGAGTTCAAGTCGAGACCTCAGAAACCGGCGCCCATGCATTTCGGTCTGGTCAAAGCAGCCCTGGAGTTCTCGAAGAAGAGGAAGAAGTAGATCGGGACCCAGCCACGCGATTTCACTTCTCCGGAGGCCGAGCCTTTGGGAGCTTGATCTTGAAGACCGTGCCATTTGAGAAATTCCCGGGGACCCTGTCCTCTACCCATATACTACCCTGGAACTTTTCCACGACCGTACTCACGATCGATAGGCCGAGCCCGAACCCTTTCACACCGGTCATGCCCGTGGCGAACCTCTCGAACACGGTCTTCTTGCGCTCGTCCGGGATCCCACGGCCTCTATCGATGACCGATACTACCCAGAAAGCCCCTTGCGCATCGGTCGCATCCGATACCATGACATCGACATGGACTGATTTCGCACTGTCGAACTTGATAGCATTCGATATGATGTTCTGGAACAGGTCGGCAATATATTGATTAGCCATCACATAATGCTCGCCCTTCGGAACCGATGACGCCACCGTCACTTTCCGGTCGGAGAACGATTTATTCAAGGCATCTATTGCGCTGGAGATAGGAGTGTATAGATCCCACTGCACGAAGTCCTTATCGGACATCGCCCGGACCTTGGACAACTTGCGTATGTTGTCTATGATGCGAGCGTTGTTCCTCACCTGCACCAACGCTTTATCGGCATATCTGCGCTGGCCATCGTCCAGCCGCTTGTCCTGGAGCAACAACTCGATATAGCCCATGATGCCCTGGTTGAAGTTGTTGATGTCGTGGGTCATCAGATCGTTCAACAAAGCGATCTCATTGACAGCAAATACCTGCTTCTCGAACAGTCTGGAATTCTCCACTGCAATCGACGCGATCCCAGACAATATCTCGAGGAATTCGATCTGCTCCTTCCGGGGAACCTTCATATCCATCGGCTCGTCAACGAGCATATAGCCGATGAGCCGACCGCTTCGATCCTTCAGAGCGAGCATGAGGATATCTCTCTCGTGCCAGGCATCTTCTGATTCGCGAGGTTTCGATGCGAGTTCGGGATGTGCGATGAAGTCAAACTTCTCTATGCCATACACCTGCTTCTCGTAGGGCACGTAATAACTGGTTTCACCCACGCGGAACTCGTCCTTCATGTCCTCGAGGACATCCTCTGCAGGCATGTGTTCGCCCACCGACACCCATTCAGGGTAACCTGCCAAGGCGCAGTTCACGAACACATTCTTGTCCGGCTCGAGCAGGGACACGGACGCTCTCTTGAATCCGAACGACCGGACGGTCGCCTTCGCCAGTCTTCGCAGGAGGGTGTCTAGGCTGTCCATGTACATCACGGATGTCGTCAGCTCAAGCACGCTGGACATCTGCGCGATCTTCTTCTTGCTCTCATCCAGCAGAGTCTCTTCCTTCTTGTACAGTTCGGCGTTCTCGACCGCCACAGTGGCTTGGTTGGCGAATAGCTGAGCGATCTCGAATTCTGATGAAGTGAAATGTTTGCCCCCCTGCCTATACACCGTCAGCACGCCGATCACGCGTTCGCGGCCCTTCAGCGGGATGGCCATGATGGCCTCCTCATCCAGGGGTGTGCCCTCGACCTGGACTGCGCGGGTATCGGAGATGGCATCATTGATGACCTCGGCCTTGCCGGTCTGAGCGACTTGGCCTGTAACGCCGACTCCGATTGGGAATATATCAGACATCACCTCGTCCGTATACGGTCCTATCGCGAGGACTGGCACAACCAGCTCCTTTTCGCTGTCCAGTCGATAGAATGTGAGGGCATCATACCATATGACTTCGCGGAGCTTCTCCGCGACGTATTCATATATCCCGCTCGAATCGATCTGCCTCTGCATGAGGAAGGCGGTCTCGAGGAGCGCCAGTTGAGACCGCACCCTCTGGTTCAGGGAGGTCAGCAGGTTGGAGTTCTCAAGGGCAATCGCCGCATGGTCCGCGAGCGAGGACAAGAACAACGCATCGCCCTTCGTGAACTTGGCACCGTCCAGTTTGTTGTATACATTGATCACGCCGATGCCACGTCCTTGGATGATCAAAGGCGCGGATACGATAGACTTGATATTGAACAGCTCCGCGTCTCTGGGGCGCGCGTCCGAGTCTAGCAGATAATTGTTCACAACTTCGGTCTTCATCCTCGACATTGCTCGCCCGGTCACTCCACGGTCCGAGTTGAATTCGAGCTTGTCAATCAAAGACTTCTCGACATTGAACGATGCCAACCATCGCAGGTACCCTGTCCCCTCCTCTTTCAGACCCACCAGAGCCTTTTCGCCCTTCAGCAGTGCTGCGGCATCTCTGGCGACCTGGTCGAGGATCACTGCAGGCTCCCTCCTGAAGGAGATCTGTTTGCTGATCCTGTCAAGAATTGTAAGCGCCTGCTCTCTCTCCTTGGATTCCGTGAATGTCCGAGCGTTGATTATGGCGGTGGCGAGGATATCGGCGAGCATCTCCAGCAATGTGACATCGTTCCTGGTGAACGCATCCTTGGCATCGCTCTGGATATCCAATACACCTATGAGATCGCCTCTGAAAACGATAGGGATGGCCAGTTCGGATTTTGTAGCGCTGATGTCTTTGCTCACATAGCGAGGGTCCGCATCGACGTCCCCAGTCACCAGCGTCTCCCCGAAGAAAGCGGCATGACCGATTATGCCTTCCTTGAGCTTGATCGTGATGTCCCGGTGGACCTGTCGGATCTTGGAGCCGTCGCCCGCATTGAAGTGCAGTTCGCCTCGATCCTTGTCCATCATCATGATGACGACATGTTGGTACCCGAAGCCGCTGGCAATAGACTTGACGAACTCCTTCATCAGGTCGTGTGGGTCCATAATCGATGTCACCACTCGGCTGATCTTGTTGATGGTCGTGAGCTGGTTGACCCGTCTTGCAAGCTCTGCGGTCCTGGCCTCCATCTTCTTCTCGAGCTGCGATTTGTACTTCTCTAGCTCGACCTTCTCGGACCGTTCCCTCGTGATGTCCCTGAATAGCCCCACTATGCCGATTGCGGTTCCTTCGGGGGTCTTGACAGGTTTGGTCTCGACATGGATGATGGACGGGCCACTGCCGTCTCGGTTAATGGTCATCTCTCCAGACCAACCGCTCTCCAACGAGTCCTTGAGTATCTGACGCATCAGGGCCTCGGGTTCGATGTGCTCCTCCATCGTCATGATGTTGAGTTTCGAGAGCCTATCTCTGCTGTACCCCGTTACAGTCTCGAAGAATTTATTGGAATAGACAATGTGTCCGTCCGCATCGGCTACCGCGACCGCTTCTGCCATCTGATCGAGCGATGCAGCGAGGCTCTTCAGATATCGATCCTGTTCCACCTGCACAGTTATGTCGCGCTCGAATGAGAAATAGTACACCTCACCAGTCTCGTCGTCCTCGTATCTGGTAGTGGTCAGCTCGTATACCGTCCCGTCCGGCTCATTCGCCGTGCGAGAATGCGGGAAATTGGACGGTTCCCAGTTCTGCGCAACGGGGCAGCCTTTGCACACGTCCCCGGATCCGAGCGCGGTCTCGTAACACTTCTTGCCCACAAGATCGCCGTATGAATCCCGCAGGGCTTTGCTCATGAAGACAACTGTGCGGTCCTCGCGGACCACGGATACGCGTCCTGGGTAGGCTTCCAACAGTGAGAGCCGATGCTCGAACGAACCGGAGGGCTTCTCTTGCTTTAGGGTGTCTACAGAACTTCTCATCGTCGTCGATTTCACCCTGCTTCGAGGCTGGCAATCCGACTCATAGTTCCCGGTCACCAATAAACGTTTCGCAGTTGGTCACCTCGACAGAGAAGAAGGAGCACCACACACTCATTCGGGCCTGCGATTGCTCAAGTTGTCCACGAGGGAATCCAATAGCTTTAACTAGCAAATCCACTATGGAACCACGATGGCGGCCGACGAGAGTGTCGATTACGAAGCCCTCCTCGAAAGGGCAAAAGAGAAATTGCCCCAGAAGGTTGAATCACACGAGAGGTTCAAGATACCTGAGCCAGATGTGATGATCGAGGGCAAGACGACGGTCATCAGGAACTTCGCTGATATCGTCGACACTCTGAGACGAGAGCCCGACCACCTCCTTGGATATCTGCTGAGAGAACTAGGTACAGCAGGAACGATGGAGGGGACGAGGGTTGTCTTCAAGGGTAAGGTCGCCACATCACAGATCGTCGACAGGATCGACAATTACGTTTCAGAATATGTATTGTGTTCGGAGTGCGAGAGCCCGGATACGAACATGGTCAAGGACGGGAGAGTGCTCATACTCACCTGTGAGACCTGCGGCGCCCATAGACCGGTGCATGTTAGAAAGCACATGAAGGCCGAAGAAGTGAAGGAGATAGAGGCAGGAAAGGTGTACGACCTCCTCATAAAAGATGTCGGCAAGAAGGGTGATGGGATCGCTCGCAAGGGTGAGTTCATCATCTATGTGCCAGGCACTGCAAAGGGCGTTCAGGTCAAGGTCAAGATCGAGAAGGTATCCGGAACGGTTGCTTTCGGCACACTAGTGAGATAGGACACAGAGCGTCACGGAACTGTTATCTTCCCTCTCACCGCCGGCCTAACGGATCCACCCACATCCACTTTCTTTATGGTCGATCCACGCTTCTCTATCCTGACATAAATCTTGGAGGGCCGTCCCATGAAATGTCCCTGCTCGATTATCACTTCACCCAGTCTATCCCTGGGTATGAAATCGTTGTCTGCGATGTATGATGCGAGCGCTCCTGCGGGCATGCCGGATGCGGGGTCCTCATGATACGATGGTGTCGGGAGGAAGCATCTAGCATGTACGGTCGTGGAAGAATCGAAGCCACCCCATACATACACCGCGACCGCGCCTACCTCGAGGTCCTTACATAGGCTGACGAGTTCGTTCTGTCTAGGATTGAGCTTCTCGATCACTTCGAGGGAACGCACCGCGACCAGCAGACAAGGTAGCCCAGTCGACGCTCTGGTCATCGGGAACTCTTTGAGGAAAATCGATTCTGCGCCGATACCCAGCGCACTGGCTACCTCAGTCACTTCCTCCACCTTGGAGAACATCGGCCGCTTCTGAGTCATCCAGACCCTCTTTGTCCCTTCAGGATCGAGCTCCACAAAGAAAGGAAGTATGCCTACCGAGGTCTCGGCTCTGTGCCTGCTCCCGAAGGATGTTCCAAATGCGCCCTGATCAGCCATGGCCCAAAGCGCGCCGATCGTGGAATGGCCGCTTATCGGTTCCTCCGAGTCCGCATTGAAGAACCTCAGTTTGACATCCGCCTTCTTCGACCTCATGACGAAGACCGTCTCGGGTGACCCGAGTTCATAGGCTATTCTCTGCATGATAATCTCGTCGAGGGTGTCCGCATCGAACACCACCCAGGTAGGATTGCCGCTAAACAGGCTCTCGGCGAACACGTCCAGCTTGAGCACTTCCAGCTCAGTCACGGATATTGCTAGGGCTTTTGGCTATATTGATGTTTTTCCCATCGGACGCAAAAGTATTTCTAAAGCGCGTCGGAATAGCGGGACGATGGACGATACCAACAGGGCAGTCCTGATAATGGCTGCGATATTCGTGTTCTCACAGTTGGGGGCACTAGTACTGGTCGCGTCCGCGCTTGGAGCGGAGAACCAGGCATTCGAGGACCCGAACGACCCCATGATACCGGTGTATTATGTGATAGCTATCGTGCTGTTCACATTCCTAATATTATACATAATAAAGAAGAAGCGAGACGATGTCGTGAGGATCATTTTCATCGGAGCGGTCTCGTTCACAATATTCTATGTGATCCTGACGGTCGCGACACTGTTCGACGAGGGATTGCTGGCGCTGATGACTTCGGTCTCACTCACAGCCATCCTGGTATATCTGCTCGTGAAGAGACCCGAATGGTACGTCGTCGACGCGACTGGGATACTCGTCGCGATAGGCGTCATCGGGATACTGGGCGTATCACTCAACATCCTGCCAGTCCTGATATTGCTGATAATCCTAGCCGTATACGATGCGATATCGGTCTACGGCACGAAACACATGGTCGACCTGGCGGATGGCGTGACCAAGATGCATCTCCCCATCCTGCTGGTCATACCGAAGAGAAGAGGGTTCTCATATCTCCGACAGAAGTCTTTGAAGACTCAGCTCGAAGACGGAGAGGAGAGGGAGGCCATGTACATGGGACTGGGAGACATCATAATCCCTGGAGTGCTCGTCGCCTCAGCGTTCTATTTCTTACCAACCCAGATCGTGGGAGGAATGGATGGCAACCTCCTGGTCGCGTTGGGCACCATAATCGGCGCGACTATCGGATTCTTGGTGCTCATGAGATACGTGCTCAAAGGTAATCCACAGGCAGGACTGCCATTGCTGAACGGCGGCGCTGTCGCCGGATACGCGATATCCTATCTGATCGTATTCCAGGAATTCTCTCTGGGAATCGTAACGCCATGGTGATCGGATGAAAGAGTTGAGATTACTGATATGCGCAGACCTCCACGCGTCGGAAGATGCGATCAAGCTGCTGGGCAAGGTGGCGAGTGAGGATACTTTCGACGCCGTGGTAGTGTGCGGCGACCTCACTACATATGGTTCCGAGAAGTATGTGAAGAAGGTCATGGACACTTTTGGGTCGAAGCTCATGGCAGTTCCTGGTAACTGTGACACTGCAGACACGCTCAAGCTGCTGGAACAATCGGGATGCAGTCTACATGGAGCATCGTCCGAGATTGATGGCCGAGTGTTCTACGGTTGCGGTGGAGGACTCCCCTCGCCGGCATCCATGCCGTTCGAGCTGGATGAGCAGGAGATAGTGAGCATATTGAACGGTATCGCGGTCAAAGGAGGCGTCATGGTGACCCATACACCGCCTCATGGCATGAACGATGTCGATAGGAACGGCAGGAACGCTGGATCACAGGGGATCCTGGAAGTGATCGAGAAGCACAAGCCAAGGATGGTACTCTCAGGACACATCCATGAGTCTAGAGGGTGCAAGGAGAAGGACGGCACGGTCTTCGTGAACCCAGGGCCCGCAAGGGGAGGACACTACGCGGTCGCCAGGATAGGGGATGACATCCAGGTAGATCTCTTCTGAGCCGCCGGTGAGTCACAAAAGCTTTTAATACCCTTCCCACTTTCACATCTCGCGAGAGGTTTCAGATGGCCATTTGGCAAGGAAGACCAAAGAGGAAGTCTTCGGGCGGAAGAATCACACCGGCCAGGAAGAAGAGGAAGTTCGAGATCGGCCGAGAGAAGCAGTTCACCCGCCTGGGCCCCAGAAAGGTCAAGATGTACAGGACGAAAGGGGCGAACTCGAAGGCTAGACTCCTTATGGTCGATACAGTGAATGTCGTGGACCCGACAACGAAGGCAGTCAAGAAGGTCGCGATCCAGACCGTCAAGAGCAACCCCTCGAACCCGAACTATGTCCAGCGTAACATCATGACCAAGGGCGCAACGATCATGACTGAGCTGGGCGAGGCTGTCATCACATCCAGATGCGGTCAGGACGGCGTCGTGAACGCCACCTTGATCAAGCTGGAATGATCGGCGACCAGGTTCTCCGGATTATTTTCTCGATTCTTCGTATGATCACGCTGAGCGAGTGATATTGGCGTTCCTCATACGCAGCGAGGGAAGTGTGGACGGTGGAGCAGCCTCGTCCCACCAGAAGACCTCCTGGGCCGTCTTGGTTATGCCATCCACGTTCTTCCATAGGTTGAGCATGTTGTCGCTCACCCGGATATTCTTGACAGAGCCAACGATCTCTCCGTCCTTTATCTGCAGAATTGCGTCACGTGGGATCGTCGAAAAATCACCCTTCGAATAGCTCTGGAACCTGGTGTACCAGGCATTGTTCAAGTAGAGGCCGGACTCGGTGTCTGCTATCAGCTCATCCAGCTTCCAGTCTCCTGGCTCCACGATCGGGTGGAAGGGAGTCGGCTGGCCAGGGAAATTGAAGGAGGTCTGGATGAGAGGACCCATGTTGCCTGTAGGCTTCGCCTTGAACCTCTTGGCAGTCGATGTGTTGTGGAGGTATGTCTTCAGGACACCATCCTTGATCATGACATTGCGCTTTGTGGGCCTACCTTCATGATCGAAAGACCTTCGCGAGATGGATACGACTGTTGGGTCATCCACGAACGTGACTTCGTCCGACATGACCTTCTTGCCTAACCTCTTCGCGAACATGGACATGCCGATATCCACCGCGAACGCGGACATCATCTCGGATGTCGAATGTGTCAGACTTCCGAGTAAGAGCGGCTCGACGATGATGTCCGTCTTCCCCACATCGCCTTGGATAGGATTCTTGGCACTCTCAGCTAGAGTACCTGCGCGAATTCCAGTGCCTTTTGCATCCATCTTGGCAAGCCTGGGAACGCAACAAATCGCGTGGCCAGAGGCTTCCGGTCCTGAGAATGCCCGGACAGAGAGCTCGACAGATGCGGATTCGTCATCCGCATACGCGCCCCCGGAACTCGCGATACCGGTCCGGTGATATCGTGCGAAGAATGTCCCGCCTACCTCGATTGCCCCCTCAGACTCCGCGCCCGAGATCGCATCGTATACGAATTTCGCAGGAGACCGCAGGTCGGTGATCTGCTTATCCACCGGAATTCGTTTGTACTTGAATCGGCCGCTCGGAATGCCACGATAGTTCTTGTTCTCAGGCGCGATCTTCGCAGCCTGGACTGCATCCGGGACCGCATCCAGCGCGCAGCTGATGTCCCGTAGGTCTGTGGCAAAGTTCCTCTTGCCTATCGCGACGAAGAGTACCGCGTGATGCTCCCGCCACATGTTGGAGGCATCGATGCGGTTTGACGAATATCTGATCTGATTGGTCCTGGACTCGATCACTTCGCATATTACATCGTGCGCGCCTAAGCTGCGGGCCTTCTGAACTATCTCCTCGGCTGTGTCCTTGAAGCTCGTCAAGAGAGAGTCACCCCCCTCAAGCGCATCATCGGTCCACCCGTGAACACCGCCATGCTCTGGATAGGGTCGCCCTTCCCACATTCCGCAGCCTGGTATTCGACATTCTTGGACACTGCATCGAGTGAGCCCCAGAATTCAGGAGTCGTTATCTCGAGAACGCACTTTCTCGCGGGTCCGGCCAACTCACCATCCTTGATGAAATAGGCCTCGCGAGAGACATATTTCTGATTGAACCTCTTGTCATCGATATTCCATTCTGTGAACGAGTGCATCAACACGCCCGACTTCACCGACCCGAATATCTCATCATCCTCGAAATTGCCAGGAGCGACATATGTGTTGGCCATGCGGACTATCGGCTCCTGGAGGTACGTCTCGGACCTTGAGGAGCCATTGCTGGTCGTACCCAGCCTACCAGCGGTTTCTCTGTTTGTGTAGAACTCATTTATGATGCCATTCTTGTACAGGTGTCGCGGGCGGGCCTTCACCCCTTCCTGATCGTATGCATAGTAACCATACGAGTTCCGGACCGTTGGATCGTCTATGACAGTCGCATATTCCGAACCAATCCTCGATCCGATCATATCCGGGGAAACGAACGATTTGCCTGCCTGGGACATCTCCCGACCCAGAATGCGGTCGGATTCCATAGGATGACCGCACGATTCATGAGCAGCTATGCCAGCAACTTCCGGCCCGCAGACCAGGTCGTACTTTCCTGGCTTCACGGGCTTGCCGTGGTCGATCATCTTCTTGAGCATGTGGACTTCCTTGTCGAGGGCGTTTGACAGATCCCACGTCTCAGCGATCTCCCAGCCACCTGTTCCACCCCATTCCCTGATCGATTGCTCGCTCTGACCTTTCGATGAGACCACCAGGAATGAATCGAACCTCAGCCGTGGCAGATGCGATGAAATCCTTGATCCATCAGAATTGGCAAAGTAACTCTCTATCTCGGCGTCGCGGAGCTCCAAGAATCTCCCCTGAACCTTCACCTTCGAGCCCATGATGGACTTGTCGACCCCTTTGAGGAACTCGACACGGTCTTCCATCGTCATATCGGCTATGGGCTTCGACTCACTGACAGCCCAACTCGTAGTGACTGCAGATTCATCAGAGAACGAGATCGGCTTCTTCAGATTGACATTCCTTGCCAGTTTGAACGCCTTGTCCGCCATCGCCTTGCCAATCTCTTTCGAGACACCGTTCGTGCTTGCGAAGCCTATCCCAGTAGGAAGTATCACGCGGACATTCATGCCGATGTCCCTGTTGGATCCGAGACTGCTGACCACTCCCGATTGAAGTGCGATGTCCTTCTTCTCGGAGATCTCCATGCGCACTTCGATCAACTTTGCATTCGCGAACGAGCTCGCATAATCAAGAACAGATTCGGCAATATCTTCGTCAATCACAGCCTCGCCCCGCCAGGTAATCGCATAGTCCAGTAGATAAGAGTAATTCCGAACATGCTGACCGACAGAATTAGATAGAGGCGGCACGTTTGGACAAATGAGCCATATGACCGTAGATCCTGAGAAAGCCATCGTCCTCTGGCCGACCTACTTCGACGTGAAGATAAGCAGGGAGAACGGAAGGCGAGTACCTAGGAGAGACGCCATCGATGCGCCAACCGCACACATGCTTTATCAGGCGGTGAGAGCCCTCGACCTGGATTGTATACTGGAACTCGAAAAGGCGTATCCGAGATTCTGGTATAGGAAAGAGGGAAGGGTACTTGTGGAGCCAAAGCTGGACAAGAAGAAATTGATAGCTCAGGTAGCCACTAAGCTGAAGACGACGCCACGAGAGAAGTAGGCCTGATCTCAGCGGTCCTGTGGAGTCTCGACTTCGTCGACGAGCATCTTGCCCGCGGATACGCTGTCGACCGAGTGAATCACCGCGCCGCAATCGGAGATGGTCTCCTCGAGACTCTCGAAATCGATTGCATTGCCAACGACCGTGATCTTGACGCTCTCGGTCTCACGATCCACTTCCTCAAGGCTGCAGTTCACGCCAGACACACCGTTCAGAACTGATATTCTTCGAGACAGTTCGATAATAGTCGGATGGTGTGGTTTCAACACGTCCAATACGAGACGTTTTATGTCGCTCAATTACACAATCCCTGCCAGTATTTCGGCATTAAGAAGTCTGTGTATTTAGTTCTTTTTAGAAATCGCGCAATCCATAGCCTTTATGTTCATAAAGGCAACTAGTCACGTTTATTACGTTTCCGACCAATCAGCGCTCGTGGTCAAGGCAGCTATTCCGCCGGAAGAGGTCAAGGTTCTGGACATCAACGCCGCATATCACGGCGTCAGGACAATCACACTCATGGAGCGCGCCGGAGAAGCTGTAGCCAGATATGTCATCGAAAACTATCCACATAACTCGCGCATAGCAATCATCTGCGGGAAGGGCAACAACGGCGGAGATGGTTTCGTCGCTGCCAGGCACCTTCTCAGAAACATGAGGCCAGATGTGTTCTTGGTCGAGCCAGAGCAGGAGATCACGACGGACCTCGCACGGTCCAACCTACACCTCGTCCGAGGCGTGGCCAGACCGGTCAAGTTCATGGATATCAGACAGTATGACATCATCATAGATTCGATGCTCGGGGTTGGCATAAAGGGCCGACCGAGGGAACCATACGCCAGCATCATAAGAAACCTCAACAGGACGAAGAAGCCAAGGATAGCTGTGGATGTGCCATCTGGATGGCCTTCGAATGTCACGGTCCGCGCAGATACCACAATCACATTCCATGCTCCGAAGACAGGCATGACCAAGAGGAACTGCGGCAAGATAGTCGTCGCGGATATCGGGATACCACCCGAAGCGGAGATGTACTGTGGACCAGGGGAGTACGCACTCCTGCCACCGAGGAAGAGGGACGGCCACAAGGGCGACTCCGGCAGAGTGCTGGTCATCGGCGGGGGACCTTACAGCGGCGCACCAGCATTTGCGGGAATGGCGGCCATGCGATCGGGCATCGACCTCATATTCGTCGCGACACCTGAGCCAGCTGCGACCCCGGTATCGATCTATTCTCCCAACCTGATCGTTCGCCCGCTCAAAGGGATGGTGCTCGGGTCAGAGCACGTTGAAGAGCTGTTGAGGATGTCCGCAGAGTTCGATGTGGTGGTCATAGGACCGGGGCTCGGAGACTCCAAGCAGACCATTATTGCCGTTCAGAAGTTCATAGGCAAATGCAGGAAACCCATGGTAATAGATGCGGATGCCATCGCTGCGTGCGGGGCGAAGCCGCAGATACTGAAAGGGAAATCAGGTGTCATAACCCCCCATGCGGGCGAGTTCAAGAAGCTCACGAGGAAGACCGTGCCCCAGGATGATTACGAGAAACGTGCCCAGATGGTCCGCGAGGCCGCAGCCAAGCTGAGGATGACGGTCGTGCTCAAGGGACCTAGGGACATCGTGAGCGACGGCAGGTATGTGAAGTTCAACAGGACTGGCAACGATGCGATGACCGTCGGGGGGACCGGGGATGTGTTGACAGGTCTGATCGCAGGGATAATGGCGCAGAAAGCGACCCCATACGCAGCTGGCAGGATAGGTGTTTTCACAGCTGGTCTCGCAGGGGACCTAGCGTTCGAGGAGAAGAGCTACGGCCTTTTGGCCACCGATGTGATCGATAAGATACCCATCGTTCTGAGAAGGTATCTCATAGCCATCGGAAGCTGAGTGAGGGCATGAGGCTGGGCGTGATCGCGGATGTGCATTCGAACATCCATGCCCTGAGAAGCGCTGCCGATGTCATGGAGGCCGAGGGGGTCGAGAAGGTATTCTTCGCAGGCGATGCCGTCGGCTACGGTGCGAACCCGAACGAATGTTGTGAAACCATCCGGAAGATCTGTCATCGCTCGATCCGAGGGAATCATGACGAAGCCGTCGTGACTAAGACATGCTCAGGGATGAATCCATATGCCCATGCGGCAGCGAACTGGACCATTGATGCGCTGAACGAGAGTGCGCGGATGTTTCTCGGATCGCTTGGATCGTCAGCGAAAGAGGTCATCGAAAAACGGACGATCGCCATGTACCATGGCTCGCCGAGAGCGATGAATGATTATGTGTACGTGGAAAGTGCGCAGGAAGACATCATAGACATCGCAAAGGCGGATCTGGTCATCCTCGGCCATACGCATATGCCATACGTCAAGGAGTTCGCGAGAGGCGTGATCCTTAATCCTGGCTCAGTTGGGCAGCCGAGGGACGGCGATCCACATGGCAGCCTCGCGGTGGTTGAAACGGATCCGTTGAAGTGTCGCATAATCCGCTTCGATTACCCGATAGATGATGCTGCGAAAGCGATAACTGAACAGGGGCTGCCCCATGTCCTGGCCGATCGGCTCAGGATAGGAAGGTAGGGGAAGGATATTTATCACAGCCCAGGTGGTACAAGAGACCGTGGACCTCGAACCAGTGCCCGATATGCCAGCACTCATAATGAAAGGGAAAGACTGCTGGGCGGCCGTCGCTGACCTTCACATAGGCATAGAGGTCCAGATGAAGATGGCCGGATTCAGCATACCGACCCAGATGCCAAAGATGATGCGGGATCTGGAATCCCTGTCGAAGATCGCGCGCAACCTGGTATTGCTCGGTGACCTGAAGCACAAGATACCGAATGTCGGCAGGAGGGAAGATGAAGAGATCAAACATCTGCTCGGACGCATGCTTGAGGTGTTCGACAGGGTCGTCTTGATCTCTGGCAATCACGATAGCGGCATCGCGTCCGTTCTTCCCGAGGGATGCGAGGGCATGGGAAGCAAGGGGTGGGCCGTGCAGGATACAGGCCTGTTCCATGGACATGTGTGGCCGTCCGATGAGGTCATGAGATGCGAGAAGATAGTCATGGGGCACATTCATCCATCCGTCCTGCTCAAGGATTCGATCGGCGCGAGGAACATCGAGAAATGTTGGCTCAGATCATCCTTGCATGAAGAGGCGACCCTTGAAGAGATACGATTCGTGCCCCAAGGAACTGGTCGTGGTTCCGGCATTCAACCCACTTCTGACAGGAACGGCGGTGAACAACGACCCAAGAGCATTCCTAGGACCGATATTCAGAAACTCCATCGCGGACGAGGAATCGTTCAGAGCATACCTTCTCGATGGCACTTTTGTCGGGAACCCGCTGAAACTCAGGAATCCATCGGAATGATTACCAGTCACTTCTTTGAACGGTCGAAGAAGATGCTCTTACCAGTGGCGGATAATGGTATCCCGTGGACGATGTTCGATTGAGAGAGACCGAGACGTCTTGCTGAGACGCCCACACGATACATGATCCTGTTGTCCACATTGTGATCGGATGCGGTCTTCGCCGCCGACCCTAGGGCGATGCCGAGGTCCAGCAATCGGACCGCGCAGCTAGGCCCTATGAAGTCGCCCTTGCGGGCAGCCTCGTTGAAATCCGCGCAGCTAGCGAATCCGCAGGCGCTGCAGTCCAGACCTATCCCTTTGTGTGCCTGCAGACCGATGAGAAGCACTGCATCCGAATCAAGGACAGTTCTGTCCATCCCTCTCGAATCCTGGAGAGCTCCTTTCCTTCGCCACCTGTATCATGTCATTGCCGACCGCGATCCGTTCGGAATCCGTGAGCAGCCTTATCTCGATGAAATCCTGGCCCACTGCCTTCGGAGCGGTCCTGGCGGACAGGGCCATGAGCTCGCCAACGAACCGGACGGTTTCCTTCAGAGACATGATGGGGAATCGGAGGCCTGGAATTTATATCCGTTGCAGACGTTGCACCAATCGCTGGAGAGAAGAGGTTGTCTATCAGAACGGGAAAATCGTCCAGAGTCATCGCTCGTAAAGGAAGGGCCAAGGCGGGACCGCGTCTGATCAAGGTGCCGAAAGGACAGAAGATCAGTGCGGCCACCAGAAGGATGCAGGTCAGGACAAGACCGCAGGTCAAGGCGGTCAGAGTGAAGGGGCAGACCAAGTGCGACATTTGTCTCGGGGTCATCAAGCAAGGGTTGCCCAGCGTGCTATGCGGGTGTGGCAAACAGTTCCATAACTCATGTGCCATGCGCGTCGAGACATGCCCTGTGTGCAACAAGGAGCTCGGATACTCCAGGCAGAAACCTCACGTGGTCGATTCCGAGATGCCCGCCATCAGATCGATATCTCTCTCGAAAGAGGATAAATTGCTGCTCATCGAGGAAAGGTTCCTGCTCGGCGAAATGACCGAGCACACTTATCTCGCGCTCAAGGAGCAGGTGAGGAGTTCGCCGGACAATGCGATGTTCTGCAACATCTGCGGGCGCAGACTCATCCATGGCGAAAGCTGCGATTGCTCGATGTACAAGCGGGCACTCCAGTGCCCCGAGTGTGCGAACACACTGTCGGAAGACGATCAGTTCTGCAACAGATGCGGCGTTGTGTTCTCGACGGATTTCTCGCTGGACCTGTACCAGTGCCCGGAATGCGGGAGGGTGGTCTCTGACGAAGAGGCCCTGTGCGAGTGCGGAGCGAGACTGGTCGGAGAAGGCAACATGATCTGTACAGGATGCGGCAAGGAGATACCAGAGTCATCGGCTGAGTGCCATTTCTGTGGGCGGTCGTTCGTCGAATACATAACCGAATGTCCGTCGTGCGGACGACGGGTAGACAAAGACGCTTTCGCCTGCCTGTGCGGTGTCGTATTCTCCGACAGAGTGGGCGGAGCCGAATGCTCCCTATGCGGTTCCAAGGTGAGTCTGGAGGACAAGTTCTGCCCGAAATGCGGTGCGAGGTTCGCCGACGAGCCGAAGCTGGAAGGCAAGAGGGAGAGAAAAATCAAAGTTTAGGCGGGGACGACCATTCGGCCGCCGCGCCTTTTGTGTTTGCTGACTATCAGATCGGTCTATCTCACGAAGTCGATTCCAGAGTCGTCCTCGGCACCGTACGAACGCGATTGTGCTTGTGAAGGCCTGTCGTTGTTGTTGTTCGACTGTGTGTGTGCCACGCTGTTGTGGTTCTTGCCGATCAATGTGCTCGACTTCGCACCGGTCACGATCAGCAGCACGCGGACCTGTCCCTCGTAGGCTGGGTCGACACTGCATCCCCATATGAGCCTCGCATGCTTGTTGATCCTCTCACCGACGACCTCAGCAGCCCGCTGAGCCTCGGTGACGGTCATGTCCGGTCCACCGACTACCCTGATGAGCGCACCCCTCGCATCTCCGAGGTCGATCTCGCCCAGCAACGGTGAGTTGAGAGCCTCATCCACTGCGGACTGGATCCTCTCCTCGGCGTCCGAATCCTCGGACTCGCCCATTCCCACGAAGGCCACTCCGCCCTCGTTCATGACAGTCATTATGTCACTGTAATCGAGGTTGACCAGTCCGGGCTTCGTTATGATCTCGGTAAGGCCTCTGATGGTCTGCATCAGAATCTCGTCGGCGACCTTGAAAGCCGCATCGACTGGCAACTTCGGGACCAGTTCCAGGAGCTTGTCGTTCGGTATCACGATGGTCGTGTCGCAGAGTCTCCTCAGCCTCTCCAATCCATCAAGAGCGTTCTCCATCCGGAGTTCGCCCTCCGCCTTGAACGGCATAGTGACGACACCGATGGTCAGGGCCTTCATCTCCTTCGAAAGCCTCGCAGCAAAGTGTGCTGAGCCAGTACCAGTCCCGCCACCCATTCCTGCGGTGACGAACACGATGTTGGCACCGTTCAGGAAGTCGCGTATCTCGCGCTCGTTCTCCTTAGCTGCAGCCTCTCCGACCTGCGGTATCGCGCCGGCACCCAGACCACGCGTGACGTTCTTTCCAATCAATATCTTCCGGGGCGCGTGTATGACCAGCAGATGCTTGGCATCCGTGTTTATCGCACACAGCTGCGCTCCTGAGATCCCAGCCTCAACACACCTGTTTATGGTGTTCGATCCGCCACCGCCGCAACCAATGATCTTGATGCTAACATCCAGTTGCTCCGCGATTTTGGCTATCTCTTCATCGTCCGCGGACATGGGTGCAGGTTGTGGAGCCTGCGCTTTCTGTTCGGGCTGTTGAGAAGATTTCTCTATAATTTCTTGCACGTCTTTTCCCAATGCGTCTTTGACAAGTGATTTCGGCATTAATGCACCCCATAAAGCTGTATAAGATATCCAGTAACTCGAATATAAACATTCCTAAATACTGGGTCAAGCCAGTATTTCGTTCTCAAACACGATAAAGTCGTGTCCCGTTCACCGTGCACGGGGGTGCGCGCGCTCGATAATTCATTGAAAACTCTCGATATACGCATGCACATGCGGGTGGTCGAACGCCGGAGATGAGAGACGATGGGAACGGTCTTGGGTTTTGGTCGAAGACACGATGCGCGTGCGCGCTCACGCACCTTCGAAGAAACGCACACTGGCGGGTGTGGATTCGTTTATATAGTTAGCAGATTATTTCATAATGCAAACAATTTAGGATGGGATGAAATGAAATCACTCATAGATGATGCTCTCGAGCTGCACGCGCTGGAAAAGAGCACGAAGGAAGCAATGGGCACTCCTGAGGATGAGGAGCTTGCCAAGATAGTTGAGAAGCTGAAGGTGAACATAACTATCGTAGGATGTGGGGGCGGAGGTTCCAACACGGTCAACCGTCTCCAGCAATCGGGCATATTCGGTGCCGATATTGTCGCTGCGAACACCGATGCCAAGCACCTGTTGCATATCCATTCACCGCACAAGATTCTCCTAGGCAAGACCTTGACGAAGGGGTTGGGCGCAGGAGCACTCCCCGAAATAGGCGAGAGAGCCGCGATGGAATCCGAAGAGGACCTGAAGCAGTATGTGAAGGGGTCCAATATCGTCTTCGTCACTGCGGGTATGGGCGGCGGAACGGGCACAGGGTCCGCACCAGTCGTCGCGAGGATGGCCAGGGAATCCGGCGCTCTCACGATCGGCATAGTCACTATGCCGTTCAAAGCCGAGGGCAAGATCCGCATGGAGAACGCGATCAGAGGTCTTGAAAGGCTCAAGATGAATTGCGATACCACTGCAGTCATACCGAACGACAAGCTCCTCGAGCTGGTCCCAAAACTGCCTCTGGACGCTGCTTTCAGAGTGGCGGACGAGGTCCTGATGGAATCCATCAAGGGGCTCACGGAGATAATCACCAAACCTGGACTCGTCAACTTGGACTTCAACGATGTCATGACGATCATGAAGAACGGCGGTGTCGCGCTCATAGGAATGGGAGAGGCTGACAACAAGACTTCCTCGAGAGGAGACCGTGTGGACAGCGCAGTCAGACAAGCACTCGAATCGCCACTCCTGGGAGATATCGACCTTTCGAGCGCGAGAGGCGCTCTGATCAGGGTGACTGGCGGAACGGACATGACCGTCTCCGAAGCGGAGAAGGCTGCCGAACTCGTCAACGCCAAGATCAATCCGAACGCGAGGATAATCTGGGGTTGCAGCGTGGACCCTGCCATGGACGGACTCATGAGGGTCATGCTCGTCCTCACCGGAGTCAAGAGCCCGCAGCTACTGTCCCCCGATTCACAGAACAACGCCAAACATGGCATGGAATTCGTGCGCTGAGATCCATGCCGAAGAAGGCACCTGGCGAGAGGTGGAGGTACATCGCTTTCAGGATCGAGAGCGTGAGACCTTTCGCCAGAAACGATTTTCTAACATCACTTTTGGCGAAGGCGAAAGGCACGCCCGTCCAGAACGGTTTCAGGATAACCGTGTTCGAACCCGAGGTCGGAATACTCAAGGTCCCTCACAGGCTCAAGGACGAGGCGATAGAGGTATTGACGAAGGTGGACTCGGTCAGGAATGTCCCGTGCAAGGTGGTCACGCTCAGGACTTCGGGCACCATCAAGAACCTCAAACGACAGTATCTGAAAGCGGATTCGCCCAAGCAGAAGACTTGGGAGTAGGTCCGATCGACAATATCGATATGCTCGATTTCACATTCGCCGGCTCTGTCAATTTTCGGGTGGTGTTGTCGATGGTGCCTTTCCCGATGACATGAATATCTCGTCGATCGCACGAGTAGCATGCATGTAGCCAGGTGATGGATATGTCCCTGGCCAGATACCGTATTAGATGCTCCACAGAGCGGTAGTGTTCCACATTCATGGG
Organism: uncultured Thermoplasmata archaeon; assembly: GCA_963719945.1. Lineage (GTDB taxonomy): Archaea > Thermoplasmatota > Thermoplasmata > UBA10834 > UBA10834 > UBA9653. Next base: position 23,139 of record CAVRDX010000001.1, on the reverse strand, counting down.
GAGCTCCCGTTTGAGGCCAGGATGCTCATGGAGGATTTCCGCCTGGCGGCCAATTGCGCGATCAGGGCCGGCCTCCAGGCAAAGGTCACCTCCAGAAATGCCCTGGTGAAGCTGGCGTACAAAGACTTCAGGAAGAGCCCACCTATATCATACATTCCAGAGACGGTCCTGTCGCTCGATACCAATGAGCGGAGCTTGGACAGCGTGTTTATGAGCGAAGTTGGAAGCGTGCCGATCCGGGCTGCGTATCCAGATGTCGCAATCATCCAGGCACGACATCACGACCGACGGAAGCGCCTTCAGAAGAGGAAGGCGCACGATCGACGGACATCGAGGTGGTTGTGTCGCAGAGAGGGGAAGAGAGAGCATCATCGGATCGAGTATCGCATGCACCAAGTGGCCAATGCGGTCCTCGGCCTCGCGGAGGAGCATAAATCGACGATTGTGCTCGAGGATCTGAATGGGATGATCGGGCGTAAGCGTGGCAAATCGCTCAACCGTCGGTTGAGCTCGTGGCCTCGGAAGATGCTTCACGACTTCATCGAGTACAAGGCAGCCTGGATAGGCGTGCCAGTCATCAAGGTGGACCCATACAACAGCAGCAGGAGGTGCCCGATATGTGGGAGATTGAATCATTCCCGAATGGGCTCCGAGTTCGAGTGTGAGTGCGGTTGGCGTGCCGACAGGCATGTCAACGCCGGCATAAACCTGCTGAATACAGCCTTCCCGGAAGGGATGGCAGGGGGCTTACGGTTCAGCCCCGGCGCGTTCCAGCATGACGTGGTGATGACCCTCTGCGACCCATTCATGGGCGCACGGTCGGAGCCGAATGGGACGAGTCGATCGGTGGGGCGGTCATGATGACCACCACCCGATCATTGACAGAACCACATTCGCCAAAAACCTTTATACCGGCAACCGCGTTAGGCACTTCCCAGACATAGCGGGCGATATGCCGGCTAGGCTTATATCACAGTCAAGAAAAGAGGTGTAATGAAGATGCAGCCAGGACAGATGGCGTATGACAGGGCAATCACGGTGTTCTCACCAGATGGCAGACTATTCCAGGTCGAATACGCAAGAGAAGCAGTTAAGAGAGGCACAACGACAGTCGGTCTGAAGTTCAAGGACGGCGTCGCACTCATAGTCGACAAGAGGATTGCGAGCAGGCTCATCGAATCACGCTCGATAGAGAAGATATTCCAGATCGACGAACACATAGGCTGCGCGACCTCGGGACTGGTTGCGGATGCGAGAGTGCTCGTGGACCACGCAAGGGTAGTCGCACAGATCAACAAGGTCACCTATGCGGAGAAGGTCGATATAGAGACCCTCGTCAAGAGGCTCTGTGACTTCAAGCAGAACTATACACAGTATGGCGGCGTCAGGCCGTTCGGAACAGCCCTCCTGGTCGCAGGTGTCGATGATCAAGGTTGCCACCTTTACGAGACGGACCCCAGCGGCGCGCTGGTCTCATACAAGGCCGGGTCAATCGGTGCTGGCAAGAACGCCATCATGGATGTCTTTGAGGAGGATTACAAGGAGGACCTCAGCGTGGACGAGGCCATCCTGCTCGGACTCAGGGCGCTCTCCAAGGCCACCGAGGAGAACCTGAACACGAAGGCCGTCGAGATCGGTGTCGTCAGAGTCGGAGAGAATTTCCGCAGATTGAGCGACTCCGAGGTAGAAGGGTACGTCAAGAAACTAGCGAAGTGAGTTGAGGACCATGGTCGACCTCGATGAGGCGATAGTAGCCAGGATGGAATCTCATGGCGAGAGCTTCGAGATACTGATAGACCCAGACGTCGTCCAGAAGATGAAGGACGGCAAAGAGGTAGACCTTCTGGACCACATGGCGATAGATACGATTTTCAAGAATGCCAAGAAGGGTACCAGGGCGTCCGATGACAAGATCAAAGAGATCTTCGGGACCATTGACCCCATGGAAGTCGCGAAGATCATCATCCTCAAGGGCGAAGTCCAGCTCACCACGGAACAGCGCAAGGTGATGCAGGAGAACAAGCGCAAGAGGATCGTGGAGTACATCGCGAGGAACGCGATGAACCCGCAGACAGGCGGACCGCACCCACCCACCAGGATCGAGACCGCCATGGAGGAGGCGAGGGTGCACATAGACCCGTTCAAGTCTGTCGAGGCGCAGGTCCCAGCCATCATGGACGCACTCAGACCGCTCATTCCGATCAAGTTCGACAAGGTCAGGATCGCGGTCAAGGTATCCGGGGAGGACTACGGCCGCTGCTACGAGGAATTCCGACATTTCGGGAAGATCGTCAAAGAGGAATGGCAGACCGACGGCTCTTGGATAGGGGTCGTGGAGATGCCTGCGGGGCTGCAGACGGAGTTCTTCGAGAAGATAAACAACAGGACCCATGGAGAGGCTGATGTCAAGGTTCTGAAGGCGGGCAAGTGAACTCTCCCGCCCCAGCACAATGCCAGGCATGTCCCTGAAACGGGCCTATTACGACCAAAAGATTAAAACAGGAGATGTTCTTCAGCCATTCGAAAAGAGACAGAGGTAAATGCGCTGCAGGTCTCGGGACGAATCTGTGTCCAGGGCCGTGCTGGCATGTTTATCTGACTGTGAATGCGAGTGAGTCAGATGCAGACAAGTGATTCTAAAGACGTTGCGAGAGAGATAGTTGTACCAGGGGACCTCCTGGACAGCTCCGGATTGACTCCGGGCCCCGGGACTTTCAACGAGGGCAAAAACATCTACGCCGCGCAGCTAGGGATTAAAAGCGTGAGGCAGAACGTTGTCGGCGTGGTCCCGTTGTCAGGGCAGTATGTGCCCGATAGAGGGGATATGGTAGTCGGCAAGATAGTGGACGTCAGCTCGTCCAACTGGTTGGTCGACATCAACTCCCCGTACCCAGCACCGTTGCATGTCAATGAGGTGCCCTGGAGGGTGGAGTTCGGAGAGACCACGAGGTTCATGACCGTTGGAGATGTCGTGCTCCTCAAGGTAATCGATGTGGACGAGACCAGAAAGATCCATGTCTCCATGAAGGAGCACGGATTGAGGAAACTCACGGGGGGCATGATTCTGGACATATCGCCCTCGAAGGTACCACGAGTGATTGGCAAGAGTGGTTCCATGATCCAGATGCTGAAGAACTCGACGGGATGCAGGATATACGTCGGGCAGAACGGCAGGATATGGATCGATGGAGACCTCGATAATATTGTCAGGGCCATCAAGGCCGTCAAACTGATAGAGGAAGAGGCGCACAGCGTAGGCCTCACCGAGAAAGTTAAGAAACTCCTGGGAGACACGGTTCAGGAGATGGAGAGTGAGACTGATGGGCGGAACACCTATACCCAATGATATCAAGTTGCTAGATGAGAACGGCAAGAGGGTCGATGGACGAAGACCCGAAGATATGAGGCCGATAAAGATAGAGGCGGGCGTGCTGAAGAAGGCAGACGGCTCCGCATATGTAGAATGGGGACTGAACAAGGTACTAGCGGCGGTCTACGGACCCAGGGAATGTCACCCTAGGCACCTGCAGAACCCGACGAGGGCTTTGGTACAGTGCCATTACAATATGGCAGCGTTCTCGGTCGACGACAGGAAGAGGCCGGGACCGGACAGGAGGTCGCACGAGATCTCCAAGATCACCAGCGAGGCGCTCACACATGTGGTATTCACAGAGTACTTCCCGAGGACATCCATCGATGTGTACATCGAGGTCCTGCAGGCGAATGCCGGCACGAGATGTGCCGGGTTGACTGCAGCATCCGTCGCGCTGGCAGATGCTGGCGTGCCGATGAGGGACCTGGTCGCATCGTGCGCCGCTGGAAAGGCGGCCGGCACAGTCATGGTAGACCTCGGAAAGGAAGAGGACAACTTCGGAGAGGCGGACATACCAGTCGGATATGTCCCGAGGACCGAAGAGATCGTCCTGCTCCAGATGGACGGCGACCTCACGCACGACGAGTACACCCAGGGCCTGAATATGGCCATCGAGGGCTGCAAGAAGGTGTACGAGGAGCAGAGGAACGCACTCAAGAGGAGATACCAGGTGCGGTCCGTGGATGCAGAAGTGGAAGAACCGAAGGAGGTGGCTTAGATGAGCAAGGATGTAATGGCCGACCTGAAGAAGGACCACATAGTACAGCTGTTATCCAAGGGCACAAGGGTCGATGGGAGAGCCTTCGACGAGATGCGCCCGCTCACTGTTGAGACAAACTACGTATTATCCGCAGAAGGATCCGCAAGGGTCCGGCTGGGTAACACGGACGTGCTGGTCGGAATCAAGATGATGGTAGGCTCGCCGTTCCCGGATACGCCCAACTCCGGCGTGATGACCACGAACGCAGAGCTCATTCCATTGGCAAGCGAGACATTCGAATCCGGTCCACCGGACCAGGAATCCATCGAGGTGTCCCGTGTGATCGACAGAGGCATCAGGGAAGGCCACGCGGTCGACATGAAGAAGCTCTGCATCGAGGCTGGGAAGGAGGTCTGGATAATGTTCCTGGACGTCCATGCACTCGACTTCGATGGCAACTTGTTCGACGCGGGCAACATAGGGGCCTTGGCCGCACTGAAGTCTGCGGTCGTGCCGGCGGCAAGGGCAGGCAAGGGAGAGGATTATCCGATGCCGATCTCCCATGAACCAATCTCAATAACCGCGGTCAAGATAGGCGAGCACCTGCTCATAGACCCGACCCACGATGAGGAACGGGTCGCAGATGCCAGGCTCACGGTCGCGACCTTGGAGAACGGCAACATATGCGCCATGCAGAAGGGCGGCGATGGTTCGCTCAAGGTGGACGAAGTCTTCAAGATAATCGAGATGTCTAGGAAGCGAGGCGCTGAGGTGCGCGCCCAGCTCTCCGGGTGATGACCATGGCCAGAAGAACCAAGAAGGTTGGCTCGGCTGGGCGGCTGGGCCCGAGATACGGCGTCAGGATCAGGAAACGCATAGCCGATATAGAGAAGCTGAGCAAGAAGTGGCACGAATGCCCCAAGTGCAGGGCGAAGTCTGTCAAGAGAGAGGCGAACGGTATCTGGAAATGCAGACACTGTGGCGTATCGATAGCGAGCAGTTCGTATGTGCTGACCCAGCCCGTCGCGGTCAAGCGTGAAGTGACAGATGTGCTCGCGGAGGCCAGAGCCAGGGCGGCCGCCGCTTCCTCAGTCGAGGAGAACGAGATGCTCAGCGAAGAAGAGAGGTCGGAAGAGACCTTGGATAAGGAGTAGATGGACGAATGTACAAATGCTCGAGATGCAAAGAGCCCGTCAGGTCCGGCATGAACACCGTGGGACTTCAATGCGAGAAGTGTGGATCCAAGGTGTTCTACAAGGAGAGACCTAACGTGCGCAAGTCGGTCAAGGGCAGATGAACTTGACCAACAGAGCGGAATTGACCTTCAAGACCGCGCACGCCGACGTGGTCGTGCGTGCATTGTCTCCGGAGATGTCGGAGAGCATCCCGCGGACGAAGGTCGATGTGCTCGGAGGAGAGGGAGAGGTGACGATTCGCGTACAGGCGGACGACATCACATCGCTGAGAGCGGCCCTCAACTCATATATCAGATGGGCCAATGTGGCAGAGGAAACGGCAAAGGAGGCAAGCAGATGATGGATAACATCCCACCGAAAGTTCAGAACCAGATCGCGCAGTTCCAACAGCTCACGCAGCAGATACAGATGGTCACCACACAGAAGATCCAGCTAGAGGCGCAGGCCAAGGAGCTGGAAAGGACGGTCCAGGAGCTCGAGAGGGCCTCTGAGGATGCGGCGGTGTTCAAGAACGTCGGGACGCTCCTGGTCCAGAACAAGGACAGGACAGGGCTCGTGACCGAGCTGAAGGACCAGAAGGAGACTGTAGAGGTGCGCGTGAAGACCCTTGAGAGGCAGGACAAGCATCTGAGGGAGAGGCACCAGACACTCCAGCAGCAGATCACCCAGGCGCTCCAGGGCGGTCCCGCACAGAAGTCCGATGAATCAGAAGAAAACTGATCGGACCGAATGAAACGATAAACCCTTTAACTCGTATTCTGACCAGGACGAACGGTCTTTTAGGCATCTATTTTATCATCGGGCATCATTCAGCCCTGAGATACTTGCTTTCCAGCATAGTGAAGGAATTGTCGAAAGGGCCGACGAAGGCCGTCCTGCACGGAAACGCCGACCCAGATGCTATCGCGAGTGCGTTCGTCGTGCAGTCCGCGTTCCCCGATGTCGTCATCTGGACCCCAGGAGGGATAGACCGGATGGCGAAGGTGATGACGAAGACTCTCGGAATCGAGACCGTCGACGGCCCCGACGAGCCTCCCGGCAGGCTCCTGGTTCTTGACACCTCTGGACCAGAACAGCTCCCGGAAGGGATCGACCTCGAGGGAGCGATCGTGATAGACCATCATGCAAGGAGCGACAGATGGTCCGAGGCGATGTACTACTATTGTGATGATGGCAAGAGCTCGTGCTCCGAGATTGTGTACGAGCTGGCGAAGCTGGCAGGCATGAAGATGACGCGAGAGGTCGCGTTGGCCCTCATGGCAGGGATAATAACCGACACGGGCATGTTCAAGTTCGCCAAGCCAGCCACTCTGCGTGTGTTCTCTGAGCTCATGGAACAGAATGGCATCCAGATAGACGAGGCCACTGGGCTGGTCTCGATAGACGTCGACACTTCCGAGAAGATATCGCAGCTCAGAGGAGCTCAGAGATTGAAGTACTGGAAGGTCGGAGACAAGATCATCGCAGCCTCTCAAGGGAGCGCTTTCGAAGCTTCCGTCTGCAAGGCGCTCCTCGGCCTCGGAGCGGACATAGTGTTCGTTGGTTCGCAGAGAGGCAACATGTTCAGGATAAGTGCGAGAGCCACGCAGGCAATGGTGAGGAGCGGAGTGCACCTGGGCAAGCTGCTCGGAGGTGTCGGGACGGAGACCACTAACGGCGGCGGGGGTCATCCAGGAGCGGCAGGCATAACGGGCATGGGCGATGTAGAGGCCATCCTGAACATATCGGTCGACAACGCCATGAAGCTGTTGAGGAACCTGGACTCATCTCGTGATTGAGATGTTCTTCAGCCTGTCGAGGTTCTTCGGGTTCTTCGAGAAATACTCTCTGACAGGAGCCAGGACCGTAGCGAGGGAATCTGCGGCGCCCTTCTTTAGGTCCATCGGGTGCAGACTCTTCGACTCGTATGTAGAATGGATCTCCTGGTAGCTGCTGAACGTGGTCGGCCCTCCGAATTTCGCGGGTCGCTCGATTGTGACGCTGCCCAGCTTCGGGAAGACTATCAACCTCATGACTTCCAACACAGGGTTGTTCTCCGCCTCGGGCGGGCAGAACGCGCTCTTCATCTTGCGGTGTATGTCCTCGGGTGTATCGTGTAAGAATATCGCGCTGTTCGGGTCGCTCTTCGACATCTTCGCCTCGACAGGGTCCATGCGGCCTCCGCCCACCAGGCTCATAAGGAGTGGTGTGTGCAACGCGATCGGTTTCCTCCAACCGAGCTTCTCGGCGACGTCCCTGGCCAGCATATGCGCCCTTCTCTGATCCATGCCAGCAAGCGCGATATCGACATCCAATTCGAATATGTCCGCGACCTGCATGGGAGGGTACATCACCTTGGAGGCATCTATCTCAGCTTCGTCCTCAGTCCTGCCCATGATGGTCATCGCCCGCTTGATCCTCATCAACGAGCTCGCCTTGCATATACGTATGAATTTCTCCCAGTACTCGGCCCGGTTGACCAGGTCGTTCGCCCATACGAACTTCGTATCTTCCCGGATGCCGAGCGCGATGAAACTCTCTCGCATGTACTCGCCGCACATGCGGATGTTCTCGATATCTGCACCGAGCTTGTCGTTTATCATGGCGTGCCAGTCAGCCAGGAACATGGTCACTTCGACGCCTGCCTTCTGGAGCTCCGCGATCTTGGTCGCAGTTATCGCCTGGCCGACATGCACGAAACCGCTCGGCTCGTAGCCAATGTACGCGGTCGGTGTCTGCTTCGTCTCGAAAAGTGTCCTGAGCTCACCCTCCGTGACCACTTCGAGTGCGTTCCTGGTTGCGAGCTCCACTTTCGCGTCGATGTCCATCCTAGTGCCTCGACAGTGAAGAATCGGACCCGTGGAAAAGCTTTGCGGAGGCTAGACCGAAAAGAGTTAAGAACAGAGCACGCATTAGCAATATCTCCCTGCCGGGGCCATATTGAGGGGAGAGAAGATGCCTGTTTCTAGTCTTCGGAACGGAAAAATGATAATCAAAGTATCAGACGTGAAGGATGCTGTCGGCGACCGACTCAGGATCTCGGAAGAATTCTATTGCGAGCTGGACCGCGAGGTCCACGAGATGATTGAGCGCGCTGCGAGAAGGGCCAAGAGGAACGGGCGCAAGACCCTGAAGCCATACGACCTCTGAGCATATTCTCTACATCACACCACGGCGCGATCGAATGACAGCATATGAGAGGGACAATGGCCGGCGTCCTCGAAGAAAGGACGAGGGAAGTGCCGTGGCCGTCTGGAAGGAGAAGGAGTTCCTGGACGGCAAGCTGCTCGATGCGGGTGTCATGATCCTCCGGACAGGCGGTTGCAGCCATTTCCACAACGGTGGCTGCTCCATGTGCGGATACAACACCGAATCGAAGAAAGGTATCTCCGCCGAGCACATCGTGAAGCAGTTCGAACGAGCCCTCCCAGGCATAGGAGATGTTCAGGTCCTCAAGGTCTATACCTCGGGATCGTTCCTCGACAAGACAGAGGTGCCAGAGGAGGCGGCGAAGAGGGTCCTGGAGGAGTGTTCGTCCAGAGGGATGAGGCTCCTCGTGGAGTCACGCCCAGAATATGTCACCGGTGAGCGCGTCGATGAGATCCTGCACGTGCATGAGGACCTGGAGATCGCCATAGGCTTCGAGAGCGCGAACGACAGGGTTCTGAAATACTCGATCAACAAAGGGTTCACCGTGGCGGACTATGACAGAGCAGCTGTCGTTCTGAAAGAGCGCAAGGTGGACCTGCGGTCCTATGTGCTGATAAAGCCCCCATTCCTGACAGAGGCAGAGGCGATCGCGGATGCGGTCGCGACAGTCAAGCATGCAGCCAAGACCAGCGCCACGATATCGATAAACGCGGTGAATGTCCAAAAGGGGACGGTCGTCGATAAGCTGTGGAGGAACTGGGCCTACCGACCGCCATGGCTGTGGAGCGTCCTTCAGGTCGTGAGGGAGAGCAAGGACCTCGGCGCGAAGGTCGTGTGCGACCCGGTCGGCGGTGGCAGCATCAGGGGCGCGCACAACTGTGGTGAGTGTGACCAGATAATCATAGATGGTCTGAAGGATTTCAGCATCTCCCAGAATTGGTCAAGATTGGGTTCCAAGGATTGCAGCTGCAAAGATATGTGGAACATGATCCTCGATATAGAAGGATTGGTCACTGGCGGGACTTGCGATCTTCAGAGATTTTTCAGACCGCAACACAGAGGATGAATTCTCTCGGGCAGGGGTCTCGTTCATACGTTTCTTCGGGTGCGATTCTCGTCCATCCACCGTACGGCGAAATCAACCAGTTGTCTTTGAGGCATCAGGCGACACGATGCGCATCCGACGGATCCACTGCGTACCAAACCAGTCTCATCGGCGAATCGTTTCCCGATATCCACGAAGTCATCATCGGAAAGCTCGATGTCGTCGTAACTTGCCCATTCCCTACGACCTGCGACAATCATGGGAGCGCCGCGTTTTGCCAGCTTGTGGTTCTTGGGTGATGAGCGATACTCCGCCAAGTGAAGAGATGTGTTGACATCATGGTCGACACCTATCAGCAAGACCCAGCCATCGAGATCGTATATCCTAGCAAGGGGAGAGTCTTCGCCGTGCGAGAAGTCGAGCGAGTGGTTGTCCACAATCGCCCGCGCCTTCGGACCGCGGGCAGCGAACGCGGCGTTAGGATGGCTGCTGCGGATGGTTCCAGGCTGCTTCCAGAAGCACTCAGGAATGGCCCCCAACTTCCTGGTAGGAGTCATCTCTGGGTCGAACGCCGGTGCGTTTGCCCGGATGATGGGCCACCAAGCCTCGGGAACCGGAGGATTGTGCCAGTCTGCAGGATCAGATAGATCGCCGGCCATAGACGGCATGACCAGCGTGCCCTTGGGACCTAATGCATTCTCCATCGCGAGGGTGACGGCAACCGCACCTCCGCACACCCATCCAAGAGAACTCAGAGAGGAATGGACCATCAGGACCATGCCTGACTCAACGCCCAACGCAGACATTTCGCTCGCCATGGAATCGATAGTAGGTGGAGTTCCACGGGTCCGTTCTATCGCTTCCCTCTCGCTCATCTCATCCACATGATCCTTCTATGGCGGCAATGGTCCTTCGAAGACTTACTTTCGATGGCAGGTTGGCATTCGAATCGTGTTCACCCAACATGATGAGGGTGTTCATATTCCACCGTAGTACTCCGAGAACGCAGAAACGAAAGCGTACCAGCCAGTGTCCATCGCGAACGGTACAGATGCATACCTGGCGCTCATGACATGCACGCCACTCGTCGCAGTCGAAGGCAAGTATATGGCCAGACCGTTCGAGCCAACCGTGGCAGCACAGCAATATGATGACAATACGCCAACATCGATCACATTAGAGATAATGGAGGCCGCGCCCTTGATACCAGTATCATCGATCATATCGTCGGATGCAATGCAGTCAGCAAACGCTTTGAGATCAATATTGCAGGGGTATTCATACTGCTCCACCTGGCACATGTCACCCTGAATCGAATTCACATATTCATCAAGCGAGCAGAGCATCTCGACCGCAAAAGCACTCACAGAGACTTTCAAATCATAGATGAAATGCATATCGAATACGCTAATCGTCCATTCTGAATATCCATGGTTTACCGTGAACCAATCTGCGAAATCGTCCGCGATGTAGAGGGCTAATTCAAGACTTGTGATTGGATTTGGGGCAGCCAACCTCCTGGCAATATCGTCCAGAGGATAGCGGATGAAGATGGTCTCTTCACTCGCCACCATATAATCCACATAATCCCTCAACTGATAGGCAACCTCAGCCATGGCCATGTTGCATGCTTCGAAGAACACAACATCAATGATAACACCGGTGCCTTCCAGAGCCCCCGAGAATGCGCTTCTCAGGTCATTCATGTCTATGAGATCATAGATATCAGTTTCATCCCAAGTCGTATCATCCTGGCAGATTCCGAGCCAACCACCGCCATGGTTCCAAATGACAAGCGCATAATTGTCTGCCTTGAAGTCCGTCACGCATATCCGAATGAACATCTGCAGCGTATTCGGATTGGACATATCGACCTCTTCAGGGAGATCGTAATCATCTGAGATCACCATCGAGCTGTCGGATTCGACATAGAGAATGTCTGATCCTCCGGAAAGGGTGTCCAACAATACGATGATGTTGACTTTCTCGTTCGAGCCAACATCCTCCAGAAGATCCAAGCATAACAGACCCACGGCCTCCAGGTTGTTGTCCGCATCCATATAAATCATCAGAGTCCAGTCCTTGGCCCCTGGCTGTCCAGACGCAGGTATAGCGGTGCAAGAAACGGTCAGAGCAACCATAACCACTATGAGAGTGCTGATTCTCCTATCCACCATCGATTCCCCCATTGATCCTCTATTCAGCGCATATGCGCTGACCAAACAACCCAGCCTAGTCAATTGCTCGAAGCGACGCATCGTGATAAATAGATTATGATTTCGAGCGAAGGAATTCAACGAATCGGCTAGCCACCAAAGCTTTTTGAAGACGCATCGAGCTTAGAGGCTAGCAAGGTGACGACCGCATGAACGAGTACGAGGTCAAGAGAGGGAAGTACGACAATGTCAAGGCCGACAACCTGAAGACGACGATGAAGGAGAGCTTCGGGAACGTCATCGAGAAGGACGGGAAGCTCTTCGCATCTTTCGGTGCGCTCAAGGAAGTGTCTGCATGGCCAGGCGAGTCGAAGAAGTCTCTGTGCGTCGAGACCAAGATGGATCCGACCGTGGACGACGAGACCGCTCAGAAGACGATCAAGGCGTACAACACGTTCCTCGAGAACGTCACGGGATTGAACGCGAAGGAACGCGGCAAGCGCGCCCAGAAGAAAGTCAAGCAGGGCGGCGCATAGCCAACATCCCTCGCAGACACCTGCTAGATTTATATATAAGTACCCCATTCGCCACATTGCGATACCTGAGGCGGTATCGGCCAGACGCCGTTTGGGCAATGCCTAATGAGCAACCCATCACTCGCGCCAGAACAAATTTTCAGGCGTGCACGAGGCGTCACGGCCGAGAAGTGATGCCTCGGACTGTGTGCTCGAACTGTTCGAGTTTGTTCAGCCAGGTCTATCGCTTCAAAAAGAGGGATAGTAAATGCCAACCAGAAGGAGGCCAAGACAGGGCTCAATGGGATATTCTCCCAGGAAGAGAGCCAAGAGCATAACCGCCAGAGTCTCCACGTGGCCAGAGTCCGATGGAGATGGCGCGAAGCTGCAGGGGTTTGCAGGCTACAAGGCGGGCATGACCCACGCGTTCGTCGTGGATTACAGGCCCAGGAGCACGACAGCCGGACAGGAGATACAGATCCCTGTGACGGTGCTCGAAGTTCCACCTATGAAGGTCTGCGGAATACGATTCTACGCTGAAACTGCCTACGGCAAGAAGGTCGTTGGAGAGGTCTGGGCGAAGAAGCTGGACAAGGAACTCTCGAGGAAGTTCCCGGTTCCAAAGGATTACGATGAGGAATCCGCCTGGAAGAAGACCGAGAAGCTAGAATATGACGATATACGCGCGATCATGTACACCCAGCCGGTGCTTGTGAGCGGGCTGCCTAAGAAGAGGCCCGAGATGATGGAAGTCAGGATCGGCGGGGCGAAGCTCGATGACAGGATGAAGTACGCCAAGGATATCCTCGGCAAGCCGGTCACGATCAATGATTTTGCGAAGGATGGCGAGATGGTGGATGTCGCGTCCGTCACCAAGGGCAGAGGATGGCAGGGTGTGACCAAGCGTTGGGGCACCAAGCTACTCATGCACAAGAACAGCAAGCACAGGAGGCTCATCGGTACCCTCGGTCACAAGAGACCGAACTATGTCAGCCCGACTGTCCCACAGGGTGGGCAGAGAGGGTTCCACCAGAGGACAGAACTCAACAAGCGCATACTCAAGATCGGCGAGAAGGGCGAGGAGATCACTCCCAGGGGAGGATTCCTCCACTATGGGAACGTGTCCAACTCTTACCTGCTACTGCACGGTTCCGTTCCGGGGCCCTCGAAGCGCCTGATAAGGCTCAGGGAACCCGTGAGGGACATCGGAATGAAGCTGTCGGAGGCGCCGCAGGTCACTTTTGTATCACTTGAATCAAAACAGGGAGTGTGATTTGATGGCCGAGAAGAAAGTGAAGAAAATAAAGGCAGAAGAATCCAAGGCTCATGTCGCTCCCGGCAAGGTTAACGTTTACGACCTCAAGGGTGAGGTTTCGGGTGAGAAGGATCTGCCCGATATATTCAAGAACGAGCTGAGGACCGATGTGATCCACAGGGCGGTCGTCGCCATAGAGGCGAACGCGAGGCAGCCCTATGGGCCAGGCAGATGGAGCGGCAGCCGCCACTCAGTCGAGACATGGGGCAAGGGCCGCGGAGTCGCCAGGGTCCAGAGGGTCAAGGGTGGCTCGACCGCTGCACAATCGCCGAACAACGTCGGCGGCAGGCGTGCGCACCCGCCAAAGGTCGATAAGGACCTGGGCAAGAAGATCAACAAGAAGGAGATGTACCTGGCCAAGGTCTCCGCGCTCGGGGCAACCAGCTCGGCAGACCTGGTGAAGGCCAGGGGTCACCAGTTCAAGGACGAATTGACGATGCCAGTCGTCGTGAAGGACGGCCTGGAATCATTGAAGAGCACGAAGGATGCAGTCGAGGCGCTCGAATCGATCGGTGTCTATGACGATATCCTGAGGGCGGTCGACGGCAAGAGCGTCCGCGCAGGCAGGGGCAAGATGAGGGGCAGGAGATACAGGACCCCGAAGAGCTTGCTCGTGGTACTCTCGAAGAGGGACTGCGAAGGAGGCAAGAGCCTTAGGAACCTGACGGGTGTGGATATCGCCACCCCCAAGTCGCTGAACGCGTCGCTATTGGCGCCTGGCGGAGATGCAGGCAGGCTGATGGTCGTGTCCGAAGCCGCTCTGGAAGAGATCAGGGGGTGGAGCTCGTGAGGAAGCCGGTACTGCTCCATCCGTATGTGACTGAGAAGACGATGAACGCGATGTCTGGCACACCATCCCAGGACCTAAAGGACGGCAACAAGCTGGAATTCGTGGTCCGAAGGGACGCAAGGAGGCCGGAGATCAAGAAGGCCTTCGAGGAGCGTTTCGACGCCAAGGTGGATAGGATCAACATCAAGATATCGAAGGACGGCAAGCACGCGATCATCAAATTGAAAAAAGGCTACTCCGCAGAGGAGATCGGCATGAGGATAGGAATATTCTGAGGTGTTCACATGGGAAAGAGACTGATAACACAGAGGAGGGGGCGCGGGTTCGGAAGATATCTGTCCCCGAGACACCTCAGGTTCACTAATGCGAAGCACCCGAAGCTGAAGGAGACTGTCAACGGTACGATCACCGAGCTCAAGCATGAGGCGGGCAGGATCGCACCTTTGGCCAAGGTCGAATACGCTGGCGCTGAGCACTGGATGCTGGCGCCGGATGGAATCCAAGTCGGCCAGGAGGTCACCTTCGGAAGAAGGGGTGCGATAACCGCAGGCAACACGATGCCCGTCGGGGACATGCCCGAGGGTACGCTGCTGCACAACATCGAGCTGCAGCCGGGAGACGGTGGCAAGCTCGCCAGGACCGCCGGGAACGCAGCGACGGTCGTCAGCCATGGCGCGAAGACCGTGGTCCTGTTGCCGTCTGGCAAGTTCAAGGAGATTGACAATAAATGTATCGCGACGGTTGGACTCATATCCGGTGGAGGGCACAAGGAGAAGCCTTTCGCGAAGTCGGGAAAGAAGTTCCATGCATACGGCGCGAAGTCGAAAGCATATTTCTCAGTGAAGGGCGTGGCCAAGAACCCTGTAGACCACCCGCACGGTGGTGGCAGTCACCCGCACGTTGGTACACAATCCAGCGTCGGAAGGAACACTCCACCAGGCAGGAAGGTCGGTAGATTGGCACCCCAGAAGAAAGTAAGGAAGGTGTAGACATGGCCGAAGACAAGAAGGCAACTGCAAAGGCTCCAGCAACTGCAAAGGCCCCAGCCCAGGACAAGGCAAAAGCAGCCGCTCCGGCCGCGGCGGGGGCCGCTACGAAAGCGGCAGCCACTCCAGCGACGACGGCAGCAGCCCCGACTGAGAAGAAGATGAAGCCTTCTGCGAGGCACGTAGGGTCAGCCAAAGCCGCCAGGAGAAAGCTCAGGAAGAAGAGGAGCCAGATACAGGCCAGGAGGAAGAAGGAGTTCACTTACCGCGGATACTCGCTGGAGGAGCTCCAGAAGATGCCGCTGGCAGATATAATCGAACTGTTGCCCGCGAGACCCCGTAGGACTTACATCCGCGGACTCAACGAGGAGCAGCAGACATTCGTCGACAAGCTCAGGAAGACCGATGCCCCGATCAGGACCCATAGGAGGGAGATACCGATACTCCCGGACTTCGTGGGCAAGACGGTGCACGTGTACAACGGAAAGGAGTTCCAGATGGTCGAGATCAAGTCCGAGATGATCGGACATGCCCTGGGAGAGTTCGCTCTTACCAGGAGGATCGTGAACCACAGCGGTCTTGGTGTCGGTGCCACGAGATCGTCCAAGTTCATGCCGCTGAAGTGAGGGATTTACATGGGATACACACAGGAAACCAACCCGGAGAAGACCTCGAAAGCGATCGGCAAGGAGAAGGGCGTCTCGCCCAAGAACTGCAGAGAGGTCCTGAAGGAACTCAAAGGCATGACCGTGGAGAAGGCGAAGGAGTATCTCCAGGGGGTCATCGAGCTTAGGGTGGCCGTTCCCTTCACGAGATACAAGAAGTACGTCAGCCCGAAGCCAGGGGTGGGCCCGGCCAAGTACCCCGTGAATGCCGCCAAGGCGATCCTCGAAGTCGTTGAGAGCGCCAGGGCGAACGCGGAGTACAAAGGTCTGGACGCCGACAACATGAGGATCAAGGTCGCCTGCGCCCACAGGGGCAGGATCCAGAAGTCCTACATGCCGAGGGCGCAGGGCAGAAGCACGCCCTGGAACGAGCAGACTACCAATATAGAGATTATACTAGAGGAGGTCGAGGCGTCCTAGTCGCCTTCGAAGGAGGATATTGCATGGCAAGCGAGAGAAAGTTCGTCACTGAGAATGTCCGCAGAGTCCTGCTAAAAGAGTTCGTACAGAAGAGAGTGAGCAGGGCCGGCTTCGGAGGATTGGACGTGCAGAGGACCCCCATGGGCACCAGGGTCACGCTCATAACAGAGAGACCTGGACTCGTCATCGGCCGCAGGGGAGAGGCGATCAAGAGCCTCACCAAGGCGATCGAGGAGGACTTCAAGTACAGCAACCCGCAGATCGAGGTTCAGGAAGTGGAGAACCCCAACCTGAACGCGCAGATCATGGCGGAGAAGCTGGCGAACGCACTCGAGCGCGGATGGCACTTCAGACGGGCGGGACACTCCACCGTCAGGAGGATCATGGAATCCGGCGCGAGGGGATGCCAGGTTATCATCTCCGGCAAGTTGACCGGACAGAGGCACAGGACTGAGAAGTTCAAGGACGGGCACATCAAGTACTGCGGTCATGTCAAGCTGGTGTTCATGCACCACGGATTTGCCGTGGCCAAGCTGAAGCCCGGAGTGATAGGTATCACCGTCAGGATAATGGACCCGAATGCCAGACTGCCGGATGAGATAGACATCATACCGCCGGTACCGGTCGAGGCGAAACCCGAGGTCCCGGTTCAGACGAAGGAGACCGCGAAGGAAGAGGACAAGAAGGTCGACGAGGCGGTCAAGGGCCTGAAGAAGGCCGCTGATGACGAGGAGAAGCCGAAGAGGCGCTCTCCGAAGAAGAAGGACGCCACCGAGGCTGGCGCCGAGGGCGAGGAGAAGAAGCCCAGGAAGCGCGCTCCAAAGAAGAAGGACGTCGAGGAGAAGAAGGCCGAAGCAGCAGAGCCCGCTCCCGCCAAGGAGGCTCCCGAGGCACCAAAGGTCGAGGCGCCCGTGGAGAAGAAGGAGTGAGATAGATGGCACTTCTCAAGACGAAGGACATCAGGGATATGAGGCCGGAGGACCGGATCATCAAGCTACAGGAGCTCAAGGACGAGCTCATGCACGAACGTGGCGTCGCGGCGATGGGTGGTGCGCCAGCCAGCCCGGGTAAGATCAGGGCGCTGAGGACCAACGTCGCCAGGATGCATACCATCATGCTCGAGAAGGAGAGGGCCGAGAAGGCCGCTCCTGCGAAGGCGAAGGCCAAGGAGACCACCAGGGCTTCCCCGAAGAAGGCTTCGACTTCAGCGAAGAAGAAGAAGAAGAATGATGCCCAGGAGAAGGAGGAGAAGAAGTAATGGCTGGTATTTGCTCGGTTTGTGGATTGCCTGAAGAACTGTGCATGTGTGAACAGATCGCCAAGGAACAGCAACAGATACGAATCTTAACGGACACTAGGCGCTACGGAAAGGTGATGACCGTGATCGTCGGGATAAACTCGGGTGAGATCGACATGGAAGACCTCGCGAGAAAGCTCAAGACACGGTGTGCCGCCGGAGGGACCTACAAGGACGGGAAGATAGAGCTGCAAGGCGACCACAAGAAGAAGGTGAAGGATGTCTTGGAGGAGCTGGGCTTCTCCGTGGACAGCAGGTAAACCGAGCATGAAGGCAGGTGACTTCCGAAGGCGCGAACTGATAGGCCTCGATGTAGAGATCGTGCAGGCGACGTGTGCCTCGTACCTCGAGATCCGCGGCAAGGTCGTGGACGAGACGAGGAACACATTCGTCATAGAGCACGAAGGGGCCGAGAAGATCGTGCCGAAGGAGTGCTGCGAGTTCCTCTTCAGGGAGGGTTCGCAGGCATTCAAGGTCTCCGGCAAGGACATCAAATTCAGACCTGAAGACAGGATCAAGAAAGTACGATGACACGAAGGTGAAGTACGATGGCAGACAAGTCAAAAGAGGCGGGCGACAAGCCCAAGGCGAACGATATAGGGTTGGACGTCGTGCCGCCGATGGAGAGCTGTGAAGACATCCACTGTCCGTTCCACGGAAAGCTCCCGGTGAGGGGCACCGTCTTGAGCGGCACGGTCGTCTCGGCCAAGATGCAGGGCACAGTAGTCGTTGAGAGGGAGCATTTGAAATTCGTGCCCAAGTATGAGAGGTATGAGAAGAGGACCAGCAAGTACCTCGCTCATTCTCCGCCCTGCCAGTTGGCCAAGCTCGGGGACAAGGTCAGCATCATGGAATGCAGGCCTCTCAGCAAGCGCGTATCATACGTTGTAATAGAGAACAGGAAGTGAGGTGGCCGCGATGAAAGGAGTTCCAGGAAGACAGACCAGGGGCATACCGACCGGGGCGAGGCTCGACTGCATAGACAACACAGGAGCCAAGATCGTCGAGGTAATCGCCGTTATGAACTGGCACGGTGTGAAGAGGAGAAATCCGGCAGGCGCCCTTGGCGAAGTACTCGTGGTGACGGTCAAGAAGGGCACACCGGAGACGAGGAAGCAGGTCATGAGGGCAGTCATAGTCCGCCAGAAGAGGGCTTTCAGGAGACCCGAGGGCACGATGGTCCAGTTCGAGGACAACGCCGTGGTCATCGTGACCGAGACTGGTGAGACAAAGGGTACGGATATCAAGGGACCCGTGGCGAGAGAGGCCGCCGAGAGATGGCCCAGGATCGCAGCGACGGCGTCCATGATAGTGTGAGGTGTTCAGGAATGACAATGACAAAGAGCACCAAGGCGAGGAAGCAGAGGAAGGCGAGGGCAAATGCCCCATTGCACAAGAAGAGGCGCATGGTCGCAGCCCATCTGGATTCCGCGCTGATGAACGAGTACAATGTGCGTTCGCTCACCGTGAAGAAGGGCGACACGGTCAAAGTAGTCAGAGGACCCGAGGGCGTGAAGGGCGTCGAATCGAAGGTCGCCTCCGTGGACCTCACTGAATGCAAGATCATCATAGAGAGCATCACGATCGCGAAGGCTGACGGCACACAGAAACAGAGGGCGATCGACCCGTCGAACGTGTTGATCACCAAGCTGGACCTATCCGATCCGTGGAGAAAGCGCAAGCTCGACAGCCTTAAGGAGGCGAGAGCGTGAAGAAGCACATGAAGAGGATGACGGCTCCCCGAAGCTGGTCCGTGACGAGGAAGACCAGCCACTGGGTCACGAAGCCGAGGCCGGGACCGCACGCAATGATGGACAGCATACCCATCGAGACGGTCCTGAGGGACATGCTGAAGGTATGTGACAACGCGAGAGAGGCGAAGCTCATACTGAGCAGCAGGAACATCGCGGTCGATGGACGCGTGGTCACGGACTACAAGTTCCCGGTCGGACTGATGGATGTGGTGACGATCAAGAAGACGAAGCTGAGCTACAGGATGCTGATAGATTACAAGGGCAGGCTGCAGCTCGCTCCGATTGACGAGAACGAGAGCGGTTGGAAGCTCGCGAGGGTCGACAACAAGACGACCGTAAAAAGCGGCAAGACCCAGGTGACGCTCCACGACGGGAGGAACATACTCCTGCCGAAGGACCAGTACAAGACTGGCGACGTGCTGAAGATAGAGGTGCCGTCCCAGAAGGTCCTGAAGGCGTTCAAGTTGGACAAGGGCAGCGTCGCGCTGCTCACAGGAGGCTCACACCCGGGCACCCTCCAGACCGTCGACAGCTATCAGGTCAAGAGAGGTTCCGCTGCGAACATAGTGGCATTCAAGGAGGGTCTGACGACCATCGAGGAGAACGTCTTCGTCGTCGGAGACAAGACCCCTGAGATCAAGCTCCTGGAGGCGAAAGTGGCATGAGCGACGCTATGAGGAACATACGGCTGGAAAAGGCCGTTGTGAATATCGGTGTCGGCGACGCCGGAGAACGCCTCCTGAAGGCCGTGAAGGTCCTGGCGATGGTCACCGGGAAGAAGCCCGTGCGCACGATCGCGAAGACCACGAACAGGGACCTCGGCATCAGGCAGGGACAGGACATAGGGTGCAAGGTCACCCTTAGGCGCGCTGAAGCCGAGGAGTTCGTCAAGAAGGCACTCTGGATAAGGGAGAACAGGCTGGCCAAGTGGTCATTCGACCCGGAAGGCAACTTCTCCTTCGGCATCCAGGACTACACGGACTTCCCAGGCATGAAGTACGACCCTGAGATAGGGATATTCGGCCTCGATGTCTGCATCTCGCTGAGCAGGCCGGGCAGGCGCGTGAAGATAAGAAGGGTCATGAAGAGATCCATCCCGAAGGACCACAGGATCACGAAGGAAGAAGGCCAGGAGTTTGTAAGGTCCAAGTTCAACGTCGAGGTGGTCGATTGAAGCCTAAGAAGCAGTTTGGCAGAAAGATAGGGTGCCTGAGGTGCGGCAGGAAGAGGGGGATCGTCAGGAGATACGGGCTCCACTTGTGCAGGCAGTGCTTCAGAGAGATCGCCCCACAGATCGGATTCAGGAAATACTCATGAGGTGACCAGAAATGCAACAGGATACACTCAACGACGCGATGGTTACCATCAAGAACGCGGAGAAGGTCGGCAAGGGAGAATGCTACATCAAGCCGTCGTCCAAGCTCATCGGACGCGTCCTCCGGGTGATGGAGGAGAGCGGATACATCAAGCAGTTCGAGCTGCTGGAGGACGGAAGGAGCGGCATGTTCAAAGTCACTCTGGCCGGTCAGATAAACAACTGCGGGGTCATCAGACCAAGGTACTCGGTCAAGACGACCGATCTCGAGAAGTTCGAGGCGAGATACCTTCCTGCCCAAGACTTCGGCGTGCTGATACTAACGACCACCAATGGTGTCGTGAACCACTCCGAGGCGAAGAAAGGAGGCGTCGGGGGCAAGCTCCTGGCGTATGTA
The DNA here is from genome assembly GCA_963719945.1 of uncultured Thermoplasmata archaeon. GTDB lineage: Archaea > Thermoplasmatota > Thermoplasmata > UBA10834 > UBA10834 > UBA9653. The sequence goes on along the minus strand of CAVRDX010000001.1, from coordinate 2,086 downwards.
TACTGAGGTGCCACAGATGACTTCCGAAGGTTTGGTGAAGGAGCAGGTAAAGGTGCCGGAGAAGGTCCAGGTCACCCTCGACAGCAGCGGCATGGTCAAGGTCAAGGGGCCGAAGGGGGAGATCTCCAGGAAGCTCTACAACCCGAAGATCACGATCGCGCAGAAGGGGAAGGACTTCTTCGTCTCGTGCGAGACCATGAGGGCGAAGGACAGGGCACTTGTCGGTACCTATGCAGCGCACATGCGCAATATGATACAAGGAGTCACGGAGGGCTTCGAGTACAAGATGAAGATCGTGTACGCCCACTTCCCGATCAAGGCATCGGTGAAGGGGGACAAGTTCGTGGTCGAGAACTTCCTCGGTGAGAGAGCCCGAGGAAGACCAGCATCCTAGGGAAGACGAAGGTCACGGTCAAAGGTGACCAGGTGATCCTGAACGGCTCGGACATCGAGGAGGTCGGACAGACCGCCGCGAACATAGAGCGGGCCACCAAGATCAGGGGATTCGACCCGAGGATATTCCAGGACGGCATATACATCACGGAGAAGCCCGGGAGGTGAGCGGTTTGGCAGAGAAGAAAGATCCACAGGATTTCATGAAGCTCAGGATGTTCAAGGAGGAGTTACGTCGAGAAGCTCGCAGCCTTGGGCACAGAAACGATGGACGATTTGGCCGAAGCGCTCGCTGACGATGCCCGTGTCGCGGAGATACACGAGCACTGCAAGGGCGTGGGCCCGAAGACTATCGAGCACTGGCGCGAGGAACTCGGTGTCGAACTCGATGAAGAGGGAGACGAAGCCGAGGAAGAAGAGGCTGACGAGAAGTCCGCCCCCAAGACGCGCAAGGTCAAGGAAGCCGATGAGGAAGAAGGACAGCTCAAGTCAAGGACGATGAAGAGGACGTCAAGATCGGAGACGATGAGGACATCGGATACAAGGTCAAGCTCAAGCCCAAGCTCTCGAAGGAGATGCTCGACGCGCTCAAGAAGCGCGCGGAGATACGATCCAGAAGGCCCGAGTTCCTCAGACAGGAGTGGCACAAGAGACCGAGGCTTCGAGAAGTTCAGTGGAGGAAGCCATGGGTATGCACTCCAAGATGAGGCAGAACTTCGGATACAGACGGCCGGTGGTGTCGATCGGATACGGCTCCCCGAAGCTCGCGAGGCATCTGCACCCGTCGGGATTCCGAGAGGTCATGGTCCATAACGTCCGCGACCTCGAGAAGATCAACCCCGAGGTCGAGGCCGCGAGGGTCGCGCACAAGGTCGGCATGAAGAAGCGCATTGAGATAGAAGCGAAGGCCGACGAGCTCAAGATCAGAGTACTCAACAGGAGCGGATGAACATGGATCTGAAGAATCAGCGGAGGGTTGCTTCGGAGCTGCTCAAGTGCGGTGAGAACAGGGTCTGGATAGACCCGAACCGAACCGAAGACGCAACAGACGCCGTGCCCAGGGCCATGTCAGGACGCTCATAGCGTCCGGAACCGTGGCCGCGAAGCAGAAGACGGGCGTTTCCAGGGGCAGGACCAACCACATCAAGGCCCAGAAGGCCAAGGGCCGCAGGAAAGGCCAGGGTTCCAGGCGTGGCAGGAAGAACGCGAGGAAGCCCTCGAAGGAGGTCTGGATGCAGTCCATCCGACCCATCAGGATCAGGTTGAGGGAGCTCAGAGAAGAAGGGAAGATAGACACCAGGACCTACAGGAAGTACTACATGAGGGCCAAGGGTGGAATGTTCAAGAACAGGCCACACCTCGACTCGCACCTCAGGTCCGAGGGCATATTGAAGGAGTGAGCAAGATGGCCACAGGACCTAGATACAGAGTTCCGTTCAGAAGGAGACGCGAGGGCCGCACGGATTACAGGCGGAGGGCGGCGCTGCTCCGGAGCCATGTTCCGAGGGCAGTCGTTCGTAAGTCTAACAGGAACATGATGATACAGTTGATAGAATACAAGGACGGGAGCGACTTCGTCCTCGCATCGGCAGTCTCGTCCGAGCTGGCCGAGCTGGGATGGAAGCTCTCGGGCAAGAACTCGCCAGGCGCGTACCTCACAGGCTATCTCGCAGGCACGAGGGCCAAGGAGAAG